>JAPXMY010000001.1:0-385179 GCA_033808805.1 Erysipelotrichaceae bacterium
GCATTTCATCATCACGACTTAAACGTTCATAAAGGGCTGTTTGTCCTGTTCTTTTCGTATTTGACATGAGAATTACCTCCTTTCCAAGTTTTATTATTTTCTCTGTCCCTAAGAGGTTAATCCTTTTTGAGCAGTCATACCAAAATATCCTTTCGCTGATTATTTACAATTAATTAAAAACTTTTTATTAATTTATTTTATTTTTGTTGTAATCCACAATTCCAATTATGCCTGAAACAACATATCCGATAGCCAGAAACAGGGTAATTGTCCATTTTCCTGTTGACTCACCAATACCAGATAGGTATACATACATGATAACAGCTGCTATTCCAAAAACCAATTGCAGTATTGAAGCGTATAAATACCTTTTTTTCATTTTAACTTTCCTTTCAACGTTAGATAACATCAGCTATCAATAGCAGTATCTATAATTTATTGATAGCTATGCTTTCTATAATAGCACCAATCAGCATTAAAATGATACCAGTCAGAAATATTATTTTTTCCGATTTTTCCAGTTTTGTTTCTTTTAGACTGGATTTTATTGTCTGTTTACCACAGCTTTTTATCACAGCTATTTTAGAAGTAGCACAGGTAATCAGCAGCTGACCAATCATTTCCCAAAGAGCTGCTCTATTAATTAAATTGAAAGTGCCAAGAATTCTGCTTAAAAGAGATGGTGGAGTAGTTTCTACTGAAAACGACCAGCTGCCCAGAACAGCGGCATTAATTGCAATCAATGTGTAAAAAACAGTATAACCGACAGATAAGTATTCTTTTTCATCACTTTTTTTATTGGCAAATAAACTGGTCAGAAATATTATGACTACTGATATCAGGTTATAGAAAAATATCTGCAAAGTTAATACAACAGCACTATCTGAGAAATTCCAATTTTGAGCTGGATTCTTATTCTTAAGCAGGCCCTCAGGAAGAAAATAATAGCTGATAATCACAATGCTGAAAAAGAAAATGAAAAACAAAATAATTGCCCAGATTATTCTTTCTTTAACATTGTTACTGCTGAGTTTTTCACGAAAATATTTCATAATTTTACTCCAAAAATTATATTGTTGTCTTTCTTTTAATATATCATTTTTATTTTGCTCCATCTGTAAAATCCAGGTAATTTAATTGTCTATAAATACAAATAAAAAGAGATATACCTTTGCAGGCATATCTGGATCTTTTAATTATTTATCGTAAACTTTCTTTAGCATCAGCTTCATATCTTCTACCATAGGCACTCTTGGGTTAGCTGGTGAACATTGATCTTCGTAAGCTGCTACAGCAATAGAAGTAATTTTTTCATTCCAGCTTGTTTCATCAATATTTAATTGCTTGAAGTTAGTTTCCAAACCAATTTCAACAATCAGTTTTTCTACTGCTTTGGCAAATTCTTCTACTCCCTGTTCTGGTGTATCAGCTTTCAAGCCTAATAATTTAGCGATATCCTGATATTTCTTATCCGCTTTATAAACATTGTATTTAGGCCAGACACTTAATTTGGTAGGAACCTGTCCATTGTATCTGATTGTTTCTGGTAGTAAAATTGCACAGGTGTGTCCATGAACGGTATGGAATTCTGCTCCAATTTTATGTGCTAAGGAATGGGTCATTCCCAAAAAGGCATTAGCGAAGGCCATTCCCGAAATAGTAGCTGCATTGTGCATTTTTTCTCTCGCTTCTAAATCGTTTTTACCGTTTTTAACTGCTTTTGGCAAATACTCAAATACCAGTTTAATGGCCTGTAAACTTAAACCATCTGTATAATCATTGGCCATAACTGAAACATAGGCTTCTACCGCATGAGTTAAGACATCCATTCCAGTAATCGCTGTTGATCTTGCAGGAAGGTTGGTTGTAAATTCTGGATCCACAATAGCGACTGTCGGAGTTAGTGAATAATCCGTTAATGGATATTTTTTGTTGTTGGCTTTATCAGAAATAACCGCAAATGGTGTTACTTCACTGCCGGTACCTGAAGTTGTAGGAATACAGATCAGTTTGGTCATTTTTCCCAGTTCAGGATATTTGAAAGCTCTTTTTCTAATATCCATAAACTTTTGTTTTAAATCATCAAAATCTACTTCTGGATGTTCATAGAATATCCACATTCCTTTAGCGGCATCCATAACACTGCCACCACCTAAGGCGATAATCGTATCAGGTTTGAAAGCCCTCATTAATTCAACACCTTTTCTTACGGTAACGATATCTGGATCTGGTTCAACGTCACAGAACAACTGGATTGCTACTTCATTTTTTCTCAAATGCAATTGCTCAGTAATCTTGTTAACAAAACCAAAATCAACCATACTTCTATCAGTTACGATAAAAACCTTTTTGACATCACGACAAGACTGTAAATATTGAATACTGTTTCTTTCAAAATATATCTTACTGGGAACTTTAAACCACTGCATTGTATTTCTTCTCTTTCCAACTTTTTTAATGTTTAATAAATTTATTGCACTTACGTTTCCACCAATTGAGTTTCTACCATAAGAACCGCAACCTAAAGTCATAGATGGTAAAAATGAATTGTAGACATTGCCAATTCCACCAAAAGTGGCTGGACTATTCCAGATAATACGCATAGCTTTGACAACTCTGCCAAATTCATCAGCCATTTCTTTTTCCTTACAGTGAATCGCTGCTGAGTGTCCTAAACCATAAAATTCAACCATCTGTTTAGATTTTTCAAATCCTTCTTCAGCGCCTCTGACTTTATAGAAAGCCAGTACTGGCGAAAGTTTCTCTCTGCTTAATGGTTCATTTACCCCAACTTCATTGCACTCAACACAGATGATTGAAGTATCTTCACTTACTTCAAATCCCGCCTGGCTGGCAATCCAGGTTACAGGCTTACCTACTGCTTTTGAATTTAACACCGCCTTTGGATAATCAGCTTTGCTTTCAACATTGAACAGGTACTTTTCCAACATTTTCTTTTCTTTTTTGCTGGCAAAATAAGCCTTATACTTTTTAAAGTAATTTATTGTTTCTTCATAAATTTCTTCATCAACAATACAGGCTTGTTCACTGGCACAGACCATCCCGTTGTCAAACGCTTTTGATAGAACAATGTCATTAACAGCCTGTTCAATATCAGCACTGGCATTGATGTAAGCTGGAACATTTCCTGCTCCTACACCCATAGCTGGCTTACCACAGCTATAAGCCGCTTTGACCATTGAGTTTCCACCGGTAGCCAGAATTGTCGCTATTCCTTCATGATTCATCAAGGCATTTGTCGCATCCATACTTGGATTTTCAATCCATTGAATACAGTTTTCAGGCGCTCCTGCTGCTACAGCTGCCTTATACATGATTTCAGCAGCTTCTTTTGAGCACTGTTGGGCTGCTGGATGGAAAGCGAAAATAATAGGATTTCTTGTTTTTAAGCAAATCAACGCTTTAAAGACAACTGTACTTGTTGGATTTGTAACTGGAGTGATTCCACAAATAACTCCTACTGGTGAAGCAATTTCAGTAATTCCAGTTACTGGATCATCACTGATAATATCAACTGTTTTTAAATGTCTCATGTTGTTAACAACATATTCACAGGCAAACAGATTTTTTGTTGCCTTATCCTCAAAGACTCCTCTTTTCGTTTCTTCAATAGCGCTGGCTGCTAATTTCCCATGGTTATCCAAACCAGCAACAGAACACTTAGCTACAATATAATCTATCTGTTTCTGGTTTAAATGAGTAAATTCATCCAGGGCTTTCAGCCCTTTTTCTACCAATACGTTTACTTCTTTTAAGACTGTTTCGTTCATAATCTTTACCTCTTTTACAACACTAATTTATACCTCTATTAATTACTTGTCAACATTTTCACAATTTGAAAACGCTTGCGTGATAATAAAGTCAACAATTTCACAAACTTATTGAAAATTTTTTAATTTGTTTGTTGATTTACCAACAAGTGTGTGCTATATTTATTTTGTTGATTTATCAACAAGTGAGGAGGACTCTAATGAACGATCGTTTCGGAACTTTTAACTTGCTTACTAACCGTATCAGTCGCAGTATTTACAGAATAAAAAATAAAGAAATTGCTGCTTTCAATTTGAAAAGTCCACATGTTTCCTGCTTATATCATCTATATAAAACCGATGGCTTAACCGCAACCGAATTATGCCAAAAATGTGAAGAAGACAAAGCAGCTGTCTCCCGCTCTCTTGACTTTCTAGAAAAAAACGAATACGTAGTATGCAAGACTGCCCAATCCAAACGATACAAGAGTCCTTTTTTCTTGACCGATAAGGGTCGACAGGTTGGAAAAGAAATTATTGATAAAATCGATAAGATTCTGGATGCTGTCGATGCCGGAACTACTGAAGAAGAAAGAATATTATTTTATCGCTATCTTTCAATTATCAGTGAAAGGTTAGAAAATATAGCTGATAATTTATAAAAGATTAGAAATAGAATCGCAAACAAGGAGAATTAAAATGAAAATTAGATTGATCGTAGATTCAACGACAGAAATGGTGCCAGAATATCAGGAAAGGGTACATGTTGTTCCACTGACTGTACACTTTGGCGATGAATCATATATTGACGGAGTAGATATTGACCATAACACTTTCTATAAAAAACTTATTGAATCAGATGTCCTTCCAACTACCAGCCAGCCAAACCCTGAAGCATTTGCTAAGGAATACGCAGAAGCTAAAAAGTTAAATGAAGCATGTATTGTACTGGCTTTACCTAAAAATTTATCAGGAACATACCAAAGTGCTACTATTGCTGCTCAGGACTATGAAAATGTTTACATAATAGATACTGGTACAGTTGCTATTGGAACTGGCATCTTGGCTGAACTTGCAATAAAATATATTGATCAGGGACTTGATGTTAAAACCATTGTAGAAAAAATTGAAGAAGAAAAGAAAAAAGTACTCATTGTCGCATTAGTTGACACGCTGGAATACCTGCATAAAGGTGGTCGTCTTTCAAAATCAGTTACTGTTGCTGGAGCGGTTTTAAATATTAAACCTGTTCTTTCAGTAGAAAATGGAAATATTAATGCTATCGGAAAAGCTATGGGCTCTAAACGTGGTAACAATATGCTTTCTCAGGAAATCGCAAAAGCTGGAGGTGTTGATTTCACCAAACCAGTGTTATTAGGATATACTGGTATATCTAATGCTCTTTTGCTAAAATATATTGAAGATAGCAGACCGCTATGGGAAAATGAACTTAAAGAGATACGTTATTCAATTATAGGTTCAGTTATCGGGACCCATGCTGGGCCAGGAGCTGTAGCTGTTGCTTTCTTTAAAAAATAAAATATAAGGAGGCAAAAGGATGAAAAAAGTATTGATTTACACTATGGAAGGCAAAAAAATGTGTTTCTTGCATGCACTTATGAATGCCAGACAATTAAAAGATGCTGGTCATGAAGTAAAAATAGTTCTTGAAGGAATGTCTTGTGTACTTCCTAAAGAATTAGAAGAAGAAAAAAACGCTTTATATCTGGCGCTTAAAAATGATGGAACCATTCAGGGAGTCTGTTTAGCCTGTTCTAAAGCTCTTGGAGTATATGAAGACAATGTAAAGACAGGTCTTCGCCTTCTAGATGATATGTATAATCATGCTGGAGTTATGGATTATGTTAATAATGGTTTTGAAGTTTTGATTTTTTAATCAGACATTCAAAAATTATTATTCATAATATTATTTTAAAATGTTTCCCAAAAACATATAAAAAACGCAGTCAACTGCGTTTTTTATTTTTCTTTTTTGAGAATTATCAATATTCTACTCTCATACCTGAAATACACTTACTGAAAATCCAATGTTTGAACTTATTATACTCTTTAGTCTGATGAAATTCTTTAAGCAATTCTCTGAATTTGGTTTTGTTATAATCGCTGACAGTAATCACACCACAGCCATGATCAATCATAATCTTATTGGCAAACATGATTGAAACTCTAACATCTCCATCTGAAAACAAATGTTTTTCCAGTAAGAACAGCATAGCATCTATAGCAATTTCAGTATTTGATTTAGTGGGTTGATTAGTCATGGCGGCCAACTGTTGTTTTTGCTCTTCTGTCAGCTCAGCTTTTACACCAACATTTAAATCTTTCATCAGCATATCATGTAATTCAAGTAAAAAATCGGCATCAGCTTTTTCATCTGGGTTGTTTAAAATATGATAGAAAGTATTTTTAAAATTGTCAGCTGCAATAGCAACTTCACTATCCCTTTTATTATTTTCTAACAGTGGGCCTACTTCATCATACTCAATTTCATACCTTGACAAAACAAGGGCATTGTAAACATAGTCAATAATTTTCTCATTGACTAATTTAACATTTTGGATTCTAGTAAGTTTGAACTTGTTTCTCATAGCTAACAACCTTCCTTTCTATACCCAGATTATACATTAAATTAAATTTTAATATACCCTTACTTTATATTCCAGAATTAAGCACCTGCTGCTTATACAAATAGTTTTTCAGCTATTCACTTGGATATTTTTCCAGATCCACCATAAACAGTCCGCCATCATTCAAAAGATACAGTGCCATTTGGGCAAACATATTGTCAGATTGATCCTGATATATTAATACGAAATAGCCATCTTCCTCGTAGGTAATTCTCATATCTGACTCTACATTTCCGTAAGCTTTGATGATTTCTTCTTCAGTGCTGCCCCATTTGATTCCTTTTGACAACTCGATTTCATATACTTTTTCTAAAAACACTCCTATATAAGGCATTCTTGTAAACGAAATCCACCAGATAGTACAGTCTTTAATATTCTTTTCTTTATCCGTTTCGTTTTCAAAATCTACTGAAATTGTAGCATACAGCTGCTGATTTTCATCATAAAAACCATTGTTCCACATTTCGTAGTAGTGCATTGTGTACTCTCCAGGCTGTAAGATGTCATTTTCTTCTAACAGCCAGCCATTTTTGTTAAATGGCATAAAAGTATGTGGAAAAGTATATTTTTTTCCATCTACTATAAATTCCATATCTGTCCAATCATCGCTAATTGTTTCCTTATCGCATCCTGCTAAAGATGTCACTAACAATAAGGCCAATAAAACCACTAATACTTTTTTAATAATTATATTTTCCTTTCTATATAAAAATTATACACTAAAGTGCAAATAAATATAACCTACATTAAATATTGTTTGGCTTTTTCGTTTAAATGTTTTAGTTCCAGCATAAACTCTCTACTGCTTTTTCTGATTGCTCCATCACCCAGCACCATATTTTGTACCGCAAAATCCGAACTGACCACAATAATGTCATATTTGTTTCTGTTTTCATGAACCATTTTTTCGATATAAGAATCAGCTGTCTGATTAGCTTTAGTATAAACTATATCTACCGTATCACTTTTGATTTTTCTGGCTGCCACTTCATCTGTTTTATAGGCATCAAAGACCACAATGGTTTTAAAGTTTTTATAACCAGCATAACTGGCTACATCATTTATGACCCTGTCTCTTGCGGCATCAAAATGCCAAGCAGCAGAGTTATCACGATATGAATGCATCAGATTATAACCGTCAACTAGCAATAGATATGGCTTTTTTATTTTAGGAACAATTTTTGTTTTAGAAAATGATTTACTATCATCAACCTTTTTTCTACTAATCATTTTCTTTTCTTTTTTATTTCTGCCACTGGCTGCTTCCACTACCTTCTTTAATTCTTCTTCAGTTATGGTACTTCTGGTAGTTGCACTATAAGTTTTATCAAAATCATTATCTTTTTGAGGCTTAATATGCAGATATTGCTCCACATAATCATAAGGCACATAGAAACCCGCACCATGAGAAATAAATATTGAACCGGTTGGGTTGTCAATATCTGTTTCACTGTCATAACCTGACTGCTCAACTATTTCATCCTGCTCAAGACAGATGTCATAACCTTTTAAAGAAAGAATAACTTTTCCTGTCGCTGATGTCAGCGAAAGCAGTCTATCCTGATAATTTTGCATCTTTCTAATTGGACCACTTCCAGCAACCAGCATCAAATCCTGATCTACCTGTTCAACTGTAAAAGAAGCCCCAACAGTTTCTAAATCATATAGTACCTTGCTTAAATATTCACTTCTTACATTTATTCTAAAATCATAAAATGGTTCCAGCAAGATACTTTCAGCCATTTTTAATCCCTGCCTGAGTGCTCGATATGTTGCTTCTCTAAAATCTCCACCTTCGGTATGCTTGATGTGACCTCTGCCATTAATCAAGGTGATTTTAATATCCGTAACTGCACTTCCTGTCAAAACACCAGGATGTTGTTTTTCTTTTAAGTGATTGAGAATCAGATTCTGCCAATTGGAAGATAAGATATCGGTCGAAACTTCACTTTCAAACTTTAAGCCTGCACCCCTGTTTAAAGGTTCAAGTCTTAGATGTACTTCCGCATAGTGCTTTAAAGGTTCAAAATGGCCATATCCATTGACCTGCTGAGCGATAGTTTCCTTAAATAAGACTGAACCCTTTTCAAGTTTAATCTTTATTCCAGTTCTTTCAAAAATTGTGTTTTCAACCACTTCTATCTGAATTTTTCCCATTAAAGATAATCTTAATTCCTTTAATTGCTGATGATAGCTTATTTTTATGGCTGGGTCTTCCTGCGACAGCATTTCCAGCTGTTTTAGCAGATAATTGCTATCAGTACTATCTGGATAAGAAACCTTATAAGTCATATAGGCATTTAAAGCTGGTTTTTTACTTTCTCCTGTGCCGACAACATCATAAGCCATCACGGTGTTCAATCCCTTTAATCCAACTATCATTCCTGGTCTGGCACTTTGTACCAGTTCATATTTCTGCCCATTATAGACTCTTATCTGGTCAACTTTATCTTCCTGATTGATTTTATCTTTAACATTCAGCTGACCACCAGTAACTTTACAATAGCAGATTCTTGTGCCATCATCTTCGTAATTGACTTTGAAAAACCTTAATCCCAGCTCTTTTGGATAAGTCTTTTTATCAGTATACTTATTTAAACCTTCCAGCAGTTTGTCAACACCCTCATCTTTTAAAGCTGAACCAAAATATACTGGAAAGATAACTCTTTCAGAAATTTTTCTAGCAATAGTTTCTTGAGAAATCTTTCCGCTTTCTTCATATTCCAGCAAAGTTTTTTCGCTGGCTAAGGCAATATGTTCTATTAAATTATCATCAGAAAAATCAAAACAGTTTTCATCCAATTCCTTTTGAATTTCCTTTAACAGCTGTTCTTTACTGCTTAAAGAAATATCCATCTTATTGACAAAGATAAAAGTTGGAATATTGTAGTACTTCAACAGATTAAAAATCGTCAAACTATGCGACTGTACACCATCCAGACCGCTGATAACTAAAATAGCTGCATCAACGACCTGCAGACTTCTTTCCATTTCACTGGAGAAATCATTATGGCCTGGAGTATCGACCAGATAGAAATGGGTATCCTTATATTTAAAATTAGCCATTTTACTATAAATGGTGATGCCTCTTGCTTTTTCCATTTTGTCAAAATCCAAAAAAGCATCCTGATGATCAACTCTTCCCATCTTACGAATAATCCCGCCATGAAAAAGAAAACACTCATTAAGTGTCGTCTTTCCTGCATCAACATGGGCTAAAATGGCTAAGCTGATATTTTTCATCTTATTTTTTCTCTTTGAATTCCTGGATTATTTTATCCGCCATTCTTGTTCCTAATCTTTCGGCTCCAATTTCAATATATTTTAAAGCTGTTTCCAAGCTTCTGATACCACCAGCAGCTTTTACCTTGACTTGTCCATCAACTTCTCGCATCATCAGTCTTAAATCCTCGACAGTCGCTCCACCAGTACCAAAACCGGTGCTGGTTTTAATGAAGTCAGGTTTCACCTCCTTAGCAATATGACAGAGCTCTATTTTTTCTTCTTCAGTCAAATAGCAGTTTTCAAAAATAGCTTTAACAATAATGTTATTGTCACGACAGACTTTAACTATCTGCTGCATCTCATCTTTGATGTAATCATAATTATGCTCTTTTACTTTGCCAATATTGACAACATAATCGATTTCATCAACACCATCTTTAATTGCGTTAATAGTTTCCTGTACTTTTGTTTCTATTGTTGTCTGCCCAAGGGGAAAGGAAATTGCCGCTCCAACATGGACATCACTATCTTTCAAGTACTCTTTACAGAATTTAACTGGATAAGAGTTAATCGCAATCATTCGACAACCTAAATTATGAGCATCATCACAAAGCTTTTTGAAATCTTCTTCTGTCGCAAATGGCTGCAGATTGGTATGATCAAAATAACTTGCCAATTCTTTTTCTGTAATATAGGTGTTTTTAATCATTCTTTTAACTTCAAACAAATCTTCTTTAATCATATCTATTTTTTCCATCAGCTCTTCTGTTGGAGGCAATATATCTATTATCATACAGGTTGTTGCTCCAGAAGCATGAGCTGCTTTGACACCGTTAAATGAATCTTCTATAATTAAACATTTTTTAATATCACAGTTAATCAGTTCAGCTGCTTTCAAGAAAATGTCTGGTTCTGGTTTTGATTTTTCTACTTCACAGCCAGTTACTACATATTTAAAAGGATTAGAACCAAATTCAGTGTTGTTAAAACACATCTCTACTCTTTTTCTTGATGAAGACGTTGCCAGGGCATAAGGAATATTTTTTTCATTTAAATAATTGATAAGTTCAAATGCTCCTTTTTTCAAATCGATTTTTCCTTCTTCGTATCCTTTATCTAACAGGTAGTTAAACTGTTCTCTAAAATATAAAACATCTTCTTTATTGCCAAAATATTCATAAAGAATCTTATTTTCCACTTCTGGAACAACTCCCAATACCTTCACAAAAAGTTCATGGGTAAATTCATGATTTAATTCATTGAATAATTTTTCAAATATTTTTTCAGAATAACGTTCTGAATCAAGAATAATCCCATCCATGTCAAAAATAATACCTTCAAACTTCATTCTAATACCTCTCTTTCAAATAATCTCTTGTAAAATCTACCGCTTCAGAAAATCTGAATAAACGACACACGGCATTGCCAATTTTTCCAACTCGAACCATCTTTCTTTTTTCCATTTCTTTACCAATTTCAATAAACTCGCTGCTGTCTAATTCGATATCCAGATATTTTTTCCAGATTGTCTCACCTTTTCTTTTGACTGCTCCACCCTGCAAAATGATGTTTCTTCGTTCTGATAAATATTCGCCTAAATGCATTCCTGTCGCTTTATCATAACCAACACCAACAAGTAAAATATAGCTATCCTGTTTTTCGTATAGCTTTCCTAAAGGTGAATCCAGAGCAAGAGGAAAAGATAAAGGCTGAGCAGACATCAGATATCTGGCATCTTTACCATTGGCTATAAAACCACTGTTTGGATGGTAGGAATGGTAGGTTGATTTTCTAACTCTTAAGTTATCTACTACAATACCCATCAAATGCTGTCCTGATGTATAGATATCATATCCTGGAGTATTTTCACGGATTTTATTCATCAGCCTGATTTCAGCAGGTGGATTTTCCCAATATAACGGTTCACTGTTATTAAAATCCTGACTGGCCATAACTATCGTTCCATTTTCACCAACAGCTTTTAATAAAGCATCAACAAAAGCAGTTGGCCCGCCAATAACATTTCCAACACTATTAAAAGATACATGTACTTCTAAACACATATCTTCTATTACTCCCAAATGCTGAAGTTGTCTTATCACTTCTTTTTCACTTAGAGCTACACTTATAATCTCATCATTCTGGTAAGTATTCATATTGTTTAAACCACTCTTCTAAGGTTTCTAATTTTAAAGAACCTTCTTTCATATCTATTGTCTTTCCATCCCTGATCAGATAGGTAGATGGTGTCATATTTAAACGATATAGGTAATCGTAAATCAATGTATTTAAAAACTCTTGCTGTTCTTTATTTAGAGTATCCACATAGATAATCTCAATTTCATATTCACTTATTAACTCTTGTAAAACTTTACGATATTCTGTACAACTTTCACAATTGCTGTTTCCAGCATAAAGTATAAAATTTTCCTTTTCTTCAAACATCTCTAAGATTTCCTGGGCTTTTTTAGTTGTTACTTCTCCTTTAGTAAACTTAAAACAGCCACCTAATATAGTAAGAATTAAAAGTAAAAGCAAAATCTTTTTCATCGAGACATCTCCCTTTTCAATATTATAGCATACATATTTTTATTAGTTTTTTAATTTTCAATAATCTTATTTTATAGCTACTTACATTAATCAAAACAAGAAAAAAGAAGTAATTTCAAAGTATAGTTTATCATCTTACTTCAAATTTCTAATTACTTCCTCTTTTATTAATTTAAACTATTCTAATTATTCTCTTGCTTTTTATATCTTTTAGTTAAAACCACTAATCCCATGCCAGATAGTATCATCAGAGACATGAAGATGTTTGGATTAAATATATCTCCTGTTTCTGGTGTTACCGGCTTAACTTTCCATTGCGCATACAGGATAAATCCTAAATCAGTTGGTGGTAGACTTTCTCCAGCCGCATAGGCTGTTCCACTTCCATCAGCTGCAGTATTCCAGTCAGTAAACTCATAGTCAGCTTTTGTAAAGCCAACCACAGCATTATCTAATGCCAAGATATCAGCACCAAGATTTTGATAATAATCTGCACCCTGACCACCATTTGAATTATAGGTTATAAGTTTTGCTTTCTCATAGCCAGCTACTAATTCATAATAACCTATTAAAGCATCATTCTGCAGAGTCGTAAACGCTGGGGTTGGATCAGTCATACTCCAACGGCCTAAAATATTATCTTCATACCAACCTGTTATTGAGTTCATATAAGGAGTGGTCTGTTTTGCATTCATACTATCTGCAGTTGGTAAATATAATTTATTACCAGATTCACTATCGAAACTAATATCATTTGCACTATGACCTGCTGTATTAAAGGCTACCAGTGAATTAGTAATCGTTAAGTCGGTCAAATATACTGCAATGGCTCCACCGTAACCACGATTATGTAAAACTTTATTATTTGTAATTACACTGTTGTCGATTACAAGTGTTGATGCAAAGGCATAAATAGCTCCACCGCGGCAATATTGTATATTATTCACGTTATTGCAAATCATTTCATTACCTGAAATATTAGCATTAGAAACATTTATTGTTGAACCTATAGCATGTAAAACTACCCCATCTCCATAACTTTCAGTACCGTTAAAGATAAGTTTGTTGTTTGTTATACTTCCACCATTAATATTAATAGTTCCAGCTTGAGATACGATAACTGCTGAATATATCATACGATTATTATCATCAATAGGCGAGTCTTGAACAGTATTGTTACTTATCTGGCCACCTGAGATGTTAAGTGTTCCATACTCGACACGAATCATTGCACAATATGAAGTTTCAGTCTTCTCAACAAAGCAATTTTTTATTGAACCGCCATACATATTGAAAGTCGCTTCATATCCAACATAAAATATATAGCCACCATAATCAACAAGCGGTATGTTTCTGTTATATATCTCAACACCTTTGTGCATATTTATGATGCTTTTATTACTAACCAAAAACATATTATATGGAGGCACATTTCCAGTATAGCTGCCATTTATTTTCAAGATATTATTACCATCTTGCTGACCTAAGGTTAAGGTCGGTATAGAAACGTTAGGATCATAAGAAAAAACCATAAAGCCGTAAATATTGGTAATTTCATGCCCATTACCCAGTATTGTGGTATTGCCTCTTGTCAGATAAATAAAATCAGTGGTTAAAACATCAATATCAGCTTTTAGACTTATAACATAATCAGTTTCAGTACCATTATTGATATCCTCAATTGCCTGCAGAAACTGTGCACCAGTACTGACATTAAAAACTACCGGCGCAGCTTTTATCACCTTCGGTATTGAACACACCATCATAAAAGCAGTAATGATGATAAGAATTTTCCTTTTAAATCTGTTTTCCATAATATATTACACCCTTTAAAATTTATTATCTTCATTATAAAGTATTTTCAACATTATTGTAAATTGATATTTTAGTCAATAATTAACAAACCTTCAAACTCTTTATTATATTGATACTTTAATCTTTCTATTTGTTTTTCAGTTAAAGGATCTTCAAAACCATTGTGACCTGAAACTGTTCCAACATGCACTTTATATACTTCACCTTGTTTTATATATAAAACTGTTGGAAAAAGAAAAGCAAACTCACCCTCTTTTAAACCAGTTTGATCAAAACCACAAATTTCGCTGATCTGCTTCATCCCCTCAATATTTTCATTATTAATACTATTATTAAAATCCATATAGTATATTGGCATCTCATTTTCAGCTGATACTTCATTTAAAACTGGAACCACACAATTACACCATGGGCAGTTTTCATAACCAAAATAGACAATGAAGGTTTCTTTATTGGCTATTTTTTCTAAAATTTCTTCTACTGTTATATCATAAAATTGTTCACTGACTAACCCTTCATAGCCACTCATATCAGAAATAGTTCCTGTTGGTTTTACATATTCAATAAACTTTTCTTTTTGACAGCCACTTATTATCAATAACAGCAGTAACATAATCAATAATTTTTTCATGTTCTAATTTTACCACTTACCTTTTAAAAGAAAAAGTCTCCACTTTAATAATTGTTGAAGACTTCTTTTACTTTTCCTTTAATCTTTAACTTATCTTTGGTAGTAGATTTTACCTTTGATAATTGTTTTTAAAACATTATAGTCTTTATCCATTAAGCAGAAGTCACTTCTTCTACCTGCTTCAATTTTACCACGATCAGTTATGCCTAAACACTTAGCCGGGTTTTCACCATACATCTTAGCAATTTCTATTTCATTTAAACCAATAATGTCTCTTGCTTTACGCATCATCTTATCCCAGGTATTATTACCACCTAAGATCATCCCTGTTTCTTTTACAGCTACCAGTCCATCTTTAACTAGGATTTTGCCATAAAAATCATTATCATATTCGCCGTCTTCTAAACCAGAGAAATTAAATTCATCAGTTATGCCATATATCTTATCTATTCCTTTAGTCTTAACAGCTAATTTTACCCACTGCTTATTGACATGATACCCATCACAAATCATCTGAAAGGTAAGTCTATCCTCCAGTAAGCAACCTACAATCGCTCCATCTTTTCTATGATGCATCGCTTCAAAACCATTAAAGAAATGCGTTGTTGTATCTGCTCCCCAATCCGCAGCTTTTTTAACTAATTCACTATCACATAAGGTATATCCAATTTCTACATGAACTCCCTGAGCAGTAATCCAGCGACACCACTCTTCAGCTCCCTTTAATTCCGGAGCCAGACACATAATCCCAATATCACTTAAATCATTGTCCACCAAAGCTAAAGTATGTTCTTTAGATGGCAGAACACATAAATTTGGATCTAAGCAGGCACTTCTGTCAGGGTTTAAATAAGGTCCTTCAAAATGTATCTTCATTGGATCAGCCCCTAAAGCTTGTTTTCGAGCTTTTCTTATCGCTCTTAAAGCTTCAACAGTATCTTCAACAGGTTGAACATCCAAGGTTGGAAAAACCGTTGTTACTCCATACTTTGGCAACTCTTTTAAAATGTAGTTGACATCTTCTAAACCATTGAAGTTTTCAGCATTTTCTGAATATTCGTTACGATAAAAAGTTTTTCTAAAACCTCCATGCTGATGAGTTTCGATAAAACCCGCAAAAAGATAATTTCCCTTAGCATCAATTATTTCTTCAACACTGACATTTTCAGTTAAGTTATTACCAATTTTCAATATTTTTTCTTCATTATACTGTACATCAACATCATGAAATGCCCCATCAATAAATACTTTGGCATTTGTAATTATCATAATATTCACCCCTTACCTCTTTATTCCGTTTAATCTATGATAACATTAATTTCAATTCTACAATAATTAAACCTTTGAATTCAGTTATAAAAAGAAGCGATTATTAATTCTCGCTTCTGTTTTACTTTAATAACTACGATTAATCTTCGTCGTCTTCTTCCAGTCTTGCCTTAGCTGCAGCGATAACTCTATCTGCCACATCTTTTGGAGCTCTTTCATATCTTAAGAACTCTTGAACATACGATCCATTACCTTGGGTCATACTTCTAAGTTCTGTCGCATAGCTCATCATTTCTGCCTGTGGAACTTCGGCAACGATGACAGTTGTTTCCTCATCGATAGCATTATTTTCCATAATCATACCACGACGCTTTGAAAAGTCACCATAGATTGTTCCAACATAATCAGAAGGAATCTGTACTTCAGCTCTGATGATTGGTTCTAGAAGTGCTGGTTTAGCTTCTGGCATACCTTTTCTATAAGCCAGTCTAGCTGCTGATTTGAAAGCAACTTCCTTTGAATCAACTGGGTGCATTGAACCATCATATAAGGTAGCTTTTACCTGAACAACTTTAAATCCAGCTAAAACACCTTTATTCATCGCTTCTCTTAAACCTGATTCAACAGCTGGGAAGTAGTTTTTACTTACTGCTCCACCAACAATCTCTTCTTCAAAGACCATTTCATCTTCCTCAGGATTTGGTTCAAATCTAATGAAAACTTCACCGAACTGTCCAGCTCCACCAGACTGTTTCTTATGTCTTCCCTGAGCTTCAGCTTTTCCAGTAATAGTTTCACGATATTGAACTGTTGGTTCTGTTAAATCAACTTCAACCTTGTATCTTGATTTCAACTTATTAACGATAACATCAATATGCTGATCGCCAAGTCCATATAAAACCTGTTCTCTGGTTTCAGTATTGTTAACCAGCATCATGCTCTTATCTTCACTAGCCAGTCTTGATAAACCTGTCGATAATCTATCTTCATCATTTCTTGTTCTTGGCCAGATTGCTTTTCCTAACATACCCTTAGGGAACTCAATTGGCTTATATTCAATTGGATTGGCTTTTGTAGCCAAGGTTTCATTAACATCAGTATCCTGAAGTTTTAAAATAGCTCCAATATCACCACATTCAAGTTTATCAACTTTAATCTGGTTTTTTCCTCTGACTAAGACTAAAGAACCCATTTTTTCGTTTTCAGATTTATTTGAATTGTATAAAGGAGTATCAGCAGATAACGTTCCACTCATTACTTTTACAAATGAAGCCTGAGCAAAGTTATCACTTACCAGTTTGAATACAAGGGCACTGAAATCCTCATCACTAGATGTCACAACTTCTACACCGTTAGCATCAGTAATTGTGCCTTTTTCACTATGTGAAGGAAAGTAGTGAATAATTGTATCTAATAAGGTGTCAAGACCAACATATGCTGTTGCACTGCCACATAAGATAGGGCGAATACTGCCATCTCTTAAACCGTGTGAAACACCAGCAATCATCTCTTCATCAGTGAAATCTTCTTCCATCAAAAACTTTTCTGTCAAGGCATCATCAGTCATTGCAACTGCTTCACAAAGTTCAAAGTGACCGCTTTCTACCTGATCTACAAAGTTTGCTGGAACTTCTACATCCTTGCCATTTACTTTCGCTTTTCTAGTAATAATGTTAACAACACCTGTTGCTTTTCCGTTTTCCATAATTGGAAGTACCAGTGGTACAGCCTTGCATCTTCTTTCCAGTTCGGCAACTACTTTTGTATATTCAGCATGCTCTTCATCAACTCTGGTGACAAAGAAGATAACTGGTAAATTTTTAGCTACTGCCTGTCTGTAGGCTTTCATTGTTCCAGATTCAACACCATTTCTAGCACTGACGACAATAACTACTGCATCAGCTACCGATAATGCCGCTATTTGCTCACCAGCAAAGTCAACATAACCTGGAGTGTCCATAAAATTAATCTTGTAATCTTTCCACTCGATTGGTACTACTGAAGAATAAACACTCATTCCTCTTCTAATCTCTTCTGCATCATAGTCAATAATACTATTGCCATCAACAGCTTTTCCAAAGCGATCAGTGATTTTATTGTTATATAAAATCGACTCTAACACTTCACTTTTGCCAGCACCGGTATGACCTAATACTGCAACGTTTCTAATAAAATCCGTTTTATATTCTTTCATAATATATTTTTCCCCCTAAGCTAAAACTTTCATTATTTCTTCATTGTTACTTTTAGTAACATAATAATCATAGGCTTTTCTGCCATCTTTGTCTTTAATATTTATATCAGCACCATTATTTACCAATAAGTTGATTAACTCCTCAAATCCTGAATACGCAGCTCTCATAAGTGCTGTGCAACCCATCTCATCCTGTAAATCAACGTTTGCTCCTCTTGATAGCAGCACCTCAATTACTGCAATATGTCCTGCTGAGCAGGCTTCCATTAAAGCTGTTCTGCCTTTAGTGTCCTGATCATCCAAATTAGCTTTATATTGCAGCAGCAATCTGACAATATCTTCAAAGCCATAGAAGCTTGCACGCATCAGGGAATTATTTCCTTTATAGTCAGCAGCATTTACCTCTGCGTTTGCTTCAAGCAACATCTGAACTATATCATAATGTCCTTTTTGACAAGCTCCCATTATCGCTGTCTTTTCATGATAATCTCTTAAATCAACGCTGGCTCCACTATCTAAAAGCAATCTGGTCATTTGGATCCTTCCTCTTTTAGCACAACGCATCAAGGCTGTTCTTTGTTGCTGATTTTGCACATTGACATTAACGCCATCTTCAATAGCTTTTTTTACAACGTTTATATTATTGTCAACCGCTGCATCAAAAAATACTTTTTCTAACTGGTCCATAGCCTTTTTCCTCCTGTTCTATAATCATTTAATTTAAAGAAAAGACGCTCCATTAAAAAAGCATCTTATTTTTTATCTTCAGAGTTAAAAACCACCACCATAAGGTGGCTAGATACTCCGCCAATTTGCGTACCTTTAACAGCAAACATTTTATTCATTTTAGCTGATCCCTTCCGATAACTCTATTAATATTTTAGTATTTATTAGTCTCTATTGCAAGTCATTTCTTGATTATGAAAGGGAAAATGGGTAAAATGAAAGTGGTATGTATGGAGGTTTAATAAATGAAAGATCCTGTATTAGTTATTTTAGCTGCTGGCTTAGGAAGCCGATATGGTGGATTAAAGCAAATCGACACTATTGGAAATAATGGAGAAAGTATAATCGACTTTTCTATCTATGATGCCTATCAGGCTGGTTTTAGAAAAGTAATACTAATTATTAGAGAAGAGCACGAAGAACTATTTGAAGAAAATATTGGTTCTAAGGTCAGACCTTTTATGGACGTCGTTTATGCTTATCAGGATGTCAATGATTTGCCAGAAGGATTTATCTGTCCAGAAGATAGAATTAAACCTTGGGGAACAACTCATGCTTTACTATGTACTGAAAAACATATTGATGGGCCATTTATGATTATCAATGCTGATGACTTTTATGGAAAAGAATCCTATAAAATAATGTATTCTTTCCTGAAAAATGAAGTGCAGGATGATTTATTCGGTATGGTCGGTTATCAGCTGACTAAAACTTTAAGTGACAGCGGTGCTGTGACCAGAGCTGTATGTAAGAAGGATGAAAGAGGAAATCTGGCATATATTGAAGAATATAAAAAAATAATCAGGAAAAACGGTGAAGCTTATCAGATTAAAGACGGAAAAGAAATCAAGCTGGAAGATGGTGTCTGTTCAATGAATTACTGGGGTTTTACTCCAGCTGTCTTTCCAATGATGAAAACTGACTTTGTCAACTTCCTGAAAGAACAAATTGAGATAGAAAAAAGCGAATTAGTCATTCCAACATCAGTCGCCCATATTGTTGATAATAAGCTGGCCAATGTTAAAGTTATGTCTACTACTTCGGAATGGTTTGGAGTTACCTATCCTCAGGATAAGGAAGAAGTTCAAAATAAAATTGCCCAATATAAGGAAGATGACATTTATCCATTTGATCTCTGGGCTTAATAATTAATCAAAAAAGCAGCTCACAATCTGCTTTTTTTATTTATTTTGTAACAAAATATCTATTGTCATCAACAGTTATTGTACTGTTGTAAAACTCCAACATGAATTTAATCATATAATCGACATCATAACTTCCACAGGTTTCATAGGTAGAATGCATTGCCAGTTGAGCCAGTCCAACATCAACCATATTGATTGGCAGATGAACACTTCCAGCAGCTGCCTGAGTAGCGCCACCCCTTGAATCGTTTCTATTGGCGAAAAGCTGATACGGAATTTCAGCTTTATGGCATAGCTCCTTGGCAATGGCAATAGTTATTGAATCTGAAACATATCTTTGAGCAGCACTGGTTTTAATAACTACTCCTTTATTCAAAAAGCTTTGACTGGTTGAATCATACATTTCGGGATGATTTGGATGAACTGCGTGTCCGTTATCAGCACTGACTAAAAATGAATTAGCCAGAATTGCCTTAATATCACTGTTAACATAGTAAAAACTATTAAACACTCTTTCAATCACATCGCTCAGAAAATTAGAAGCCATACCCTGTTTTGTCCTTGAACCAATCTCTTCATGATCAAAGATGCCTAACACATTTAAGGAATTCTTAGAATAGCCTGATAGAAATGCCTGCAGGGAAGTATAGACACTTTCCAGATTATCTAGTTTTCCACCAGATATAAACTCCTGATCTTCACCCCAGAGAATAGCCTTCTGGCGATTATAGAAATGCAGATCATGAGCCATGATATCTTCTTTTCTAACTAGAAGTTTTTTACTTAACAGATTGTTGAAATAATCTTCTGTTGGTTTCAAACCCATAATCGGTACCAAGTCAGTCTGCTTATCCCATTTATAGCCATCATTAGCAGCACTATTTTGATGAATAGCAACATTAGGAATTATTGCCATATCTTTTTCAAAATCTACCAGTTTGCTGGTTAGGGCTTCGTTTTCTTTAACTGTCACTCTTCCAGCTATTCCCAAAGGCTTATCCAGCCAGGTTGATAAAAGTGCTCCCCCATAAATTTCTACATTTATACGGTTATAATGTTCATCTTTGATGTCAGCTACTGGTTTGATCTTCAAACTAGGAGAATCTGAATGTGAAACAATAATATTCACTGATTTAACATTAGCTATTTCAGGGATTTTGAAGGCAATCAGACTGCTTTGATTTTTAACCACATAATAATAGCGATTATTTTCCAAAATCCAGGTGGTATTTTCTTTCAGTTTAATAAAACCCGCTTCGATCAGCTGTCGTTCAACTTCACTGACAGCATGGTATGTTGAACTGCTTTTATTTAAAAAATCTACAAATCCTTCTCTATAATTCATTTTTTATTCTCCTTCTGCAAATCAGTAAGCCATCGCCGATTTCTAGATATTCACTGGCAAAATCAGGATGATTTAACATATCTTCTCTAAACTTAGCCAACTTTCTAACCAATGGTCTAAGTCTTTTTTTCTTTATTAACTCTGGACTATCAATATAACCGTGAAAATATACATTATCAACAATTATTGTCCCATCATCTTTAAGGTTTTTTAAATATCTTTCAAACAGCTGTTGATTATGGGCTTTGGGTCCATCCAAAAACAATACATCAAATTTTTCATCTAAGCCATATTCTCTGGCATCAGTTAAAATCGCTGTGATTCTATCTTCCAGATTTGCCAGACTGATATTTTTTTGGGCAATATTATATCTTTTTTCATCTATTTCTAAAGTTACAATCCTTAACTTTGGATTACTGCTGGCAAAACAGATGCTGCTGTAGCCAACAGCTGTTCCAATTTCTAAAAGAGAAGTAATATTGTTTTCTTTTAAAAAACTTACAACATACTTTAAACTCTCATCTTCCATAATTGGAACTTTATCTTCCAGGGCCTTTTGTTTGATAGTTTCAATAAGATTTGCGTTCATAATAATTACCTATTAATCATTATAGCAAATACAGCTGACTTTTAATAAACCTTTTGAGCAAGTTTGAAATCTTTAGTTTCAATATATTTATATAAACCAATCGTCAAGGTACCATAAACCAGTAAATTAATTAAGAATACTGCGATTAAAGGTAATTGCGATAAAAATATTAAACTTAACACAGCCGGAATAAGCAGCACAAAGTTATAGGCAATGTCATAAAAGATTGATGGATTGCTTTTAACAACCTGATATTCACTGGTGAAGTTGTGCTTGGGATTTTTACAGTCAATAATAATTCCAAAGAAACTGCGCCCAATGGCAAAAAGGGCAAAAATGACAATCGCAAAAACTACTGGCAAAACAGGCAATTTCATCAGCATAGCTGCAGTTGCAAAAAGCAGACCATTAGGAACAAAGGTTAATAACATATCCGGTATACATTTATAGATCAATTGCTGATAGAAAGGTATTGGAATATACTTCATAAACATTGCACTGCTGCCATCCCTGCTTACTGCTGTAATGCTTATATAGGTATACATTGACATAAAGATACAGATCAATACTAAAGCGGCAAAGATTACCTGCTCAGCATTTTCAATCCTGGAAATCTGGTTACCATAGTTTACCATCTGGCTGATTCCACCAAATCCCTGACTGAGGCTGATGGTCATAATTATTGGCAGAAGTAAACTCGGTAAGACACACTGGGTAAAGTACACTGGTTTTCTTAGCAGGCATCTGAATTCTTTGAAAACGTAGCTTAAAGCTACACCACCTTTAACAAAGTCTTTTTTATTAACTTTCTTTTTAGAGTAACTGCCGGTAGTGCTATTCCCCACTACACCTTTGAAGTAAAGTTTATTACTTACTGTTATCATAAGAAAATATGTAGCAACACTTATTACTACCAGCAAAAGTAAAGCAACAAAAGAAAGATTGACTAAAGCTTCGCTGGCAAACCTTAAAGTCGGAAAATATGAATATAAAGATTGAGCCAGGCCATCAGCCTGATTCAGTATGATAAGCAAATCTTCCTGCGTGTTAGCATTGTTTGACAGATACATGCTTAGAGTTAATGATGTTGCCATTACCAGAATAATACCTAATGTTTGAAATAGTGCCTTGTGTTTTGACAGGTTTACAAACGACATAACTACCATCATCACCAGCGTTGCCAGAAGAACCGGAACAAATGGAATAACCAGTAGAACAACAAGCATGTAAACATAAAACAAAATTGAAGCTTTAGTCAAGTAACCATAAACAAGCAGCGGAACCAGACCGAAGAATATTTCTGAAAAATAGGAAAATACCAATAAGGTATTCATTTTACTGGCTACAATTTCAAATGGTTTAAATGGCAGGGGCAGTAAATGTTCATTGTCTTTAGAAAAATATAAAATATTTGAACTGGTAATGAAGGTTTCAAATATACTGCTGAAAACATTGATCAGACAGATTAAACTGATAAAGGCTGTCTGCTGATTAACCACCATCAGAGTATTAATTGTGCCATATGAAAAAACACCAGCTATAGCACATAGATAGCCATAGGCAAAAACCAGCAAGATAATCTTCGGTAGTTTTCTTTTTCCCATACTCTGTTTAGAAAAAGAAGCAACAATGTTGGTTTTTATCAATATCTTACTTAATGAAAAAATACGCTTAAACATTTTCGGTTATCTCCAAAAATACCTTTTCTAAACTGCCTTCTTTGGCAAACTGCTCTCTTGCCTGTTCAACTGTTCCTACAAACAGCAATTTACCTTTGGAAATAATTCCGATTCTATCACACATCTTCTCCGCTACTTCCAATACATGAGTAGAAAAGAAAACCGTTTTACCTTCATCAGCATGCTCTCTCATCATTTCCTTTAAATCAAAACTGCTTTTTGGATCCAGACCGGTCATCGGTTCATCTAAAATCCAGTTATTGGGATTGTGCAGCAATGCACCAATTAAAATTATCTTCTGTCTCATTCCATGAGAAAATGATTCCAGTTTGTTATTTAAAACATCATATATTTCAAATTTTTTGGTTAGGCTGACAATTTTATTTTCTCTATCTTCAACATCATAGATATCACAGAGAAAATTTAAATATTCAATAGCTTTTAAAGATAAAAAGATATCTGGACTATCGGGGACAAAGCCAAATTGTCTTTTAGCTTCCATTGGCTGTTTGTCAACATCATAGCCATCAATCAGAATCTCACCTTCATCAGCATCCAGAATACCAGTAATCATTTTAATTGTTGTGGTTTTACCAGCTCCATTAGGACCTAAAAAACCAAAGATTTCGCCATTATTGATAGTCAGATTTAAATTATCGACTGATTTTATTCCTTTAGTATATGATTTTGAGACATTCTTGATTTCGATCATATTCATACCTCCTGAACATTAGCAACTTATACATTATACAATAATTCAAAACATATTTTACATTTTCTATTCATATTTTACTAATTCTTTAATTACTTTTTAAATGCGTTTTTTACCAAAAGAAAACCCAGCATTTCTGCTGGGTAAAGCTGAGAGAGTCTCTATTTATCTTCTAGTATTTCTCCTGAAACTGCATCAATTACATATTTGCACTGGCGATTATTTGCTTCAAAATTAATGCAATATACTAATTTACCATCCTGAGTGCATAATTCAGATCGGTAATTGCTGTATTCATTGGCATTAGCATGGTTTAAAGCAATTTTCTTAGCATTTTCTTTGCCAATGCCTTTTGCACAATCATTGTTGCCACTGCCAGCATTTTCGTTTCCGTTGCCACTACCGCTGCCACTGCCTTTTCCTTTGTTTTCATTACCATTACCGCTATTTGTTTCATTTGTACCTTCATAGCTGTATTGATATTTATATTCTCTGTTTTCCTGTTCACATTCCAATACAGCACCGCTGGTACCATTGACCATGACTACATATTCAGTATTGTTATAAACAAATTTAATGACATAGACAATATTGCGATGGCGATAATCAATTTCATAGGTATATTCTGAGATTTCAGCTTCATCAGCTTTTATAGAAGCCAGAGCAATTTCTTTAGCCTTATCTTCGCCAATATATTCTTTTTCGCTGGCCTGTCCCATTCTCTTGATTCCTGAAACTGTGTTTTCAGGATTTCCTAATAACAAATTTAATTGATTAACATTTAAAGCTGCCAATTCTTCAATCTTGTAAGTATCATCCAGAGCTATCAATTCTGTTATTAACTGTGCTTTACCTATTGAGATATCGTACTGTTCAGCCAATGCTGCTAATTCAGGATTGTTCTTCAGGTTTTGGCAGACAACTGAACCATCAAAATCTTTTTCTGTCAGTATTTTATTCATCATATCTAATATAGTTGATGTCATATCTTCATTATCAACAGTGACCAATATTGAGTTGGCGTCAGCACTTAAGTAGCCATGTTCCAATAATGAATCGATTAATGCCTGTAATGCCACTTCAATTTTACAGCCTGTTACATCTAAACCTTCAACTATATCTGCTCCCTGTTCATCTGTTCCAACGATGTCAACGACTTTGCCATCATCATCCAAAGTAATATCAATTGAAGGGTTTATGTCTAAAGTAATTGTCGCTGCTGCAACATTTGTTACTGGTCTGGTTACGATCATTGTCACAAACAATAAACAACTCATCGCAAAAACCAACGCTGGTTTCCATGAAAAGACTCTGCTATTTTCTTTACTTGATTTATAAGCCTTTTTTCTAGCATCTAGAATAATCTTTTCAGAAATATCTGGAGTGATTTTCTGAACAGTTTTATTAATTCTTTCTTCTATTTTTTCTGGTGTCATTTTTTATTCCTCCTGTCTTACGATTTGTTGTAGTTTCTTTATAGCCCGATTATGTTTTGATAGAACTGTCGATAATGGAAGTTTCAATAACTGAGCAATCTCCTTAAATTTATAACCGGTCAGAGAATGCAACATTACAATCTGTCTTTCTTTATCATCTAGTCGATTCAAGCATTGATTTAACAGTTCTCTGTCAACTGCACTGACATCGTCATCTTCAGTTGCCTGCAGCATCCATTGCTCATCACTGAAGTTGACTATTTTTCTATTTTCTCTTAAATTCTGTAAACAGGTATTTCTGGTTATCGTAAGCATCCAGGCCAATGGCTTTGCTTTTGAAACATAACTTTTTGCTGCCTCAATAATTTTGATATAACTGTCATGCATACAATCCTGAGCAGTATACTCGTTTTTAACAATAGATAAGGAAAAACCATACAAGATATGACTTGTCAGTTCATATAGTTGTCTGAAGCCATCCATATCATCTGAAGCTATTTTTTTCAAGGCATTCATCTAACAGGACATCATCAATGCTGTTTTCACAAAAATCAGTCATTCCACTACTCCTTTCATTTAAATAACGTTTTAACAGGATATTTTATTGCAAAGAAGTTAAAAAGATTTCTTTTTTTAGAAACCTTCACTTTACTACTTTAATAAAACAGATTTAACCAAAATAATTAACTTATAGTTTTTCCAATGAATGATACTTTTTAATCTTGCTGTGAATAATAAAGATACTGTCTACCATAAATACAGCTGTAGCAATGGCCCCAGAAATCAGAATTGACTGCAAAGCATAGAATTTAAAAGCGTTCAGATCATTGCCAATAAGTGAATATACCGCTCTATAGACAGAAGTTCCAGGAACAAAAGGATAGAGTGCTGAAATCAGAAACACCGTTGTCGGAGCCTTGGAAATTCTTGAGAAGATATGAGCCAGCATGGCAATTACACAGGCAGCAATAAAAGTTGAAGATACCACACTACCCTGTGAACCGACACTCAAATAGATAAACCAGCCTGCTGCTCCTGTAAGGGCAGCATATGGCAAGGTTTTTTTAGGAGCATCTAAGACAATAGCGATAAGATATACAACAGCTGTAGCTATCAATGTCTGTTTTAAAATATCCATCCTAAAACCTCCTGAGTCAGTAATAAACCTGAACCAATGCCTAAGGCAATAAACAAGGCTATCATTATCGCTTCAAGAAGCTTGGCAAAACCTGAAGTATAATCACCTCTAAAAATATCTCTGACCCCATTGGTTAGGGCAGTACCAGGAACCAAAGGCATGATACAGGCAATAATCAATATATCAGTTGAAATTTTTAAAGGTATCAGAGCATTAATTGCGGCTACAATAACAGCCACCAGAAAACTGCTGATATAATCCGTCACAAAGGCATTGATATTGTATTTGCTGCAGACATTTGAAATCAGTGTTACCGTAATTGCAGCCGGTATATTTACCAGTGCATCAACAATAGAACCATTAAATAGCAGAACAATCATCAATACAAACAAAAAACTGGCAATATCTTTAGTGTAGGGAGCATATTCACTGCTTTTTAAATTAATCAGCTTATCATAAGCTTCTCTAATATCAATATTGCCGGAAACTATTTCCCTGGAAACATCATTAACTCTGGCAATTCTATATAAATTGATTGATCTGTTATTAATCCTTCTAATTATAGTTACAGGTTCATCATCATTATCTTCAACCGTTGTATATAGACCAGTAGTCAGGGCTACGACATTGGAAGAGTTAAAATTGGCCTTGTTTAAAATATGCCTGACAGTATCTTCTACTCGATACGCTTCGGCATTGCTTTGAATAAGAATTTCACCAGCCAATGTTGCTGTCTTTAAATAGAAATTTTGTTCTTCTTTCATCTAATAACTCTCTTTACTGTTAGAAATATATTAACATACTTTACAACTATAATCATTGAAAGTTTAAATTTGAAAGAATACAATATTAATAATGGAGGAACAGCTATGATATTAGAATTGCTTAAAAAAATAGATGAATATAAGGACGAAATGATTCAGATAAGAAGACATTTACATCAATATCCTGAACTTTCTTTTGAAGAACATGAAACAAAGAAATATCTTTTAGATTTCTATCAGAATAAAGATTGTCAGATAATCGACAATGAAAAGACAACAGGCTTTTTTGTAAAAATCAAAGGAGAAAAGCCTGGTCCTACAGTAGCTTTAAGAGCTGATTTTGATGCTATAGCTGTACATGAAGAGACCGATTTACCCTTTAAATCTAAAAATGCTGGCGTCAGTCATGGCTGTGGTCATGATGGCCATACTGCCTATTTAATGATTCTTGCCAAAGCCCTTATTGAACTAAAAGATCAGTTAAATGGAAACATCATAATTATTCATCAACATGCGGAAGAAAAGCCACCAGGAGGAGCTTTGGAAATGATTGAAACTGGTTGTCTGGATGGGGTTGACAACTTCTTCAGTCTGCATCTTATTTCAACTATGCCTTATTCAAAAGTATTCTTTAATGAAAAAGAAACCCAGGCTGCCAGAGCTACTTTCAAGGTTGAACTAACCGGCAAGGGAAGTCATGGTTCAGAACCTCATAATGGCAATGATACTATTCTGGCTGCTTCACATCTGGTAGTTGCTGTTCAATCTATTGTCTCCAGAAGAGTCAAACCTGGAGAAATGGCTGTTGTTACTATTGGCAACTTTGATGGCAAAGGCTCACCTAATGTCATTAAAGAAAAAGTAATACTGGAAGGTGATGTCAGATGTATGAAAGATGAAGTAGCTTCACTGATAGAAAAACAGTTTAAACAGCTTGCTGAAGGTATCGCTGAAACTTTTGGCGTTGAGCTAAAGATAGAATATACCCAGGATTATCCTGTCCTGTACAATGATCCAGAAATTACCAAACTGGCAATGCAGGGAGTAAAAGACATCCAAAAGTATGCCCCTGAAATAAAAGAGGTCACTACTACCTCTCCACTTAGTGCTTCTGAAGATGCTTCTCATTATTTAAGAAAAGTTCCTGGAGCATATTTCTATGTTGGAGCCAGTCAGGTTGATAAAGAGACCTATCCTCATCACAATCCTAAGTTCGATTTAAATGAAGATGCACTGCTTATTGCTGCCAAGTCCATGGTTGGAGTTTTGGCCAGATATTTTAACTGGGAATAAAACAAGAGCCAGATCGGCTCTTTTATTTTGACTGTTGTCAAAGATTTAAACAAATATATTAATCAACAAAAATAACTTCTTTATCATATCCTAGAGAAATGTTTAAAGTCAGCTCTTTCCACTGCTTTCTGGAACCCTTGAACTGGACAGTCTTAAGTGAGGTACAATCACTAAATATATTTTTACCTATCTTTCTTAGCGAAGCAGGAAGTGTTATTGCTTCTAGAGATGTACAACCCCCAAATGCCAGCTCTTCAATACTTGTTAGATGGTTAGAAAGGACGATTTGTTTAAGAGATGAACAGTTATAAAACATTCGCATTTCTATAACTTTAATAGCGGAAGGCAGTTTAACACTTTTTAAAGCTGAACAATTGTAAAATGCAGCTGCTCCTATAGATGTAACAGCATCAGGAATTATTATTTTTTCAAGAGATTTACAGCCAAAAAATGCACTGTCCGCTAAACTTGTTAAAGAAGAAGGAAGTTTAATATTCTTTAGTGAAGCACAATTTCTAAAAGCATTATCTTCTATTCTGGTTAAAGAAGCAGGAAGATTGATGGTATAAAGAAAGGTACAGTTACTAAAGGCATAATCATCTATGCTTTTAATAGTTGCCGGAAGATTAACTGTCCTAAGAGCAGTGCAATCACTAAAAACATAGCGCTCTATTTCTGTAACAGCTGAAGGAATTTTAATTCTCTGTAAAGAAGTACAGTCAGCAAAGGCAACCGGTCTTATATTTGTGATAGATTTAGGAAGAATAATTTCACTAAGTGATGTACATTTATAAAATACTGATCTTTCTATACTCTTGATAAAAGCAGGAAGTTTGATGTTTTTAAGAGACGTACAACAGCTGAATGCACCATCTCCGATAAAAGTAACAGAGTCAGGTAACTCAATGCTTTCAAGAAAAATACAATCATTAAAGGAATTATCTTTAATACTGACAAGAGTATCAGGAAGTTTTATTTTTTCAGAAGAATAACATTTAGCATAGGCTTTTTCTGCAATGCTGGTAACCAGCCTGTCATCAATTTTCTGTGGAACAGATAAGGTCTTTTCCCATTTGTTAACTTCAGCAATCTCAATGGTGCCATCACTAAAAAGATGATACTTAAATCCTGCTGGCACTTTTGAAGTAATATTTAATTCTTTATAATCTTTTTTCAACCTGAACCTCACTTTCTTTATAAGCACCTGGTTCTTAACTAAATGTTTTTATTTTTGACATCATTAAGAAAACTTTTTTAGACATTATTCTTTTATCAATTCAATGCTATAACCTGTTTTAAAAATCTCACCAGGCTTTAAAGACATCATTCCTTCTCTATCTTTAAAATCTACATTATTCTCTTGGAAGTCTGCATGACCGTGCCAAGGTTCTAGACAGATAAATGGTGCATTATCATCACTGGTCCAGATAGCGAAATATGGATAATCTTCAGCATTAAGCTTAATTGTATAGTCTTTTAAAACCAGTTTGAAATACTTGCTTTTTAAGCCTTTATAGACAATTGTCTGATATTTCATAATTTCTTCATAAGATAATGGCCATTTATCTAAAGTGACATCTTTTTCATACACCACTCCTTCATTGAAGACAATCTGTTTAGCCTTCTCTTTCTTTTCATATTCTAGATAGCTTTCTTCAAAGTTATCAACATTGAAACCTGGATGCAGTCCAAAGGTAAAAGGCATATCTTTTTCACTATCATTTCGAATAAAATAATCGATATTTACTTTATTGTTATCTAAAGAGTATTTAATCTGATAAGTAAATTTAAATGGATACTTGCTTAGAGAATCTTTACTTTCTTTTAGTTCCATAATTATTTCATCATCATCACATTTAACACACTTTAAATCATAATATCTGATTAAACCATGATTTTTCATAGCATAGGTTTTACCATCAATTTGATAATCCTTACTATAAGTGTTGCCAACAAGTGGGAAAAGCGTCGGATTTTTTCCTGTCCAGTGATTTGGATCACCCTGCCACATTACTTCTTTATTATCGAATAATAAACTTTGGATTTCCCCACCTTTTTCAATTACTTCCAATTCTATTATTTCATTTTTTATTTTCATATGCTTTTTCCCCCTTTATGGTGCCGCTTGCAGGACTTGAACCTGCGACCTACGCATTACGAATGCGTTGCTCTACCTGCTGAGCTAAAACGGCATCCTACTATAATAAATAATATCACGATATCACCAGACCAGCACATTAAAGATAAAGAAAAAGCCTTTAAAAAACTTCTTCTTTATCAACCATATCTAATAACTGATTACATTATTTTCCAAATAAAAGTCGCACTATCTTTTACTTCAATATCCTCGGGAGCAAACTCCATATCACTTTTTATTGAAGAAGCAAAACGAGTTCCTGTATCCAAATCATAACTAGTATGAGAATAAATATCTATTTCATTCCAGTTATAATTAATCGTAATAAGTTCACCTAATTTAACCCCTGAGCCCTCACAAAGAATTTCAGCTTTCCTTCTAGCATTGCTGGCTGTTAAACGTAACATTTCTTCTTTAATAGCTGTTTCATCCTTGACTGTAAAAGTAATTGATAAATGTGGTTTAGAAGCACATTTTGAAATAGCAGTTAAAACTTTCGCAAGTCTTTTACTATCAAAATCAAATCCTAACTTTAAGTCATGAATTACCAAATATCCACGAAATACCTGCTTATAATTACCATTTTTATCTTTAACACTATCGTATATGGTACGAACATTAAAATTAGTAGTTTTTAAATCATCTTTTTCAAAACCAATGCTAATTAGCAGGCTATTAAGACTATCAATACGCTCTGTCGCTAAATCCATAGCTTTTTGATATTCTTTATCTTCCGATTCCATATTCATTTTAATTATCACATAATCAACCTTGGCAACTACTTTGCCCTCACCTTTTACAATTATTGTTCTTTGCATAAAAAATCCTCCTTACTCAAATTTTTATTTTTATTTAACACGACATTGATACCAACATTTAATTTATCTGGTCAAATAAGAGCCAATATCATTTTATCATCGGTGGCCATTTTTGACTTTTCAATCATCACTATCAATAATCGTTTCTGCCAACTCAATATATTCCTTTAATTTTCTTTGCAACAGTTTTTTATCAATCAACTTTAGATTATATTCAGAAACCATCGTTGGAGACAAACTACGACTAAGGGCAAATTTTACAACCTCATCATCCTTACTTGCACAAAGGATAAAACCTACGCTTGAATTTTCGTTATCTTTTTTTATTTCCCTGTCAAGAGCTTCCAAATAAAGATTCATCTTGCCTACATACTCAGGTTTGAATTCACCTATTTTAAGTTCAAATGCTGCAAGACACGAAAGTTCTCTGTGGTAGAAAAGTAAATCGATATAATAATCGTGCTTCCCCACCTGAACACGATAACCCTCTCCAATAAAAGTGAAGTCTTTTCCGATTTCAAGAATAAAATCTTTCAGATTTCTTATAATAGACTTCTGTAAATCACGTTCTGAAACAGACTCTGGAACATCGAGAAAATCAAGGACATAATTGTCGAGGAACACTTTTCCTGTTGACTTTCTTGATTCTTCGATTGCAGTGGTTATCGGTTTTTGAGATAGCATATATCTTTCATAATACCCACTGTCAATCTGTCTTGCCAATTCTCTAGCACTATATTTATCTTTTATACACATATTCATATAAAATATGCGTTCTTCTATCGTCTTACAGGCAGACATGATTTTGAGATGATTTGTCCAGTTCAATTGTGTCACCAATGGTGACACTTTTTCATTATCTTTATAAAGTTCATAAAACTGTTTCATTCTATAAAGTCCACGACGATTGAAACCTTTAAATTCGGGGTAGTTTTCCGCAAAAAACCAGCAAGATTTTGCACAAATGCATCACCGTATTGAGCCTTTTCTGTCTGTTTGCTAATATACTTGCCTATATCTCGATACATTAAAATAAGTTCTTCGTTTACCTTGCGATATGCTCTTTCTTTGGCAGTCTCAATAATGTTGATAATTATTTTAAAATCTTCTTCATATTTTATTAAATCATTCATGGCTGTTCTCCAACTACAATTATTATTTATCTTTAATTTAATTTTAATACTTTTCTGTACATAATTCATTAATATAGGTACTCCAAAAATGCTATTGTGTAATTATTTGGACACTAAAAATAAATGACTGTTACATTTAAATAAAAATACAATCATTTTTTCATGAATATAAGTTATTAAATTATTATCCAATATTTCCTAGGAAAAATTTAGGGTAGATATAGTCATTGTAACAAACTTTTTTATGAAACTAAAGAAAAAAAGACTAAAATATGTATCTTTCTTCAATTGTTAAAAACAGGTGTAAAATATGTTGTTTTTCCTTGACTTTGGTCATTTTTAAATGTTATAGTCTCTTTTTAAAAAGGAGAATATTCATGATTGAAAAATTTTTCAAACTAAAAGAGAATGGTACAACAGTTCTCACAGAGGTAACAGCAGGATTAACTACTTTCGCTGCTATGGCCTACATTATTGCCCTTAACCCTATTATCCTGTCTGGGTTAGATGGTGGAAGCGGAGCGGTTTACATTGCGACGATCCTGTCAAGTGCTATCTGTACAATTTTGATGGGTCTTATCGCGAATGTGCCTTATGCTACAGCACCTGGTTTGGGTCTAAACTCTTTAGCTGCTGGTCTATTGTCAAGCGCTTTAGGTTTCAGCCCTGCAGCTATCCTGGCAATTGTATTAATTTCAGGCTTAATAAATGTTTTAATTACTGTAACTAATATCAGAAAACATATTATTAAATCTATCCCTGTCTTCTTACAAAACGCTATTGCTGGAGGTATTGGTATTTTTATCATTTATATCGGTGTTGTTAATATCGGACTTGTTTCTTTTGCAGGTATTCCTATGATCAACACCGCAATGGATGTAAAAGTACTGGCAGTATTTTTAGCTGGTTTGGCTACAACAATCTTTTTATTAATTAAAAAGGTTCCTGGAGCTATTTTGATTGGTGTTGTTGTTTCTACTCTTGTTGGCATTCCATTAAATATCACCGCCAGTGGTGGCACCTATAATCTTATCGAAGCTTTCACTGCTTACAAAGGTTGGTTTGGAATTGCCTTGACACAGGGCTTAGGTGAACTATTTGCCAACCCTTCTGGGTTTGTTGCTGTTTCAGTAATCATCTTATCTTTCTCTATTTCAGATAACTTTGATACTATCGGTACCTTTGTAGGTACAGGTAGAACTACTGGTATCTTTACTGATGAAGACATCGAAAAAATGGACACCGGTCATGGTTTCAGTTCTAAAATGGACAAAGCCTTATTTGCTGATGCTATCGCAACTCCTATTGGCGCTGTTTTAGGAACATCTCCTACTACAACTTATGTTGAATCGGCAGCTGGCATCGGTGCTGGTGGAAAAACTGGTCTGGTTTCACTTGTTATTGGCGCCTGCTTCTTCTTAAGCTTACCATTTGCTTCACTTGTCAGCGCTATTCCGGCAGCAGCAACTGCTCCTGCACTGGTAATTGTCGGTGTTATGATGTTATCTGCCTTCAAAGAAATTGACTGGGCTAATTTAGATGAAGCTTTACCATCAATGGGAGCAGGATGCTTTATGGCTTTAAGCTATGGCATCACCAATGGTGTCATGGTTGGATTCTTCCTTTATACTTTTGTTCAGATCTGTAAAGGAAACTTTAAGAAACTGCACCCAATCATATTGGTAAGTGACATTTTATTTATTATAAATCTGTGGTTATCTTAATAGAATAACAGACATAATAAAACCCTTTTATTAAAAATAATAAGAGGGTTTTTTCTTGCCTTATTGATAGAATCTCTTTATTCTTTATTTTCAAAAAAGCTGGCTTTTTCTGCTTCCCTGTATTTGTCCATTTTTATTCTAAATAAATCTCCATTTGTCGGTGGAGTATAGGATATAGCATTAGCACCAGCCTCAATTGTGGCTAGAATTGTCTCAGCAGTAGGACCTCCGGTTGCGATTATCGGAATATCAGGATATTTCTCTCTGATTTTTTTGATAATATTTACCGTATTTGCTCCACCACTGATATTGATAATTGAAGCACCTGCTTCTATCTTTTCTTCAATATCAGTATACTCAGAAACAACAGTCGCTACTATCGGGCAGATTACAGTTTTGGCTATCCCTTTAAAGGTTTCTACAGGAGCTGGAGCATTCAGCACCACTGCTATACAACCTTGTGATTCCGCCAATAGCGCCATTTCTCTGGCTCTCTCCCCTTTTGTAGTTCCTCCTCCGACACCTGCAAAAACTGGTGCCTGTGCCACACTTGTTATGGCTGAAAAGATAGCAGGATGTGGAGTAAAAGGATAAACCGCAAAAATTGCATCGGCATTATTGTTTATTATTATCGCCACATCCGTTGTAAATAACAGCGATTTGATTCTTTTTCCATTTATTATTATTCCAGAACATTTATATATTTCTTTAGGAACCATTATCAGATCATCATTTGCCCAGCTACTGACTGTCGGAGCAATTTTTTCTTCATTTATTTTATTATCCACCATTATCAATCTCCTTTCGTAAATTGTTTATCAAAATCTTTCCAGTTACATATATTCTAATACTAAAATGATTTTATGAAAACCAATCATAAAAAACCAGTTTACTAAATGTAACATCATAAACATCTTACTTCAGATAAAACTTAAGATATAAATTATTTATATAACAATTGATTTCTATACTGTAAACTAAGTCATTTACTTATCTTGCTTTTTATCAGACTCTGATTTTTCACCGCTGAAAGCTGCCCCTAAAGCTATTCCCATACACATTCCTACCGGAATCCATAGACCTATATTGTTCAGTAATAATCCTAGTGCTGCACCAATAGCTAAACCAAAGCCAATACCACTACTGATACCATCAGCAAGCTTTGATTTATTTTTATTATTTCCTTTTTCCATAACAAATCTCCTTTTATTTTTTTATTCTTATCATCTACTAAACATAAAAACTTATCTACCCATTATCATTATCTTAAGAAGCAAGAAAAAATTGCTTAATTAATTTGTTTTAACATTTATCCTAATTAAATTATATTAGTTGCCTGTTACTAAAAAAAGTAAATTAAAGGTAAAATATAGGCAAACTCATATAAATCAACTAATTGTTTTAAATATATTAATTTTATAAAGTTATATTTTAATTATTTTTAATTAATTAATTAATTTTATTAATTTATATGTTGACATTTTTAATATTGTGTCTTATATTGTTGTTGTCGAGGTGAATTGTATGAAGAAAAAGTTATTAGGCATCTGCCCTGTCTGCGACAATCGACTTGTAATAAGTGAATTACAATGTAATGATTGTAAAACAAAGATTCAAGGAGAGTTTCCGCTAAGCAAGTTTGATTATCTATCAAGCGAAGAACAGGACTTTGCCTTGGTATTTTTGAAAAATGCCGGAAATATTAAACAGATTGAAAAGGAATTGAATATTTCATATCCAACAGTTAGAAAAATGCTAGATTCAGTCATTCAGAATCTAGGTTTTGAAAAGACAACAATTTCTAACCCCCTTACTAGAACAGAAGTTTTAGAAATGTTAAAAAATAATGAACTGAGCTTTGAAGAGGCTGAACAGATTTTAAAGGAGATTAAATAATGTTTGAAAAATTTATTGAAGACTTAACCCAAAGAGCAATTGAAAATGGCGCCGATGCTGACAGTATTGTCAACACTTATAAAGAACGCTATCAGTTAGGACTGGAAGCTGGTATGAGTGAAGAAGAGATTGTTTCAAGATTTGGCAATGTTGAAGATATTATCAGAACAAAGCAGGATAAGAAAACCAACCAGCTGAAACTGTTTAGAATTATAACCCCTTTTGGTGGTGATGTGACCTTTAAAACAAGCAGGGATAATACCATCCATATTGATATGGAAGAAAGAGCCCTTAATCTATATAATACTTACATCAGCGATGATGAACTTATAATCGAGCCTCTTAAAAAAGAAAGCAAAATCTTTAGAAGAGCTGATACAGATATAACTATCAGTTTTCCTGAAACAACTACCTTTAGAGCCGTTGACATTAAAGGCATTAATTCAGACATCAATTCTAAAGATTTCGGTTTTGTCTGCGAAGATTTTGTACTGAACACTACCAGTGGCGATTGTGATTTTGTCTATATCAAGGCTAACAGCACTGAAATTTCTACCGTAAACGGTGACATTGTCATCAGCAATCTTTTCACCAACTTATGTGAAATAAATACTGTCAGTGGTGATATCAAAACAAAAAGAGGCGCTATCAATGATCTTGACGTCTCTACAGTAAATGGTGATATCGCTATTAATGGTAAAGTTGAAAAAGTTAACTCTTCATCTATTTCAGGTGATATAACTATCAATAATGTCTATGAAAAGACTTCCCTTAATTACATGATTAAGGAAGGTATCAGAAACATTTTTGACAAATAATTTTTACAGGTCCTGTTTATCTCAGATCAAGGTCTTCAGCATTATACCAGCTGAAGCCATTATCTGAACAATACTGTTCTATTTCTTTGGCAAGTTTACGGTTTGCTCCATATTCTAACAAATATACGGACAAGCCGTTTTCTTTTGCTTTTTCAAGGTAATTTTTAAAATAAGTTGTTTCTTCTTCTGTTTGCAATCCAAAACTATCATTTTCAAAATCAATGCAGGTGAATACTGTCTCCTGATTTATTCCATCAAATAATGAAAAGGCAATATTTTCTTCAATACATCTTGAAACAAATAAATCTCCGCCATTGATAATCAGAGTTATATCATATTTTTTCAAACCTTTTAAAATACTGCAAAGTCCCTGATAGATTTCTTCCTGAGGATAATTATAATAGACGTCAGCATTATCCAAAAACAGTCCATCAAGTCCCAAAGCAACATATTGCCTGGCTAAATCATTAACAATAAAATCCTGCCACAAAGAAGATGAAACATCTATCCATTTTTCATCTGGCCAATCCTGATAAATGCCCAGAAAAAGCTCTTCAAACCTTGAATAGTACAAGCGATACACTTCGATAGACCCAATGTTCAGATAGCCATAGATTATTTTACCAGCGCTATGCAGTTGTTTTATTTTTTCTACAGAAAACTCTGAGGGTTCAATTACAACAAGCTGATACAGTTTTAGTCTATCAGCTTCATCTTCATTTATACCTAAAAACACTCCGTAGTCATACAGGTTTTCCTCTTTACAGCCAGCCACTATTAAAAAGATACAAAAAAATAAAAGTATCAACAGTTTTTTTCTATTTTTAACCTTTTTATACCTGTCATTTAAATTCACAACATACCTCCTAAACCACCTGAGTCTGAATTTAAACAAATTATATTATGATATATTGACAAAATAAAAGAGGCTATATAAAAATAATTTCCAAAAGCGGTTCATATCATTTAGAAATTACTCTTTAACTGTTTTCCTCTATTAAAGACAACATGAAACTTCCAAAATCTTCAGCCACTCTTTCCATTTTCTGGTACCTTTCACCATTATATAAAGCTCTGATTACTGATGGTTCATTTGACATATTTAAAGAACTATAGTCCAAAAAAGCCAGGCTGCCATCATTAAAGTTATAGATAGGAATCCATTGCTTTGGAAGACCATAGTTACAGCGTTCATATAAGGTGTAGGCAAGAGAATTTCCTTCTAGAATTGCTGAATCGTATTCAAATTCAATTCCAAATATTTCACTTCCCAGCAAAGATACATAGTTTAACTTTTTATAGTATTCGACCATCTGTGGAGAAAATTCTATTCCCAAAATTTGTTCTGCTTTATAGATTTCATTAGCTGATAAACCTGAACCACTAGTAAAGAATTCACAATCTGCCGCCAGCCTTATAGCTTGTTTAAAATCTTCATAACTCATAATTATCACCTGTCTTTACAAAATTTCTCATTAATTATTATATACTCCCTTTTTTTATATACTTGATTATCAAACAGATTTTACTTAAATTTTATTTATTATTTATTCTGCTTAGACAAAAAGAAAAACCACTCCCGTGGTTATCTAAACAAATGGCGTCCACGAAGGGATTCGAACCCCTGACCGTCCGCTTAGAAGGCGGATGCTCTATCCGGCTGAGCTACGTGGACAACTTGCCTAAATATAATATCATTATCATTTATAAAATGCAACCAGATAGCTTTATCAAATCCAACAAAAATTTATTAATTTTATAATGTCTTCACTGTCTTTTCTTCATACAAGCCCATAATACATATATAATTTATATAACACTTTTATTGTTTTATTATTTTGTAGAAATAGTAGTTAGGTTTGGTATATAATCTTTTCTAAGGACAAAATAAGACAAACAAAAGAATGCGCCTGTTATTACTTTTACTATCAAGACATATTAGAAAAGAGGAACAAAAATGAAATTTTCAGAATTTAAATACGAAAGAATAAACTACCAGGAAATTGAAAAAAAACTGACAGAACTATTAGATAAACTGGAAAAGCAAACTAAGGCTGATGATTTTATTAAAGTATTCCAGGAAATTGAAAAAATTAATTCGCATGTTTCTACAATGGCTTCTTTGGCTACTGTCAGACATTCTATCAATACCAAAGATGAATTTTATGATAAAGAAAATGACTTCTGGGATGAAGTAGAACCAAAACTTCAAGTCTTTTCCCACAGAATGGCTGAAATCTGTTTAGCTTTTGAAAACAAAGAAGAATTATATCATTACATTCCAAAAATATTTTTCAAAAAGGCCGAATTTGATTTAAAATCCTTTGATGAAAAAATTATTCCACTATTAATAGAAGAAAACAAATTAGTTTCAGAATACGGTAAATTAAAAGCCTCAGCTCAAATTGATTTTGACGGAAAGATATACAATTTATCATCGATTTCTGTTTTTCTTCAAGATGATGATCGTCAGACAAGAAAAAGAGCCTATAATGCCAGAATGAAGTTCTATCAGGATAACGAAAAAAAGTTCGATCAGATATATGACAAATTAGTAAAAGTACGAACACAGATGGCCAAAGAATTAGGCTATGACACTTTTACTGAACTTGGTTATCTAAGAATGCACCGCTTTGACTATAATCGTGATATGGTTGCTATTTTTCGCCAACAGATTTTAAATCATTTAGTTCCGCTAAACAGTGAACTTTATCAAAGGCAGGCAAAACGTTTAGGACTAAAGAAGCTAGATTATTATGATTTCCCATACCATTTTTCTACTGGTAACCCAACTCCTAAAAAAGACCCTGATGATTTAGTAGAAGCAGCTGTCAATATGTATCATCAGATGCATGAAAAAACAGGTGAATTTATTGATGTTATGAAAAATCAACAGTTATGGGATCTGTTAAGTAAAGATGGCAAGTCAATTGGTGGATATTGTCAATCTTTCAGTGAATATAAAGTTCCATTCATCTTTGCCAACTTTAATGGAACCAGCCATGATGTCGATGTCTTAACCCATGAAGCAGGACATGCTTTTCAATATTATATGAGTAGAGATATTTCTGTTGAAGAATGTAAATGGCCAACGATGGAAGCCTGTGAAATTCATTCTATGAGTATGGAATTCTTCACCTATCCATGGATGGAAGACTTCTTTGGAGAAGATACTGAAAAATACTACTATTCTCATCTAACTGGTGCTTTAGATTTTCTTCCTTATGGGGTATTGGTTGATCACTTCCAACATGTAATCTATGATAATCCTGATTTATCAGCTGAAGATCGAAAAACCGTTTGGAGAAAACTGGAAAAAATGTACATTCCTGAAAAAGAATACACTGGATGTGATATTTTAGAAAAAGGTGGCTACTGGTTCCAACAGGGACACATTTTCCAGGCTCCTTTCTACTATATCGACTATACTCTGGCTCAGATATGTGCTCTTCAATTCTGGGCTAGAACAACCAAAAAAGATGATAAGGCTTTTGATGACTATTTACACTTATGCACATTGGGTGGAACCCTTACTTTCACAGACATAGTAAAAGATGCTGGATTGATTATTCCTTTTGAAGATGGTTGTGTAGATTTCGTTGTCAAGCAGGCAAGAGAATATCTGAATACCATCGATGATACAAAGCTTTAATTTTTAACATTAACCCCAAACTTTTCAATAAATTGATATGGGGTTTTTTATTTTTATTCTTCTGCTGTAAAAAAGATAAAACAAGAAACAATATTATATTAATAAGAGAAATTTATTTTTTATTGGTTGACAATATACAAACTAATCACTAAAATAATAGATGTCACTTTACGACAAAAAGTAGCCCCGGAAACTACATTTTGATTAGGAGGACAAAAAAATATGCGTCAAACAACAATGTTAAAACCAGCAGACGTTACACGTACATGGTATGTTGTCGATGGAACAGGCTTGACTTTAGGTCGCTTATCAACTAAAGTAGCTGAAGTTTTAAAAGGCAAACATAAACCGGAGTACACACCAAATGTTGATTGTGGAGATTATGTTATTGTTATCAATGCTGACAAAATCGTCGTTACAGGTAACAAATTAGACACAAAAAACTATTATAATCATTCTCAGTACCCAGGTGGATTGAGAACCAGATCGATGCGTACTATGAAGGATAAGTACACAGTTGAATGGGTTGAAAGATCTATTCACGGTATGTTACCACACACTAAGTTAGGAAATGTTCAACGTAAACACTTATTTGTTTATAAAGGAAATGAACATCCACATGCAGCTCAAAAACCAGTTGAGTTAAAGATTGAAGAATAGGAGGATCAGTAAATATGGCAACTAAGAAAAAAGAAACAGTTAGATACCAAGGTACTGGTCGTAGAAAGACTTCAGTAGCTAGAGCATACCTGACACAGGGCGAAGGAAACATTACCATTAACGGTAAGCCTTTAGATGAATACTTACCACAGGAAACTTTAAAAATGGTTGTTAATGCACCATTTGTAGTTACTGAAACTGTCGGCCAATACGATGTAAACATCAATGTTTACGGCGGTGGTTATACAGGACAGGCAGGAGCAATGAGACATGCTATCTCTAGAGCTTTATTAGAAGTTGTAGATGATTATCGTCCAAAACTTAAGGCTGCTGGATTCTTGACAAGAGATCCAAGAGCTAAAGAAAGAAAGAAATACGGCTTGAAGAAAGCTAGAAAAGCTCCACAATTCTCAAAACGTTAATATTGTTATCGCTAGAGATACAAAAACTCTCATTGGAGAGTTTTTTTATGTTTGATACCAGGTTTTTATCTTTCACATATTTTCACGCTGTTATTTCATGCTTTATAAATTTCTTTATAGTATTATTAATATATATTAAAGTTTATAAAGATATTAATAAAGTGAGGTAATCAGATGAAGAAGAAGTATTTTCCTGTTATTTTAATAGTTGTGGCATTTTTGCTTGTATTGGCCTTAAATGCTGATTCTATTTATCTGTTAGATAATCAAAACATTGATAAAATTCTTATCAGTGATGTCTATGATGCTAATTTCAACATAATAATAGACAATGAAAATGACATCAATCAATTAGTTAATCCTTTTGACAAATACAATTTGAAAAAGAATAAAGCGGAGTCAATAGATTCAGTTATGCAATATAAAGTCGAGTTATATGAAAATGATATCTTAGTTGTCACTATTGAACTGAATCTTCTCGACAAAGAAAATGATTGGGCCTATAATGTCTGCCGCATATTTTCAATTGACGAACATAAATATTATAAACTCCCAGATGATTTCATCAAAGAAATAACAAATTATGTCAACTCTCATTAGAGAGTTTTTTATTTACGACAATAATTCACCATGATAGCGCTTTTAATTAAACATCTTATAAATTGATGTTGAATATAAAAGTGTCTGAGGCTATAATAGTACAGCGCTTGAGGTGAATTATGACTAAAAACGAAAAACTATTAATCAGCTGTTCTATCCTGTTTGCTCTTGTCTCTGGCATGAGTGCAGTTTTTATGAACGTCTTTTTATATACTTATACAGGATCTTTAACAGTTATGGCTATATATACATGTATCAGAATTGGAATGTTTCCATTTTGTTTTACTCTTGCTGGAAAAGCAGCTAGAAAAATCAGCTATGGCATTACAATGTCTCTGGGCTTGATTTTTCTATTTTTCCAGTTATTTTATGTTATTGGATTTAACCATCTGTTTGCTTTGAATAGTAATTTGGTCTTTGTTGCTGCTCTTTTATCTGGTGTTGGAGAAGGATTCTACTACTTGAGTGTCAATACCCTCAACCAGCTGGTAACGACTCCTGAATCGCGCGCAGACTTCCTGTCGATAAGTGGCATACTGAGTAACATTTCTAACGTTGCTGCTCCACTGATTGCGACTTTTATCATCAATTTATCTGGAAATGATACCGATGGTTATTTAAATATTTTCAAAATCGTTTTAGTCGTTTACGCTTTTATTTCTATTTTAGGATTGAACATTAAAGCCAAGGGAAATATGGCTAAATTCAGTGTTCTTAAATCCTTAACTTTCCAGAAAGATAAACAATGGCGTTATATACTGCTCACTCATTTTATCTATGGCTTCAGAGATTCTCTTATTCTATCCTTAACTGGGATACTTGTTTACAAGGCAACAGATGGAAGTGGAAGCTTTTATGGCCGACTGCTGTCATTTTTCTCACTATTGACAATAATCTCCTATGCCTTTGCTTCAAGATTAATCAAAAAGCACAATCGTATTAAATATTATACTTATGGAGCTATCTTTACAGCCAGTACTACAGTTATTCTCGTGCTTATTTCAAACATTTACGGAGCCTTGTATTTTGGAATAGTCAATGCTATCGCTTCTACATTCTATAACATTCCCTTCTCCATCATAACGATGAATGCCTTAAGTGATTATAGTAAGACCGAAAATCTGGCTGGAAGGGTTATTGCCAAAGAAGCTTATCTGTCATTATCTAGATGTTTAGGAATGTTGTTTATCGTCTTATGTGAAAGAATTTTTACAGGAAATAGCTACTTATACATTTCAGTATTAACACTTTCTATTTCCCCAATCATTCTTGTCATCTACTCGAACTTTTATCATAAGAAAAGAAATATAAAAAAATTAGCTACCAATAAAACATCATAATTACCATCTAGCAATATTTTCATTGTTTTTAGCAAATTACAATTAATTTATATTGTTCTATTTTACTTCAAAACAAAAAAAGAATGTTTGATTTTTCAATTATTACTTATCTATCCTTTCACTTTTGGTTTATTTATTTGGTCAAAAAATATATAATATATTAGACATATAAAATAAAATATGCCTTTTTTATAATATATGATAAAAGAAAATGGTAAAAAAAACAGTATAATTATCTGTCAAAATCAACTTATATGTTTACAATTTTTACAATCAGGGGGGTGAATTCAATGAACAATAAATATAAAGTACTTTCATTGTTTGCAGGCGCAGGAATTGCTGACTTTGGATTCGATGATAGATTTGATATAGTTCTAGCTAACGAATTGCTAGATATTAGAATGAAGACTTATAAATTTTGGCATCCAAACACGAAAACAATATGTGGTGATATTACAAATAAGGAAATCAAAAGAAAAATAATATATGAATCCAAGTCTAAAAAAGTAAATTTCATTTTTGCCACTCCTCCTTGCCAAGGAGTTAGTTTAATAGGCAAAAACAAAACCAACAGCCAGATGATTCAAGACAAAAGAAATTATTTAATATTTGATATTTTTGATATCATTGATGAAATTAAACCAAAAATTATTATGATAGAGAATGTTGCTCGATTCTTAAAAATCAAATATCCAATTAATGGAAAATTAAAAGATATCGAATCCATTATAAGAGAAAAATATAGTAACTTATACACAATAAAATGCGATATTTTCGATGCTCAACACTATGGAGTTCCGCAACACAGAAAAAGAGCAATCATTAGAATGTATAATAATTCTTTTAATTGGAATGATCCTGAAAAACAAAAAACAATAACAGTTCGCGAAGCAATTGGTGATTTACCAAGTTTAGAATCAGGAGAAATTTCAATGCTTAAAAACCATAACGCCAGAAAACACACTCTCAGTAATATTCTCTGCATGAAATACACTCCAACTGGAAAGTCTGCCTTCGAAAATGAGGTGCATTATCCAAAAAATGAGGTTACTGGGAACAGGATTAAAGGGTATATAGCTTCATACAAGAGAATGGATTGGGACAAACCAGCTCCAACAATTACAATGAGAAATGACGCAATTTCTTCACAATGCAATGTTCATCCTGGAAGAAAATTAGAAGATGGAACTTATTCTGATGCTAGAGTCCTTACTTTAAGGGAACTATTTATTCTTAGCTCATTAAATCCTGATTTAGATATTCCTTCATTTGCTTCTGATATTCAAATTAGGCATATGGTTGGTGAAGCTGTACCACCAAAATTAATTAGTGCTATACTAAGTGGACTGGAGAAAATAAATGATTAAAGGTGTTTCATTATTCTCAAGTGCAGGCATTGCTGAAAAGTATTTTAAAGAAGCAAATATTGATATTGTTATTGCCAATGAATTACTACCAAAAAGAGCTAAATTATACAAATATTTTTATCCAGATGCAAAAATGATTTGCGGAGATATAACAGATGATATGATTTTTAATAGAATAAATAAGGAAATTAAAAAAACAGGTTGTAAATTTTTGCTTGCTACACCTCCCTGTCAAGGGATGAGTACTTTAGGGAAAAAGGAGTACTCTACTGATAAAAGAAATTATTTGATTTTTTATGCCATTGATATTATTGAAGATAATGATTTTGATTACATTTTAATTGAAAATGTACCAAAGTTTTTGAAATTATATTTCCCATATAAAGGTGACAAATATCTTTTAAAAGATATAATAATAGATAAATTTTCTGAAAAATATAATATAGAAACTTTAGAACTAAATGCACAATATTATGATGTCCCTCAAAGTAGACCTAGAGGATTCGTTAAAATGTGGAGAAAAGGACTTGTTTGGAAGAATCCAATTGAAAAAAACATAATAACATTGAGAGAAGCTATCGGAGATTTATGCTCCCTTGAAGCCGGAGAATCTAGTGATGTTAAATGGCATTACGCAAAAAAACATAATGAAAGAGAGATACTTGCCATGAGACATACTCCAGAAGGTAAATCTGCTTTAAAAAATGAAGTTTATTATCCTAAAAAAAAGGATGGATCTGCCATAAAAGGTTTTCACAATACATACAAAAGAATGAAATGGGATGAGCCATGTCCTGCAAGGGCAATGAACAATGGCAATATGGGTGGGCATAATAATGTACACCCAGGAAGACCTCTAAAAGATGGAACTTATTCTGATGCTAGAGTATTAACTCTCCGTGAGTTATTTATAGTTTCTTCTTTACCGGCAGATATGGATTTGCCTGATTGGTGTACTGACAATTTAATTAGAATTGTAATAGGTGAAGCGATACCACCAAAACTTAGTTTAAATGTCGTTAAAGGAATTGAGGTGCAATTATGATTAAACTGGAAAGAAAAAAAGATGAAAAATGGATTTTTCAAAAAAATGTTAGTTCAAGAAATATAATCAAAGCTTTTTTGGAAGTTGTAAATCAAATAAGAGATACTGATAACAAACATGAAATACGTAAGCAATTACGTGAAATTAATATTTATAAAGGAAGGAGCGATGAAGGTTCATTAAACACCATGGGGGTAAGAATGAGTCAAATGTGTTTTTATATGTTCGGATACAAAAGTTCCTCAAATATTTTTATGCCTGCTCCAACTACTTTAAATATGATGAAGAATGGAAATGATATTGAAAAAAATATGTTAATAAACCTATTTTCCATTCAATTTCCACACCCTTACAGTAGAACTTCCAGTAATTTTTCAATATATGCTGGTCGCCTGATTACTAAACTTTTAACAGAAAAAAGAATTAACTTTAGATTATACATTGATGAATTTATATGGTTTTTACCTTTTATTAAAAAAATTGATGATGAGTTATATGAGAATCTAGTAGAAAGTATTATTGAATATAGGAGTCTCTCATATGATGAAAAAAGTATTTTATTTTATTCAGTAGAAAACTGTAATGATGTTTTTTCAAACTGTATGCATGAATGCAAATACTACTTTATGAAAATATTTGAAGAATTTGGCGTTTTTAACATGATTATTGATCGTACCCATAATGATGGGAATTTGTTTTCATTCAAACATGGAAACACTAATACTTATAGAAGGGATAATGTTCAAGGTAAATATTCAGGTTATATTGAATTAAATCCATCCTTGCTTAGCAATGCAGTTTGCTTGCTTAAAAAATTTTCACCTTTCGATAAACCGGTTTCACTAGATGATCCTGAAGTATTTTCAAATCAAGAATGGATAACAGATTTATATGAAATTGAACAATTACAGTATCTAGAAATTGTAATGCCAGAAATAGCCGAAAAGAGAAAGATTATAGAATCGATAAACAATATGCAATTTTGTTCAAAATACGGTAGTGTTGATGGTAAAGATTTTGAAAATTCTCTTAAACCTGTATTTGAACTATTTAGAGAAGTTCTTCATGTTGGCATCATAAGTGGAGCAGGAGATACGGATTTACTATGTATGTTACAAGATGATGATTCTAATATTTATAAAATTAATGTAGATGGCAAAAGTCGAACATCCTCATCAAATATGAATGTAAAAAGAATTCTAAGACATATAGAAAAGCATGATTCGAAATATTGTATAGTTGTTGCACCAAGATTCAATAGGGGAACAATATTGGATATAAAAAATGAACCTATTGTTGCAGTTACTTCTGAAACTTTAGCAAAGTATTGCTCAAAAGAATGCATGTCTAGTACAGATTATATGGCAGATTATATAGGTTTAAGTAAAATTATAGAAAAACATTATGGTGAAGATATTTCTCCTAAATTAGAAAAATATATAGATGATAAGTACGGAATTTCTTTATAATGATTGTATTATTAACAATTATAAAGTTTTATAATAAAACAAAATTTTTATTATAGTTCCTCAAAACCACTATTAATTATTAAATATAATTAATTAAAGAGACTTTTCTCTTTATTTATTCTTCAAAAAAGTTTACAATAGATAGTGATGAAGAAAAGATAGGGTTATAGATAGGTGGAAATATGGTAGAATACAGCGATTTAGATTTAAACTTAAAACGTAAAGAGGAGTTAGTTAAGAAAGCTAAAAGGCTCTCTGAATCCGACAACGTTTTTAATGCGGTCAGAACTGCTTCAAACTTGAAAAGACAGTGGAAGAGATTTCCAGAATATGAGTCTGGTTTTGAAGTAGAGCTAAGAGAAGAGTTTGATGAATATCTTGCTCTTATCGAAGCTAAAAAACATGAATTGTCGTTAAATGCAGCTGATACAAAAGCAGCAATTATCGAAAAGTCAAAAGAAGTTCTGGAGATGAAAAACTTCAGAAAAGCAACCAAAGTAATGAATGATCTGTTCAATCAATGGAAAATAACAGGCTCTGCCGGTAAAGAAGTTGATGATGAACTTTGGGCTCAGTATAAGGAAGTCAGAGATACCTTCTTCGATAATAGAAGAGAGTACTATGCCGGCATGGAAGATAAACGCAACGAAGCAAAAGAAATTAAAGAAGCTATTGTTGCTGAACTTCAAGAGTTGGCTACATCAACCGAATGGAAAAAAACAACTAAAGCAATCAATGAATTGCTGGAAAAATGGAAAGAAGCAGGAAGTGCTGGCAGAAAGGATGATGAAGATCTGTGGAAACAATTTTCAGCAGCTAGAAAGTCTTTCAATCAAGCCAAAAACGCTTACTATGCACAATTAAAAGCTTCATTTGCTGATAGAGCAGCTCAAAAAGAAGAATTGATTGCTGAAGCTAAATTATGTACTGCACAATGTGACTTCTCTGAAGAAATGATTGAGAAAGTTAAAGGATTAAGAACTAAATGGAAAGAAGTTGGCTTCTGCGGTGTCGATAGGGACAACGAATTGTATAGCCAATTTAACGAAGCTGTAAATAATTTCTTCCAAAATCTAAAAGATCATAGAGAGTAAAAAAACGGGGTGTAAATCCCGTTTTTATATTAGACCATATTTTTTAAAACAATTGTAGATGCCATCATCATCAACAGAAGTGGTGATATAATCAGCTACTTCTTTTAATTTTTCATTGGCATTGCCCATGGCTACTCCAATACCAGCATGAATTATCATCTCATAATCATTTAAGCTGTCTCCTATCGCTATAACTTTTTTCAGTGGATGATTATCTCTATTGATAATGTAGTCAATTCCTGAAGCTTTGGTGTTTTTAGCATAGGAGATTTCGCCAGTATATACTCCTGGATACCAGCTGTCATAATGACCGTTATATTCATCTGCCAGTTTCAAAAGTAACTTATCTGTAATATCTTTCTTCATAGTAAAGAAAGATATCTTTAGTATTTCTTCATATTTTCCCTGGAAATAATCAAACGGCAGAATCAAACCATCAGTAAACAAAAACTCATTTAGTTCTTTTTCCTTATCGCTGATATCAGCAGCACAATATAGGTAGTTTTCTTTTCCACCTTCTAACAGAAAACCAATCTCATGGGCAAGAAAAAAATCTACCAGAGGTTCCATCAAATTTTTAGGCATTGGACAGAAATACTCCTGCTTTCCTTCCAGAACTATTTGGCCACCACAGCCAGCGATAATACCATCAATATCCAGCGCTAAAAAATTTTCCGTTACTGAAGGTAAACTTCTGCCAGTACAAATAAAAATCTTGTGACCGTTGGCTTTAGCTAATTCAAGTGCTTTCAAGGCTGAAGAGGGAATACTATTAGTGCTGTTATCAAGTAAAGTTCCATCAATATCGATAAATACATAATAGCTCATCTCTAACTTTTCCTTTCTTCTCTTTGAATATAATCATTATAAGAATAGTAACAACCACAGTACTGCTGACGATAAAGACTATATTTTTTTGCCAGTTCATTAGTTTTAAGTATTCCATCATCCTTTTTAAAATCAGAATAAAAGTATTTTACTTTCGGATATAAAAGGGCTATCTTTTCTGCTACTTTATTTAAAACTTCTGAATCCTTTTGTCTAGAAATTGTCATGACAGTAGTAAAGTATTCAAAATTATTGTCGTTGGCATATTGCATGGCCTGTTTCATTCTCAATGAATAACATAATAGACATCTTTTCCCTTTTTCTGGTTCATCAGCCAAAGGTGCTAATTTCTGATGGTAGTTTTCACCATCAAATTCAGTCTTTATAATCTTTATATTTGTTTTATTATTTCTATTGTGTTCATCAATAAGTCTTACTAACTCCTGATAACGCCTGTCATATTCCTGTCTTGGATAGATATTATCGTTATTGTAATATAGGGTTAAATCAAAGTATTCACTTAAATATAAAGATACATAACTGGCACAAACCCCACAACAGACATGCATCAGCAAAGAAGGTTTATTTTTTAAACCTTTAATCTCTTCTAAAGTCTGTTTTTGTAAATAATAATACTTTTTCTTTCCCTGCAATTTCATAATCAGTAAATAAACATGCTGTCGCCAAAGGAGAAGAAACGATATTTTTCTTCTATGGCGTGTCTGTAAGCTTCAAAAATTAAATCTTTCCCACCAAAAGCACTGATCATCATTATCAGTGTTGATTTTGGCAAATGGAAATTGGTAACAATTGCATCAGTGGCTTTAAACTTATAGCCCGGATAAATAAAGATGTCAGTACTTCCGGTACATTGTCTGAAACAACCATATTCATTGTAAATAGCTTCAATTGTTCTAACTGATGTTGTTCCAATCGCGACAATTCTTTGTCCATTCTCCTTAGCCTGATTTAGAATATCAGCTGTTTCCTTGGACATCTGATAATACTCACGATGCATTATGTGTTCATCAATACTATCGACACTGACCGGTCTGAATGTTCCCAGTCCAATATGTAGAGTCACATCCACAAAGCGACATCCTTTTTTCTTTATTTTTTCTATCAGTTCTTCAGTAAAATGCAATCCAGCAGTTGGAGCTGCTGAGCTACCTTCTATTTTACTGTAGACCGTCTGATATCTTTCTTTATCCAAAAGTTTTTCTTTAATATATGGCGGCAAGGGAATATTGCCCAACTGGTCTAATATTTCCATAAAGATACCATCATAAAACATTTCAAAATAGCGGATTCCCATTTCACCTGTTTTAATACAGCGAGCTTTTAATCTGTCATCACCAAAAGTAATAACTGTACCAACTTTAACTATTTTAGCGTTACCAACCAATGTTTCCCAAATATTGTTTCCTTCATCTTTTAAAAGCAACACTTCACAATGCCCATCTTTTTGAGTGTTGTTATCAATGGCCTTTTTAACACCAAACAACCTGGCAGGTATTACTCTGGTATTATTTCTGACAATAACATCATCTTCTTTTAAGAAATCTATCAGTTGGTCAAAATGATAATCATTATAGCTTTTTTCACTCTTATTGACTACCAAAAGTCTTGAAGAACTTCTATTTTCTAAAGGAGTCTGAGCAATTAAATCTTCTGGTAAATAAAAATCAAAATCTTTTGTTTTCATCTTAAAAGCCTCTAGAATCTTTTGGATTTATCTGATGCTTTTTATAAAATTCCTCTTTAAAATCCAAAAATCTATCTTCATTAATCGCTTTTCTTACATCTTCCATTAATTTTATTAAGAAACGCAAGTTATGAATTGATAATAATCTGATGCCAAAACCTTCTTTAGCGCGATACAGATGCCTTAAATAGGCTCTGCTGTAGTTTTTACAGCAATAGCAGTCACATTCTGGATCAAGTGGTCCAAAGTCGCTAGCATACTCTGCTTTTTTGATATTTATTCTTCCCTGAGAAGTCATCAGAGCACCATGTCTGGCGATTCTAGTTGGTAAAACACAGTCAAACATATCCACTCCTCGTAAAATCGCTTCTAATAAAAAATCTGTTGATCCTACTCCCATCAGATACTTAACTTTATCTTCTGGCAAGTCAATCATTGAGTAGTCAATCATCTTATAAAATACTTCATTGCTTTCACCAACTGAAGTTCCCCCAATAGCGTAGCCTTCAAAGTCCATCTTGACCAGCTCTTGGGCACTATGTCTTCTGATATCTTCAAACTCTCCACCCTGAACAATACCAAATAAAGCTTGCTGCCCTTCTTTTTGATGGGCATCCTGACAGCGCTTTGCCCATCTTAAAGTTCTGGCAACTGATTTTTCCATATATTCTCTGGTTACAGGATATGGCGGACACTCATCAAAAGCCATAATAATATCAGCACCCAGTTTATTTTGGATTTCAATTGATTTTTCTGGCGAAATGAAAAGTGCTGAACCATCCAGATGCGATCTGAAATGTACACCTTCTTCAGTAATCTTTCTACTATCAGCTAATGAGAACACCTGAAATCCACCTGAGTCAGTTAATATTGGTTTTTTGTAATTCATAAACTTATGCAACCCACCGGCCTGATCAACAATATCTTCTCCAGGTCTCAGCATACAATGATAAGTATTGGCCAAAATAATTCCAGCTCCCATTTCATACAATTCTTCTGGAGAAATAAATTTAACACTGGCAGCTGTACCCACCGGCATGAACATTGGAGTCAGAACATCTCCATGAGGAGTGTGTAAAATTCCAGTTCTTGCCCCTGATTGTTTACAGATATGAGTGACTTCAAAACTGATTGCCTGTTTTTTCTCTTCCATATTTCTCTCCTTTGCCTACTAATATTACCATAATTTAACAAATTAAGTTAGGATAATTGCGGATTGCCCACCATTATTTTAGTGTGATAATTTATAGGAGGTAAAAAACATGAAGAACACTAATTCTAGCATTTTGCTAATTATTAAAAAATTAGAAAGGTATCAGAAACAGGGATACATGGATGGTTTTGAAATAGGTGAAATAATTGAAGAAATCCGTAAAGCCTATACTGAAGAAAACCAGTATCGATTAAACAGGATGATGGAAGATGTAACTCAATATTTAACCGGTCTGTCGGAAGAAACATTGATATTTGAAGACTATGTTAAGGCCAACATTGACGATGTCGCTAAAATAATCAATCGAAGTCCCAGAACAGTTTATAGGAAATTGCAGAATAATGGATTTTCAATGATTGAACGTCAATTAATAAATAAAGAAATACAAGATGCTAACAATAACGACATTAATGAATATTTGTCAAGACTATCAAATAAGTAAAGAACAAAGGCTGATTCAGATTTTGAGTTTTCTAAAAGAAGAGGGCTTTTACTACATCGATGGAAAGCTTTATTTAGCAGAAAACAATGACCTCTATCAGAACATGAATTATACATCATCAATAATAAAATTATCTTCTGATAAGAAAATAGCTGATAAAACCGGTAAATTTGTTTTAAATCTTATAGAACATGAAAATGCCATTAAAAAAATCATTGGATGTATAAACTCAATTATTCTGGAAGAAGATAGAAAAATTTTTATTGAGCGTTATCTATTGAATTTGTCAATTCAGGATATCATGAGAAAAAATTTTGTTTCCCAGAGAACATATTATTCAGCCATAAAAAACAGTACTTTACATCTTTACAGAAGGCTTTTAATTAAATAGTATGAATCACAATTGCTTTTTGCTTGTAGATATTTTATGGATATACCATTATAATTAAGGCATGAAAAAAATTAATTATATGCTTTTACAGCTATTACTATCAATACTGTTAATTGCCTTGGGATTACTAATCCACTTCTTGGGAGAAAATACCGTTGAAGGAGTTTCACTAATATTGTTGACAGTTCCAGGAATTGTATTATTTCTGAGTTTTTTTGTGGAGTTCTTTAGACTTAAAAGGGATGTCTACTGCATCCCTATCTACTTGATTTCAATCTTTGGCTTGGATCTTTTCGTATATTATACATTTGATATGTCATTAACCTCAAGTCTGGCTTGGGTATTGTTTGTTGTTGTCGCTGCGATTACAGCCTTGATATGTTTTCTATTCCATATCGTTTATCAGACATTTGAGCCAACTGGCAAAAAAGTAAATTAAAAACCCAGTGTTAACCCCTGGGTTTTCTTTTTAATGGCGCCTAATACAGGACTTGAACCTGTGACAAACCGGTTAACAGCCGGTTGCTCTACCGACTGAGCTAATTAGGCAGCACAAATATACTACCATAGTAAAATGGCAAAAGCAAGATATAAAATTAAATTTGTCCCATATTTATTTCTATATTTTAAATCAAATTTTAATTATACTTTCTTTCTACCTGTCTTCTTTTGATGTTAAAAACCAGCGGTTATCAACATTTGATAAAAACAACACCCTGTTTTTGTCATGATATGTTAAACTAAAATAGTAATCCAATATCATAAGGGATTACAATTATGTTTTAATATGCTAATTAGCCAGGAGGAAAATTATGAGTAAGGTTCTATTAACTGGAGGAACAGGTTTTATTGGTTCTCATACTGCTGTAGCCCTGATTGAAAATGGTTATGATGTTGTAATCATCGATAATTTGGTGAATTCTGAAGAAGATGTGGTACATAGATTAGAGCAATTCAAAAACGTCAATATTCCTTTCTATTATGGAGATTGTCGTGATGAGAATTTGCTGGATAAAATATTTAAAGCACATGATATTGAAATTGTCATTCACTTTGCTGGATTAAAGGCTGTTGGTGAATCGGTAAGCTTACCTTTGGAATACTACGAAAATAACTTAAATGCAACTATTATATTGTTGAAATCTATGTTGAAAAACAAAGTACATAAACTGGTTTTCTCCAGCAGTGCCACAGTTTATGATGAAAATAATCCTGCTGAAAGAGTTGAGGGATCTAGCTTAGGCTGTACCAATCCATATGGCTGGACAAAACTTATGGGTGAACAGATAATCAGGGATACCTGTCAAGCTAACCGTCAGCTGGATGCTATTTCGCTGCGATACTTCAATCCCGTTGGAGCTCATCCTTCAGGAATTATTGGAGAAAATCCAAAAGGCATCCCAAATAATCTGGTGCCCTACATTCAACAGGTTGCCACTGGCATCAGAGACTATTTAAAGGTCTTTGGCAATGACTATGATACTATCGATGGTACTGGTGTCAGAGATTACATTCATGTCTGTGACTTGGCTGAAGCCCATGTGGCAGCCAGTAAATATCTGCAAAATCATAAGGGCTGTCTGGAAATTAACATTGGAACAGGAAAAGGAGCATCTGTTTTGGAAATGGTCCAAGCTTTTGAAAAAGCTAATAATATTAAAATCCCTTACAAGATTGAAGCTCGAAGACCTGGTGATGTAGCTATAAATTATGCCAATGCAAACAAGGCCTATGAATTATTAGGCTGGAAAGCAACTAGAACTTTAGAAGATATGTGCAAAGATGCATATAATTGGCAATGTAATTTACAAAAAAATAATAATTAGTGTATAATTAATTCAATAGGAATTTAAAGTATATTTCTTAAATATAGGAGGATGACAAATGTTTAAATTTAAAAAATTATTAGGAGCTACTGCTTTAGGTGCAGCTCTGGCAGCTATCGGAATCAAGGTTGTTAAAGATGTCTTACGTGCTGATGAAGAAGAAAAAAACATTATTGATTTAGAAAAGGAAGCAGCTGCAAAAGCTGAAGAGTCAAGCGAAGAAACAAACGTTGAAGAATAGTTAATAACGTTGTAGTTTAAAGCACAGGTTTATCCTGTGTTTTTTTGTCGCCTTATATTGCAAAAGCAGGATTTTAACCCTGCTTATCTTTATTTTTAATATCTATTCTACCTGGACAACTGCTGCAATTGCCAGTACATCCAGCACATTTACTCTTTTTACTATATCTAACCGCTAAGATAAATACTATTACTATTGCCAGTATTAAAACATAATCTATAAAACTCATATGAATACACCTGCCAGCTGATAAACTATAAAGGCTGCAATCCAGGCCACAGAAATTTGGAAAATCACAATTCCAAAGGTTTTAATTACTGAATCAAGCTCTCTTTTTATCGAAGCAATTGCTGCAAAGCAAGGGGTATATAAAAGTGTAAAAGTCAAAAATGATAAGGCACCTGCAGTAGTCAGAAGTGTTTTAATTCCAGTTGGAACTAATACTTCTAAAGTTGAAACTACAGTTTCTTTAGCAATCAAACCTGTAACCAAAGCTGTCACAAAACGATAATCTCCAAAGCCCAGTGGTCTGAATACTGGTTCCATAATTTTTCCCAGTGACCCTAAAATAGATAGGCTGGCATCATCTACAACATTGAACCTTAAATCAAATGACTGCAGAACCCAAACAAGAATTGTCGCTGCAACAATTATCGTAAATGCTCTTTGAAGGAAATCTTTCGCCTTTTCCCACATCAGCAAAATTACTGATTTAACACTTGGAAGACGATAGTTTGGCATCTCCATGACAAATGGAATAGGGTTTCCTTTAAAGGCCAATTTATTAAAGATAACTGAAGTGATGATTGCTGTAATAATGCCACCAAAATACAGTCCTGTCATTATTAATGTTTTATGTTCAACAAAAAAGTAGTCTGTAAAAAAGGCGTAGATAGGAATTTTTGCAGTACAGCTCATAAACGGCACCAACAGAATCGTTAATTTTCTATCCCTTTGAGAAGGCAAGGTTCTTGTAGCCATAACTGCTGGTACAGTACAACCAAAACCGATTAAAAATGGAACAATGCTTTTACCAGACAAACCTATTTTTCTTAACAGTTTATCCATCACAAAAGCAATTCTAGCCATATATCCCGTATCCTCTAAAATTGATAGAAAGAAAAACAGGATAACAATTAATGGTAAAAATGATAAGACTGAGCCAACTCCAGCCAATATGCCATCAACAATCAGTGACTTAACGACCTCATTGATTCCAAAATTAGCCAATTGTGTTTCAATAACAGCAATACCATTATCTATGATGGCGGAAAATCCATCGGCAAAAAATGTTCCAAATGGTCCAAATGTCAACCAGAAGATAGCTGTTATAATAACTGCAAAGATTGGAATAGCAAAATATTTATGCGTTAAAACCTTATCAATATTGATGCTTCTTGTTCTCTCCTTGCTCTTTTCAGGTTTTGAAACTGTTAAACTGCAGACATTTTCAATAAACTTATAGCGCATATCGGCAATAGCCGCTTCACAATCCAAACCTCTTTCATTTTCCATTTCTTCAACATGAGAATTGATGATATCAATTTTTGATTCATCAAGATCTAATAAATCTATTATTTGCTGGTCTTTTAAAATAACTTGCATCGTTGCATATCTGGCTGAAACATTGGCAGCATCAGCAAGATCTTCAATAACATGACTGGCTGCATGAATGCACCTATGTACTGGTCCCGGTTTACAGAAGTCATATACCTTTGGAATACTTTTATTTTTAGCTGTTTTTTCCACTACCCTTAAAAGTTCAGAAATTCCTTCTTCTTTAATAGCGCTGATTGGAACTACTGGAACACCTAAAAGTTCAGACATCAATTCAATATTGATTGAACCGTTATTTGCTCTGACTTCATCCATCATATTTACAGCCACAACTGTCGGTCTTCTAAGTTCTAACAGCTGTAAAGTAAGATAGAGATTTCTTTCTATGTTCATAGCATCAACAATATTGATAATAGCATCAGGATTATTTTTCAAAATAAAATCCCTGGTCAGAATTTCTTCACTTGAATATGGTCTGATTGAATAAATGCCTGGTAAATCAACTATCTGATAATCTGTACCTTTTATAGTTCCATACTTCTGCTCAACAGTGACACCAGGAAAATTTCCCACATGTTGATTTGAACCTGTCAATGCATTAAAAAGAGTCGTTTTACCACTGTTCTGGTTTCCTACTAAAGCATAAATCATACTAATTTACCTCTTGCACTTCAATTAATTGTGCTTCTTCTAATCTGATAGTTAAAACATAACTTCTTAAAGTTATCTCAATAGGATCTTTTAATGGCGCTGTTTTAACAACCTCAACTACTGTTTCAGGTATCAGGCCCATCTCCAACAATCTACATCTCAATACTCCGCTGCCATTTACTTTGGTAATGATAGCAGGTTTACCGATTTCCAATTGGTCTAAAGTCATAAACAAACCTTCTTTCTAATCCTGAAAATCATTATAGTTAGTCTTGACTAACTTGTCAATACTTTTTCACAAATATTTTCTTTATGCTATAATACTTTTTGTGAAACGAATACTTATTTATGGTGATTCCAATACCTGGGGATATAACAGCACAGGTGGCCGATATGACAATAGATGGCCAAGACTGCTTACCGGCTATGAGATTGTGGAAGAAGGAATTAATGGTCGAACAACTATCTTCGATGACTACAAGCCTTATAGAAACGGTTTAAAGGGTCTAGGCTATGCTTTAATTTCAGCTAAACCAATTGACTTGTTAATTATCCAATTGGGAATTAATGACTTAAAATTCACTGATGCTCAGGGAAGCGGTGAAGGATTAAGAGAAATTCTTGATTCTCTGGTTGATATTGATATAAAATATCCTGGAGCCAATACGGCTATTTTTAATGAGATAAAAAGAATTTTAATTGTTTCCGCAATTGAATCAGACCATAAGGAATCAAAAAAGCTGGCTGCTGTCTATGAAAAAGTAGCCAGGGAATACAATTGTTTCTTTTTAGACCCAAATCAGTTTGTCAAATCGAATGATATTGATCACATTCATTTAGATGAAATAAATCACAGAAAACTTGCTATCGCCATGCAGGTAGTTATCGATAATATTCTAGGAGGATAGATTATGTGCGAAATGTTTGCTTACAGTGGAGAAAAAACACAACTGAATTCATACCTGAATGAGTTTTATTCCCACAGTGAAGACCACTCGGATGGCTGGGGTCTTGCTATTGGCTATAATGTTGAAAAAGAGCCGATTAAAGCCAATGACTCTGTCTATTTAAAGCATCGTTTGGAAAATATAATTGAGGAAAGTGAACTGATTGCCCATATCAGATCTGCTACTGTAGGTTCAATTAATTATTTAAATAATCATCCTTTTGTTAAAATTGATAAATTCAATAATAAGTATGTTTTAACTCATAATGGTACAGTTAATGAATATAAGCCATTAGATAAATATAAAAACATTCAAAAAGGGTCAACTGATTCTGAAAGAATCGCAGAAATGCTGATTGATGAGATAAACAAATATGATCACAATATTTCTTTTGAAGAAAAATTCCTGATTATAGAAAATTTAATTTCTCAAATAACTGAAAACAATAAAAATAAAGTTAACTTATTTATTTTCGATGGACAATATCTCTATGTTCACTGCAACTTTGAAACTACTCTTCATCTTCTAGAAAAAGAAAATGGAGCATACATATCTACTGCTCCTCTATCAGATGAAAATTGGAAACAGTTTCCCATCAATACCTTAATTGCTTATAAAAATGGTAAATGTATAAAAAAAGGTGAACGCCATAATGGAATTTGGATTCCTGAAAATAAATAACTTGAAATGTAGAATTAGAGGTTGAAATCAATCTCTTTTTTATTCCGTATTGCTTGGTTTGCCCAGGACGAACCACACAAAGCTAAGTATATAAGTGTCTGTTGGCAACGATCATTCGCATTTAATCTTCTTGATTTTTTCTTCAATTGTCAAAAAGCCTCTTGGGCTTAAAAATGTTCATGGTATAGAAGAACTTCTTTCTACGTATAATAAAACATCTATTTCTTTGTTAAAAATAGATGTGTTTATTTATTATTTTGATTTAGCAACAGTTTGTTTTAAAAAGACAACGTTCTTTATGATTAAGCCTGAGGCATGTTCTTTTTATCAAACGTTTTCTTCTTTATCCAAATCAGCAATCATTTTATTGTAACGTCTGACATCATAATATTCGCCAATTAAATATTCGATTATGATTGAGGCGATAAAACCTCCTGCAAAGACCATAGCTGCTGATAATGCAATAATTGCCCCTTTATTCAAGTTAGGAAATGTCGAAGTTATAAACTCAAATTCCATAAAATCTATTTCTCCAAAAAGCAATAATGCCGTATCCATAACAGCAAATGTCAGACCAAATGATACACTCTTAACAAGATAATTTTTAAAACGTACATATTTTTCTTCTTTTGAACTACCAGTAGGCAGTGGTCTATTCCAATAATCAGTTGGCTGTTCGACATCACCCATCAAACGACGTGAAATAATAACAACAATAGCTGATCCAAAGATACCCAGTATTTCTAAAATTGGCTCTCCACCTGTAACAATTTTATAAAATGATACTACCATCAGGTAAATTATCAAAAAGATATAACCATTTGCACTTGCTCTTTGTGCGATTTGACTTTGTCTTTCATCCATAAATATAAAATTCTTTTTTTCCTTATTCTTTTTCATTTTTCATCTTCCTCCCAGAATAAATCATTTAATGTTTTGTTTGTAGCTTTACAGATATCAATGCATAAATTTAATGTTGGATTGTAGCTTCCATTTTCTATTGCACCAATCGTCTGACGGGTTACACCCACTGCTTTTGCTAAATCTTCCTGTGACATACCTAACTCAACACGGGCTACTTTTAAGCGTATATTTTTCATAACATACCTCCTTGCGACTTTAGTGTATCATTTATGTTACAAAGTGTCAACTATATTTTACATTTAATTTAATATATTTTACATTTTGTTTATTTTAATTAACTTTTTTGCTGTATAAAGATTAAAAATATGACTATAGAACCAAAAAAATCTACTTTTAAAAGCTTTAATAATAAAAACCATATAATTTTCAGCATTATATGGTTTTATTTTTATCTTTCAAATAAGAAAACCTGTCTTTTTATGACAGGTTACTTCTTTTTCTTATAAATCTGTTTTCCATAGGCCATGTAAATTACAATATGCATAAACTGCAACTGCTTTATCATCGCCTACAGCAAATGATGCCTTTGGTGCATCTGTTGGTGCCAATTTCTTGATTTGTCCACCTTTTTCAGTTTCTAGATAAACCCATTCAATGTAGTGTTCTGGAATCATAGGATGATCAACGCTACCAACATTAACATAGACAGTTCTGTCTTCTACTTTAACGTATGGAAGATGTTTTTCACCACTTGCCTCAACAGTGTTGTGTACCAATTCTTCCATTTTCTCACCACAACATACTACAGGAACACCTGCATCATGGATTTTTTGAATCTGGTTACCACATTTACGGCAAATATAGAATTTTGCTTTCATCAATTTTCCCTCCTAGTAGTTCTCAGCACGTACTTCAAAGAACGCCTGAGCATGGAAGCATACTGGACATTCATCAGATGCTTTAACACCCATTTCTAAATGACCGCAATTACGGCATTCCCAAAGAGTTACACCGCTCTTTTTAAAGACTTCTTGAGCCTCTACATTACGTAATAATTTACGATAGCGTTCTTCATGGTTTTTCTCAACTGCTGCAACTCCACGGAATTGTTCTGCCAGTTCAAGATAACCTTCTTCTTCAGCTTCACGAGCCATACGAGCATACATTTCTGTCCACTCATAGTTTTCACCTTCAGCAGCATCTAAAAGGTTGGCAGCTGTATCGCCTAATGCGCCTAAAGCTTTGAACCAAAGTTTAGCATGTTCCTTTTCATTTTCAGCTGTCTGTAAAAAGATAGCAGCAATTTGCTCGTATCCTGCTTTTTTAGCAACTGAAGCATAGTAAGTATATTTATTACGTGCTTGAGACTCACCTGAGAAAGCTTCCCATAGGTTCTTTTCTGTTTTTGAACCAGCAAAAGGTTTCTTTTCTACTTTAGGTTCTTCACATTTTACAAATTTGTCTGGACCTACTCCACAGATTGGACAGACAAAATCTGGAGTCATTGGCCCTTCATGAATGTAGCCGCAGACTGTACATTTCCATTTTTCCATTTTCTTTTCCTCCATTTTTTCATTAAAATTAATTGTTTTTAACAGTATATCAACGACATCAAATGGAATGTCGGGATAACTTTTGATACTTTCCAGAAATTTTCTGGTATTTTCGCTTTGTGGCAGCATAAAGCCTGCTTCTCTATTCAGGTCTTCTGCCATCAAGCGGCTGGACTTGGCAACAGCAACACTTAAGGTGTCATCTAATTGCGAAGCCATCATTTCTGCTTTGGCCTTGCTTTGAATTAAACCACGCATCGCCTGTACAACGCTCTGCTGTTTTGGTTGCTGAGCAGGCATAACCTTTGGCACCATTGAAATTGCTGCTGAAGGACAGGCCTGGGCACAAGCGCCACAACCGATGCATTTGCTGATATCAATGATACTGTTTTCAGTATTGGTTGCTCCAGTAGGGCAAACATACAGACAAATGCAATCTTTGGTACAAAGGCGAAGATTTCTTACCGCATATTTTTCAGCCATCTTCAGTTCCTCCTTTCAATTTTTTCAAATTTCCAGTTGGGAACCTTGCAGACAGGACACAACTGTGGAGCAGCATCTGCTAAATAAACAAAACCACAGACTGTGCAGACATATACACCCGTATTCTCCAGCATCCTATCGCCTTCCTTTTCATAGCGCGATAGTAGAGATTGAAGCATGCGAGTTACCTTTTCACTCCAAGTTAATGCTCGCAAAGCTCCTCGATCTGCTTTTTCAGATGCGACTGCGTTGGCATATGGATAGTTAACTTCAATATCTCTGTTAACCAGCTGTAATAACTCCGCATTGCCTTTTTTATCAGTATATTCGGCTTTACTCTTGAAAAAATCTGCCAACTTAAAAAACAACTTCGACTGTTCATGTAGATATTGTTTTTCACAACCTAGAGCCAGATTAGAACAAATAATGCTCATTTCAATGGCTGAAAGTTCTTTATCCACCTGAGGCTTTTCCGTTTTTTCTTCATTAACTATATTTTTATTTTCATGAAATGCATCTTTTCCTGCCCCGCACCAAGGACACTTCCAATCAGCTGGAAGCTCTTCCCATTTGGTATTGGCAAGAATATTTACTTCTGGGATACCCTTTGTCTCATCATATAGGTATGAGCAAATTGAACAGACCATTTGTTTCATAGGTTTCTGTCGCCTCCTTCAGTAATATCATATCATATTTTTATCTTTTTTCAATGACAACATCACCAACATTGATAATGTTGTATCGATTTTTTGCTATCAAACTTTTCTATATTTAAGATATATTCACAAACTCTTTTAACCCAGTTAGATATCTTATATAAAAAACATTTTTTTATGCCTGTTATTGCAGAATGTCTTCTGCAGCCTTAATTGACACATATCATTAATAAAAGATATAATTAGTAGAAAATATGGAGGAATAGCCATGACTTTTGAGACAACTTTTCCTGTATGGAATAAATTGAATTCCAGTCAAAAGACCAGACTTCTTGACAATCTTATAATGCGTACAGTTGAAAAGGGCACAATTATTCATAGTGGATCCATCAATTGTACTGGTTTGCTTCTTGTCAAAACTGGTCAACTTCGAGCCTATATGATTTCAGAAGAAGGGCGTGAGATTACCCTTTATCGTTTGTTTGATTATGACATGTGTTTATTTTCTGCTTACTGTATTATGCGCTCTATTGAATTTGAAATAATCATTGAAGCTGAAAAGGATACTGATCTTTGGGTAATACCAGCTGAAATATATAAAAATATAATGGATGAATCTGCCGCTGTAGCAAATTTCACCAATGAGGTAATGGGAACACGTTTTACCGATGTCATGTGGCTGATTGAACAAATCATGTGGAAAAGTCTTGACAAGCGTCTGGCTAAATTCCTTTATGAAGAAACATTAATTGAAGAGAGTCACAGGCTGAATATTACTCATGAAGCAATTGCCAATCATATTGGTTCTCATCGAGAAGTAATAACCAGAATGTTGCGCCATTTTCAAAACGATGGCATTGTTAAACTATCTCGTGGATTAATAGAAATTATCGATGAAGAAAAATTAAGTTCACTTGCAGATGAATAAAACACCCTCAGGCACTTGATATAAGTGCCTGGCGGGTGTTTTTTTATTTATTTTTTAATTTACATATGAGTTGAGTCATTGTACCCATTGGGCAATACACACACCAGCTACGTGGCTTAAAGAACACCATTGTTATTAAACCTAAAATTGTGGAAGTCAGCATTACACTATAAAAACCAAAGGCAAACTGAGCTACTGCTGGATGAAAAAGTGTTCCTTTATAGGCAAAACTCCAGGGAACCTTAAAAGTCCACAGCAGTGTAACAACCTGCTTTAGATTCTGAATGCCAGCAAATACCAGATAGGTATTAAAAAGCATCACAAAAAACATCACAAAAAAGAAAATTAGAAAACCATAACGAAAAACCTTGCTTTTCATCCAGACAGGCATGTCTTTTTTTCTGGACAAACCAAATCTTCCACCCAAAAGACTAAACAGCTGTCCTCTGCCACAATAAAAGCTGCAGTAATCTTTGCTGGATTCTGCAGTGGCAATCAACAACGGAATAAAAAAACATAAAAGTCCAAACCAGGCAAATAGAATATTAAAAAATCCTAAAGCTAAATATATCAACGAAACAATCCACAAATAGTCATACCACTTCTTCTTCACTTTTCCACCTCTTTAATTTCAATGATGCTGGCTGGACATTCTTTAACACATAATCCACAACCAACACACTTATTCTCATCAACCTTGGCAAATAAGCCTTTTACAATTTCAACAGCATTTAAAACACAAACTCTCATACAGCAGCCACAAGCTACACAATCCTCCTGAGCTATGATGGCTCTGCGTTTTTTTCTGATATTAGTCATCCATCCTCCTTATATATTCCAAGACTAGAGAATCTTGTAATTATCAATCAAACATAGAAAAACTCCACTATTGTGGATATTTTTCTTTTTCATCTTTTACTGTTACTTTTCACTTGCTGGACATTCTACCTGGCATCTTTTGCAATCGGCACTTTCATTCCTGCCATCCTTTACAAATAGTCCTTTTACAAGTTCAGCAACCTTCATAACACCAGCAACAATAATGCAATTGCCTGTCAGGCAATTGCCTTGTACCATTGTATCTTTACGTTCATTTTTATTTTCAGTCATAACAAACCTCCTTATTATCTGTTGATTTTATAATATCCGAATCAAAAAATGTTTTCCGTGATAATATCACCCTGAAAGTATAAAAAAACACGCTCTTTTTTATTGGAGTGTGTTTTTAATGCCTGTTGATTATTTATCCTTGCCACAATCGTAAGATTCTTCAATCAATGCCTGATCTCTTGTCACAGCATCATAGAATCTGAACCCACCAGAGAAGTTATAGGCCTCATAGCCATAACCCTCCAGAATACGACAGGCAATGTAGCTTCTGATACCACTTTGACAAATAACATAGACTGGTTTTCCCTTTTCAATTTCATCAAGGCGTTCTCTTAGCTCATCAACTGGAATATTCTTAAATCCTTCAACATTTCCAGCACTATATTCCTTTACAGTTCTGGTATCCAGTAAAGTTACACTGCCATCACGAGGAAGATTTTTTTCATCAGCCAGATGCCATTGTTTTAAAATTCCCCTGGCAATATTTTCGATCATAAATCCAGCCATATTAACCGGGTCTTTAGCTGATGAATATGGTGGAGCATATGATAAGTCCAAATCTTTAAGTTGAGTTGCCTTAAGTTTGGCGTGAATTGCTGTTGCTATGACATCAATTCGTTTATCCACACCATCATAGCCTACAATCTGTGCTCCAAGTAAACGATATGTTCCTTTTTCGAAAACAACCTTCATAGTCATTACTTTACCACCAGGATAATAACTTGAATTACTCATTGGCGATAAAATGACAAAATCAGCATCTAAACCAGCCAGTTTGGCTTCAGTTTCGTTAATTCCAGTACTGGCAGCTGTAATATCAAAGACTTTAAGGATTGAACTTCCTTGAGAACCAAGATACCTGCTGTCGCCTCCACATATATTATCAGCAATTATTCTTCCCTGCTTGTTGGCAGGTCCTGCCAATGATATCAGAGCATTCTTTCCAGTAACATAATGTTTAACCTGAACAGCATCACCAGCAGCATAAATATCAGGGCTTGATGTCTCCATACGGTCATTGACAATAATACTTCCACCTATACCTAATTCTAGTCCAGCATCTTTCGCCAGTTTGGTGTCTGGTGAAACTCCAACAGCTAGTATCGCCATATCAGCATATAAAGGTTTTTGGTTTTTAACCAGTACTTTTACTCCATCTTCGTTCTTTTCAAATCCTTCTACCGCTTGTCCTAAATGCAGTTTAATGCCATGTTTGCGCATTTCACTATGAACAAAGCAAGCAATATCAGGATCCAGGTTCCCTGTTAACTGTTTAAACAATTGAACAAGTGTTACATCCATTCCCAGTTCCTTAAGGTTTTCAGCCATTTCAATACCGATAAACCCACCACCAGCAATAACAACTGATTCAGGCTTGGTTTTATTAATGAAGTCTTTAATACGGAAAGTATCTTCAACCGTACGCAATTTAAATACCTTATCTAAATCCGCGCCAAAAATTCCTGGCACCAATGGTCTTGCACCAGGAGCAAGAATTAACTTGTCGTAATTTTCTTTAAACTCATTACCATTTTCTAAATTTTTGACCGTAACCGTTTTTTCTTTTGGGTTGATGGCAGTTACTTCATGATGAACCTTTGCTTCAACACGAAAACGATCATAAAAGCCTTTTGGAGTCTGTAAAGTCAGATTTTCAGAGTCCGTTATTACATCTCCAACATAGTAAGGCAAACCACAGTTAGCGTAGGAAACATATCCCGAACGCTCGAAAACAACTATTTCTGCCCTTTCATCCAATCTTCTTAATCTTGCAGCAGCAGAAGCTCCAGCTGCAACTCCACCTACAATCACTACTTTCATCTTTATCTTTCTACCTTTCCAACATAAGAGAGGATTCCGCCAATGTTAACCGCATTGACATATCCCATATTTTTAAGGGTTGATGCAGCTCTACCGCTGCGAGCCCCTGAACGGCAATAGACATAAAGTGGTGTGTTTTTATCGTTGACAACTGAAGCTACTTCATCAATCTGCTGTACAGGTATGTTTTTGCTTCCAGGAATATGACCTTGTTGATATTCTTGTACAGTTCTAACATCCAGTAAAATTGCACCAGAAGTTGCTTTATACTCTTCTACCCACTGGTCAATATTCTTCTTTTTGAAAACATCAAAAATCCCCATTATTTATCTCCTATAGCATTTCTAAAATTGCGCTCTTAGGTCTTGCTCCCATCGCTGTATTGACGATTTTTCCATCCTTGATAACCATTAATGTAGGAATGCTCATAATTTTAAATCTACTTGCCAACTCAGGCTCCTGATCTACATTAATTTTACCTACTTTAATATCAGTACGTTCTGCAGCAATTTCATCTATGATAGGTACCACCATACGGCATGGTCCACACCATGGTGCCCAAAAGTCCAACAATACTGGCTTGTCAGAATTCATTACTTCACTTTCAAAGTTGTTTTTGTTAATATTCATAGCAGACATATTTAAGTCCTCCTTTTTCTTTTCAACCTTATTATAACCAGAACATTTTTGCTTTTCTGTGACATAATCACCATAATAAGAATTTTAAAATCTGTCAAATATTATAGTTAAAGATTTTTATCCTTTTATAAGTCTGGCATATTTTATTTTACACCATTTTTTACGCAATTTTAAGTTAAGAAATGTTAATATATACTTGATTTTATTTTTTTATTGTATTGTACACTATATTTATAAATTTTTATTTATTAATATAGATGTACCCCACTTTTTGGAATTTTGTTTCGTATTCTATATACGAGAAGGAGTGAAGTCATGCAAAAAGAGCATCAGATTATTATGTCAGTCTATCAGGCTAAAGATGATTTACAAAAGGCTGACGAATTAATCAGAGACTACATACCTTTCATCAGATCAGAAGCTTCAAAATGTATTTCCAGATTCTGTAGTGAGCAGGACGATGAATTCAGCATTGCGATGATTGCTTTTCACGAAGCAATACTTGGCTATGAGCATGATAGGGGGGCTTTTCTTCCCTATGCTGCTATGCTGATCCGCAATCGTATCATTGACTTCCAAAGAAAAGAAGTCAGACATCAGAGTAACATCTCTCTTAGTGAGGAAATTGGAGATGGTGATCAGACTATGATGGATATGATAGCTGATGAACGCAATTACATTCAGGAGTCTGCCAACCTGGAAGCGACCAAAGAAGAGATTGAAGAACTTTCTGCAGTTATGGCAGATTTTGGTGTCACTTTCTCTGATGTGGCTGATAACTCTCCAAAACAGCAGCGCACGATGGAAGCTTGTGTTTCAGCTATTAATTACGCTATTGAAAACAGGCACCTGCTGGATGAGATGTTGAAAACAAAGAAACTTCCTCTAACCAAACTTGTTGCTGGCTCAGGTGCGGAACGCAAAACTTTGGAAAGACACAGAAGATATATTCTAGTTATGCTTTTGATCCACTCAAACGGATATGAGATTATCCGAGGGCACTTAAGACACGCCCTGAAAACGAAAGGAGGTATGTCTGTATGAAAAAATACATTGTTATGGAATGTCATCTAAGCTATGCCGTAGTGCTTGATGAAGATGGACGTTTTTTGAAAGTCGCAAATCGGCATTATCAGGTAGGACAAACCGTTACCGATGTCATTGAAATGCAGATTCCACAGTCAATTCCTAAACAAAAGAAAACAAAAAGCAAAAGGTGGTTTTATTCACTGGCAGCTATGGCAGCTGTTATAGTCATGATGGTTACAATCGTTTTCCAGTTTAGTCAAATGACTTATGCCTCTATTTACATGAGTATCAACCCGGAAGTTCGTATCGATGTTAATCGAAACGATGTGGTTGTCAACTTACAGGGGGTCAATATGGATGGAAATGATTTAATTAAAGATTATGACTATAAAAAGAAAGATTTGGAGTTAGTCATGGATGAGCTGTTGGAAAGAGCAATTGAGAAAGGCTATCTATATGATGGAAGTAAAATTACACTTACATTTGATGCCGATAATAATGAATGGATCGTATCACGAAGTGACGCGCTCTCAACACAAATAAATAACTACTTAAGTGAAAAAATTACGATAACTATTGAAATTAAAGTAAAAAATTCAAACGATCAAATTATTATTCCAATTAATCCTGATGACAGCGACTATGATGACTCGGATTATGGTGATTCTGATTATGTTGATTCTGATTATGGGAATACTGACTATGATGATTCGGATTATCAGTCGCCTGATTATGACGATTCTGATTATAATTCCCCTGATTATGATGATTCTGATTACCAGTCCCCTGATTATGACGATTCTGATTATTCGTCTGATAGTGGGATAACCGACTATGGTTATTAGATTATAATTTAATATTGTCTATTCTGATAGTTGGTAATCAGATAAATTTAAATAAAAAATTAAATTATTTCCTTCCGACCCCAATTATTAATATGCTATTACGTATCCTATAACTGTAAGGAAAAATAATTACTGAATTTAAAAAACATTAATTTATTAAAACAACCCCAGTTTAAAGAAAGTAATTACGTATTCTATTACTGTAAGGGAAAAACATCCCTTAGAATGTATGAATTATTCAAGGAGGAAAAAACTATGAAAAAAGCAATTCGTGCAATTATTATGGCTCTGATTGTGAGTCTGTGCCTGACTGGATGTGGTCAGCTTGGGTTAAACAAAAATAAAGACATCACTAAAGGTGGAGTTCTTGTACTGAAAGTTAACCCTGAAATCGCCGTTGAGTACGATGAAAAAGGTGTCGTTACCGGTCTGACTGCTCGTAACAATGATGCAATGGAAATTCTTAACAGTGTTGATGGCTTAATCGGTCTAGAAGCACGTGAAGCAATTTCTACTCTGGTAAAAGCTATTGGTGATGCTGGTTACTTCGTTGAAGAAGTTGAAGGCGAATATCGCAAAATCGTACTAGAAATCGAATCTGGTTCTCAAATTCCAAGTGATGAATTCATTGATGAAGTCGTTGAGGCTATTAAAAACGCTGCCAAAGACAACGAATGGAATGTCAGATTAGATTTAGAAAATGAAAGTGACTATGGATTGTCTGATTACAAAGATACTGACTATGATGAAGATACTGACTATGATGGTGTAGATACTGATTATGATGAGGACACTGATTATGACGGTGTAGATACTGATTATGACAATGACACTGACTATGATGGTGTAGACACTGATTATGACAGTAATACTGATTACGATCAAAATACTGACTATGACAGTAACACTGATTACGATCAGAATACTGACTATGACAGTAACTCTGACTACGATGACAGCGACTACAACTAAAATTAAACAACCGCTGAAACTTAGACACGAGTTAAAACACAATATCAATCAACAGGATGATCTGGTCATTACATCAAGACTTAGAAAACTGTTTGACCATGACCCTAATGCTGGCTCACACGGATCTTATCGTGTGAGCAGCTTGTATTTTGATACCCCATATGACAGAGCGTTAAGGCAGAAGATTGATGGTGTAAATCTTCGGGAAAAATTCCGCCTGCGTTACTATGGTGAAGATACTTCATTTATCCGTTTGGAAAAAAAGTTTAAAATCAATGGAATGTGTGGCAAACACAGTGTTAAAGTGACAGAACAGCAGGTTAGAAATATTCTTAATGGTGACATTGAGTTTTCACTTCATAGTGAGCATCCTTTACTTATTGAACTATATAGTAAAATGAAAGGTCAGCTTCTAAAACCTAAAACTGTTGTGACTTATGATCGTGAGGCGTTTATCTATGGCCCGGGAAATGTTAGAGTTACCATTGATCGCAACCTTCGCTCAGGACTAGGTAGCACAAACTTCTTAAACCCTGAACTCTTCCACGCTCCAGTCAGTGAAGGATTAGCAGTTTTAGAAGTTAAATATGATGAATTTTTACCGGAAGTTGTAACTATGGCTGTACAACTACCAAACCGACAGGCTTCTTCTTATTCCAAGTATGCTGTTTGTCGAAAATATGACTAGAAGGGAGAATTGTTTATGATTATGCCTTTATCTTTTCAAGATATCTTTAAATCAAGTTTCTTAGAAAATGTTACATCAATATCTATTTTAGATATGGTCCTTGCTTTAGGACTATCTTTTGCGGTTGGACTGTTCATTTTCTATGTCTACAAAAAGACCTATGCTGGTGTTATGTATTCTGCCAGTTTTGGAGTGACTCTTATTGCTTTATGTATGGTTACAGCTCTGGTAATTTTAGCTGTAACAAGCAATGTTGTACTTTCACTAGGCATGGTTGGTGCTCTTTCAATTGTTCGTTTCAGGACTGCGATTAAAGAACCTTCAGACATTGTATTTCTGTTTTGGTCTATTGCGGTTGGCATTGTTTTAGCAGCCGGTTTTATTCCTTTGGCGGTAATAGGAAGCTTATTTATCGGATTAATTCTATTGCTTTTTTCTCAATACAAAGGCTTTGAACAACCTTATATTTTAGTGCTTCACGTTATTGATTCTACTGTTGAAAAGTTTGCCCACAGTTTCATTTCATCAAAAGTAAAGAAAATGACTTTAAAAAGTAAAAGTGTTGCTTCAGGATGTATAGAACTGAATTATGAAGTTCGTTTAAAAGATGCTGATACCGATTTCATCAATGAACTGGCTGAAGTATCTGGCGTTAACCATACTGTTATGGTTTCCTATAATGGCGATTATATGAATTAAAATCATGTTAAAACATAAATTAATTGATAAAATCTGTATTGCAGTGATGGCTTTGGCTCTAATAATCACAGTCCTGTTTATGAACGGAGAATCTTTAGGGCTTACACCATCTTCTTCTGCCCCAGGATATGTATCACGTCTTTTTGACAAAAGCAGGGTCCATACCATTGATATTTTCATTGATGACTGGGACACTTTTTTAGCCACAGCAACAGAAGAAAAATATTCCCCTTGTACTATCGTCATCGATGGAGAAAAGTATACCAATGTTGGACTGCGCGCCAAGGGAAATAACTCCCTTCGACTGATCAATAAATATGGTTTAGACCGCTATAGTTTAAAAATAGAATTTGACCACTATACTTACAAAACCTATCACGGACTTGATAAATTTTCATTAGACACTTCCTTTCAGGATAATAGCTATATGAAAACCTGGATTACCTTTGATATGATGGAACACATGGGTGTTCCTGCTCCGCTATGCAGCTATACCTGGGTGCGTGTCAATGGGCAAGACTGGGGACTGTTTCTAGCAATTGAAGAACCCGAAAAAGGTTTTGCCAGACGAAATTTTGGCACTAACCATGGACAGCTTTATAAACCTGACTATAAATCTCTAAAAGCTGAAAATGCTGATGTGCACTTACGATATACTGATGACAATTTTGACAGTTATGACAATATCTTTCGCAAAGCAAAATTTAAAATCACTGACGCTGATAAAAGAAGAGTCATTGAAGCATTAAAGGTTCTGTCTACTGGTGAGAATTTGGAAACCGCCATCAATGTAGATGAAGTACTTCGTTATTTTACAGCCCAGGTATTTGTCGTTAATATGGACAGCTATCTTGGCAAAACAGGACACAACTATTTCCTCTATGAAAAAGATGGCATACTGAGCATTATTCCTTGGGACTATAATCTGGCTTTTGCTACCTACTCACTAGGCATGCCAAATCCAATAAATGATTCTACCCTCTATGTCAACTATCCGATAAACACTCCAGCCAGTGGAGAAATAATGCTTAAGCGTCCTTTGTACCATAATCTGATGAAAAACAGAGAATATTATGATCAATATCATGCTTACTTTAATTATTTAATTGAAAGTTATTTCGAAAGTGGCTATTTTGAAGAGTTTATTGCTGATACTTTAGAAATGATTGCACCATATGTACAAAAAGATCCGACTGCCTTCTGTTCTTATGAAGACTTTCTATTAGGAGTAGATACAATAAAAAAATTCTGTCTGTTAAGAGCACAAAGTGTTCGTGGACAATTAGATGGAACGATACCATCAACTATTGCTGGACAGAAAAGAGATAGAAGCAATTTAATTGATGCCTCTTCTATCTGGCTTCCAGATATGGGAGAAATTGCTGATTTAAAAGATTGAAAGCCGTTTTTATAAAGTATAACGGTTTTTCTTTTTTAAGAGACGATTTCCTGCATATTTAAAATGACAACAATTTAATAAAAGGAGGATTTTATAAAATAAATGCTAAAAAACTATTTTTTCACAATTAAATGGTTTCTAATCTTTACTAAAAGTGAAAAATAACTTACAATTCAGTTGTAACTAAAAGGAGGACAATATGAAAATATCATCATTACAAAAAGCTAGATATCAGTACACTCCTAAACTTCCGGCAATGTTAAGAGGCGGTATCGCTAACATTTCTGTTAAGGAAGGTGTAGAAACCCAAAGTGTAGCTGATCAAGAAAAAGTTAAAGCTCTTTTCCCAAACACTTATGGAAAAAGAGAAATTACATTCCAAAAAGGAGAAAACACTTCTGTCAGCAAAGTTCAGAAGGTGGCTGTTATTTTATCTGGTGGTCAGGCACCAGGAGGACACAATGTAATTTGTGGCCTGTATGATGCCTTAAAAGCTACCAATCCAGAAAACCAGTTGTATGGTTTTAAAAAGGGACCTATCGGATTGCTTAAAGATGACTTCATCGTACTGGAGGATGATTATGTTGATAAATTCAGAAATACTGGCGGTTTTGACATTATCGGTTCTGGCAGAGACAAACTTGAAACAGTCGAACAGTTTGAAACAGTAGCTGCTGTCTGCAAGAAAAATGGTGTTAATGCTATTGTAATAATCGGTGGAGATGACTCTAATACCAATGCTGCCGTACTGGCTGAATACTTTGCTTCAAAAGATTATGGTATTCAAGTAATTGGCTGTCCAAAAACTATCGATGGGGACTTAAAAAATGAAGATATTGAATGTTCATTCGGATTTGACACAGCAACCAAAACCTATAGTGAGCTTATTGGCAATATTGCCAGAGACGCAAATTCTGCTAAAAAATACTGGCACTTCATTAAAGTTATGGGGCGCTCTGCTTCTCACGTTGCTTTAGAATGTGCCTTAAAAACTCAGCCAAATATCTGTTTAATTTCAGAGGAAATTGCAGCTAAAGAAATGTCAATGGCTGAAATTACTGATTATATTGCTGATGCAGTAGCAGCGCGTGCAGCTAATGGCAATAACTTCGGTATTGCAGTAATTCCAGAAGGAGTTGTTGAATTTATTCCTGAATTCTCAATACTGATTGGTGAAATAAATGAAATGCTAGCCGGCAGTAAAGCTGATGAATTTAATGCTTTACCTACTTGGGAAGATAAATATCATCTGATTGAAAAAGGATTAACAGAACATTCTTTAGAAGTATTCGACATGTTACCTCTAAATATCCAGCAACAATTATTTATGGATAGAGACCCTCATGGAAACGTTCAGGTTTCACTGATTGAATCTGAAAAATTATTCAGTTCACTAGTAAAAGCTAATCTGGCTAAAAGAAAAGCAAAAGGCACATACAATGGTAAATTCAGTGCTCTTCATCACTTCTTCGGTTATGAAGGAAGATGTGCTTTCCCATCTAATTTCGATGCTGACTATTGTTATTCATTAGGATACAATGCCTTCATGCTCATCCAATATGGCTATAATGGTTATCTGTCAAAGGTAGCTAACCTTTCTAAACCAGCTGAGCAATGGATTGCTGGCGGTATGCCAATCACCAAGATGATGAACATCGAAAGAAGACATGGAGAAGACAAACCTGTTATTAGAAAAGCCTTAGTTGAATTAGATGGAAATCCATTTAAATACTTTGCTGCCAACAGAGAAAGATGGGCAATTGAAACAGCGTTTGTTTACCCTGGAGCTATTCAATATTATGGTCCAGCTGAGGTATGTGATATCACAACTGAAACATTAGCTTTAGAAAAACAATAAAATGAATTTGCAGGCATTAAAAAACGCCTGCTTTTTTTATTGTCTAATGTACATTAATTCATATTTTTTCACAAGTTCATAGAAAAATATTTCCTTTATTATGGCAGTGTTATAATATTTATATCAATAATTCTTAGTTTTAAAACAGAGAGATATTCGTTTTTCAAAAACTATTCATAATGACTTTTAACAAATTGTTCTATTTCAATTTTTTAGGTTTCTATAAAGGAGGAAACAAAAATGAAAAAACTTTTAATTATATTTTTGACCATTATATTGACGCTGTCCTTTTCAGCCTGTGGTGAAAAAAACATTACTGATAACACTGATAAAAATGGTAAAGAAAACAATGATAACAGTTCTTTTACTGAGATTGTTGTTGCTGATAATAAAAACTGCTCAATTATAATAACAGGCATTGATTCCGACAACAGCTCAGGATTTACCGTACAAGTTGAGTTAAAAAACAAATCCAATGACAAAAGCTATATGGTTTCAATTGAAGATTCATTTATCAATGGTATTGATTGTTTAACTGATTTTGCACTTCAAATTGATGCTGGGAAAAAATATAATGCCGATATTATACTTTTAAGTAACCAATTAAAAGATAATGGTGTAGGTGATTTCACCGATATTGAGTTAACTTTCTTTGTTTTTGATTTAGGTAACTGGGATGCTGGCGCCGTTGTTTTAGAAACTGTCCATATCTATCCTTATGGTGAAGACAAAGCAAGTAAATATGTCAGAGAAACACAACCATCTGATAATGTCATCGTTGACAATCAATATGTAAAGGTAATTGTAATAGGCTATGATCCTGAAAATGAGAATGGATATGCTGTTGACCTTTTCCTATTAAATAAAACCGCTAGTGTCGCAATGTTTTCTGTGGCCGATGCATCAGTAAATGGACACAATATAAATCCTTATTACACAGCCTATGTTTCTGCCAATGGATGTGCCTTTAGCTCAATTGTCTGGCCTGACAACATATTGAAAGAAAAAGGTATTACCGACATAGAGGAAATTCAGCTATTGTTGGCCGCAAATACTTACGAAAATTGGCAGGGAGACTATTACTTCAAAGAAACCTTCACCTTAAATCCATAAAATATTAAACCCTTGCCCACATTACTATGTAACAAGGTTTTAGTTTGACTTTCACAAAATCTTTTTTATAAAATCAGTCCTTTTATTTAAAAATTAAAAAAATCAGTGTACAAATGATATAATAGATACACAGGCAAATTTAAGAGAATTAATAATATACTACTTATTTAAGAAAATAAATTATTTATTCTTATAAATGGAAATAAATTTATATATACAAATTTATTAAAATTTGCCATCTCTTTATATTTATGATTATTAGGAGGACACAAAAATGAAAAAAATTACCATCTTGACTATCGCTTTAATGATGACACTTTCACTTTCAGCTTGTGGTAAAAAAACAATTCCAGATGGCAATGTAAATCAAAACAATGAAATTGTTTTTACAGCATTTGACGCAATTGAAAATGAAAACTGCCTTATCAGGATTAAAGAAATTTATCCTGAAAATAAAAATGGATTTACTATAAAAATAGAATGTGAAAATAAATCAAAGGATAAAAACTATATTTTTTCAATAGCAAGTTCAGCTGTTAACGGCATTCAATATTATCCCTATACTTATCTAGAGGTTGCTTCTGGACAAACATTAGATATTGATGTTTCTTTCACAACTAAAGAATTTATTGGCTATGAGATTGATAATTTTACTGATATTGAAATAACTTTCTATGTTTATGATAGTAGTGACTTGAATTATAAACCTATAGTTTATGAAACTATTCATATCTATCCTTATGGCGAAGACAAAGCTGTAAAGTACGTTAGAGAACCACAGAAAAATGATAATGTAATTATTGATAATGAATATGCTACAGTAATTGTTACAGGCTATAATCCTGATGGAAAGAATGGTTACACTGTCAACCTATTTTTAATAAATAAAACTGACGATTCATTGATGTACTCTGTTGAAGAATTATCTATTAATGGATATGAGATTGCTTTCTTTTATGCCGATTCTGTATTTGGTGGAAATTGTTATATTAGTTTCATATCTATTATTCCAGAACTACTGGAAGAAAAAAATATTACTGAAGTTGAAACTATTAAAATCAGGTTTAGAGTATTTAATATCGATAGCCAGAATAGTATCGATTATGCAAATGATATCATCGTTTTAAAACCATAAAACCAGTACTATTAACAAAAAATAGATAAAAAAAGATTTATCAAATTTAAGAGATAAATCTTTTTCATTTATTGTTTCAATCAAAAATTAAGCCTCCACTGAAATACTGAAAGTTAATAGTTATGAAAAATATCCTATTTTATATTATACTTATTAGTAAGGAAGGGCTGATTATGAAAAAAGAAAAATACAAAGACTTTACTGAATTAAAAAATAAAAGCTATTTACGTTTTTTCTCTATAGTATATCTGGTTTTAATTATTATAATAGCAACCTTATTCTTTACAGATTTAAATCGCATGAGACACAATCAACCTGTTGTCTTCAGCACTTGGGGTTTTTCTTATTCGCCACCTATTGATATTGAAGAGAGCCTGATTGAAATGTCTATAATAGATTATTTAATGGCCAAAGGAGATCGACAATTTAAACGTCACGACAATGAAAAAGCCTTTGCCAGCATAAGAATATATTTATTGGAAGAAAAAAAGGATGGTGTCTTTTATGTCTATACCTGGGCTTTGGAAGGAAAGTACTACTTAGAAAATGGTGAAATCATTAAAGATAGCGAATCATCATCTCCTTATGCATTTGTAGTAAAAGAAATGGATGGTGAATATGTTATTGTAGAAGCCAAAGTTCCAAGAGATGGAGAATACTACCAAGACGATATGAAAAATCTCTTTCCAAGAACAGTTCGAAAAAAGATGGAAAAAGTATATGATGATGGAACAATTGAAAAGTTGAATATAGATATCCAGAAACAAATAAAACTTTACTTTCATTAAAAGATAATGTGAAAATACAAAGTTCAGAATAACAATTTATTTAATTGTTTCCTGAACTTTTTTCTAATAATGTTTAAAATCGAAAAAATGCCAGCAAAAATGGCAAATCAATTATCCTCTTAAATAATAAATGTCATGAAATTGACTTATGTCTTTATAAAGTAGTGTGTCAACCTTATGATTATAGCCTGTTAAACTACCAGTTATAGTTTAAAAATAACCATCTATTGAATATCTGTAGAAAGGATTTCTTGATTTCCCTATAATGTAATCGAAACCTGAAAGGGGTGAAAATATGCAAATTGAAGTACGAATTGACCAGAATTGTCAGGAAACAAAAATAATCATCGTTACCAACGAAGTTACTGAAGAAGTCAATGATATCATCAAAAAACTCGAAGATGTACAGCCAAAAATAATTGCCGGCTTTAAAAATGAGGCTGTAAAAATTCTAGAACCAAATGATATCTATCGTATCTATGCTTCAAGTGGCAAAGTTATTGCTGAAACAGAAAAGGAAGATTATACTCTTAATCTGCGTCTTTACGAAGTAGAACAGCGAACAGATAGTTGTATATTCTTGCGAATATCTAATTCAGAAATAGTTAATTTAAAAAAGGTAAAAAGCTTTGATTTAAGTTTTACCGGTACTATCTGTGTAACATTATTAAACGGAACAAATACTTATGCATCAAGAAGATACGTAAGTAAAATCAAGAAAACATTAGGAATATGAGGTGAACATTATGAAAAAGAAAATATTTTTAAGAGGATTGTTAGGAATTCCTTTGGGAATTGCACAGGGTTATATCATAACTATATTGATTTCACTTATACATGCAAATGGCTATTACTCTCCATGTGTACCTGAACTTATCGAAACAACAGGCAGTGAAATTAATGCGGTGATATTGCAGGCAGCATTGAGTGGACTGTTGGGTGCAACTTTTGCAGCCAGCTCTGTAATTTGGGAAATGGATAATTGGAGTATTGCTAAACAATCAGGTATCTACTTTGCTATTACTGCCCTTGTAATGATGCCAGTTGCTTATTTTGCAAAATGGATGGAGCCTACCATTAAAGGTTTTGTAGTTTATTTTGGAATTTTCTTATTAGTATATATTGTAATCTGGTCAATTCAATACATCTTCTGGAAAAACAAAATTGATAAAATGAATCAGAAAATTTCAAACAAATAACTTACACTTTACAAATCCTGTAAACTAAAACCAACTAAAAAAGATCCTTCAATGGGGATCTTTTTATATCTGGCGCCCCCTGCAAGAATCGAACTTGCAACTAACCCTTAGGAGGGGTTTATTATATCCATTTAACTAAAGGGGCTTTTATGGTGTTTTGACACTTTAAATATTATATCATCTTTTATTTATTGTGCTAAAATAAATGTGGTGATTAAAATGGAAAAATTATATTTGAATATGATTGTTGATATGTCGGATACAAATTGTGAGTTTATTAAAACTATCGATAAGGAAATTGAAAACTATGGTGCTATTGTTTACAATCATCAGTCTAATTCTTATCAGTTCATTCGTAAATTTAGACACATTGATTATAAATCTGAAATTCTACCTGACTTTATCAAAGTTGAAAACTCAGATGCCTTACTGAACGGATTAAATCTAACCATTCACTATGAATTTGATCCTGAAACTGAAGAAGATGAAGAAAACCTCGATATCTGGTACAATGAGATTTCACAAATTGAACTGCCCGTCTATAGCTACGATGATGAAGGTGATATCTATGTTGAAAAATACCTTCCGATTGACACTTCCACCAGCAAACATACTCTTTGGTATTTAAGCAAAGACAGCTATGATTACATAATGGATATTGATTTGCTGATGATTACTCCAGTAATCAAAAATCTCAATATTGCCAGAGAACTGATTAAAAACTATACTGTTCATCCCTTTGATTTTAAAGAAGACAACCAGCAGCACTTGCCTGATCATTTGGAAGGTGTTTATGGCCATCATGATCACGATGACGATTGTCAATGTGAACAATGTCTTGAGGACAAAGATTAGCTTAAGATATATTAAAGAACTAAAAAAGAACTTCGCGTTCTTTTTATTTTTCTGTTAAGTAGGCAATTCCCTTATAGTTGATATAACTTTTTTCTAAATCCAGTAAGACAACCTCATGATGAGCTTTTTGTTTGTCTTTTGGAGGTAGTTGCATATAATCTCCAAAAGCAACTGTCAGATAGTCATGGTAGCCAATCGGAATTGGCATTTCCGTATCTTCAAATGGTTTAAAAATTGCTGCTTCAAAGGCTTTACTTGGATAGATTTTATTCAGTGTTGCAGGCCCACAGCATAGTTCAGTCATATATTTGCTTTCCGATAGCGGATATTTGGTCATTTTCTTTTCACAGTATCTCCATATTGGATAATGTAAAGCTTTTGGCACCAAATTCAATAAAATCCATGAACCGATCTGCAGTAGCTTGCCATGTTTAGTCGGTACAATACTGGTGCGATACAGTGAATAGATCAAGGCATATATAACCTGCATTTTTCTTTTAATTCCTTCCGGTGCCCGACCATCAATTGGAATTATATCCAACACTAAACCATGAACTATGTCAAGATCCGCCTGATAAGGCTTGATTTGGGTTGTTTCCATGTCCCTTATTGTAGCGTAGTTGTTGCGATCATGATATGTCCTTGTTTCATTGCTCATTTTGTAACGAGGATGATCTTCGTTTTTCCACAGTTCTAAAAATTTACTATAATCTTCTCTTGGCATAAAGAAATCTAAATCATCATCCCAGGGAATATAGCCCTTATGACGTATTGTTCCAATACATCCTCCACCACATAAGTAACACAAAAGATTGTGCTTTTGACAAAAGGAAACATAATATTCGGCCATTTCAGTTGTTAGTTTATGAATCTGTTCTAATTCTTCTTTTGTATATTCGACCATATTTTCTCCCATTTATAAACTGCAAAAATAGTTTTTACCATCAGTGAAAAATCTTCTAACAAACTAAAGTTTCTTAAATAATCAAGATTGTACTTCATTTTTAAAGGTAAGACCCTATTTATATAAACTTCATCTATCGATTCATCTTCACTGATATATTTTTCAATGAATTCATCTTCATCTTTAAACTTGATTGAAGCCAGGGAAGTTATTCCTGGAGGAAGTAATAAAGTAGCTAGCATTTCTGCATCATAAGCATCGACATATCTTCTTACTTCTGGTCTGGTGCCGACAAAACTCATTTCACCCTTTAAAACATTTATTAGCTGTGGGAATTCATCAAGACGAAACTTTCTTATTAATGCACCAACTTTGGTTATCCTTGAATCATTTTTTGTCGTTACTAGAGAACCTGATTTACCCGGATTGTTGTACATCGTCCTAAACTTATAGATGTAAAAAGATTTCCCATAGGTGGTAATCCTTTCCTGGCGATAAAAAATTGGACCACTTGAATCAAGTTTTATGATAATGCCCAATAGCCCAAAGATTGGGATTAAAACAATCAGCAATAAAAAGGAAACAATAAAGTCGAAGATTCTCTTCAACACCAGTTGTCCTTGCTTCTTTTCTAAAATATCATAATATTTTTTTACTTCCGGCTGTTGTAACTCTTCAGGAAGTACATGCCAAGATAATAGTCTCATTTAATTTCTCTTTTCATATGGCGATAAGTTCGCCTATCTTTAATAATACAACAAATTTATTTCAAAACAAAATTTTTAAGCTTTAATTTAATAACTTTGTGTTTCAATTGCTTTTTCTTAACAGGTTATTGAAGATAAATACTCTTGCCCTGCTAGGAACTAATGCCACAACAAGTTGAGCTAGCAGAGTGTAATAGTAATCAAATTTTGAAATGAATCCTGTTTCCAATATTTTCTTTCTTCCCTCTTTATATTTCAAAAAATATGAAAAACCTCCTCGACGTTCAATCATTTCATCTCCTGCTCTGACATAAACCAGACAATCATCGATATTTTTGCCAATGCAGCCATTTAAGAACATATTTGCCCATAATAGACTGTCTTCCATCAATAAGGCATGCTGATAGTTACCAGCTTTTAAAACTGACTCTTTTTTAAACATAACCGTTACATGGTTAAAGCCATCTCTTCTTTTTTGATATTTAACTATATCTTCATGCTCTAAAGGTACCAGCCTTTTTCCTTTAATCTTATCTACTGTTTCAGAAAACTCAGCAATGTGAGAACCGCAAATATCTAAATCTGGATTTTTCTCAAATTCTAATAACTGTTTTTCAAACCTGTCATCTCGACAGATATCATCAGTATCCATCCTGGCAATCAAATCATATTTACACTCCGGCACGCCTATTGCCAAAGCTTTTCCTAAACCCTGATTTTCCTTTAAAGGCACTGTTCTTATAAGGTCAGGATATTTTTCTAGATAATAATCGACTCTTTGCTGTAATTTTTCAGTTATCGGACCATCTAAAACAATTACAACTTCCGTTGGTAAAACTGTCTGATGAATAACACTTTTCATACATTCATCAAAGTATTCTGGTTTTTCTTTTATATATAAAGACATTAAAACTGAAAACTTACTCATCTAACAATTCTCCTTTTTCTTTTATAAACTAAAGATATTCTTTAACAATTTCTATATATTTTTCGATTACATAATCTACTTCTTCATCCGTTAAATTAGTGTGAAGTGGTAAAGTAATCTCATTAGCAAAATGCTTATAGGCATTTGGATAATCTTTAATATCAAAGCCAAGCTTTTTATAAGCCGTATGCATTGGAAGAGGTTTATAGTGAACATTGCAAGCTATGCCCTGCTGAGCCATCTTGTTGATAATTTCATTTCTTTGTTCACTTGAAATACCTGGAATATTGGTAATATACAGATGCCCTGATGATTGATATTCATCAGTATAATGTTGCAAAACTTCAATTCCAACAGGCTTAAAGGCTTTGTCAAATTTTTCAATTATTTCTTTTCTTCTAGCCAACATTGCTGGATATCTTTTCATTTGAGCCAGTCCGATAGCAGCAGCTACATCGGTTAAATTACATTTATACCAGGTTCCAACGATATCATATTCCCAACTTCCCAGTTTAGTTTTAGCCAGAGCATCTTTATTTTGTCCATGTAGTGAAAACAACTGCAATTGCTTATAGATATCTTCATTATCTATACCGTCGATATTTCTCCAGGAAAGAGCTCCACCTTCTGCGGTAGTAAAGTTTTTAACCGCATGAAAACTGAAACTTGAAAAATCAGCAATCGAACCAACAGGCCTGCCTTTCCAATAAGCTCCAAAGGCATGGGCCGTATCAGATAAAACAATAATCCTGCCAAACTTTTTTTGAATCTCATTATTTGGACTAAACAGTCCTTTTTTCTTTTCTACAATTTCAAATATTTTTTCATAATCACAAGGAATACCAGCCAGATCTACTGGAATGATTACTTTTGTCTTTTCTGTAATAGCCTTTTCCATAGCCTCATAGTCCATTTCTAAACTATTTTCTTGACAATCAATCATTACTATTGTTGCGCCTACATGAGCAACAACTGATGCGGTAGCTGAATAAGTATAAGCTGGAACAATTACTTCATCTTCTGGGCCAACTCCCAGCAGATGTAAAGTCATCTCAGAACAGGCTGTTTGAGAATTTAAACACACAGCCCTTTCTGTGCCTACAAATTCAGCTGTTAATCTTTCCAGTTCTTTTGTCCTTGGCCCAGTTGTAATCCAGCCAGAACGAAGTGCTGAAGCAACTTCATTTATTTCTGCCTCAGAAATATCTGGGGGTGAGAATGGAATATTCATTTTTTTCATACACTAACTCCTTTTTTTCCTTTAACCAGAAAAATAATTTCATTAAACGTTTCTCTTTGAAATACATACACTAATAATACATAGACAATTACTCCCACAACTACCTGTAAAAGCAATAAAATGGTTAACCTGATATTGATATAGTTCATTGACCATACAATTACTCCCATAATTGAAGAAAGAATAATTGCTGGAATCAAATCACTTATCTGTTGAAAGTAATTATATCCTAAAAGTTTTTTGTTTGGATAGGTATTGATGATTGTCGCAATTACTGTTTGTACAACTCCACCTAAAGCGATAGCTAAAACTCCGTGTTTGAGAGTTAAAATCAGCAATAGAATTCCAAAACCCTTTTTTATAAACTCCATAATAAGAATCAGATCGCTTCTTCCCATACTTTTTATAGCTTGTAGATTGGTTATCTGGACAGGTTCAAAAGCACCTTGAATGCAACCTAACCATAAAAACGGTAAGCAAGGAAGCCATTTTTCAGTCAAAACCAATAATATTAAATTTTTTGAAACCACCAGCAAACCTATCATCATAGGCCAGATAATGATTGAAGACACGGTTATCGATTTCCTTAGAATTTCTTTCATCTCTATCTTATCATCTTGTTTTTTAGCCATAACAGGAAATAGAACCGAATCTACTGTTACGTTAACATTGTTTACAAACAAGTATGGGACTTTGTATCCCTGATTATAGAAGGCTAAATCATTGGGAGTATAAAACTTTCCAATAACCAAACCTCTTAAATTGATGTAGATAGAATGCAAAACAGAAGAAAACAGTATCTTCCAGCCATAATTAAACAGCGGTTTTAGCACTTTGAATGAAAAGAACAGTTTTGGTTTCCATTTTATTGAAAACCATAACACAACAGCAGCTATTAAAGCATTTATCAAATATTGGAAAACTAAAGCTAATGGGCCAAAACCTTCACGAGCTAAATATATACCTGCTACAGCTGAGACTAGTGTGCCAATAATAGTTGAAAAGAAAAACTTTTTGAATAACATGTTCTTTTGAACATAGGCATATTGAGTTGTACTGACACCAGATATAGGTAGTTTTAAAGCCAATAGACGTAAATAAAAACCCAGTTTATCGATAGCATAGAATCTTTCAATTGCTGGAGCTGATAGAAAAATAACCAAATAAACCATTATCGAAAAAGCAATATTGAAGAAAAAAATTGTTGAATAATCTTCATCAGTCGGTTTTCTTTTTTGGACCAGTGCTGCTCCAAAACCTGAACTTACAAAAACATTAGCTACATCAATAAAGATTAATAATATGGCCACAACACCGAAATCATGGGTTGTTAATATTCGAGCTAAAATTAAAGAAACAACAAAAGAAACGCCCTGAGCGCTTATTCTTTCCGCAAAGCGCCAAAACATTCCGGACATAATAGATTTCCCTTTGTTTTCTTCACTCATTTTTTCACCACCTATAAATGGAAGTTTTCTTTTAAATATAAATAAACACGCTCACAAAAAGAAGCATCATATTTTTGAAATCTCTTTTTGGCTATCTGTCTTTTCTCTTTGGTGAAATCATTACCATTGGCAATATCTAAAACAAACTGCAACAATTGTTGGAAGTTATTGATATATTGACCAATAATATTATTTTCTAAATCATCATAAAAGATACTGTTAACTCTCTTATATTCATCGATATCATCAGTCGTTAATCCTATTGGATTATCGGTTAATAAATAATCATAATAGACTGAAGAATAGTCGGTAATCATAGCATCAGTTGCTGACAGTAAATGATACAGTTTGATTCCCTTATTTTTTAAGAAATCATCATTGGCAAATATTAGATTTTTCATTTTAACTTCTGTAAGAAAAGAAGTATCCTGAACTGGATGTAATCTTAATAAAAGAAGGATATCATTTTCAACCAGAACCTTTTCCAGCTGTTTCAATTCAGCAGCATTATTAATACAAGGCAAACCAAACTTAGAGGTTACCTCTAGCGATTCAATCCTTTTATCTTCATGCTGACGATAAGTTGGCATCCAGACAATAACCTTTTTGTCTTTAAACTCCTCAATATCATACTTCTGACATATCAAATCGTTCCTTGGCAAGCCTAAACTCAGTATCTGATTATCTTTAGCTTTACATACATTAGTAAAATATTCTCTAAATTCATCAGAAGCTATTAAAATACCATCAACTTCACCTAATTGTTCAGAATATTCTTTTCGATACTTAAGCGGCATACCATGCCCTAAATGAATTCTAATCTGATTTTTCCTTTTTTTATAAATGTATATATTGCTATCAATAATATATTTTGCGGTATTCAATATGTAGGCAACTTTAATTTTGGTAAAAATATTACTATCATATCTTAAGTAATAATAAACATTGTTCTCCCTTGGATAATCAGCAGGATTATCTTTTAACAAAATCCAAACAATCTTATATTTTTCATTAACCTTTTTTTCTAAAAAATAACGAAACAATGCTTCTGCACTATCGCTGACATCAGGATGACTTTCAAATATTATTGTATCTGTCAGAGGAAATAAGGAAAATATGCTGTCAATTAACTTTTTTATCAGTTCCTTCATCTTTTATTAACCCTTCCTTCCAACAGTGATTTCTTTGAATACTTCACCAACTTTTTCTTTTATAACTAAATCTGCTCTTGAATCCTGTGAGGTAGCAGACAGGTTAATAACTACTAAATATTTGCCTCTAAAATAATTGATTAAACCTGCTGCTGGATAAACTACTAAAGATGTTCCAGCAATAACCATACAGTCAGCTTTTCTGATTGCCCCAATAGCACCATATATAGTATTATCATCCAAACCTTCTTCATATAAAACAACATCAGGCTTAATAGTTGCTCCACAATCACAAAGTGGTATTTCATCACTGTTTATTACATAATTCAAATCATAAAACTTATGACATCCTGTGCAATAATTGCGATGAATTGAACCATGTAATTCATAAACATTTCTACTTCCTGCTGCCTGATGTAAACCATCGATATTTTGAGTAATAACTCCGATGGCTTTACCGGCTTTTTCAAATTCTGCCATTTTAATATGCGCCATATTAGGTTTGGCATCAGGGAAAATCATTCTATCTTTATAAAAACGATAAAACTCCTGTGGATCATAATTATAAAAAGACAGAGAAATTATTCTTTCAGGAGAATACTTATATTTTAAATTATACAGACCATCAACACTTCGAAAATCAGGAATTCCGCTTTCAGTTGAAACTCCTGCCCCAGTGAAAAATACAATGTTGTTTGATTCATCTAAAATCTTCTGAAGTGTTGCTATTTTGTTCATATTAATATACTACCAAAGCATCAAGAACATTTCTTTCTCCTGCCCCTTGATATGAAACTGGTTTATTCAACAATTTACCATTTTCTGCCATTGCTGAAGAACCTCCACCATCAAGGTTGCAGGCATTATACGCTCCATAGCGCATCATTATTTCTACTAAATCGGCAAAGCTGGCACCTAAAGAACCTTCACCACCTCTGCCATTGATAACCAGCATTAAAACAATGCCATCTTTTCTTTGGCCGATACAGGTTCTTGGATGTAATCCGCCTCCACCATCACCAGTATAGGTAGAAGGTACTCCATTAACTACCAGGAAAGGTCCAAACTCAATACCCCAACTCATTCCAGCTTCTGCTGCCCTGTTGGCAGTAGAATTCATCAGCATCAGTACGCCATCTTCATTCATACCGACCATTGGAGCATTTCTACCTGAATCATAGTAAACTTCACCGTTGACAATCAGGCTGCGTGCTGGCCATTTCTCATAAGTAATCTGATTTACATAATATCCACTGGCATTGGTGGCAATTACCGCATTTGTCTGTCTGGCTAATTCAGTTACAGTATTACCATATCTGCTTTTTGATAAATATAGATGAATTCTTTTCGGATCATATATTACCGCCAGATATCCAGTATATGTTCCTTCATCTATTCTTATAACTTTATATAAGTCATTACCTTCGTTCTTTTTCAAAACTGCTTCTTCATATTCGTTAGCATAGATCACCTTATCTGAATAATCGACAAAGACAATATCATCCACATTTGAGTTTTCTCCAGCAGCTGTAAAGGTATATTTGTTCGCAACTTCTTGAGCATATTCTTCTGAATACAATACGTAAGCCAGATATTTATGAGTATTGGTACCCAAAGCTGTTTGAATAAACAAATCCCTGACTTTATCATATGGCCCATAGGCGATAAAAAAGCAGATTAAAGCACAGACATCCACAAAGATTAAAAAATATGTGTACCAGCTTAGTTTCTTCTTTTTTCTATTTCTAATAAAAACTTTCTGAATCTGATCAGTGTCAGTAACTTCTTCCAAATCCTTTATTAGTTTTTGTTCACTACTTTTACTCATTACTAATTACCTCCAACACAAATGGATCAGCTTCAGTTCCTGTTCCTGAAGTTATCATAATCTGCCCATTTAAACAGATTACCGGCTTGATATTAGCTGTTTCCTTAACATTGACGTATTTAATTAAATTTTCGTTGATTACACAGACCAGCTCATCAGATTGAGTGCCGTTATTTGATATATATATATTTTCATTACCCTTTAAATGCTTATAGCTGATGTTTGGAATTGATACATAGCATTCTACTACATTATCATAACAGCTTTCTCTATAATCGTATTCTCCGATATATGGAAAAGTGCCATAACTCCAAGTTTTAAGCACCAGATATTTCTGATAGCTTTCTAACTCTTCAATAAATTCACTATTTAAATATTGGCCTAGACCACTGTTCAGATTGAGATAGTTTTTAGAACCAAAACTGACAGCATAATCTTCACCATCCTTTTGAATTACACCAGACAGTATTAGAATTACATTTCTATTCTCATCAATTGATTCTACCTGCCACTTCATATCAGAATATTGAATGTAAGAGCCAACAGGAGCATCAAGCGCCTTTTCAAGTTCGGTTTCTAACAATATAAATGGACTTTCTTTAGTTCCATCACCTGTTCTAGCGATTGTCGAACTGCTTAATGTTAAAACCGGTCTGACACCTATGGTCAGTGAGTCTGAGTAGGAAATACCTACCGCCCCTTCTTCATTGATAAGATAATACTTGTTTTCACTGTTTCTGTTAGCCAGCCAAAAACTTTCACCATTATTTAAGTAAGATTTTTGGCCTCCAGCTGCCATATATTCTTTTAACGATAATAAACCAAATTTGTTAGGATCTGGATTTTCGTTACATATGTGATCATCAAAACTATCAAACTGACAGACACAACTGGCATTTTCTACTAAAAAACTGGCATTTTTAATAATCTTTTCATAAATCCCTGTGTTTTCCATTTCTGATTGATTCAGCCAGTAAGAAACAGATGTATTATAAAATACATCTTTTTCAAATAAAGGCATAACCGTTATTGCTTCTTCAGCAATTATCTTGATGTTTTTATTGACATCTATTGACATTATACGGTACAAATTACCCGAAACAGAAATATAGTTATTACTGACATTTCCCACATAGGTATATGTGCCATCCTCATTTTCCATCAGTCTGTCAGTAGAAGTATAATCTATTCTATCTACCAGAACTGTTGACAAAAATGAATAGCTGGCATTGTTATAAATGGTATAAACCTTATGTTTAAAATATATTAATCGTCCCATATAAAAAGCTAGAATACCAACTATCAGTATCGTGTTTACTATTTGGAAACCCTTTTCCTTTGTAATCTTTACCCTCTTTTTTGCCATAATAAAATTCCTTTTATATCCTAAGAAATAATAACATAAATAAAAGAGTGTTTCCACTCTTTACTTTACTTCACATCACATCCCATAGATTTAATAATCTCAGGATATCCTAAAGTAATGCTACCGCTGACATAGTCTTAACGGCTTATTTCCTTACTCTACACTGGTTGTTTTTCAATTTGAATATCAATATCATTGCTACTGATAATTTTCAGCCAATCCTAAAGCAATCTCCATCATTCTGGTAAATGAGTTTTGCCTTTCTTCAGCTGTTGTCAACTCATGAGTAACAATATTATCTGATACAGTCAGCAAACATGCTGCTTTTTTGCCCAAATGATTGGCATTGGCAAATAAAGCAAATGATTCCATTTCAGCGCAGATACAATTGTAGTCATTTACCGCTTTATTGAAATTAGCTTCAGCAACATTTTCACCATAGTAGAAATTGTCACTTGAATTAATTCTTCCTTCAATCATATGATATCCCAATTTTTTTGCCGATTCTTCAAGTTCAGCATTTAATTCTGCATTTGGATAAATGATTTTATCTTCATATCCACAGAACTGTTTAGCATATGTTGATTCAGAATACGCACTATCACCTAAAATAACTTCGTATAAATCAATATCCGCTTTCATAGCACCAGTAGAACCAATACGGATAATTGCTTCTACGCCATAGAAAGAAAACAATTCATACGAATAGATGCCAATTGAAGGCATTCCCATACCAGAACCCATAACTGAAACTCTATTTCCCTTGTAGGTTCCAGTAAAGCCTAACATACCTCTGATACCATTGAATTGAACAACATCTTCCAGATATGTTTCAGCTACAACTTTTGCTCTCAATGGATCTCCTGGCATCAAGACCAATTTAGCGACATCGCCCATATTTGCACTAATATGCGGTGTACTCATTTTTAAATCCTCCTTAATGAATATATTTTAAAATTAATTTACTTCTTTCAAATATTTTATCAAATATATATTGCGGTTTTCAATTGTCTTAACTCTTTTCAGACTTCTTTTTTTCTGGTTTAGGTTTATTTTTAGCTTCGATTCTAAAAATGACACCTTTTTCAAGATTTTCAGCTACAATTGAAAAATCATAGGCATTGCAGACCTTATAACAGATACTTAATCCCAGACCAAATTTTCCTTTATCACCCTTTTCAAAAGGTTTGAAAAGCGTATTTACTCTTTCTGTTGACATTGGTGGACCATCGTTGGCAACAGAAAGATAATACGGCTCTAATACTACTGTTATATTACTTTCTGCATACCTTAAAGCATTATCTAACAGATTGGATAAAACAACGCGCCAGCTCTCCTCATCACCCTTAAAGGTAGCTGGACTTAGATTTTTAATAACTGTAAGTTCTGGTCTGATCATCTTGAATGAAACTAACACATCGTTGATTAAATTATACATATCAGTTGTTTTATCAGTTTCTTTTTCCTGATCCATGACATAATCCAGGCGATTTAAGAATAATAGACTATAAACCTTTTTTTCTAACCTGTCAGCATTTTCAACAATTACATCAACACTCTTTTCCAAAGTGTCATATGGATAAATACCATCCTTGATACTTTCAGCATAAGATTTGATTGTCGCAATTGGGGTTTTCAAATCATGAGAAATATTTTGAATCATCTCTTCTTTTGTTTCTTCCTGACGCTTGATTTCTTTATGCATGCCAACCAGAGCAGCAGCCAGATCACCTAACTCATCTTTTCTTTCAATATTTAAGACTGCCTTATCATCGCCCTGCCTTATTTTGGCAATATAGTTCTGCATCTGTAAAAGCGGAGCAATAATAGTAGCCACCCAGATTGTCAACAAGATAAAGATAACGCTAAAGACTATTGCACTGGTATTAGAAACATTGCTTAGAAGATCATTTTCAATCGCTTTACCATAAGCTTCACCAATGATAGAAATTACCTCATATGGTCCTTCTACATTGGAATAGTAATAATAATACTCTTTACCATTTACTTCAAAACTGCTTTCTATCCAGCCGGTATCGTTTTCTGAGGCAATTTCATTTACTTTACTTACAAAGTTATCTGTCAATCTGCCACCATAGTACTTGATACATTTATCATCAGAATAGACAAAATGAATAACATCAGCATCATAGGCCAAATCAGAAAACCCACTTTCATCATTCAGTGTCTTAACCAGGCTTTCCTGTGATCGATGTAAAAGTGACATAACCTGATTTACCACAAAATCATCGATATTACCTCTTAAATAAACCGAAAAGAAAAAGATCAGCACTACACCAAAAGTCACAATAATGATGCTGACCTGTTGAAATAATGATACATCTGTTATTGATTTTAAAAATCTTCTCATTATCCTAATTTATAACCATAACCATGTAAGGTATTAATATTAAGTTTAGGCATTTTCTTTCTTAATCTTCTCAGGGTATCATCAACAACCCTGTCTGAACCATAATACCCTTCTCCCCAGACAGCTGTAATAATACTTTCTCTGGATAAAGCAACACCTTTTTTATGAACAAACAGCATTAACAGATCAAATTCTTTCGTTGTCAGGTCAATAACTGTTTCCCCATCGCTGATAGTTCTTTGAGTTTCATTGATCGTATAGCCATCAATAATAAACCTTTCTTCCTGACGATAAAATCTCTGCATTATTTTATTGACTCTTAAAACAACTTCTTTCATATTAAAAGGTTTGGTAATGTAGTCATCACTGCCCTTTTCAAGTCCAATAATTCTATCAAATTCCTTATCTCTGGCACTGATAAAAATCATCGGCACATCATCCCTGAGGTTTTTGATTGCTTCAAATAAATCGAACCCACTTTTTTCATCCAGCATTATATCCAATAGCCATAAATCAATTTCTTTATCACCAGCATGTTGTAAAGCTGATTCATATGTATAAAAAGATTTGACCAGATATCCTTCTTTTTCCAGGTATCTTTTCATCAATTCATTCAAATCTTTTTCATCATCGACGATTGCGACCGTTCTTTTCATTTACATCACCTACTTAAGAATATTGTAACATAAAACATCCTTGTTAGTTAATCTTATAAATACCACTGAAAATGATTTCCCCCCCCATAATAAAAACTGCTGTCGAAATTATCGACAGCAGAAGCATCTTTATCACTCTTTTTCAATTATATCTGTTTTTTCTTCTTTAGCTTTCTTTTCCTTCTTTGGTGCATTTTTTCTTTTCTTGATAACAAAGTAAACCAGTCCACCAACCGGTAACCAGATAGGAACACCTGCAATAACCAGAATTACTGCATATTGAATAATAGAAACCAGTGCACTGGTACTTCTTACGATTCCCGATTTCAAATAATAAAGGAAATCTTCAAAACTTAAAGCACTGAATTCAATTTCCTGTGAAGTCTGAATTACATCCTCATACTCTGAAATATCTAATCTAATAGTAGAATAAGCAATTAAAGAATCCCATAATTTAAACTGACCTTTCAGTATTTCAATTTCAGTAGTTGTCCTGTTGATTTCATATTGAATTCTTAACATTTCTTCTACATTTGCGGCCTTATCAAAAAATTCCTGATATTTGGCTAATTCTTTTTCCAATTGTTTCAATCTGATGTCAGAATCATAATATTCATTAGTAATGTCCTTGGTAGTGATATTAAGATATTTAACATCTTCACTTTCATTCAGTTTATCCAGATAAGCGTCTAGATTGTCAGCAGGAATTTTAAACTCTACTGTAATTGTAGTGTAATAATTTCCTTCATTTCGACTGATATCTGTCTGATAACCGCCAAATTCTTTAGCAAGATCAAGAACGTTCTGATAAGAATCATTTACATTCTTTGTCTTGATAGTAGCTGAACCATTTTTAATTAACTTTAATTCTTCATTAATTGGTTTTTTGGCTGTCTCTTCATCTGTTGGACCATTAATTCCACTATACTCATATTCCTTGTTAGCATAGCCGCTATCAATTTCCCTTGATGGGTCTGATTTACTGCAACCGGCAATCAATAGAACCAGCACTATAATAATCCATAACTTTTTCTTCATTTTTTTCTCCTCGTTTACCTCTTCTGGCATTTAAATATTTCAATTATCTTTTGCTGTTTGTTACACAGCTTTCAATGATGATAAAAATTATGGGAAACTATTTATTTTCAGGTCAAATAAATACTCCCATTTTTCATCATCGATATTAAAATTATTCCCTTCTTATACAATATCCACCTAAGAATATTGTAACATAAAAGCCTATTGATTAGTCAATTGTTCTAAATATTGTTGAAAATGATTTTCTACATATTGACGATTAAAAGGTTTGATCTGTTTTTCAACATCTTCCATTATTCTGTGCATTTCTTTTTTAATTATAAAATCTATTTCTTCTGGATAACTCATCGATTCAGAATGCCTTGCATACTCATCCTCATCCAGGATCATTATCGTATTATCAGAAAAAATCTTAAAATCTAGATCATAATCAATGTATTTCACTGCTTCTCCATCATACAAAACCGGTGAAGCCAGATTACAATAGTAATAAATACCATCACTTCTGATCATGGCCATGACATTAAACCATCTGTCAGTATAAAAATATCCTATGGCAGGCTCTCTAGTAAACCATTTCCTGCCATCTTTTTCAATTACCCAGGTTTTATTAGTGACAATTACATAATGCCTTTCATCACTTTCCAAAACAAAACCCTGATCCCATGTTCGATTTAAAGAACCGTCATGTTTAAAAGACTGAATATAAACTGAAGAATTTTTTTCTGGATACATCTTTTCCTTTCTATTTCAACAGTGGTGTTATTTTTTCATATAACAATGGCACAATAATCAGATCCATTATCATTGTTGGAATAATGTATGAAGCATTGTAAGATAATGAGCCCCAAAACGGAACTTCCCATACAACAATTCCCGCAATTGTTGAAAACGCAAGTCTTATCAGACTAGTAATTATAATACCACAATATAACTTTTTATAGTTAGGAAAAAGACTGCTTAAACCATATACAGCATAAGCAAACAGATAATCAAAAAGGAAACTGAACATCCCATAATAATTGACTGAGCCAGTCACCAGCATTAGCAATACTGCCACCACACATACTACTACCCCTTTTTTCCAGCCTAAATGATAACTTGATAATAGTAAGGCAATTGTTCCCAGCGATAGTCTTCCGCCCTGAGGCATCACAAACAGATTGAAAGTGTTGGCGATAAAATCTAACACTACAAATAATGCTCCATATAAAGCAATGTAAACTAAACTTTTAATTTTCTGATTCATAAAAAAACACCTTTCTACAGGTGCCAAGAAACTTAGATCTTCCTACGCTAGTATTAACTAGATCAGGTCTAAGGGTATTTCTCAGCATTAAGCACCCCTGTCTGACTTAATTATAGATTGTTTAAGAACAATTGTCTATAATTGATAATGGAGGTGTCATTATGAGTCTTGATGAAAAACTAAAAACTTTTATAGCTGCTGAAAAATATTTAATTTCACTGCTTTCCAATACCAGCGCCTTTTTTAATGAACATTTAGAAGATATAAACTGGGTAGGATATTATCTGTACCAAGATAATCAGCTCATATTAGGCCCCTTTCAGGGGAAAGCAGCCTGTGCAGTTATTCCACTTAACAGGGGTGTCTGTGGCCACTGTGCAACAATTAAAAAAACAATTGTTGTTGATGATGTCCATAGTTTTGTTGGTCACATTGCCTGTGACAGTGCTTCAAATAGCGAAATCGTTATTCCTATCATCATTAATAATCAACTGTTTGGAGTATTGGATATTGATTCTCCAATCAAGGCCAGATTTACAGAAAAGGATAAAGATATTTTAGAAAAATGTATAGTTATATTGCAGAATAAAATAGAACAGCTTATCTGACTCGCTGTTCTTTTTTTAAATTATTAGAAGATTGAAATAAGCTATATAATAGCCTATCCACATTAAAAGAAGCGAAATCGCTTCTTTTTTATCAGTTTCTAAGAACTTTTTAATACCATCCTCTTAGCTTCATTGCATCAGCTACCACCTTGATTGAATACATGTAGGCAGCTTCTCTCATTGAGATATCACTATATTCCTGGTATAGAGTCCATATATTCTCAAATGCTTTTCTCATTGCCGCTTTCTCTTCTATTAATACCTTTTCTTCACTCCAGGTGTAACCATATAAATTTTGTACCCACTCAAAATAAGAAACTGTCACACCACCGGCATTGGTTAAAATATCAGGAGAAACAAAAATTCCTCTTTCCTTAAAGATTTTATCAGCCTCAATTGTTGTTGGTCCATTGGCAGCTTCAATAACTGCCTTTGCCTTGACTTTTTTGGCAGTTTCTTCATCAATAGCATTCTCAAGTGCCGCTGGAATTAAAAGATCCACATCTAATTTCCAAAAGTCAGCCATATCAATCACTTCAACACCCTCAAACTGAGCCAAGTTGTTGTTTGATGTTTTAAATTTCATCAATGCTTCAATATCAATACCATCTGCATTATAAATCGCGTAGGCCTTTCCCTTATAAAACTCCGCAATTGAGACAACTTTTATCTTTTCATCCTGAAGCGATTTACATGTAAAGCTTCCTACGTTACCAAAACCCTGAACAGCAGCACTTGACTCTTCTGGTTTTTTATCTATTTTCTCTAAAAAACATTTGGCAATCTCAACAACTCCAACCCCCGTTGCCTGAGTTCTGCCCAAAGAACCCCCCAGCGAAACAGGTTTACCTGTAATAATACCAGGTTCTTGATAACCTTTTATTTTCTCATACTCATCCAACATCCATGACATTATCTGAGCGTTTGAACCAACATCAGGAGCTGGAATATCAATTCGATCACCTAAATATTTATGCGTCTTGTCTATGTAACCCCTTGCCAACTGTTCAAGTTCATTTGATGATAATTCAAGTGGATTTACACTCACACCACCCTTACCACCACCATAAGGAAGTCCCACAACTCCACATTTAAAAGTCATAAAAATTGAAAGAGCCTTCACTTCATCTAAATCAACATTCTGGTGGAAGCGAATACCACCCTTATAAGGCCCGACAGCATTATTATGCTGTGAGCGATAACCCTTGAAAGTTTTAATGGTTCCATCATCCATCTTGACAGGAATACTGACTTCCAATACCCTTTGAGGTTCCTTTAAAAGCTCATAGACATCTTCTGATAATCCCAATTTATTAACCGCAATCCTGATTTGAGTTTGCGCATTTTTTAACACTTCAGACATATAAATCCTCCTTAATTATCTGGTTGAAACTGTCATTTATATCTTACACCAAAAGTGCAATAAATTATAAGAAAACATTCGTTTTCAAGCAAAGCCTGAGGTTTAATTTTATTAAACCCTTGTTATTCAAACGATATAAGTTTTACATCTTTAACCTGTTTTAAGGTTTTAAAATCTTTAATCAATTCATTCATACTTATATCTGTTTCTGTAATATCTATCGATATTATTACATTGGCGATTTCATTTACTGGCAGTGATTGAGAGATTGTCAGAACGCTTATTTTATTGTTTTTGATAATATTCAGCACACCTGACAAACTTCCTGGAAGATGAATCAAATCGACACTTAAAATTGCTTTTTTTGTCAGTTGGCTTTCTTCCGGCAGAAATACATAATCTTTATATTTGTAATAGGTGCTTCTTGAAATACCCACAGCCTTAACAGCTTCACTGATATTGGAATATTTCTTTTCTTTCATTGCCTGATTTACTTCAATTACTTTTATAAAGTAATCTGGCAAGACCTTTTTATGGACTATCAGATAATCTTTAGACATTTATATTTCCTCCACTTCAACTAATGAATTATGTATTCCGCAATCTAGCAGCTTCCAATTGCTTTTAGCTTTAGAAGTATTTATTTTTTTAGAAAAATATTTATCGTCTGATATTGCCAGGCAGGTTGGACCTGATCCACTGATCATAAATGTATAGGCCCCTTTATTCAGACATTCCTGTTTAAGTAAATCGAAATCAGGTATCAATGTTTTTCTATATGGTTCATGTATCCTGTCACTGTTTGCTATTTTAAGAATACTGTCATCTCCATCATTTAATGACAAGTAGAGACTGATAATCCTGGATAAATTAGCAACAGCATCTTCTTTTGAATATGCAGCAGGCAAAACTGCTCTGGCCAGACTTGTTGAAATCTCAAAGTCAGGTATCAGCAAAGTAAATTTATATTTCTTATGAACAGCTATTTTCTTTGTATAAGGAACATCGTCGCACATAAAACTGGAAGTAAGTCCACCAAAAATAGCCGGAGCGATATTGTCTGGATGTCCTTCTATAGCGGTGCATATTTGAAATATCTCCAAAAACGTCAGCTGGTTATCATTTAAATAGTTGGCAGCTACTGCCCCAGCTACTATTAACGAGGCACTGGAGCCCAATCCTCTGGCTATTGGAATCTTGGCTTCTATTTTCAGTCTGATGTTTTTAAAAGTGTTTAATTTTTCATTTACCCTGTCAAAAGCTATCATAAACAGATTGTTTCTATTTTGATATTTTTTATCCACACCTTCTATCGATAGTTCAGCACTTTCTTCTATATAGAAGGTATTGTAAATATTCAATGCCACACCTAAAGTATCAAAACCTACTCCTAGATTGGCACTGGTTGCCGGCACCTTAATCTTAATCATTTAATTCTCTTATCCTTTCAATTACATAATTTCTTCCTTCATCAATGCTTATGCTCTTATTGTGCAAAATTTCCAGCTTATTAATATCTTTTAAATTTGACGGAATTTCTTCTTTAGCTATTTGTGCCAGTTTCTGCATTGCCAGTGTTTCGTCCTTTACATCTGCTTCAGTAATAGAGTTCAGTACACTATTTGAAAATTTAAAAGGTGAAGCTGTCGCAAGAATGATATTATTATGCTTATCTACATACTTGTGACTTGCATGATAAGCGACGGCAGTATGAGGGTCTATCAATCTGTTATCTTCACTGAATGCCTGACATATTGCCTGACTGCACTTGCTTTCACTTACATATACTCCCACAAATGACTCTTGTAATTTCTCTAGCATTTCTTTATCTATTTCATATCTTCCTTTTGTGTTCAGCTCATCCATATATTGTTTTATTTTTTTATCGTCAAAATCACTTAACATAAACAATAGTCTTTCCAGATTGCTAGATATTAAGATATCCATAGAAGGAGACATGGTAGTATAGAATTTTCTATTGATATCATAAATGCCGGTATTGATAAAATCGACTAAAACATTATTTTTATTAGAGGCACAGACCAGTTTATTTATTGGACAGCCAATTAATTTGGCAATATATCCCGCCAGGATATCTCCAAAATTTCCTGTTGGCACAACAAAATTCACTTTATCATTCAGCTTAATAACCTCATTTTTAACTAAGGTAATATAAGCTTTAAAATAGTAAACCACCTGTGGGATCAATCTTCCGATATTAATTGAATTGGCACTTGATAATTGAACATTTTTATAATCTTCACTTATCTGCTTATCTTCGTAGATAGCTTTTACAAGCCTTTGACAATCATCAAAATTTCCTGCGACAGCTACAACATCAACATTATTTCCTGTTGTGGTATTCATCTGTCTTTCTTGAATCTCGCTTACTCCATCTTGGGGATAGAATACCGTAATATAGGTGTTTTTTACATTTTTAAAAGCTTCCAGGGCTGCTTTGCCTGTGTCTCCACTTGTCGCTGTTAGGATGTAGATTTTTTTGTTTTCAGCATAAGTTTTATAAGCTGTGCTTAATAGATGGGGAAGAACTGTCAAAGCTATATCTTTAAAGGCTGATGTTGGCCCATGATAAAGTTCCAATAAGAAGTCCTTTCCTATTTCCGTTACTAAAACAATATCGTCTGTATTAAATGAATCAGTATAGCCATCTATAACACATGTTTTAATTTCTTTTTCAGTAAAATCATCAAAGATATTTGAAAGTATTAATGTTGCCAGCTGTTGATAATCTAAATCTAAACATTTGTTCAAGTCTATCTTAATGTCATCTAATTTTACAGGCGTATAGAGACCGCCATCTTTTGCCAGGCCCTTGATTATGGCCTCTTTTGAAGAGACAACATTTTCTTTATTTCTTGTACTTACAAATATTTGCATAAAATTCTCCTTGATTACATCCTGAAAGAATGATACTATGTTTCTAACACAAAAACAAGTGTTTTCCCAGGAAGGACAAAAATATTATGAAAATTGCGTTATTAGGACATGGCAATGTCGGAAAAGGTGTATCAAGTATTATTGATAAAGGTAATACAAGTTTCACAAAACAACTGGAAATTAAAAAAATTCTTGTCAAAGATGAAAGTGAAGCTATCGATGAGAGAATGGTTTTTAATATTGATGATGCCTTAGATGATGATATTGATGTGGTAGTTGAATGTTTAGGTGGAATAGAGTTTCCTTTTATCTGTATTTCCAAAGCCTTAAATATGAAAAAACATGTCGTTACCAGTAATAAAAAAGTTATGGCCACCCATTATGAACAACTGGTTAGTTTGGCCAAGAAAAATGGTGTGAATATTATTTTCGAAGCCAGTGTTGGTGGAGGAATTCCAGTAATGTCCAACATCAGACATACAAAAAGAATCGATGAAATCACCGATTTTATCGGAATATTCAATGGAACTACCAACTTTATCCTCTACAAGATGGCTAAGGAGAATAAAAGTTTCGATGATGTACTACTGGAAGCTCAAAAACTAGGGTATGCAGAAAGTGATCCTGGAGATGATATCGATGGTCATGATGTAAGATATAAATGTTGTCTGACCGGTAATATGGTGTGGGACAGTTCTTTAAATCTGGATGATATTACCACTTTTGGTATCAGAACAGTTAGTCAAAGGGATATTGATTTTGGAAAAAGTCATCAATCAACGCTTAAGCTCATTGGCAGGGGGATAAAAAAAGATGGCCATGTTCAGGTTTTTGTTTTACCAGAATTTGTTTCCGATAATGATATCCTGGCTCATGTGCCTTTAAATTTAAATTGTATTGTCTTTAAAAGTGACAATCTGGGTGCGGCATCTTATATTGGACAAGGTGCTGGAACATTTCCTACCGCTCATGCAGTGGTCCAGGATATTGTTTCATTATTGAACGATGAAGATTTGAAAACCAATATTAATAACAAGGTTTTTATTGACAATAAGGAATATACCAGTCAGTTCTATGTGCGAACTGAAAACCTGAAATTTTTCAGTGATTGCATCTACAAAAAAATTGATTCGGATGTAATTATTACTGAACCTATGGATTTATTCACATTAAAAGATTTAATCGAAAAAACAGCTGATAAAAACATCTTTGTAGCAGGAGTTTCATTATGATAAAGGTAGTTAAATTTGGTGGCAGTTCACTGGCCAGCGCAAAACAGTTTAAAAAAGTAAAAAATATAATCGATAGTGATAAAGATAGAATTTTCATTGTCGCCAGTGCCTGTGGTAAAGCTGATAATGAAGACCATAAAGTTACTGATTTGCTTTATCTATGCCATGCTCATATAAAATACGGAGTTCCTTACGATGATTTATTTAATATGATTTATGACAAGTATATGGGCATTAAAAAGGAACTGAATTTAAAACTTGATTTAGAAAAAGAGTTTAAAATTATCAGAGATTTGATGGACAAAGATATCAGCCTTGATTTTCTGGTTTCCAGAGGAGAATATTTGACTGCCAAGTGTTTGGCTGAATATTTAAATGGACAATTTATCGATGCCAGTGAAGTTATTGAGTTCAATTACAATGGCAAAGTTAATTTTGAAAGAAGTGAACAAAATTTAAGAAACAAGATAAAAAATGGCATGAGAATTGTAATCCCTGGTTTTTATGGGGCTTTACCTAATGGTGCCATAAAGGTAATGTCCAGAGGCGGCAGTGATATCAGCGCTTCTATAATAGCTAATCTTGTCAATGCGGATGTTTACGAAAACTGGACCGATGTTTCTGGTCTATTAACAGCTGATCCTAGAATTGTAGACAATCCTAAAACTATTAACTATATTACCTATAGTGAACTTAGAGAACTCAGCTATATGGGAGCTAATGTACTTCATGATGAGGCAATATTTCCAGTAAGGGAAAAGAAAATTCCTATCAATATTAGAAACACCAATAAACCTGAACATCCAGGTACTATGATTTTAAGTGACTGCAGTACACAGGATGCTATAGATCCACCGCATTTTATTACTGGAATTTCTGGAAAGAAAAACTTTTCGGTCATTACTATCAGCAAGCCGCAGATTTCCAGTGAAATTGGTGGTCTAAGAAAGACTTTACAGGTATTTGAAGATTTTAATGTTTCTGTTGAAAGTGTTCCTTCTGGTGTTGATTCATTCAGCGTAGTAGTTGAGACTGAAAAAATTGAAAAAGTACTTTATGAAGTTATTGCCAGATTAAAAAAGGATCTGGACTGTGATAATGTAACGGTTATCGATAAGATAGCTTTAATTGCCGTTGTAGGCAGAAGCATGAAAAACAAACCTGGAATGTCAGGGCTTCTGTTTGGTGAGCTTGGTTTGCATGATATTAATATCCGAATTATCAGCCAGGCAGCTGATGAGATTGACATTATTATCGGTGTTGATAATACTGACTTTGAAAAAACAATCAGATGTATATACGATAAATTTATTAAAGGGAGCGATTCATTATGAGAATAGGTATTTTAGGAGCTACTGGCGCAGTGGGCCAGCAGATGATGGAGTGTTTAGTTGAACAAGACATCAAGGTTGATGAACTCAGACTTATGGCCAGCCATAGAAGTGTTGGAAAAGAATTTGAGTTTAAAGGTGAAATGTTACAAGTGATTGAAGCCAAGGAAGATAGTTTTGAAGGTTTGGATGTAGTATTGGGTGCTGCCGGTGGAAAATCTTCAAAGTATTTTGCCCCATTTATAAAAAAAGCAGGAGCTGTATTGATTGATAACAGCAGTGCTTTTAGATTGAACGACGATGTTCCTTTGGTTATTCCCGAAATTAATGGTGAAGATGCCAAAAAGCATAACGGAATTATTGCCAATCCAAATTGCAGTACCATCATTGCCTTTATGGCTCTGTATGGCATTAATAAAAAGTCAAAAATAACCAAAATGATCGCCAGCACCTATCAGGCTGTCAGCGGCGCTGGTATTGAGGGTGTCTATGAACTGGAAAATCAGGTTGAAGCACTGTTAAATGGCAAAGAAATAGAAAACAGTGTTTTCGCTCATCAGATTGCCTATAACTGCATTCCTTCAATTGGAGCATATTTGGAAAATGGTTTTACCGACGAAGAAATGAAAATGCAGAATGAAGGAAGAAAAATCATGCATCTACCTGATTTAGATGTCACCTGTACCTGTGTCAGAGTTCCAATAATTAGAAGTCACAGTATTTCTATCAGTTTTGCTACTGCCGAGCCTTTAACAATTGAAGAAGTCAGAGAAGCTATTTCTAACAGCGAAGGTGTCAGATTAATGGATGATGGTGCAAACAATATCTACCCTATGCCTATAAGTACCAGTAATAATGATATTGTTGAAGTTGGAAGAATTAGAGAAGATAAGGTAATAGGTGGATATTCATTATTCTGCAGCGGTGATCAGATTAGAAAAGGCGCTGCAAGTAATACAGTAGCTATTATCAAGTGTCTGTAATTGTTGTTTTTGTATTATCACACAATTTCACACTATGATTTGATTATTTTTCGCATCATAGCTAGTATCATATGGTTACAAGTAGTATCACTACTTGTCCATATATCCTTTCTATTTCAAAGATATTTTATCCCCCAAAAGAAAAGCAGGTCATCCTGCTTTTTCTTTTACATATTAAACAATTTGAAGTAAGGAATTATCGGAAGCTCATTTACATAACTTTTCGCAAAAGCTCTTTGCTGAGAAGGATTAGAAAAATGCCTTTCAATTAAAAGGTGCTTATTTGACATATATCTGACATACAGAGCTTTTTTAACAACAAAAACTCTAGCAACAGCTTCATCAATATAAGCTTTCCTGTCATCTTTTGATAATGGAGAAATTATCTTTATCGTTTCATCAAAAATGTTCTGACAGATTTTAACGCACTGCTCTTTCATTAAATCAACATCGCTGATATATTTACTGTCAAGATTTTTCTGAATTGTTAATAGTGAATCTTTTTTTGCAGACATGTTTTTAAAGATGTCAATAACTTCGTCGCTGCTTTCATCAGTAAGATGTATTGAAATCAGATCATCTTTATGATCTTCAAAGTAATTGTCTGTTTCCGTTAAAGAAAAGAACATTCCTTTAGCTTCAATATAATTGTTTTGATTAATTATCAATGCCCTCTGATTATCTTTTTGTTTCCAATAAATAATGTATGGAACCTTAAGAGTATTGTCATTAATTTTACCAGCATCTTTGTAGCCGATCTTTTTATTGGTGATTAAAGCCAGATTGAATTTTAAGCCATAATTGGTATAGACAGATAATTCTTTGTTTTCAAGCAGCATCTTCTCAAATACTTCTCTATTTTTCTCTTCAGGATAGATTTTCAAATAATCTTCAAGCAATCCATTAAAACTTGCCAAAGAGTCAAATTGTCCATAACTGTTTAAAAAATCATAAATCGCCATCCTAGAATCTCCTTAAGTAAACATATCTTAATATAATTAACAAAAACTGTAAACTTTGCATTTTTAGTACAATAATTGCTGATTTTTTTGTATAATCAATATTGAACGAAGATAAAAGGAAAAGGATAAATATTAGTGGATTATAATAAGTTTTTTTTAGAGCACGATATACAGCTGACTGAAAGACAGCTAAAACAGCTGGATTTATATGCTGATTTATTGATTCAATGGAATAAAAAATTTAATTTGACAGCTATCACTGACAAAGAAGATATCTATGTTAAACATTTTTTAGACTGCCTTTTATTAGGAAAACTGTATAATCCAACCGATAATTTAATTGATGTCGGAACAGGGGCAGGATTTCCAGGATTGGTATTAAAAATTTATAATCCTGATCTTGAAGTTTGTCTTTTGGAACCAAATAATAAAAAAATATCTTTTCTAAATGAGGTTGTTTCAGTTTTGAACCTTGAAAAAATCTCTACTTCCAATCAAAGAGCTGAAGATTTTGCCAAAGATAATTTCGAGAAGTTTAAGTTTGTGACAGCTAGAGCCGTAGCTGCACTAAACATCTTGTCCGAATTATGTTTACCACTGATAAAAGTTGGCGGTCATTTTTTAGCCATGAAAGGTCCAAAAGGATATGAAGAACTATCACAGGCTGAAAATGCGATAACTACATTAGGAGCACAACTGCACCATATCAGCGAATTTGGATTAGCCCAGGATAACAGACGTCTGATTATTGATCTTAAAAAAATCAATCATACACCCGATAAATATCCCAGAAATTATGGGCAGATTAAAAAGAAACCATTATAGGAGGACTTTATGGCACAATATCAACTTATTAACATTGATGAAATAAAACCTAACCAATATCAGCCAAGAACCAGTTTTGATAAGGAAGCTATTGATGAGTTGGCTCTTTCAATTAAGCAAAATGGCCTGATTCAACCAATTACTGTCAGAGAATCCTATATGGGATATGAATTAATTGCGGGAGAAAGAAGATATCGAGCCTGTAAAAGCCTAGGACATAAACAGATTAATGCCATTGTAATTAAAGCCAACGAAGTTCAGGCTGCTACTTTGGCTTTGATAGAAAATGTACAAAGAGAAGACTTGTCTCCTATTGAAGAAGCCAATGGCTATCTGCAGATGATTCGCTTAACAGGACTTACCCAACAGCAGCTATCAAACAAAATAGGCAAGAAACAGACAACAATCTCCAATAAAATAAGATTATTGAATTTAAATCAGGAAGTTCAAGAAGCTATCAATAGTAAACAGATTACGGAAAGACATGGCCGAGCTATGTTATCACTTAACGACAAACAACAAAAAGAAGTTCTGCAATCTATCCTGACCAGAGACTTAAATGTTAAAGAAACAGAAAACTTTATTGAAACTAATTATTTCAGTACAAAGAAAAAGAAAAAAGGAACTATCAGATGTTTTGGCATCTCTGCTCAGTTAATCATCAACTCTTTTAGAGATACCTTTAAAAAAGCCAGAGAATTTGACCGCAGTGTTCAAATGACTGAACAGGATGATGACGAGCATTACATTATGACGATAACTATCAAAAAATAGCTTCTTTATGCTAAAATGAATATTGAGGTACACAACTATGGGAAAAATTATTGCACTGGCTAACCAAAAAGGCGGCGTTGGAAAAACCACAACAAGCATCAACCTTTCGGCAGGTTTGGCATATTTAGGTAAAAAAGTTTTACTGGTGGATTTAGATCCTCAGGCTAACTCAACTCAAGGAGTTGGAGCTAGAAATGACATTAAATATAGTACATATGACTTATTGCTTAAAGGTGCTGAAACTGAAAAGTGTATTCTTTCTCGCAAAATCCCACCTATTGATTTAATTCCGGCTACTATTGATTTAGCAGGAAGTGATATCGAAATGGCTAATTATGAAGAAGGAAGAGAAAGGCTGTTGAAAAACAAACTGGACCAGATCAAAAACAACTATGATTTCATAATTGTCGACTGTCCACCTTCTTTAGGTCTTTTAAACACCAATGCTTTAACAGCTGCTGATTCAGTAATTATCCCTGTACAATGTGAATACTATGCCCTGGAAGGGTTAACTCAACTGTTATCTACCATTAGACTGGTTCAAAAACTCTACAACCCTCATCTGTATATTGAAGGTGTACTGCTGACAATGTTCGATGGTAGAACTAATTTATCTATTGAAGTACAACAGGAAGTCAGAAAATATTTTAAAGAAAGAGTTTATCGCTCCTATATACCTAGAAATGTTCGTTTATCTGAAGCTCCTTCATATGGTAAAAGTATATTTGAACATGATATTAAATCTGACGGTGCTAGAGCCTATGCCGCTTTAGCTAAAGAGGTCATCACTAAAAACTCATAAGGAGGTAGGCAATGACAAAGAAAAAAGAAAATAAAGAACGTTTAGGAACCGGTTTAGCAGCTATCTTTGGCGATGATGTCATATCGGTCATTGATGAAATTCAAAGCAGTGCCAGATCTGATGAATATGGTCGCAGAGCTACTTTAAAATTATCAGATATACGTTCTAATCCATATCAACCAAGAAAAATATTCGATCAGGAAAAATTGGAAGAGCTGGCTCAGTCAATTAAGGAAACTGGTGTTTTTACTCCTATTTTAGTAAGAGAAGCTACTGGCGGTTATGAACTGATAGCTGGCGAAAGAAGAGTCAGAGCTTCAGTTTTAGCAGGTAAGGAAGAAATACCAGCTATTATCATGGATTTTGATGATGGTCAGATGATGGAGATATCACTTTTAGAAAATGTTCAAAGAGAAGATCTGAACGTTATAGAAGAAGCAAGTGGATATCAAAAACTGATTGATGCTCTAGGCTATACCCAGGAACAGTTAGCCAAAAGAATTGGTAAAAGCAGAGTTCATGTTTCTAACACCTTGAGATTATTGAAGCTTCCAAAAGATGTTCAAAAGTTGGTAGAAGAAAACAAACTATCAATGGGACATGTAAAATGTCTGGTCACCTTGGATGAAAAGATTATCAGTGAAATTGCACATAAGGCTGTTAGAGAGAGCTTATCCGTAAGACAGGTTGAGGCTTTAGCATCAGCAGAAAAGACCCACAGACCTACTAAAACAAAGGTAGAAGACCCTTACATCGTCGACTTGCAAAATTCGCTGCAACGAAAATTCAGCTCTAAAGTAAAGATTACTAAAAACTCAATTAACATCTTTTATCAGAACACTGATGAGTTAAACAGACTCTTGGAACTGTTGGAGATTATTGACTAACCCTTCAAATCTGAGGGGTTTTTTTGTATATTATTATTATGTGTGGACGATATTATTTTGATGAAAGCATTGGTATTTCCAAAATTTTAAAAGTGTTAGAAAAGAAATATGACCAGAAAACCTTAGATCTATTATCTACTGGTGAAATCTTTCCTTCTAACATTTCTTTAGTATTTGCTGAAAATGATTATCATCTGATGAAGTGGGGTTATTCATTAAACAAAAGAAATCTCATCAATACCAGAATTGAAACAATCAGAGACACTGACATCTATCGAAATGATTATCAAAATCATAAATGTGTTATTATCGCTTCGGGTTTTTATGAATGGGATAGACACAAAAGAAGACACTACATTACAACTTCTGATAATATCATCTATTTTGCTGGAATATACCAAAAAGATACCCCGGTATATAATTATTCTATTATTACTACTGATGCAGTTACTACTAAAAACATTCACAATCGCGTTCCAATTGTCTTAAATAAAACTGAGGTTGATAACTACCTTAACAACAGGTACACCATACAGCAGTTGATTGATTTACAGCCTGTTTTCAATACTGAAACCGATTATGAAATACTTACCTTATTTTAAATGATGACTCAAAATAAAAGAGATAATTCTTGTTGATTATCTCTTTTTTATGTTCCCTTTTGTTTAGTTTCAATGGAATGTCTATATATTTCATTTACTGTAGCGATTAAGGATATTGTCGCTGCTATCCAGCAATACATCCTGAAAATTTCAGTATTTACCAAAAATGGTATCCCAAATAAACCAACTGAAGTCATTTTATTCCAGACACTATGGGTAGAAGATAACTCTCCATATTTATAAGCAAAATATAAATAATCAAATAATCTAAGTACTACGATAATACTTACTAAAATCCATATTCTTCTTGATAATTTAATCCATAAAACAGGAAGCAGTTTTATTAATGATACCGCATAAAAGAATAAATCAGCAGCACTGTCCAGTTTTGAACCCAATTCACTTTCTGCATTTAGTTTTCTAGCCAGATAACCATCCAAAACATCACTTAATCCTGTAAAAGTATATATGACAAGAAAAATATCACTACTTGTATGTAATGGAAGTAAGACTAAAGTTCCAATAATTCTTAAGCTTGTCACCACGTTGGGGATATGCTTTTTAATATTTTCCATACAATCATTATAACAAATTTATACTGTTATGCACAAAAAATTAAACTGCTGATAATAAAACGATCAAATCTAATACGATAGAATTTCATATCCATCTTCGGTTACTAAAACCATATGTTCCCATTGAGCTGATGGAAGTTTATCCTTGGTGTATGCTGTCCAGCCATCAACAGTTGAAATTCTAATTCCACTTTTCTTCATATTAAGCATTGGTTCAACTGTAAAAACCATTCCCGGAACCAACAGCATTCCTGTATTTCTTTTGCCATAGTGAAAGACAAATGGTTCTTCATGAAACTCTAAACCAATTCCATGACCACCAAAATCTCTTACAACCTTGTAGCCATTTTTTAAAGCATGTCGCTCAATATAATAGCCGATATCTCCCAGATAGCCATAAGGTTTGACCTGCTCTAAGCCTATTTCTAAACATTCTTTACAGACCCTGACAAGTCTTTCTTTTTCTGGGGTTGTTGTTCCAATGATAAACATTCTGCTGGCATCTGAATAATAGCCCTTATAAATTGTCGATACATCAACATTGACAATCATTCCCTCTTTTAAAACGGTATTTTTATTAGGAATCCCATGACAAACCACATCATCTATTGAAACACAGACATGTTTTGGAAAATCACCATATTTATAAGGAGCACAGATTGCACCATGTGATTCAGTAAACTCCTTAACCCAGTCATTAATCTGTTCCGTTGTCACTCCAGCTTTTATTCTTTCAGCAACATAATCTAATACAGCTGTATTGATTTTTGCACTTTCTCTGATTCCCCTGATCTGCTCTTCCGTTTTGATCAACTCATCTTTTGGGACATTTAAATGGCCTTCTTTTCTCAGCTGATCCAGTTTCTTTAAAACATCTTCTCTACTCATTAATATCCGGCCTCACATAATAAGAACCACTAACTCCAAAAATAGTAACATTTCTGACTATGTTTTCAGAAGACAGGTTAGATTCCCCTCTTACAACAATATCATCAGCAAGATATACACCTTTAGCAATTTTATAATCAGTTGTCGATGGGACAACAGTTGTCAGACCATTATAAGTAGGTATAGTTCCTGTTACCAGCTGACCATCAATATAAGCGGTATAGCCCTTTAAAATGTCGGCTGCTGTAGCTGTAGCATTTGATGTATCAATATCTTTCATTGTTCCTATAACCAATTGACCACGTATATAAGCTGTTTTACCCTCTTTTATATCTTCTGCTGTAGCTGTGCAGCCATTTGTCAGCATATAACCTTTTTGTTCATAAGCTGTTCTTATATCTACAGCCATTTTATTTTTGAAAATAAAAAACGAAAGGACCAATCCAGCAAGAACACAGACCAATCCTATAATAAACGCTGTTTTAAAATAGTTTGGGGTTACATATTCATATTCATCATCATCGTAATATTCATCAAACTCCTGTGTTTCCTCAGATTCGACAGTTGTTTCTTTTGATACTTCAGCAATTTCTTCAGTTGTAGCTTCAAACGCTTCCTGAGCTGCATTTTCAGCTTTTTCTTCTGAATAAATCTGCACGCCAAACTTTTCTCTTACTCCATCAACTTCTCTGGTTTCATCATCCAAATCTACATGGAATGTTTTAGTATCATCATTTACAATTTCTACAGCAGCTACATCTCTCTTTTTTCTAAATTTGAAAGCCATATCCTTACCTCCTACTCTCCATCATAAGTTCCAACAATGTTGAAAATCATGACTCCTTTTTTAATATTTTTAGGTAATAGATTTTTATCTCCTTTAATAATCAGATCACTGCTTAAATAGCCGCCACCATTAAAGGTTACTGGTTTCCCTGTAGGAGTAATTGTTCTACCAGAAATCTGAGGAAGTGTTCCTATAACCAGTTCACCATTAACGTAGGCTGTTTTACCTTGTAAAATCACGTTGGCTGTTGCTGTTGCTCCACTGGTATCAAATACAACTGTGGTGCCATTTAATAGTTCACCATTTGAATAGGCAGTTTTTCCTAAAGCTATATCTTCCGCTGTTGCTGTTGCATCAGTTGTTAAAACATATCCTTCATCAAGCATTTCATTCAAAACTGTTTTTTCTAAAATATTATGTGTTAAACAATAACCAATGATCAATCCCAATAGCAATGCTGAAGCGGCAATGGTTATCATTCCAAGAATAATCTTTTTATTTGCGTAAGCTAAATCACCCATAATAACATCTCCTTTGCAGGTTTAATTATAATACAATTAGTTTAAAAAATGAACTAATCCCATTTAATCACATAAGACTGAACCAAAAAGACGGCTGTTTTTTTAAAACCGTCTTTTATATAAGCATTTTATTTAAAACTTCTGTGTTTTTGCCAGGTAGTAATTCTTATAATTTACATCATCTGTTACTTCTTTTACAACATTAAAGTAATCGGGGATGATTACCTTCTCATGCTCACTTGGAATCTGAACACTCAATAAAGCCTTGGTCTTATCAAAAGAGAAAATATCCAGCTTGAAGAAGCGATTATTTTCAATAAATCCATATCTTTCCTTATCAACGATATTAAGTTCACGATTAACTTCATGCATATAATCAGAATACTGTCTTTCAGATAAGATTCTATCTCTTTTTATTCTGGTATTAGGAGTCAGTTGAGTTGCTTCAGAATAATAATAGATTGTATTGCCATCTTTTTCTCTTTTCCTGATTCTCTTTTCTATCCCTTCAGGTGACATTAAATAGTGTTGTAGGATCTTAACATAGGAAACATTGGTTTCAGCCTTAACTTTTTCAATTACTTCATCATCAATTTCAACCAGATATTTTTTGAATATTTCAATTGGTTTTTCATCACCTAAGTAAGTAAAGACTGCTTGAATTGCCTTTCTAAGCTTCACTTCAAAATCATCTTCATTAGTGACTATCACTCTATTAGGATGCTTTGACCAGCTTGCTAGAATAGTGTCATCAACTCTTCTGGCTTCCTCAATAGATTCATACCTGGCAGCATTGTTTGAAAGACTATAGGCTTCCTCAGCCCCCTTGGCACTGGTTACCAGATGCATTACTAAATCATATCTATTGTTTAAATCTTCTTCTTTCAAATCAAATCCCTTTAGTATTTCTGTAAATTCTTCATCTGATACATAGCCTTTATTGTCTAAAATACCTCTATCCATAAAGACCAGTACTTTTTCACCTTCAATTTCCTGGGCTGCCTGATAGCACAGCTCTTCTTTTTTCAGTTGTAGAGCAATGACATATTTCTGGAAATGATACATCCCGATTGTAGCAGGTGAAATACCTCCCGAAATTAAATCCGTTGCTGATTCGTTGGCAATAATTACACGATATCCTCTTTCCGCAAAAATTTCCTGCGCTCTAGACATAAAAGTAGTTTTCCCACTGCAGGGACCGCCAGTAAACACTATTTTCTTGATAATTTTCATAATCTTTTCTCCTAACAATATTATAATAACAAATTCAATAAATTGGAATTTGGCGTTTTATTCTTTAAACAAATAAAATCCCCATATGCAGTTACTAAACTCCCCCGCAACAAAACTATGAGTTTCTCCATCAATATTCACATTATACACTGGCAATTTGAACTTTTGATGATATATGGGGTCTTCTAACAAAACACTTTCACCAGTATTGTTCCATTCATATTCAAATATATTTACCCCAAATAGAATAACATTACCATCGATGCCAGAAACCTCGAACTCCCAAGTTTTTGATTTACACATTTTCATCTCCATGCCCTTTCTATCAAATTCTAAATTTATCAAAATATATACATACAAAATTAATTACTCGCAAATAAAATTTAAGGCCTTGTTAATCACTTCGATCTTAACATTTTTTGGTTTGCCACCATATTCACCATCTAAAGTCCAGGGCATTGGTTTATCAACGATAAACTCTATATTATTTGTCTTGAAAATTTTAACCAGATTATTATCCCCTTTTCCCGACATCAAATAAGGTGTTATGGAACTTAACTCAATCAAATCAACTGGAGCCTTAACCAGTGTCACTTCAAAAAGTCCGTCATCTAATTCAACATGCTGATTTGATATGTTAAATAAGCTTCCAACTGATGAAGTATTGGTTATCATACCATAAATATAATTGTCTTCGGATTCAGTACCATCCACTATCATTTTTACTCTATATGTTTTCATCAAAGCCATTGACTTGATTCCCTGTAAAAAATAAGCCAATCTACCTAAGATATTTTTCATTTCCTGGGTAGTTTCATAAGCAACATCGGTAAAAACTCCAAAGGCAGCGACATAAATAAAATAGACATCATTAAATTTCCCTACATCTATGCCCTTAGGCTTTCCTTTTAAAGCTAGTTCAGCTGCTTTTTCCATATTTTTTGGTAAATTCAAACTGGCCGCAAAATCATTAACTGAACCAGCTGGTATATAACCTAAATCCCTTTTAGTTTCTGTTTTCATCATTCCGTTTACTACTTCATGCAAAGTGCCATCTCCACCAGAACAGATAATCCTGTCATATTTTTTGGCATATTTTTTAATTGTATAATAAGCTTCTTTTCTTTTTTGAGTTGCATAGACTGTCAATTCGACTCTTTCGCTACTAAAAAAGTTGAGGATGCTCCACAAATGATTCTTGATTTGAAGTTGTCCAGCAACCGGATTATAAATAAATAGTATTTTCATAAATGTCTCCCTAACATTATTCTATTGTTTTTTATCACAAGTTTCAAACTTTATCCCATTGTGTGATAAAATATATATGGATTGGGAGGACAGTGTTTTGAAAAATTCGCTTATTAAAACTTTTAAAAAATCAATTCGCTTTGTTGGTGTTTTATTTTTGGTTTGGGCAATCTTCTGGTTTCAAAATAATTATGATAAATTAATTAATAATCCTGCTGTCCCAGAACAGAATCAGACATTAATAGAAAAGGATAAAAGTTATTTTGATAAGGAGAATGTCGCCTTGTATATTCATACTTATGGCCATTTGCCAAATAACTATGTAACTAAAAAAGAAGCCGCAGAAGCTGGCTGGAGTGGTGGTTCTGTAGAAAAATATTTGCCAGGAAAGGCTATTGGTGGAGATGTTTTTTCCAACAGAGAAAAACTTCTTCCAATCAAGGATGGTCGAATATATTATGAATGTGATATCGATACCAATGGACAAAATTCCCGAGGAGCCAAAAGAATTGTATTTTCCAATGATGGTCTAATTTATTATACTGATGATCATTACCAATCCTTTGAACTATTATATGGAGAAGAGTAACTATGAATGCATATGTATTAAACGGAAAGATGTTTAAAGATAAAAATACTTCTTATTCCTATTTGAAAAAAAATTTACCATTAGCTCATTACTGTTCAAATAATCTTGATAGTTTATATGACTGTCTGGTGGATTATCTTCAAAATACTACCATCATCCTGATTAATGAAAAAAATCTAGTTGAAAATTTAGGTGAATATGGTCAGGAAATCATCAGTGTTTTTGAAGATGTGGCTAAAGACTACCATAATTTTATCTTTATCAGACAATAACCACCTGATACTGACCGTGGTTTAATTTTATCAAAACACAAAAAATCCAGGAGTACACCTGGATTTTTGTTTTTGTCAATTTTTTATTCAAATAATTTCTTTAAATTTACATCAAATGGTGGATAAACAATTCCCTTTTCCGTCACAAATCCTGTCAGTAAATTATGGTCAGTTACATCAAAAGCTGGATTATAACACTTTACTCCTTTTGGAGCCATTGGTTTTTCGTACCATTTTTTTGCTATTTCAGATGGATCTCTCAGTTCGATTTCAATATGCTTGCCATCAGGACAATTCATATCAATAGTACTGGTTGGACCTAATGAATAAATAGGAATTCCATAATGTTTGGCTAAGATGGCTACCATACTTGTACCAATTTTATTGGCGAAATCACCATTAGCGGCAATTCTATCACATCCAACAAAACAGACATCAATCCAACCATTTTTCATCACAATGCTGGCCATATTGTCACAAATCAGAGTTACATCAACTCCCGCTTTTTGCAGTTCCAGGGTTGTCAGTCTTGCTCCCTGCAGAAGAGGTCTGGTTTCATTGGCGAAAACCTTGAAATCGTATCCTCTCTGTTTTCCCAAAATTAATGGTCCAATAGCTGTTCCTCTGCTGGTTGCCAGAGGCCCAGTATTACAGTGTGTTAAAACTCCATCACCATCTTTCAATAAAGAAAGACCATATTCACAGATCTTCAGACACATCTCTTTATCTTCACGATGAATTTCTTTGGCTTCCAAACCAATCAGTCTGACAATTTCTTTGACATCCTTATCTTTGTTTTCTAAAACTACTTTATCTACTCTATTTAAAGCCCAAGGCAGGTTTACTGCTGTTGGTCGAGAAGAATTTAAGTATTCTTTATCTTCCCTAAACTTTTGATAGAACTGTTCAAAAGGCAAATTATCATACTGCTGACTTAAAACATACATCGAATAACCAGCAAAGATTCCGATTGCTGGAGCGCCTCTTATCTGAAGTTTCTTTATAGCCTGATATAAATCTTCCAGTTTGTTTAAATGCAAATAGACAACATCGTTAGGTAGTTGCACCTGGTCGATGATAATAATTTCTTTTTCATCAGCACTTAACTCGACATTTTCAAAAAAGCTTCCCGGTTTTAAATCAATCATATTATTCCTTTTCAATTAATAACTTTATCGCTTCAATGGCTACCCTGATCGCCAGATCAGTATCATGATGCTGAATGTTTTCCAGATTAGCCTTCGCTCTTTCCTGATTGGCCACAACTAAGAAGCAGGCACCTACTTTAACCTTTAAATAGTTGGCTACAATAAATAAGGCTGCTGATTCCATTTCTGAAGCAACTGCACCAAGTTGCAGCCAGGCATCCCATTTTCTCAACAGTTCCTGTCCATTTGGCAAGGTTTCAGGTCGATGCTGACCATAGAAGGCATCTTTACAATGTACAACTCCTGAATGATATCTGGCATTCAGATTTTTGCTGGCTTGAATCAAAGCATTTGTGATATCCAGATCCGCAACGGCTGGATATTCGATTGGAGCATACTCTTTAGTTGTTCCTTCTGCTCTGATTGCTCCTGTTGCCACAACCACATCACCGCCTAGAATATCAAGCTGCATCCCACCACAGGTACCAACTCTGATAAACTTTTTAGCCCCACATTTGACCAGTTCTTCTAAAGCGATTGAAGCACTGGGACCACCAATACCAGTAGAAGTTACTGATACTTTCTTTCCATTGATATAACCTGTATAGGTAACATATTCTCTATTATCACCAACAAGTTTCGCATCATCAAAATATTTGGCTATTTTCTCACATCTTTTTGGATCACCAGGTAAAATGACATATTCTCCTACATCACCTGGACCTACACCAATGTGATACTCTTTTCCAGTACCTTGTGCATAATTAGTCATATATTATCTCCTTTTCCTTTTTATATTACTAATTAATTATATCACATATTATAAAATGAGATATAATTAATGTAACTTGATAATATTGGCGAAATTATAAAATACAGTTAACACAGGAGAAAATTATGATTAATGAAATTCTTTATCAAATGATTTTTAAAAGAAAATCTTTTCACTCATTCAAATGTGAAACCTTTCCACTGACTGAACAAGAGCTGGATGATATCTATACCTTTTTCAATTCCCTTACACCTTTAATCGAAAATATTAAAACAGACATAAAAATAATCCCAGCCAAAGATTCAGGATGCAAAAGAGGAAATGAATACACTATTATGTTTTATAGTGAAATCAAAGATAATTATCTGACCAATATCGGTTATCTTGGTCAGATATTAGATCTATATCTTGTATCTCAAAATATTGGAACTCTTTGGTATGGACTGGGAAGAACCAGAGAAAAGAAATACAATGGCTTGAAATTCGTCATTATGATGGGCATTTCTAAAGTAAATCCTGAAGAATTTAGAAAAGATATGTTTAAATCAAAAAGAAAGCCTTTGGAAGAAATATGGCTTTACGACTATCTTCCCATCTCAAATATCGTAAGATTTGCACCCAGTGCCTGTAATAGTCAACCCTGGACAGTAGAAAACATTGATAACTGTCTTCTAATCTATCGAAATCATAAAAATCAACGAGTTGGGTTAATGCTTCCAAAAATATCATTTTATTTCAACCGAATTGATATGGGGATTTTCCTGGCTTTTGTAGAAATTTGTTTAAAGTACGAAAACATTACCTATGAAAAGGAAATATTTATCGATGAAGAAAATGTCGATAAAGTATTACTTGCCAGGTATTATCTCAAAACAAAAGAGGTTTAACCCTCTTTTATTTTTTTAGAATAATCGTCTGATACGGATTTAAAGTTATACTGTCAACTTTACCCTGATAGATATTTAAAGTATCCAGATAAACTTCATAGCCTTCACAGCTATAAATATAGTTATTAACTAAGCCATTACCATGAATTACAATATAATGATTGACACCATCAGTCAACTCATATCTCAATATCGCTCCATTTTGTTCTCTGATAACATCAATATAACTATTATCCTGATGTAAGTCAGTAACTTTTTGTTTGAAACTGATAAGCTTTTGATATGTGTTAAAGACATCAAGGTATTTTACTTTTAAGCTGTAGTCTAAACCATTGATTTCATCGCTAGACATATAGGAGTTGAAATCACCATGTTTGGTTCTTAACATCTCTTCTCCTGCCAGCATAAACGTTGTGCCATTTGAAGTAAATATTACCGAATTAGCTAAGACACACATCTTCTTAATGATTTCTTCATCTTCAATGCCCGCTGCTTTACATCTGTCAAACAGGGTGTAATTATCATGACAGGTCACGTAGTTAACTGTTTTGTTGCTGTCACTTATGATATAGGTTGCACTATAGGTGATGCCATTAATTCCATTTTGAATAGCCTTTAAATCACTTTCAGTGAGTGTTTCTCCAGTTACCCAGCCCTTTTCATGGGCTCCAGATAAACCACCCTTAATTAAAGCATCACGCATCTGGTCATTAAACTGACCATATCCTACAAAGGCATTGGCATTAGCCTGTTTAGCCTGTCGCTCAGCTTCCAGAGGTGTTCCCCCTCCAGTCCAAGGTTCACCATATATAACAATATAAGGATTTATTTTTTTAGCATTTTCAGCAACAAGATTCATCGTTTCAATATCATGCAAACCCATAAGGTCAAATCTGAATCCACCTAATTTATATTCTTTGGTCCAGAAATTAATACTGTCTACGATAAACTTTCTCATCATGGCATTTTCACTGGCTGTTTCATTTCCACATCCAGAACCATTAGCCAGCGTGCCATTTTCATTATATCTAAAGTAATAATCAGGCATTAAGACATCAAAATTAGAACCCATTGCTCCAGCTACATGGTTATAGACAACGTCCATGATGACACTTACTCCGATTTCGTTAAAGGCCATTACAATTTCCTTAAATTCTTTAATCTTCGTGTAGCCATCATAAGGATTGCTGCTATACATTCCTTCCAAAGCATTATAGTTTAATGGATTGTATCCCCAGTTGAAAGTATATTTTGTTTCATCATTGGCCTGATCATAGATAGGTATAAACTGGATAGCATTAACTCCAAGTTCCTTAATATGGTCAAATCCTGTTGATACTGTAATACCGTTTTCACTATAGGTGGTGCCTTTTTCAATTACTCCTGAATACTTTCTTCTGTTTGCTTCATTTCCCTGCCAAGAAGGATTAGAAGTCATATCAGCAATATGAGTTTCCCAGACTGTCAGCTCTTTTCTATCTATATTCAAATACTTAACCTTTTCCCAACCGACTGGATTAGTTACAGAGAAATCAACAATCATTCCTCTTAAACCATTTATGCCTGTACTTCTGGCATAAGGGTCAACAATTTCTTTGCCATCAGGATAAGAACCGTTATAGACAACATAAGTATAATATTTACCACCGTTATCGCCTGTCAACACATATTCAAAGACACCTTTATCTTTTTTAATCATTTCATATTGTTGATAAATATCATTACCTTTTTCTTTGGAAACAGTGGTAGGTGTACCATTTTCATATATTCTCAGTTCAATTTTCGTTGATACTGGTGACCATACCCTGAATACTGTTTCACTTTTTGTATAGATTGCTCCTAATTGACCATCATAATAATATAAATCATTAAACATCTCACTACCATATAAATTGGACATTGAAACTTTCGCTATTAATGTCTGCTTTGATTCTCTAAATAAGATTTCAACGTAATAATCTTTTGAAAAGTCAGCTTTTTCTGCCATTTTATGTGAAAAGAAACTCTTTCCGGCATTGGAATTCTCCGCAACCAGCTGACCATCGCAATAGATCTTATAGGTCTCTATTGGATTTGAACAGACTACATATACCAACTCTTCGTTATAGAAAGTTGAAATATTTATTGAATCAGTAATAATCTTTTCCGCTGTTGTATACATATTAGGATCATCTCCAGCCAGATAAATGTGGTACACGTTGTTTTCATCTTTTGTTAGAGTAGAAAAATCAATAAATCTATCTGCTTCTGTACCATCTTTTGTCCATGATCCTTTAGTTTTAACAATGATACCTAACCTGTTTGATGATAAATCACCAAATAAAGAAAGCGGATAATGAGCGATTACTCCATAATCATCCTGATAGTTAAAGTCATTTTCTTCATTATCGTCAACTCCATCAGGATCCCATAGCCATAATGTCCATTTTTCATATTTGTTATCCTCTCTTTGATAATGTATTTGGATTGAATCTTCTTGTAGTGTTGGTATTTCTGTTGGTAAATCTACATCCCTATCTGGATATGCTGGTTTTTTAGGACCACAACCAAAGAAAGTCAGTAGTAAAACCAAACTCAAAAATAAACACATTAACCTTTTGATTTTAGACATATTTCCTCCTCTATTATGAATTTTTCTATTACATACTTTATTATATTATATATTTCTCCTCTTATTGTAAAATTATCAACAAAAAATAGCACATTGATCTGTGTTATAATTTTTGTAACGAATATTTTAAACAGGAGATGTACTAAAATGGTAAAAAAATATAATAAACTTGTCAGAGATAACGTCCTAAGTATTATTGAAAAGGAAAACAAAAAATATAGTTATCGCATTTTGTCTGATGAAGAATATTTAGAAAAACTTTATGCCAAACTTAATGAAGAACACCAGGAATTTAACGAAAATAATTCAATTGAAGAATTAGCAGACATGCAAGAAGTTATTGATGCTATTGTTAAAGCTAAAGGTTTAACCAATAAACAATTTGAGGAAATTAAAAATACTAAAGCAGAAAAAAATGGTAAGTTTGAAAAGAAAATCATGCTGATAGAGGTCATTGAAAATGAATAATTTAACTTTTTTAGAAGCTTTTAAATTGGTAATTAGAGAATGTGACTATGAAAACACATATAAAATGGCTTGGGCTAAATCTCTGGTAGAGTTATCTAAAAATAAGAAAAATGATTCTGATGAAATTGTAAAAATAACTTTAGAGGAAATAGCTATTAAGTTTATTAAATACTATTGGAATCAAACTGTCTTCTTCGATTTAATTCAAGGTAGCAATCCTACAAAACCACCAAAAATTTTAAGTGATGTAAAAGATATGATTGCTAAATATTATAAATATGTTGATAATAAGATTCCTGTTTTCTTTGAAAGAGCTGAAGGTCTTCTTGAAGATAATCTTACTAAAGAATATAACTCACTTATTTCCAAAACTATCCGAACTTTAAAAGAAAATGTTTCTTATCGTTTTATTAATTATAAAGGAAAACAGTTAACCCAATTATATACTTACCATATTAACACTGACGAATTATATATGCTTAAAGAAAACATGAAACAATTAGATGACAATAGTCAAGACTTATATGATTTAATTAACTATCGCTGGGCCTTAATTTTAGAAACCTTTAACTCAAGTCCTAGAATTAATAAGAAGGTCCGTATTATCGATGAGAAAAAGATTACAAGAAAGAATTTAAATGTTTTTAATAAATATCTTGATTTAGAAAATCCTGAGCACTATTGTTTTCATTGTGGTAAGAAAATTAATAAATCGGAATTAGCCAGAGACCATATCATTCCTTGGTCATACCTTTATTCGGATGATTTATGGAATATCGTCTACTGTTGTAAAAGTTGCAATTCTAAAAAAGGAAATACCACACCAGATGAAGACATGATTGAAAAAGTAAAAATTCGCAATGAAAAATTATTAAAACTAGCACCAAGAAAAAGTAAACCAATAAAGGAACTTGAATATGCGATTGAAAAAGATTTAGTTGATAAATTCTTCATTGCCTGTAAAAGTTAGCTTTCGTTTTATTTTATAAAATTATGTAAGGTTATGATAAACGCAAAACAATTATCCTGAATTTTACAGCATTCATTTTCTTGATAATTCTTGATAGAGTCACAACAAATAGTATAATATTATAGTATCAGTTTAGAAAGTACAGGAGGTCTTAAATGTCAATAAATAAAGTTCTTTCATTTTTAAAAAGACAAGGCGTTTTAGCCATTTCCAAAAATAAAAGACTCGATACCGAACTTGCTGCTTCATATCTTTCTGTTTTATTTGAATCAGACAGATATTCAGACCAGCATGTAAGTAATAAAGATTATTTTGCCAATTCTGTTAAAAATGCCTTTAACTATTTTGACGGCAATGGTTCTGTTAATAAAATTTATATCTCATTATGTTATTTCTTTGATGAAATTTTAAGTAAAGAGGATTACTATTCATTTGTGGATAAACTTGTGCATAAAATTTCTACTACTAAATATTTATCTAGATATCTAAATATGCATAATTTTATTAAAAATTGCAAAGCTGATTTTGATCCTGCACTGATTGAAATTAAGAAAACTGATGGAATGATTTTAAAAGATGAAAAATCATTTTTATCTTCCTTAAAAAGAGATTTCCATTATAAACGTATCGTTTTATGTTATGACCAGCTGCCAGGTGTCTTCATCTTTGATACAACAGCAACCTTTCTGGATTTGGATGGAGAAATATACGTTTATTTCTTTGATGTTAATGGTGAAGCTTACCAGTTTGATGATGAGGGTATCCAGGTAAATAAAAGAAAGAAAACTGTCACTGTATCTTTGCCGATGAGATCTAATGTCATCATTTCCAATAGTCCAATTGTCAGAAGAACAGTACAGAAGTTAGATGATAAAACTGCTGAACTGGAAAGACTTGCAGCTGAGGCTGGACAAAAAGAACATGCTTCAGATTTAATTGAAAAAACTGCTGAAATCGACCTATCAAATCAGCAGTCAGAACAGCAGAATGCTGCTGAAGAATTAAATGCTCAACAAGAAGATTTACCAGAAACAGAGACTGATGCAATCGTTGAAGAAGGAACAACTGATGATAAACAGATTGTTTTCCAAGTTGAACTTGAAGAAAAAGACCTTATTAAACCAATAACTTCTAAAGAAGTAAGAGAAAACCCTGAACTTCTAGCTAAAGAAAAAGCAGGTTTGAAAAAGGCAATTACTTCCAATTTCACCAGCAAATTCTTCTTCTACCCAGCTATCGGTACTGGAAGATATAAATTGTCTAATGCTCATTTAAGTACTTTGGATTTGACTCATGGTTTCTGTATAAAAGGTTTCAGCTTAGAATCATTTGAACTTTTAGATGATGGCGTAAAAATACTGGGCAGGATTGCTGATGGCACCATTGTTTATGAGGTAGCCCAAGATTGCCATGTGGTTATCTTTGCAGGGAAAGATCCTCAGACCAGATAAAATTATGTATCACAAAAATGCACTATTGTGCATTTTTTTTGATTCCCCTTTAATTTATCTAATATCTTTTAATGCTATCGATAAAACTAGCTGACCTTTTTAATAATTAATCCAGTTATAAAAAATTATTTAAACATCCATATATTTATTGATTTTTATTGATTTATTGACATATTTATGCTTAAATTTAACATGTTGACTGACCTTAGAGTGGGAGGAAAGAGACGTGAACTTTTTTAAAAAGCTTTTTATTTTGTTTTTTTGCAGTACAATAGTACTTTATAATTTGCAAACAACAATTTTAGCTGCAGAAGTTACAACTATTCAAAACAATATTAAATATTTAATAAATACAGAAACTAAGACAGCTAAAATTATTTCAGGAAATCCAACAAATGAAAAAATAATTATTCCAGATGAAATTTTATATGATAGTATAGCTTATTCAGTTACCTGTGTTGGTCAATCTGCTTTTGCGATGAAAAATTATACTGAAATTACCATAGGTTCTAATGTTGAAACTATAGAAAGTATGGCTTTTGATTTTTCTTTTAATGAAGTAAGCAAAATTTATTTTAAAAGTTCAAAGTGTCAGAATATTTCTTTTGATGCTTTTAATGACATGACTTTTGCCTCAAACTTTACCATTGTAGTTAATGGTCCAGATTCCAGCATGAACAACATTTTAAGTAATGTAAATGATTTGAAGCCATATGTATTTAATATTATTTATTTATATACCACTGCATCAGCTGCGGATATACAAAACACCGAAGATTTACAAACTTTAATTAATAATGCTGTAGACAATCAAACCACAACTATTTTTATTGATAAAAATATCTATTTATCAAAAACAATTACTATCCCTGCTAACAAAAACATTGTTATTTCCGATGATGGGAATTCAAGAGAAATTTGGGCTATCAATTCTGGAGATGTATCAGAAATGTTTATAGTTGAAAAAAATGCTAGCTTAACTTTTGAAAAAACAGCTAGTGGAACTTTAACATTTGTTGGGGCTAATATTGATAGCGGTAATGGAAAAGGAAATATTGTCAAAGTCAAAGGATCCTTTTATTTAAAAGGAGGAACCTTAAAACTGGCGGAAAATGGCTATATAAAAGCTAGTGTCAGTGCTGCAGTATTTTTAGAAAATGGTGCCTTTTTTGCAATGTCAGGTGGTTCCATTACTAATTTCAAATTTGATCAAAGCACCTATATATATAATCTTACAGCTCCTGTTATCGTTACTGCCAATGCTGAGTTTGTTATGAGTGGTGGCTCTATAAAAAACAATTCCAACCAAACTCCAGGAACTTATGTCACTTCTGGCGGAGTGCTTCTATATACCTGGTATTCTGGAGAAAAGGCAGCCAAAATGACTCTTTCTGGAACAGCAGAAATCAAATCAAATCTCGGTGGAGGAGTCAGTCTTGTAAATGAAACAGACTTTATCATGAATGGTGGATCTATTTCTGATAACAAAAACCTTTATGGCGGTGGTGTTTGTGTTTTGGGAAATCAAGGTGGTCATATTAAAAACCCTCAAACACGTTTCACAATGACAAATGGAACAATTACTCGTAACTTCTCTTATAATTCTGGTGGGGGAATTTATGTTAACTCTTCTCAAGTTTCTTTAGAAGGTGGTTATATCACAGATAATGAAGCATTAAAGCATGGTGGGGGAATTTATGTAAGTACAATGCCTCATACTTTGCAGATGTACAATGTTGTAATTACAGATAATTCAGCAACAGCTCAAGGTGGAGGAATTTGGCTTTGTCCAACAGGTGTTGCCCAATTACACATAACCAATGGAGCAGCTGTTTTTGACAATCTGGCTTCTTCAGAAAATGGAAGCCCCGCTGCTGGAGATGACTTAGCCTTTGTAGGTGGAGGTGAGAAAAAAGGTGGTGTTACTTTATCTAACAGGATGTTAGGTGGAGGTCCTGTTACTTATTATAAAGATGGTGCAGTATATAATACCGATTCTTTTTTTCAACATTTAGAACAAGGTGCAGTTGATGAAAATGCTGCTAGATTTGATCCGAACAATCCTGGCGAAGCATTAACTACACTTGCTCCGGGAGAAAGCTGTGCTTTAAAATTTATTTCTTCTGATGAAACGAAACAATTAGCAAATTCAATGGGAAAATTATTCATTACTGGCAATAAAGCTGCAAGAGGTGGTGGAGTTGGATCAAATGGTGGGATTGTAATTGGTGAGTATGATGAATACACTCTTACAATTGTTAAAGTGTGGGATGAAAAAACACCTGATTTTCTGCTACAACCTATTACTGTCTATTTGAAAATCGGAGATACTTTACTAGATTGCGTACAGCTAAATGCAGATAATAACTGGTCAGTGCAATTATCGAATCTTCCTAATCCAGACAGTCTTAACAATTTAGAATATTCAGTGTTAGAATTCCCTGTTCCTGAACCATTTAAAGCAGAATATCTCCCAGCAATAATCAATGCTAACGACAAGACTATTACTATTTCTGTCAAAAATGTTTCTACACCAGATAATCCTGTTCCAAATACGGGTGATAATAGTATTGTTTACTTTACTACAATGATAAGCAGTTTCTCATTGCTTGCGATAGCAATGATTTTGATAAAAAGAAAACGTTTTGAAAAAGCATGGCTTAAATAAATCATAGAAAAATATAATTTAAAAAAATCCGAAGAAACAGCACTTCGGATTTTTATTTTACACTTACTAAAGCACTTTGATAAATACCCAAATAAAAAATCGGATTTAAACCCGATTTATTTACTTTTGGTGGAGGCGAGGGGAGTCGAACCCCTGTCCAAAACGAGTCCCACATTCGAATTTCTACAGTTTAGTCCATTATAAGTTACAAGCAGTTAGTAATGGACGACTAAGCTTACTTGTTTTCTCAATTAAATTTCGGTCTCAATTATTGAGAATCCTATCAACCTATCCAGTGTGTATCACACCAATCCCTAGCCCAATGGAGTAACTAAGGTTGATGGCCGCAAGCCATTAGTGGCTAATTAAGCAGCAAATACTAATTGACGATTGTCAGTTATATTTAGTTTTTGTTTGTAGGTAAACAACACCACTGCAACTCGAATCCAACCGCGCCCTGTCGAAAGCCAGAACGCCCCCATAACGGAATATAATTCTAAATTAATTATACACCATTGTCAAATAAAAGTTAATTTACCAATTGACCGCAATATCCAGCTGTGTTGGATTAGATTTGGCAAATCCTCCAGTATCGCAGACAATACCCATACCCAAAGAACACTCTACCAGTGATCCTCTTGGATGTAAAGTAAGATTAGCAGCTACCATTACATAGTCACCAAGCATTTTTACGCCATCATCTCTAATCCAATATTTATCTGTATTTCCCATTCTTCTCATAATGGCCAATACACCATCCATATTGAGATTGTAGTAGGTTTCTCTACCATTTGGTCCAATAATAGCTCCTAGATAAGCATTTAAAACTGGTCCTTTCCAATTGTGATTGTATGTAGCAGCTTTTAATTCTTTAACAACCTGCATATCAGTTGTGATGCTATTCTTGTTAATGTAATATTCTTTTCCCTGATAGCTTACTTTCCAATAATCAAAAATATTTTCACCTATTAAGATAATTTCCTCATATTTTGGAAGTTCCAAAAGTTTTTCACTATAAGCAAAAGGCTTGCTTAATAAGAATGTTCGTTCAACTAAAACAGCATTTTTATTTACTGCTTCAAATATATTCTCAAAGTATAATACTCTATCAGCAATGCTTTGTTGTTCTTTATCTAATAAAACTATTACATCTTCATCTGTTTCAACTGTTTGCTTTAGCTGTAATCTATCCGGAAAACTATAAAACAGACCTAAAGCCATAAGTATTACCAATAATAATGTTTTTAAATTTATCTCAACTGTCAAATTTATCACTCTCTCTTGAATAAAGCCTTTTAATTATAGCACAATTGTATTTTTTGTCATTTTTTACAATCTTCTATAATCCTTCTTGCTACATGAACACCACTGGCTGAAGCATGAGAAAGTGAGTGGGTGATGCCACTGCCATCACCAATAATAAATAAGTTTTTATATTTAGATTGCAGGTTTTCATCTACACTCACTTCTAAATTATAAAATTTAACCTCCACGCCGTACAATAATGTATCATCGTTGGCCATTCCTGGAGCAATTTTATCCAGAGCATAAATCATTTCTATTATTCCATCTAGAATCCTTTTTGGCAAAACCAGACTCAAATCACCAGGTGTGGCATTTAATGTCGGTGTAACAAAAGAATCTCTCATTCTTTTTTCGGTTGACCTTCTTCCTCTGATCAAGTCACCGAATCTTTGAACTAAAACTCCACCACCCAACATATTTGACAACCTGGCAATACTCTCTCCGTAACCATTGGAATCTTTAAATGGTTCAGAAAAACGCTTGGAAACCAGTAAAGCAAAGTTTGTATTGCTGGTTTGTTTATTCTTATCTTTGTAACTGTGACCATTAACGGTAATAATACCATTAGTATTTTCGTTTACTACCACTCCTTTTGGATTCATACAGAATGTTCTAACCAGATCTCCATACTTTTCAGTGCGATAAATTATCTTGCTTTCATACAGTTCATCTGTGATGTGAGAAAATACTTCTGCTGGTATCTCTATTCGTGCTCCAATATCTACTCTATTATTTTGAGTTGGGATATCCAGCTTCTGGCAGATTTCTTCCATCCATTTGCTTCCTACTCTTCCCACCGACACAACACAATGCCTACACTCATATGTTTCTTTTTTACAGACTATCTGATATCCATCTTCTATTATTTTAATTTCTAAAACCGGTTGGTTGAAATAAAAAGTCACTTTATCCTGAAGTTCTCTATATAAATTTTCTAGTACCTTATAGTTAGTATCTGTTCCCAAATGTCTAACTGAAGCATCCAACAAGTGCAAGTCATTCTGCATACATATTTTTTTAAACCTAGTTCCTGCAGTTGAATACAGTTTTGTACCTTCACCACCAAATTTCATATTGATATCATCTACATATTTCATCAATTCCAAAGCTCTTTTTTTACCGATATACTCATGTAATGTTCCACCAAAGTCATTAGTTATGTTATATTTTCCATCAGAAAAAGCTCCTGCTCCACCAAATCCTGACATGATTGAACAACTTCTGCAGTTGATACAGGTTTTTATTTTTTCCCCATCGATTGGACATTTTCTTTTATTCAATTTATTTCCAGCTTCAAAAACAGCAATTTTCAAATCAGGGTTCATTTTTGTCAGTTCATAAGCTGAAAAGATACCTCCTGGTCCGGCTCCGATAATGATTACATCATACTTCATAAACAAACCTCCCATAAACTTGCCTATCATCAAATCAATTATAGCACTTCCCCCATCATAATCAGAGAAAAGAAAAGCAGGTAAACCTGCCTAATCTAAAAACTCTTTACGATAATCTAATTTAAAAGCTTCTGCCAGCTCTTTTAGATTTTCCTTTGTAATTGTATTTATTCTTTCTAGATGAGAAGTCATTAGATAAATTTTAGCTGCCTTTTCCACCGTTTCGATTAAACCAAAAGCCTCATCCAAGTCTTTTCCAACACCATAGATGCCATGATGAGCCCAAATCACAATGCGATAATCTTCCATCTTCTTCGCTGTAGCTTGTCCTATTTCATTAGTGCCACAAACCATCCAAGGCAATACTGCCACACCTTCAGGAAAAACTATGATACATTCTGTCTCAAATTGCCATAATGTTTTAGAAAACTCCTTATCATTTAAAGGTAAAACATAGGTTAAAGCAATAATATTATCTGGATGACAATGGGTAACTACTCTATTTGCTGGATCAATTTTTAATCTGGTTATATGACTCATCAGATGCGCTGGAAGTTCACTGGTAAACTTGCCTCCATCACTATAACCCCACAACAGTTGAGCTGTCTTACCATCTTCTTTAATTCTGATAACTCCTAAGTTTTCTTCAGGGTTCTTTTCAACATTTTTAAAATACTTTCCAGTTCCTGTGACAAGGAAATATTTGCCAATCAGATAAGACGCATCAAAACCTGTCGGTATTTCTCTGATTACCTTTTTTACATCTAAATACTCAGCTACCTGTTTTTCTTCTAACAGATAGGAAATATTGCCACCATTTCTTTCATCCCATCCCAGGCGATACATATTTGAACACATCTGACATAATTCAACAATAAATGGTGCTTCTAATATATTCTTCATATTTCTCTCCATTATTATAATTCACATTTAAAAAAATTTATTTACCAGTAGAACCAAATCCGCCATCTCCTCTTTCAGTTGGCATTAATTCTTCAGTTTCTTCAAACTCTACAGACAGATAAGGAAGGATTACCAATTGAGCAATGCGATCTCCTTTATTGATTAGCTGGTATTTATCGGTATCGTTATGAAGTAAAACGATAATTTCTCCTCGATAATCCGAATCAATTACTCCAACACAGTTGGCTGGTCTAAGACCTTTTTTTGCAGCTAAACCACTTCTGGCAAACACTCCTCCAAAATAACCTTCTGGAATCTCAATAGCTAATCCTGTCGATACTTTAGTCGTATTATGAGGGAAAATAACCTCATCCTTTAAAGCATGTAAATCATAGCCCGCTGAATATTCGCTTCCTTTAGTCGGAGTTGTAGCATTTTCATGTAGTTTTTTAATATTGATTTTCATCTTCTACCTCCAATGTATTAATATTTTTTCTTACAATACCTATTATAACCCATTAGTGCAGCATTGAAGTAACTCGTTTTATTTTTTTCTATTGATATTTAAGCATTTAAAAACCCCACTTTGAAATAAAAATGTTCTATTTTCAAAATGGGGAAGCGATATTAATTTATCTTATTCTGATTGAGGATGAAAACCTTCTACTGAAAAAATTACCCATTCAGCAATATTGGTCGCATGATCTCCAATACGTTCAAAGTATTTAGCAATCATAAGTAAGTCTAAAGCATATTCACCATCACTCACATTTTCAGCTACCATCTTGATAAGTGTTTCTTTAGCATGGATGAAAGCTTCATCGACAAAACTATCATGCATTAGAACTGCTCTTGCCAAATCGACATCCTCATTAACATAGGCATCAATACTTTCAGTAACCATTTTAATTGTAGCTTCAGCCATAACACTGATGTAAATACATTCATCTACAACTCTTCCACCAAGAGTGGCAACAATTCCAGCTATATCTTCCGCCTGATCCCCGATTCTTTCCATATCAGTAATCATTTTTAAAGCTGCTGAAATAATGCGAAGGTCCTTAGCAACTGGTTGCTGTTGAAGCAGCAGCTTTAAACAAATTGCTTCGATTTCTCTTTCTAATTCATCAATTCTATGACCTTGTTTTTTAGCTTTGAGTGCTTCCTCAATGTTCCCCTCAAACAATGCTTTTGTAGCTAATGCTATGATATCTTCACATTCAGAACCCATTTCAATCATTTTTCTTCTTAAAGTATTAAGCTGCTCATCAAATCTGCTTCTCATTATTATCACCCAACCTTCCTATAATATTATTTTGTTACTCTTGTCTTTTAAATCAAAACAATTCATCTATTAATTTAATTATAGTACATTTTTCTTTTAACAACATTATTAGATTTATTATTTTTTACTTAATTAGCTGCTAATATACCTGCGTTTTTAAAAACCACAAGAAATAAACATCAAGTTTCCTGTGGTTTATTAATTAAAATAAATTTATTTTAAAACTGAATAGTAACTTTCGTACCCTTGTCTATATTACTTTCAATTTTAATTTTTCCATCATGATATGCAACAGCATTTTTAACTATTGCCAGACCTAAACCTGTTCCACCAGTTTCTTTGGAATGACTCTTATCGACGCGATAAAAACGTTCAAAGATTCTAGACTGGTGTTCAGCAGGAATACCTATTCCATCATCAGCTACTGAAAGAATTATATTACCATCTTTGTTTTTCAATTCAATGGTAACCTTTCCTTTTTTTTCACTATAGCGAATGGCATTATCGCAAAGGTTATAAACGATCTCATATAGATATCTTCTAATACCCTTAATTTCACAAGGTTCTCCGTTAATCTCTATTTCAACTTCCTGTTGTTTGGCAAAAATAGATAAATCTTCTACAACTTCTTCTATAACCTGATAAAGGTCAACTGATTCTTTTTCAAGTTCAATATTTTCATCCAGCTGAGATAAATCAAGGATGTCGTTGATTAAGGAAACCAGTCTGACTGCTTCATTTTTAATATTTCCAATAAACTTTTTAACATCTTCTGGTTTCACCAAACCATTTTCAAGAAGTTCAGCACTTCCAATAATTGATTGCAGTGGTGTTTTCAATTCGTGAGAAACATTTGCGGTAAACTCTCTACGATTTCGCTCAGCAAAGGCTTTTTCAGTAATATCAAATGAAAGTATAATAACCCCTTCAGTATTCCCTTCTGATTCAATACGATTAATCATAAACTGATATTCATTGCCATTTCTCTTTTCTCTTAATTCACTATGTTTTCCATTAAGAGCTTTTTTAATGGCATTATTCATTTCCAGACTTCTGTAGATAGTAAGAAAATCACGTCCAACAGCATCATCTCCAACATCAAATAACTCTTTTGCTGCACTGTTAATGCTGATTATTACGCCATTTTTATTCAGCAACACCAGCCCTTCACTCATAGAATCTGTAATCTGTTTAAATTCATCAGCTTTTTGATTAAGTTCCTGCATCTGATTTGTAATTTTATCCTGCTGATTACTGATTTTTCTAACCATCGGAGCAAGTTCATCATAGATTTCATTTTCTAAAAGATTTTCAACATCCAGCTTATTAAGTGGTTTAACTATATTTTCTGTCATTTTATTAGCTAATATCAGTGCTAAGATTAAAGCTATTAAAAATATTGAAAAAATCGATGGCAACATCGCAAAAATCAAGACTCCTGCTGTTATCTGATTTACTGATATACGAAGCACATTTCCATTTGTCAGTAAAATAGCTTCATAGTAAGTTCTCTTTCCTAAAGTTTCTGAATATCTGGCACTGCTGCCTTTTCCAGTATTGATTGCTTCAATAATTTCTTCACGGTCCAAATGGTTTTCCATCTGCTTGGCATCTGTTTGTGAATCATATAAAACAACCCCATCATTGGCTACCAGTGTTAAGCGAAACATCGAAGAATTAAAATTATCAAAATATTCATCGCCAAACTTTTCTACATTAGTTGCGACAATTGATAGCTCTTCTTTTAATCTTGCCACCTGTGCTTTATTAAAATGATCATATAAAAAACTGCTGCCGACAAAAAAACTTGCCATTAGCACAACAATAGAAGTTATAATTATCGAATTAAATATTTTCTTTGTCATATTTACCCTCCATACGATAACCTACGCCTATTATCGTTTCAATACGAGTTCTTTCAGTTCCAAGTTTTTGACGAAGAGTCTTTATGTGCATATCAACTGTTCTTGATTCACCCAGATAATCAATGCCCCACACTTCTGAAAGTAATTTTTCACGAGAAAACACAATCCCTGTATTTGACATGAAAAACTTTAATAATTCATATTCTTTAAAAGTTAAATCTATCTTTTCTTTATTCACTGTCACAAGATGTTCCTTATCATTGAGCGTAATCGTTCCCACATTTAGAATATCTTCTTTATCAATTGGTTGATAACGACGTAAAACAGCTTTAATGCGTGATACCATTTCCATTACCCCAAATGGCTTGACAAGGTAATCATCCGCACCAATATCAAGACCCAGAATCTTATCCATTTCTGTTCCCTTGGCAGTAGCCATGATAACTGGAATCTCTCTTGTTTTTGGATTTTTTCTAATCTCTTTCAAAATCTCTATCCCATCTTTTCCAGGTAACATAATATCTAAAACAATCAGATCTGGTTTTTCAGTTTTTAATGCTTCAAGCATAGAAATACCATCAGAAAAACCTCTGGCTTCAAATCCTGTTTGAGTCAGTGTATAAACTTCAATTTCACGAATAGTATTGTCATCATCAACACACCAAATCATATTATCCTCCTTGATGGTATCCGGTCACTGAGAAAATTACCCACTCTGCAATATTGGTTGCATGATCTCCAATACGCTCAAAATATTTAGCTATCATGAGTAAATCCAAAGCATATTCACCATCACTAACATCTTCAGCTATCATATTAATCAATTTTTCTTTTGCACGAATAAAAGTTTCATCTACTAAATCATCATGCTTTAGCACTGCTTTTGCCAATTCCAGATCTTCGTTTACGTAGGCATCAATGCTTCCAGTAACCATTTTAATTGTAGCTTCAGCCATAACACTGATGTAAATACATTCATCGCCAACTCTGCCGTTTAAGGCAGCTACGATTCCAGCTATATCTTCAGCCTGATCACCGATTCTTTCCATATCAGTAATCATTTTTAGAGCTGCTGAGATAATACGGAGGTCTTTGGCCACTGGTTGCTGTTGAAGTATCAATCTTAAGCAAATTGTTTCGATTTCTCTTTCTAATTCATCAATTCTTTGACCTTCCTGTTTTACTTTGGCAAAAGCTTCAGTATCACCTTCAAACAAAGCATTTGTAGCAAGGGCAATAACATTTTCACATTCTGCACCCATTTCAATCATCTTTCTTCTCAAATGATTAAGTTGTTCATCAAATCTGCTTCTCATTATTATCACCCAAACCTTCCCGTAATATAATCTTCTGTTCGTTTATCTTTTGGATAAGAGAATATCTCTTGAGTTTCTCCGAACTCAATTAAATCTCCTAGAAGGAAAAATGCTGTATAATCAGAAACACGAACTGCCTGCTGCATGTTATGTGTCACTATAATTATAGTATATTTTTCTTTTAACTCCATAATCAGATCTTCAATTCTAGAAGTAGATATTGGATCAAGAGCCGATGTTGGTTCATCCATCAGCAATACCTTAGGCTCAACAGCCAGAGCACGGGCAATACAAAGTCTTTGCTGCTGACCACCTGAAAGTCCCAAGGCGCTCTTTTTAAGTCTGTCTTTTACCTCATCCCAGATTGCTGCATCACGAAGAGCTTTTTCAACAATTTTATCTAATTGTGCCCTGTTTGTAATTCCGTGTGTTCTTGGTCCATAGGCAACATTGTCATAAATGCTCATTGGGAAAGGATTTGGTTTTTGGAAAACCATTCCAATTTCTCGACGCAATTCATTAACATCGATATTTTTATCAAAAATGTTTTTATCATTATAACAGACTTCACCTTCTATCTTCACTATAGGAATAAGATCATTCATTCTATTAAGAGTTTTAAGAAAGGTAGATTTACCACATCCAGAAGGACCAATCAGAGCTGTGATGCTCTTTTCCGGAATATCAACGGAAACATTTTTTAAAGCCTGATTGTCTCCGTACCACAGGCATAAATCTTTTACTTTTATTATATTACTCATAAATCTCTCCTTTTAGCGAAATATTTTCCTACCATTGTGGTAGATAAGTTTATTAATAAGGTTAATATCATTAATATCGCTGCAATTGCAAAGGCCACAGCAAATTCACCTTCTTCTTTGGCATATACATATAGCGCAACAGTCAAGGTCGCTCCTGGACTGGTCAGCCCTTTAAAGAAACCATTAACTGCATGGGCAAAGCCAGCAGTAAATAATAAGGCCGCTGATTCACCGATAATTCTACCGATAGCTAATATACAGCCAGTTATCACTCCATCAACACAGCCAGGAATTACTACCGTTTTAATAACTCTCCACTTTCCAGCTCCTAAGCCGAAAGCTCCCTCTCTGTAACTCTGTGGCACTGTTTTCAAGCTTTCCTGAGTTGTGCGCATTATTGTTGGTAAATTCATAATAACCAGAGTCAAGGCTCCTGCCAGTATGCTCGTTCCAAAATTATTGGAAAACAACAGCATCCCAACTAAGCCATAGATAATTGATGGAATACCAGAGAGCGTTTCAGCAGCATATTCAATTAATTCTACAACTTTTTTGTTTTGTGCATATTCATTTAAATATATCGCTGCACCAACCCCCAGAGGTAATACTACAATCAGTGTCGCTACAATTATGTACACTGTATTTAAAATGTCTGGTAATATGCCTATTCTATTCTGTAAATAACTTGGTTTTGTTGAAAGAAGTTCCCAGGTGATATTTGGTACACCTTTTACCAATACATAACCAAATAGAAATATTACCAGTATTGCGGTTAAGGCCGTGCACAGATACATTGCACCACGCATAGTACTTATATACAATTTTCTTCTATTCATATTTTATTTCTCCTTTTCTCTCTTCAAGAAGAAATTAAGAACAACATTTATTAACATAATAAACAAATAGAGAACCAGCGCTATCGAAAATAGAGCATTTCTCTGCAAGCTTCCTGGGCTTGAATAGGCCATTTCACTGGAAACTGCTGTGGTCAGAAAGCGCACACTTTGAAACAGTGAAGGCATATTCGCCACATTTCCAGCAACCATCATTACCGCCATGGCCTCTCCGATAGCACGACCGACACCCAAGACTACCGCTGCAGCAATACCGCTTTTGGCAGCTGGTACAGAAACTTTGAAATACGTTTCTATTGGCGTTGCTCCAAGTGCTAGTGAGGCGTCTTCATACTCTATCGGTACAGCATCCAGTGCTGTGATAGAAACTTTGATAATGTTTGGAAGTATCATTATAGACAGTACTATAATAGCTGCCAGTAAACTTGAACCATCTGGTACTTTGAAAAAAAGACGAATTGATGGAACAAGAACAATCATGCCAACAAGTCCATAGACAACCGAAGGTATACCAGCCAATAGATTAATCGCTGTTTCTAAAGCTTCTCTAACCTTTTTATTGGCCACTTTTGAAAGATATACCGCTGTAAAGAAACCTACTGGTACTCCAATTACTATTGCTCCTGCTGTTCCATATATACTTGATAAAATAAATGGTAAAATTCCAAATTTTGGTTCAGCTGCTGTTGAAGCCCATTCTTTTCCAAACAGGAAATTAATTAAACCGATCTCTTTTATAGCTGGAAGTCCTGATACAATAAGATACACCGTAATTAACAAAACACACCCAACGGTAATCAAACCGAGAAGTAGAAATATGCCATGTACGATATCTTCAAAAATTTTATTTTTTTTCATAATCAATCCCCCAATAAAAGTTAGCGACGGTACAATTTGTAGCGTCGCCTTTAAAACTTTTAGTTCCAGGGTGCTTTTGCACCTATGTTTTGTATATTAGTTAGCAGGTACAACACCTGTAGCACTAATAATATCACGAGCTTTTTCAGAAGTAATATAATCGAAAAACTCCTGAGCACTCTTTGAAAGTTTTACGTCTTTCTTTGTCACAAGGATGAATGGACGTTGTACTACATAACTGCCATCTTTAATATTAGCTTCATTTGGATATACTCCACCTACAGTAACAGCTTTTACAGTATCCTTGATAGAAGCAACAGAAGCATATCCGATTGCATCAGGGTTAGATGCTACAGTAGTGATTACATCTCCTGTTGAAGTCAATTCCTGACGATAGGTACATTTGTCTTTGGTTTTTGTGATGTCTTCAAAACCATCTCTTGTTCCACTTCCAGCTTCACGACCGATTACAACGATTGTTGCATCATTTCCACCTAATTCACTCCAGTTTGTAATTTCGCCAGTGTAAATTTTCCCGATTGTTTCTATGTCTAAATCGTTGATAGGATTATCAGGATTTACGATGATTGCGATACCGTCATAAGCTAAAACTGTTGATACAAGTCCTTTTTCCACTTCTTCAGCCTTAAGATTACGGCTTGCAAGACCAATGTCACATCTGCCTTCTAATACTGCAGCAATACCTGCTCCAGAACCAGTAGCATTGTAAGTTACAGTGATTCCTGTTTCTAATTCAAATGCTTCACCTAACGCACCAATTACTTTACTCATTGAAGTAGAACCGTCTGTTGCCACAGAACCTTTTTCTTCTTCTGGTTTGTTACATCCACCTAAAACAGATAGAACTAGAAGCATAACTGTTAATAATCTAATAATTTTCTTCATTTTTTTCTCCTTTTTGAATAATAATCTTTCTTTTTTGTAGTTTTCACTACATGTTCATTATAGTGGTGCATAGTAAAATCTATGTTACCTTCAATGTAAAATCCGTGTAAAATGCCCTGATAATGATTTATGGTTTATGGCTTGATAAAGCAGCTCCGTCCATAAAAAAAGTAACCTCCGTAAATGAATGTTACTTTCTTTTAATTTGACCTGTAAAACAACAAATTTATATAGTTTTTTTGTAGAATCAGAATTTACTGGTTCTACTTGTAAATTAATGCTTTACATACAACAAACCCTTTAAAATCTGTTTAAATCCACTTGAAAAACTCATCAACGATTTCAACATAATCACCAGTGCATATCAAATGATGATTACCGATAGATTCAGTAAAGAAATATTCTATTGCTTCATCATCAATCTGTATTTTAATTTGGCTTCGGCATAGATCATTTTTTGTCAAGTTTTCGATTAAATTCGCTTTTGAAACAAAGTAACTATCTAATAAACCAGAGCTTTTAAACAAAGTTATATCACCAGCTGGAATTTTTCCTCTTAAAGCTACACCTAATCCTGATTCATAATGTGTCATTAAATAAAAATCAGTAACCATATTTACCGGTAAAGTGCAGTGAGCAAGAATCATCTCTTTTGCTTCAGGATCTATCATTGATGGATTTGCCTGAAAAATAGGTTTACCGGTTAATTCTCCCAGTACCGCCATTGAGACAAGAGATGGAACATCTCCTTCACAGGAAGCATAGATGCCTTCCGCATTCAAGATAGCTAATGCCACACAGCCAGTTGAATGAATAGGTTCAAGCAAATCGAAACAACGGACAGTTACACCATCCAAATTATACTTGTCACAAAGACGTTTAAGTGCTCCGTAAATATATAAAGATGTTTCTATTTCTTCTGCATCAAAATCTTTTGTTTTTATAAGTCTGGTATATTCATTTTCCTGATACTTATTCTTACTTATTTCTTCAAAGAATTCTTCCATTTCAACATCAATTATTTCAATACCGTTTAATCTCTTGCTTTCTAAAGCGTCCACATCAGAAGATATCAGCCAATCGCTTGGTTTTCCTACACGAGCTATTTTAAAGTTGTTGATTTTCTTTTTAACTTCAAAAACCTTAGCTAGATCAGACAGCCTTTTTGCGACCTTTTCAAGAGAACCATGAATAATCTCTCCTTCAATATCGTTTTGATTTAAATATGAAAGTATTTCCATTGCTGCTGCAAGAGAATTGTTGTTAGAGGTTGCCAATAGAAAAACTGGTTTAGGAAGTTTATCTAAAATTTTAAGAAATAGTCCCTCTGTTCCACCGCCACCTATAAAGGTGAACGCAAAATCATATTGTTTAATCTCATCCAGGCTGGCTACTTCAATTTCTCTGCCAATTAAAGAAGATAATTTTTTAATTAATTCATAATTGGCACCATCAATCAGCTTTCCTAGCGGATTATTAGATTCAATATAATAAACACCTATTTTCATATACAATTTCTCCTTTTTTTGTTTAATTAATACTATTTATATTATACACCTTGAGGATGCTCATTTGTTTTGATTTTTCTATAAACTTCTTCAGCTATGGCTAAAGCCCCTTCTTTATCAGGATGAACCTTATCTTTTTTAAACCAGTTGAAATTTTGAGAAGTTAACTCATAAATATCAATTAACTCATAGTTTTTTTCCGTTGCTATTTCTTTGATTATTTCAACTATTGTCTCGATTATTTTGGGCTGAATACCAAAATTGGTCATTCCTGTCGTACGCCCCTTGGGAAAATAAGCTTTTGAAACGGTGCATAAATACACTTTGATGTCTTCATCTTTCACATAAGTTTCTAAAAGATGCAAATACTCTTCTTTGAATTTCTCTCTGTCAGTCCAGTTAAATGCTATGGAATCATTTGATCCCATCATAAATATTAAAATATCAGCTCTGTAATCCAATGAATCTAAATATGTTTTTGTTTTTAAAAACGATAATTCCGTTTTTCTTCCGACACAGCAGCCACTGACACCAAAGTTTGCGACATTAAAATTTTCACCTAACAAGTTTTGAAGCTGTGTTGGATAATTGTTTTTTGGCCAATTCTTAATACCAAAACCATAAGTAATACTATCACCCACACAAGCCACTTTTATTTGTCTATCTTTAACTTCTGGATTTACTTTGGCTCCAGAAAACCCATTCTGATATAAGAACCTTACTAAAAAAATTAATGCCAATGCAATTAAAATAAATATAACTTCCATCTTACCCATAGATATTCCCTTTAGATAAATTCATCTTTTAATTCTTATTCTACTTATTATTATATAAGCACATTTCTTATTGACCACTGTTTACATTATACAACTTCCAGAGACATATTTTTACAAAAACTATTTTCTATCATCTTATCTAAATAAAAAAACGAAACTATATCGCTTCATTTTTTATATGTCTATTGATTTCTTCAGCTATGGCTAGCGCACCATCTTTATTGGGATGAATATTATCATCACTGAACCACTCATGGTTATGAGTAGTCAGATTATTAATATCTATTAGATGATAACCATTTTCAGTTGCAATTTCTTTAATAACTTCAGCTATTTTTCCCACCATTTCTGGTTGAATTTTAAAGTTTGTCAAGGGTGAGTTACTATCTTCAGAGTAAAAGGCTCTGGCAATTGTACACAAATATATTTTTATATCGGCATCCTTTTTATAGGTATTTAATAAAGTCAGATATTCATTTTTAAATTGTTCTTTGTTTGTCCAGTTCTGATGTTTTGAATCGTTTGATCCTAACATAAAAACTACTATATCAGCTTCATATTCCAATGACTTTTTATATACTTTAGTCCTCTTATATGGCAGATCAGCAAAAGCGCCAACACAGCTTCCACTCAAACCAAAGTTTGCTACACAGTAATCTTTTCCTAATAATCTCTGCAATTGTTTTGGATAATTATATTTTGGCCAATTGCCGATACCAAAACCATAGGTAATGCTATTGCCTACACAGGCTACTTTTATCTGGTTCTTTTTAGCTTTGGGTATTTTTCTTAAACCAGAATAACCATTTAAATATAGTAAAATTACCATTGTTATTATTATCAGCAATTCAACAACAAATAATCCCCAGTTCATCTTCTGCCTTTCTTTTTAAATAAATTCATCCTTTAAACTTCTTTGGAAAAGTTTATCCAACTCTCTTTTTGGATCTTTGTTTTCATATAATATACGATAAACAGCTTCTGTTATTGGTAAAACAACATAATATTTTTCACCCAGTTTTTTCAAAGCTTTTACCGTGTAGTATCCTTCAGCTAATTTTTCATAAGGTTCTTTCGTAATATATTTTCTACCAAAGGTCAGATTCTGACTATGGTCGGAAAACAGTGTGGCTTCGTAATCACCTAAATGACATAATCCATATACTGTATTTGGTTTTCCCCCCATTGCAGTAATAAGTCTGGAAATTTCCATTGTTCCTCTGGCCATCAGAGCACCTTTTAAAGAGGTTAAATCAAAACCATCAAGCATTCCCGCCGCAATACCAATAACGTTTTTAGCTGCTGCTCCTATTTCGTTACCAATTAAATCTGTGCCATAATAGAATCTAATCAGATTACTGGAAATATTTTCAACAATATCATTTATTACACTGTCCTCTTTACTATCAATAACCATACAGTTAGGAACACCGCGATAAAATTCCTGAACATGCCCTGGTCCCAGCCAAACAGCAATTCTATTGCTTTCATCAAGATTTTCTTCAGCTATCTGTGACAGCCTTTTACCAGTTTCTATTTCAATCCCTTTCATACACAAAATAAAGGTTTTATCTTTTATGCCTGATTTATTCACTTCACCAAGCACTGCACTTAAGTTTTGAGAATTTACTGAAACTACTACATAGTCAGCATCTTTAATATCTTCTAAATTTGTCGTCAGGGAAATAGATTCTGGAAGCGTAATATAATCATTACTTCTTGTTTCCATAAATCTTTTCATGTTTCTAGAATTTTCTCTTCCATAAAGTTTAACATTATGTCCAATGCTATTTAAATACCAGCCAATAAAACTTCCCCATCTTCCACATCCTAAAACAAATATGTTTTTACTTTCTCTTTGTTTTTCCATTTTATCACTCTTTCTTTTCAATATAGATAATTCCAATAACAAATTTTTCCTTTTTTTATTTTAACACAACTAGCTTAAAAGTCTAATTCACTGTTGTCTTAAACTGTTTCAAACCCAATCTGACCTTTAGAAACATTGACATCAGTAACTCTTACTTTAACTCGATTGCCAATAGTATATGTTTTTCTTGGACCTATCAGACTCATACTCTTTTCCTGGTATTCATAATATCCAAATAGCGTTCTTACAGGTACCAAACCTTCTACTGAATTATCCAGCTGCACAAAGAAACCAAATTCCAATACTGATACTATTGTGCCTTCAAAAACATCCCCAATAAAGCTTTCCATGTATTCAGCAATCTTGTAGTCGTTGATTTCTCTTTCAGCCATAATTGCATCAACTTCTTTATTAGACATCTGTAAGGCCTGTTTTTCAATCTTGGAAAAATCTTTCTCTTTATTTCCCTGGAAATTATCAAACAGATATTTCCTTAGCATTCTATGCACTACCAAATCTGAATATCTTCTTATTGGGGCAGTAAAATGACAATACTGCTCTAATGACAAGCCAAAATGTCCCAGACATTCATTGCTGTATCTAGCCTTTTGCATTGTTCTTAAAGCGATATTGCTGATTGCTACATAAACACTTTCATCTTCAATGCTGTCAAGCAATTTTTGAATTGTTGCTGGAGTTATTTCTTCAATGTTTACATCAATATTAAAGTTGGCACAGATGTTCTTTAATTTTAATAAATCTTCATAATCTGGGTATAGGTGAATACGATACATTGAAGGAAGATTATTATCATCCATATAGCTGGCAACACAGACATTGGCAGCAATCATAAACTGTTCGATAATATTTTCTGCTTTACCCAATTCTCTTAAGGTTACATTAATTGCTTTACCTTTTTTATTCAACTCGATAATTGGCTCCATGCTGACAAATTCAATACTTCCTCTTAGTCTTGCCTGTTTTTCCAGCAATCTGGCACAATCAGCCATATTATTAATCAGCTCTTGTAAACTGGCATATTCTTCTAAGACCGTTTCATTACCATCCAGACATTCATTTACCTTGTTATAGGTACATCTACGATCAGAAAAAATAACACTTGGATAAATCGCATAAGAATTTATTCTTCCCTGATTATCAATCTCTATCTGACAGGTAATGGTATTTCTTTCGACATTTTCATTTAATGAACAGATTCCATTACTTAACTCTATTGGAAGCATTGGTACGACTCTATCACAGACATAAATACTTGTACATCTGGCGTAAGCCTCTTTATCAATGGCACTACCTTCCTTTACATAATGTGAAACATCAGCTATATGAACATATAGACTGTATCCATTCTCTTTTTTAACAATACTTATGGCATCATCAAAGTCTTTGGCATCATCACCATCGATTGTCACGGTTTGAAGAAACCTTAAATCCTTTCTTGACTTGATTTCTCTAGCTGTTACCTTTGTTGGAAGATTTTTTGTCTCCTCTTGAACCTTATCGCTAAACTCCAACCTGATATTGTTTTTCATCAATAAAGCGGTAATATCAACACCTTTTTCCTTATTGTTGCCAATTACCTTTTCAATTTCTACCAACATTGGATTATCATATTTGATTACTTTAACGACTACTCTGTCATTAACATTTATCTTAAATTGATTGAAGTTGGCAATTTCAAAATCACGGTAAAAATCAATATCACTATGAAAAACCAGTCTTCCTTTTATTTTAATAAAATAGCCAGTGATTCTATAAATATTATGAGCAAAGATATGTTTTACTTTCCAAACACCTTTTTCTTTGACTGCCAGTACTTCATCTTCTACAAAAACATTTTTGGCATATTTCTTTTCCACATAAACTTTTCTTTCTGGATTACTGATAGAAAACTCAAATCTGGAAATGTCTTTAACCTTGCCTACTACATCCTCATCTTTTACAAGGAAGTAATAAGCGTGATTGTTAACCAGTCTTCTTTCCTCTACTAAAGAATTTAAAGTTCTCATCAGCTCCACCAGTTTTGCTGAACTATCAGTAACTATTTCTTTTCTTAACTCTTCTAATGTCCATCTATTTTTCTTATTAAACAATTTTAATATTTTTTCTCTCATCTTTAACACATCCTTAATTCAAACATATATAATTATACATCTAATATAAACTATTTCCATTACTTATATTTTTTATAAATTGATATAATTTAAAAAAGTGATAACATAATTTTAGGAGAACACCATTATGAAGCAGGATATTTATTTAGATGTAGAAATTACAGTAGAAAAAGTAGCTGATAAAATACACTTGTTTCTATGCTGAAGCAGGCAAGAAAAAATATGGAGTATGATTATGCCTGTTTTATGGGCAGAGCTTTCGATAACTATATCCTGGCAGTAGAGAATAATAATACTTTTGTAATGCAAGATGAATTAATAATTAAACTTAAAGATAACACTTATGGACCAGAACTAGACATCGTCTGTGTCAGAGGAGGTACCTGGGAAGAATATTTTGATAACAATGCTGAATTTATGGTCAATAGTGGTAGACTATTTTATAAAGGAATGGAATTAGCAGAATTAAGAGGATGCTTAAAAAAAGCTGGTTTTAATATCAGGTGGGAGAAAACCAACAGCAGATTTCAATCACAGGAAGACATCTATAAGTATTTTGAAAACAATTATTATTGGAAAAATTTAAATGGTTTATAATTAATTTCTATTTAACTATTGACAACAAATTATAAATTTGTGTTAATATTAAATTAGCAATAGAGGCGCGTTAACTGCAACAATTTTGTTAAAAAATTTTCGTTTCAAGAAGATTTGCGTCTCGGAAGTTGATATTATCGGCTTCGTTTCGCATAAAAACGCGTCTCGAAATGTTGCATTATATAGATAAGTTAATGGTCATTTATACTTTAACTAAAAACTAAAGTTTTATAGAAAAATTATAAAACAACCTAAAAGATTCCTTTGATGTGGTTTCTCTTTTTTTCTTTTTTTATTATTAAGTTAACATCATTTATTTTATTTGTGTTATTATTATTTTATACAAAAATCTTGCTATAATTTTAATATCAGGCTACTGGTATAGTAAGGTCTTTATTTTATTATTAAAAAATAAATATTAATAGAGGCGCTAACTGCAACAATTATGATTAAATTTTCGTTCGGTAGAAGATTTGCGTCTCGGAAAAGAGGTATTATGTTTATAGATGAATTAGAAAAAAGAACCGCCGGTACATTGACTGAAAATCTAGCTTATGCGGTTGACACCACAACTTCAAGTTTAGTGGACTTATTTGCCATCAGTGGTGCTTTAAGAACCAGAGATGAAGATGACATCAGATTAAAGTTTAATTTTGCATTCTCTGAGGATGCTCTTTTAGCGACTAAACTAGCCTTTTATACCAGAAATATTCGTGGTGGCTTAGGTGAAAGGAATACTTTCAGATACATGCTGAAAGAATTGGAGAAAATTAACCCTTCTATTGTCTTAAAAAATTTGCATTTGATTCCTCATTTTGGCAGATGGGATGATTTGTTTGTTCTATTTGATACTTCTGTGGAAAAAGAAATGGTACAACTGATAAAAGAACAATTGGATGAAGATATTAAAAACGCCAAAGAAAACAAGTCAATTTCACTGCTTGCCAAGTGGATGCCATCAATTTCAACCAGCAGCAGGAAAACTGTCGCTTTAGCGAAAAGATTTGCCAAAGCCTGGAATATGAGCTACAAAGACTATCGAAAAATGTTAACCGAATTAAGAGCTTATCTGAAAGTAGTCGAAGTAGATATGACAGCTGAAGAATGGGAAAAAATAAATTATCCAAATGTACCATCTAATGCTATGAATAAATATAGAAAAGCTTTCTACAATAGAGACGAAATCAGGTTCCAGGAATATATTGATGCGGTTAAAGCAGGTAAGACTACCATCAAATCAGGCACCTTATATCCTTATGACATCGTTGAAAAAATATTCTATGGAAATGAAAAAAATGATGTCCTGGAACTGCAATGGAATGCTTTACCAAATTATGTAAGTGGGGAAAATAATTTTCTGGTTATGGCCGATGTTTCCGGATCAATGTGGGGCAGACCTATAGCTACTTCTATTGGTCTGGCAATCTATTTTGCCGAAAGAAATAAAGGTCCATTTGCTGGAAGATACATGACTTTCAGCGCTATTCCTGAAATTGTCCATGTAAAAGGTACTACTTTATTTGATAAAGTTAGATATGTAGAAAATCATAATATCGGCTATAATACCAATTTAGAATCAGCATTTATGGTTATACTTCAAACAGCTGTAGAAACAAAATGTTCACAACAGGATCTGCCAAAATCTCTAATCATTATTTCTGACATGGAAATTGATTCCTATTATATTAAAGGTGGAAACTTAAATTTCTATGATGAAATAAAAGATAGATTTGCCCAGCAGGGATATGTGATTCCTAATGTTGTTTTCTGGAATGTTGACAGCAGACACGATACTTACCATAGCTTTAAAGACAATCCAAATGTTCAGCTGGTTTCTGGACAGTCTGTCTCTACTTTTAAGTTGGTTATTGATGGTTTGAATCTGACACCATATGAAATGATGCTTAAAGCCTTAAATGACCCACAATATGATGTAGTTACCATCTAAGATCAGTTTTAAATAACTGGTCTTTTTTATCCTTAGGGAAAATATTTTACTATTTATAATATTATTTGAATTAGCATTAATGTTTTGTTATAATATAAAAGCATTTATCGAAAGGAGCCGCGTAGTATGTTAGATATTCTTATTATGGTAGTTGCGGTATTTATTATTCTTCTAGTTCTTTTACAAAGTGGAAAGTCAGCTGGTGTCAGTGCTGCTTTCACTGGTGGAAGTGGTGGCTTAAATCTTTTTAGCAACTTAAAAGAAAGAGGACCTGAAAAAGTTATTTCTACATTAACTCTAGTTTCAGCAGTCGTATTCTTTATCTTGGTAATTGTTAAGTTAATCGTTACACAAAACTAAAAAAGGACTAAGCAGTTCTTTTTTTATCAGAGGTTTTTTTATGGAAAAAAATATTGCGGTAAACCGACAGGCCAGACACGAATATTTTCTGGAAGAATTCTATGAAGCCGGAATTCAATTAACCGGAACAGAAATCAAAAGTATTCGTCAGGGGCGTGTTCAATTAAAGGAAGCTTATATCGACTTCATTGGTAATGAGGCTTTTGTTATTGATATGCATATTTCCGCTTATGACCATGGCAATATTTTCAATCATGAAGAAAAAAGGAACCGAAAATTATTGTTACATAGATATGAGATTCGCAATTTAAAAAGAGCTGTCTCAATTAAAGGATATACTATCGTTCCTACCAGAATGTATATCAAGAAAGGTTTGTGTAAACTGGAAATTGCCCTGGCAAAAGGTAAGGCTCTCTATGACAAACGTCAAGCCCTGAAAGAAAAAGACATGAAAAGAGAAATCGATAAAGCAATGAAAGTGAGATAAATATGATTATTATTGAAATGAATGATGGAGGCATCATAAAATTACAGTTAGATGAAACTGCCGCACCAATTACTGTAGCGAACTTCAAAAAACTGGTCAATCAAAAATTCTATGATGGATTGATTTTCCATCGAGTTATTAAAGGATTCATGATTCAAGGTGGCGATCCTACAGGAACAGGAATGGGTGGAAGTACTGAAAAAATAAAAGGCGAGTTTTTAGAAAATGGTATTAACAATCCTTTAAAACATACAAGAGGTGTTATTTCTATGGCAAGAAGCCAAGATGCAGACAGTGCTTCTTCACAGTTTTTTATTATGCATCATGATTCACCACATCTAGATGGTTCTTATGCTGCTTTTGGTAAAGTTGTTGAAGGGTTTGAAGTAGTTGATAAAATTGCCAATTGCCAAACTGACTGGCGAGATAAACCAATTAAAGTGCAGAAAATTAAAAGAATTTATGAAATTTAATGGGTACAATGTATCCATTTTTCTTTTAATTGTCATAAACTTTTCTTTGGTGTATTATAAAACATATTAAATGTGAGGTATATATGACTAAAAAAACAAATAAAAAAGATAGAAGAGATGGCTATCTTGTAGAAGAACATGACCCAATGCATATGATGATGCCTTATATTATGGGAGGCAGAGCTGATAATGAAGCTGTATTATGTGATGTTTTCGATATGACCAATATTGTCAAGTACATGAAAGAGAAAAACGAAACAGCTCAGTATAAATACACTTACTTCCATGTCATTTTAGCCGCATTGGCTAAAACTGTTTATTTACGACCTTTAATGAACAGATATACTATTGGACATAGATTCTATGATCGAAAGGATATTTCCTTCTCTTTCACTGCCAAAAATAAATTTGTTGATGATGCTGCTGAATCACTGGTTATTATAAAAGTTGATGATAATGATGAATCTATCGCTGAACAAATCCATAACAAAATATGTGCAGAGGTCTACAAAATTAAAAACGAGGAAATTCAAGATGATACTACTAATGTTATGGCTTTTTTGACCAAGATTCCTCGTCCTTTATTAAAAATTGTAACTAAGCTGCTGTTTACTTTGGATTACTATGATAAACTGCCAAAAGTTATAGTGGATGTTGACCCTTATCGAACAACTGCCTTTGTGTCTAATTTGGGATCTATCAACATGGATGCTGAATATCATCACCTGATCAACTGGAGTACCAGTTCCGTCTTCGTTTTAATTAATAAAGTAAAAAAGATGCCTTTTTTCAACGATGATGGAACTTATGAAATGAAGGATGCTGTCAAGATTTCCTTTACCATTGACGAAAGAATTGCTGATGGCTTCTATTTTATGAAAAGTTTAGTTATATTCAAGCATCTTTTGGAAAATCCTGAGTTATTGGATGCTCCTATCTCAACTCCAATAGATTTGTAAAAAACGAAAGACTATCTGATTTTACCATTAATATGGTATTAGATAGTCTTTTTATTTTACTTAAATAAGGTTCGTTTAATTTTTCCAATAGCTCTATAGGTAAATGAAGAAAGCATAACCTTTAAATATTCTAAAATATAGCCCTGTTTTATTCTGACATTCCAATAATGTTTTGAACTTCTGTTTAAATCTTTGTAATTCCAGGGTTTTCTTGGACCTGAATAATGCAGTATATGAATTTCATCTATATTCATTTCTTTAGCAGCATTTTTATTTGTTAACTGAAAGTTATATTTTTTTGGATTTTCATATTTAACTTTATTTTGATAGAGATAGTTTAATATATCCTGATCTACATAAACAAGTTTATCTTTTAATCTTCTACATGTTTCTACTATTTCTTCTTTACTGGTTTCTGCTCTTAATTTTTTTAAGTTGAAAATGCTCACGCCAGAATTAAAATATGTATGTTCAAAAGAAATACCAATTGATTTTTTTATTTCATATATGTCTTGTCTGTCGTGATTTACATCAGGGCAAACTACAAGTACTTTATCTTCAAAATCCTGATAATAGAAATTGCTGATATCCTTGAGGATGATAATATCGGCATCCAGCCATAATACTCTGTCAATACTGTCAGGTAATAAAAACTGGGCCAGTAATCTATAGTAAGCTTCTACACTGAAGTGAAGAGGAACAGGAAAATTATCAAGAGGTGTATTTCTGACATCTATTTCTACAAAATTAAAATTACATTTATTTTCTAAATATTCTTTTAAATTAGAAACATCATCATTATTTAAAGAATGATTCATCAGATAAACAGTCACATCTTCATTTGTCTGTAAAGATAAAGAAAACAACATCGTCTGTACTTTATCCAAATAATTTTTGTTTACCGAAATAAGTATATTCATTTTTGTCACCCTTTTTCCCAATCACATTGACAATTACATCATATTAAATTGAACTTTTCTTCTTAAAAAATCGTTTAATTTTCCCGATAACTCTATAGGCAAATGAAGAAAATATAACCTTTAAGTATTCCAAAATATAGCCCTGTTTTATCCTGATATTCCAATAATGTTTTGAACTCCTGTTTAAATCTTTGTAATTCCAGGGCTTTCTAGGGCCTGAATAATGCAGTATATGAATTTCATCTATGTTCATTTCATCAATAGAATGCTTGTTGGTTAATTGAAAATTAAACTTTTCTGAGTTTTCATATTTTATTTTATTTTGATAGAGGTAATTTAATATATCTTGATCCATATAAACAACTTTAGATTGCAGTTTTTGACACGTTTTTACTATTTCTTTTTCACTTGTTTCCGTTCTCAATTGTTCCAGATTAAACAAAATTACTCCAGCATTAAAATAAATATGTTGTTTTGAAATTCCTATTTTTTCTTTGATTTCCAGTATATCCTTTCGATTGTAATTAACATCTGGACAACCGACAAGTAATTTACCAGCAAAATCTTGATAATAAAAATCTGTTATATCCTTAAGAATAATAATATCAGCATCTAGCCATAAGATTCTATCAACACTGGCTGGTAACAAAAATTGAGCCAGTAATCTATAGTATGTTTCTATGCTCATATGGAGATAGACCGGTAGATTATCTAATGCTGTTTTTTTCACATCTATTTCTACAAAGTTGAAATTGCATTTATTTTCTAAATATTTTTTTAAATCAGCAACAGCATCGTCATTTAAAGAATGATTCATCAGATAAACCGTCACATTTTCATTAACCTGCAATGATAAAGAAAGCAGCATTGTCCGTGCCTTGTCTATATATTGTTTATTTACTGAAATAAGTATATTCATTAAGATTACCTCTTTTTAATAGCTGCTATGTATGATTATAACATAATCTGTCTATATTATTTTTCGTTGATTGCTTAAAAAACTACCCGTTTATTGATAAACAGGTAGTCTTATTTATTAAATATCTTTTTTCTTAACTATCGCAAATGATGAAATATAACTAGCTGCAGCTACAGCTCCATAAAACAGGATTATCGGAAGCGCTGATAGTGAATCATTAGCCAGCAATATCTTTCCACCCCATTCAATTCTTGTAACATCCGAATCCAGTGTTCTAACAGAGAAAAGATTCATCAGATAGGCAAAAATTTCATCTGGTTTAATTGTTTCCACCATTTCAACAAATAACTTGTAAATCAAGGCAAAATGATAGTTCAGGTCAATGTATTTTATTACTGTTACAGTAGTACCGCCCCTGATTGCCGACATAAATCTCTGAATTGGAAAGAATCCCAACATAACTATAACAATTACCAATAACGGTAACATAGCAGTAAGTTTTCTTTTAAATATACTGCTTAAGAAGGTCGATACTCCTGTAAAAAATAAGATAACAAAAATTCCATACAGGAAATAAGCTGGGAAAAATGAAATCATTTCTTTAATTACATTTCCATCAATGCCATGACCAATTACGATCATTGAATAATAAGAAAACAGCGATATTAACAGCAAGATGACTAATCCAGCAATTGTTCCAAGGATTTTACCTGACAGAATCTGACTTCTTGAATTTGGCTTGGCTGCCAATAGCTTGAATGTTCCTTCATGCACTTCACTGGCAATAAGTCCACTGGCATTAGAAATCGTCAGAGTCATAAGCAGAAATCCGTCAATGACAAAGAAAACAAGTAAATGCTGTAAAGTCAGATTATTTTCCAGCAAAACATGATAAACATTAGTTATTTGATTATTTTTTCCAACTGAAATAATGATCGAAGCAACTACAATTCCAACAACAGCACTGACAATGATACTTACTTTTTTTAATGTTGTCTCCAATGTTCTCGAAAATATTTTATTCATTACCATTTTCTCCTTCCAGCGCCTGCTTATACAATAAATCCAATGATAATACTTCTTCATGTAAAACATTAAGAACTAAATCATTTTCGAAAATAACTCTAACAACATCTTTCTTTAAGTCGTTGACATCACTGGCAGTAATTCTAATTGAATTTTTAGCCAACTCAACATGATATTTATCAACCAGTTTTTCAAACAACAGATCATTATCATTGCAACTTACTACCAATACTCCCTGTTTGAATTTTTCTTGAGCTGTATTTATATCCTCATCCATGATGAGTTTACCATGATTGATCATAACAACATGGTCTATAACCGTTTCCAGTTCCGTCAAGACATGGGAACTGATTAATACAGTCAGATTTTTATCTTGGACCATTGATCTAACAGTGTTAAGAATTTCCATTCTGCTGGTTGGATCAAGGTTGGCAGTTGGTTCATCTAATAGTAAAATCTTTGGGTCATGAATCATCGCCTGAGCTAATGAAACCTTCTTTTTCATCCCAGTAGAAAACTTAGCTACCTTTTTATGAGCATGTTCAACCAGGTCATACTGTTTAATCAAGTTTGTTGCTTTTTCCATTGCTTCATCGTTAGATAATCCACTCAAAGTTCCCATATGCCATAAGTATTCAACACAACTCATATCATCATAAAAACTGGTGAACTCTGGTGAGTAGCCTAAAACCTGCAAGGCTTCTTTACTGCCCAGTTCATGTCCCATAACATTTCCTTTTCCAGAAGTTGGATGCAGTGAACCCATAATCATCGCCATCGTTGTTGATTTACCAGCTCCATTAGGTCCAATAATTCCATACACTTTTCCTGCAGGCAGTTTAAGACTAAAATTATCTACTGCAGTAAACTTACCAAATTTTTTGGTTAGGTTTTCTAATTCAATACAATATTCACTCATTATTTTAGTCCCTCCTTGCTCATTTTCTTAACATATGTTTTACGATACATATTTAATACCAGGCCAGCTACAATTACGATAGCTGCCAGAGCAACCATATATTCACTACGACTCTTTTGTTCTGTGACTGTGATTTCAAAACTAGCCTTTGAACTTTTCCCTTGTCCATCATCTAAAACTAAAGTAATTCTGTGATATCCCTGAGTTAATTTCAGTTCAAGTTGTTTATCTTGAGTTTTAGTAATCAAGATATCATTATCATAGATTGAAGTAATCGCATAAGGAGCTGCTGTTTTCCACTCTAAAAGAATCGTGTTATTGCTAATCTGCTCATCGAACTTACTGGTGATAGTAAACGATTCCCCTATATCAATAGTATAGGCTTCATTTTGAGCCGTAGTTACTAAAATAGTATTATCATTAATCAAACAGAACTTATCTCCGCTTAGGCTATAATCAGCAATATCTTTAAATTCTTCTAAGTCGATTAGCATTACTTTTTCATTCATTACTTTAACAATGACGTATCTTTCAGTATTCTCAACATCGCTATATTCTTCGGCATACTCATTTAAAGATAATTTAACTTCTTTTAATAAATTGAATGTCAGAGAATCATATATCATTAATGAACTTATCTGGCGCCACTGTTCTTCATCGTAGTAACTCTTCAATACTGCAAAATCGTTAACTCCATCTTCATTGAAATCACTGACCTTGATCAGTCCTGTAGCAGGTTTTTCTTCAATCATAAATGACACAATGTAATCAGGATTATAACCATAATCTTCTTTTATCAGTGTATTTTCGTATTCATACCTGTTAATCCAGGTTAGATCTTCTCCGGTTTTACCATCAACAATGGCATATGTTCCCCAATAATATGTGGCATGGTATATTTCGTTATAACCATCATTATTTAAATCAATATCCAACAAAGCAAATGCTTCATAATCACGTACTCCATCTTTACACAAAGAATACATTTTCTTAAATGTTTTACCATCATAGACATCGAATATTTGATTTCCTTCAGCATTTTTGTTTACCAGAACAAACTCTTTAACACCATCATTATTAATATCAGCAAACACCGTTCCATATGTCAGGTTCATAAAATCTTTATTCATAGAGATTGAAACACTTTGTTTTTTATACTCAACGTTGTAAGTGTAATAGACTTTGGAAGTCCACATCTCCACTTTGGTATCACTGATGGAAATATAATCTACAAAACCATCTTTATTGATATCACCAACAGGATGAGCATATCCTTTAGTATCCATGTAGTTATCAATATTTCCCTTCAAAGACCAGCTGTTACTAGCCACAATACCTTCAGGAATCAATAACTCCTTCTTTTTATCTCCATTTAAATCTCTTATTAAATCTACTTCTTTTGATGAAGAATAGACATTGTATTTTCTACCTTTATCATCATAACTTTCATAGAGAAAAATCTTTTTATTGGCCAAAACATTGCCGCTGGCACCATCAATGATGATGTAGTTACTATATCTAGGTTCATCTTTATCGCTATAGCTGATAACTACTCCAATTACATCAATCACACCATCCATATTAAAGTCATCATATTTTAAGGTTTCAAAACCATGATTTTTATCCTTAATATCTAATTCGTATGACCAAACCAGTGTTTTCAGATCTGTTTGATATTTATCTATCTTATTGGTAATTCCATTTACCTTATAAGACAAAAGAATATAATCATCTTTAATTAATTCCATACTGGTATAGGCACTATCGTATAAATAAACTGCTGATGATAATTTCTTATCAATGCTGACAACACCACCAGAAAAAATCTCTAACAAATATCCCTGGTTTCCATCATATTTGAAGTTGTATTTGCTCATTGAGTATAAAGAATCAACAGTAACATCTTTCTGCAGTAACTGATTGCCTTCATAATCATAGATATTTACTCTCAGTCTTTTATCTTCAAAAACAAAAACTGTTGTAATTACATCTTTTAGTTCACCTTCTACTTCATACTGGGCAAAGACGGCTTTGCTGTATTTATAAGAGGCAACATTGCCACCAAGTAAAGTAATTGATTTATCTTCCTTATTATAAAGAGCATACTTCTGGGTAAAGAAATGATCTATATCTACAGCTAAAGATTCATCATCCAGAAAATAACAGGAAATCAGAAGATGAGTTCCAATATCATCCACTACTTTGTAACCTCTGAAATTACCTCTATATATTCCTACTGGAAGGTGTACCGGACCATTGATCCAGCCATAATTTTCAGAAATAATTCTTTGGTAATCTTCGCTGGAAATAAGGCCAATTGGTACATTATCAAATGAATTTTTTTCAAAATCATACAAATAAATATAACCATCTTCACTTAAGACATATAGTTGACTGCCATCATAGTAGATATCAAAAAGACTCATCTGGGCAGATAAAGAATAGTTTTCGTTATACATCAATGTGACATCATATTTATTGGCGATTACATTTATTTCTACTACTTCTCCGGTTTCAAAATCCAGAATGCCAAATTGTCCTATTTGGTCAATAAAATAGATTCTACCGTTAACAACTTCAAAATCCCAAATATTATCTTTGTTTTCATATTCGTAAACTGTTGAACAATCTTCAGGATTAATATTTAAGATTTTATAATCGTATAAAACCAATACTTTCCTTTCAACATAACGCATGTCCAGGATATAAGAATTGTTTTCTACATTTCCTAAATATTGGTCAGTAGCCAAATGCGTCAATCTTCTAGAAGAGATAACTCTTCCATCTTTTGAACTGATCACAAACAATTGATCATTAAACTCTGCTACTTTCTGAAATACTAAAAAATCAGCATTTCCATCATTATCCACATCATTAATAATAATGAGTTTCAAAACTGGAAATTCTGTCTGGAAGTGGGTTTTACCCTCTTCGTTGATAATATCTATTCCGTTAATCCCGTAATAGACACTGGAAGGTAAATTGTTATATGTCATTTCATAACTGATGCCGACATTGTCTATTTGACCTTCACTTCCCAGCTTTTCGATACTTTTTGCCTTTATGACATAAAGATTAGAAAAAATAATCAAAACTGCCAGGATAATAGAAAACAGTTTTTTCATAACTACCTCCTGTTTTACCCATAACTACAATACACCCAGATATTATAGTTGTAAACTTTTTTTATTCTTCAAAATATGAATAGTCTTCATTTTCTAAGGCATATATATACCTTTCCAGTAGATTATTCAAATCTTCATATTTGATAATCTTATTAATTTTCGCCTTTACTTTATTGGCATGAGTTAAACCGTTGATATACCAGCAGGCATGACCTCTCATCATTTTGATACCAATTTTTTCTCCCTTTAGTTTAATCAGTTCTCTGGCATGATACAGGCATTGATCTATTTTTTCCCTATAGGTTGGCTCTTCAACAATTTTGCCAGTTTTCTCATATTCAACCAACTGTTTTATCAGCCACGGGTTGCCTAGACAACCTCTAGCTACCATCACAAAATCACAGCTGGTCTGCTTTCGCATTTCGATATAGTCTTCTAAAGTTTTTACATCACCATTACCAATAACTGGAATTTTGACAACTTCTTTTACCTGTCTGATTAAATCCCAGTCAGAGCGACCTGAATAATAATCGCTTCTGGTTCTTGGATGAACAGCAATTGCACTTGCTCCAGCCTTTTCCATCAATAATGCCATTTCTACGACATTTATCTGTTGATGATTCCAGCCAGCTCTTAATTTAACAGTTACTGGCTTATCAACATTATCAACTATCGCTTTTACCAGCTGATAGGCATGTTCAGGCATTTGCATCAAGGCGCTTCCGGCCTTGCTTTTACATACCTTAGGGACAGGACAGCCCATATTGATATCTATAATGTCACAAGCAGTTTTTTTATCCAGATAAACTGCGGCCTGGACCATCGTATCAATATCATGACCAAACAGCTGCAAAGCAATTGGTCTTTCTTCCTGATTGACAATACACATTTTCAAGGTCTTCTTGTTTTTAAAACAGATAGCCTTATCTGAAATCATTTCAGAGTATATTAAAGCTCCACCAAATTCTTTGATGACTGTTCTAAAAGAATTATTGCTGATACCCGCCATCGGACCAACGATAATTCTGTTATCCAGGATTACATTACCTATTTTAAGCTGTTGCATCAATTTTATGCCTTACCTGCTGCCTGTTGACTTTTTTCGTAAGCTGTCTGCGCATTTACATAACCCTGTAATGTTCCCTCATCATAATGATATTTCGTATTACAGAACCTGCAGACTACTTCACAGCCATGATCTTCAGCAATCATCTGCTGTAAATCTTCTTTTGGCAGTCTGCTTAATACAACCGCAAATTTACCTTTGCTGCACTCACACTTGAAACCCAGCTGTTGAGTTGCCAGTTCATCATAGTCATCAAAAATAGCTTTTACTATTTCTGAAGGATCTTCCATTTCGTCAATAATTTGAGAAATCGGTTTTAGATGTGCCACAATTTCTTCAACTATTTCAATATCTTTTTCAGTTGCTGAAGGCATCATCTGAATAACCAGAGCACCAGCGGCTTTAACTGAATAATCAGTGTCAATTAAAACTCCCACACTTACAACTGAAGGGGTCTGTTCACTTTTCATATAATAATAGGCAAAATCATCACCTATTTCCCCAGTTTGAAGCGGAACCTCAGAAATAAAAGGTCTTTTCATACTCATGTCTTTAATCACCCTTAGTACTCCATCAGTACCGACAGCCTTGCCAACATCCAGTTTCTGTGGGTTGTCATCTTTATACACTTCCACATGTGGATTGCTTACCAATCCTCTGACAATACCATTATGATAAGCATCAACAACTATCATACCCAAAGGTCCCTGACCATCTATTTGAATTTCAATTTTTTCTTTCTTATCTTTCAGCATTGTTCCCATAATGCAACCAACAGAAAGTGTTCTACCTAAGGCTGCTGCGGCAGTTGGTAAACAATTGTGTCTGTCTACTGCTTCCTGGACTAATTCTGTTGTTTTACAGCAGAATATTCTGACATTGCCATTTAATGCTGTACCTCTTGATAATTTATCCATTTTTACTACTCCTTCTGCTTAAAACAGCTGACAATTGCCAGCTGTAATATTAGTTTAATTTTCTAATTTTTCTTCTACCTGTTGTGCTGGAGCATTGATTGTTCCGTATTTAACAATATTATCTAAATCTTCTTTCGTCAATGTTTCATGTTCAATTAAAGCTTCGACAATGTTATCTAATTCCGTACGGTGTTTACTGATTATCTCCTGAGCCTGTTTATAAGCTCTATCAATAATTTTTCTTACTTCAGCATCAATTTCTGTCGCTACTTTATCTGAATTGCTCTTATTGGTTGTATAATCTCTTCCTAAGAAGACGTTTCCATCTTCCCTTGAGTATTGGATAGGCCCTAAAGAAGACATACCAAATGAGCTTACCATTGCCTGAGCAATCTTTGTTGCTCTTTCAATATCGTTAGTAGCTCCAGTTGAAATTTCATTAAGTACTAATTCTTCAGCTACTCTTCCACCTAAAAGGCCACAAATCTGAGCTTCCAGTTCGCTTTTAGTTGACAGCATGGTGTCTTCTTTTGGTGTCATCAGATTATACCCGCCAGCATCACCACGAGGGATAATGGTAACCTTTTGAACTATGTTAGCTGCCTCTAAGAAAATGCCAATAACTGCATGCCCGGCTTCATGAACAGCAACAAGTCTTTTTTCTTTATCAGTATATTTTCTACTCTTTTTAGCTGGACCAGCCAGAGTTCTGTCAATACCTTCATCTAAGTCAATCATCTTGATTCTGTCATGATTGTTTCTAACAGCCATGATTGCTGCTTCATTTAAAACGTTCTCTAAATCAGCGCCAGAGAATCCTGGAGTTCTTGAAGCTAAAGCATCTAAATCAATGTCAGCATCAAGTTTTTTATTTCTGGCATGTACTTCCAAAATCGCTTTTCTCCCTTTTTTATCAGGCATAGAAACTGTAATCTGTCTATCGAATCTACCAGGTCTTAACAGGGCAGGGTCTAGGACATCTGGTCTATTGGTTGCTGCAATAATAACAATACCGGCATTTTCACCAATACCATCCATTTCAACCAGTAATTGGTTTAATGTCTGCTCTCTTTCATCATTTCCGCCACCTAAACCGGCACCACGTTGTCTACCAACAGCATCAATTTCATCAATAAATACGATGCATGGAGCTGTCTTCTGAGCTGTTTTAAACATGTCTCTGACTCTGCTGGCACCAACACCAACAAACATTTCCACAAAGTCAGAACCAGAGATTGAATAAAACGGTACATCAGCTTCACCAGCAACAGCTTTAGCCAATAATGTTTTTCCTGTTCCTGGAGCACCTACCATCAGGATACCTTTAGGAATTCTTGCGCCCATCTTTGTAAAGCGCGAAGGATTTCTCAGATACTCAATGATTTCTGCCATTTCTTCTTTTTCTTCTTCACATCCAGCCACATCATCAAATTTAACCTTGATATTGCCTTCCAGTCTGGCTCTTGATTTTGAGAATTCAAAAGCCTTGTTATTGGAACCGGCACTCATTCTGCTGATCATCATAATACCAAAGCCAACCAAAAGCAGCATCGGTACAACCTCAGCCAAAAACTCTGCCAGATAATTTGTCTGGTATGGGTTTCTAATTTTAATATTTGCATCAGTAACCTTCTCTGTAAGAAGCGCCATTAAATCATCATTTTGTTGCTGGGTATTAGGTACAGCAGCAACAAAGGTATATTCAACATCTTTTTCTTTATAAACACCAGTAATATCGATTACCGTCGTATTCATCGTTAATACTACCGATTCAATTTGCTTTGTCTCTATAATTTTGACAAATTCACCATAATTTACTGCCTGGGTTCTACTTGAACCAACAAACATAAATAAATTAGAAATAAGAATTGTCGCTAACAGATATGGAATGATGCTTGTCCATCGTCTATTTTTCACTTTAGTTTTCTCCTTCTAGTAACATTCTTCCTTTAAAACGCCAATGTATGGAAGGTTGCGATACTTCTGATTGAAGTCTAAACCAAATCCGATAACAAATTCGTTTTCTATTTCAAAACCAACATAGTCGGCTTGTACGTCACATATTCTTCTAGATTGTTTATTTAGTAAGGCAACTACTTTAACATTATGAGCACCTTTATGATATAAAAGTTCTTTTATCTTTCTGATTGTCAATCCTGTATCAATAATATCTTCAATGATTACTATATCTCGATCAATAACTGAGCAATCCAGGTCCTTAATAATTTTAATATCTCCTAATGATTCTGTTCCCTCATAGCTGCTGGCAGCAATAAAATCAATTTCAATATCGATTGAAATATGCTTTATTAATTCAGCCATAAAAGGAATTGAACCTTTTAATATGCCGACATATAAAACATTATGTTCATTGTCTTTGTAATCTTCGGATAACTGCTTGCCTAATTGTTTACATCTTTCAACTATTTCTTTTTCGCTAATTAGAATTTTTTTACAATCTTTATGCATAAAAAATAACCTCTCTTTTAATGTAACATTTATTATTCTACCATAAATAAATTTGGTTTAATAGAGTAATGATTTACATCACAACCAATATCTTTCACAAATATCACCTGATTTTTACTGTTGACTACTACTGGCCATTTAATTCTATCTCTATAAAGAATTTTTCGGTCAATTAAGAACCTATTAACCTTTTTATGACCATATCTAAGTTCAATTTGATCCGCTGAATGATAATTTCTGATAGCCAAGGGAAAATCTGTTTCTTTTATTGTCATCTGCTGAATTGTTGTTCCCTTGTCTGATAATTTAAAATAATCAGTTTCCAGGTATTCAATTTTTTCAAGAATATATTTAAAATCATCCTGTTTTTTACAGCAGTACAGTAGACCATATTCATAGACAATCAGTTTATTCTTATCTATTTCATTTTTAAACCCCTGATTTGATTTTTCTATTTTTTCTTTCAAATCCCAGATAAAGTCAGATGAAAAGCTTTTATAAGGACAGCTCTGTTTCAGCAAATATCTTAAGATCAGCATTTTTATTCTTTCTTCTTCTTTCAGATATTCACTAACCACAATCTGTTGATTAAAGTTATATTTCCCCTGAATATAGTTGAGATCATTTCTTAATCTCTTGTTTTCTTCTTCCATCTCTTTTTGAAGCAGCTTAACCTCTTGTTCAGTTAACTTTTCCAATTGCTCAGCCCTGATTCTATTACGAGTGTATTGATAAGACAGGTTCGTTTCATCAAGACCAAACTGAATTTCATTGTCCGTACAATACTGCACAATTTCCTTTTTTCTCAGATTGATCAGAGGCCTGAGAATATTCATACCATGATGATATGCTTCTTTACTGATTCCATAAAACCATCCTCTAGAATTTCTTTCTTTGCTCATCAGATAATTTTCCAGAGAATCATCTAAATGATGAGCCAAAAGTAAAGTTTCACATTTTTCTAAATCATAAACTTTTTTAAAAAAGCTATATCTAACTTCTCTTGCCCAGGCTTGAAAATTATCCTTACCTTCATAAACTGGATAGTCTACATATAAAGCTATTTTATGATTTTCACAATAATCACTGACGATCCTCTCATCTCTATCAGCGCTTTTTCTTAGTTTATAGTTTACATGAGCGACCACGATATCATAACCCAGCTTTACACACAAAGAAAGTAGCATCATCGAATCACATCCACCTGATACCGCTACTAAATACTTCTTTTCTTTCTTTAAATTTAAACTAATGCCCATGCATTAATTATAACATCATTTCATCAAACTGAACTGTTTGTAGAAATCTCTGATATATTTTCTGAAACAGAATTGAATCAGTGTTTATATGAGCTTTGATATCTATAATTCTCGCCGTATTAATATATTTAACATCATTTAAAAATAATACTGAATGTCTGTTCAGTCCCTTAACAAGTCCCAATCTCATCAGATGTGAAGAACCGTTGGGATTTGTTTTTTTATCATAGGCGCTGTAATAAGCCTCTGAATTGGAAGTCATAGGAATAACAAGGGCTTTGGAATTAAACATTTTTAAAACTAATCCAAAATGCAGAAAACCTGTCTCTGAAAGATATTGTCTGCCAAAATCGATAAAGCAGATATCTCCAGGACTTATTACCATTCCATATTTGATACAGGATTTAAGTTTTGATCTTTCAAGATAATTACATTCGCTTATCAACCTTTCTTTTAAATCATAGTGGCTTAAACCCTTTAATTCTTCTTTCTCAATTTCTAAGTATTCCTTTATTGCCCTATCCAGTTTTATTTCATTTTTTTCTAAATTAACCAATTCAATTAAATTAAATCCTACCATATAAAAACCCCCTAATATCTTATTAGTGGGGTTTTTGTGTTTTTCCTAAAATATTTTAAATTCTATACATAATAGACAAGATAAACTGAGCACTTAAATATCCCAAAGCCATTGATAAAAGAATTACTAAAAATTGGGCTTTAGCAACCCTATTTTCTACCGGAAGCAATAGCTTAGCTATATCTAAACTGCTTAAACAATAGAAACTGGCAACAAACATAATAAAATGAATGGCAATTCTTGTTATTTCCTGATACATAAGTTTTTAACCCTTTCCTTTTTATCTTCACTGATCCTATAGGAATCTCTTATTTTTCCTTTGAAATATCTTAAGGTTTCTTCATCTAACTTCATTATAACATCCATAACCTTTTCAAAGTATTCAATAGCAGCTGTTGCCAGAAGCCAGCTGTTGGCCATCTTTACCGTATATTCTCTATCTGTTAACTTCTCACTATATTCTAATATCTCATCAACATATTGATCATTAAGATATAGACTCATTGATAAGCAGAGTACGAACCTTTCGATATAGGGATATTGTTTCATTTCTGCTTGATTGCTTTTATAATCATTCATCATAATCCAACCTTGCTGATAATCATTGCCCTTTAATTTTAAACTGCTGACAAAGCTATCAACCAGACTCCAGCAATCACATTTGGATAAATAGTTGTCAAACAACTCTTTTTTATCGATTAAGCTTCCACTGCTATAGGCAATAATAAAACCTTGAAGCATAATTTCTTCATAAATATTATCACTCAACATTTTTAAGCTACCTATACCATGTTTTTTTAAAAGTTCTTTGGCAAATTTTCTTAATTTTGGAGTTCTTATTCCGACAATTTCATATTTAGTTTTGACCAGATTTTCAGTAAAACTTTTATATTTTTCTTCACTGTTTTCTTTTATCCAGGTTTTAATTTCCATAGAAATATTATAGCATAAAAAAAGACAGGTCTCCCTGTCCGCACTTAATTATTCAATGCTGATATACTTAGTCTTTTCTTCTAGCTTAAGTTGCTCTTTGGGTATACTGACTGATAAAACTCCATCATTATACTTAGCTTGAATTAACTGATGATCAACATTACCAATGTAGAAACTTCTTGATTGACTTCCATAGTATCTTTCCTTATGGACAACCTTTTCAGTAGAGTTATCTCTTTCCACTGTTTTATTAGCTTCTACCTTTAGATAGCCATCATCAATAGATAACCTGACATCATCTTTACCATATCCTGCCAGTTCTATCTCTAAAATATATTCATTTTCCTTTTCAATGATGTCTGTTCTCATACTCATATTCGAACCTGTCGTAACAAATGATGGTTTAAAGAAATCATCAAACATTTTTTCAACTCTTCTTGGGCTTAAATAATTAAACATAAAATCACTCCTTTTTTAACTTAGCACTCTCTATACCCCAGTGCCAATTCTATTATAACAATTGCTTTTAGCACTGTCAACCCTTAAGTGCTAATTTTTTGAAATTTTTGCTTATTTCTTAAATTGCTTATTCCATATTCTGAAAAATGCTGTATAATAGAAATAGATTAAGGAGGTTTAGTTATGCCAGGTTTATTATTTGATCCCTTTGGTTTCTTTGATATAATTACAATCATCTTTCCTATCCTGTTTTTCTCATTTATTGCCTTCTTTATTTATGTAACCATAACATCAATGAAAGCCAATAAAGAGGCAGGCAGAGTAACAAGATACGTTTCTTCACAATTTGAAAATATTCTTTCTTCACAAGCAAATAATGCTGCCAAGTCAGAATCAGAAAAAGATCATCCACATTCTCGCAATGAATTTCATAAATATCAAAAGAAATACTCATATAAAAATGTCGACAGCTACAATACTGACAAAGATATCATAAAAGACAAATCTTTATCTGAAGCTGAAAGAAATGTTCTTCACGGGAAATAAAGAACATCTTTTATAGCATTATTATTTGTATCTTAAGCGACGCAAAGGTCGCTTTTTTCTTTGCTTCTACTTTTTATAGAAAGATATTTTAATATTATTTTGATTTTCTAACTGCTTTTACTTTTATTTTTAGTAACCGCCTGATTATATTTCCCATAAAAAAGCAAATCCCAAAAAGGATTTGCTGATTGATTTTTAGTTTGTTTCGTCTTCTTCATCAGAATGGAATAACAGATATACATTAGAGATTGGCTTATTGCAGGCAATTGACTCTATGCTTTTTGCTAAAAGCAACGCTATTGATAAGACCTTGACATTAGGCACTGCTTTCAGTTCCTCTTCAGTTCTTTCAATAGAGTTAGTAATAACAAATTCTTTTACTCCACTTTCAGCTATTTTCTGCATTGCATTTTTAGAAAAAACTCCATGCGTTGCAGCACAATATATATCTAATGCACCATTTTCTTTCAGCATTTTCATACACCCTAACAGTGAACCGCCGGTATCCACCAGATCATCAATAATAATACAGTCTTTACCTCTTACATCACCAATCAGGTTCATTGATTCTGCATAATTAGGTCTAACGCGACGCTTATCAATAATAGCGATTGAACTATCAGGAATGCTGTTAGCCAGATTTCTAGCTCTGATTGCTCCGCCATGGTCAGGTGATACTACGACAACATTATGCATTTTCTGATTTCTGAAATATTGTCCAATCATATCGACTGCTGTCAGGTTATCTGAAGGTATTTTGAAATATCCTTGAATTTGTGGAGCGTGTAGATCCACTGCCACAACTCTATCTGCACCAGCTGCCTGAATCAAATCAGCTACCAGTCTAGCGGTAATCGGTTGTCTAGCTCTGGCTTTTCTATCTTGTCTTGCATAACCATAATAAGGGATTACACAAGTTACTTCTTTACAACTCGCTCTTCTACAAGCATCTAGACAAATTAACAGTTCCATTAACTTATCATTTACTGGAGCACACGTTGATTGAATAATAAAGACATGCTTTCCTCTAACTGACTGCTGAGGCTCAACAAGGACCTCACCATCAGCAAAACGAGTCACTGCTATTTCTCCTTGCTCTATACCCAAAATATTGACAATTTCTTTTGTCAGCTCTTTTGATGATGACAGCGAGAATACTACAATGTTATCCATAAGACTTCACCCTCCCCTTTTATTTATTTAAATACTTAAACCCATATCCTGGTTTAATTTCTTGTCTTACTCTGGCAATAGCCAAATCGCCTTCTTTAACATCCGCGGTAATGGTTGAGCCAGCGGCCAATACTGTATAATCACCAATATCCACCGGTGCAATAAGATTTACATTGCTGCCAATAAATACATGATCACCAATTTCTGTATGGTATTTATATTTTCCATCATAATTGACAGTGACCACACCACAACCGAAATTACAATACTCTCCAACTGTTGTATCACCTAAATACGTTAGATGTGCACATTTACTATCGTGACCAAATTTAACATTTTTCATTTCCACATAATTGCCAATGTGAGCTTTATCAGCAATCTCGCAACCGTTTCTCAAGTGGCTGTTTGGTCCGATTGTTACATTGTTACCAATTTTTGAATCAGTAATTCTGCTGCATTTAATCGTATTGTTTTTGCCGAAAGTTACATTTTCTAAATAGGTTCCTTCAGTTAAAACATTGTCCTCACCGATTATGGCCTTGCCTTCTATTCTGACGTTTGGATAAATGATGGTATCTGAACCAATAATCGCATCCGTAGAAATATATGTCCTTTCTGGATCAATAATATTGACTCCCCTATCCATCCAGTAAGAATTGACCTTCATCTGCAGCCATCTTGTAGCACTGGCCAGCTCTTTCATTGAATTGATACCTTGAAGTTCTTCAAAATCTTCAATAAGCAATGGCCTAACTTTATGACCGTGCTTTCTAAATATTTTTACCAGATCAGTAATGTAATATTCTTTCTGGTTGTTATTGTTATCCACTTCTGGTAAATATTTCCATAAAAGTTCATTATCAGCACAATAGATGCCAGCATTTATTTCTTTAATTTCAACCTGTTTTTCGTTGCAGTCTTTTCTTTCTACAATTTCCAACAGTTGATTGTCTTCTCTGACGACCCGACCATAACTTCCTGGTTCTTTTAACATGGTAGTAAGTACAACCAGTGGATATTCTTTGGTTGTTTTTTCTAATAACAGTTTATATGTTTCTGCTGTAATTAGAGGACAATCTCCATTAATGATTAAAGTTTTCCCTACGTTTTCTTTTAGTTGTTCTGCCTGCATGACAGCATGAGCAGTCCCAAGTAGAGGTTCTTGCACAGCATATTGGACTTTATCCTGCAAATGATTCATAATTGCTTCCTTACCATAACCAACAACAAAAACTTTATTCTCAACCCCAATTTTTTCCAACACATCATAAGTATGTTCAATCATTGGTTTGCCTAATATTTTATGCATTGTTTTTGCATATTTCGAATTCATTCTTGTGCCCCTGCCGGCAGCCATAACAATTGCTGAAATCATAACTCTCTCCTTAAAACCATACACAATTATTGTATCATTTTAATACCCTTTTTTCTACTTAGTTAAGATAGAAGTTCGTAAAACAAAAGGATATTTTTTCTGCATAAACTGATGTAAGTCTTTACAGTCCTGTCCTTTTTCCAACAGAACAAAAACTGTTGAGCCACTGCCTGTCATCAGTACATCCTCATAACCCATTTCTTTGCATTCCTTTATAATTTGAAACACTTCTGGAGCCAGCTTTTCAGCTGAATATAACAAAGAATTTCCTAGCAAATCCTTTAATGGCTCATTGTTAATCAAGGCAAACTTCACTTTTTCAATATCCGGATGAGGACATTTTTTCAAATTCAGTATTTCAAAAGCTGTTTTAGTATCTACACCTTGTTCAGGTTTAATCAAAAGAACATCGTAATCAACACTCAGATCAAATGGTTCAACGATATCTCCAATTCCTCTAACTCTGGCAGTTTGCTGATGCACACAGAAAGGAATATCCGCACCAATTTTTTTACCCAGACAGGCAAGCTGGTTAATAGACAGCTTCAAGTTTAACAGCTTATTTACTATTCTTAAAGCTGCGGCACCATCAGTACTGCCACCGGCCAATCCTGCTTCTTGCGGAATATTTTTAGTAATCTTTATCGAAAATTGTTCTTCAAAACCATATTTTTTTCTTAACAATTCAATGCATTGATAAATGATGTTGCTTTCATCGTAGGGCAAATCATCATTGCACCAATAACTTCCTTTTTCAGCAACTTCAATATCTATTACATCGTATAGATCAATGGGTACCATTATCATGTCCATATCATGATATCCATCTTGCCTTTTGTTTATTACATCTATACTTATGTTTATCTTTCCATATGCTTTTTCAATCATACAATTATCTTAACATCAAAACTAATTATGTCGACAGTTCCCTTTCTATATGACAATTAATTAAAGCACATTTTTTAAATTAATCATAGACGTTTTTGTTGTTTTGGCGGCAATAGCTTATTGATGACGAAATTATTTTCAAACAAATAAAATCCGAGTTTCAATTTTCATTGCTCGGATCATATTATTTCAGCAAATATTATAGCCTGTAATTTTGCCCATATCTGCATCTTGTAATTTTATTGTAGTAAATCTTTCTTTTTAACTGCCAGCACTTTTAATAAATCTTCCAGACTTTCATCATACCTGCATTCTGAAACAATGCCAGTATTCAAGTCAAAGTAAAGACCCAATAATTCAAGTTTTCCAGCTTCTACTTTTTCTTTTACAAAATCATATATCATAAGATTATCCAGTTGTTGAAGCACATTTAACTTCTCCAATATCGTTGCCTGTTCTTTTTCAGACTTATCAAAATATTTTTCTTTAACACAGTCAGCCAGCACAACGCTTTGTTTTATCCATTCAGATGTATATGGCAAAGTCTCTTCATAGTCATGAACATGTAGCATCGCACCACAGCCGCCGCAATTTGAATGCCCACAAACAACAATATTTTCTACCTCTAATACTTTAACTCCATATTCTAAAGCTGATATGATATCCGCATGTTCTTTTGGCTGTTTGCTTCTTGGAACGATATTAGCCACATTTCTAATATGAAATATCTCCCCTGGATCTGCCTGCATTATTTTTTCTACATCAATGCGTGAATCTGAACATGTAATCACCAGTGTATGCGGATTCTGAGATGAAACAATTTTTTCATACTTTTCTTTGTTTACATCATACTCTGTTTCTTTAAATTGTTTTAAGCGTTCTTTTATATTCATATATCCACCCCCAATTATCCTTTTATATAATTTGAAAACCATACTAAAAACAAGTTAATTTTATCATTTTATATCTATATTTGTATAATAGATGATGATAAATAAAAAAGAGTTTTGAAATCGATAATCGAATAACAAGACTCTTTTCATAATTTGAATATCTATATTAAAATATCATCCAATAAGCCTTTTCTTTGAAGGAACCTTTGGGGTTCCTACACGAATATTATAACCCCAGCTTGACATCAATACTGTCTGATTGGCACATAAATCACCTTGAAGGCTCATATAGATTGCAGCATCTGTAAAATCCCAACCATAAGCATTCATGATAAGCCTATGAATTTCTCTGTATCCTGACTCAGCAGCTTCATCATAACTTGGAGCAGAGGTATTCACATAAAATGCATCCTTAGTTTCAGTTACTGGCCAGTTAAGTTTAAAATTCTTTATCAGACTTACAGTAGCTATAACTTCTCCTGCTATTTCTACTCCAGCTCCAATCATTTCACCATCTGCCATACTGGCATGAAGATCACCTAAAGCTAACAGTCCACCTTTCACTCTTACTGGAAGATACACTTTAGTTCCCCTGGTTATTATTTTACTGTCCATGTTTCCACCATGGTTACCAGCCATACCCGAAACAACATCATCTCCAGCAGGTGCACAGCCTATAACACCAATCATCGGGTTCGCTGGCCATTTAATATCGTTGTAATGAACATAGCCATCTTTAACTTCCAATACCTTGGTTCTTATTTCTGTTTCTCCATCAAAAATACTGGCTCCTGGTATTGTACAGCCAATTCCTTGAGGTTTTACATCGATAGAAAGTATGTCTACTACAATAACATCTCCAGGTTCAGCATCTTCTACATAAACTGGACCAGTAGCTGGATTTACATTATTCCAATCAATTGCTCCTACAAGTTTTTCCTCACTTTTAATCTGTCCGCCAAAACAGTCTTCGGTAATAAATTTTACTGTTTCACCATTTTTTATGTGCGCAACAGGCTTTGCATTCTTACTGAAAGCATAAATGGTATCTCTAATTTCTAACATTTTATCCTCCTTTTATTATCCGTTTTTATCGACACAAGATGGTCAATAGTCTATTAGTTCTAATTCTAACATAGGCTGATGATGCTCGCAAATCAGTTCATATTAATTTAATGTGGCAAATCATATTTACAATCAGTCTAATATAGTCCACCACCTTCAATTTGTTTTCTTCTTCCTGTCCTTTAATCTTGCTGTATTTATTATTCATAAAAATAGCTGAGATTTAAACATCTGTCTCAGCTACATCTTTCAAAACTCAATTATTTTTTCTTTGGTGGCAAAACCCATGAATTACTATAGCTAATATCTCCCCATAAAATACCAGATTTAGTTGAAAAATCAAGATTCATACCTGTTTGATATTCATCTATAACATTGAACTCATTATCTAAAATAACGGTAGTATACTCAGCTATTGTATTACCCATCTTTAGCGCTATTATTATTGAACCATCTCTAGTGCATCCCTGAATTTCTGAATAAGTATATTTATCAATACTTGCTCCAGTTATTGGGAAGGTAATATCATTGATAAATACTGAGTATGCCACAACCCTACCTTCAGCATTAATCAGATATACAATTCCAGAAGCTTTTTTAACATCTTCATTCAATACATTAGCAGTAGTAATATATGCACCTAAATCTTGCCTTGGATACCATGGTATATTTGGATAACCAATAATTTCACCTAATAGATTACCCTTTACATCATAAACTTCATTTACTTTTTTATTACTTTCTTCTAAGTCTTGAAAACTGATTCCACCACTATAATCTACAGGAGCAGTTGTGATAAATCCATCTTGTAAAATAGTTAAATCTTTATCTACCACTTTATTCTCTAATAAAATTTCACCTGTTTTTCTATCAATAATAGTAAGATATTTTTCATCTTCACTTTCTACAGTATTTTTGCTTGAAAGGAAAAGATAATCACTGTTAGCCTGACTATCATAATATGGAGTAGTAAAGTTTTTAGCCCAGGCAAATTTTAAATCAATATATGCAGCGTATGAATAATAGCTGCTACCATCTTCTGTGGTAAAAGCTGCTCCTATAATGAAATCATTAACACTATCAAAAGCTAAAACTTCAAAATCAGCTCCAATTTTAAATTTAAAAAGAGTATGTATTTCAAAAGTCTCTAAATCCAGATATCTTAATTCTGTAAAAGTTTCCGTATAAGCAACTAATGGAATATGATTTGTAGTATAGGCAGTTCTTTTATAGGTAAATGGGTAAGAATATCTGCCTTCAAATTCCTTAATAAATTCTCCTGTATATAAATCATACAAAATTATTCTTTCCCCATCTGAATAGTTAGTAAGTGTCACTAATGTATTTCCATCAACAGAAACACCAATCACTAAACCTTGAACTTCGTATTTCTCTCCAAAACCATTGGCATATCGATCATCAATCCAAGAATTATCAGGAATAGTTAAATCATATTGAATTTTTTCATTAAGCACACCATTTCTTTTCGTTTCTAAATAACTGGCTATCCTTTTCCAACTCATGGCAAATATTACTGTTGCTATCACAAGGATAACGCCAAAAATTCCCATAAGAATTTTAAGGCCTTTTCTTTTCTTTTTTTGAGATTGATCGTCAACACCTTGTTGATTTTTGTTTTGATAATCATTGTCATTTTCTTTTTGACTCATCTTCATTTCCTCCGTTACACATAACAGCTTTTATTGCTGTTAGTTCATTATAACTATTTTATATTAAAAATATAAAAAGTATAGAAATTTAATAATATTATTTTATCCAACCCCACCTAACAACGATATTACTGCTAAGGCTGTTCCCCAGGGAATCAAATGCAAAATAGAATTATATAGGAAAATTTTTACAAGATTAGGTTTTTTTCTAAAAGCCTTGGCAGGATTATCAACATAATAAAGAGTCAGTAAATCTGGTGGAAGAGCACGATCCATGTACCTGTATATATAGGATTTACCATCCACTTCATATGAATATTTGGCATGTACCCAGGACATTGGATCTGTGCTGGTGCCATCATCAGTATCTTCCCACATAGAAATCATTTTTCCTTCAACCACATGCCCCCTGTTAACAGCCTTTTCAATATCTTTATGTCTTCTGGGTTTAAATTGAAGTTTGTTTTTGGCATGCCATCTCATGACTGCAACATATAAGACAATTAAAGTTATAAATCCCATAGTGATATTAAAAGTAAATAATTCTTTTAACTCTCTTATCAATTCCATTAAATCTTCCATATCTTTTCACTCCTGATAATAAATCTTTATTTTAAACAAAATTAACCCTTTAAAACAGTTTTAATAATAATCAGTTATATAAATATAATATTAAGAGTCAAAAACCGCCTTATAGATATGCTATTTTTAACTAAAACTTTTTAAAAGATATTCATAATGTTTTTCCTGATGGGTATTATTTCCTGCTAAAAAAGTTTAATTGATTCTTTAGAAAAATGGAGTTTTTAGCAAGTTTAACTTAGGAATGAAAATTTATTTTCATTTTCTCATTTGCAAAAAACTCCTATCTACCACATTTAATAGTAAACCCTGGTTGTAAAATGAATATTCTCTATCTGTAAAAAGAAAGTAATATATTATTTTTAATTCTAAAAACAGTTTTAAATTTAATAAAGGAAATTAAAAAAGTTTGGGGGATTAAATTTGCCCTCAAACTTCACCAAATATTCTCTAATTCTTTTAAACTACAAAGAGGTTAATAATAATCGTCTATTCCATCTGAAATTCAAGTTTTAGTGTGTGTTTGCATTTCCCCCTCCATATCCAACCTTTTTTAAAAAGCTTCCTATAAATAGAAACAGTCCCTGAAATTTCACGGTTAACTATTATTTTTAGGATTATTGTAATCTAGTCTTCATTTTTAATGGGTATAAATCATTAGCTGGTCTATTTGGATTTAAACCATTTTTTGATGGCAAGAAATAAGATAATGCCTGAATAACAGCAAGATTTGCAAATAAAGAATCAATCGGATTTGTAATATCTAGTAACAAAGAGTCAAATTCAAAATCATTTTCCAAACTCGAAACCACTATAATGTTGTATGTTTTATTCTTAAAAAACTCATAAGTTTTAGCAATATCGCAGCTATTGCCACACGAATGAAATATTACAATATATGACATTTCATTTACAGTTCTATGCACACCATGTTGAAACTCATCTAAATAAACCCCATTGCAAGGTATACATAGAGTTTCCATCAATTTCAATTCTCCTTCAGCAAGTATTCCCTTATTCTTTTCAGCTAAAAATAAAATCTTATTAAAAAAATTGATATCAGTTTTTGTCCTTTGCAAATACTCAATAGTTTGTTTTATGTAGTCATTCTGCTTGGATGCTGTACATGTCAAAGTTCTAAGAATGTTGTTATACTCGTTTTCTTCAATTTCTCCTCTGACTTTTGAAAGCTCTAAAAATAGTTTTATTATAACTAGTGTCGTACATGTAACTCCCTTAGTTTTTGCATTTACATTTTCTTCGCCACAATACATCTGTAAATTATATTTACATATTTTAGACAATCCTGTATTTTCATTTTCAGATATTGACAAAGTTATCGCAAAGGGATTATATGAGTGAATTGTTTTAAGTGAATTAATCACCCCCGCACTAGTTCCTGTTTGTGAAATTCCAATAAATAAAAATTTTGTTTTCTTCTTTACATAATAATCAATATCAAATTCAACAGGAAAAATCACATGAACCGGTATACTAGATAGTCCATTCATGATGCTTAATGCCATCATAGCAGCATTGTATGAACTGCCATGGGCAATAATAACTATTTTATCAAACTCTTCTTGGTTTATCTTTAGCACAGTATCATTCAAGGCATTACTTAATATGACATCCTGCATTCTTTGGTTTGATTCTAACATGTAATCAAGCATGGTTTATCTCACTAATCAATTCTAAGTATTTTTCGAATGTTTTTTGAAAACATCATTTCCAGATGTTCTTCATTATCTGTTAAATATTTTACTTTTGCTATTTCTGTCTTTAAATTCCCATATGGCGCATCACTAGAAAAAATAATTTTCTCTGGACCTAGTTCTTCATATGCTTTTTGCATAACAACAGGAAATGCCCCAGAAGTACTAAGATAAACGTTATCCAATTCTTTTGCTAATTCTATTGCTCTGTCCCCCATTGTTGGGATTCCGAAATGATACAACAGTATCGGTACCGTCGGAAAAGCTTTTGCCATCTTTCCCCATTTATCAGGTAATGAAAACAAATCCGACATACAATGAACGACCACAATTTTATTGTATTTTTTACACAATTCAAACAACGGGCCTATTAGACTGCTCCTATCAGCTGAATAACCATATCTGACAGCATTCATTTTTAATCCATAAAATCCTTTGTTTTTAAATAAATCTTCAAGTTCGTCCTCGCCATTTAAATCCCAAGGATTAATTACAGCAAAAGGTAATAAAATATCTGGATACTTTAAAGAAGATTCATAGACATACTCATTATCAATTGTTTCTAATTGTGAACAAATCATTGCTTGATCTACTCCATTTTCTTCCATCAATTCTAAAAGTGATTCTACTTTATAATTGTCTCCTTTTTTTATCCCAACATGAACTAACATATCTGTAATCATTTTATATCTCCTTCACTTTAAAAATGTTTTCAGCATTTTCCCCAAGCACCTTAATGATAGATTCTTCTGATTCAATAACGTTTCTAATTTTTGCAATTTCTAACTCAAAATAACTGACATCAGGTGTCCCAGTGCCCATTAGTACCTTATCATCGCCAGCTCTTGTCACTGCTCTAAGCACATTAAAGTCCATACTTGTAGATGTTTCTAAATAAACATTTTGATGTGTTCTCGCTATTTCAACTGCGCTGGAATTGTCATATTGCAATCCCATTCTACCTAAAATAATTTTCAAGTCTGGAAAATCTGATGCTATTTTATCAATTAATATAGGATTACAATTAATATCAGCCGAAGCAAAACACCATACTGGATAATCGTATTTTAAACACACTTCAAATAATGGGTAAAGCAATTTGATTTCAGTATAAGAAAATCCTTGCCTAAGTGGATCCAAATACAGCCCTTTAAATCCCTTTTCTTTAAATGCTTTTTCTAAAATCTCTTCAGCTTTCTCTTTCCACGGACTTACTACATACATGCCAACAATTCGCTCTGGGTATCTTTTAATTGCTTTTTCTATTGAATCATTGTCTTCATACTCAGGATGGCAATGTATTACAGCAAGATCTACACCACTTTCGTCCATTTGATTTATCAAACTTTCTATTTTGATTTCGTCTTTATACTTGTGTTTTCCTATTGTATTTGTTATGTCAATAATTCTCGCCACACTACTCCTCCTTTTTATGTGATTCTATTATTTGGAGAACATCTTTTAGAATTTTTTCTCCCCTAACTAACCCGTAATCTCTCATCGGAATTATATAAATCGGCAAAGCAAGATTCTTTTCTTCTAAATATTTGCGGATATTGGATTCCTGACTTTTAACCTGGGGAGCCAGTATTACTATATCAAGATTAGAATAATCATAGTTTTTAAATCTTAAACTAGCAAAACATTCAATATCTACTTCAACATTCATCTTATTTGCAACCCCTTTAATATCTTCTACTATTAAACCTGATGACATTGCAGCTGCACACAAAATAACAGTTTTTAATTTTTTCATATATTATCCTCCTTATGAGATAAAACCCTTTCTATTAAATCTTTCTCCGATGTTGAAATCATTAGCAAATCCATTGCATGTGACAACAAAAGATTGAATGGAATTTCTTCGCCTTGCATTTGTTTGGCCATTAAATCCTCAAATTGAATTCTATGCCCTACATTTAGCAATTGAATTCCTGCATCAAGCTTTTTTCGCGCTTCTGAAAAATTCCCAATGAGGGTGAGGTCAAGAGCTTCATGAACTAATGACCTACCTTCACCAGTATATGAAATAATTTCCATACAAATTTTGTTTAATTCTTTAATATTCATTTCAAGTTTACCTTGACCATCCTTCACCCAATAGATAGCCCATCAGGATATTAGAAGGTACAATTTGATTAATTGGTATTATGTGTTCAGGCAAATTCGGAAGTTTAATTACGTACACTCCTTCTTTTGGTTCTACATTTTCATTTGTCGCAAGAATAATTTTACCTTTATTTGATAGAATCATATCCATCATCTTAAGCGCAGGTCTATGTTTGCTAACATCATTTATAAAGAAAAAGCTAATATACCCGTCTTTTGCAATTTTGTTCCATCCGTGTGCATAATCTCCACATTGCCAACCTGCTGTAAATAATTTTGGTCCTTCACGATACACTAATGCAGATTGAAATGTAGTAGATAATGATGCACTTTCTCCAACAAAATCCAGAGTATTGGTATTTCCAATAAATTCAAAGAGTTCTTTTCCATTCTCAATATATTTGTCGAAATAGTTATCGTTCCATTGAGACGCCTCTTCATATGGTGAAAAATCAATTCTTCCTCCAGAAACTATGTATTCTGCCAAAAAGCCCAAAGTAGCTAAAGTGTTCATATAGCTTTTATTTGAAATGCAGATTTCTCTCTCAGCCTTAATCGGCAATTTCAAGTCACACATTTGTGATAACTGTGTATTTTCCAAATTGAACACTCCAACAACAGGACATACTCCATTTATTTTTTCTATTATTTCTTGAATTTCCCACGATCTTCCAGATTGAGAAACACAAACTAACAAAGTTTTTTCATCAATAGCTGTTAAATTGTTTGACAATAAATCATATGCATCATATACAGTTGTATTAAAGGAATTGCTTATCAAATAAGATCTAATAGAAAAACAAGCATAGAAAGAACTTCCCATTCCAGTTAAAACAATCTTATTTAAATTCTTTTTTTGATATGCTTCAAGAATGGTTTTTAGGTATTCCTTACCTTCAGATTTATAAAAATTAATGCACGAATTAAGTTTTTCACGTTGAGTTAACACTTCATCAATGAACATGTTTCTCATTAATTACCAACTCCCTCTCCGTTTTCGTTTTCAGATTCCTCTTCTATCATTTTCTTTTCCCAAAGTTTAGCAAATGGATACCACATAAAATACATAAAAATAAATAGTATTATTTGTGCAATCACCGCTCTCCAGTCTCCTCCTGTCGATAAATAAGGTTGAATTAATGGAGGAGTAGTCCAAGGAATTTGAACTATCGCTGGTGATACCCATCCTAGCGCTGTGATAACATATCCATAAATAGTTCCAACTAGCGAAGTTAGGAAAACAAATGGTATTAATAAAATAGGGTTAAGCACAATTGGAACACCAAATGTCATAGGTTCATTAATACAGAAAATCCCCGGTATAAACGAAATTCTGGCAACATCTTTAAGTGTTCTTGATTTAGAATTCCACCATATCAAAATTAGTGGTAAAGTATGGCCTACACCACCTATCATAGTATACGTATAGAAAAATGGTTCCGTCAAAATATGTGGAATTGCTTCTCCTGCTGCTGCTGTGGCATTAGCTGCAATATTAGCCAACAGAAATGGATATAATGGACCCCAAATTGTAAATGATCCGCCATGAATGCCAACGAACCATAGTGCCTGTAACAATAAAACAGTAATAATTGCAGCGTACCAAGTATCCGTTAAAGAAATTAATGGAGTAATCAACTTATTAATTAAATCATATAAGTTAAAACCAACAACAATTCTTATAAACCAGAAGAAAACGATGATTACAAACATAGGAATTAGAGCTTCAAAACTTTTCGCTATGTTACTTGGAACAGATTTTGGCATTCTAATAGTCAATTTATGCTTTAATAAAAAATGCATGCATTTTGTTACAATAATTGATACAATAAAAGCAGCAAACATTCCTTTTGCAGATAATCCTTCAATTGGTAATGTCCCTGCTGAAAGATCAACTGGAGATACTGTAATCAAATAACTAATTGCTGAAACTATTGCAACTGTTACGGGATCAAGTTCTTCGTACATTTTGGCCATTTCTACACCTAAACTAAAAATCAAAACTAAAGTGGTGAAACCCATGGTCATTGCATACAGTATATTCAGTTGATTTGCATATGGTGCCATAAAATCAGACAAAGCCTTAATTGGCAAATTAGTAAATACTAAAGGGATTGATCCAATAATAATAAATGGAATTGTTCGTATCAGTGCTGCTCGAATTGCAGCCATATGCCTTTGATTCCCTAGTCTTACTAATGGAGGCGCTAAGTGTTTTTCAATAAAGCTACTTATGCCAGTCATTAAACTTTCAAATCGACTAATCTTATTCATATTATTTCTCCTTTCTTAAGATTATGTATTGATAAGCAACAATCAAAAAAGCTATGCAATATAAACCTTCACCCCCATTTCTTCAATTAAAGCTAGCTCTTCTTTATCGCTTTGTGAATCAGTTACTAAAATATCAATTTTTTTATCTTTTTCTATTTTACACAAGTACTTTTCCCCTATTTTTGTATAATCTGCAAGCAAGATTGACTTATCTGCAATTTCGATCATTTTCGCTTTTGTATAACTCTCTTCAACATCTATAATTGTTGCTCCATCATTTGCTGTGTATCCCATCGTACCAATAAATGCTTTATCAACTCTAAAATCATCTAAAAATTTGTTAGTGGTAGAGCCAAAACATGCCATTGAGCTTTTTTTAAAACGCCCTGGAAGAAATATTAATCTGAATTGATTATCACTACGAGCAAGAACGTTCATAACCAAAATTGAATTAGTAAGGATTGTTAATTCTTTTTTTTCACTCAGTTGGCTTGCGAGATCTTTTATACTTGATCCTGCATCAAGAATTATTGTATCCCCATCATCAACTAAAGCACTTGCCATTTGAGCTACTTTTCTTTTTTCCTCTCCCGTTTCAACAAGATTATGCTTTTTTGACCCTAGAGCCGGAAATGCGTTAATCATTGCTCCACCACGAATCGTGGTAATTAATCCCCTTTTTTCGAGTTCTTCAAAATCTCTTCTAATTGTAATTTGAGTTACTCCGAACATATTAGATAAATGGTTAGTTTCAGCTGTTATATGCGTTTCTAAATATTCTATTATTTCTTTTCTTCTTTTTTTCATAAATGTCTCCATATGAACATTTATAATGTTCGTTTGCTAACACCATTATACAATATTATAAAAAAAATCAATAATTATCTTGTTTTATCGATAAATTCTTTCTTTCTAAAATTGAAAATTATATTTGCTGTTTAAACTCTTAAAAAAGAATAAACTGATTGTTTAGTAAAATACAATTTTTATCATATGATTAAGAGTTGAAAAACAATTTATAAATCTTAATATAATTTTCTAACTCCAATTGCTCCACCCTCAAAGTTGGATCAACTCCAATATCAAGCAGTTGCTTTTTATCAATATTGAAACCGTTGCTGTTCAAATTTGAAAGTATCATTTTTCTTCTTTGTGAAAAGCAAGCTTTTACAATATCAAATAATAGCTTTTCGTCTTCTACTTTTTTGTAGTTCTTCTTAATTTCAAAGATTAATATTTCACTATCTACTTTAGGTACAGGAATAAAGTTGTTTTTACTGACTTTGGTCAATACTTTAATATCACAGTAATACTCTGACATTACCTGTAAAACATTATAGTCTTTACCTTTTTCATTTTTAGTGAATCTATCAGCTACTTCCTTTTGCATCATAACGATAACTTTATCAATCTTATTACTGGACAATAAAATTTTTGTCAACAACTCTGTCGTAATGTAATAGGGTAGATTTGAAACAATTGTAACCTTTTGTCTATATGAGTTTAATAAACTTTCTAAATCAGCTTTTAAAAAGTCTTCGTTTACTATTTTAATGTTTTCATACTCTTTTAAATTCTCATTTAGAATTTCTACTAACTCTGAATCAATCTCATAGGCTATAACCTGTCTGGCTTTGACTGCTACAGCTTGGGTGATTGCTCCAAGTCCTGCTCCTATTTCAATGATTATGCTATCTTCATTTATCTGCTCAACTACTTTTTTAATGATGTTTGGCTCAACAAGAAAATTCTGTCCAAACTTTTTCTTTGCACGATAGTTAAATTTATTTAAAATATTAACTGTTTTTGATCTGCTGCCAATCATATTTATCCATTATTTCCTTTAGATAATCAAATTCGTATCCCAGCATATTCAAGTATTTGAATAATTTCTTATTATTATTGCTGCCAAGATTTAACTGCTTTGATAGATAATCTCTTTTTGTTTTATCTTTTATAAGCCCTAGTTTAAGATATTCGTTCCAACTGATGCTTTCCCTGCTTTCTGTAAAAGTTACTGCTTTTTCTAAGGCTCTGATTAAATCTATATCTTCAACATATTCAATACCAACATTTCTTTTGCCAATGGCTTTTTCTTTTTCAATAAAGACATGTTTGATATTGCCTACTTCTGAATCGATTATGTCCCTGATTTTCTTTCCCGGAAAATCTGGATCAGTCATGACAATAACACCGTTATTCTCACTGGCAGTTTTTATTATTTTTAGCTCATCTTGAGTTATCGCCAGACCATTAGTACATAAAACTTGACAGTCAAAAAGTTTTTCTATCTTGTCTTTATCATGTTTTCCTTCAACTACAATCAATTCTTTTACTTTAATCATTACCTGTCCCCATAAATCTTTGATAGTTATCAATTAATTGTAATTGCAGCTCTTCTATATCCATATCCCTTAACTCAGCTATATATTCACCAACATAGCGAACATAGGCTGGCTGATTATCTTTTCCTCTAAAAGGAACCGGCGTCAAATAGGGGCTGTCTGTTTCAACCATTATTTTATCTAAATCAACATTTAACGCATTTGTTTTAACCTTGTTGGTATTTTTAAAAGTAACTACACCGGTAAAGGAGATGAAATAACCTAACTTCTGATATTCTCTCATCATCTCTAATGAATCAGAATAGCAATGCATCAACACCTTGGTTTTGGCATGTTGTTTTAAAGTATCGTAAGTATCTTTAGCAGCACTTCTTGAGTGGATAATGATTGGTTTATTATATTTATTGGCTATCTCAATCTGCTTAATAAAAAGGTCTTTTTGCTTATCGGCAAATTCTTTAGTGTAATAATAGTCTAAACCTATTTCTCCAACCGCTTTAATCTGAGGATATTTTTCCAAAGCAAAAACAAGAAAATCTAAATCTTTTTGAGTTATATCTTTGGCATCCTGCGGATAAAAACCAAAACTGATATCCAGATTTGGAAACTGTTTTTGTTTTTCCAGCATATACATTAATTCTTCTTTGCTGCTGCAGATGACATTGATAATAACTACATCGTTTTCCTTAGCTTTTTGTATGTAGCTGTTAAAATCATCTTTATATCTGTCATCGCCTAAGTGACAGTGAGTATCTATCCAATATGTCATTTTATTTACCTATACAGAATCTTGAGAAAATACCATCCAGTAAATCTTCTTTAGAATATTCTCCTAATATTTCTTTTAAATAACGATAGGCATTTTGAATGTCCTCAGTTACCAAATCTAAAGGAACTTCATCATTTAAAGCTTCTAAAGCCAACTCCATTGACTGCTTTGCTTTTCTCATCAAAGAAATCTGTCTTTCATTAGTCAAAGCTGGTTGAGTCAGTGCTATTTTATTTTCTTCAAACATTTCATTTATTTTATCAACTAACTGACTGATATCATTGTTGGAAGCTGAAATTGTTATACCTTCATCAGTTGCTTTAATATCTGATTTATTGTAAACCACTATACGATTATAACCCTCTGTTTTTTCCAACAATTGATGATCTTCTTCATCAATATCTGAACTATCCAAAACTACAATAACCAGTTGCGCCTGAGCCAGGGCTTCTTTTGATTTTCTAATACCAATCTGTTCAATACTGCTTTCTGTTTCTCTGATACCAGCTGTATCAATCAAATGCAAGGTCACATTATTAAGTCTGACTTCTCCTTCAACCAAATCTCTTGTTGTGCCGGCAATATCTGAAACAATAGCCTTATCCTGATCTAACAGAGCATTAAGAAGGGAACTTTTACCAACATTGGGTTTTCCAACAATTACCGTTTTAATTCCTTCTTTTACAACAATGCTGTTTTCAGCAACATTCAAAATGTTTTCACTCTCTATTAACCATTTTTCAACTAATGTTTTGACTTCTTCTGAAGTAATGATACCATTATCATCATATTCTGGATAATCGATATTTACTTCAATATGAGCTGCACACTGTTCAATCGCATCAATCATCGGTTCTAACAGTTTTCTAATGCTGCCGCTTAATGAATTCATCGCCAGTTTAGCATTATCTTTATTATCAGCAGCAATCAAATCGTTAATAGCCTCAGCCTGAGTCAAGTCAATTTTACCATTCAAAAAAGCTCTTTTAGTAAATTCACCATTTAAGGCCTGTCTTGCTCCATAGCTTAAGCATAAGGTCAGAATCTTTCTGGTCACATATAAGCCACCGTGACAGTTAATTTCCACCAGGTCTTCACCAGTAAATGATTTAGGTTTTCTAAAAATATTAACCAACACTTCATCAATTCTTTCGTTGGTTTTTGGATCAACAATAAAACCATAATAAATACGATACCCTTCATAATTGCTATCTTTGCTGATGAAAATCTTATCAAGCACATCAAAACTGCTATTTCCCGATAATCTGATAACATTTATGGCTGCTGTACTTAGTGTGCTGGTAGAAATCGCTACAATTGTATCATTTAACATAATTCATTTTCCTCGATACTTATTGTATCATATCACTGATTTTATTGACAAAAAAAGGCTTTTAATCAAGCCTTTCTTATTCTATTCTCTCAAGATTTGCAGTTGCTGCTTTTTCATCAATCTTTTTATTTTTAGCCATAACTTGAAGCACATAAAACAAGCCAATCACCGCAAAGTTTACAATTATATGACCATAAAATTCAATTATTCCACTTGGCTTAAGCAATAACATAACCGCAATCACCAGAACAATTATTCCAAAAGTAACACTATAAATACCTGCTGGTCTCATCAGTTTTGTCAAAGCTGAAAAAATGACAACACCCATAACCAGTGCCAAAAAAATATTCAATACTATATTTACTTGAAATAAGGCCAAAGTGAAAACCAGTATAAACCCCGCTAGTGATGTTAGTAGTAATAATTTTCCTTTAAAGACAATATGAGCAGCTATCAACATTAAAAACCCAACCAGCAGGCTGTGTATAAACACATAGGAAAAACTGTTATAATCAGCCGTTTTAGCACTGGTAAATAAACTGCATATTGTCAGTATCAGATAAAGTCCTATTAAATGATAGAAAACTGATTCTTTTTTTTCTTCTTCATCACCATTTACAAAATGCATAACAATTATCAAAGATATCAGTAACAATATTAATGACGGTGTCATTAGATAGGTAAAATACTGCTTTCTCAAAATAAAGGCTGCAACCATCAAGATAACAGATGCTACATTTAACCATGAAACAGGTTTTTCAGCTTTTTGGTAGTTATTTAAATACTTATGTTCCATAGTTTACTCCTTCTCTAGATCCTTAATATCTACCCAGCCATATACTCCTTTACCATCTAACGAGACTATATGGTATGGATGAGCAGAATTTCTTGCAACATAGGTAACTTTACATCTGCTTTCCGATTTAGTATTGGCAGGATAGGCAGACTGTGAACCATAGTATACATGTCCACCTTTAAAGATAACGATATCACCAACATTCAAGTTGGTGCTGGTTACAATTTTGGTTAATCTCAATTCATTTTCTTGCAGGATAAACAAATTGGTTACCAGCTCTTTTTGCTGCAGGGTAAGGTTTTCATAAGCTTCTCTGGCAGCTTTGATAGCTTGCTGATCATAATTGTTATTCAGTTCATTTATCATTTCAACAACTTTCAAAGCTTCCTGCTGATCTTTTAAAAATTGCAGCTGTTTTTTATATTCTTGAAGTTTTTCTAGGGTTTTTACTTTTTCCTGTGCTTCTAAAGGGAGATTGTCATATTTTTCTATAGCTTCATTAATTAAACTTTCTTCTTCTAAAGTAATGGGAGTGCTGATTAAATCTACAAACTGATCAAACTCTTCAGCCAGAAGAAGGCTTTCATCAATTTCTTCTTCTCTGAAATTGTCAATAAATGGTATTTTTACTGTTTCATCGAGTTTATTAAGTCCCTTGATACCATAAAATAAAAAAACAAAAAGTAACAGGAGTGCCAATATATGTTTTTTCATCTTGATTTACCTTTTACTTCCTTGAATAAAATCCTGGCACTTTGATTTTTGTATTTCTTATTTATCCTGTTATTGTTTTTCATTCATATCTCTCTCCCTTTTTTTAATTTTATGGCATTTATTCTTTTTTCACAAGGTTTTAAACTATTTATATTTATTATTTTTAACATTAGGTTTAACTAAAAGAAACAATAGTGTATATTAATAAAGGGAAAAGTTTAAGCAGGTGAAAGTTAATGAAGAACAAAAAGGTAAAAACTGGATTAATAATTATTATAAGTTTCATTTCAATAGCACTGTTGTCATATTATATGATTTTTATTCGTGGCTTTTATGCCGCCAGTGATAAAATAGTTGGTCCGTACACCGGTTCTACCAATATAGACATGTATCTTGAATATGAACAGTGGCAAATTGGAGAAAACAAATACGGACAGCCTATTTTTGTTGACCCTGATAAAGCATTTGAACTAGCTCAGGAAAAATACTCTGATGCAATCAGTCTAATCTATGAGCATTTCAATGAGGAATACCAGTTAGGACAATTCAGCCAAAACAATTATCAACAATACAAAATGTTAGGATGGCAAATACCGACAGACGATGAAGAAATAAGGTTGTCGGGTGTTAGATTAACCCAATTTCTAGATATTTATGAAAATAGTTTTAAAAGGTGGGTTTATATACCGGAAATTGGCTGGGATAGAATATGTCCATAAATAGAGAGCTATCTCTCTTTTTTTTCGAAGTTTGAAATAATTCAATAGTATTGCTATAATTTAAACAATAGCAGAGGAAAAAAATGAAACTTCAGGAATCAGCAGAAAATTATTTGGAAACTATTCTGGTTCTCTCTAAAAAGAGTTCTTTTGTTCGTTCTATTGACATTGCTGAGGCTTTAAACTTCTCAAAACCCAGTGTCAGTGTAGCAATGAAAAAGCTCTCCCAGGGGGGCTTTATCAACGTTGCTAAAGATGGTGCAATAACTTTAACTGACAAAGGACTACATACTGCTGAAAAGATATATGATCGTCATATCTTTTTGACCAACTGGCTTATCGGAATTGGTGTTGATGAAGATATTGCCAGTAAAGACGCTTGTCGAATGGAGCATATCATCAGCCAGCAAACAATAGAAGCTTTAAAAAAACATTATGAAAAATAGGTTTTGGTAACCTTATAAAAATAAAAAGCGATTTATAAAATGTTTCAAATCTATAAATCGCTTTTTTTAAACTTGTTGTAATAGATAGGTTGTATACAACCTACAGGAAGAAAACTTCTTCAACTGCTTTTCCTAGAAATTGGCAGATTTTCAAGGCTAATTCCAGTGAAGGGTTAAATCTTCCGTTTTCAATCGCAATAATTGTTTGACGAGATACATCGACTGCATCAGCCAAATCTTCTTGTCGCAAGCCTTTTTCTCTTCTTAACTGTTTTAATTTATTCCTCATCTTCACAACCACTTACCATCTTACGCGTTAATATCAATTTAGCAAGCCACAAAATAATATCCTGTAAACACATTAACGCAAATGGTAATATCTCAATTTTCCCCATTTTAAATACTGCCACAATATTCCAAATAACCAGATATATGGTAGAAAATGCCCATGAAGCCCTTATGGCTTTATAGTTTATACTCATTTCCAGTTCATCTGCTATAATTCTTTTTTTCATTTTAAATCCTCCTAAATAATAACAGAAATGTAAAGTGCACTTTACATTTTTATTATAATTACAGCATTTTAAAATGTCAACAAAACTTTACATTTTTTATTTAGATTTTACAAGAAAATGTAAATTATTTTTGTTTTCTCAAGAATATCTCATTAGTATCAGCGTTCATACCATCCACTACTGCCAGTGATTCTAAATGATAGCCTAAATTTCTAATAATTGTTCCGCCAGGCTGAAATCCTTTTTCAATAGCAATACCAATACCAACAACCTTTGCTTTTGCCTGCTTGATAATTGAGATTAGCCCCTGTAAAGCACAACCATTAGCTAAAAAATCATCAACAACCAATATGTTTTCATCTTCATTGATAAATCGTTTTGAAACGATAACCTGATTTTTAGTTTTGTGAGTAAAGGATTCGACTTCAGCAACATATATCTCACCATCAATATTGACACTTTTAGCCTTTTTAGCGAAAACTACTGGCACATCAAAGTATCTAGCCACCGCAAAGGCAATAGCAATCCCACTGGATTCAATAGTGACAATCTTATCTACTTTTCTGTCTTTAAATCTTTCATAAAATTCTTTACCCATTTCATCTAACAGGTTAATATCAATTTGATGATTTAAAAAGCTGTCAACTTTTAAAACATTCCCTGGTTTTACTATTCCATCCTTTAAAATTCTTTTTTCTAAACAGTTCATATCCAATCCTCTTTACCCAACAATATAATCTTCATAATAAACATCTAAGTTTAATAATCAATAATTATTTTTTTACAGTCATAACAGCAATGTGCTTCTTTATAGGCACCCATGCGACGCACATCCAATGACACTTCTTCTTTTGTTTCAGGAGAGTAAACAATCTTCCATTTATTTAAAGAAAACATCAATACTGCTCCATTTGTAATAACAAAACCTTTTTTCATTTCTTTTCCACAATAAGGGCATAATATTTGTTCCATTTTTTCTCCTCGTCTATATTTTAGCAAATAGTACAGTAAATATTGTACCATAAACCTGCACGATTATTTGTCATTAAGCAATTAAAAAAACGCCATTTTTATAAAATTGGCGCTTTCTTATTTATCAATATATTTATTAATTGCTTCCAGTCTATTCATCGCTTTAGCTAGTGAAGCTTTTGCCAGAATAATATCAGTATCTCTTTCAGCTACAGATAGTCTTTCTTCAGCCTTTTTAATTGATGCTCTGACTTTATGTTTATCAAGTTTTTGAACATTTTCAATTGTGTCACATAGTACAGTTGCTTTGTTGTTTTCAAATAACATCATTCCATTACTAATGGAATGATAAAAGTCCTTACCATCAGTAGTAGTCTCAACAACACCGATTGTTAAAGGAAGCATAATCGGCATATGATTAGCCAATATACATCTTCTTCCTTCAGCAGTAGGAACATTCAATCTGTTAGTTTTAACCTTTTCATAAAGTCCTTTAAATGTAACAAAATTAACCGTAAAGTTGTTCATTACATCATCTCCTTAGCTTTTTCTACCACATCTTCAATTGCTCCAACAAAGGTGAATGCAGCTTCTGGTAAACGATCGTGCTTGCCATCTAAAATTTCTCTAAATGATCTGACTGTATCTTCTATTTTTACAAACTTGCCATCGTAACCCGAAAACTTTTCTGCTACATGGAAAGGCTGTGACAAGAAGTTTCTAACTCTTCTGGCTCTATTAACTGTAACTTTATCTTCATCAGATAATTCATCAATACCCAAAATAGCAATTATATCCTGTAAATCTTTATATTTCTGCAGGATATTAATAACCTCTTGAGCTACTTCATAATGTTCTTCGCCAACGATGTTTGGATCTAAAGCTCTTGAAGAAGATTCCAATGGGTCAACCGCTGGATAAAGGCCAAGAGAAGCAATATTTCTATCTAAAACTGTTTTAGCATCCAAGTGGGCAAAAGTAGTTGCTGGAGCTGGGTCTGTCAAGTCATCTGCCGGGACATAGATTGCCTGAATTGAGGTGATTGAACCATTTTTTGTAGATGTAATTCTTTCCTGAAGTTCTCCCATTTCTGTTGCCAATGTTGGCTGATAGCCAACAGCTGAAGGCATTCTTCCTAGAAGTGCTGAAACCTCTGAACCCGCTTGAGAGAAACGATAGATATTGTCAATAAACAATAATACATCTTGATTATCCACATCTCTGAAATGTTCTGCCATTGTCAAAGCGCTTAGTGCAACTCTCATTCTTGCTCCTGGAGATTCATTCATCTGTCCATATACTAAGACTGTTTTATCTAAAACACCAGAATCCTTCATCTCATAATACAGGTCGTTACCTTCTCTTGTTCTTTCACCAACACCAGCTACAACTGACAAACCGTTATGTTCAGTAGCTATTGAGTGAATCATTTCCTGCATTAAAACCGTTTTACCAACACCGGCACCACCAAACAGACCTGTTTTTCCACCCTTAATATATGGGCATAAAAGGTCGACGACTTTAATTCCTGTTTCTAGAATTTCTACTGTTGTTTCCTGATCCTCAAAAGCAGGGGCTTTTTTATGGATTACATCTCTTTTGACATTGCCTGGAATTTTACTTAATCCATCAATTGGATCACCCAGCAAATTAAACATCCTTCCCAATATCGGTTTACCAACTGGAACTTCAATTGCCTTTCCGGTATCATAAGCCAGCATTCCTCTTTTTAAACCACTTGTCTGGTTCATAGCGATACATCTTACCTTATCATCACCGATATGCTGTTCTACTTCACAGGTAATAATTTCATTGTTCAGCTCAATTTTAATCGCATTATATATGTTGGGTAAGGTTTCATTAAATCTGATATCAATAACTGATCCTATAATCTGTACTACTTCACCGACATTTTCAAAAGCAGTAGAAGTTGTTTCTTCTTTCTTCGTTTCTATTGTATTGACAATATTTTCTGTCATAATTAACTCCTTTCTACTTACTGTTAACCGTTCCAGCTGTTATTTCATTCATTTCCTGGGTAATAGCAGCCTGTCGTGCCTGATTATATGTTAATTCCAACTCATTTATTAAATCATCAGCATTCTGATTGGCGTTATCCATCGCACTTCTTCTGGCTGCATGTTCACTTGTTTTGGCCTGCAAGAAGGTAGCATAAATCTGTGAGCTGACATAAAGTGGAATCAGCTGATTCAATACCTCTTCCCTGCTAGGCTCTAGCAACATTTCTGTTTCTACAATTGGAGTACTTATTTCTATTGGTAACAAATGGAAAGTAGTAGGCAAAAATGTTAAGGCGTTGACGTATTGTGTATAGATGACATCAATTGAAGATAACATGTCATTTTGATATAGAAGAAGTAAATCTGTGATTAGCTGATTGATTTTGGCTGGTTCCAGATCCTGCCATTCGTTATATTCTTTTATAACCATATAATCATTGGCCTTCAGCCATTTTATTCCATAGGTTCCAATAGCAAAGATAGGTTCTTCTTTAGAAATATGTCTTTCTACATATTTCAACAAATCCTGATTATACGCACCACAAAGTCCACTGTTAGAGGTGATGATGATATGAGCAGGATTATCGACAGCTGAAGGCTTTAAATACAGGTTTGTTTCTTCGCCTTCTCTTTTAGCAGATAAAGCAGCCAACAGGAAAGTATGATAGATATCAGCATATTCGTTGTTTTCTATCATTTTATTCTTTTCTTTTTGAAGTTTGGCTGTCGCAACCAAAGCCATTGCATTAGTCAGTTTTTTGGTTGACTGAACTGACCTTAGCTGCCTTTTAATCTTGCTGATCTGTCCTGCCATTTTACATCTCCGTTATTCTATATTTATCACTGTGTTCTTTCATGACCTTATACATTCTTTCTTCCAGCTCAGCAGAAATATCTTTTTCATTTCTTATTTCTTCAACAATTTCTGGGTAAGAAGAATGCATTTCCAGAAGTAATGATTTTTCATAATACTTAACCATTCTTAAAGGAATCTGATCTAACAGGCCCTTCTGGTTGGCAAACAGGACAATAACCATGTCTTCCATCGCTACCGGAGAATATTGAGGCTGTTTTAACAGCTCGGTTAAATGTTGACCTCGATTGATGGTCTGTTTTGTTGCTGCATCTAGATCCGTTCCAAACTGAGCAAAGTCCAAGACCTCACGATACTGAGCTAAATCCAGTTTCAATGAAGAAGAAACTTTCTTCATTGCCTTGGTTTGAGCGGAACTACCAACACGGGATACTGATAAACCAGAATCTACTGCTGGTCTGATACCACTGTTAAACAGCTCGGTCTGTAAGAATATCTGACCATCAGTAATTGAAATTACGTTGGTTGGAATATAGGCTGAAATATCACCAGCCTGTGTTTCAACAATTGGTAAAGCTGTTGAAGAGCCTCCTCCTAATTCAGATGATAGTTTTCCGCTTCTTTCTAGCAGTCTTGAATGAAGGAAGAATACATCACCAGGATAAGCTTCTCTTCCAGGAGGACGCTTTAACAATAATGAAAGCGTACGATAGGCAACAGCATGTTTACTTAAATCATCATAGATGATTAAGACATCCTGCCCCTGATTCATCCAATATTCACTGATTGAACAACCGGAATAAGGCGCAATATACTGTAGCGCTGCTGGCTCACTTGCTCCAGCTACAACTACAGTTGTATAAGCCATAGCTCCATTTTGTTTTAATCTTTCAACGATTTGAGCTACCGTTGAGTTCTTTTGTCCAATAGCTACATAGATACATTTAACGTTTTTACCTTGTTGATTTAAAATAGCATCTATCGCAATGGCCGTTTTACCAGTTTGTCTGTCGCCAATAATCAGTTCACGTTGCCCTTTTCCAATCGGAATCATTGAATCAATAATCTTAAGCCCTGTTTCCAATGGTTGATGAACTGACTGTCTTTCAATTACTCCTGGAGCAGGTTTTTCAATTGGATAAAATTCATGAGTCTTGATTGCTCCCTTGCCGTCAATCGGATTTCCTAAAGCATCAACTACTCTGCCTAACAGCGCATCACCAACAGGGACCTCAACAACTCTACCAGTAGCAACTACCTGACTTCCTTCAACAACATTTCCAGCATCAGATAACAGTACTGCTCCCACATTGTCTTCTTCCAGGTTCATAACCATCGCTACACTATCACCAATTGATAATAGTTCTTCTGACATTGCTTCAAAGACACCGCTGATGTTGACAATTCCATCAGCTACTGAGGTTACATAACCAATCGTAGCTGAAGTTTGAACATTAACTCTCTGTTTCTCAAAAGTATCTATCTGCTCTTTGATAGATAAGCTCATTTCTTTTGTTGAAGCCTCAAAATCTTCATCTTTGGCTAAAAGTGAAGCTTTTAAATCTTTTAATTTTGAACGATATGAACCATCCCAGACATTATTATTAATAACAATCTTAAAACCACCTAAAAGTGATTCATCAAGTTTATTTTCTAAAACTACTTTTTGTTCCAGTTCAGCTCCTATTGTCTCTTCTAATTTTTCAATACTTTCTTTATCTAATGGTCTAACTGAATAAACTACCCCAAAACCCATGCCCTTAACACGATAGTAGTACGCCAAAAAATCCTGAATCAAAATTAACTCAGTATGTTTCTGATTGATGGCGTTATTCATAATAAAGAACGTTGTTAATACATCATTGTCTAATGTGTTATTAAATGCTTTTTGAAGTCTTTCTTTTTTATCACTTGTAGAAACGGTTGTTGAATCAATGTATGCCGCCAGTTCACTGTCTAAATTCAACCTTTCATTGACTTGATTCAAAGTGTCAAAATATAAATCCAGTTTATCATCCTGAAAGGCTAAATTATATAAGTCATAGGCGTATCTTCTTGTTGTGATACTCATCTACCAGTTACTTCGTCAATGAAGCTTTCGATACTGTCAATATCTGATTGAGTATCTAATTTCTGCTGCAGCATCTTTTCTGCTGCTGTAATTGCTACATTAACAATCTCCTGATGCATATCTTCCAACATTTTGTTTTTCTGTAAAGTGATATTGTATTGGGCTTCTTCAACTAACTGTTGTGATTTTTGTTTTCCTTCTTCTACTAAATTGTTTTTCAATCTTAAGCCTTCTTCCTGGGCTTTTCTGATTGTTTCCTGGGCCTGAAGCTTTGCTTCTTCAATAAAGGTATTAGCTTTTTCATTTAACATTTCTGTTTCTTCAATTAAAGCATCAGCATCTGTCAATCTTGACTGCTCATATTCTGATCTTTTATCAAGAATTTTTTTAACCGGCTTCCATAATAATAGATACATTAAGGTAAACAAAATAGCTGTTGATAATAATTGCGTTACAACAGTTGTGATATTTGGCATTAATAACTGCAAAATATCAGGTATATTCATATAACTATGCTCCTAAAATGAAGATGATTAAGAACGCTATTAACAAGCCATAAATAGCTGAAGTTTCCGCAATTGCTGCACCAATGATTGCCATACCTTGAATTTTTCCTGATGCATCAGGGTTTTTGCCAATTGCTTCTACTGCTGCGATTGCAACTTTTGCTTCATAGACACCTACGATAGCTCCTCCTACTACACATAGAGCTGCTGCTAAAGCGATAATTCCTGTTTCCATTTTTTATTCCTCCTAGTAATCTTTTGGTAACTCTTTTCCTATGAAAGAGAGTGTCAGTGTAATAAATATATAGGCCTGCATTGCTCCTGAAAATAAATCAAAATAGAAATGCAGAACTGGAGTGACTACTACTCCTATGACATTGAATCCCGCAAATAAGGGAATTAATGCCGATACTTTTTCAAATAATTGATAGATAACTGCCATTAGAACCGTCCCAGCCATAATATTACCAAACAAACGTAACGATAATGATAATAGGGTTGAAGCCTTACTGATCAGGTTCATTACGACAAATGGAGCCATTGGTTCAGCTAAACTCTTCATATACTTTTTAAAACCATTAGCTTTAATCGCATAATACTCAATCAGCACAACGGTAATTGCCGCTAATGACAAGGTTACACTGTAATTTGAAGTTGGAGATTCAAAAGCGAACAGTCCAGCTATATTAGACAAGAAAATGTAAACTACTACAGTCATGATATATGGTGATAAAAATCTGGCTGCTTCATCACTTGTTTTTTCTTTGACCATCTTTTCAACCATTTCTGCCGCCATCATAACTACCAGCACAATTCCTGTTGGCTTTGATAACGGATCAAACTTAACCAGCTTTCTATTAATAATTATCAGTAATACCGCAATAATAGTTACCAGTGCTATGATATAGAATACTGTTGGCTGTACTTCCATTTTACTGTCCTTCCTTTCTGCTTAAAGCTAAAATCAATAAACTTATCTTAAAAACCATTAGTCCAAAAAAAACTCCGAAAATATTTACTTTTTCTGGAATTATCATCGCAATTAACATCGATACTATGATTATTGATAAGCGAAATAGCTTTGCTATCATCATTTTTGTAGAGCTTTGCTGCTGATTAATTGTTTTATTCATTCCTATGGTTAACAGTTGGATATATAACATCGAAGCGATACATCCAAGTATCATACCAGCACTTACTGTTTTATTTATAAAAGCAAAGATTATCGATAAAACAATTGTAATTGCTACAGAAAGCAATCTGATTTTTTTATCCATTAAGATAATTCGATGACGAAAAAGTAACTGAATATGTCGATTTTTTTTGATTTTCTGTATTTTCTTCTACCACATTCATCATCCCCCTTATGAAAAATCGATATTAATCATTATATATCATACCATAAGCCACTTTTCTTTTCTATATAAATCTAAGGTCTAGTTACTCCTTAAAGATAGGGAAAATGTTTTAATATTTCTTCCTTAAATTGCGTTAATGAATGCTCATAAACTCCATCTAGTAATATTACATCCATTTCTTTTGCTCTTTGAACTACAGGCTCTAAGGCTTTAGCTATAGTTACCAAAACTGCTTTGGCGTATTTTCCGCCATATTGTTGAGCCATAACCTTTATTTCATACAAAAACTCTTTTGTTGGTTGAGTGTTTTTGCAACTTACAAAAATAGGCGTATGATTATAAATCATCACTACATCTATTTCATTTCTTGGATCAGCCGGTCTATTTGTTATGATGCCATTTAAATCAATTAGTACACTTGACTGACAATCCTTGAAATTACAACTTTCATATGCTACCAGACAGGTATACATCTCCAGTGCTGAGCCTGATTTCTCATATAGTTCCCTTGTCTTGGCGACAGAATTCATTTCATAGACACAATATCTTTTGCCCTCAATCATCTGATATTGCCAATCCAGAATGATTTTTAACCTGGTAAATCTTTCCATAACTCTACCAACTGTTTTTTCATCACCATATTTGTTACATTTGCGCTGATAAAAGATTTTCCCATCATCCTCATAAGAGTTGCAAGGCATTGAGCAGAATTTATTCCATTCATAAGGGACGACTTTAACCGCGTTCCAGACTCTTAAAATTTCGTTTCTCAACTCTTTATTCAAGTAGTTATATTTTACACCATTGGAAATCGAAATGACCTTTCCTCCATTCATCGCAATTATTTCTTCAATAGTCGCTGTACTATCCTGTTTTCTGATGTATACATCCTCATTGTTGTTATAAATCAAGGTATCTGTTTTAACATCATATTGGTGAACCATTGTTTTATACCTGCGATATTTACCCACAATATAGCCTGTGGCAACTGAGAAAAGTTCTGATCCCCCTGTTATATCGAAATCATATAAATCATCTTTATTCATCACTTCGATAATCTGACTGGCTATCAAAGCTACCGAGTTTTCATCTATCCTGATAAACTCAGCATCTAAATTAAAATGTTCTTGGATAAATTCCGTTAGATGCCGTTTTTTGCGAGGATGGGGTTCATCAAAATAAAAGAAATACACACCATCATAATCTCTATGAAATAAGGAAATTAAATTTTCCAGATAATCCTTATCATAAAATTCCATCAAGTATGTTTTCATGTGTATTTCTTTACTCCTTAGTAATATTTTAACGTTATTTTGATTCCATTTCAACAAATGACACAAAAGGTGGCTTTTGCCACCTTTAGTTACTATTTAGTACCGAAGATTCTATCCCCAGCATCTCCTAAACCTGGAACGATATATCCTATTTCATTTAACTTTTCATCTTTAGATGCTAAATAAATCTCTACATCTGGATGAGCTTTTTCTACAGCATCAATTCCTTCCTGTACACCAACCAGACAAACCAACCTGATATCTTTTGCTCCTGCCTGTTTGACACGGTCAATTGCTGCTACTGCACTTCCTCCTGTTGCCAGCATCGGATCAACAATCATAACCATGCTTTCAGCAATATTTGATGGAAACTTGGCATAGTAGAAATGAGGTTCCAATGTTTCTTCATCTCTATATAAGCCAACATGTCCTACCTTAGCTGTTGGAACCAGTTGTTGAATTCCATGAACCATTCCTAAACCCGCTCTTAAAATCGGAACTAATACGATATCCTTGTCTAACTTATGACCCATGGTTTTTCCCATAGGTGTCTCAATTTCAATATCTCTTAAAGGGAAGTCTTTAGTGATTTCATATGTCATCAAACCCCCAATTTCATCAAGATTTTCTCTGAAATCTTTTGTTCCTGTTTCAACATTTCTCATTAATGTTAATTTGTGTTTAATTACTGGATGATCTATTACATGCAACATCTTTGTTTCCTCCTTCAATGTAATACCTATATTTAACAAGCTAAAGCATTGTTAATATCTTCTTTAGTAATATCGCCTTCCCTTAATAAGACTAATTCTTCTTTAGTACAATCAACAATTGTGCTTGATATACCTGATTTAGCTTTTCCCTCAACAACAAGATCAATCTTCCCATTTAATTGCTTTAAAACTTCCTCGTGGCTATTGGTGGCAGGCTCTCCAGAAATATTAGCACTGGTTACAAACATTGGCCCCACTTCTTTCAGCAGTCTTAATAAGAACTCATCATCAGGAATTCTGATGGCGATAGAATCAAGACCACTGGTAAATTCATCTTTTATAACTTCTTTCTTTTTTAGTACCAGCGTTAACGCTCCAGGAGCAAATTTTTCCACCAGTTTTTTTTCTCTATCCTTTAAAAAAGCCACCATCTGCATTTGAGATATATCACAAACCATTAAAGGGAACGGTTTTTTTTCATCTCTGCCTTTGGCGACTTTCATTTTATTTAAAGCTTCCAAGTTATCATAACAGACACCAATACCGAAAACAGTATCGGTAGCGAAAGCAACTACCTCACCTCTTTTTAAGGAATTAACTATTCTTTTAAAGCTTCTTGGTTTAATTACTTTTGTCATCCTGTTTCTCCAAACTCTGTTATATTCTAACACAATTACATCTATTGTGAGAGTTTTTTATCACATTTTTTAAATATTAATTCCTATTTTTTCAAACAGCTCTTTTAAATTGAGTTGTTTTCTATTAGTTATATAATTCCCATTTAAAAATTCCAGAGCATATCCAATATGACAACATACTCCTTTATACAAAACATCCTCATCAACATCAAACTTATAATTATGTGTCTGGGCTGTTATTCCTTTTTCCACATTTGAAGTAATTAAATTGATATATAGGCCATCAGATTTCATCTGCAGATAGGCAAATGATTCAGACCCCATTTTTGCTTTACCTTCATCAAGGTCAAATTCTAATTTTTCAAAAGCCTTTCTTCCAATTTCACAGCACTTCTCATCATTAATTACTGGATAAGTATTAATTCTAAAGTGGGCACTGAAAGTACAACAATATTTTTCACTTTTTTCCTGTAAGATTTTTTTAAATTCAGATACAAAATAATCAGCCAGTTCTTCTTTGAAGAAACGGATTGACCCTTCAAATCTTAATGTATCAGCGATGATATTACATTTAGTTCCACAATCAACTACACAGACTGAATAGGAAAACAGTTCATCTTCAGCTATTTCAATTTCTCTTAAAGCAGTGACAACATCTGAGAAAACATCAATCGGATTATTACATAAATCTGGTCTGGAGCCATGCCCTCCTTTGCCATGAACGGTAATATCGAAAACTATCATTCCAGCATAATACTCTTTTGGATGAACAATAACACATCCCAATTCATGTTCTGCAATTGAGCCAACGTGAATACCAAAACAATTATCATATTCAATATTGTTTTCCTCAAAATATTTTAAACAGTAATATATATTATCACCAGATTCTTCTCCTCTTTCAAAGAAACCATATATTTTACCTGTAAATTCCTCTTTATGCTGATGCAGAATTTGTAAGGCCACCAGTAGCATAGCTGTATGACAGTCATGACCACACATATGGGCAACACCTTCATTTAAACTTATACAAGGTTTCTTAAAGCCACCTTCATTAAACTGACATTCTTTGATTGGTAAAGCATCAATATCCGCTCTCAGTAATACTGTCTTACCAGGCTTATTAGAATCGATAGTAACTAATATGCCGCCATTTTCAATTTCTACATATTCAACATCATATTTTTCTAATTCTTGTCTAATGAATTTTAAAGTTTCATATTCCTTACCCGTAAGTTCAGGGTACATGTGAAAATGACGACGATATTCTATTAGTCTTTCTTCACTTTCTTTAGCTAATTTAATGATATCCATATCTCTACCTTCTTTCCTTTTATTGAATTATAGTATCAGATTATCACTTTGACAATAAAAAAGAGGCTTATATAAGATAGCAATCAGTTACCTATCAAAGCCTCTTAACTTTAATAACTTTTAATTCTCTTTATTTTTATATTTTTTATTTAAAACTACTACTCCTATACCAGATAGTATCATCAAAGACATAAAGATGTTTGGATTAAATATATCTCCTGTTTCTGGAGTTACCGGTTTAACTTCCCACTGGGCATATAAAATCACACCTGTATCAGCAACTGTTAAATTTGCTCCAACAGTATAATCTGTTCCACTGCCATCAGCTTCTGTATTCCATCCAATAAAATTATAACCACTTCTAGTAATATTTATTGCCACATTATCCTTTACTTTAGCACTGGTGTCAATGTGTTGATGATAAACACTTCCTTGTCCACCATTAGGATCATATGACATAAGCACAGCATTTTCATAACCAGCTACTAGTCTGAATTGACCTGAAATAAAATTATTTTGCAAAGCAGTAAATGGATTAGTGGAATTAACTGGACTCCAACGATTAGTAAAGTCATCCTCATACCAGCCTGTTATTGCATCTGTGAAAGAGCTTCCCTGTTTAGCATTCATTGCATCAGCATCTGGCAAATATAAAGCTGCTCCTTCAGTTTCAAATAGAATATCTGCTGCTTCATGGCTTGAACTATTAAAAGCCACAAGTGAATTTTTTATTTCCAGATCACTGTTATTAGCATATATTCCCCCACCTTTACCATTATTTGATGTTACTTTATTTCTTGCAATCACACTATTATCAATAAAAACGTTAGAGTAATAAGCATAAATAGCTCCACCACAAACCACATTTCCTCCTGAAATTTCATTTTCAGTAATCTGCATATTGGAAATATTTAATGTTGCAGTATGGACACTTATCGCACCACCTTCATTATCAAGAGTAGAATCATTAAATGTGATTTTGTTTTTTGTAATGACACCACCAGTTAAATTAGCGACAGCATTGCTAGAAACAAAAATAGCTGATGAATGAAAATCTGATGAATCACTTGAAATATTGTTATTACTTATTTCTCCACCTGACATATTAAATGTTGCTTTATTATGTACATATATCATTGGATGTATTGAATTAATAGCATTTAGATAAGAACAATTTTTAATAGAACCACCATACATATTAAGAGTTGAATTATCAACAGTGAATACTACACCGACAGCGTAGGGATCATTTGCTGCTCTATTATAAATATCAACACCACTATACATGTTTATCACACTTCCTAAGCGGGCTTCAAATAGAGATTTCGTAAATTCAACTCCTGTATAACTGCCATTAATCTTTAATATGTCACTACCATCCTGTTTTCCCAAAGTCAAGGTCGGGTAAGGAGGAGTAAGATTTCCGACTAAAATACCAATAATATTTGTAATTTCATATCCATTGCCTATTATTGTTACATTGCCTCTTTTAATAGGAATGACACTCTCAGTAAAAATATCAATATCTGCCGTTAAATTAATAACATAATCAGTTGCGCTACCACTATTAATATCATCAATGGCTTGTAAAATTCTGCACCTGTACTTACATTAATAACCACTGGGGCAGCATTAACAACTTTTGGTATTGAGCATATCATCAGCAGAATAGCTGCAATGACTAAAACCTTTCTTTTTAATTTATCCCACATAAAATGTATTCCTTTCAATATTAATCATAGTAATTATATAAGATTTTATATCAATTTTAAAAGATATAAATTACATTTTTTTTAAAATTTTAATATTATTTTTTTATTTATTAAAAAAGTAGTGTCAAAAACACTACTTATGATATGTTTCGTTGTTTAAAATCTTATAACTGCGATAGATTTGTTCTAAAATTAAAAGTCTGGCCAAGTTATGTGGAAAGGTCATTTCTGATAGTTTAAGCTTAAAATCAGCTTTTTCTCTAACAGTTTCACTTACTCCCAGTGAACCTCCAATAATGAAAGTAATATTGGAACTATGATAAGTGTTTATCTTTTCTATCATGTCAGCTAAGCCTTCACTGTTTAGTGATTGACCTTGTAAATCTAATAACATGACATAACTATCTTTTTTAATTTGTTTTAAAACTCTTTGCCCTTCTAACTCTTTTACCTTCTCATCTTCTAACTTATCATTTGGTTCATCATTAACTTCAATTATTTCAATTTTAGAATAGTTACTAATTCTTTTTTTATATTCATTAATTAAAGCAGTTAGAGCTTTTTCTTTAATTTTACCTACCGCAATGATGCTGATCATTTTACAACAGCTCCATCTTTTACTTCACTAACCGTAATAGCTTCTAATGTTCCATCTTCATCTTCCGCTGTTAAAATCATGCCTTTTGACTCTTGCCCTCTTAATGTTATCGGCGCTAAATTGGCAATGAAAGTGACTTTTTTCCCAATTAATTGTTCTGGAGTATATTTTTCTGCAATTCCTGAAACAATCTGTCTTGTATCGCTGCCACATTTTACTTTTAACACTAACAGTTTGTCCGCCTTAGGATGTTTCTGACATTCTAATATTGTTCCGATTCTAATATCCAGCTTAGAGAAGTCATCAATGCTGACTTCGTCCTTGAATTCCATTTTTTTAGGTGCTTTAGCTGCTAAATACTGCTGAATTTCTTCTAATTTAGCTTCAGCATCTATCCTGGCAAATAACGCTGCAGGTTTTTCAGTAACTTTATTATTTACTTCATAATTACCCCAAGACTTAACTGAATCATATGATACCTGTCTGGTATTTATTTGACCAAAAACATTTTCAGCTGTTTCAGGCATAAACGGTTCAAGCAACACTGTCGCAATTCTAATACCTTCCAATAGGTTATATAGAACCGTATTTAATCTATCTTTTTTAGTTTCATCTTTAGCCAAAGCCCAAGGAAGAGTCTCATCAATATATTTATTACATCTTCTTAACAGTTCAAATATCGCATCTAAAGCATCAGCTATTCTTAAATCATCCATCTTATGATCTACCTTTTCAACTGTCTTCAATGCAAACTGTTTTAAATCTTCATCAATATCTTCATTTTCCTTTACTTCAGACAAAATACCATCAAAATATTTATTGACCATCGATACAGTACGATTGACCAGATTGCCATAGATGTTAGCTAAATCTGAATTGATTCTTTCAATAACCAGCTGCCAGGTAATTGAACCATCCTGAGCAAATGGCATTTCATTTAAAACAAAATATCTGACTGCATCTACACCAAAAAACTTCACCAGATCATCAGCATAGATGACATTACCTCTTGATTTAGAGATTTTTTCTTCGCCAAATAACATCCATGGATGACCAAAGACCTGTTTTGGCAGCGGAATATCTAAAGCCAATAATAGAATAGGCCAATAAATTGTATGAAATCTGACAATATCTTTACCAATCAGATGTAAATCTGCTGGCCAGTATTTATTGTATAAATCACCATGATTTCCATCAGCATCAAAGCCTAAACCAGTAATGTAGTTACTTAAGGCATCAATCCAGACATAAACTACATGTTTCTTATCGAAAGTGACTGGAACTCCCCATTTAAAGCTGGTTCTTGAGACACATAAATCCTGTAATCCTGGTTTTAAGAAGTTGTTAATCATCTCATTTTTTCTACTTTCAGGTTGGATAAATTCAGGATGTTTTTCTATATGTTCCATCAGCTGATCAGCATATTTGCTCATTTTAAAGAAATATGATTCTTCTTTTGCCTTATGCACTTCTCTTTCACAGTCTGGACATTTGCCATCTTCTAACTGTGCATCAGTCCAGAATGATTCACAAGGAGTACAATACCATCCTTCATATTCTGATTTATAAATATCTCCTTTTTCATAAAGTTTTTCAAAAATCTTTTGAACCTGTTTTTTATGATATTCATCCGTAGTTCTGACAAATTTATCATATGAGGTGTTCATCAAATCCCAGATATTTTTGATAACTGCAGTTTGCTGATCTACATAAGCCTGAGGATCCATATCAGCTGCCTTAGCCTTCTCTTCTATTTTCTGCCCATGTTCATCTGTTCCTGTTTGAAAATAGACATCATAGCCTGTCATTCTTTTATAACGAGCTATCGCATCAGCCATAACAATTTCATAAGTATTGCCAATATGTGGTTTCCCACTGGCATAAGCTATAGCGGTTGTAATATAATACTCTTTTTTTCTAGCTTTCTCACACATCTTTTTACCCTCCAAAAAAATAAAAGGTACCAATTTAAGGACGTCTTAAACGTGGTACCACCTTAGTTGCTTCTCATATCACTTAACGCGTGTAGACGTCTTTATCTACCTATCGATAAAGCAGTTCCAAGACCATGTTCACAGCACTTGACTGATATCTTTCAGCAAACCGATACCTCTCTGCAAGACAGTTACTGCTACTCTTCTTTTCATAACCTGTATTCAAATTATAGTTTATTTTGCTTATTTTATCAATAATTAATTATTTACTTCCTTATAACTATCGATATTTTTTTATTTAATCACTTGGCTTTTTTATATCTTAATTTGGCTGGCGCCTGTTTAGTATTTCTGTTGTTTACTTTGCATAAGATATAATAGAATATTTCTGCTCCCAGACAGTTTGCCAGAATATAAATCGGTAAATTTACGTACCAGCCAAATGTTCTGGCAATATCTTCAAATACTATTATCGAAGAAATTGCTGGACCGATAAAAAACATATTTATTGTGCCATTGGAAACATCATAAAATGCTACGTTGATAGCAAAGGCTATCACACACAGAATAAAATAAACCATTACAGCATCTTTAAAATCTTTGTGGTTGGTTGCTGCTCTTTTGCTTCTGACAATATAAAAACCAACAAACACCAAAATCATATGCCATAAAAGAGAATGCACTGTCAATACCAGATACTCATTAAATATCCCTGATGGTTCAAAAAATGAGATGAAGCCTCCCATCAGGTTAAAAGATCCGATAAAATTGTATAGATAACTTTTTATCTTTTTATTTTTGATAAATGGTAACGCTAAACAGAAATACATGGGAATAGAACACATCTGAAATGGGAAAATCCACCAGGAATAACTTCTATCATTTATCGCAAAGTAATAAAACAACTGCTTGTATATTTCTGATAAAAATCAAAATAACCCTACTGTCAGCAAGACTATATTGTTTTGTTTCTCATCTGTATCTTTCAGTTTACCTGCCAATAGCCAACTTCCGCTAAAGCCTAATAGTGTAAACAATATATGAAATGCACCATATGGTTTTGGAGGAGTAATCAGCCAGGCTGTCTCTTTTAAAAATTCTTCCATATAACACGTCTTATCAATCTAGGTTAAGAATTGATATTTCCCTTCTTGCCCTATACTATACATTAGCACATTTTAAAAAACTTTCAAATAAAATATCTATCAGGCATAATCAGATTAACAATTCATTAAAAAAGACTTACAATATAGTTAGAAGAAAGGACCAGCTTATGAAGACTCTGATTAAAAATGTTATCGTTATAAAAAAAGACAGAAAATTTAATGGTTCTGTTTTAATAGATGAAGGAATTATTGAACAAATTTATGAAGATGCAGATTATGATGTTAAAGATGCCAAAATAATTAACGGAAATGGTTTTTTCTTAGCTCCAGGTATGGTAGATATCCATCTTCATGGCAGTTATGGTTATGACTTTATCAACAATCCTAAAGAGACCATCGACATAGTCTCAAAAGGTTTAATCAAAGAAGGAACAACTTCTTTTCTAGCTTCACTGACTGTCTTATCATTAGAAGAAACTTTAGATTTGTTAAGAATTTATAAGGATATTGAAGAAAGGCAGGCCGGAGCTAATTATTTAGGAGTTCATTTGGAGGGTCCTTATCTTTCTTATGAAAAAAAGCAACTGATGGATGAAAGATATCTGCGAAATCCTGATATTGAAGAATTTGATGAAATGCTACAGGCAGCTGGTGATAAAGTTAAATATATGACCATTGCTCCTGAATTAGATAAAATGGAAGAATTTATTGAATATGCACGTGATAAAGTTGTTCTAGCTATCGGTCATACAATGGCTGATTGTAAAACCACTTTAAAAGCTCTTGACTTAGGATGTAAAAGCTTCACCCACCTATACAATGCTATGGGGCAGCATTTGCATCGTCAACCTATGGCTGTTACAGCAGCCTTAAGTGACGATAAGGCTTATAGCGAATTAATAGTTGATGGAAATCACATTCATCCTGATGTTATCAGAGCAACCTATAGAATTTTGGGAAGTGACCAGATAATTCTGATAACCGATGCCATGCTGGCTAAAGGTATGGCTGATGGAGATTACCTTTTCTCTAATTTGAATTGTAGAAAGCAAGGCAACAGGGTTAATGTCATTGAAACAGGAATATTTGCTGGTTCAGTAATTACTCAACTTGATGCTCTTAAAAATATGAAGGCATTCTGCAATTGTGATGAAGTTGATTTGTTTAAAATGGCTAGTTATAACCCTTGCAAATTAATGTCAATAGAAAGCAAGGGCTCTATCGAGGTTGGCAAAGATGCCGATTTAATCCTGCTAGATAGCAATCTAAATTTAAAAGCCACCATTATTGCTGGCAAACAACTATATTGAAACTCTTGGAGTTTCTTTCTTTTTTAGTGCTATAATTATAAGCGGGAGAACTTTTATGGTCGAAAACAACGAAGTATTTAAAGAGTTTGCAACTGATAAAGGACCTTATGCCGGCATCTGGGTTATTATCTTAATCCTTTTGCTGCTTCCGCTGAGTTTGAATAAAATATTCTTAATCTTGTTCACCAAATTTAAAGCTGGCAATGCTTTTATGATTGAATATCAGGCAAAAATCTTTGCCGGTCTTATCAGTGTGCTATTTGACTGCACTTTCATTTTAGCTTCAGGACTTAACAAATCTTTTGCGGTTGTCAAAAAAAGAGTTTCAAATTTTTTTGGAAATGTTGGATGCATCGGCTTAAAAAGTTCATTCAAGTGGTACTTTACTGAAGCCAGAGAAGAAGGCTATGCCTTCTGGATTATTCTGGTTTGTATTATGTATAATTTTTATTTTTTTATTGATGCACTTATCAAGTTAATAAATTACAATAATATGTAATAGATGATAAAAAGAAAAAGGGGAAGACATATGTATAATTTTGACAAAATCATTAATCGTAAAAACACCAACTGTTACAAATGGGATTCATTAACCGCTAAGTATCAGGGAGTAGAAGACATTATTCCAATGGGTATAGCCGACATGGACTTTAAAGTTTGTGATGAAATTGAACAGGCTTTAAGAGAAAGAATTGATCATACAGTCTATGGTTATTCTTATGATGTTAATAGTGAACTTGCTCCTATTATTTTTGAAAGATATAAAAACCGAGGCTATAATATTGAACTGGACGATATTATAGTGGCTACTGGAGTTGTCTATATTATTACTCACATTATTAGAACCTTTACAAATAAAAACGATAAAATTGTTCTACCAACACCTTACTACACTCCTTTTGGAAGAGTTATTGAAAGTAATGATCGAGTTATTTTGCCTTGCCAGATGAAATTGGTGGATGGGGTTTATAAAATGGATTTAGCTGGTATTGAGGATCAAATTGATGAATATACTACAATGTTTATCTTCTGTAATCCTCATAATCCAACCGGAAGAATTTTTGATAAAGAAGAAATGTCAGAGCTGGCTGATTTCTGTCAAAGACATAACCTGCTGGTTATTTCTGATGAAATCCATGGTGACTTTACCTTAACCAAACCTTTTTATCCATTTATTAATATTAATGAATTCGCGAAAAATAATACTTTTACTGTTTCCAGCTGTACCAAGACATTTAATCTGGCTGGTTTGAAGGTTGCCTTCTGCATTATCTCAAATCCTGAATTAAAAGAAAAATATCAAGCCGCAGCTGTACATACAGGTTTAGGCAGCGTCAATGTCTTTGGCATTGAAGCTATAAAAGCTGCTTATCAAAAAGGTGGCAGATGGGAAGAGGAAATGTTGGAATATTTAAGAGGCAACAGACAATATGTTCTAGATTTCTTTGAAAAAAATCTTCCTGCTATCAAAGTAAATCCATCAGAGGGAACTTATCTTTTGTGGATTGATTTTACTGAAAGTGGCAAAAATATTGATGATATCCAGGATATTCTGATCAATGAGTGTAGAGTTGAATTAAACGATGGTCGTATGTATGGTGGATATGTTGGTTTTGGCCGTATGAATATTGCCCTTCCTCGATGTTGTCTTGTAGAGGCCTGCGATAGAATCTATTCAGTTTTCAAATAAAGTGGGAAACCACTTTTTTTGTTTGTTTTCAGACAATTTGTCCTGTTCATTTTGTCGCTGTGATAATTGTATCCGACTCAAATATGTTATAATGTAACCAGAGGTATTTTCTTTATGAAAAAAGGTTTATTTTTGACTATTGAAGGATGTGATGGAAGTGGTAAAACTACCGCTTCTTTAACCGTTATTGAAATGTTAGAAAAGGAAGGATACGATGTTTTATATACCAGAGAACCTGGCGGAAGTGACATCGCAGAACAAATCAGAAGAGTGGTCCTAGATATTGATAATACTGCGATGGACATCAGAACAGAAGCGCTGCTTTATGCTGCCAGCAGAAGACAGCATCTGGTGGAAATTATTCTTCCTGCTTTAAAAGAAAATAAAATCGTCGTTTGCGATCGTTTTGTCGATTCTTCACTGGCTTATCAGGGCTATGCCAGAGGGATTGGGGTTGATGAAGTTTTCAGCATCAATCAATTCGCTATTGATAACCATATGCCTGATTTAACTATCTATTATGCTATCGATGCCCAGCAGGGACTGAACCGTATCGCCAGCAGGAAAAACTTGGATCGTTTGGATGTTGAAAGCATCTCTTTTCACAAAAAAGTTCAAGAAGGTTATGAGCTTCTTTGTGCCAAGTATCCTGAAAGAATAAAAGTAATTGATGCAACTTTATCTAAAGAAGATGTTGCTAGAAAGACTTATGAATTAATTATTAAAAAGGTTAAAGAAAATGTTTAAAGAAGTTCTTGAAACAACTCAACCCATTGTTTATCAAACACTGAAAAACGCTTTGGAAAGCGAACATCTTTCTCATTGCTATTTATTTGTGGGAGATAAAGGTACTCATAAACTGAATACTTCTTTTTTACTGGCTCAAAGTTTGATTTGTGATCATCGCAGTGCTTTTGCCTGTGAAGAATGTATCAGTTGTAAAAGAATAAAAGAAAATAATTATGTTGATTTAATATACATCGATGAAGATGATAGAAATATCAAAAACGAACTGATTGAAAATCTTCAACAGCGTTTTGAAAAAACCGCTTTAGAAAAAGCTGGTATAAAAGTTTTTATCATCAATAACTGCGAAAAATTAACCAGCAAGGCAGCCAATAGCCTATTAAAGTTTATTGAGGAACCAACAGGAAATACTACTGGTATCTTCATTACCACTCAGGTAGATGGTGTTCTGCCAACAATTGTTTCTCGCAGTCAGATACTTAATTTTAAACCCTTAAACAAAGATGACTTCTTTAACTATGCAATTGAAAAAAACATTGATTACTTATCTGCTCATCTGATCAGCAATCTGGTAAGCAGGGAGATTGAAATTATCCCTCTTTCTAAAAACAAGAGTTTTATCAAGGCTATTGAAATTTCCTGTGAATTTATGCTTCGTTTCTTTACAAACAGAACTGACAGTTATTTCTACCTGCAAAACTCAATTGCCAACAACAAAAGAAATGAAAGAGATATCATCAGATACTTCTTGGATATTTCTTTATTATTTGTTCAGGATTATCTAAATGATTTCAAAAGCGAAGATGAAACTTATTCAAGGCTGTTGCAGCTGGCTAAAAACTGTGAATTTGACTATTCGGGAGTTATGAAAGCTTTTGTCGACTCTAGAACTTCGCTAAACAAAGCTGCAAATGGTCTGCTGTTAATTGATCAACTTATATATAAATTATTGGAGGTTTAATATGAATAATACAACTGAAATAAACAACAGTGAGGAAAACATAAAATATAAATATTGCGTGTCAGTAAAATTCAGAGGTTCAAAGAAAGCTTATAATTTCGGTACTGATGATGAAAGTTTTAAATATGGTGATTTTGTCGTTGTTGAAACGGTAAGGGGACTGGAACTAGGAGAAGTAATCAGTGACATCAGAGATGCTGAAACTCACCAGATTAATGTGGCTTTAAAGCCTGTTTTAAGAAAAGCCAGTGCTGAAGATGTTCGCCAAAACGAAGAAAATCTGAGTGAAGAACCGATATTATTAAAAAAATGTCAGGAATGCATTGATCAGCTGGCTTTAGAAATGTATCTGATTTCTGCTGAATATACCCTTGACAAAAGTAAGGTAATCTTTTCTTATGTTGCTGATGAAAGGGTTGACTTTAGAGAATTGTTAAAACTATTGGCAGCTACTTTTAAATGTCGTATTGAACTGCGACAAATCGGTCCTAGAGATAAGGCTAAGATTATTGGCGGTCTTGGAAGCTGTGGCATGGAAACCTGCTGTTCTAGATTTTTAGACGATTTTGATATAGTATCTATCAATATGGCTAAAAATCAGCTGTTAGCCTTAAATACAGCTAAATTGTCTGGACAGTGTGGAAAATTGATGTGCTGTTTAAAATTCGAAGATGAAGCCTATAAAAAACTGCGTGTAGGGCTGCCTAAATTAAATACCTTGGTATTTTATAATAATGAAAAATTCCGCATTACAAGTATGAATTTATTAAATAATTCAGCTAGAATTTCAAATAAAGAAAATGCAGTTGATTTAACAATTGATGAACTCAAAGAAGTTTTAGCCGCAAATAAAAAAGACAAAAAGACTTCTAAATGATAATAAATTATATTTATTGGGGAGATGTTTATGAAAAAAGAACGTAGAATTTGGATAACTTTACTAGTATTTGGATTATTAGGACAGTTAGCTTGGACAATTGAAAATATGTACTTCAACATATTTGTCTACAACACCTTAAGTGGTAATGTTGATGTAATTGCTGCTATGGTGGCATTAAGCGCAATAACTGCTACTGTTACAACCTTATTAATGGGAGCTGTCAGTGACAAACTGGGAAAAAGAAAGATCTTTATAACTTTAGGCTATTTCATTTGGGGATTGACTGTTATTGCCTTCTCCTTTATCAATCTGGAGAATATGGCTAAATACTTCCCATATGTAGAAGCTGCAACAGCTGGAGGTATAATTGCCATTGTCATGGACTGTATAATGACCTTCTTTGGTTCTACAGCCAATGATGCTGCTTTCAATGCCTGGATTACTGATGAAATTGATAATAGCGATCGAAGTAAGTACGAAGCAGTACTGGCTACCTTGCCGTTAATTTCTATGATTATTGTCTTTGGTGTCTTAGATGGTTTTACTCAGCAGGGCAGATGGGATATTTTCTTTCTTATTGTTGGTGGAAGTGTTTCTCTTGGCGGAATCTTTGGAATGTTCTTTCTTAAAGAGACAGCCATACCTAAATCAAAACAATCTTTATTTTCCAATATAGTTTATGGATTTAAACCGGCAGTAGTCAAAGAAAATAAAAGTTTATACTTATCTCTCACCTGTTTATTAATGCTATCAATTGCTACGCAGGTGTTTATGCCTTATTTCATTATTTATATTCAACAGTATTTACAGATTAATAATTATGCTTTAATACTTGCTGCTGTACTCATTCTTTCAAGTGTAATTTCTGTACTGTTTGGAACTGTTATTGATAAACTTGGTACATTTAAAGTCTTTATTCCAGCAACAATAACTTTCGTAGTTGGTTTAGTGATGATGTTCTTTGCTAGGACAATGTTAACCATTATCTTTGCAGGAATTGTGATGATGAGTGGAAACCTGATTCTTACTGCCATTATCAATGGAAGCATTAGAAATTACACTCCTCTGGATAAAGCAGGACTGTTCCAAGGTATCAGAATGATCTTCATGGTTATGCTACCAATGATTATCGGACCTGTTATCGGTGCTCTGGTAATCAAAAATACCGGTAATACCTATGTGGATTTAGGAGTAGTTAAAGAAGTTCCTACTCCAGCTATCTGGCTGGCTTCGGCTATTGTAGCGACTCTGATTCTGGTTCCTTTCTATTTTTTATCAAAAGAGGATAAAAAACAAAAATTAATTCATAATAAATTGCTAACTGAATATGGTGAACAATTTGATGTCAATAAAGTTCTGCCTGAATATCCTCGCCCACAGATGGTCAGAGATTCATATATCAATTTAAATGGCATGTGGAAATATACCATCAATCAAAGTGAAGAAATACCCACAACTTTTGATGGCGATGTTATTGTCCCTTATGCCATTGAATCATTACTTTCAAGAGTTAATAGGACTATCACACCAAATGATGTTCTGTGGTACAAGAAAATCTTCATTTTACCTGAAGATTTCAACAAAGGATTAGTACACTTGCATTTTGGAGCTGTTGATCAGATCTGCAAGGTCTATATCAACCAACAGCTGGTTGGTGAACATGTTGGTGGCTATTTACCTTTCTCATTTGAAATTTCACAATATTTACAGGATGTAAATGAACTTGTGGTCTATGTAAAGGATTTAACCGATACCAGTTACCATTCAAAGGGTAAACAATCATCAAAACGTGGTGGCATCTGGTACACTCCTACCAGTGGTATCTGGCAAACAGTCTGGTTGGAATCTACTGCTGTAAACTATATTGAATCCTTAAAAATAACTATTGATTATGATATACAGACAGTCAATTTAACTGTTAACGGCAATGCTGACAACTATCGTGTCACTGTTAAAGAAGGAAATAAAATTGTCTTCAATCAGCAGGTTGAAACTACCTCAGCCATTAAATTAGATAATATCCGCAGCTGGTCACCTGAAAATCCGTTCTTGTACGATTTAATTGTTTCTAATGGTGAAGATACGATAAGTTCTTATTTTGGTATGCGAAAGTTCTCTATTGCTGGAGATAAATATGGAAAAAGACGTCTGATGTTAAATAATCAGCCATATTTCCATAAAGGTGTTTTAGACCAGGGGTATTATAGTGATGGACTCTATACTCCTGCCAGCTATAGACAAATGGAAGACGATATTCAAATGCTGAAGAATATGGGATTCAATACTATCAGAAAACACATCAAGATAGAACCATTATATTTCTACTATCTATGTGACAGAATGGGGGTACTACTCTGGCAGGATATGGTTAATGGTGGAGGTAAATACTCTGACTTGATTATTGGCTATCTGCCTTATCTGAAGGTTTTAAATATTAAAGATAGTCATTATGGCTTGTTTGCTAGAAAAAATAAGGAAGGAAGAGAACAATTCATCAAAGAGATGAAAGAAACTGTTAATTTGCTATATAATACTGTTTCCCTGGCTCTTTGGGTTCCTTTCAATGAAGGATGGGGACAATTTGATGCTCTAGAAGTAACTGATTTATTAAGAAAGTTGGATAACACCAGAGCTATCGACCATGCCAGTGGCTGGCATGATCAAAAAGGTGGAGATTTATTCAGCAAGCATATTTACTTTGACAAAATTAAATTCGAAGACGATGATCGTGTCTGGGCATTAACCGAATATGGTGGATACTCTTGGGCAGTTACAGGTCATACCTATAACAACGCTAACTTTGGCTATCTGGTTTTCAATAACAAGCCTGATCTACAAAGTGCCTTCATTCAACTTCATAACGAGCAGATTGTTCCTCTTGTTAAAGACGGACTATCAGCGATTATCTATACTCAGCTGTCAGATGTTGAAGATGAAGTAAATGGTTTAATAACTTACGATCGCAAGGTTGTTAAGTTTGATACTAAAGTAGTAAAAAATATTTTAGATAAATTACAATTGTAAGAAGATCAGTCAATCTTCTTATAAGGCTGAAAGCAGAAAATACGTATTAAATCAAAAGGCAGGAAGACTGATTGATATGGCTCAAAATTCCTGCCTTTTTTATTTATTCATCAGATAGTATAATTATCATATGAATGGAGGTATTCATTATGAAAGCAACAAAAATTTCAATAGTTGGAGCAGGATATGTCGGTTCAGCTACAGCATTTGCGCTTTTAAATCACGGTATTGCAACCAACATTGTTTTGGTTGATGTTAACCGCAAACGCGCTGAAGGTGAAGCAATGGATTTAGATCATGGTAAAGTGTTTGTTTCGCCAGTTAATGTCATTGCTGGCAGTTATGAAGACACAACTGACAGTGATATTGTGATTATCACTGCTGGTTTGGCTCAAAAACAAGGTGAAACAAGAATTGATTTAGTTAACAAAAATATTGAAATATTCAAAGAGATGGTTCCACAAATTATTAAATATAATCCTGATGCAATATTATTAGTAGTTTCAAACCCTGTAGATATTTTGTCATACGTAACATATAAATTATCAGGTTTCCCACACCATCGTGTCTTTGGTTCAGGAACAGTTTTAGATACTGCTCGTTTCCAGTCAGATTTATCAATTAGATTCCAGGTGGATCCACGTGATATTCAAGCCAATATTATTGGTGAACATGGTGATAGTGAAGTTGCAACCTGGTCGGTTACAACAGTTGCTGGTTTATCAGTTGACCAATACTGTAATTTGGTTGGGATTGAATTTACTGAAGATGATAAAAAAGCTATTTCTGAAGGAGTTAAAGATGCAGCATATGAAATTATCAATCGTAAAGGCTATACCAACTATGCAGTAGCTCTAGCGGTTACGCGTATCGTAGAAGCTATTATGCGTGATGAAAAATCAATACTGACTGTTTCAACACTTCAAAAAGGAACTTACGGTTTAGATGAGGTTTATCTTTCATTACCAACACGTGTAGGGCGAAAAGGAGCACTGGATGTAATTGAAGTCCCATATAGTTCAAATGAAATTGAAGCTTTACAGCATTCTGCACAGCTATTAAAAGATATTATCAAAGGTTCAACATTGGAATAAAAAATCCCCCTGTTTAAAAAAAATGGGGGATTTTTACTTATAAGGAAAAATGACTATTCTTCCTTTTTCCATAATTCGCTAATAAAATATAGCAGGGCGAAATGAGTATAAACTGAGAAATAGTTACCATTTTCATCACAAACCCTGTCAAGCAGATCAATTGCCTGTTTTTTTGTCAAAAGGGAATAGCCTTTAAACAATTCTCCTGTTTCACAATTTTGAGATGTATAATTTTCAACATCATCAACAAAGACACAAACCATTGCATTTGTTTCATCAGTCATTCCAGGAGAACTGAACAATAGAGGGCTTATCAATCTTATTTCTTTAGCTTCCAGCCCTGTTTCCTCTTTTATTTCCCTTCTGGCCACTTCAAAGATATTCTCCTTTTCACTATCAAACAGCCCGGCAGGAACTGATAGGACGTATTGCCCAACTGGATAACGATATTCATGATTTAAAAATAGTCTATCTTTTTGACCTCTGACAATTACGACACAACCTACTCCATCAGCATTCATTCTATTTATCTGTTCATTATTTTTCAATACTACCAGGTCTTCTTTTTTTCTTCTTGATGCCTGATAGTAATTTCTTCCTTCGGTTTGTCCAATATCATAAAAGCTCAAATATTTAGACTCGTATAGAGTATCTATGTTTTCTTTATCAATGGCTTTTTCTTTCATTTCTAAACACCTCTTTTCATTCTTGTGATACAGATTTAAATATTAACTAACAGCTTTTTAATTCTTTCAAAATATACAAACGACCTTTAAAAGTGTTTTTCTTTCAAAGGTCGTATTTTTTTATTATCTAACAACTACAAGACTTAGCAGATAGGTACCTGTCATCGCAATTGCATATATCAGGATAACAAGTTTTTCACGATCTTTCTCCGCTGCACTCAGTGTCTTTCTATTAAAGAACAGATAAGCAAACTGAATTAAAACTTCCACAAAACATAGCAGTTCAATATAGAAAATTCTAGCATCAAAGTTTTCCCACTCTCTATACAGCAGTATTGTGAAGATAACCAGAGCCAAGGCTGAGATAATATTTTTCTTGTCGGATGTCACTATGTTATTCCGCTTCCTTCACCCTTGGTGACAATTGTATAGGCAATCAGTGAAATTATTGTAAACAATGTCAGAATAGAAGCCATAGCTGAAGCATAGCCATCAGATCCCTTGGTAACAAGTTCATAAACCGCAATGGTCATAGTTCTCGTCTTGTATGAAAATAGATACATCGCTGTTGACAGTTCAGTAATGATTGATACCCATGAAATGATAGCACCTGATACGATGCCATTCATCATCATCGGAAGCGTAATCTTAAAGAATGTTTTTGCCTTGCTTGCCCCAAGTGAGATACTTGCTTCTTCAATTGTAGCTGGAATCTGCTGCAATATGGCGACAGATGATCTGATTGTATAAGGGGAACGCCTTATAATCAGAGCAACAATCATAATAAACGCTCCTCCTGTTAATGGTGGCAGTCCCAAAACAGGAACATTGAAGGTTGTAATCAGAATTACACCAATTACAGCTCCTGGAACAATATAAGGAATCATTGTGAAGATATCCAGCGTATCGTTGATAATATTCTTTCTTCTTACTGTCAAATAAGAAATCAGAACAGAAATCAGTATTATCAATATTAATGAAGTGACAGCTATCTTAACGGTATTTCCGATAGTAGCTGAATACATTTCCCAGACATATCTATAAGAATGTAATGAATATCCCTTTTTAAACGATATGCCCGATGGGGAAACTTTTCTAAAGGACGAATAAATTACATAAATCTGTGGAGCAAATGCTAAGAGGGTTACTCCATAACAATAGATATGCATAAGCGCATTCTGAAGTGGTTTTGCCTTTTTGCGTTCAATCGGATTTAAGGCATTCATTGTGAAATTAAACTTGCTGTTTATCCACTTCTGTAGCAAGAAAACAGCTGCTGTTACTATTATAGCTATCACCGATAATGCAGCTGCATAGTTTTTATCCTGACCCATTTCTCCTGAATACTGGTCATAAATCAATACGGTAAATACTTTGTAGTTTCTACCAATGAATACCGGAGTGCCATAATCCGCAAATGCTCTCATAAATACAAGTAAGGCACTGGCCAGAATAGTAGGCATGATAAGTGGAATAATTACCTTAAAGAACCTTTTTACTCCGCTTATACCCAGATTTTCACTGGCTTCAATAAGAGAATTATCAATATTTCTCAATGCTCCGCAAACATACAGGTACACCAGTGAAAGCAAACCTAAGGTCATAACTAGAACAATTCCTTTAAATCCATATATTGAGCCCAGTTTTACACCAAATAGCGCTTGCCAAATCTTATTCAGCAGGCCATTATTTCCAGCAAATACAATCCAGGCAAAGGCTCCAACAAATGGTGGAGACATACTTGAAAGAATAATAAGAACATTCAAGAACTTGCTTCCTGAAATCTTGTAAAAAGTCGTAAAGTATGCCAATGGAACACCTAAAATCATCGCAAATAAAGTAACACTTATAGAAACTTTAAATGAATTCTCTAATGCCTGTACATTGGCAGGTGTATTAAAGAACATTAGATAGTTGGATAATGATTTCTCTCCCGTTTCGGCAATTGTAAACGATTTGAAGAACAAGGATATCATTGGATACAGCATAAAGAAGGCATATAGTGCCAGTAGTACTACTGATACAATTATCCAGCTGTCATATGTGCTTTTCTTCTTTTGAGAGATTTGTTTTGTTTTATTCATATCAATATCTCCCTTTTAATTTTTTTCGTATAATTCTTTGTCGTTTTTAACGCCTTTGACAATATTCTTTGAGCCATCAGCTGTAAAAATATTGATCTTTTCGGCTTTAAGTTTCAATTTAACATCAGTTCCATCAGGAATAATGTCGTCAATCTGAGATTCTTGAATAAGCTCAATGCGATTATCATCTTTCTCTTCGCTTTGAACACAGCGGACTGTATCAGATAATACATAATAGTGTGTATTCAAACCTAGGAATACTGATTCTGAAACTTTAGCATTGATACCTTCTTCGTTATTAATAACAACTTCTTCAGGTCTGATAGTGACAACAACATCCTGAGATTTCTTTTCTTCAGGTAAAATGTTGTCCATCACAATTTCATATCCATCTGCAAATACCAGTTTTGCAACATCGTTTTCTACAACCAGTTTGGCATTGATGATATTTGTACGACCAATAAAGTTGGCAACAAACAGGTTAGCAGGTCGCTGATATATATCTTTTGGGGTTCCGATATGTTGAATAACACCCAGATTCATAACTGCAATTCTGTCAGATACAGCCATGGCTTCTTCCTGATCGTGAGTTACATAAACATTGGTGATGCCCACTTCTCTTTGAATCTGTTTGATGACCGATCTCATCTCTACTCTCAGTTTGGCATCGAGATTTGAAAGTGGTTCATCCATCAGCAAAACTTCAGGTTTGACAACTAAAGCCCTGGCCAAGGCTACACGTTGCTGTTGACCACCTGATAATCTATCCGGCATTCTGTCAGCATATTCATGAATATGCATCAGTTTCATAAATTCTTCGGCCTCTTTTTCCATTTCCTCTTTAGAATAGTTTCTGTTTGTCAGACCAAACTGAACATTTTTCTTAACTGTCAGATGCGGGAATATGGCATAGTTTTGGAATACCATACCAATATTTCTCTTTTCTGGATTGATATCGTTGATTCTCTTGTCGCCAAAATAGAAATCTCCTCCCTCGATGGTGTTGAAACCGGCAATCATTCTTAATAATGTTGTCTTTCCACATCCAGAAGGTCCCAGTAAGGTAAAGAATTCACCATCTTTGATTTCCAAAGACAAGTCAGGAATAACGACATTATTTCCATATGCCTTTACCGCATTCTTGATTTTAATACCTACGCTCATAAAATTCTCCTTTAACGTATAAACATATCCTTTGCTTTTTTATTGCAAATGATAAAAACAAACAGGTCTAACCTGCTTTTCACAAGATTTCTCTTGTTTATAAAAGCAATATTATGATTGTTTATATAAACAAAAGAGAGAGAGAACCACACAAAGGTGGTTTTCTCTCAGATTTAATTATTACTTTTTACTATTGTATTCGTTCAGTAATGCTGTCCATTTTTCTTTCCAAGAACTTGTGTAGTTAGCAGCAATATATAGCTGATCCTGGTCAAACAAGTTAGGAATCTGATCGAATTCTAAGAAATTAGGAACGATGTTAGGTTCGCCTGTAACTGTTCTTAAAGTAGTGCAAGCATATAGTTTCTGTCCTTCTTCTGAAATTAAGAAGTCAATAAACAACTTAGCCAATTCAGTATTTTCAGAGCCTTTAACAATCGCAGCTGCACATGGTGTCCAGTTGTTAGCTTCCTCAGGATAAATCATCGTGATATTTTCAACTTCATCTTTTAGCTGTTGTAATGCAGGGTCTTCATAAGTAACACCGATAGCGTATTCGCCACTTACAACCAGTTTATATACAGCTGAAGAAGAAGACTGAACTGTACCATCAATAACTTCAATAAACTGTTTTACATATTCCCAACCTGCATCTAAATCCAAATCTGCAAAGTTAGAATCTTTTCCTTTACCGAAAGCATACATCATAGCTACCAGCTCCTGCCATGCAGAAGATGATTTAACTGGGTCACCTGATAATACTTTGCCCTTTAACTGATCTTTATGATCAATTAATGATTGATAACCAGTAATATCTTCAGGTTTCAGACCGCATTCTGCCAACACTTCTGTATTGATGATGAAAGCTGTATTTCCTGATAAACCATAAGAAGTGAAGTAACCTGTTCCTTCTCCCTGAGATGCAGCTTTAGCTGAATTAACAGTGATATTTTCTTCGTTTGGAGAAATATAGTATTCCCACAAGCCCTGGTTGTTATACCATTTTTCGAAGTTCATACCGCCCCACATAACATCGATTGTAGGATTTTCTTTTTCAGCAGTAATTCTTGATAAACAGTCTCCTGTTCCAAGAGAAATTATTTCAAGCTGAACGTTAGGATATTTCACTGTGAAACCAGGTCTGATTGCATTGATTTCACCATTTGAGTTAGGTGTTACAACAACTAATCTACCAGTAACTGATACATCTGGTTCAATTCCATCTAAAATTTCATTCTGAATTCTAGCTGCTTTTTCTGCATATGATTCTTCAACTGTCGGTTCTGTTGGTGTTTCAGTACATCCCACCAGTGATATAATCATTAACGCAGATAATAAAACTGTAAGTAATTTTCTCATTTAATTCTCCTTCCCTTACAATTATTTCTCTTTTAAATAAACGTTTTTCTATGTAAACGCTTACTTAACTGTATTATACCAAATGCATAAAATGATATCAAACATATTATTGAAATCAGGAAAATCAAACTTTATTTTAAATTAAAGATAATTTTTTACTTTTATATGATATCAAAAAACTTTAAGGCTGTTACAACGCCATCATCTTCCACACTGTTGGTAATATGGTCAGCCACAGCTTTAACTGACTCTGATGCATTTTCCATAGCCACTCCCAATCCAACATACTCAATCATATCCTGATCATTTCCTCCATCACCAAAAGCCATTGCTTCTTCACGTCTGAAATTATAGGCTTCCAGCACTTTCTGAATTGCCATGGACTTAGAACAGCTGTCAGATGTTACATCAAAAGCATTATCCCACCAGCGAGCAATTTTTAAATATTTACAATCCTTGAGAAAATCTTCATCCTTTTCTGGTTTTCCGCTGGCCATCAGCTGATATACATCACCTTCTATAAATCTATTGAAGTAATCAAGGTCGTTTGATGGATGTTTCATAAGAGCAAAACCACAATATTCATCCAATATTTCACTATATCCATTAGCACACATTTCATCTTTTCCAGCTGCAATAATGGGTTCATTTTGTTTTTTTGCATTTTCTATAAATTGATGCAGATCTTTTTTATCTAATGGTTTTGAATATAAAACGCCCTCTTCGTCATAACAATAAGCGCCGTTGTAGCATAGATAACCATCAAAATCAATCCCTTTAAAATGAGGCACAGCATATGGCGCTCTTCCTGTCGCAATAAATATCTTGATTCCTTTTTCTTTCAACTTCTGTAAAGCGTGAAGAACTGGCTCTGTTATGCCTGAATTATTAAAACTTTTTAAAGTTCCATCAACATCAAAGAAAATTATCTTTATAGCCATACACATCCTCCTTTACATTATATTTATACACTTTAATTTATATTATCATTGATTTATGTAGTGTTGAAATAAATAATGTTTTTTCTCAGCAATATCCCTTTAATGATAGAAATTATTTCTTATACTGATTATTTATATACTATCAGAATACACTAAAGTTCCTTTGAATAAAAAAGGAAGTAAAATCCAACTGATACCTCTTTTTTTAAAGCTATATCTGTTATAGTTTTTTTCCAGCACTACAACTGTTCCCTGGCCATTGTCTGTTTCAATTCCTGTGTTTGTAAATTGACATTTTCCCCAAAAAACTTTACTTTGCATATTTTCTTTCATATAACATAAACGCACAAAAGTGAAACCCTGTCGTTTAAATTCCTGCAAACAATTATCTATGATGTTTCTTCCAATTCCCTGATTACAATATTCCTTATCTACCATAAAAAATCCAATAAACATTGTTTCTTTATTTGGATATTCAGCAATCAGATCGATAACTGCCACCAGTCTATCATTCTTGAAAAAGCCAAGATAATATTTATCATCAGACTCTTTAGCAGGTGGTAAAGCTTTCATATCATTTAAAATACTTTGAACAGATGGGAAAGGAGGACAAAACTCATAATAAAGAGGATGTCCTGATTGTAATTTTTCAATTATAAGAACATCTTTTTCATTTAATATTCTTACATCATATTTATTCGATAATTTTTTTATATCAATCATTCTTTAAATCTATTTTACTCCAATATTCGTCACAATAACCTATCCATTTTTCTATATAGTCTTTGTGGTCCAACACTTCAATATCCCTTACATTATTTATATTTTTGGCTTTAGCTTCCGTTACAAAATCAAATATATGTTCAGAAGTTTCGGTAACAAAACCATAAACATACTCAAATCCCAAATCTATTGCTACCAATAATCTTGTATGACCGTCTAAAGAAATATATTTATCTTTTAAGGGAGTTAGCGGAATAATAATATCCTTTTCAGTTTCTACAAACGATTTTATTGCCTGCTTTTTATCATTGGATACATAAAATTGAGAAGGCTGTATCTTGTCAATATCAACTTTAAAAATGTTAATCGGTTTATATTCCAATATCTTTTTTCCGGAAGCATCAAAAAAATTTGTTATGTGTTCAGCAAAAAATCTAAATTCTTTGATTACATCTTTGTAGTACTTCTTTTTACTTCCGCTTATACGAGCTGAATTTTCATTAAAAATTTCTACTTCATATAGATACTTGTCATTTACAGTAAATGCTCCGTGTTGATTGAGTACTTTTTTATTAAATCTTGAATCAGAATAAACATTTACTCTTGTAATTTTAATGTTTTCTGACATGCCACCATCTCCAATTATCCATATTTTTTAACGAAAGTTTAACAATTATTATTGAAATTATTTTTTATAGTTTAATTTCATATCCAAATTCACAAAGTTCAAAGCCATCATCAAATTTTTCATAATATATACCCGCAGCTTTAGCAAAGCCATTTTTCTCATAAAACTTAATGGCTGGCTTATTTATATCAACAACAAAAAGTCTTAAATATTCTGCCCCTAAATCCTTGGCAACTTTTTTTGCCATGACAAGCATTAAACTTCCTATTCCTTTTTTTGAATATTTAACATTTACTGCAAAACGGTCTAAATAGAGCGCTTTGCCACTTGTACTTTGCCAGTTGATAGAATCTTCTCCAGTATTGGTATTGCACAGGGCAAATGACGATATGATTTCTTCATCATTCAACATGATATAGAGACGTTTACTTTTAACATCTTCTTCAATGAACTGACAAGGATAAATATTGTCCCAGATTTGAATGTTGGCTTCGTTCATTTCTTTGATGATTTTTTCATACACATCTTTTAATTGCCCTGAATCTTTTTCTTTTGCTAATCTAAATTCCATTTTTAATACCCTTCTATCAATTTTGGTTCATTGTAATATGATTCATTACCTTACTGAATATAAAATTCTACCAATTGAACCTGTCAATTGTTTTTTTACTTCTTCATTGGAAAAGTCTTCTACTCTCAAAGTTTTATTAGACTTTCAAGCCTTCCATACAGAAGATTATTTATTTTCTGCTCTCTTGATATATTTCAACAATTTCATTTATCAAAGCATTAAATTCTCTTTTTACTTCAGAATAATTTAACGGAAACTCATTATCTCCTTCAGCAGTTAAATGCACATCGTTTTCAAAATCAATTCTTAAATTAAATCCCCATCCATCCTTTGCTTCTGGATCATAACCATCAAAACCATCCCAGGAAAGAACATTATTATTTTCAATAATTTCGATAATTCTATCAAAAAAAGATTTTATTATTTTTTCATGCTCTTTTCCTTCCCATTTTAAAATTGCGGATTCATATGAATTTTCTGGATCTTGAAATTCTGCATAAAGAAAATAATCTGAACCTTCTTTTCTTATTTCAAAATTATATGACCAGCCTCTAGCTACTCTATAATTGTAATAAATACAATTTATCTTGGAAACTTCCATAACCTTCTCCTTTTTTTCTTTCAATACAAATTTAGATAAAAACATTCCCATAACAATTACTCCGTTATTCAGATATAATGTTTTAATTTATCATTTACTCAACTTCTATTAACTGGTATTCTTTTTTTCCAACCCCTAATATGGCTGCTGCTTCAATAGTATGAATCCCGCTTCTAGTTTCAATTCTTTCAATCAGATGTTCTTTACCAGGATCATCACAGTTATACACCAGATCAATACAAGCCTGGTCAATGGCAACTGGATCTAATGAAACAAGTATGCCTATATCCCTTACTTTTGGATCTTCTGCTACTGCACAGCAGTCACAATCTACTGACATATTGCACATAATATTGATATAAGCAATATTTCCGCGGAAATATTCTGTAACCGTACTGGCGGCATCTGCCATCGCGGCTAAAAACTTATCTTGAGGTGGTTTGGTCTTCCAGCATTCATGCTGACTGGTTGTTCTACCTATTGAATGGATATTTGCTTTTCCACTGCTTGAAGCACAACCGATAGCCAGCTGTTTTAAAACTCCACCATAGCCTGCTGAAGGATGACCTTTAAAGTGGGATAAAACCAGCATTGAATCATAGTTGGCTATATTCTTTCCTAAATAATTTTCTTCAATTACCAAGACGTTTTTAACTGGTAAAATTAGATCCGGCCCTTCTTCATCCAATAAATCGATATCAAAATATTTGCTCCAGCCATGTTCTTCAATTAGTTTCAGATGCTTTTCACTGGTATTTCTTTGCCCCTCATAAGCTGTATTACATTCAACAACGACACCACTTACATGTTCAATAATGGGTTTCCAAAATTCTGGATGCAAGAAGTTCTGATTGCCCTTTTCTCCTGAATGCACTTTACAGGCAACTTTACCAGGCAAATCTTTATTCAATAAATCAAATAACTCAACAACTTTTTCAGGAGTTATTTCTTTTGAAAAATATACAATGCTCATTATTATTTCCTCCACTAATTTAATTATACAAAAAAAGTGTAGCAACTTATAATTTATTTCTATTTTATTTATCAGCTTATCTTTAAAAAACATCTACTCATCGACAGAGTATAATCACAACTTGTTATGATGTGTTTTTATTTTTTTAAAGAAAATATGTTATTATATAATTATCTTGACAATTATTTAATTAAGGAGGAAAAATGAAAAGAAAATCAATATTAATATTTTTAATTGTGTTCATTATTACCTATCTATTACTTACTCAGATGAGCATGATAAAAATTTCTTCTGCAAACAATCCTTATCTATACCAGCTAGTAAATGCCTGGCAATTTAAAACCATGGCATCGGCTATTATCGCTGTATTTCTAGCTTGGTGTTTTAATGGAGATAGAATAACAATAACTAAAATAATTATTGTATTCTTCATCGCCTTTACAATTTCCTATTTAATAATGAGTCATAATATGTATGAAAGAAGAGTCTTTGAAAAGACTTTAACTGAGTGGCTGATAAAACAGATAATAAGTAATTTTAAATTAAAAGCCGCAATATCAGCTATTGTTGCGGCAATAACCAGTTTAATAACCTATTTGTTTTCCAAGAAAAAATAGATAATTCTCTTCTTTAAAAACTTTAGTTACTAAAAACCTATTGATTAAATTGATCAATAGGTTTTTATATTTATCTTAAATAATACTCAATTGAAGCCTTACCGCTTTCAAAAATAAACTTGGCAACAGCTCCAGAAATAATTGGCCATGATGGAGAAAGATGACCAATATCACAATCATAGATTACAGGACAGTTTAAATCCTCCAGATTCTCTTTCAATGCATCTTTTAAGGTGTAGTCAAATACATCTTCATCGTTTACTGCTCTGCCATATAGTATTCCCTTGCAGTATTTAAACCAGCCTGCTTGTTTCAACTGCCATAAGCCTCTGCTTTGAGCTAAAACATTCAAATCACAGGACTCTAAATACCAGATAAAACCATCTTCTTTATACTTTTCCAAAAATTTATCTATCTGCCCATATTTGGTGCCACAGAGCATAAGCAGGACATCCAGACAGCCTCCAATCAGTCTGCCGGTCATTTCTACTTTTCTTTCGTCATATAAACTTTTATACAGAACTTCTTCTTTCAGATTGTATCCACATAGAGCATTTCCTTCTTCTTTTGATAAATCTATTATTTCATACATGTCATAACTATCAAATTTAAGCCTGTTACCTGTTATTAAATCATAGGACTGTTGAAGTGATTTGTCCCAATTCTTCATTCCGAAACTGCCAAAGTTGCTTCCATAGATAGCGGCTGTATCGGTTAAAATTGGCAATGTAAAAGTTAGATTTGTATTATCAGAATAACCCATAACATATTTTGGTTTCGCATAACCTAATACTTCAAAATCAATGTAAGGGAGCATGGTCATCATCAGTTCGCCTCCAGCTACTGAAAAGATAAAGTCGGTATCAACATCCAGATACGTCTCCATAAATTCCCTGGCCCTTTGTTCATCGTGGGTACTGCGACATTTTTCAGCTCCACGTAAATGTTCTACTTCTTTAATTCTATATCCTAAATTAGAGAACTTTTTATAGGCATTATTAAACTTATCCTCATAAGGATAACCAAAAACTCCAAATGATGGAGCAATTAAACCAATAGTTCCACCTTTTTTTAAGAAAGCTGGATAGCGCATACTAATCCAACTCCTTTATGGTGTTATTAATTCTCTGAATTGCTTCTTTTTCACCTAAAATCTGCATTATTGTCCACAAATCAGGTGTATTTTTGCGACCAGTAACAGCAATTCGGATAACTTCTGAAACATCAGCTACTGATCCTCGGTAGTTTTCAGGATTTGCTCGATACTCTTTCATCTCTGCTGCATAACCATTTTCAGCTGAAACTATTTTAACCTTATCAAACCAGGCTGAATTATCATCAGTATAGTCATACGTTTCAATAAATTGTGTTAAAAGAGTTTTGGCAGTTTTATTATCACAGATAAACTCATCTTCTCTATTGTGATGATAGAATAAATCAATTGATTCCAATATTTGTGAAGCATAGATATAGTCTTTTCTTCTTTTCTTTAAATTCAAACCCATTCCTAAAGTCAATATTTGCTCCAGATACTCTTCATCAGCAAAATACATCTCATATTTTTCTTTCTTCTGCGAAGAAACATAAGCTTTCAAAAAATCTTTCATCTCTTCTAATGAGAATTTAGCCAGGTATGTCTTGGAAATATTGTGTAACTTGTCTAAATCAAATAATGCTCCCGATTGCCCCATTTTATCCAGTGAAAACTTAAACTCCTCTAAATGAGCATCTGGGTTTTTCAGATGCCACTGCTCAAAGTTCCAGTTCAGTAAAGTCATTAGATATAACTTGACCGCATAAGGATGATATCCCAGTTGACGATAATAATCTAAAGCTAATTCCGGGTCTTTTCTTTTTGATAGTTTTCGTTTTGTACCTGTTTCATCAATCTTCATCAAAACTGTTGTATGAGCATACCTTGGCAGTTTGAACCCCAGCATTTTAAATAATTCTAAGTGTACAGGTAGTGTTCCCAGCCATTCTTCTCCTCTTAAAACAATTGTTGTCTGCATCAGGGTATCATCAATAGCATGAGCAAAGTGGTAAGTTGGAATACCATCTGTTTTGATAATTACTACATCCTGATTATTTTCACGAACGGTAATATCTCCTTTTATTTCATCATAGAAGATACTCTGATTTTCAATGCTTCCTGTGCTTTTCATCCTGATAACAAATTTTTCTTTTTTATCTAAGAGAGTTTTAATCTCTTCTAATGATAAATTGCGGCAACTTGCCCATTTACCATAGTAGCCAGTTGCTTCATTTAAGTCTTTCTGCTGTTTTCTGATTTCATTCAGCTGTTTTCCAGAACAAAAACACGGATAAGCTTTTCCTTCAGCTACCAGTCTTTTAGCGAAAGTCTGGTAGATTTCTTTTCTCTGTTTTTGATAATAAGGGCCATAGTTTCCTTCATCTGGCTGATGATGAGCTCCCTCATCAAAATAGATTTGAAAATAATCAAAACAAGAGATAATTGCCTCGACAGCTCCCGGTACTTTTCTTTTTGTATCCGTATCTTCAATTCTCAAATAGAAGACACCTCCGCTTTGATGAGCAATTCTCTCATCAGCCAAGGCGCCATAAAGATTACCCAAGTGAATAAAACCTGTAGGAGAAGGTGCAATTCTTAACACTTCTGCTCCTTCTGGCAACTCTCTTTTTGGATATTTATCAAAATAATATTGACAATCATGTTTTATTTTTGGAAACAACATGTCTGCAAGTTTCTGGTAATCCATATTTATCTTTCTCTCCTATCTAAATTGACTTGGATGCTTAACATAGAAGTCTTCTCTTTCTTTTAGTTCAGTAATTTTATGATTTTCTTTATCTTCCATAAAGAAATAATTATCTTCAAAAATATTATTCCAGCTGAAGAATTGTTCTTTATCAAAACCTAAATATTCAACTGTCTTTTCAGTTCCTTCTGGGCAGATTGGATGCGACAATACCGTTGCCACTCTTACCATATGGAAAGCATCTATTAAAGTCTGCTTTTTAAGTTCTGCATCTTCGTTCTGGTTAGCTAAATTATTGTTTCTTGACCAGTATTTGTTGGCTTGTCTGATATAAGTGTCTAAAACATTGTGCACCTGATGTAATTCAAAACGGTACATCACCTTTTCATAATCTAAAATTGCTTTTTTCGATACTTTAAGGATATCTTCTGAAACTTTACCATATGGCAGTACTCCATCAAAAAACTTTTGGCTGGCATAGAAGCAGCTTCTGACTAATCTGTTTAAAACATTGGTAAATAAGTTTCCTTGTGCCAATACTGGATCCTGCTCTTTTTCATCAGCAGCTGGATTTAATGGTTTTGGCATAAAACTTACTGATTTATTAGCCAAAGCTAAACCTAAAAAATGCGCTCTTAACTGCTCAGCAGTATAGTACTCCAATAAATCCTGGGCCATCGGAGGTTTTACTTCTCCTGAAGATGAAGCTTTTTTATCTAAAAACAAGATATGATGATTGGCAACTAATGTCGTCAGTTGCAGTTGCCCTTTATCTGGCTTAATTCTTAAATTCGGTCCCTCTTGAGCCATAAACATCGGCATTTGAGCAACCCCATAAAAGTAGATATTATCTTGACCAATAAACTGATAAACCTGAGCTTCAGGGTCACACCAGTAATCTTTCCACTCTTCATTATCTTTGCCCATCAGCTTCAGGTAGGTCTTGGTAAAAGAAATCGGAGCCCATAAACTTTCAGGCCAGACCCAGACAGTTAAACCTTCTTCACCTTCCAGTGATGGAGCTTTTACTCCCCATTCAATATTGCCCGTTAAGCGCAGAGGCACTAAGGTTTTCCCTGTTCTATACCTGATAGAGTTAGCAGTTAAAGTCTCACAAGCCTGCTCTCTTTGAGTCAGAGTTTTAAATTCGATGGTAAAACTGTCTTTTACATTTTCTAAATCCGAACATAAATGCTCAGGCAGCTGATCTTTAATCTTTTTATATGTTTCAATTCCTTCTTTTCTTACATAGATGATTGGTTTAGCCAGTGATTCTCTCATTGTTTCCCAAACAATTTTTCTAACATTCTCTCTATTTGAAATATCATCTATGTACTCTTCTAAAATATCATAGCAATCTGTTAATTTGAAATACCAGTTAACGACATCTCTCATCTCTGGAACTTCTCCGGTTATGGTACTTCTTGGGTCAATTAAATCCTCAGGCATATATTGATGCCCCAAGTCACATTCATCAGCATAACCTTTTTCTGATTGACAATTTCTTATTGGACACTTACCTATTACCTGCCTGCCATTCAAAAAGCAATCTGCTTTTGCGTCATAGAACTGCTTTGTGACCAGTTTTTCCAACCAGCCATGATCATATAAATTCTGTATGAACTCATAGGTTTCCTGCTGGTGAATATCTTTTGTATCCAAAAGACCACTGGCACCATAGAAGTTCAAACTTATTCCATAGGCATCCAATGTTTCCTTTTGAGACAGATGATTTTCCATAACATAATCTTCAATTGTGCCTTTAAAACCTTCTTCTTCAACTTTCTTACGATATCCTTCAACGATTGGCGAACCATAACAGTCAGTTCCGCTTAAAAAAATGACATTATCATTTCCTATTCTATCTCTTAGAAATCTGGCAAAAACATCAGCATGAATAAACATTCCTCCGACATGGCCAAAATGTAATGCTTTATTACCGTAAGGCATTCCACCGGTTATTACAGCTCTTTTGGGAAATTCAGGACGCGACATAAAAAATACCTCCATAGAAATTACAAAAATTATACCACAATATTACATCAATTACATATCAAAGTCGTATAATCATGATGAGGGTTACTATTTATGAATAAAAGAATTTTCAAATTAAAAAGGATGATGGAACAGGAAAACATCGACCATGTTCTTATCACAGACTATTATAATCTTAAGTATTTTATTAATCTAGAGCTAGATTCTGGCGAGAGAATGGTAGCTCTTCTAGTTAGTAAAGACAAAGATAACATTTTGTTTATTAATGAACTATTCTCGACTCCTTCTTCAGATGATTACAAAATTATTTATTACAATGACACTGACGATTGTATTAGTCTGCTAGCAGATCATTTATCCGGTGAATTGATTTACATTGATGGTAAATGGACTGCTTCCTTTTTATTGAGATTGATGAACCGCTTTTCAGCTAATTATCAGGACGCCAGTTATATAATGACAAAACTTAGGGCTATCAAAGATGCACAGGAAATAAAATTAATGATCAAAGCTTCTTTAGAAAATGATGAAGTAATGAGAAGAATCTATCCTTATATAAAAATAGGAGTTAGTGAAAAAGAAATCTATAATCAATTATTAATTGAATTTGAAAATCTTACTCACCAACCTGTTTCCTTTGATCCAATTGTTGCTTTTGGTAAAAACGCTAGTAATCCTCATCATCAATCTGATGATACCGTTTTACAGAAAGGTGATGTCTGCCTTATTGATATGGGCTGCACGCATCAGGGCTATTGTTCAGATATGACTAGAACCTTTCTACAGAAAAATGAAAAAATGGAAGAAATATATGAAATTGTAAAAAACGCCAATATTATGGCTATTGAGGCAATCAAGCCTGGTAAAAGATTTTCGGAAATTGATAAAGTAGCCAGGGATTATATCAATTCGTTTGGCTACGGACAATATTTTACTCATCGCTTGGGACATGGAATTGGTCTGGAAGTTCATGAAGGTTATGATGTCTCATCAAATAGTGAAACGATTATTGAAGAAGGTATGTGTTTTTCTATTGAACCTGGAATATACCTGCCAGATACTGGAGGAGTCCGAATTGAAGATCTGGTTATAGTTTCAAAAAATGGAGCAATTATTTTAAATAGTTTTCCAAAAGAAAAACAATTCATATAAAAATATTGTTTATTGATAACAGCAATCCAACTGTTCAATTAGTCTGAAATTATAGTTTTACGGAGGTAAATAAATGGGTAAAAAATCAAGATTTAAAAAAATATATTCACAAGGTGGATTAAAAATTACGGAAATCTGGTTAGATAAGGAAACTGGCATAAATTATCTTTATCACGAATCAGGTTATTCAGGGGGCCTTACTCCTTTATTAAATAAGGAAGGTCTTCCAACTATTACTCCAATTGAAAAAATAGAAAATGATTAATTCCATCTTATTAAGAATATTTTGAAAATACTGATCTGTGCCTAAAAAATTGGGCAAGTTGTGTAATATTCAGTTAAGTTGATTAAATTTCCTTGACAGTATGTAATTAGTTGTGAGTACAAGGGTTATATAAACAATATAAAACTATCTAAAAAGTATTTCTAAAATTTGCTCGCGAATCTCCTTACTGAATATTACACATTACTAATTTAACATAAAATTTTTAAACTTATTTTTTAGTGATTTAAACTGAAACTAAGTTTAATTTTCATTTTACTGAAAACGTCGTGAAATATATTGCTATTGATATACAAAAGGAATATAATTAAATCAATTTTTGTAAAGTTAAATTTTTACAAAAAGATTGATGCTGATAACCGCATAAATGGAGAAAAAACAGACAAAAATGATACACTTTTTAAAAAGGCAATCTCCAGCAAGGATCCTCGCTATCGGCTTTGCTGCAGTAATTTTATTAGGTTCAATTCTTTTAATTCTTCCCTGTAGCGTTAAAGAAGGTGTTCAACTGAAATATATTGATTCTCTGTACACTTCTACCAGTGCTGTTTGTGTAACTGGATTAGTTGTAGTGGATTCCGCTGATACCTTTACACCGCTTGGGCAGTTTTTTTTAGCACTGCTAATTCAGATTGGCGGTCTTGGAGTTGCTTCTGTTGGGGCTGGGATTATCCTGGCAATGAAAAAAAAGATGGATCTTAAAAGCAGAAACCTGATTCATGAGGCTTCAAATCTTGATTCAAGAAGTGGAGTTGTCCGTTTTGTGAAAAATGTTTTGTTAACAACCTTAATATTTGAATCAATTGGTGCATTACTCAGCTTTATCGTTTTTATCAAGGATTATCCACCACTAAAAGCTTTAGGTATCAGTTTATTTCACTCAGTTGCAGCTTTCAATAATTCCGGTTTTGATATATTAGGTAATTTTCAAAATCTGATTCCATATCAAAACAATTTTATGTTGAATATTGTTACTTGCGGACTTATAATTTTTGGTGGTATTGGATTTCTAGTGATTCAGGAAATCTGGACCAATAAATTTCACTGGAAAAAGTATTCAACACATGCTAAAGTCGTGCTCTCTGTCAGTGCTTCACTAATTTTAATTGGTACATTGCTGATAAAACTGACAGAAGATGTAAGCTGGCTTGGGGCTTTCTTCCATAGCGTTTCAGCTAGAACAGCAGGATTTTCTACCTACCCTTTGGGCAAATTCTCTAATGCTGGTCTACTTGTAATCGCTGTGCTGATGTTTATTGGAGCATCTTCTGGTTCAACTGGTGGAGGTATCAAGACAAGTACATTCTTTGTCCTGATACAAGGCATTAAAGCTGCTGCCACAAATAAATCAGAAAAAGCTTTCCATCACGCTATTCCAAAGGATGCGTTTCATAAGGCAGCAGTTATTGCACTATTGGCGATCGCTGTCATTATCATTGGTTCCTGGCTTCTACTTGTTATGGAACCTGGCATCAAACTTATGGATGCTGTGTTTGAAATTACAAGCGCCTTTGGTACAGTAGGTCTGTCTACTGGAATAACAACAGGATTAAGTGTTGGTTCTAAATTGGTGTCAATAATTGTTATGTTTATCGGAAGACTTGGTCCGTTAACAATAGCATCTCTCTGGCACTTCACTAGAGGGGAACGCATAAGTTATCCTGAAGGAAATATCTCGATTGGTTAATTTGGAGGCAAAAATATGTTTGGTAAAAAACAAAATAAAAAAATAACTTACGGTATTGTAGGTCTTGGATACTTTGGTCAGGCTCTTACAGAACAGTTAGCAACATCTGGCTGTGAACTTATTGTTCTAGATAACGATGAAGATAAAGTCAAAGAAATCAGTGAACTGACTGAAAATGCCTATGTAGTAAAAACTTTAGATAAAAAATCTCTTCAAGAAACAGGCATTCAAAATTGTGATGTTGCCATAGTATGCATTGGAGAGCATATGGACATATCGATTCTTACTGCTCTAAATCTGATTTCTCTTGGAATACCAAAAGTCATCGCAAAAGCTACAAGTATTGAGCATGGTATTGTTCTTGAAAAAATTGGAGCTGAAGTAATCTACCCAGAACGTGATATGGCTATTCGTTTAGCAAGTAGATTAGAAACTGCAAGAGAGCTGGATATTATTCAGTTAAGTGAAAAGATTAATATTACAAAAATACCAGTTCCTCAACAATTTATCGACAAATCCGTGGTAGAAATTAACTTGCGTAGCAGATTTGGGCTAAATATTATTGCTGTAGAAAATGATGGACTTGTTTTAGAAAATGTTTCCCCAGATTATATTTTCAGATATAACGACATTCTCTTTCTTGTTGGTAGCAAGGAAGGATTAACAAAGTTCAACCAATGGTCAGTACTAAATAAATAACATTCTTTAGTAAATTAGATTTATTATAATTCATACAAAAACAGTCGTTTCAGGTTTAGATATCCTGATCAAAACGCCACAATGAAGGAGGCAACGCTCATCCGTTGAATTGACGAATAAACTGTTATTAGTTTATATCAACTGATGTTTGCTGATTATGCCTCCTTTGAGTTTACCAGATTTCTTTCTAAGAAAATCTGTAATATAAAATATTAGATAAAGAGGTAATCACACGAATGCTTTATGCACTTATATTATTTGCTGTAACCTATGTATTAATGCTGGTGTTTGCAAAATACCATACACATATTGCTCTTGGTTCAGCGCTAATTTTTATTATAACTGGAATGCTTCCATTTAATCAGATCTTCAGTTCCATTGATTTTAATGTCTTGCTGATGATTGCAGGCACAATGGGGCTGGTCCAGCTGTTTATTGACAGTAAAATGCCTGCTCTTCTTGCGGATATATTAATGGAACATGTTTCCAGTATTCAGATTGCAGCAGTAGCTTTGTCTCTTTTTGCTGGAATAATTTCTGCTTTTATAGACAATGTCGCAACTGTTTTAATGGTAGCACCTATTGCTTTGGAAATAAGTAAAAAACTGAAAACAAATCCAGTGCCATTTATTATTGCTATCGCTGTTTCATCCAACTTACAGGGAGCCGCAACAATGGTAGGCGACACTACTGCCATCATGCTAGGCTCTTATGCCAATATGAACTTTTTGGATTTCTTCTTTTATGATAGAAAACCAGCTATCTTCTTTGCTGTTGAAATAGGTGCAGTTGGTGCTGCAATGGTTCTGGCATGGCTTTTTAGAAAAGAAAAGACTCATATTACTAATGATGTTCACCGTACGGTAGTTACTGACCATGTTCCTTCAATACTGTTGCTAGTGATGGTTGTAATGATGATCAGTGCCTCTTTTATTCAAAACAAACCCGAAATTACAAATGGATTGATTTGTTTTGGATTATTAACTGTAGGATTGATTCATAGTGTTAGAAAAGACCATAATGGTATTTCCATGTATCATGCTTTTAAAGCTATTGACTTTGAAACTATTGGATTATTTCTTGGACTTTTCTTAATTATAGGCGGTATTACTCATATGGGAGTTATTGATGCTGTAGCTGAACTGTTGGCTGAACTTGGTGGCGGAAATTTATTTATTTTATACACTGTTATTGTCTGGGTATCCGTTCTACTATCTGCCTTTATTGATAACATCCCTTATGTTGCAACAATGCTTCCAGTTATTACTGGGCTGGCAGAAGCTTTGGGAATTGAACCGATATTACTATATTTCGGTTTACTTTCTGGAGCCACCCTTGGCGGAAACTGTACTCCTATTGGAGCTTCAGCTAATATTGCAGGTATTGGTATTTTACGTAAAGCTGGCTATGAAGTTAAAACTAAAGACTTCACCCGTATTGGAATTCCGTTCACCCTGGCTGCAGTTCTTCCAGCATACTTCTATTTCTGGTTAATTTACGCTTAAAAAACAGCAGAGAAACATAAACCTCTGCTGTTTTATTTTGATGTTCATTTAATAGGCTAATTATCTTTAGTTTAATTTCTTCATTAAATCTTTTAACATATCCAATAGATTCTTTTTCTTTTTTTTATTAATTCATCTCCATAAAACATTTTTAGTTGTATGTTTCTTTCAATAACTCCTCTGGAGCCACTCCATAAAGTTTAGCCAGAGCAATCAGGTTTGTGGTATTTGGATCAGATACTCCACTTTCCCACTTTGATACTGCTTGTCTGCTGATTCCTAATTGTTCAGCCACAAATTCCTGTGTCATTTTACATCTTGTTCGATGCTCTTTCAACACTTGACCAAGAGATTTTGCTATCTTCTGTTTTTCCTGGCGTACATCTTTTGATTTAATATATTTTCTTAAAGCTTTAATCACAAGAATAGTCAAGTACACACCTAACAAGGTTAATATGATAACCACAGCAAACACAATTACGCCTAACAAAGTAATTCTCATCTTTACTTTCCTCCTTTATTATTAAAGTTTAGCTATATTTCTTTAGTTGCTCTACCAACTATTGCGATATTTTTGGTTGCTTATTGATTTTAGATATTGTCTTTAAACAACATTTTATTTTATTTTTAGTTTTTCATGCATTTCTGCTATTTCATATTTTGCTCCCTTACAAACAGGCCATAAATCATTGTCATCATTTAACTTTCTTGGAATAATGTGAATATGAAAATGATCAACAGATTGACCAGCACTTTTACCACTGGCATTTAACAAATTGATTCCATCATAACCACACTCATCAACACAGTGATTAGAAATTTTCTTAACAGTTGCCATTAAATGGTTGAGAGTTTCTATATCACAATCTAATATGCTTTTAATATGTTTTTTAGGTATTGCCAGCATATGACCATCAATATCTTTGGCAGCATCCATAAAGACCAATGTATATTCATCTTCATAGACCTTATAACAAGGAATTTCTCCATTTATAATCTTACAAAATACACAATTCATATGACTTTTTTCCTCCTTAAATTAATCTTTTACAGACCCGCTTCAGCGTTCTTGTAAGAAATTACGATATGGCCTAAAGCAAACATAAGTGAAGAAATTATTAACAAAATTGATCTGCTGATAATCCCACTAAATATAAATGTTATTGATGGAATAATGGAAAGTGATAATGCTTTAAACATACATAATTAATTTTTTAGCGAAATTTTTCTAATCGTAATAAACCTTCACTATCTGGGGTGGTAACTCCCTTTTTATATTTGTACCCCATTTTTTCATAAAATGGTGCTGCTGTAATAGAAGCAGGAATTTCAATTCTCTTTGCTCGCAAGAAATATTCATCGTTCTCTAAAGTTTCTATAATCCTTTTGCCTATTCCTTTTCCCTGATATTCAGGTAAGACAAAAATCATAAACATGCTGCTTTCATCTGTCTTGGCCCAGTATGGTCCAATTGCTCCACAACCCACTATCTTTTCTCTGTCACAAGCCACATAAAGGTTTGTCCACTCTGCTCTTTGTAAAATATTTTCAGGTTGTAATTTTCTGACATAGTTTTCTATATAATCTTTTGTGTAATCTTTTATATTCGTTGTTCTTAGCGTTTTTATAATTAATGCAGAAACTTCCTGAGCATCACTTTCTTTAAATCTTCTTATTTCCATAATATATCTCTTTTTTAAACTATATTTTATTCTATCAACTGCTTATTTATTAAGAAAGTCCAGCTTACAATTGTTAGCATTAGCCGGACTTCTTCTTACTTTTTCTTATTATAAGTTTTCTTATACCAGTTCCAAGTCGCCAGGAGTAAATCCTGCATCTTCAATGATCTCATAAATCTCTTCTACCGAAAAATCTGAATCAATGAATAGCTCCCTTTTTGCGACATTAAACGTTACAACTGCTGTTTCTGATTCATCTTCAAAAGCTTCTCTGAGCTGTTCCGCACAGTTTTTACTTTTCATGTCTTCCACAGTGATTTTATAAGTGTACATATTCTTTTTTCCTTCTTTCCTTTAACAAGACAATAGCTAAAGCTGCTACTCCTTTTTTTTCTCCAACAAATCCTAGTTTTTCTCCCCGAGTTGCCTTTACATTAACTTGTGAAGTCTCACATTTTAATACTGCAGCAATATTATTTTCCATTTGTTGTTTATATTTGGCTAATTTTGGTTCTTCTATCAGAATTGTTGCGTCAATATTTCCTATTTCATAATTATGATTTGACATTAACTTTTCAACTTCTGCCAACAGTAACATTGATGAAATCCCTTTATATCTATCATCGGTATCAGGAAAATGAGTTCCTAAATCCCCTAATCCCAGAGCCCCTATAATTGCTTCAGCAACCGCATGCAATAATACATCAGCATCGGAATGACCTAAAAGACCTTTTTCGTGTTCTATTTTGACACCTCCAAGGATTAAATCTCTATTTTCTACTAACTGATGAATATCTATTGCCTGTCCAATTCTCATATTATTACCTTTTTATAATATTAACATATTTTGTTGTTTATTGTCTTAATATGTTAAAATATATCCATGGGTAAAGTGCTGGTAATTGGCTTAACACACAAGACAGAAGTTATCTCTATTGATAAAAAACTTGTCAGTGGAGAGGATTTTTTGTGTCAATACAATTACTATCTGACAGGAGGACAATATACTGTCGCCTACAACCTGGCCTTTTTAGGAGTTGAAACCTATTTTATCACCAGATTTGGTTTTGATATTGATGCTAATGCCATGATGGTAAAGCTGGATAATGTGCAGGGGATAATTCATTCACAGCACTTGGATTTTGAAAAAACTCCTATTAAAACATACCTGTTTGATAGAAACAGTGTCACAACTTTAAATAATATACCATACAAAAGTTATCCTGAAATTGAAGATGGTCTTCCACAGGAATTTTTTCTTGGCACAGAAATAGTAATCGTAAATGTATTAAATTATCATTATCTGAATACTGTTGTCAGTTTATACCCTGATTTGCGCTATATCTGTGATAATTATATTCCCAGTGATTTACTTCTCGGCAAGATGGAAGGACTTATCTTGGAAGCAGATTTTTTAAGAAAAACAATTAAGGATTATGACTTTAATGATTTTGCTGAACAGCTGATTAAAAAAGGACTTAATTGGATTTTGATCACTGATAAAGGCAAAAAAGTAAGTATCTATACTAAAAATGGCTTTGACTCCATTGTAAAAGAACAATGTGGGGTAAAATATTTGGGCACACATGAGGTTTTTATCAGCATGTTTGTTGCCTGTCTGGTTGATGGAAGAACTTTCTCAGAATCAATCATCAGCGCACTAAATATTTCTAACGACTTATCTTATGTTGATGAGTTGGAGTTAAGCGAAGATTTATATTAAAGAGAGGGAGAAATTAATGAGTTCATTTAAAGATTTAAGAATTGTTGATAATTTTTATCAGACTTCTTCATTTTTTCCAATGCCAACAGTATGTATTTCAACTATCAATGATGATGGTAGTTTGAATATTGGATCATATTCTTTATGCTTTCCATACTATGTGGCTGGAAAACAACAGTATGCGATGCTGCTATCGTGTCGTAATACATCAAATACCTGCCACAACCTGTTAAAAAGGAAAAAATGTGCAATTAACTTCATTGATGACAGCAGAAAAACATTTAAAGAAGTTGTCAGGTTAGGTTATCCTGGACCTTCAGATGAGAAAATGAAAGATTTGAAATTTGAAATGGAACCAGGTCAGGCAGATCCCAATGATAAAAATCGTCCACCAGTAATTAAAAGTGCTTTCCAGGTATTTGAATGCAGCTGGGCTTCTCATTTAGAAGGGGCCGATAAATTTAATGCAGATGATATTGATGATGGACATCCTGGACCTTACAATGATTTCAATGGTATTACAAGTAAATATGGAGCCCTGTTTATCCTTTACATTGATAAAATTTTAATGAAGGAAAAATATTATAATGCTATCGTAGATGGTGTTAACAAACACAACTTCCCACCAGTACCGGTAGACTATGGTTATAGGGATTCTACAAATTTCTGGTATACACAGTTTCCTAAAATTACCAAGCCTATCGCTGAACCTATTCCTGCACCAAAAGAAGTAGATCTGGTTTCAATCAGGTATGCGGCAGAAAGAGCCCATCCACAAATCAAGTTTACTGATGCAGCACTGACAAACTTTGTAAAAGTTCCTCGTCCTTTCTTGAAAACCGTCTTGAATGGCTGTATTGATTGGGCAAAAGAAAACAACGTTACCCTGATTGATGATGAACATGTAAAAATCATCAACGATAAACGAAACGCTGAAAAGCAGGCTAGAAAATAAAATAAAACGAACTCTTAAATAAGAGTTCATTTTATTTCGGCTAAGAAGGACTCCCCATTTTCTGGTGCAGGTGCATTGTAGAAATCACAAACTGTTGCTCCAACATCAGACAATGTCTTTCTTAAACCAATATTTACCCCATTTACCCCTTTTTTATAAATTAAAATAGGTACATTTTCTCTGGTATGTTTATTGTGACCAATTCTTGGATCGTTACCGTGATCAGCCATAACAAGTAGAATATCTTCATCTTTTAACAACTTAACAATTTCGCCAATTTTTTCATCAGCAATTTCCAGCATCATCTTAAACCAACTGCTATCCTGTGAATGACCTGCTAAATCTGTTTCCTGAACATTTGTACATATAAAACCATGTTCCATATTCCTAACTTCTTCAATTGTTAAATCTAAAACTTCCTTAGTATCAACACATGATATCGATTTTCCATTATCATTAATTACGATATCAGCTACTTTGCCAAAAAGTGTGACTGGAACACCGATATTATTCAAGATAGTAGGCACCTGCATTTTTTCATCTATTCCATAACCTAAATGTCGGCATTGATAGCCATGGGCATAGGATTTAGAGTTAACTGCATGAATACCTATATATTTTCCTTCTCTAACTTCTTCAGCAGCCAGAATATCTTCGATTGTGTTACCTGTTCCTCCAAAAGGAATTACTCTATTAACAATGGCAACTTCTCTTACCCTTTTGCCAATTTCTAATTCCTTTTCAAAACTCATAAAGTCTAGCGGAGCTGTACAATTATAGGCTGTTCCCAGATCTGCCTCAATATTATCAGCAACTGTACAATAATCATCCACTAACAGATATCTCAGTTCTCCGTTTCTCAATATTTCAACTTTATGGCCTTTATTTTCTAAATGCTTCTTGATTTTGTCTACTTTGTTTTGAAATGATTGAACAACTGGTTTTTTAGGTAATGTACCCATAATCTCCTGGTGTCCCATAAATGTATCCGCTCCAAAATGCATAAGTTCACTTCTACCATAGTTTGCAGAAGAACTGAATTTCATTTTTTCAGATTCTTTACCATAAGCATTCATTAAACCCATTTTTTCCAATGTCGGCAATTTTAATCTTGGAAAATCGTTTAATATACTTCCTAAAGTAGATGCAGTTTCATCACCAGGTCGAGCAATAGAAGCATCTTCAGTTGCCTGCATACCAAAGCCATCTAATACTATAACAATAAATCTTTTATTCATATTTACCTTCAACAGCTTCTATACTTTTACTTAAAACAGCTATTACAGTTTCTGCTCCTGCTCTATTAGGGTTTACTCTAATCATCTTTTCTATCAAAGTTGGATCTGTTTTCAAAAACGTTCCTGAAACACGGTAGAAAAGAGGGGCAAATTCATATTTGCTTTCTGCTCCTACAGGAAATGGAAGAGCTCCAAGTTTTTCTGCTTCAATCAGCACTTGTTTAGCTATTGGTTTTTCAAATTCAACAATCAACACCTTTGATTGAGCATTAGCTAAGCAGGCTTTTTTTATCCCTTTGATTTCACCATCATTAAGTCTCTTTAATATTTCTTCTGCTGTTTCAGAAGCAATAGCCAACATTACTGGAGCATAAACAAATCCGCGTAATACCTCCAGTGCTTCCCAGCCCTGAGTTTGACAACCCCCAGAATAGTGCATTTTTCTAATTTTATCAATGTATTTCTTTTTACCTGCAATGCACCCTATCCCTTCAGGCCCCTGTAGTTTAAAGGTCGAAAAACAAGACAAATCCGCTCCCAGCTGGCAAGAAATTCTATCTACCTTAAATACTGCGTAGTTATCATCGCATATAATTGGAATGTCTTTCTTCTTTTTGATTGCTTCAATTACCTCTTTCATATCATACCTATCATCTAATTTTTGACGGGTATGTTGAATTAAGGCACAAACAATATCTTCATTTTCGTTAATTACCTTTTTAATATCTTCTAAGTTGTTATAGTCAGCTTTAACAATCTCAATTCCCAGCATTTCAATTGAAGTTACCGTTGTGGAATATATGGCTGCTTCATGAACTAGCATTTTTTCATTGTGTTTTACCATTGATGATAGGCCATATCTGATTGCTCCAGTTCCTGAGCCTCTTACCAGGATACAATCTTCACTATCAAAAATCTCTGCAATAGCTTTTTCTACCTTTTTTGTTGTCAAAGGTTGATTGTCTGGTTGACGTACTCCTAAATCACCACGAGTCAAAAACTCTTGTCCTTTAAAATAATGCATTGCACAATCTACTATTTTAAATTGTTTTTCTTTGGCTTTTTCTAAACTGATACTTTCCAGTGGATAAGTTTTCATACTCTTTACTCCTAAATTCTATAACCTTCATTAAAATAATTGTCTAAATCTAAAAAATACCTTTCGATTAATTCGTCATGATATTGTTTGAAACATTTGCTAAGTTTCAATAGTCTGGCCACTTTTTCTTCAGTCGATTCACACATCAGCAATATTGCCACTCCCAGTTCATTTTGGGGGATAGCTAAAGCTGTAGCGCCAGCAATATTACACACTCTAAGATAGCCCTTATTGGCTTTTTTTTGAATTTCTTTAGTTCGTTCATCAAAATGTCCAAACAAGGAATCTCCAAATCCATATAAGTCTACTGGTCCTTCTGTAACCATAAAGACATCGCAATCTGTTAATTTTTCCTTTAAGTATTCGCTCAACTGCTCTCTTGAAGCACTGCTATCCATTACTTCAATTACTTCACTGTCAATACCTTGATATAACCTGTCACTAAGCACTTTGCCATAATTTTCAGCAGCACTGATTCCTGTAGTTATTTTTATTGCCTGATAAAGAACTTCTACATCTCTGGCAAAAAATCCTAAGGAATTTCCTGCAATCATTCCATCAGTGTTTTTCTTTTTTTCTTCATAGCGATTTTTTTCAATTAATTTTGATATAAAGCCATAGATATTGACACACATGGCTGGAGCTAAAACGCTTCCTCCACCATCAGTGCCTATTCCTAAATCATTGATTCCAGCAAAAACATTGATAGCTGTTCCTGAAGAAGAACCAGACATATAATTGCCAGTAATTGGATTGATAAGATCAGTGTCTACAGCTCTACCTGCCAGTTGTGATTTTTTATCAATTGTATGCAATGAAAATCCATATGGCTGTAACTTGTGCATTATAGTGTTCGGTATCGAAGCAACATCTTTGATTCCCACTAAATAATCATCCTTATTTTCTACTTCTAATACTTTTACAATTGATTTATACGGATCAAGCTGGGCAACTTTGTGTTGTTTTTCATAATTACCTTTCATATAATCACCAGTCTTTTTCTATTTTCTCTCCTAAACTGTTATACAGGCCAAATAGCTCAGGCTTATCATCCTTTAATCCTTTTACCACTGCTACATGGCTTCTGGTAGTAAAGATTTGGGTTCTATAACACATGATAACGCCATCTCCTACCCTTTGTTTTCCCTGGAGTTTAAAATGGTAATCAATGTTGTTGTCTGCTGCGCTACATTTAACCTTTTTATAATTTTCTAAACTTGTTCCTACCAGAGCATTTTCCAAATTTCCTCTTCTATAGAATCCTCCACCATAGCAGTGGCTGTTTTCTTTATAGGTATGGGAAACTTCACTTACATATACATATCCTATATTTTCAGGCTGGACTGTATCTTTATGCAGTGGTGTTGTCCCTGTCAAACCATGGCCCGGTTCGCCATTATTCCCTCCATATTTAACAATTGTTTCCATTGCCTGGCAGCAGGTGGCTGAAGGAAGATTAATCAATAAATTATCATATCCTTTTTCCTTAGCGATTTTTACCGCTTTTTCCATAGCCTGCATGTTTGTTGTTGGCATTATATCAAGATAATTCTTATCATATAGAAAAGCTGGAAATACGGTTAAACCTGCAAATCTGACATTTTTCAATTCAGCAACACTTTCAATTAAAGCAGGTAGTTCTTCAACGAAAAAGCCTCCCTGTTGACTGTCGTATAAGAATGAATCTTTATCTACAACTCTAGGCATAATATCCTGGATATGGTTTTGCTTTTTAGCAATTTCATTAATCTTTTCAATCATTTCAAAATTATAGACAGTCATAATTTCAGGCTTGTTTCTTATCACAATTTCCAATGCTGCCATTGGAATCTGAACCAAATGCCCTACATTCCCTAATTTTATTTTATGTTTAATCATTAATAGCGTTTCTTTAAAGTCTACCGCTACCACTCCATCAAATCCAATATCCATAAGACCTTTAGCAATTTCAGGATTTCTTCCAATTTGTTTGGTCATGAAAAATAATTTTACATTTAATGGATCAGCAATATCTTTCATCTTTCTACCGTTTTCTATTATCGTGTCATAGTCTAGAACGTAAGTGTCGGGCAGAATTTTCCCTTCCTGCTGCAGCTTGAAGGCATATTCGACCAGCTTAGGATTGTTCTCCATTACTCTTTCTAAAAACATAAGGTCCCCTCCTTATTTCCACTTGTTAGCTAGAATTCTAGCTGGATTTTTAGTGCTGATTTTTTCAATATCTTCTTCAGTTGCTCCCATCTCTTTTAATAGTGGTAACACTTTTTTATACGCAGTCAGATAACCCTGACCACCGTTGGAAACAAAATATGATCTTCTTGATACATCATTAGATACCATAATATGATCGCCATAGCCAGCTTTGATAATTTTTAACAGATTAGCAGCTCTAACTTCATCTGATTGGTAAGCTGTTTTTCCGCACGTATCAAAAGCCAGATTAACACCCATTTTCAATAATTCTAGATGATACAGACTATCATCAATTAAATCCTGATGGCCTAAGATAATCTTATCTGGATTCATGCCATACGATAGCAGTATCTCTACTGTCTCTTTGGCAACTTCTTTACCGGTATGAGTGCTTACAGCGCATCCCACCTTGCTGGCAGCTAATCCTGCAGCCTGTAAAATTTTTCTTTCATTCCCAATGAAACCTTCTGGACTTGAAGCAATTTCCGCAATAATACCTGCTTTTATGTCCGTGTCCTCAATTCCTTGAGTTAATTCTTTTATATATACTTCTGCGATTTCTTCAACAGTTGCCTCGTTTAGCCACTGTGGATGGTATGGATCTAAATAATAGCCCGTTGAACAGACTATTTTTAAACCAGTTTGCTCACAAATTTCTTTCAATTTTAATACATCTCTATTTAAATCTATTGTCGTTACTTCAATAGCAGCTTCTACTTTTAATTCCATCATCTTTTTTATTTCTGGAACTACTTCTTCCACCGTTTCAATCTTTGAAACTCCGTCTTTTCTAACCCGGGTCAAGTCAACTATGAAATGTTCATGACACATCGTCTTGCCAAGATCTTCTTTTCTAATATCGCCCAATACTGTTCTTATCATAGTCTCGCTCCTTAGAAAATTAGGACACCAAGCCTCTTGATGTCCTAATGCTTTTCCCCTTATTTATTCAGGTAAACCTTCAGATTTGTCAATTAAAGCTTTTACAAGAGCAGGAACTACTTGTTCGGTATGTGAAATAACATATCCAAAAGCCCTGTGATTACCACCGTAAACCATGCGACGGATTTCTTTTTCGTTTGGACATTTTCCTTGCCTAGAGACTACCAGACAATTGGAATAACCCAAAACCATGATCGCTGTCGCCAAGCTTCCGCCGCCTCCAGTCTGACAACTGCCTAAATAAAAATCGACTTCTCCTTTTTTTACTTTCCTAGCGGCAATCATATCTGAATCTGATAATACTTGTACTTTATCTGGAAATTTACTTTCGATAAGCTTTCTACTTTGCGCTGCAGTCAATCCACAGCATTCGATTTTTAACATAGGAGTCCTCCTTTATATTAACCTAATTTTATAAAACCTAAGAATACAACAATGTTGTACAAGATACCTACTACTACAGCAGCAATTGGCCCAACTGCAGTTTTTGGTATTCTCTGACCAGCAACTTCGTTAATTGTATAGAATGCACCAACAATCATCATACCAGTTCCACCCCAAATAGCATTGGCTGCCATAAATGCACCAATTGTTAATGCCAGACTGATAGTAGCATTCATAGCACCACGAATATGGTCTCCTGATTTTGACAATTCTGGGAATTTAGCTAACAACTTACCTAATAATCCGATTAATTGAATTTCCACAAACTCTACCACAAATCCAAAGATTGGAGCTAACCACCAGGTTGGAGCAATGGCACCCGCTAACATACAGGTACACAAACCTACCGCCTGATAAACTCCTGTTGCTAAGGCTGTAGAAACAATCAATGGAATAAAGGCAATGATTACTCCTATCATTGCAAGATAGAATGGTGTCATATCTCCAGACATTACTGCTGGAGCTAATAGATATGGTTGATAAGCCTGAGCTAAAATCTTAATACCTAATGCGTTTAATGCTCCTTGAATAGATAGATATAACCAATTTGATTTGATTCTGGCAGCATTTCTAGAGAATAGGTTTTCTTCTTCTTCATCAGTTTCAACAGACTCTCCTTCTCTTCCTTTAACTGAGAAAACAACCAGACAAATCATACCCGCTAACATGGCAAATGTATATGGGAACAGTGATACGCTGACTCCACCAACTGTAACTTTTCCTACAATTGTACATACCATATATACGATTGCCTCAATAACACCTGTCAGGATACCTTTTTTTGCATCAAATTGACCAGCAATTGCGACTGCTGGGAAAGCACAGAAAATCGGTAATGTTGGTCCTGAGATATTTGTCAGGTCGCTCAGGAAGTTGTATGGCAATGCCTGGAATGCAGCATTGATAGCATTTGTTCCAAATGCACATAATAAACCATAGGCAGCACCGATTCCTAATGCCATGTACTTATTAGGAGACCAGGCACCTAAACAGTCACACGCAATCAATGTTAAGTGACAAGCAATTAAGCCTGTTCCCAGCCATTGGCTAAATCCTGCAAGAACCCAACCAAAGCCCATACCAGTAATTACAACAGCAAACTCTGTACGAGACATCCTGCCTTGTGTAAATTCTGGGAATACCGGTCTAGCGCCATCGTTGAAGTTAGAAATGCCCATGTGTGACAATAATGATGCCCAAGCACAAATAGCTACTAATACAACAGTTCTAAACGCAAACGGAAATTCAAAACTAGTAATAATACCTTCCATAATTCTCTCCTTTACTATTTCTTAATACTAATTTTATTGATTATCTGCCTTTAAAGTAGATATCAAATTATTTATATGAAGTAAGAAATAACCCTTTTCTTCTTCAATGATAGGATTATCTGTTACTTTAATAACTTTATCTAAAATTTCCAAAGATAGCTGATATGTTTTCAAATTCTCTAATTGCTCAGCAACTTCTTTTGGCAATTGCTCCACCATTATTCCAGCATTCAATCTAGCATAGGCAGCACAAATGTGGGCAATAAATGTTGCAGAATTTTCTTCTGTCAAGATTATTTCATACTCTTCTTTAAACATATTTAAAATATTGTTGACATCCTTAACATCATTTTCGTTAATCATTCCACCTTCTAAATACAATTCAAGTCTTTCACTAAAATCCAAATTAAATTACCTCATTTCTTTTTAGCTGCTATTTTTCTGTCTTCTTTTTTATATTCGACATAATTTCCGTTCAATAAAAATACTGTAATATATCTGCATAACTGATCAGACATTAAAGCAAATGCTGTCGCTATAATACAGGTTACAATTGTCAGCATAAAGCCTGTTGTATCTTCTAGTCTACTTAACCCAAATAATATGATTCCTACTACAAAGGCAACCACAACATATCTTACAAGCTTTAACTTTCTAATTGTTGGATAATCAAAAGTCATCACACTTTTACAGTGCGAACAGACTATATTCTGCTTTACTGTCTTGTAGTTCAGCTGATGAGGTTTGCCACATCTATAACACTTAATTTCTCTATTCATATTCTATTCCCGAGCTTGTACAATATTTTGTATATTCTATAACTAATAATCACATACTTTTTAAAGATTGTCAATAAAAACTTGTTATATCTTAATAACTAGGGGTTATTCTTCCTTTTAGTACCAGTTGTTGGATATTGGTTACTGTTTTTATATCAATAAGCTCTCTTAACAGGGCTGCCAGTTCTGGCTTATCTTTTGATACGACCAACACCGCTTCATTGGCTGACGAACCAATTTCCTTAATTGGATAATATTTAACTTCACATAATTTTTCATCAATTTCGTCTTTATTCCAGACAGCTGCATCAATGTCGCCTTGAACCACTCTTTGCAGGATTTGGGAATATCCATAGTTGACATATTCAACATCTATCCCCTTACAGACTTTTTCCGTAAGCAATTTCTGGTCGATTGAATCATTATCCATCCCAACCCTCATTCCTTCTTCGATTTGGTTATACTTATCACTGCTAAAAATTATTACGTGTTCACTTAAATATGAATATGGACCAAAACTTAAAGCGATTATAATGTTGTCATATTCATCAATTATTTGTTTGGCAGCTATTTTTGAAATAATCGCAAAATCATATCTATTAGAAAGCAGCATTCCAATCCTGTTTTTGGCTCCTCTCATGAAGGCCATTGATGCCGGTATACTGTAGCGATTTTCCAAAGTTACCAATAATCCTGATGCCAGACCTTCATACCTTTTTGAGTAAGGTAAAGGCATAACTCCGACAATTGAATTGATTCCTGCAAATTTTAATAATATCGGTATATTTTTTTTAACCAGATAAGAACCCTTGTGGCCTTTTGCGTCAAGTCTGATTGCATCATATTGCTGTAAGGATTTTAAAGCATTTTGAACCGTTCCACGGGCAAGCTGATATTTTTCACAGAGTTGAGAAACAGTTGGAACTTTTTCGCCTACATTGCATTTCAAAAACTCTTTTGCCAGAGTTATTGCGACATAGCCATTTTTTGATAGTAATACTTCAGAAATTTCCATACTTTATCCCTCTCTTTTTTATTATCATCACACAAACAACCTTAAATAACAATAAAAACTCCTCGCTAAAAACGAAGAGCCTAATATTTTTCAAATTGATAGACAAGCTTTACATTGCCATTGATTCTTGCGCCTTGATCAACCACAAGGTTTCTACAGATAATATCACCAGCAATATTGGCGCTTCCTCTGATTATTACAGAATCTTCAGCCTTGATGTTGCCTTTAACATTTCCGCAAACTTCAATATTTTTGCACTTGATGTTTCCTTTGATATTTGAATTGTTGCTGATAAAGCCGTCATAAATAATGTTAATGTCACCATTAATTACGCTGTTAACTCTAGCTATCAGATCTCTTGTTTCTAAATTGCCATCAATGCAGCCATAAATACTGCTTAATCCATCGGTCTCTACATAACCATTGACTTTTCCGTAAACTTCAATTGAGCCTACTGTTTTCATATTTCCTTCAACCGTTGTATTAAGTAAAATCAAAGTTGTGTTTGGATCAGTATAGTCAATAAAATCAATCATAACTAAGCCTTAATAAACTGATCAACATCGAGCACAAAAATAGTTGCTCCACCGACGTGAACTTCTACTGGATAGGCAGCATATTGTCCAATATCAAATGAAGTGGTAGCTGGGATAATTTCTGTTCTCTTTTTGCTTTCTTCCTTAATTAATTCAATAGCCTGTTCTACTTTTTCATCTTCCGTTCCGATCAGCATCGTAGTATTACCTGCTCTTAAAAATCCACCAGTAGTAGATAATCTGGTTACCATAAATCCATGTTCTGTCAAACTTGCACTTACTGCTGAACTATCATCGTTTGAAACAATCGCAATAATCAACTTCATGTTTTTATCCTCCTTAAACATTAAATCTTACAAACATTACATCTCCATCTTTGCAGATGTATTCTTTTCCCTCAACTTTTATTTTACCTGCTTCCTTTAAAGCCAGCTCACTGCCGTAAGCCATTAAATCTTCATATTTATAGACCTCAGCTCTAATAAAACCCTTTTTAAAGTCTGTGTGTATTAAACCGGCACAATCAGGAGCTTTCATTCCTTTAGTAAATGTCCAGGCTCTGACCTCATCTTCGCCAACAGTAAAGAAAGTGCATAAATTTAATAAAGAATATGTTTTTAATATAATTTCATCTAAACCACTTCTTTTAATTCCTAAATCCGTTAAAAACATTTCTTTAGACTCTTCATCCAGTGAAGAGATTTCTTCTTCTAATTGGGCCGTAATAGCTACAACCTGATTTTTTTCACTCTCTGCAAATTTCTTAACCTTTTGATAATGCAAACATCCATCCAAATCAGTTACATCATCTTCTGAAACATTAGCTACATAAATAACAGGTTTAGATGTTAATAGTTGATAATGTTTGAGAATTTCTTTTTCTTCCGCCAAAAAATCGACACTTCTTGCCATTTTTCCTTCTTCAAGAGCCTTTTTTAATTTTTTTAACATTTCAAATTCTGTGACTGCATCTTTTTCTTTGGTCGTTAAAGCTCTTCTTTCTACTTTAGAAATACGATTGTTGACTGTTTCCAAATCAGCCAGGGCTAATTCTAAATTAACTATTTCAATATCTCTAATTGGATCAACATTATTTTCTATATGCACAATGCTGTTGTTTTCAAAGCATCTTACTACATGAACAATAGCGTCAACTTCTCTTATATTTCCTAAAAACTGATTACCCAATCCTTCACCTTTTGAGGCCCCTCTTACTAAACCGGCAATGTCTGTAAACTCAAAAGTTGTCTTAATTGTTTTTCTTGGTTTAAATATTGCTGCCAGTCTGTCAACCCTTTCATCAGGGACTTCGACAGTTTTAATATTGGGTTTGATTGTTGCAAACGGATAGTTTGCTGCTTCTACTTGAGACTTGGTTATTGCATTAAACAAGGTTGATTTTCCGACATTTGGCAATCCTACAATACCGGCTGTTAATGACATATTTCTAATCCTCTGTTTCTAATTCGCATGGAATGATTTTTTTAACTCTTTTTTCAAATTCGCTTCGAGAAAATAAAACTGATGCTCCACATCCCAAGCACTTGACTCTTATATCGGCACCCATTCTAATAATTCTCCATTGTTTGGATTTTTTACAGGGATGCATTTTTTTCATTTCCACTATATCATTCAGTTTATATTCCATGGCTACCTCTCTTTAATATTATATCACTATCTAAGATTACAGTCACAGGTCCATCATTAATTAATTCAACTTCCATAAAAGCCTGAAATAGTCCTGTTTCAACTTTAAGACCACTTTCTTTTAAAACCTCATTAAATTTATCATACAGTTGACTGGCTTTTTCTGGTGGACAGGCATCAGTAAAAGAAGGTCTTCTTCCTTTTTTGCAATCAGCATATAAAGTAAATTGAGATACTGAAAGGATTTCTCCACCAACATCTATAATTGACAGATTCATTTTCCCCTGACTATCTTCATTTATTCTCAACTCCAGCAGTTTTTTAGCCATTGCTGGCAAAACTTCTTCATCATCAGCAACTGAAAATCCTACAAGTAACAAATACCCTGCTTCAATTGAACTATATACTTTTCCCTCTATCCTTACAGAAGCGTTTTTAACTCTTTGAATTACTATTTTCATATTTCTATTCTATACTATTTTGATTAATGTTAAAATATCTATGAGGAGAAAATTATGCAACAACCTTTAGCTCTTAAATTGAGACCAACAAAGCTGGATGAGGTATTTGGCCAACAACATTTGATTGGTGAAAATATGCTGTTAAGACGTTGTGTCAACCAGCAGCATCTTTTTTCGATGATTTTTTATGGTCCTCCAGGTAGTGGAAAAACTACCTTGGCACTAGCTATTGCCAATGAGCTTAATCTTCCTTATCACTCATTTAGCGCTGTTACCGGCAATAAAAAAGATCTGGTCGAGATATTTGAACATGCCAAATTGTCCAATGGACTAATCGTAATAATCGATGAAATTCATCGTTTAAACAAGGACAAGCAGGATTTACTTTTGCCACACATCGAAACTGGACTTATTACGGTAATCGGAGCAACTACTTCAAATCCTTACTTTGCGATTAATCCTGCTGTTAGAAGTCGCTGTCACTTACTGGAAGTGAAGCCTTTGACTGTTGAAGATGTCGAAAAAGCCATTGATTTTGCTTTAGAAAGTACAAAGGGATATGGTGGTACAATCTCTATTGATGATGATGCCAAAAAACTGATTGCCCATCATAGTAATGGGGATTTAAGATATGCCTATAATCTGATTGAAATCTGTGCTATGGGTTGCTTTGATAACCATATCAATATTGAGCTGGTTAAAAAATATTCTTCCATGGCTAATATGCATTATGACCATGATGAAGATGGTCATTATGATGCTGTCAGTGCCTTTCAAAAATCTATCAGGGGAAGTGACGTCAATGCAGCCCTATTCTATCTATCAAGGTTGGCTATGGCTAATGATTTAGACTCTATTGAAAGAAGACTGCTGGTCATTGCCTATGAAGATATTGGTTTAGCTAATCCAGCAGCCTGTGCCAGAACAATAAATGCTATTGATGCTGCTAAACGTATCGGATTTCCAGAAGCCTTGATTCCTTTAGGAGTTGCTGTTATCGATTTAGCTTTATCACCAAAAAGCAGAAGTGCTGTTGACAGTATACACAATGCCTATGCTGTGGCTGAAAAATCTCCTTATGCTGTTCCAATTTACCTTCGTTTAAATCCTGTTGGTTTAGCTCCGGAAGATAAATATGATTATGGTGCCTATCATAATTTTCATAAAATTCAATATCTGCCAGATGAACTTAAAGATATGGAATTCTATATTCCAAGTACTGCCAGCAGTCATGAAGAACAATTAGTAAAAAACTATAGAGAATTAAAAAAATTCTATCGCACCAATAAATTGAAAACATTAAAATAATCGTGAAGTCACGATTATTTTTGTGTCAGCAGGTTTCGTTTATATCTGCCTGATCCCTTAATTATTAAAATAATTATTGCAATCACCACTAAAGCCGATGCAAACAATGAATCCCATCCACTTATATTTGAACCGATTATCTTTTGGGGAATAAATACCATTGAAAATATAGGAAGATAGCCAATAAAACTGATTATTCTGCTCTTTATCAATTGTTCACTAATTATCATGACTGAATAATATATTATTAGCAATCCGACATATAACAAACCTTGAAATGATGCCATTTGTTGCCCGTTAGTATATTTACTAGTTATTAAAATGATAATTAATTGAATTAATAAGAGATTTAGGATCATAATTATCACTATCAGCATAATTTTTTCTATCGTCAGTTCACTTCCACCACTTTCTGCTGATATTATCAAAATCCTGTCAACGAAGTTTTTTAATCCCAAACATCTGTCCTGAATGAATCTAATCAGGTAGCTTATAGATAATTGTAAAAATATTATTATAACTTGAGTTAAAAAGATGATATAAGAAACTATTATCTTTTCTAACAGGTGCTTTTCTGCGTCTATATTGGTTAGAATTATATTTAAGGTTCCAGTAGATTTTTCAATAATTATTTCATTGCTGGAAGTACAGCCATAATTGATTATCAGAAAAAAGGAAATAGCCAAAACTATAACTATGCTTCCATCAATAACTTCATTGTTTTTTATTATCACTTCTGGATTGATTTTTACAAATTCATCAATAAAAGAGCTTAGAAACTGATGTGATAATTTATATTTCCTGATAACTGCCTTTTTAATATCATCAGTTATTCTTTCTATAGTCTTTTGATCTAATTCATATTTGCTTATTATTTGCCACTTCTCATTCAGATGTAATATTGCTTCATTCTCTTTGTTTTTTTCATCTGAAAGCTTATATGTCAGTTGTTCATCACTCAACTCTAAAAACAAGTCAGAATATTCTATCAAACTGGTGTCAACTAATACTGTATCAATAAATACTTCATCTTTTAAAATTAAATCAATATGAAAACAGCATATAATCATCACAAAAAGTAGTATATTAACTATTATTGTTGATTTATTGATAAATCTTCTTCTAAGATCAAACCTAATCAATTCTTTCATATTTGTTTAATTTTGTCCTCAATTGTCAGCGGCCCACAATAATTAATTGTCCTGCTTTCCTTTATTAATCTTTCAACTATGGTTTGAGCAGCAATTTTATTTTCAACAATATACCTTACTTCTTTATCCGTAATCAGCTTTGATAATATTTGCTCATTATGCAGTAAATCTTTATCATTTACTACTATTGTTCTTTTTTCTTCTTTAATGAGATCTTCCTTTTTTATATCCAACTTGATTCTAGCTTTATTTATACAAATATATCTATCACAGATTTGATTAATTGGCTGATATATATGAGAAGAAATCAGTACTATTCTGTTTTCTTTTTTCATTTGTTTTATTTCTCTTAAAAAGATAGCAATATTTTCATGATCAAGACCAGTAAATGGTTCATCCATAACAACAATTTCTGGTTTTTTTATCAGACATACAATTAAAGCCAGTTTTTGTTGATTTCCTTTTGACAGTGTATAGACTTTCTTGTCCTTGTGTTCATATAATTCCATCTTATAAAGCCAGTTTTCTATTTGTTCTTTTTCGTTTTCTATTTTGTTTATCCCCGTTATTAATTTTAAATGCTGCCACACCGTACAATCCTGATATAGACTTCTCTGTTCGGGTAAATATCCAATTTTCTGGTTTTCTATATTCTTTTTTTCAAACACTATTTTTCCATTATCTTTTTCCAGTAGATTTAATATCAATTTAAATAAGGTTGTTTTACCGCTGCCGTTATTCCCTATTATTGAAACTATCTGCCCTTTTTTAATAGTAAAACTGATATTTCTTAAAACTTCTTTTTCACCATGTTTTTTTGATAAATTAATTATTTCAAGCATAAAAAAACACCTCTACCTATTATTGTAAGCAGAGGTGTAAATTCCCTATTATTTTTTTGAATCGTAAATTATTTTAAGTCGGCGGTTATTTCCTTCGCCTTCTGATTCAGTTTTGATGTTTGAAAAGGTTGATAAATACTGATGAATCACTCTTCTTTCATCATTAGACATCTGACCTAATCTGGCTGAAACCTTTGTTTTTTGAACTGTTTTAGCAATTCTTCCGACCATTGATTTCAACTTTTCATAGCGCTCTTCTTTATAATTGTTAACATCAATTAACAGGTTGACATGTCTTTTAAACTTTGAGCTGGCTGCCCCTTTAACAACATTGGTGATTGACTGCAGCGTTTGCCCAGCTTTGCCAATGATTACAGCATTATTAGCAGCATTTAATTTCACATCAAAGCCATCATCATTTGACTCAATAACTATTTCGCAGTCCATATTTATATTTTCAAAATACTGTTTAATATAGTTAAAGATAAAATCTTCAATGTCTTTTATGCAATAAGCTTCAATTATTGCTTTAGCTCCAATGCCAAATATTCCGCCTGCTTTTTCTTCAATTACAAAATAATTTAATTGTTCTTTTGCTACTTTTTTATCTGCGCAGGCTAGTTCAATGGCTTCTTCTACATTTTTAGCTTCATACCTGTTCATTATCAATATACCTCTTTTGAACATATAATGTTTTTATAACGTTTGCTACAGCACTCACCAGCCAATAAACGGTCATTGCTGCTGGCCAGTTTAAACCTAATAAAGCAACCATAGCCACCATACTATACATCATCATATTGTTGTTAGGTGCCTGCTGCCCCTGATCTTTATAGGCACGATAGTTCTTTGCTTCTTTCTTTTTCTTTTCTGCCAAATATTGTGGAATCTTACTTGATACAAATTGAAAGATTACCATCAAGACAAATAATACTGCAATAGGCCATCCATTAGCTAAATCCTTAAAAGCAGATGATGGTTTAATTGACAGCGGAATACCTAAAAATGAACCATTACATACAACATCTGCTCTTTGAACAGCATAGAACATAGAAATCATAATAGGAATCTGCAACAAAGGCGTTACAAGTGACCCCAAAGGATTGATGCCATGTTTAGCATATAATGTCTGCATTTCTTGAGCCTGCATCATTTTGGCATTTTGATCATCTCTTCCTTCATACTTCGCTTGAATTCTAGCCAGTTCAGGCTGAAGCAATTGGATTTTTTGAGCTGATACAGTAGATTTTACTGTAAAACTTAAAGTAATAACATTAAATAAAATTGTTGTGATAACAATTCCTAAAAAACTGCTATTTAATTTTGTGCCAATAAAGTTAACACATTGTGCTAACGGATAGACAAAGATGGCGGTAAAAAAGCTTTCGTTGAGCATATCTTTCCATGGAGTAGACAAATAAATTATCTTCTCTGGTAAAGTTGCACCAGTTTGGTCGACGTTTCTTTGACATCCAGCAAGAACAGCTACCATAACTAATAAAATCACGATTAGTGTTTTTTTGTTAGAAATAATTTTTTTCATTATTAAATTTCTCCTTCACTCAGATTGCCACTATCTATTATAAACTGAATCATATAGTCGTGACAAATCTTTTTTGTTGTTTTGATAATCAGACTGTAAATACTTGTTTCTTACGATGAATATGTAGTCATAACCTGTTTTAAAACTGCATGACTGCTGAATCATCATTCTTACCTGTCTTTTTACCTTGTTTCTTATGACCGCGTTGCCTATTTTTTTACCTACGGAAATTCCAATTCTATCTTGTTCTTTTTCAGCTGGGTGATAATACATAACAAAACTGCGACTTGTTTTGCATTTGCCACAAGTGATAATTTTTTGGAAATCTTCATTAGCTTTAACTCTTAATTCTTTTCTCATAATCTAATAGGTAAAAAAAGTTGCCAACGACAACTCTCTTTATTCAGATATTACTTTTCTGCCTTTAGCACGTTTTCTTGCTAAGATTCTACGTCCACCCACAGTCTTCATACGTGCTCTAAAGCCTACGACTCTTGAACGTTTTCTTTTGCTCGGTTGATAAGTTCTTTTCATTTTAGACACCTCCCGAAAATTAATAATAATAGAGCAATTGCCTTATTATAATACTAAAATCTAACTGCTAAGTCAACCACAATATGAACCAATTTAACAGGTATTTTTCAAATCCTGTGTATGTAAAAAAAGCCAGATATATAAAAGGAATCAAGGCTATTTCTTCTTTTTTATTTTTTTCTCTCTTTAATCTATAAAGGGCGAAAACGCTGGCAAATACAATTGTCATCAGGTAGATTATTAGAATTCCTTCTGTTTTTGCCAACAATCCTAAAGTGAAAAACAATTTTACATCTGCTCCGCCAATTGAATTTGTTAATAAGGCAATTATCAATAAAGGGAAACTTATAATTATCATTCCAACATAATTATTGAAACTCATTCCTTCTATTAATATTGTTATTACCACTACCGATAATAAAAAAAATTGATAAAAATCACTTATCTCTTTTGTTTCAATATCTATCAGAGATATCAATAACAAAATATTAAAAATGACAAAATATAATACTTTAACTTCTATTGTCCTGGATAAATTCCAACAGACTATTGCATTTAATCCCCCTAAAGCTTCTGTAGCTAAATATCTTTTAGAAACAATATTCCTGCAATACCTACATCTTCCCTTCATAAGTACATAGCTTATTATTGGAATCATATCTAAAAAGGACAGCTGCTGATGACAGATAGGACAACTTGACCTGGCAAAGATAAAATCCATTTTTCTTACTATCCTATAGGCTGTCGCATTGATAAAACTTCCAAATACTGCACCAATAAAAAAGACAAATATAATTTCCATAATTAATATTTGCCTTTTATTTTTACTTTTCCTTATTTTCTAAAGCATTGATAATAACATTTGCGGTTATATCTCCACTGACATTCAACGTTGTATATAACATATCTAATATTTTATAAATTCCACTATAGAAACCAATAAAGTCCAGTGGTATACCTAATAGCTGTAAATATGTTGCTCCAATAACAACTCCTCCATTTGGTATTCCTGGAGCTGACATATTTATTAACAGCGATGCTACTATCATGATGACATAAGTGGTCAGTGTAACTTCAATTCCAAACAAGCTACTGTTAAATAAGCCCAACAAGGCAAATGATACTGCTCCTCCGCACATATGAATCGTACATCCCAGAGGAACAACGACATCAGTTATCCTTTCATCAATATTTAATTCCTCTTTACACAGCTTCATTGTAGTAGGTAAAGTCGCTGCTGATGAACAGGTGGTCATGGTTATCAGCCAGATTTTATAAGTCTTTTTAACAAAGGTTATTAGATTCATCTTAGCAAAAAGCCACACAGGTAATATCATTACCACAACCATCGTAACAAATCCTGAAAGATAAGCTGTTAATATATACTTAATTCCTACTCCAAATATAGCCGTTCCATATTTAGCTACAGTAGCTGACATTAATGAAAAAACTGCTAATGGGGTTAAATACATGATAAACTCCAATATTTTAAACAAGATGTCTCTAAAGCTTTCTATTAATTTAATGAACAATACCCCTTTTTCAACTTTTGTAGCACTGAATCCAACTAAATAGGCAAAAAAGATAATCGCAAATAACTGATTTGTTTGAAACATATTAATAATGTTTGTTGGAAATAAATTAATAATAATATCTTTTATATTTAAACTGCCTAGCGTTCCTTCATAAGCTGATAATTCAAAGGCAAACCCCTTGGCAGGATCAATAATTACAACAATAATTGATGTCAAAAAGAAGGTGACAAGAAACATCACTGTAAATATAAAAACTGATTTAACAATCAGATTTCCTTTTTTTCTTGAGGAATCATATATTGTAGCAGCAATGCTGGTAAAAACTATTGGTCCAATCATAAATTTTAATAAATTTATATAAATTGCCCCAATAAAATCTATTACTAATACTTTTTCTTTAAATAGCAGCCCACAGATTATCGCTAATATCAATGCTGCTATTGTTAGAGAACTAATTCTTTTCTTCATCTTTTAAAATCCTTTCAATACACTTTCGGCCATCTTCTCTTGTGCCTAAAGCTGATATTCTTATAAAGTTATCTCCTGCACTACCAAAAATTATACCTGGAATTACAATTATATTCAGTTTATTTAAGAAGTAGTCAAACATTTGCCAGCTGGTTTTCTGATTTTTGGATTTTACCCACATAAATGGAGCGTCTTTTCCTCCAAATACTTCATAACCGGCTTTCTGAAATCCTTCTTTTAAAATTCTGGCATTTTCTAAATAATAATCCAGATTCTCCTTAATAAGTTTTTGTGACTCTGGCAAATATACCGCTTCAGCTGCTTTTTGAGCTATGTAGCTAGCTCCATTAAATCTATTCATGGTCCTTCTTTTCCAAACAACATTTATATCCTGATAAATCTGATCAGGAATAACATAATATGAGCATCTCAGCCCAGTAAAAGAAGCAACTTTTGAAAAACTTCTAAGTTCAATAACACATTCTTTGGCCCCTTTAATTTCATAAATACTTTTGGGGACATCTTTACTTCTGACAAATCCCTGATAAACATTATCAAATACTATAACTGCCTTATTTTTTAAGGCATAATCAATCCATTTTTCTAAATCTTTTTGGGTGTAGGCATTTCCAACCGGATTATTTGGGGAACAAATATAAACGATGTCGTATTTTTCATCAGGAACTTCCATTACAAAATTTTCATCAAGAGTAGTATACTCCACTTTTCTGCTTAACGCTGCTGCTCCATCTCGATAAATAGGATAAGTTGGATTAGCCAGTAACAACACGCCGTCTTTATCAAATAATTCTAAAATACTGGTTGAATCTGTTTTTGTTCCATCAGAAACATAAATTTCCTCTTTGGTAAATCCATATTCCTCATATTCATTTTTAAGTATTGCTTCCCTTAAAAAATCATAACCGTAATATCCACCATAGCCTTTGAAGGTATCCATATCTGCCAAATCATCTACTGCCTTATGCATTGCATCAATAATGGGCTTAACAATCGGTTTGGAAACATCTCCTATTCCCAGTGAAATAATTTCCGCTTCAGGATTTTCACTTTTAAAAGCATTTACTTTTTCCGTTACCTTGGCATAAACATCTTTTGTTTCCATCTGCAGTAAATCTTTATTAAGCATCTTGACACCTTCTTTCGTTTTTATTATATACTAATTTAGAGAAAGTGGTATTTCTTTGTTGCTAAGGAAGTGGATATCTATGAAAAATGAATTATTGCATCTAAAGGATAAAATTGTAGTAGTCTCTAAAAATCGCTCTGTAGAAGAAATAATGGAACTTTATAATCAGGGGTTTAGAATCTTTGGTGAAAACAGAGTTCAGGAGCTTCTTTTAAAAGTTGAAAAAACGCCAAAAGATATCCAATGGCATCTTATTGGCCATTTACAAAGAAATAAAGTTTCTAAAATCATTAACTTGTGCCAACTGATTCATTCTGTGGATAGCTTCAGGCTTTTGGAAAAAATAGAAAAAGAATCTAAAAAACAAAGCGTAGTTACCAATGTATTGCTTCAGGTTAATATAGCTTTAGAAGAGACAAAATATGGCTTTAAAGAAAGCGAAGTTATAGAGACAATACAAAAAGCTTCCATTTTCAACCATATTATTATCAAAGGAATTATGGTTATTGGACCAAATGTTGATGATGATGAAGAAATCTTATCTGTTTTTAATCAAGGATATGAATTATATAATAAATGCCGAGAAATAAAGCAGCATAATGTTCTTATTGACACTTATTCAGCTGGTATGTCCAGTGATTATAAATTGGCCTTAAAAGCCCATAGCACTCTTCTTAGACTTGGATCAATTATGTTTGAGAAAACTTTTTAAGTTTCATTTAAAATATTCATTACTGAACTTTTTAACTTGATAGGAGAATTTTATGAATAAAACAAATTTAAATAAACCGCTTGGTACAAAATGGTTTACTTTCTATACCAAGATAAGACCATGGATAACCATCGTTTTCGGATTTAAAACTTATTTTGAATTTTTAAGTGAGGTCACCCATGACATTACACTTTGGTCTCTGTTATTATTTCTTTTTGTGACACTAGCTCATTCCTTTCTCTGTATTCTTGTTTTTAACATATCTTCTGGAAATTACAATCGTTTCTATCATTTTGTTAGATGGGTTTTACTTTTTGAAGTAATTGCTCCATCTTACCAGGCAGGCTTTATACAATATGCTAGAAATGCTGATTATGGTTATGCCTTTATGACCTTTTTTATGGGGCTTTTACTTTTCTCTTTATTCTGGTATCTGCCAAATATAATTTATTTTAAGAAAAGAGTTCTAACCGTTACAGATTAGAGAATAAACAATGCTTTACACAAGTAAAAAGGTGATCCTAAATGTGATCACCCTTTTACAATTTTCTTTTTGTTGATCTGTATTACAAAATCTGGAAATAAGAAAGTATTATACAAACTACAAATGTCCACAATAGTAGCGTTGTTGTTTTTATTTTCTTTCCTAATAACCAATAAATCAAAGCAAATGCACACGCAGGCAAGAAACCAGGCATAATCCAGTCAATATACTCCTGTATTGGTGTTACTATTCCGTTTATATCAATTACCCAAGGAATTGTAATGGAAATCTGTGAAGCAGCCATAGAACCAACTACAAGCAGCCCTAAGATTGTTGCCGCTTTGCTGAGTTTATTTATCATTCCGCTCTTTTCCATGTTGGCAAAGAATACTGTTCCAGAATTATAACCAATCTTCAATCCATAATATCTAGATAAAAACCCAGGAACATTAATTGTCAGGAAAAATAGAATTGGGCCTAAAATACTTCCTTGAGAAGCAAAAGAAGTTCCAATACCTACAGCAATTGTTAATAGAGAACCCCAGAATATCGAATCACCAAATCCTGCCATCGGACCCATTAATGAGGTCTTGACAGCGCTGATTGATTGTTCATCAAAATCTGGATTATTGGCATTTTCTTCCTCCATTGCAGCAGTTATTCCTGCAAGAAGAGTAACAATATGAGGCGTACACGCCATAAATTCTAAGTGCCTGTGTAAAGCTCTTTTCATTTTTTCAGGATCATCTGAATAAAGTTTCTTCAAAACCGGAATCATTGTAAAACAATAATTGATATGTTGCTGACGCTCATAGTTCCAGCCTGAGTCCAATGTACATGATCTTAAGAAAACTTGTTTTAGTTCCTTTTCAGTTATTTTCTTTACATTAGAATTCATTATCGTCAACTCCTTCCGTTACTTCTTCTTTTTTATAGAAGTACAGCATAGCAACTCCTATTCCAAAAAGCGCTATTCCAAATGTTGGAACATTCAAATATGCAGTAGCCAAGAAACCGAACATTAACCATGGGGCCAATTCTTTTGACATCATATTTCTTGCCAAAATAGCAACCCCAATAGCAGGTAAGATTCCAGCCACAACATCCATAGCATGGATAACAAATTCAGGAATGCCTGCTAATATTTTTTCTATAACTGGAATTCCAAAATAGAAGCCAAGCGCTACAATTAAAGCCAGAGCTACTTTATTTCCAATCGAAGCAACTCTTACAACAGTATCAATCTTATCGGCATCTGCTTTATCTGCAAGTCTATCACACATATGTGCTGCTTCAGGTAAAACAAACATCATCAAAAAGTTGTCAAAAATAGCTACCAATGCTGCTACAGGAATAGCTAGAGCTACTGCTGTTTCAATATCAGTATTTTGTAAGACAACATAAGCAGTGCCTATAACTGCACCAGATACCATATCTGGTGGATTTGAAGCACCAATCGGGACTGCTCCCAAAAAAGCCAGTTCAAGCATCGCTCCAACCTTACATCCGGTTGTCAGATCACCTAAAACTGCACCTACCAATGTTGATACTACTATAGGTCTGTTCCACATCGTAGAACCGAAATAGCAGTGCATATAGGCAAAAAATGCCACCGCAAATATCAGTAGGGTTTGTAACATCAAACTCATATTTTTTCCTCCCTAAATTAATGTCATGACATCTACTCTTTGATCGTTAGGAACCATTCTGACCTCCAGCTCGATTCCTTTTTCGTTCATTTCCTTTAATTTTTCAATATCGCTTTCTGAAACAAATGCTGCTTTTGAAATTTGTTTTCTGTCATCTGCATTTTTCATTCCACCAATATTGATACTTTTAATCACAGGGCAATTTAACGCCAACTTATAAGCGTCGTCAACACTCTCTACAATTATCAGAAGTTTATACTTATCAGTTTCTCCAGCATTGATTGATTTTATGGAATCATCAACACTCTTCATAACTAATTTTACTCCCGATGGTTTAGCTATTCTGACTGCACTCATACGTAAACTATCCGTAGCAAGGCTGTCGTTTGCAATTAATATGCAATCTGCCCCAACATTTCTAACCCATAGAAACGCAACCTGTCCATGTAACAGCCTGTGGTCAATACGCGTAAGAACTATCATTTTGTTTCACCACGAATTTCTCTGACTGTTTTCAGCAATTCTTCAATATGTTCAAGACATAATTCTCCATTATCTTCGAAATTATCTTTAAAATAGCTTCCAATAATTGCTCCATCTGCATATTCAAGTTGTTTTTTGGCATTATCATTAGTTACTCCAGCAGCAACAATAAGTGGGAAATCTTGTAATTCTTTTTTGAATTCAATAATTCTTTCTAAAGATGTTTCTTCTCCGGTCCGGCCCTGAGTAACACAGACAGCATCACAGCGAGTTTTAGCAATTTCAAGGTCTTCCTTTAATGATTTTTCAGAGAGAACTGGTTGGTATTTAAATCTGACTCCGCCCAGTATATATCCTTTATATTCTTCTTTCATCAAATCAAAAAATGCTTTCAAGGTGAACTCATCTCTCGGTTTGACATGTCCAACAACCGAATCAAGTTGGATGTAGTCACAATCGAATTTTTTTGCTAAATAAAATCCCATATAGTCAATGTTTAGACAGTTTACACCATAAGGAATATTAATATTATTTGATTTTATATATTTAAGAGCTCTTTCTAAGTCTTCATAATTTCCATAATAATTTTCAACCATCACTCCATCGATACCACTCTTAACATAAATATCCAATTCTTTTTTGAATCTTTCAAAAACTTCCTCTGAATCATCACCTTTTAAATGAAGCATTCCAATTATAGGTTTTGTCTTCTTAAACACAGCTAAAAAATCCCTTCTTTTCATTTCGTGGCTTTACCTCCTTTCTATTATTCTCAGCTTTTTGCTGTTCTAATCTTCGATTTCTCAATCAGTTGTATCTAATTGTATTAATTTAATACATAATAATACATTTATTAGAGATCTGTCAATGTCATCCTTTAATAATCAATTGTTTATGTGATATAATACTCTCATGATATTAAACCAATTAAGTCCAATAACATTACAAGAACAGCTCTATAATAAACTGTTAAAATCCATTGCTGAAGGCAGATATAAACCAGGAGATAAAATTCCTACGGAACATCAGCTGGCTGAAATGTTTTCTGTGTCTCGGGTTACAGTTAGAAACGCCATTCAGCGCTTGGTAGATGAAGGATATATAATTAAGAAGCAGGGAAAGGGTTCTTTTGTTAAAGAAAAAGTTTTTAAATCTAAATTTCATTTTGATAATAGCTTCACAGCGAACTGCTTAAAAAATAATGCTAAACCAACTACTGAGATTATTGAAGCTACATTAGCGAGGGAAAACGAAGAATTCTTAAATAAGTTAAACTGTAAAAGCGGCAAATTGATAAGATTAACTCGTATTAGAAAAGTTGATGATACACCATGCATTGTGGAAATCGATTATCTTCCAGATAGATTTAAATTTTTATTATCGCAGGATTTATCTGACGCTTCACTTACTACTCTTATTGAAAATAACACCGATAATATACCTACTAAATTTGTTGATAATTTTACTATCTCTCATTCTAATAAAGAAAGTTCGGAATATCTTAAATGCCCTTTGGGAACTCCTTTACTTAAAATAGAGCAAACTGTTTTAAATCAGAATGAGGATATTATTTATCTAAATACTCAATATATTCTTACTAGTAAATATATTTATACCAAGGCTTAATTTTCTTATCAGATGAAATATAGATTTGTACTGATTAACTGGTTAAATAATATAAAATAACTTTAATCTTTAATGAAGGCTTGAAAAAAGAAAGCACTGGTGCTTCTTTTTTTATTGTTTATATTTAACTTATATTATTTACTTCTTTTGTTCTAACGTAAGTATCAAGGTTAAGGTGTTTTGCCCTCTAACTACTTCAATTTCTACTGTATCACCAGCAGAATAGTTACATAATACTGTCCTTAAATCGGTAATTGATTTAATCTCTTCTCCAGCAAATTTTACAATTACATCTCCAACCTTTATTCCTGATTTTTTTGCTGACTCAGTAATTACTTCCATAACATAAACGCCAAAGGTTGTAACGCTATAATTCCAGGCTTGCTGCATTGTTTCAATCGAAACTCCTCTAATTCCTAACTGCGGTCTTCCTTCAACATATCCCTGTGTAATTAGCTGTTTTGTTACATCGATGGCATAATTTACTGGGATCGCAAATCCAATACCTTCAATATATTCACCTGCACTTTTAGCATTGACAATACCAATTAAATTGCCAGCAACATCAAACAGGCCTCCTCCAGAATTTCCTGGACTGATTGCTGTGTTGGTTTGCAGTAGTTTCATTTTTTGCCCTTCAATGGTAATTTCCCTGCTTAAAGCGCTGATAATTCCATCTGTAACCGTCCCACCCAATGTTCCCAGTGGATTTCCTATCGCAATACAGATCTGACCCACTTTGATTTGATCTGAATCTCCAATGATAGCTGCTTTCAGTTCTTCTGCTTCAATCTTCAATACTGCAATATCACTTACTAAATCTGTCGCAATTATTTTGGCATCATATTTTTCACCAGAAGTTAATATAACTGTAATAATTGTGGCGTTTTCCACCACGTGGTTATTGGTAATAATATATCCATCACTTGAATAGATTACTCCTGAACCAGCCCCTTCAGTTATATATTCACCATAAAATGAGCTATATTTAGTCGATTCTGTATAAACTTCCACAATGCAATCTTTAATATTACTTACTACCTCGCTGATATCAGTCTTTCCCGAAACAACGACCTGTGGACTAACTGTATTCTGATTAGGCTGCTCAATGACAATCGTTTTATTTTCCACATTTCTTAAAACCAGTTTGGCTGTCACATAGCTACTGATTGTTGATACCAGCAAAGTTAAAACCAGCATTACTAAAATTATTCCCTTAGGAAAACTGGTTTTTTCTTTTTTCTGATTTTTACTTTTTATTCTATCTATAGTTTCAAAAATAGTTCCTGTTCTTCCATCATTGTCAAGCATTATATATTCATTTTCAAAATTTGACTGTTCTTCTTCTGCTATCTCTTCTTGATTTTCATATGATTCACTCATAGATTATCACCTAACTTTCTTTTCTTTTTAAAGTTATTGCTATTGCCACCAGTAAACTGACTGTTCCTGCTATACCTAAAGTCAGATTCAACATTTCCTTAATATCCATTTTTTCTTCCACTTCAGGATACAGAGGTAAAGTAAATTTTTGTAAAGTCTTCTCACTCATTTCATAACTATATAAGCCATCATTACCGTCAAGGTCTTTTAAATATACCAAACGATAATTATGCATGTTCTCAGCTAAAGACATCCAGCCATCAAATTGCTTACCATCGATATTAACTTTTATAGGTTTATAATATTTTTCTAAATCTTTATATTTTTCATAATCTATCTCATTTATTAAATACTGTTTGCCATCAATTTCCAATGGTTCAAATTTATTTCCCACCACATCATTTTCTACATCATAAAGATAAAAATCTTTATTGTTTTCACTATCAGCCAGATAAATTAAATTAAGATTTACCTTGTTAAAAATGATGATGATATTTTCCTTTACTACAATTTCTTTTCTTTCAAAACCCTCAGGATCATTCACTTTATCTAAATTAACAACTACTCCCAAATTTTTATCTTCATAAACTATTTTAGGCTTTTCTTCAACATATAACTTGATTTTATACGTTCTAGTTGTCTTGTCCTGAGCAACACAAACTACTGAAATTTCATTCCATCCTTCCGTAACATTTTCATTTATCTTATTGATTGTTGCTTTTGAACTGCTTGCCTTAGCTAAAACTTTTATTGTTTCAGTATTTATTGGGGCATAGGCAGTATATTCATAAACATCTGAAGAAAATGGCTGTTCAAAATCGATATTCTCTATCTGTAATGAAGCCAATGAAGCATCAGAAGACAAAGGAGTCGTTGTTGTGGTATTGTTTGTTGTCTGAGCCTTGATTTGTAATGTCTTTACAATATTCTCATTATATCCCCCTACATATTGTGGAGGATCGTAGCTGGCAAACTGTGAAGTATTTACCTGTATATTTGTAGAACCTATTTTTTTAGTTGAAAAGGTAATAGTAAAAGTAACCGTTTTATCTGAACTGGGTTCAACAACTATTAGATTTCCTTCAATATGCCCGCGTCCATTTAAATTGGCTGAAACATAATCTAAATATTGCTTATCATAAGAAAAAATAATTTTTCCTCCACCTACACCAGCATCGCACGATAATTTTATTGTTAAGGTAACTCTATTTGACAGTATTACTGAGTCACTGGATAAATAGGCACTTACAGTTCCTGTAGCTGCCTTAATTGGTTTGATTGTTGAAACAATTATCGTAAGTATTGTTATTAATACAAATATTTTTCTTTTCATTTTTTTTACCTTTATTGTTCAATATTTCCTATTTCTAATAAATATTTTCTTAAATGCAGATAACCAAGGGTAGATATATCTTTTTCTCCATTGATTTCAGCTGCTTTTTTCTCTAGATTATTCATTTCATATACATTTAAAAGTGCTTTTCGATATATTAAATAATCAATTGTTCCTATTATTCCATCTCCATCAATATCGCCTTTAATAATGATGGTATAATTGCTTTCTCCTTCTTCATCAATGATAACCAAGGTGTCTCCCGTTGCCATTAATGAATTCTTGGCTTTTTCTTCACCGTTTCTTTCAATTCTGATATTTACACCGGTATTCATTAACTCTATTCTATCTAATAACTGTTGATAGCTGATCCCGATATCAAAGCCTGTAAGATAGCCTGAATCATTCTGTAAGTCCAAATCTAGAATTAAATCTCCTGTGTAATGTTCCTCATTAGGAATTTCTTCTTCTACTTCTGGATAGACAACTTCAGTTGGTAAAGCTGTTTTTTCTGGCATTTCCAAATATATTGGAATACTGAATGTTAATTCCTGATTTAATATATTAGCTAACAGATAGTTGGAGAACATCATCCTTCCTTCTGAATAAGCAGCTCTGACATTAGTAGCATACTGATGCCAATATTCTCCGGTTACACAGTTGAATTTTTGATAGTACAAAGTATCCTGACCATCGTTTATATATCCATCAGCAATCCACAAAGCTCCTCCTTTAATAGATTTTTCAATACTGTCCCAAGGTCTGCCATAGCTTCCCGGTGTCGCAGCATACACTAAACCATACTTCCAGTTATCTACTCCTGAATAGGCATGAATATTAAAGAAATTATAAATTCCTGAATAGACTACACCATTATATTCAAACGTTCTTCCATCTACAGCTGCTGAACCGTTTACTCCCTGCTCATTTCTAGCTTTAACAGCTAGATAGATTGGTGATACCTGAGCCTGCTGACCCGCTTCATAGAAAATAGTGGCATAGCTCTTTTTGGTATTTGCATCTATCTGGACTTCTCCAGCCATGAAGGTTCCATCCAATATCTGCTGAATGCATTCAGGTTTTTCATTTTCGTTAAATGACAATTTTACAAATTGAAAAATATCCTGCTCATTTAAGAAGTTTCTCGGATCCATATAATAGGCAATGGTTGCTGGATTAGCCTGAAACCAGCTATAGCCATCCAAAGCAATAAACTGGCCTGTAGTTGGATCATAAGCACCTGGTTGGGTACTTCTTAAAGCCAGATTGCTGCCACTTATTAAACTTTTACCCAAAACACTTTGAGCATTTAAAATATCCTGAAAAACAATATTTGTATGAAAAGCTTTAAAGACCCAGTTTGGATATAAAGTATGTAAGAATCTCAAATACTCTCGATACTCTTCTGGGAAACCTTCATTTTCCAAATGTGTTTCAAAATCATTATCTAATTCATAGTAATGTAACAGAACAAAATCATCTCTAATCCAGGTATAATATTCCACATCATTTATAATGTTAACAACGTTATACCATAGCTCATTTTTATCGTTTGTTTCTTTTCCTATTACTCTATATAAAACATCTTCAAGATAATATTGATTTTCTCCATTGATTAGAAGAATCTCATAGCTGGTTGAAGGGCCTGTTCTAACTCGGACATCATCCTGCATTACTTCTAAATAAATATTTTCTTCCTGTTGTTCTTCTGCTGGCGGGTTTTCTTCTGCCAGGACATGATTAAAAATCTTACCATTAATAAGTGCTGTAATAATCAATATAACAATCAATAATTTTTTAGGCACAACGAAAACTCCTATCCATTTTTATTATAACATAATTACTTTTTTATCAATACATACATCCACATGTTAGTAAACGGGTTATCCACATATGTGGAAAAATGTTACTATCTAAATTTTTCCTTTTCTCAAATGGGTTTTTCACTTTTAAATTGTGGATAACTTATGTGGGATATTTATTTTACTACAAGTTATCCACTTTTTCCACTGTTTATAATTTTTTATCCACCACTTATCCACATATAAAAGTCGTGGATTATTGTGGATAACTCAAAATTCACTTTGTTTATACACGTTTTTTACATTCATTTTACTGTGGATAACTTTTTAAGCTAAAAATATTAATAGATTTTTATCCACTAAGGGGTTAATATAGTAGTACTTAAAGTGAAAGAGTGATAAGGATGTATAGTTTAAATATTGTCTATAAACAATTAAAAGATAAGATTTATGAAAAATTGCGTGAAAATAATAAATCAACCTATATTGATTTTTTTGATGAAACGGAATTAGTTCAACTAGATGAAAAAGAAGCTATTATTGTCACTCCTTATGGTTTTAATAAATCCCTTTTATCAGATGTCATTACTGAGATTAACGATAGTTTTCTAGATCTTTTGAATCAAAATGTTTCTTGCATTATTGAAACTACTGATAATTATCAGAGAAATTATATTATAGATACTATTGCCAAGGATTTATCTGATAATCTATTGTCTGATTTTTCATTTGAAAATTTTATTGAAGGCCCTAGTAACAAAGAAGCAAAAATGGCTGCTTTAGCCTGTGCAATGAAACCAGGAGAAAAAATTTTAAATCCACTGGTAATTTATGGAGATTCTGGCTTAGGTAAAACTCATTTGTTACATGCTATTGGTAATTATATTAAAGAACATGATTATGATAAGAAAATTTTATATATCACAAGTTTGGATTTTGTAAAAGAAGTGGGCAAATCTTTGCGCGATAATACTATTGAAGAATACAAGAGTCAATTAAATTCTGTCGATATCCTTTTGGTTGATGATATTCAATTCTTATCTGGTAAACAAAAATCAAACGAAATCTTCTTTACCATCTACAACGAACTATTTAATAATAGAAAACAGGTTGTTTTGACTTCTGATAGACCTCCAATTCAAATAAAAGACATCGAGGATCGTCTAAAAACACGCTTTTCTCAAGGTTTATCAGTAACGATATCTTCTTTAGAGTTTGAAACAGCAGTAAAAATCTTAGAATTGAAACTTAAAAACCATCATTTGGATAAAAATTCTATTGATTGTGATGTAATTTCTTTTATTGCTAAAAATTTCTCTTCCGATGTAAGAAGTCTGGAAGGAGCTTTGAATAGATTATTGTTTTATTCTATTAATTTCTCTAAAGGTCAAAAAATTGATTTACCTTTAGCTTTAGAAGCATTTAAAGATAAACTGGAATTTGTTTCGTATGGTAATAAAGAACTTTCTTCTAAACTTATCATCAAAGCTGTTGCTGATTATTATAGTTTAACCGAAAAACAGATTGTTTCAAAAAGTAGAACGAAAAATATAACTACAGCCAGACATGTTGCTATGTACTTATGTCGAATCCATTTAGATTGTTCTTATGAAAAAATAGGTGATGATTTTGGTGGAAGAGATCATACGACTGTAATTTCAGCTTTTGAAAAAATAGAAAGACTTTTAAAAGAAAATGAATTATACAGAAAAATTATTAATGATATTGAAAAAATGTTTACCTGATTCTTATTAACATTTTATTCTATTCAAATTAACATTAAAAAATGTTAAAATGTACTTAGAGAAAAAGGGTTTTCTGAATTTATCCACTTTTCCACATAAGTATTAATAATATTTATCTTAATTACTATAAGGAGGATACTATGTACTTCAAAATCAACAAAAAATCATTCTTGGACAATATCAATATTGTTTCTAGAGCAGTTTCTATGAATTCACCTTTACCTGTACTGCACAATATTAAATTATCTGTAAGAGATAATTATATTCAAATGACAGCTTCAGATGGTGATATTTCAATTCAAACTTCTATTTTCAGTGATAGTGATTCAAATCTAACTATTTATGAAGAAGGAGATATCTTATTAGATGGAAAATATCTTTCTGATATGATTAGAAAAATTGATGCAGAAATTGTTGAAGTAGAAACTATTGATGGATGTTTAACCAGCATTAGAGGTTTACAGGTAAACTTCGAATTAAATGGAATTAAGTCAGAAAACTATCCAGTTATTGATTTTTCTCAACCGGCAGAATCTTTTGAACTTGAAGCAGATGTCTTGAAAAACATTATTTATCAGACCTGTTTTGCGACTAGTGAAAAAGAAATCAGACCTGTTTTAACTGGTGTAAATTTTAACTGTAATGGAAATATTTTGACCTGTATTGCCACAGATTCTTATAGATTAGCTCAAAAAACAATTGTGTTAGATAACAATCATAATTTCAACATCACTGTTCCGGCAAAAAGTCTTCAAGATGTATCAAGAATTATAAATACTGATAACGATATTACTATTTCACTGAGTGATAAGAAAGTTTTATTTATTATCAACAATATCCTAGTTCAAACAAGATTGATTGATGGAATTTATCCAGAAACAAGCAGATTGATTCCAACAGAATTTAATTATGAATTACTAGTTGATGCCAGAGATCTTTTAAATGCTTTAGATAGAGCCAGCTTTATAAAAAATGAAGGTATCTATTTAGTGAAAATGGAAATGAATGAAGAAGAAATTGTTATTACTTCAAGAAGCAGCGATGTTGTTTCGGTAGAAAGAGTAACTCCAATTGAATATGTGGGAAGTCCTTTAAGCATATCTTTTAAAGGAAATTATGTTTATGATGCCATCAGAGTATTAAATGCCTTCCAGGTTAAAATATCATTTAATGGAAATATGAAACCATTTATTTTGAAATCAGTTGATGATGAAAATGTATTGCAACTGGTACTTCCTATTAAGACTTATAATTAAAGACCGCAAGGTCTTTTTTTATAGTTTTTTGCTTTTAAGGCAATATAAGACATTTTGAGTGGTTTTTATAATTTTTGAATAGAAACAATGATTTTATTTAAATTATTATTGTAGTGCTTTTAAATAAGGAAAAAGCACTTTTTTGTGGTATAATATACGTGTTGGTTTAAATTAATGAGGAGGCTCTATATGATTGTGAAAATTAATACTGAATATATTGAATTGCAGCAACTCTTAAAATTAACTGATTGGATTTCTTCAGGAGGAGAAGCAAAAATAGCAGTTAAGAAATTAAAAATTAAAGTTGATGGAATTGCAGAAAATAGAAGAGGAAGAAAAATTTATCCTGGATCTATTGTTGAAATTGAAAACAAAAAATATGAGGTAAAATAATGTACGTTGAAAGTATTCGAGTTAAAAATTATAGAAATTATCACAATCAGGAAATATATTTCAAAAATGGAATGAATATTTTAATTGGTCCTAACGGAATTGGAAAAACCAATCTATTAGAAGCTCTATATTTATTATCAACAACCAGAAGTCATCGCAATAATGATGAAAAAGAAATTATTAAATTCAATGAAGAATTTGCAGCTGTTGAAGGTGTCGTAATTAACAAAAACGGTAAAGATAAATTAGATGTGATTTTACATAAAAGAGGAAAATCATTATCTGTAAATAATGTATTGGTTAAGAAAAATTCAGAATTTATTGGAAAATTAAATGCTGTTTTATTTTCGCCTAATGATATGGATTTATTTGATTCATCACCTCGTGATCGAAGAAGATTAATTGATATGGAGATGGGAAAATTATCCAGATCATATATGCTTAATCTTTCCAATTATTTGAAATTTTTAAAACAAAGAAATGCTTATTTAAAACAGCAAAAGATTGATGATGTAATGTTAGACACCTATACTGAACTTCTTTTTAATCCGCAGATTCAGATTATAAAAGAGAGAAATAGTTTTATCAATTCATTAAATGCCTATTTATCTTATTTTTATAGCGAGGTAAGTGGGAGTAAAAATAAGCTTCAAATGGTGTATAAATCTTTTATCAGAGAAAAAAGCAATGATGAATTGATGAAAGAAGAAATGAAAAAAACCTACGAAGGTTTAAAAGATAGAGATTTGGCGTTAAAACAGACCAATATTGGCATTCATAGAGAAGATTATGAATTTTATCTGAATAATATGAATGTAAGTAAATATTGTTCTCAGGGGCAAAAAAGAATGGTAATTCTGGCTTTGAAATTGTCGATAGTACAAATCATTTATCAGATAAAAAGAGAATACCCAATCCTGTTATTGGATGATGTATTCTCGGAGTTGGATAGCGAGCATCGTATTTGTCTATTAAGATTGCTTCCTAATTCTGTCCAGACAATTATTACAACGACAGATTTAAGGGAGGTCAGCCTAATCAGAAGACAAGACGTTAACATAATTAGAATAGGGAAAGGAATGATTAACAATGGATAAAAATGTGACCATAGATGAATATTCATATACATCCGATGATATTCAGGTTTTAGAAGGATTAGAAGCGGTTAGAAAAAGACCTGGAATGTATATAGCGACAACTTCAGCTAGAGGTTTACACCATTTAGTGTGGGAAATTGTCGACAATGCCATAGATGAAGCTTTAGCTGGTTATGCCAACAAGATGATTGTCAGGCTTTTACCAGATGATGTTATAGAAGTTACTGACAACGGAAGAGGAATGCCAGTAGATATTCATGAAAAAACAAAAGTTTCAGCAGTAGAAACTATTTTTACGGTTTTACATGCTGGAGGTAAGTTTGGTGGCGGAGCATATAAGGTATCAGGTGGATTACATGGTGTCGGTGCTTCTGTTGTCAATGCCTTAAGTCAGTGGTTGGAAGTAACAGTCAGAATTAATAAGAAGGTATATAAAATTAGATTTTCCAATGGAGGAAAAGTTGAACAACCTCTTACTCAAATAGGAGAATGTAAAGAAAACCAGCATGGAACCACTGTCAGATTCAAACCTGATCCATTAATTTTTACTGAATCAACAGAATATGATTATCATATAATTCACCATAGATTACAGGAATTAGCTTTTTTAAGTCCGTTTTTAAGAATCGAATTATATGATGAAAGAAAAAAAGAAATTGAATCTGATGTTTTTGAATATGAAGGTGGTATTTCAGAATATGTTTCTTTTATTAATGAAGATAAAAAAGTTTTGTTTGAAACTCCAATTCATGTAAGCGGAGTTGAGGATGATATTTTTTGTGAAGTAGCATTGCAATACAATGAAACTTACGACTCAAATATTTATTCTTTCTGTAATAATGTTAATACTCATGAAGGAGGAACCCATGAGGAGGGATTTAGAGCATCTTTATCGAGAGTCATCAATAATTATGCTAAAAATCAGAACCTGTTGAAGAAAGACGATGAAAACCTGAAACAGGAAGATGTCAGAGAAGGTATAACAGCCGTTATTTCAGTCAGGCACCCTAATCCTCAATATGAAGGTCAAACAAAAACAAAACTGGGAAATAGCGAGGTTAGAAGAATTCTATCGGGTATTTTCAGTGAACAGTTTGAAAGATTTTTATACGAAAACCCTTCGGTTGCCAATGCAATTGTTGATAAAGCAATAGTTGCTTCTAGAGCTAGAGCTGCAGCGGTAAAGGCAAGAGAAGTAACCAGAAGGAAGAATTCACTGGAATCAGCAAACTTGCCAGAAAAACTTACTGATTGTTCAAGCAGAGATGCTTCTTTAAACGAAATATATATCGTGGAAGGGGATTCAGCTGGTGGTTCAGCAAAACAGGGAAGAAATCCACGTTATCAGGCAATATTACCATTGAGAGGTAAAATTTTGAACGTTCAAAAGGCCAGAGAACATCAGATTTTTGATAATAATGAGATTAAATCAATGATTACGGCTTTTGGCTGTGGTATTGGCGATGAATTAGACCTGAGCAAACTCAGATATCATAAAATTGTAATCATGACAGATGCTGACGTTGACGGATCACATATCAGGGTTCTTTTATTGACGTTTTTCTATAAATTCTTCAGGGAAGTAATTGAAGCGGGACATATCTACATTGCTCAGCCTCCTTTGTATCGTGTACAAAAAGGAAATGTCAGTAAGTACGCCTATACTGAAGGACAACTGGAAAAAATCAAAAAAGAGCTTGGAGACAGAGTAAATATTCAGAGATACAAAGGTTTAGGGGAAATGGACGCAAAACAGTTGTGGGAAACAACGATGGATCCAGAAAGAAGAACGTTGCTTCAAGTAACAATTGACAGCGCCAGAGAAGCTGATAAATATTTTGAAATGTTAATGGGTGATGAAGTAGAGCCAAGAAGAAATTACATTATGGCCAATGCTCAGTTTGTAAAGAATTTGGACATTGCATAAAAGGAGAAAGTCATGGAAAAAGAAAAAGAATTAGTAATTGAAAATGATGAAAACAACAATTATGACAATATAGAGTATATAAATATTTCTAGTGAAGTAAAAGGTTCATTCTTAGATTATGCAATGAGCGTTATTGTAGCCAGAGCTTTACCTGATGCCAGAGATGGAATGAAACCAGTACAAAGAAGAATTCTATATGGGATGCATGGTTTAGGAAACTATGCCAATGCTTCATACAAAAAGAGCGCTCGTATTGTTGGTGAAGTTATGGGTAAATATCACCCTCATGGTGACAGTTCAATATATGAAGCGATGGTTAGAATGGCTCAGCCATTTTCATATCGCTATCCATTGGTAGATGGTCATGGTAACTTTGGTTCCATAGATGGGGACAGTGCAGCGGCACAACGTTATACAGAAGCCAGAATGTCAAAACTATCAATGGAGATGTTAAGAGATATTCAAAAGGATACGGTAGATTTTGCTGACAACTACGATGGCGAAGAAAGAGAACCGGTTGTTTTGCCAGCTAAATTCCCTAACTTACTGGTCAATGGTACAACAGGTATTGCGGTAGGTATGGCAACAAATATGCCTCCTCATAATTTAAACGAGACAATTGAAGCTTTGGAAGCACTGATAGATAATCCAGAAATGTCAGTTATTGAGCTGATGGACAATTACTTGCCTGGTCCTGATTTTCCAACAGGTGGAATTATTTTAGGAAGAAGCGGCATTAAGAAGGCTTATGAAACAGGTAGAGGAACCATTTATATTCGTTCGAAAGTTGATATTATTGAAATGGAAAATGGGAAACACGAAATTGTTATCACCGAGCTTCCATACGGAGTTAATAAACTGAATCTTTACCGTAAAATTGTCGAATTGGCAAGGGATAAAGAAATTGAAGGAATTACCAACATGGTTGATGAATCAAACATGGATGGCATCAAGATTATTATTGAATGTAGAAAAGATATTCAGCCAGAAGTATTATTAAATCAATTGTATCGTAAAACCCAGCTTCAGGTATCTTATGGTATTAATATGCTAGCTTTGGTTGACAACGCTCCTAGAGTTTTGCCGGTTAAGGAACTGTTTAGAGTATATTTAAACCATCAGATTGATGTTATAACAAGGAAAACGGTATTTGATTTAAATAAAGCGTTGGACCGAGCTCACATATTGGAAGGACTGAGAATTGCTATTGACCATATTGATGAAATTGTTGAAATTATTAAAACCAGCGCCAACGATGAGGAAGCTTTAAATAGATTGATGGAAAGATTTGGCTTATCTGAAATTCAGGGCAAATCAATTTTAGATATGCAGATGAGAAGATTAACCGGACTTCAGAGACAAAGAATAGAAGACGAATACAATGATCTTCAAGTTCAAATAGCTGACTTTAGAGATATTCTTGCTCGCCAGGAAAGAGTATTAGATATCATAAAGACAGAATTAAACGAAATCAAGTCTAAATATGGAGATGAAAGAAAAACAGAAATCAACGATTCAGAAGGAGATATTGATGATGAATCATTAATTCCGGTAGAAGAAGTGGTTATTTCAATAACTCATAATGATTACATTAAAAGAACAACCGTTGATACTTATAAAACTCAAAACAGAGGTGGAAAAGGTATCAGAGGCATGGGACTTAACAGCGATGATATTGTTGATGAAATGATTATCATGTCCACTCATGATGATTTGCTGCTGTTTACAAACTTTGGAAAGGTTTATCGTATAAAAGGTTATAATGTTCCTTCCGCAGGAAGAACAGCTAAAGGAATGCCTGTGGTCAACCTGCTGAATTTAGATGAAAATGAAAAAGTCAGAGCATTGGTAAGCGTCACTCCAGATAAAGAATTGGAAGATAAATATTTATGTTTTGTTACTAAAAACGGGTTGATAAAAAGAGTAGAGCTTTCAGAATTTATATCAATCAGACAAACAGGAAAAATAGCCATTTCGTTAAGAGAAAATGATGAATTGTTTGGTGTTCAAATTACTTCTGGTAAAGATGAAATCATTATTGCTGGCGATAATGGTAAAGCAATTAGATTTGATGAAAATGACGTAAGGCCAATGGGTAGAAACGCTTCAGGTGTCAAAGGATTTGATACTGACGGAGGTCAGGTAGTCGGTATTGCAACCAGCGCTTCTGGGGAATACATTTTATCTATCAGTGAAAACGGATATGGCAAGAAAACGTTGATAGATGAATATAGAAAAACAAATAGAGGCGGAAAAGGAGTTGCGACTCTTAACATTACAGAAAAGAACGGAAAATTAATGTGTCTGAAAGCTGTTAATGGTGATGAAGATGCACTGTTGATGAGCGATGATGGAACAATAATCAGAATTTCGTTAGATACTGTTGCAATATACGGAAGAAACACACAAGGGGTAAAACTTATTAATGTAGATGAATCTAAACTGGCTGCTGTTACTATTGTTGAGCACGAAGAAAATGAAGAGTCAGAAAACGAAGGCCCCATAAAAGAAGCATTGGACAAAGAAACAAGTGAAGTAGAGAACGTTGAAAACAAGCCAGAAGTAGAGAATTTAGAAGAAGAAAACTAACAAGTTGAATACTGGAAGAGAATAAACTATAATATTCGTAATAGTAATGAAGAGAACTAGTAAATGAGGTCAAGTTAAAGAGAGATGTTGGCTGGTGTAAAACATTACGTAAACTCATTGAATCTATCTTGGAACTGGAAGTAAAACTTCCCGGGTAAAACCGTTATCTAATTGAGAGATCAGTTTTTCTCTGATCAAGAAGGGTGGCACCACGAGACATCGTCCCTTTGGATGATGTCTTTTATTTTTAGGAGGAAAGATTATGTTGGACATGAATTTTATTAGAAATAACCCTGAACTGGTAAAAGAAAATATAAAAAGGAAGTTTCAGGACGACAAATTGCCTTTAGTTGATGAAATTATTGAATTAGATAAACAATATAGAAGTTATAAGGTAATGGATGATGAATTAAGAAGCCAAAGAAATCAATTGTCAAAGCAGATAGGTGTATTACTTGGACAAGGGAAAAAAGAAGAAGCTAAAGAAACAAGAGAAAAAGTTTTAGAAATCGCCAGCCAATTAAAAGAGAATGAGGACAAAGAAGAAGCGCTTTATGAAAAAGTAAATCAAATTCAGATGATGATTCCAAATATGGTTGCTGATGATGTTCCTTTGGGAAAAAATGATGAAGAAAATGTCGAAGGAGCCCGATTTGGGGAAGCAAAAGTTCCTGAATACGAAATTCCTTATCATTCAGAAATTATGGCTAGTTTTGATGGTTTAGATAAAGAAGCAGCAGGAAGAGTGTCAGGCTCTGGCTTTTATTATTTTATGGGCGATATTGCCAGGTTGCATTCAGCTGTATTGGCATATGCTAGAGACTTCATGATTGATAAAGGGTTTGTTTATTGCATTCCTCCATTTATGATAAGGGGAAGCGCAGTAGATGGTGTAATGTCTTTTGCAGAAAAAGAAGGAATGATGTATAAGATTGAGGGAGAAGATTTATACTTGATTGGAACTTCAGAACACTCTATGATTGCAAAATTTAAAGATCAGATACTGAAAGAAGAGCAATTACCTATCACTATGACTTCTTATTCTCCTTGTTTTAGAAAGGAAGTAGGCGCTCACGGAATTGAAGAAAGAGGGGTTTATAGAGTTCATCAATTTGAAAAACAAGAAATGATTGTCATCTGTAAACCTGAAGAAAGTGATGTGTGGTATGAAAAAATGTGGATGTATTCTGTTGAACTTTTACAAACATTAGACATACCAGCAAGACAGCTTGTCTGTTGTACAGGTGATTTAGCAGATTTAAAATACAGAAGCTGTGATATTGAAGCCTGGTCTCCAAGGCAACAAAAATTCTTTGAAGTCTGTTCTTGTTCAAATCTGACTGATGCCCAGGCTAGAAGATTGGGAATCAGAGTTCAAGGAAAAGATGACAAATACTTTGCCCACACTTTAAATAATACAGTTGTAGCTACTCCAAGAATGCTAATTGCTTTTTTAGAGAACAACTTGAACGAAGACGGTTCTATAAATGTCCCAAAGGTCTTACAGCCTTATATGGGTGGAAAAGAGATTGTGCTTCCAAAATAAAACTATCTAAACAAAGAAAACGACTTAGCGGTCGTTTTTATGTTTCACGTGAAACATTTTGGTGTTATACTCATAACTGAGGTGCAAGATCATGAAAAAAGCATTAAAACTCATATTATTAACAATCATTCTTTTGCTTGTTGTTTTTTTGGATATAACAGGTTGGAAAAAATAAACGAAAGAAATAAATATGTAAGTGAAATCAGCGTTTTGATTGATTATGATGAAAATAAAGCAGAAGATTATTTTAATTATCATAAAATACACCCATCTTTTGAGATAGATAGGGTTGTAGCTGAAGTTAACGACAGAAACGAAGAAATATTATACTATGACAGTTTTTTTGACTTGATAAAACAGCCAAATAGATTCGAGTGTATTGTTTATTTTTTCGAAAATAAAGAAGCGTCAATTAATGATGTAATCGTCATTAGCAATAAGCAGCTTTTAGATATAGAATATGATGCAGTTTTGATGGAATACCTTCATTTGGATATGGATGGAGCAACGACCAGAAAGTGTGTTGAATATTCGAAAAAGTATGTTGAAGCCAAAACAGAAGATGTAATTATTTTAAGCAATAAACAGTTATTAGACATGGAATATGACGAATTGCTGTTAGAGTATCTCTATTTAGATATTGACGGAACATCAATCAGAAAGTGTGTTGAATATTCAAAAAAATATGACGAAATTGAAACAGAAGATGTAGTTCATATTGTTAGCCTGGGTTTAGAAGAAATAATACCCTCTGAACAGTTTTTAAGTTTGATCTATACCGATTTCTTTATGCCAACCAGAGTACAAAGGTATCTTGAACTATATCAGAACAATTTAAATTATACTTCAAGACAGGTCGTAGAAATTGTAAACTGTGATGCTGATCGACAGTTTTATACAAATGTTGAACCTTCTGATCTATCTAAAGGAACGCTGGTAATAAATAACAAGTTCAATTATTTGGAAAGCGATTATGTGCCAGCCAATTTGGTGGTTGTTGACGAAAAATATAGCAGCTATGGCGCCAGAATGGAAAAGAACGCCTATGAAGCCTTTGTAGAAATGTGTGATGCAGCAAGAGAAGACTTGTTGGAAATTAGAATAAACGGAGATAATGGTTATAGGAGTTATGATTATCAAAACGAAATATATGATTACTGCATATATTTATATGGCGCAAACGGAGCTGATTTCTTCGGCGCCAGAGCCGGTTACAGTGAACATCAAACAGGATTAGCTGTTGATATAGTAATTTACCCTTTAAACGGCAATAGCACCTATTCTTATTATAGAATGTATCAGTGGGCAATGGAAAATTGTTGGGATTACGGCTTTATTTATAGATATCAGGGCGGAAAAGAACACTTGACGGGATACATGCAGGAAGACTGGCACTATAGATATGTGGGAAAAGAGGTTGCGTTGTTCATCAAAGAACATAATATAACCTTTGATGAATATTACACTTACTTTGTCAAGGGATACTGATGTTTCACGTGAAACATTTTAATTAACAATTGCTAAAGGGGTGAGAAGGTGATTAAAAAAGTATTTAAATACACATTGCTAGTAATTTGTATTTTAGTTTTGGTCTATTTCGGTTATAACAAAATAGAAGAAAAAAACAAAAGAAACCTTTTTATCAACAATATCATCGTTATAGAAGGATATAACGAGGAAAGAATAGAAGACTATTTTAATTACTATAAAATTCATCCTTCTTTTGAAATAGAAAGAATTGTAGTCGAAGTAAATAAAAGCGATGATAAAGTAGTATATTATGACAGTTTTATAGATTTGGTTAAACAGCCTAATCTATTTGAGTGCTTAAAGTACCTTTTTAAAAACAAAGAAGCGTCAATTAACGATGTGACTGTTTTAAGCAATAAGCAACTGTTAGATATAACATATGATGATGTGTTGGCTCGATATATTCATTTAGAAATAGATGGAGCAACAATCAGAAAATGTGTTGGCTATTCCAAAAAATATAGTGAAATAGAACCAAATGATGTAATTTGCATTATAAACTTTGGATTGGAAGATATAGAACCTTCAAAACAGCTGTTGGATTTAATTTATGCTGATTTCTTTATACCTGCAAGAGTAGAAAGATATTTGAAGCTATATCAGGAAAATAGTGATTATACTCCAAGGCAGGTTGTAGAAATTGTAAATTGTGATGCTGATCGACCTTTTTATACAGATGTTGAACCTTCGGATTTATCGAAGGGAATATTGGTAATTAATAATAAATATCATTATTTGGAAAGTGATTATGTTCCTGCCAATTTGGTAGTTGTTGATAAAAAATATAGCAGCTATGGTGCCAGAATGGAAAAAGAAGCATATGAAGCCTTTGTAGAAATGTGTGAAGCAGCAAGAAAAGAGTTGCTAGAGATAAAAATACAGGGAGACAATGGTTATAGAAGTTATGATCTCCAGAAAGCAATTTACAATTACAAAAAAAGCACCTATGGCACAGCAATTGCAGACTCGCGAGGCGCCAGAGCTGGTCACAGCGAACACCAGACAGGATTAGCTGTTGATATAGAAATCTATCCTTTAGAGGGGAATACAACATATTCTTATTACAATATGTTTGAATGGTCAAAGGAAAATTGTTGGTATTATGGCTTTATTTACAGGTATCAAGCTGGAAAAGAGCATCTGACTGGATATAACAGAGAAAATTGGCATTATAGATATGTTGGAAAAGAGGTTGCTATGTTTATTAAGGAGCACGATATAACCTTTGATGAATATTACACATATTTTATTAAAGGATATTAATGTTTCACGTGAAACATTAATAAAAGCAATTAAACATTGAAAATAAGCGTAAATTTAGTATAATATAGGTGGTACAACATGTCAGACTTTAATTTGGTCAGGTCAGGAATGAAGCAGCCACGTAAGCGAGATGTGTGTGTACCTTTTTCTTTACAGGAGTTTAAAATGGACAAGAAACGTTATATGAGAGAGGCTATAAAAGAGGCTGAAAAAGCGTTAGAAAAAAACGAAGTCCCGATTGGCGCTGTCGTAGTTTTCAATGATGAAATTATTGGCAGAGGGCATAACTGCAGAGAAAACGAAAACTCTGTAGTGGGTCATGCTGAAATAATAGCGATTGAGCAGGCTTGCAAAACTCTTAGCAGTTGGAAACTTGATAACTGTTCCATTTTTGTTACAGTTGAACCTTGTCCAATGTGTGCTGGAGCAATTATGCAGTCAAGGATGGCTAATGTTTACTATGGAGCAAAAGATGAAAAATCAGGTTCTTTTGGATCAGTTTTTGATTTGACGACTATTCAAGGTTTTGCTCACTATCCAAATATAAGAAAGCAGATTATGGAAAAGGAGTGCTCTGATTTAGTGCAATCATTTTTTAAAAACATAAGAGCTAAGCAACAAAAAGACTAGTTATTATAGTATAATATAGGTACAAAAGAGGTAAGTTATGGCATATTTAGCATTATATCGAAAATATAGACCAAAAAACTTTGATGAAGTGTTTGGTCAGCAGCATATCGTGGAAACATTGAAAAACGCGGTAAAATACAACAAGTTGGCTCATGCTTATCTTTTTTGTGGTCCAAGAGGAACGGGGAAAACAACGGTAGCTAAAATTTTGGCAAAGATGGTTAATTGTGAAGCGGAAACAGAAAGGCCTTGCTGTATTTGCCCTAGTTGTGTGGACATTCAGGAATCCGGACATCCAGATGTTGTAGAAATGGATGCTGCATCTAATAACGGCGTTGATGAAGCTAGAGAACTGGTTGAAAAAGTCAAATATGCTCCTATGAGCGGGAAATATAAAGTCTACATAATAGATGAAGTGCATATGATGACAACTGGAGCGTTCAATGCCCTGTTAAAAACAATTGAAGAACCGCCTTCATTCTGTATTTTTGTTTTAGCAACTACTGAACCCCATAAGATTCCGTCAACTATTATTTCACGTTGCCAACGTTTTGACTTTAAAAAGCTGAGTAAAAAAGTAATTCAAAGCAATCTGGCACAAGTGTGTGAAAAAGAAAGTATCAATTGTTCAAAAGAAGCTAACGCTTTAATTGCTGATCTGGCAGAAGGCGGAATGAGAGATGCTTTAAGCATTTTAGACCAGTGTATTGCCTATGCTCAGGACGATATTACTCTGCAAGATGTCAGTGATGTTTATGGTGTAGCTACTACGGCAGATAAAATCGAATTATATCAGCTTATTCATGAAAAGAATGTAACTCAATTGATAGAAAAATTGTCGGAGATTGAAACAAAGGGAATTGATATTAGAAGGTTGACAACAGATTTGATTAATATTGCCAAGGAGGCGGTAGTTTATATTTATAGCGAAAATATGGACACCTTAGCTATCCTGAGCAGAGAAAATGCAGAAAGAATGGCAGCCATGTTTGATTCAAACACTTTATTAAAATATATTGACTGCCTGATTGATACGTTATCAAAATATCGCGATGCAACAAATACCCTAACCTATTTAGAAGTTTGTCTTTTGAAGATGGTTGAATATAAAGAGGAAGAGTTAAAAGAACCAGTTATCATTGAGAAAAAAGAAGTAGTAACGGAAACCGCAAAACCTATGGCTGTTGAAAAAAAGTCATATACTGATGAACAGTACTACCAGATGCTTTTAAAGTCCACTAAAAAGATTAAAGAAGTCGATGCCAAAATAATAGGAAGTATTTTTATTGATAATTTCTTTGGAAAAGAAAGACAGCTGCTGGATTTGGTAAAAGAAGCTGAAATAATGGCCTCAAGTAAAACGAATATGATATTAACCGTTGACAGTCGAACGGATGCTAATTTTGTCAACAATAAAGAAAATAACCTAATATTAGAAAATATGATGGAAAAATATCTTCCTAATAAAAAGGATATAGTATGTGTTACAAGAGAAGAAAGAGATTTCTTAATCACCTATTTTAAAAACGAAAGAAGTAAAGTCCAAAAACCAAAGAAAGAAGCTCCTGAAAGAAAAGAAGAGACTATAACCGCTGAAGACAGACTGGCTTCTCTATTTGGCAAAGATGGATATGATATTATTGGAGAATAAAGTATGTACCCTGGCACGCTAGAAAAATTAATGGAATATTTAAGAATGCTTCCTTCTGTAGGACAAAAGACAGCTGAAAGATATGCTATGAGATTGTTAGAGCTCCCCAAGGAAGATATTGAAGCTTTTGCTAATCAACTATTGCTGGTGAAAGAAAAAATCCACAAATGTGTTATTTGTGGCAACTTAACTGAAAGAGAAAAATGTCAAATCTGTGAAGACGGCACAAGAGATAAGGAAGTTATCTGTGTTGTACAACAAGCCAAAGATTTGATTGCGATAGAAAAAATGGGTTCATATAATGGTGTCTATCACGTATTGCATGGAGCTATCTCCCCAATTAAAGGTATTTTGCCAGAAGATTTAGACTTTCAGAATTTGTTTGATAGAATAGATGAAAATACTAAGGAAATAATTATTGCGACAAATTCCACAATGGAAGGAGATACAACAGCGTTATACATCTGCAAGATGTTAAAGTCTAATACCGATCTTACAGTGACAAGGTTGGCATCAGGATTGCCAACAGGAAGCAATCTTGATTACGCTGATGAATTAACTTTAATGCACGCCTTCAAGGGAAGAATAAAACAATAAGAGGTGAAGTATGGCAGCAATCGCTTATGTTACAGATGAGAAGATGATCGAATATCATCGATTGAATGGGTCCAGTTCAATAGTGTTCTGGCGCCTGTCAACAAAGAACTTTTCTGATTTTAATATTGGTGATTTGCTGTTTTTCTTGTCTAAAGATACTGCTACTAAAACCAGAAAAGAAAAAGGGTTGCTAGGATATGGAAGGTTTATAGGTTCTTCAACGATGACGATCGCTACAATGTGGAAAAAACATAAAGTGAAAACGGGTTATATTTCAAGAAAAGAATTGTATGAGGCAATTGATAAAAGCAAAAAAACTAAAGAAATGCCAGAAAAAATAAATTGTCTGGTATTGGATAGAGTGGTTTTCTTTAGAAACCCAATTTATTTATCAGATTTAGGTTACAAGATACCTAAAAATTTAGAGAGCTTTACTTATCTAGACAAACATGAAGGAAAACAAACTTTAAAAATATTAGAAGAAGCCAAAAGAATAGGACTTGATCTTTGGAGCTCAATTCAGGGCACAGCTGATGAAGCCAGCTTCAATCAGCAGCTAATGCAGTATAAAATTGCAACGATAATGGAGTCGTTAGGAATTGAGGATGAGATAAACAGCAAATACTATAGAAAAGTAGAAAAAAAATATAGTATTGACAACTATCTATGGATCAATAACAGGCATATTGGTTTTATTAATTTTGGTAAGCCCAACATTTTGTATTATTTATTCTATTCAAACATTAGGGACAGTAAGGACAATTATTTTAAAATGATTGGACAGTTAGTATGCCTGTCAGCAAATATCAAAGAGACTGTTGAGGAAGAAATTATAATTATTGTAGTTTCAAACAGAGAATTCAGTGATTCTCAGGTAGAGATGTTAAGTAAAATGAAAATGAGTTATTTATATGAAAAAGAATAGTGGGACATACTATTCTTTTGTTGAAATACATCTGACATATTTAGAAGCGTAAGAAGGCATGAACTCTATATCAGCCTTAGATAAAATTTCTTTAAACATATTCAGACCTTCATGGTCTTTTTTCATTTCATATTCAATTTCATAATCAATTAATCCGTTATAGCAGTTGATATCAAAGCATAACTGCGCCAAATCATTTTCAACTATTGCTCGATAAGTAATTAGTTCTCCAATCAATAAAAAAGGAGGAAGTATATTGAACTTCTGAAGAGTGCTGCTGATTTCATTATCTTCATAAAAGAATCCTGTAAATTCTTTCTCATATTCCATTATTTGATTACCTGAATTTTCCTTTAAAGTGAATACTTTCTTATTTTCTTTTACTCTGACCCTGAAAGATTGATCGCAAAAAGAGGATTTATAATAGTAGTTATGCTGCTTTGAAAACGACAAAGGACGATATAATGCAGTGATTTTATCAAATTGCTCCTTATTTATCAGTGTTTTAAATTCTATTTCAAGTTGTTGTTTCATGTGGAATAAAACCTCTCAAGTATGATACAATATTACAATAGAGAAGGAAAGAATTCTATGAAAAAGTTTGCTATTGTGTCAAAGAAAGATACTGTATCGATAAAAGTCGCTATGACAATTAAAAAACAACTTCAGGAAGGCGATATGCAATATGATGATGCCAACCCAGACATAGTATGTGTTATTGGAGGAGATGGTACTTTCTTGTCAGCAATTCACAAGTATATTAATAAGCTGGATCAGATAGTATTTACAGGCATACATACAGGAACTCTGGGTTTTTATGCTGATTATACATTAAAAGAAATGAAGGAATGTGTTAATAACATTTTGACAAAAACACCGGAGATTGAAAAAAGATATTTACTGAAAATTGTTCTTTCCAACGGTAAGACATTTTATTCTGTAAATGAAATGAGAGTTGAAAGTTATAAAACAAAGACAATTGATGTCTTTTTGGATGACGAAAAACTAGAAACCTTTCATGGTTTAGGTATGTGTGTGTCAACGCAGATAGGTTCGACAGGATACAATAGAGCAATATCAGGGGCAATTATTCAACCAGGCTTAAAAGTAATGCAACTTAAAGAAATAGGAGGAGTTCATCATTCTCATTTCCGTTCCCTTATCAATCCAATTGTTATGTTGGATTCAACAAAGATTGATTTTGTCAGCGAAGATTTCAGTAACACTAAATTATGCTTTGATAGATATGATATTGATTTGGATGGAAAACTGCAGATAACATGTACACTCTCAGACAGATTTGTCCAAATTGCTCATTATAAGCCACGTAAGTGGATAAACAACTTAAAGCAGTTATTTTAACGATGGGAAGGATAACTAATGAACAGTAGATGGTATAGAATTATTGAATCAATTAAATTCTCATTAGGAATGTTATTTATTGGCTTTATTTTAATGAGAATAGGAAGCATAAGTACAAAAGGCGAGGTCATAAGTCTCGTCGTTTCGATGTGTGGATATAGTGGGAAGCTGATTGTAGATTTGTTTCCTTTTATTCTGTCAATCAATTATATTGGTAAAACACATGATGATGTCATTCCTGTAATTGCAACGATGCTGAGCTATACTTTGCTTAATGTTGTTACGATGTTTTTTGCCAAGACCTCTTTCAATGCCAATTATTATAAAGCCGTTTTTGGGTTGTCGTATGAAACGGTGAATGCTGCAAACAATCCCGTTATTAAATCTCCTCTTAACCTGGGAATCATAGCCAGTATAATCGTAATAATAATCGTTAGATTGGCTTATAAACTTTCAAGAAAAAGATACAACTATGGAATGTTCGTGTTTATTGACAACGATATCTGGTTCTTTTTAATAACAATTGTCTTTACTATTGTTATAGGGGCTTTAATAAGTCATGAATATGGTTATCTGGTAATGATTTTAAACAATATAATGAATTGGATATCAAATAACCATTCCAATCCAGCGGTCATGTTTGTCTATGGACTGATCAGGCAGTTTTTAAATGCTTTGGGCATGGAAGAAATTATCACCAATAACTTTCTGTTTGGAAATCTTGGCGGAAGCTGGATTACCCCGGCAGAAGTGACAATTTTAGGTGATGTCAATATTTGGATTGAACAATATAAAACAAATGCAATATCAATTGGAACGGGAAGATATGTCAGCGCCAGTTATGTAACTAACTTGTTTGCCATCCCGTCATTAATAATAGCCTACTATCTTAACATTTCTGACAAGATAGAAAGAAATCGATCTTTAGGATTAGTTCTATTAGGAATCGTTGCTTCATTATTTGGAGCAGCAACTTTGCCAATGGAATTGGTGTTGATGTTTACTGCGCCTGTTTTATTAGGAATACATATAATTATCACCGCTTTGATATATCTGGCTTGCGGATTAACTAATACATATTTAGGATGTGGTGCTTTTGGCAATCCAAAATTTCTTGCTACAGGCAATATTTACGAGTTGGTAAAATATTCCAGTGATGCAAATCTGCTGCCGGCTGTAAAAAGATTGCTATTAATAGGAGTAGTCGTTTTTGTTGTTTATCAACTAGCGGTTTTTGTTTTTTACAAACTTTTAGCCCATAATTTCTTAGAGAAAGAAAAGCAGACAATTGAAGTAAAGCAGTATATAGAAAATCTTGGTGGTATTTCAAACATAAAGAAAATAACTTCATCAGCAACCTCAATCATTGTCGTCTTATATGATAAAGAAAAAATCAATAAACAGAATATTATTGAAGGAAGAGCCTATAAAATAATAGAAAGATACTACGGGTACATAATAAGTTATGGTCCAGGAAGTGCAGCTTTGTGTAGAAAAATTAGCAAGGAAATTAAAAGCTATCAAGATTGTTTAGAATATAAAGTTTAAAGAGGTGAAATAATGACTCAATATACACCAATGATGATGCATTATTTGCAACTCAAGGAAAAATACTCTGATGCACTGGTCTTCTATCGTTTAGGAGACTTTTATGAAATGTTTTTTGAAGACGCAAAAATAGCATCTCATGAGCTAGATCTGGTTTTAACTGGAAGAAATGCTGGTACCTCAGAAAGAGTGCCGATGTGTGGAGTGCCTTATCACGCAGTTACCGGGTATATTCAAAGATTAGTAAATAAGGGATATAAGGTTGCAATTGTTGAGCAGCTGGAAGATGCTTCACAGGCAAGCGGACTGGTAAAAAGAGATGTGGTAAGGGTTGTAACTCCAGGGACAATTATGGAAGAGCTGCTTGATGAAAAAAGCAGTGTCTTTTTAGCGAGTTTAGTAGATTATGGATATGGCTATGCTTTGGCCATCTGTGAAACTACCACTGGCGAAACCAAACTGGTGTCAATAAAGCATGATGTAGCAACACTGATTCAAACACTTATAAGTAATGATATTAAAGAAGTGATAGTTGATAGTAATTTTAATAGCAGAGCTATTAACAATTTAGATAACAACTATTTTTTAACTGTGTCTGTATGTGATGAATCAACTATAAAAGATGAGTACAGATATCTGTGTGATGAAGTAGAAGACGTTCACCTGTTAGAAGCGATTGGAAAATTAAATAATTATTTAGAGATTACTCAAAAGAGAAGTATGCCACATTTAAGAAAATTCAAAGAAATAAATGAAGATGATTTTCTAAAAATGGACTATGCCACAATTACTAATCTTGAACTTATTCAACCATCCAGGACAGCCGGCAAATCAATTACTTTATGGTCATTCTTAGATAGGACAAGAAGTGCATTAGGTTCAAGAACGCTCAAAAAATGGGTTTCAAAACCACTAAGAAATACGGAACTATTGAATCAACGTTTAGATTTCATTAATTACTTAAATACAAATTTCTTAATAAGGGAACATTTGAAGGAAACATTAAGCGAATTATATGATTTAGAAAGAATTGTAGCTCGAGTTGCTTATGGATCAGCAAATCCTAAAGACTGTATCCGACTAAAAAAATCTTTGGAAGTTGCTCCAGAGATACATAGCATTATAAAGGAAAGTAAGATTTACCCAGAGTTTGACGAACTTGACTTATGCGAAAATATATCTGATTTATTATCAAGGAGTTTAAATGAAGACGCACCGGTCTATGTCAGTGATGGAGGTGTTTTTAAGGATGGCTATAACGAGGAATTGGACCAATATAGAGAAATTCAAAGAAACGGTCAAAACTGGTTGGCAACTTTAGAGCAACAGGAAAAAGAAAAGACAGGTATAAAAACTTTAAAGATTGGCTATAACAGAGTTATGGGCTACTATATCGAAATATCAAAAGGGGCTCTAAATCAGATAAAGGAAGAGTGGGGTTATCAAAGAAAACAGACTCTTACTACGGGAGAAAGATTTATTACCGACCAGCTCAAAGAGCAGGAGAACATTCTTCTGCATGCTCAGGAAAGAGCAATTAAACTGGAAAATGTTTTATTTGTTGATTTAATTAATAAGATAAAAACTAAATTGGCAAGTATGCAGCAGCTGGCTACTGCCTTGGGAATTGTTGATGCCAACTATGCCTTAGCTGAAATCAGCAGTGGTCATGGCTATGTAAGACCGCAGTTTTCGATTGAAGGAGTAATGGATGTTAAAAATGGAAGACATCCAATACTGGATTCCTTTAAAGATATGAAGTATGTAGCTAATGATATCTATATGGATGATACAATTAGCACATTAATTATTACTGGACCAAATATGGGTGGTAAAAGTACTTATATGAGACAGTGTCTATTAATTTCCATAATGGCTCAGATAGGCTGTTATGTTCCGGCAAAAAGCGCTGTTGTACCAGTCTTTGATCAAATTTTTACCAGAATCGGTTCAACGGATGATATATTATCAGGCCAATCGACTTTCATGGTTGAAATGTTGGAAGCTAACAACGCTTTACAAAATGCTACAAAAGATTCTTTAATTGTGTTTGATGAAATTGGAAGAGGCACCTCAACCTATGATGGTATGGCTTTAGCCCAGGCAATGCTGGAATATATTGATGCAGCTATTGGGGCTAAAACTCTTTTCAGTACGCATTATCATGAGCTCACTGCCTTAGAAAACAATATGGAAAGAGTAAAAAATAAGAATGTTGATGTTCATGAGGAAGATGAGAAAATTACTTTCTTATATAAGGTAAAAGATGGTAGAGCAGATCGCTCTTATGGAATTCACGTAGCTTCTTTAGCTAAGCTGCCAGAAAGTGTAATTGAAAGAGCAAAAGAACTGTTAAAGGGTTTTGAACAAAGCAAGAAACATAGAAATGATCAATCTCAGATAATAGTTATGGAGAAAATACCGGTCCATATTAAAGAAATAGAAGAGATTATGAAAAATGTTGATCCAAATAACATGACTCCAATTGAGGCACTACAACTGTTATCAAAGATGAAAGATAAAATGGAAGGTAAGTAATTGTGAGTAAAATAAAAATATTAGATGAACTCTTATCAAACATGATAGCTGCTGGAGAAGTCGTTGAAAGACCTATGGGAGTTGTAAAAGAACTTGTGGAAAATTCTATTGATGCTCAAGCTACCAGAATTGAAATTCGTTTGATAAATGGAGGATTGGATTATATTGAAATAACCGATAACGGTTGTGGAATGGACAAAAGAGATGCCACTGCCGCTTTTAGCCGACATGCGACAAGTAAGATAGAAGAAGTAAATGACCTTTGGCAAATAAGCACAATGGGTTTTAGAGGAGAAGCCTTACCTTCTATTGCTTCAGTGAGTAAAGTAACCTTAATGACTAATGATAAAATTGATTCGACTCTGGTCAGGGTGGAATATGGAAAAATTATTGAAGCCAAACCATTTGGAGCACCTGAAGGAACAACTATCAAAGTGGAAGGACTTTTTTACAAAACTCCAGCCCGACTGAAACATTTAAAGAGCGCTAATGTTGAACTTAATCTGATTTTAGATCTTATTTCCAAAATGGCATTATCTCATCCAGCAATATCTTTCGAATTATCTAATGATTCTCAAATAAGAATTCAAACCAATGGTTCAGGTTCTTTACAAGAAACAATTATGGCAATTTATGGAGTCGGAGTTGCTAAGAAATGTATCGCGGTTGATTTTGAAGATTATGACTTTCGAGTAAGTGGATACATTGTCAATCCAGCAATTACCAGAGCCACAAGACAATATATAAATGTTTTTATCAATGGTCGAATAATAAAAAGTTATCAGATACAAAAAGCTATTATTGAAGGTTATAAGGGATATATGATGTCTGATCGCTATCCAATTGCCATAATCAATATCGATATTGATTATAAACTAGTGGATGTAAATGTTCATCCATCTAAGTGGGAGATAAGAATTTCCAAAGAAAGGCAACTATATAAACTGATTACCAGCGGAATAAGCGAAGTTTTAAAAAAGGAAATGATTCCTGGCGATTTATTGCTTAAAAACATATCAAAGTCCCAACAGGAAAGAAAAGATAAAGAAACAGAGTTTACAAAAGAAGACAATTTATTTTCTTATCAGCAACAGCAGCCATTAACCATTGTTCAGGAAGAAATATTGGATTATCTGGAACCAGAACAAACACACAGATTTAAATATCTGGCTCAATTACATGGTAAATACATTCTGGCTGATGATGAGGAAAATCTTTATATCATAGACCAGCATGCGGCTCAGGAAAGAGTAATGTTTGAAGAAATACAAAATCAGATAATGGAAAAAAGTATTGTAACTCAACACCTGCTTTTTCCTTTGGTTGTGGAAGTCAGTCCTGCTATTGTCAATCAGTTAGATTTAATCAATGAGCAATTAGATTGTATTAAATTGAAGTTTGAGCAGTTTTCAATGAACTCCATTGTTACTCGTGAAGTACCTTACTTTTTTGAGCAGATTGATGAAGCTCATTTTATTCAGCATCTGATCAGTGAAATAATGGAAGATAAACAAATGAGTAGAATAGATATCAGAAAAGAAAAAATAGCTTCCTTAGCCTGCCATAGTTCTGTTCGTTTTAATCAGTATCTGTCAATTGAAGAAAGTAAAACCCTGCTGGAAAGACTTTCAAAATGCAAACAGCCATTTAACTGTCCTCACGGAAGACCAACAATGATAGCTATTAGTGAAAAGGATTTAATAAAGGAGTTTAAGCGTGCTTAAAGTCATAGTTATAGTAGGACCTACCGCTGTAGGGAAAACATCATTATCGGTAAAGCTAGCTAAGCGTTTTAATGGCGAAATAATCAATGGTGACAGTATTCAGGTTTATAAAGGTTTGAATATTGGCAGTGCGAAAGTAACTGAAGATGAAAAACAGGGAGTAGTTCATCACCTGATAGATTATAAACAGTTAACGGACAGGTATGATGTTGCAACTTTTCAAAAAGATGCCAGAGAGAAAATTAAGGAAATAAGCGAAAAAGGGAAAACAGCTATAGTAGTAGGAGGAACAGGACTCTATATCAAAGCCCTTCTGTATGATTATGAATTTGTAGGTAATCCTATAAATATAGATGAAAATAAATACAACGAATTTACTAATGAACAACTGCATCAAAAATTAAAAGAATTGGATAAACAATCGGCTAAAGCAATTCATCCCAATAATAGAAAAAGAATTATCAGGGCTTTAGTTATGGCTGAAAGTGGAATAAAAAAATCAGAGCAGGAAGCCAGACAATCGGGCACGATGATTTACAGAGCCAAAATTATTGGTCTTACAATGGATAGAGCAAGACTGAAAGAAAGAATCAATCAAAGAGTTGATAAGATGATTGAAGAAGGACTGGTAGAAGAAACTAACCAACTTTTCAGTAATTATTCTTTAAAGAGTCAAGGTTTTACCGGTATCGGATATAAAGAGCTGATTCCTTATTATCTAAAGCAAAAAGATTTAGAAAGCTGTGTAGAAAATATAAAGACACATACTAGACAATTTGCGAAAAGACAGTATACCTGGTTTAATAACCAGATGCCGGTAAGGTGGTATGATATCGAAGACAAAGATTTTCTAGATAGGATATATAGTGATGTAGAGGAGTTTTTGAATGGATAATAGTAGAACTGTTAATATGATTGGCAAGGAAAACTTCAATCTTATCCAAAGTAAAACGGTTATGGTTCTTGGTCTTGGCGGAGTTGGGGGATATGCCTGTGAGGCACTGATAAGAAGTGGAATCAAGAGACTGATTTTAGTTGATAGTGATGAAGTTGATGCTTCAAATATCAACAGACAGATAATAGCTTCTCAAGAAACAATCGGTAAAAGAAAGATTGATGTGATGAAAAAAAGGCTGTTAAGTATTAATTCTAAAGCTGAGATAATAGTTCATGATGTGTTTTTTTCTCAGGAAAATATTGATGAATTATTCAACGAAAAAATAGATTATGTTGTGGATGCCATTGACACTATCAGCAGTAAAGTAGCCCTATGGAAATATTGCCTGGGAAATAAAATTAAAGTAATCTCCTGTTTGGGAATGGCCAGAAGATTGGACCCTCAAAAAGTTTTTATCACTAAATTATCTAAAACAGAAAATGATCCTATGGCCAAGGCTTTAAGAGGGCTGGCTAGAAAAAGTGATATTTCTCTAGATATTCCTGTTGTTTTCTCCCAAGAAAAACCTTTAGAAATAAGTGAAGGCAAAAAAGAAAGCTTAGGTTCAATGATGTTTGTTCCTGCGACAGCTGGGATAATGTGTGGTTACTATATAATAAATGACATCATTGACATAAATGGTAAATAGTGTAAAATAAAACTCCGTAGGTAAATAAAATGAAGTTAATTGTAGGTTTAGGAAATCCAGGTCAGGAATATTCAAACACCAGACATAATGCTGGTTTTTTAGCATTGGACATTTTAGCTGATAAGTTGAATGTAGAGATTAACAAGAAAGCCTTCAAGTCTTTAACTGGCAAGACAATGTATAAAGGACAACAGGTTCTTTTAATGAAGCCACAAACCTATATGAACAATTCAGGAGAAGCAATTAGAAGGGCAATCAACTATTATCAACTTGATCCTCAGGAAGATTTACTGGTAATTTATGATGATTTAGATATCAGCTATGGTCAAATCAGATTAAGAACAAAAGGATCTTCAGGAGGTCATAAGGGGATGAAAAGTATCATCTCTCATATTGCTACCCAGGAGTTTGCCAGAATAAGAATTGGAATTGAAAAGCATCCATTTATTCCAACTGCTGATTATGTACTTGGTAAAGTAGAAAAAGAAAAATTGCCAATGTTTAATTCAGCAATTGAAAAAGCAGCTTTGGCAGCAATTGATTTTATTGATTTACCTTTTGATAAAGTGATGAATATGTACAACAAAAAGGAACAGGATGATTAATTTTTACCAATTGTTGCAGAAAGACCCGGCAGTCTTAGCCCTTAATAAGAATATTGAAAAGATAAACGGGCTGACAGAAACAGAAGAAACATTAGTTTTAGCTGCCAGCTTTCATCAACAACAGACAACCAAAATCGTCGTAAAAGGCAATATGTATTCAGCACAGCAACTTTATTATCGGCTATACCCCCTGCTAAAGGATGATGTGCTGCTTTTTACTATGGAAGAATCACTAAGAGTAGAAGCGGTAGCCGCTTCCCCTAGCATGTATGGTAATCAGATGGAAGTACTGACAACTTTATGTCTGGATGAAAGCCCGAAAGTAGTAATTACTCATCCGATGGCGATAATAAGGTACTTGCCAAAAAAAGAATCATTTGAAAAATTAATATTAAATCTATCTGTCAATCAAAAATATAATATGAATGACTTAAGAAACGATTTAATTAAAAGCGGATATAAACAAACAGCCAGAATTGATCAGCCACTGACCTTTTCATTAAGAGGTGGAGTAATTGATGTTTTTTCTATTCAGGATGAAAAACCATTAAGAATAGAATTTTTTGATGATGAAATTGATTCAATTCGTTATTTTGATATTTCCACCCAAAGAACAATAAAACAGGTTAAAAACTGCAAAATTGTACCAGCCTCACTTTTAATCTTTGATGAGGATTTTTCGGTTTTTGAACAAAAAGTAAAGGCACAGTTAGAAAGAGACAAAAGGAAAGCCAGAAACTTTACAACTTTAAAAGACAACGTTGAAAGAGATCTCAACTATTTGAAAAACAATATCTTTGAACATTACCTGTATCGTTATCAGTGTTTTAAGGAAAATACAAACTCACTATTAGATTACGTAGAAAAAAAACAGGTGATCATTTCCACCGACGATGACATCAGGGCTAATCTACAGCTGATAATTGAAGAAAATTATGAATACATAAATGAGCTATACAGCAACGATTCAGGGTTAAACTACTATAGCGTTTTTGATGATTTTGATCGAGTTGTTGAAAAACATAATCCTTATCATATCAAAAGCAGTTTTTCCAGCATTGATTCTATCAAGTCAAAAGTAAAAATGACTTATTTTCCTCTACTTCCTTTAGACAAGGTGGTAGAAGAGATAGTTAGATTGTCTAAAAGAAATAAAGTGGTACTGTCTATTAACAATACTCAGAAAGAATTATTGGAAAGTGCCTTTGAACAGGAAGAACTGGCACTTGATGATTTTGCAGAGTTTACTGATGTGGAGCTTTTTGAAGGGTTCAATTATGAAGACATAATGGTTTTAACAGCCAAGGAGCTTTTTGGAGTTAAAATCGTTAAAGGAAGATATGAAAGCAAATTTAAAGAGGCTATAGTCTTAGAATCATATACCGATTTAAAAATAGGAGACTATGTTGTTCATAATCAGCATGGTATTGGAAAATATGAAGGTATTGTAACCAAAGAAATTCAAAACAAACTCCGCGATTATCTTCAAATCAGATATAAAGATGATGATCTATTGTTAGTGCCACTGGAACAATTCAAGATGGTCAGAAAGTTTTTAGCTGCTGAAGGTGTGGGAGTAAAACTGAGTAAACTAGGTAGTAAGAGCTGGGAAAGAAGTAAACAGAGAATCCAACAAGAGGTAAATGATATCGCTGAAAGGCTGGTAAATCTTTACTCTGCCAGAGAAGAAAACATTGGCCACGCCTTCAGTAAAGACGATAAGTACAGTCATAAGTTTGAAGCTAACTTCCCATATCAATTAACAGAGGATCAACAAAAAGCTATTGTCGAGATTAAATATGATATGGAACAGCCTAGACCGATGGACAGACTTTTATGTGGTGATGTAGGTTTTGGAAAAACAGAAGTGGCAATGGTCGCGGCTTTTAAGGCAGTTAAAGACTTAAAACAGGTAGCCTATCTATGTCCAACAACAATCCTTTCTTTACAGCACTACAACACTTTTGTTGATAGATTTAGAGGTTTTCCAGTAAAGATTAAACTGCTAAATAGATATGTTGTTTCTTCTCAGCAAAAACAGATTATCAAGGAATTGAAAGAAGGAAAAATAGATATTTTAATTGGTACTCATCGAATTATTAGTGATGATGTAAAATTTCATGATTTAGGTTTATTAATAATTGATGAGGAGCAGAGATTTGGAGTTCAAGCTAAAGAAAAAATCAAAGAATATAAAAAGAACATTGATGTCCTTTCTTTAAGTGCAACCCCAATTCCTAGAACGCTTCAGATGTCACTGGTTGGAGTAATGTCTTTATCTCAATTAGATACAGCGCCACAGGATAGAATGCCAATTCAAACCTATGTGGTTGAAAAAAATGATTCACTGATAAGAGAAGTAATTTCCAGAGAGCTGGCAAGAAACGGGCAAGTATTCTATCTTTATAACAATGTCAGTAACATCTATAATGTCGCCAGAAAAATATCAGCCATGGTACCTGATGCGACTGTGGCTGTCGGTCATGGTAAAATGAACCGAGAAGAAATTGAAGATGTCATGTATCGCTTTATAACTAAAGAGTTTAACATCCTTATCTGTACCACTATCATTGAAACAGGAATTGATATACCAAATGTCAACACTATTATTATTGAAGATGCTGATAATTTTGGCCTGGCTCAGCTTTATCAGATTAGAGGAAGAGTTGGCCGAAGCAACAAAATTGCCTATGCCTATCTAATGTATAGAAGCAATAAGCAGTTATCGGAAACAGCGACTAAAAGACTTCAGGCTATTAAAGAGTTTACAGAGTTGGGTTCAGGATACAAAATAGCCCTGCGAGATTTAACCATCAGGGGTGCTGGAGACCTGTTAGGGGAAAGACAGGCCGGTTTTATCAATACTATAGGGATGAGTCTGTATTTGGAAATGTTAAACAAGGCAATTAATAAACAAAAAGGTATTGTTGAAGAAGAAATTGAAGAAGCAAAGAATAAGGTCAGTGAAATAGATGGTTATATTCCAAGCAAGTTTGTCAGGGAAGATTTAGAAAAGATTGAAATTTATCAGAATCTGTCCATTATCAAAAGCGAAAAAGAACTGAAAGAATACAAAAAAGAATTAACCGATTACTATGGCAAACTGCCAACAACAATTACTAATCTTTTTGAAAAGAAAAGACTGGAACTGATGCTAAATACTGACAGAATTGCCTCTTATGAGGAATATGAAAAGGAAAATAGAATTGTATTGACTAAGGAATATTCTTCCTCAATCGATGGAGTTAAATTCTTTGAGAAGATTTCAAAAATTTCAAATGAAATTAAATTAAAATACATAAAGAACGAGATTATCCTGATTGTTGAAAAGAAAAAGAACTACATGAACAGGATTGTAAAGATATTGGAGGTAATTAATAATTTATGAGATTAGATAAATATTTAAAGGTTTCAAGAATATTAAAAAGAAGAACAGTATCAAAAGAGTTGGCAGCTAACGAAAGAATTACAGTTAATGGGAAAATTGCCAAACCTTCAAAAGAAGTTAGAATCGGTGATATTATTGAAATTACCTATGGTAGCCGAGTAATGAAAATCAGAGTTCTGGATATAAAAGAAGTGGTAAGAAAAAACGATGCCAGCATTCTGTATGAAGTTTTAGAAGAGTATAGAATTGATCAGGAAGAAAAGATGGAAATTTATTAGAAACTGTTTTTCAGACAGTTTCTTTTTTGTATTATCAATTAAAAAAGATGATTTAAATTTAAATCACCTTTTTAACTAATATAAACTTCATATCAATTTATTTTGATAATTCTACAATCCAGTCTTTACCATCTTTGATGTTATAGGCATCTTTGAAACTATTTTGATTTAAGCCAATAGAGATATAGTTGCTGCTGGAATTAAATACAACAGGTTTGTTTAAGGCAACATAACCAAATGATTTTTCATAAGGAACATCATCTTCAAAATACACTTTATCTTTATGGCTGATTTTAACATGGACAACATCACCATGCCTATAGCCAATTCTGATGAAATCTTTAGTCAGCACATTGAAGACTATTGAGCCAAAATGATCTGAAACACTGATAACAATGCCTTTGATATCAGTGCTGGTAACAGTTGCTTTTACGTATTCATAGTCTTCGATAATTACCTCATCTATCGGATAAGCAGAACCAACTTCTTCAAAAGAGATAATACCACTGGCTAATCTGGCAGCTGTATAGGCAAAGATATCGCGACCATGGAATACCGATACATCTTCAGTACCTTTGTATCTATTGATGGTAGTGTCAATTTCTCTTACTTCTTCAATGCCTACTTCATAGTAAACATGAGTTAATGTTCCGTTATCTGGAGTAATAACATAGTTGCCATCTTTTAATCTGGCAACACAGCCTTTTCTTTTTGTTCCTACTCCTGGATCAACAACGCTGACAAAAACAGTGCCTTTAGGCCAAAACGGAACAACAAAAGCTAACTCTCGTGAAGCAGCAAGAACGTTAAATTGTTCAATTTCATGAGTAATATCAAAACACTCTAATTCACTATCGACTTGTTTAACTACTCCACGCATGGTGTTTACTGCTCCCCAGGATAAACTAAAGTCGGTTTGCCATACAATGCTTGGTTTCATTTAGTAAACACGACCTTCCAGTCTTTTCCAGCCGCTTCGATACCATATTTCTCTGCAAAATTACCTTGATTTAAAGCTAAACAAATATCCAGCATTGAGCCACTGAAGATAATTGGTTGATTAAGCTGAGCATAACCAAATGATTTATGGAATAAAACAGTTTCATTAAATTTTACTTCATCTTTATAAGTTATTTTGACATTGACATAATCCCCTTCATTAAAACCAGCTTTTTTAAAGTTTTTATAAGAAATATTTGTAAAGATATTACCAAAATGTTTGAAAACTGTGATAATATTTCCCTCAACATGATTTTCGCTGATAAATGGATCATAAAAAGTATCGTGTAAAATAACTTCTTCAACTGGATAAGCAGGACCGACTTCTTCAAAGGTAATAACATTAGCAGCTAATTTAGCAGCACAATAAGCAAATAAATCACGACCATGGAAAATTGAAGTATCTCTGGTTGATGGAAGACGATTGACTGTCTCATCAATTTCTCTAATTTCTTCAATGCCGATTTCATAATAGACATGAGTTAAAGTGCCATTATCAGGAGTAACGATATAGTTACCATCTTTTAATTTGGCAACGCAAGCCTTTCTTTTTGTTCCTACCCCTGGATCAACAACACTGACAAAGATAGTTCCTTTTGGCCAATATGGGACCACAAACATAAGTTGAGCGCTGGCTTGCCAGGTGTTGAAAGGTGTAATTGAATGAGTGATGTCAATAGTGACTAATTCGGGGCAAATAGTGCTGCAGACACCTTTCATGGTGCAAACACTGCTGTTGTCAGGCCCAAAATCTGTCATCATAAGAATAGTTGGATATTTCATAAATTACCTCCAATATATCCACATCTTAGGGTCACGTGGGGTGATAAGCCCAGAGATGATATAGTAAGCACAGAATAGTGCAATTAGACAATAAACAATTTTAAATATTTTATCATTTCTTCTTTCAGGATACTCAGAATAGTATGATCTTTTCTTTCCTTTGCCAAAGCCCCTTAAATCCATAGCATTAGAAATGTTGCCTACTCTATCAAAAGAAGTAACAATTAAAGGTATTAAAATCAGAATCATCTGTTTTAGACGTTCCATAGGCTTGGTTTTTTTGGTATCCAGCTCTAAACCTCGACACTGCATTGAAACTGCAATGTTTTCATAATCTCTTGAAATGTCTGGAATATATCTGAAGGCAATCTCTACAATACTGCCGAGCTTATACGGGAACCCTAAAGAAGTTAAGCCAGCAGATAGCTCACTTGGAGTAATAGACATGATAAAAGCTAAAGAAGTGGTAAAAGCAGACAACATCTTTAATAATCTGACTGTTAAAAACCAAAGAGTCCCTCTGGTAACAATAAGATAATCGGTATAGGCAAAAAGAATTGTCTGATCACCTGTATATTCCAGGCCGCAAAGTGGATTAGCTAACCAATATAAAACAATATTAAGAGTATTTATTGCTACAACAAAAATTACGATTGGTTTTATCGTCTTCCAACTTGGTTTTAAAGAAATTATACCGATAATTGAAAAAATTAATAAAGGTAGAATAATAGGCAGATCAAAAGACATCATTACAAAGACCATCAAAACAGCGAATAACCTCACTTTTGTCGTACCAGAAAGTTGATGCAGGAAAGTTTCTCCTTTTGTCAGATTAATAATATTAAGATTTTTCATGACGTTTTCTCCTTTCTGAAACAATAAATGATTCGATAAATTTTTCAGGGTCTAAATCTATTCTTGTAGCTAAAGAGTAAAGAGATGTCTGCTTCAGGTTGGCCCTTTCAATGATGTCGTTGTCAGATAAAATTTTAAATACCGAATCATCACCAATACATTTACCATCAGCAAAAACAATAGCCCTATCAGTATATTCAATAGCCAGGTGCATATCGTGAGTAATAAATAGTATGGTAATCCCATAATCTCTATTTAAACTTTCTAAAAAAGACATGATTTCAGTATAAACTCGATAATCCTGTCCAGCTGTTGGTTCATCTAAAATAATTATTTCAGGATTCATAGCCAGAATAGAAGCGATAGTTACTCTTTTTCTTTGACCATAGCTGACAACAGATACAGGCCAGTTTCTCATAGGCCAAAGATCACATTTTTTTAATGCTGCTTCAATATTTCTTTCAATTTCTTCTTCAGATTTATTGTTAAGAACCAGGCCTAAAGATACTTCGTCTTTTATTATGTCCTTAACCAGCATTTGGTTAGGGTTTTGCATTACATAGCCAATTTTTTGTCCTATTTCTTTTATAGAGTATTTAAGATAATTAACTCCTTCTATAAAAACTTCACCTTTATCAGGACGAAGAATGCCACAAATAAGTTTAGCAGCTGTGGATTTTCCGGCTCCATTCTTGCCTACTACAGCAATTTTATCAGCCTTGTTAATGGAAAAAGAAACATCTTCCAGAGCTTTTTTCTTATCATAAGAAAAATCAACATTTTTTACTTCCAATACAACTTCTTTTTCTTCTTCAGGTTTACTGGTATCAACGCCAGTGTAATAGGAAACAAGTTGATTTTTGTATTTATCAAGATTCATATCAAAGACATTACATGGATTGTCCTCAATAGTGACATTACAGCCAGCCATCTTTAAAGCTTGAAGATATAAAGGTTCTCTAATTCCTTTTTCAACTATAATGTTAGAACAAAGCAATTCATTTGGACTCATATCAGCAACAATCTGTCCATCTTCTAATAAAATTATTCTATCAACTGGACGATACAAAACATCTTCCAGACGATGTTCAATAATTATAACCGTACAGTTATTATTCTTTTGAATTCTATCAATCAAGTCGATAGCTTGATTACCCATCTGAGGGTCAAGAGCAGCTAAAGGCTCGTCGAAAAGAAGAATTTTAACATGTTCATGCATAATACCAGCTAAAGAAACACGTTGTTTCTGTCCGCCAGAAAGATTGTAAGGAACATGTTCTAAAAACTCATGCATACCAACAAGAGTTGCAGAGTTTAATACACGTGGAAGCATTTCTTCTCGTGGCATATTGTCATTTTCCAGTGCATAGGCAATATCAGCTCCAACAGATAAACCAACAAATTGGGCATCAGAATCTTGCAGTACAGTACCGACAAAAGAACTTAAACTAAAAATGCTAGAATTTGATGTTTCATTTCCAGCAATTTTACAAGACCCTTGAATTTCGCCTGGATATGAGAAGGGAATTAAACCATTAATACAATTGGCCAAAGTACTTTTTCCACAGCCACTAGGTCCAAGGATAAGTACCTTCTCCCCCTCATATATTGTTAAGTTTATGTTTTTTAAAGTTGGTTCAAGTTGAGAACTATATCTAAACGTGAAGTCTTTAAATTCAACAATTGGCGATTTTGACATATTATTCTTTTGTTAAGTTAGTGCCACGAGCATTTCTAGCTGCTAAAGCTTTTAAAATAGGAATACCAGCAACAAGTAATACGATTATATTAGAAACAGAAGCAATCCAACCTTGAGCAATAGATATTTCTAATTCCCCACCAAAGATGATTTTTGTGAAGATTGGAGTGATGACACCAAAGGCAAAGACGCTACCTACAACAACTGTAACAGCATAGATAATCATATGTTTAACATCGAAAACGCCTTCATCAATGTTAGCGCCATAAAGTTTTAAGCTACCAACGAATAAACCTAATACCGCATTACCAATTGACCAGTCGAACCAGAATCCCCAACCACCAATTAAGTCGGCTAAAATATTTCCTACACCACATGCTAAGGCAGCTGGTAGTGGTCCAAACAGGCCTCCAACGATAACAGGAACAATCATAGCTAAAGACAAGTTAGTGTTTGTAAATACAGTAATTGATCCATAAACCATTAGTACAGCAAACAAGGCGATACCAATAGCCACACCAACAATAGTTCTAGTGTCCCATTTTCCTAATAAAATTTTTCCAATACTTTCTTTTTTCATATTTTTCTCCTTTTCTTGCAATATATTCGACACAAAAGTGTTATTGCCCTAAAATATAAAACGACATCCACAAAGGATGTCATTTAATAAACAAACATCTTCCCTTATGGGTTTATTCTATTTAGTAAATTCGATTATGTCAAGCAATTTTTCTGAGTTCAACTTGCCAGGCAATGCCTGTTCCAATATTATAGGCATTGGCAAAACTACCTTGATTGATGGCAATAGCTACACAATCCAGCGAGTTTATATATAACAAAGATTCACCGATATGAACATCAGCAAAACTTCTGGCATAAACCAGGTTATTACTGTATACAGTGCGTGTATTATTCGTAATATCTACATTAATCTTATCTCCATGATTGATGTCCAATTGCCTAAATAGTTTACGAGGAATATTTGTCCATAACGAACCATATCTTACATCCAATACATCAATAGTTCCAGTAATAACATCATTTTCAATGGTAGCCTTAGCTACAGGCAATTCGACTATTTCCTCAACATCAAATGAAGGACCAATTTGTTCAAATGGAATTAATCCAGAAGCAAGCCTTGCCCCAGTATAAGCATAAATATCACGCCCGTGGAAAGTATAACTTTCTCCTGAATTTGGAAGTCTATTGACTCTTTCATCAAGAATGCGAGCTTCCTTAATGCCTAAGATTCTTTTAATATGAGTCAAAGTTCCATTGTCTGGAGTAACCACATAAGTATCGTTATTTGTTTTGACAACAACAGATTTTCGATCACTTCCAACTCCTGGATCAACTACCGAAACAAAAACACTTCCTTTAGGCCAGTAATTAATCGTCTGGATTAAACGATAACTGGCTTCCCAGATATCATATTGGGGAATATCGTGAGTCAGATCATAAATTCTGATTTCAGAATTAACACAATTGGCAACACCATACATAGCACTGACTGCACCATCAGCTCTGCCAAAATCAGATTGTAAAACTAGTGGAAACATAAACACACCTCACTTGACACCTTTAGAATATAACATTGAAGTACATTTTTCAAATATTAAACCTTGAAAAAGCTAATAAATAATGTTTTAATAAAGTACTTGATAAAAGGTGGTAAAGATGAAAAAGAAAAAGGTTAAAAAGCTCAATCCATTAGGCAAACTGGTAAGATTTTTGGGTCTTTTAATAGTAGCTGTTTTAATGGTGGGCATGTATTATCAGATAACTAAAGAAATAAAAACAACCTTCTCTTTACGTGGAGATATTAAGGAATCCGAAAAAGAAATTGCTAGATTAGAAGCTGAAAAAGAAAGTCTGGAATTACAAAAAGAAAAACTGACAGATGAAAACTATGTCAGTTCAGTTGCCAGGGGTAAATATTTAATTACCAAGGAAAATGAACAGATATATGTTCTTCCTCCACTTACTGAAGATGGCGATTAAGAAGTTATTAAACTTCTTTTTTTATTGTGTCTCTTACTTCCATCAAAGCAAAACCGTGCAGGTTTAGACCTTCCCATCTGGAAAGGTTATAGAGCCTGGTATCTCCGTAATTTAAACCTGTACCCCAGACTTTATCGGTTTTGCCCACTTTTGCCAGGGCAATATCCTCGGTACTCAAAAGTAGATCTCTTAACTCTTTATTTTGAGAAAACTTGGCATAGTTGCCCTTATATAAGTTGATGTGTCTTCTGGCGTTCCAGACTTTATCAACATAGCTGGTAACACTTTTACCATATTCAATGATTTCTTTTCTTTCTTTGGCATTTAAAAGCTTTTCAGCACGATAGTCATCATTGAACATAACAGCCTTGCGGTATTGCAGATATTGTTCCACACACCAGAATTTATATCCATCAGCAAAGAAACTGCAGGGATACCAGACACTTAAATAACCATTTTCTTCATCAGCTCGATCAAAATGTATAACTCTCATAAAATCACCCCTTCAATTATATAAGAAAAGAAGACTTAAATTAAGCCTTCTAAAGAAATAATCTTAAAAACCCGAAAGCGCCATAACTGGCAAGGGTCATAATTATTGCCGCAATACAGACGCCTAAAAAGATTGATAACATCGCCTTTTTAAAGCTGAATTGCAAAATTGTTGCGACCAGTGATCCGCTCCAGGCACCAGTAGCTGGTAAAGGAATACCGACAAAAACTGTAAGAGCGAAAAATCCATATTTTTCCACTTCATCACTTTTGGCATGTAGTTTTTCTTCATATTTGGTAAAGAAAGGCCCGAAAAGTTTAGTAGTTTTTAGATATTTAATAATTTTCATACCAAAAATCAGTAAAAACGGAACAGGAAGCATATTTGAAATAATACAGATAGGTAATGCTTTATACCACGGAAACCCAATAGCTGAAGCGAAGATTATTGCCCCTCTTAATTCAATAAGAGGAATCATAGAAATCATAAATAAGGCAAATTCGCTTCCCAGGGCACTAAAGAAATTAAATACAGCTTCAACCATTATTTAATAATACTCTCATTCCATTTTTCATGTGGTTTTAATCCCAGTAATTTAACTAAGGTTGCTGCTACGTTACTTAAACCAAAATTACCTTCCTTAACTTCTACATCATTATTATAAATAATGAATGGAACCTTATTTAAGGTATGAGCAGTTAAAGGAACAATTGGAGCATCTGGGCTCTTTCTTTTCTGGTACATTTCATCAGCATTACCATGGTCAGCAGTGATAACAACGGTATAGTTCATTTCATCAGCGACTTTCAATACTCTTGTAATAGCCAAGTCAACGGCTCCTACACCAACGATAGTTGCAGCATAGTCACCGGTATGACCAACCATATCTCCGTTAGGATAGTTTACACGTAAAAACTGGAATTTATTTGATCTCATTGCCTCAATCAGTAAGTCAGTGATTTCAGCTGCTTTCATCCAAGGTCTTTGATCAAAAGGAACGATATCTGATTTAACTTCCTGCCAGACTTCAAGATTATCATCAAATTTTTCACTTCTATTTCCGTTCCAGAAATAAGTTACATGACCGAATTTCTGAGTTTCACTAAGAGCATAAGAACTGATTTTCTCTTTAGTCAGAAGTTCAGATAAAGTATGTTCAATTTTTGGTGGATTAACCAGATAGTTATTTGGTATATGCAAATCACCATCATATTCAAGCATTCCAGCATAAATAACTGAAGGATATTTGTTGCGTTTGATGTAAGGCAAGTCTTTATTATCGAAAGCTCTGGAAATTTCTAAAGCTCTGTCACCTCTAAAGTTAAAGAGAATAACCGAATCATGATCATCAATAGTTCCAACAGGCTGGCCATTTTCAGCAATTACAAAACCTGGCAGGTACTGATCGTCAAGATCTAATTCTTTACGGTAGGTTTCGATAGCTTCAGTAGCGTTGGCAAACTGTCTTCCTTCACCTTCAACATGGATTTTCCAACCATCCTCTACCATTTTCCAGTTAGCTTCATAACGGTCCATAGTGATAACCATTCTTCCGCCACCAGAAGCAATTCTGGCATCGAAAGTTGAATCGTTTAATTTAGCCAGTTCTTCTTCCAGCTGTTTAACATAGATTTCACCAGTTCTAGGGCCAACATCTCTACCATCCAGCAAGGCATGAACTCTGACTTTTGCCAGTCCTTCCACTTTAGCCTGAGTAATCATGGCGATTAAATGAGAAATATGTGAGTGAACATTACCATCTGATAATAAACCGATAAAATGCAAGGTGTGACCTTTAGCATTTTCTATCAAAGATTTCCAAAGTTTTGAGCGGAAAATCTCTTTTGAGGCGATTGATTCATTAACCAATTTAGCTCCCTGTGAATATACTTGCCCACATCCCAGGGCATTATGTCCAACTTCAGAGTTTCCCATATCCCCATCTGAAGGTAAACCTACAGCTTCACCATGAGCGGCGATAGCTGTATGAGGGCAAGTAGCCCATAATTTATCTAATGTAGGGGTATAAGCATTTTTAACAGCATTGCCATCTGATTTTTCATTGATACCAATACCATCCATAACAATTAATACAACAGGTTTCTTTTCCATAAAGTCCTCCTAAAATCATTCTATACATTTTAACATTTTTAGAAGAAATATGCACTATTAATACAAAATGTAGTATTATATATACTGAGGTAAAATCTATGTCGAAACAAGAATTTCTTATAAACTTTCTATATTACAGCTGTATCGGATTAATCGTTTATCTATGTGGCAAATATCTATTGCCTGTTATGATGCCTTTTATTATAGGCTTCTCAATTGCTTATCTGGTCAGAAAAATAGCAATAAAAATATTTGGCAGACCAGGAAAGAAAAGACAGTTACTGACGTTAGTTGGATTTTATATTATTGTGGTAATCTTATTTGCCTTTATTTCAGTAATGACAGTTAGTTCAGTAAAAGGCTTTGATTATGCGGGATTGTATTCAAATTATCTAGAACCAGCAATAAACATTGTTTACAACTTCTTTCTTAATTTAAACGAATCGTTGCCTGCTGAAGTAGCGAATATCTTTAATCAGGTTACTTCATCAATTTTTGAAGCAATAAAGACTGTCTTAATGACTGTATCATCATTCTTGATTAATTTTGTAAAAGGAGCAATAACCTCCTTTCCTTCTGTAATTATCACGGTCACTGTAACAATTGTTTCATCTATCTATTTCATTCTGGACTACGAAGGAGTAGTAGCCTTCATTTATAAGGTATTACCAAAAAAAGCCTCAAACTTTCTTGGTGATGTCACAGTTTTTATAAAAGAGAATATCTTAAACGTTTTAAAGTCTTATATAATAATCATGGGAATAACTTTCATTGAATTAACAATAGGATTAACCATATTAAGGGCTAAACCAACAATTCTAATCGCAGCATTAATAGCTGTGATGGATATCTTGCCAATACTTGGTGTAGGAACTGCTTTGATACCATGGGCCTGTGTGGAAATAATTTTTGGCAATATTTTCAGAGGGCTGGGAGTTTTTGCTTTATATATAACAATAACAATTGTAAGAAACATTATAGAACCAAGAATTGTCGGAACAAAGCTGGGACTTAATCCACTGGTGAGTTTAATTTCAATGATTGCTGGATTGAAGTTGTTTGGACTTTTGGGGATGATTGGATTCCCACTGATAATTGCTTTCTTTATGTACCGAGAAGAAAAAAGAAAAAATATGGAAGAAGAAAAAACTCAGGAGGTTGCTGCCTAACAGCAATCTCTTTTTATATTAAGAATACAAAGTGATATAATTGAGTAGAGATAAAAAGGGGAAACCGATATGTATGATGTAATAATTATAGGAGCTGGTGTAGTCGGGTGTAGTACAGCATACTACCTTTCGCAATATGAGATGAATATTGCTCTTTTAGAGGTCCATAATGATGTAGCTAATGCGACAACAAAGGCTAATTCAGGATGTATGCATGCCGGATATGATCCAGAACCAGGCTCTTTAATGGCAAAATATAATGTAGAAGGTTCTTTAATGGCCAAAGAACTTTGTGAAAAATTAGATGTTCCATATGATAATTGTGGATCACTTGTTTTAGCCTATGATCAGCAAGATATGCAGAAGCTTCAGCAGTTGCTTGAAAGAGGAAAACAAAATGGGGTTAAGGAATTGCATATTCTTGATGAAAAACAAACCAGAGAATTAGAACCATTATTAAGTAAAAAGGTAATAGGTTCTTTATATGCCAAGACAGGAGCAATAATTGATCCTTGGCAATATACAATCGCCTTAGCTGAAGTAGCAGTAGAAAATGGGGTTGATTTAAAGCTTAACAATGAAGTAAAAGCTATCAGTAAGGAAGATGGAATTTTTACTGTCACAACTAATAAAGATAAATACCAATGTAAATATATAATCAATGCTGCCGGAGTCTATGCTGATGTTGTTCATGAAATGATAGGGGAAAAAGAGTTCACCATTATACCGGTTAGAGGACAATATTATCTTTTGGATAAAATTGAGGGTAAAAAGGTTAGTCATGTACTTTTCCAATGTCCCAGCAAAGCAGGCAAAGGAGTGGCAGTCTGTCCCACCGTGCATGGAAATATGATTGTTGGCCCAGATGCTGAAACTGTAGAGTTTGAGGATTTAGCTACTACAAGTGAAGCTTTAAATTATATTAAAGAAAGATCAGCTTTAACGATGGATTGTATCAACTTTAGAGAAAATATTAGAAACTTTGCTGGAATCAGAGCCAGAAGTGATAGAAAAGACTTCATTATTGAAGAAAGTAAATCGGTAGAAAACTTTTATAATCTGGCAGGTATGGCCTCACCAGCTTTAACAGCTGCCTGTGCTATTGGCTATCATGTAATAGATTGGTTAAATACCAAAGAGAAGTTTGAAAAAAAGGATAATTATAAGGAAACAAGAAAGAAAATCCGCTTTAAAGATTTATCGGATGAAGAAAAAAATGAATTAATTGCCAAAAATCCAGCTTATGGAAGAATTATCTGTCGCTGTGAGCACATCACAGAAGGAGAAATTCTTGATAGTTTTAATTCACCCATTCCCCCACAGTCAATTGATGCTGTAAAAAGAAGAACCAATGCCGGCATGGGAAGATGCCAGAGTGGTTTCTGTGGAGAAAGGGTGGCTATGATATTAAAGGAAAAATTGAACATCAGATTCAATGAAATTCTCTTAGATAAAGAAGGATCAAATATTTTAATGAATAAGGCAAAAGAAGGTGACTACTGATATGTATGATTTAATAGTTATTGGTGCTGGCCCAGCGGGATTAAGTGCTGCTTTGACCGCTTATGAAAAAGGACTTAAGAAAATATTGGTAGTCGAAAGAGATAAAGAAATGGGTGGAATATTAAACCAATGTATTCACAATGGTTTTGGCTTGCATTTGTTTAAGGAAGAATTGACTGGTCCAGAATTTGCTGGTAGGTTAATTGACAAAATAAAAGATACGAATATTGAAATAATGCTTGATACGATGGTGTTGGACATGGATAAAAATAAGAATATCCACATATTAAATACAAAGGGTTATCAAAAAAAATCAGCAAAAGCAATCATCCTGGCAATGGGTTGTCGTGAAAGAACTAGGGGAGCAATTTTTACTCCTGGCGATCGAGGAGCAGGAGTATACACAGCTGGTGCTGCTCAAAGATATATGAACATGAATGGCTATAGTGTCGGAAATAGAGTTGTGATCTTAGGTAGCGGAGATATCGGCTTAATAATGGCCCGCAGAATGACTTTGGAAGGAGCCAAAGTATTAGCCTGTGTAGAAATTAATCCTTATTCATCAGGCTTAAGAAGAAATATTAAACAGTGTTTAGAAGATTTTGAAATTCCACTATATTTATGTCATACAATTACTGATATTAAATGTACTAACAATAGAGTAAGCAAAGTTGTAATTTCTAAAGTAGATGAAGCATATAATGCCATTGAAGGAAGTGAAAAAGAAATCGAATGTGACACAGTGCTTCTGTCAATAGGATTGATTCCAGAAAATGAGCTAAGTAAGACTGCTGGAGTAGCAATTGATGAAAGAACAAAAGGACCGGTAGTGTATGAGAATACGGAAACTTCAGTTGAAGGAATTTTCTGTTGTGGAAATGTCCTACAGGTTCATGATTTAGCTGATAATGTGGCCTTAGAAGCAAAAAAAGCAGCACTAGCTGCCTGTAAATATGTATTAGAAGAAAGAAGCTTTGAAAGAGCAATCGAAGTAAAAACCAATAGACCAGTAAGCTATACTATTCCTCAAAAAATACATTTACCAATAGAAGAAAAACTTGTGGACATTTCATTTAGAACCAATAAGGTTTTAGGGAAAAGTGTTATTAAAGTTGCCAACTCCAGTGGGGATGTTATTTGCAAATATCCAAGAGAATATGTCATTCCAGGAGAATTGGAAAAGATAAATGTTCCTATAAGCCTGATAAAAAATGAACAAAATAGTATAACGATATTTATTGAGGAGGATTAGGGTATGATTGAATTAATTTGTATCGGCTGTCCAAAGGGATGTAAATTGTCAGTAGATGAAAATAACGATTACACAGTGACAGGCCATAGTTGTCAGATAGGGGCTGAATATGGTAGAAATGAAATACTTAATCCAACAAGAGTACTTACAACTATTGTAAGAATAGAAAATGCGATTCATAACAGTTTGCCTGTTAAAAGCAGTAAACCTTTACCTAAAGATAAACTTATTGAAGCATCAAGGTCTTTAAAAGATGTGGTAGTTAAAGCGCCTGTAAAAATAAATCAGGTGATTGTAGAAAACATTTTAGATACCGGGATTAATATAATCGCAACCAGAGATATGTAAAAAAGCATTGATCTACTTTTACATCAGGCTGTTGTCAAATGTTTATTATTTTAAACTTTTAAAACATAAGCTGTGACAATGCATTTTTATCAATGAATAAATAGATTTGTAATCTTCTGTTGTTTACGGAAGATTTTTTAATATAAAAATACAGCAAATAGCAGAAGTAATAGAAATCTTAATAAATTCTTAAGGATTTAACTACTATTTTCTTAATCAGCATTAACGATAAAATAACTTTGTATTGAAGGAGACAGCTATTATGGAGACATTGAGTTTTATTAATTATGTTATTTCGCTATTATTTTTTCTTTGCTATTCTTATCAGATTTTATATATCCCTATAAAGATTTTTTCTTTTAAAAAACGCAAAGATGAAAATGTTGAAAAAAAGAATTATGCTGTATTGATCTGTGCCAGAAACGAAGAAAAGGTTATAGCAGAGTTGATTGACAGCATTCATCAGCAAACATATCCCCAAAAGAAAATTACAATTTTTGTAATGGCTGATAACTGTGATGATGATACCGAAAGAATTGCCAGGGAAAAAGGAGCGATTACTTATAGTAGAAGGGACAGGGTCTTAGTTGGAAAAGGATACGCTTTGGATACGATGTTGAAGTCTATTGGAAGAGAATATAAGGATCAGTTTGATGGGTATTTTGTTTTTGATGCGGATAATATTTTAAAAGAGAATTACATTGAGGAAATGAATAAAATATTTGTTGCAGGAAATGATATTGTAACCAGCTATCGAAACAGTAAAAATTACGACAGCAATTGGATCAGTGCTGGTTATGGCTTATCGTTTTTAAGAGAAAGTCAGTTTCTTAATGGAGCCCGCTATGCAATTAACAGCAGTTGTGCAGTTTCTGGAACAGGATTTCTTGTCAGCAGAGCAATTATTGAAGAGCAGAAAGGATGGCCGTTTTATACCCTGACAGAAGATATAGAGTTTTCTATTTATCATATTACTGCAGGAAGAAAAATAGCCTATTGTGAAAAAGCCATGTTTTTTGATGAACAGCCTGTCAGATTTACCCAATCAATCCATCAGAGACTGAGGTGGTCGAAAGGGTATATTCAGGTGTTTGGCTTATATGGGAAAAAGTTGATTCTAAATTCTCTTAAGGGTAGTTTTTCCTGTTTTGATATGCTTATGAATAGTATTCCTGCCCTTATGCTTTCTATTATTTCGATCGTATTAAATATTGTTTTATCAATTAATGCTGCTATCGGTGGTAATGACTATATGATAGCTTTAAAATCTATTTTTCAGTTATTTTTTAACATGTATTTAACTTTGTTTGTCTTAGGCTTAATAACAACAATCACAGAATGGAAAAATATCTACACTGGCAATAAAAAGAAAATATTATATCTATTCACTTTTCCAATTTTTATGTTCACCTATATACCAATATCTTTAGCGGCATTATTTCTTAAGGTATCCTGGAAACCAATTGAACATGGAACAGATCGTAAAAATTTGGGAGGATTAATTAAAAATGTTTAAAATAAAGGAATGTTTTACAGTTGTTTTTAAATTTTTGTACAATCCTCATTTGGCATTATGCTTATTAATTGCCTGGATGATTACCAATGGTTGGGGATATCTATTCATTGTTTTAGGCTATTGTTTTAATAATACAACTTTACTGACTATTGGCAGCAGCTATATAGCCTTTCTTTGGGTGCCTGGTACCCCAGAGAAGGTATTCACAGTAACAATAGCTTTGGCTTTACAAAAAAAGCTGTTTTCAAATCATGAAGCAAAGGATGCTCCATTAAAAGAAAGACAACCGGAAAAGGATATAGCTGTTAAAAGCAGGTAAATGGTTCAGGATGGTCTAAAACATTGCCTGTTTGTGTTGATTTCTTAATGAATTCTTAATAAATCTTAATAACAAATACACAGGTAGCACTGATATAATGGTTAACGAAGAAAGGAGCGATGTGGGATGCAGAATATCTTAATTGTTGATGATGAAAAAGATATTGTTAATGCTTTAAAAATATATTTATCTGATCCAGACTATAAAATCTATGAGGCCTTTAATGGTAAGCAAGCCTTGGATATTGTAGAAAAGGAAGATATTCATTTAGTTTTAATGGATATTATGATGCCGGTAATGGATGGAATTACAGCCTTGAATAAAATAAGAGAACTTAGCTTTGTCCCGATTATTTTATTAACAGCTAAAGGAGAGGATGCCGACAAGGTATTGGGATTAACAGTTGGAGCTGATGACTATATTACTAAGCCTTTTAATCCACTGGAAGTTACCGCCAGAGTCAAATCTCAGCTTAGAAGATATCTAAGGTATGGCTCAGGAAATGAAGATGTAGAAAAAATAACAATTGATGGTATTGAATTAGATGATTCAACTAAACAGGTTCTATTAGATGGAAATGAGATTGCTCTTACTCCAAAGGAATATGAAATTTTAAAGTTGTTGATGAGTAATCCAGGGAAGGTATTTTCTCCAAAGGAAATATACAGAAGTATCTGGCAGGAAAAGCCATATGGGGCTGAAAATACAGTTGCTGTACATATACGTCACTTAAGAGAAAAGATTGAAATTAATCCAGCTGAGCCAAGATACATAAAGGTTATTTTTGGTCAGGGATATAAAATTGAAAAGAGGGTTTACAAATGAAAAAGTTTTCTAGAAGCATAGTGGGAAAGACATCGTTATTCTTAATAAGTCTGTTTTCTACACTTTTATTATTAGGTTCACTATTAGCAATGATTATCCTTTTTGAAGCAGATTTCTATTCTAAAAAAGAAGAGCAGATATTTTATAATGTTGCAGGTAAATTTGTATATAACGATATTTTTAATGAGTTTGGATTATATCTTTCTGCATCAGATGATGGATTATTAGAGGATAATGGAAATCTTGTTTTTGAGATTATAGATGCTAATGGTAATGTTGTCGCCAGAAGCAGTTCTGCAACAGAAGTAGAAGATTGGCAATATGAGTATTATTTCTACAATTACGGAGAAAATGGTTATGAAGGTTTCTACAATATTGAAGATAAGGAATCTGCTGGTGACTATTATATTATAAAATCAGCAATAGCTAAGCCATTTCAGGCAAATGACAAGTATAGCTTTATCTCGAAATCTATCAGTTTGTTGTACGGATTACGCTATACCATCTATCTTTTAGCTCTGCTATTGTTAATTGTTGATGCATACAGTTTTGTAAGTTTAATAAATGTGATTGGCTACAGTAATGAGGATGACAAATTACATACCAGCCCTTTAAATAAGATCCCCTTTGATTTAATACTGGTTATTGCGGCTATCTTTGGAATTATATCGATTTTAATCCCTGATTATACCGGTTTATTTAGTGGGATTGAACATATAGGGATACTGAGTATTTATGTGATTGTTGTTTCAATAATTGATCTGGCAATAATTATGGGCTTGATTTTAACTTTTGTATCAAGATTAAAAACTAAGACCTTGATTAAAAATACTATTACTTACCAGATAGTAATAATACTTAAAAAAATGTTCCTGTTTGGCTTAAGGATAATGAAAACAATTATTAACGGTATTATAAGTTTGATAGTTGCTATTCCAATTGTCTGGAAAACATTAGCCGCTACAATAGCAGTGCTGATTTTGGATGCTATTTTTCATAACATCATAGAATATAATTTAATCAAGTTTATTGTGTTTATTCCATTAGTTGTTTATTTGGCCATAAATATGAAACAGCTTAAGGATGGAGCTGAAAAATTAGCAAATGGTGATCTAAGTTGGAAAATAGATACGAAACATCTGGCTCTTGATTTTAAAGAGCATGGAGAAAATCTAAATCAGGTTTCAAAAGGCATGGCAATTGCTGTGGAAGACAGATTAAAATCGGAAAGGATGAAAACCGAGCTGATTACTAATGTATCGCATGATATTAAAACTCCCCTGACTTCAATTATCAACTATGCTTCTTTGATAAGCGAAGAAGATACAGAAAACTTGAAGATTAAAGAGTACTCAGAAGTACTGGTAAGACAATCTAATAGATTAGAAAGATTGATTGAGGATTTAGTTGAAGCTTCAAAAGCGTCAACGGGAAACCTTGAGGTAAATCTTGTTCCATGTGATGCAAATGTATTTTTAACTCAGGTTGCTGGTGAATATGCCCAAAAACTGGAAAACAGTAAGCTGACACTGGTTGTTAAGCAATCAGAAGAAGAAATCCTGATAATGGCTGATGGAAGAAGAATGTGGCGTATATTTGATAATCTGATGAACAATGTCTGCAAGTATGCTCAACCAGAGACCAGAGTCTATCTCTCAATTGAAAAAAATGATGGCAATGCTGTAATCACCTTTAAAAACACATCCAAAGAACAACTGGATATGAGTGAAGAAGATTTAATGGAAAGATTCACCAGAGGAGATCATTCAAGAAATACTGAAGGCAATGGTCTAGGATTATCAATTGCCAAAAGCCTTTCGGAACTGCAAAACGGTTCATTAAAGTTAGAAATAGATGGAGACTTATTTAAAGCGATTTTAAAATTCCCTATTATTTAGCTTAAAAATATAAATTATTTAACAGTGAAAAAAACAAAATTAAATTATTAGAGGGACACCAACAGTCCTTCTTTTTTGTATAGACAATTAAATATTTGATAATTAATTTAAAAATCTGTTTTTTTTAAAAAACAGGCCTTATCTAAAAAGCCTGTTTATTAAATTTCTGATGTAAAAATTCATCAATGTGTTTTTTACATTCTGGTAATCACTAATTTAATTAACGATTTAAACTCATTATTAACTCTTCTGGCTACAGCTTCTACTTCTAAGTGACTTAACTCTTTACCAGTGATTCCTGCAGCCATATTGGTAATGCAAGAGATGCCAAGAGTTGGAATATTAGCATGCCTTGCCACTAGAAATTCAGGAACTGTACTCATTCCAACAGCATCAGCACCAACTACTTCCGCAAAACGTATCTCAGCTGGAGTTTCGTAGTTTGGTCCTCTAAATGACATGTAAACGCCTTTTCTTAAATCAATATTCAATTCTTTAGCTGCTTCAAAAGTCAATTTTTTATAGCTATCATCTAAAGCTAAAGTCATATCAGGGAATCTAGGGCCAAATTCATCAACATTTGGTCCAGTTAATGGATTTTCCCCCATGAAATTGATGAAATCATCAATTACCATCAATGTTCCTTCATTAAAATCTCTATTGACTCCACCAGCTGCATTGGTAACAATCAGAGAGCGTATTCCTAAAAGTTTCATCACTCTTACTGGCATTGAAACAATTTTCATATCATAGCCTTCATAGAAGTGAAAGCGTCCCTGCATACAGATAACTTTAATACCATTTAATTTACCAATTACCAGTCTTCCTGCATGTCCAATAACATTAGTCATTGGAAAATGAGGAATGTCTTTATAAGAGATAATCACAGCATCTTCTACTTCATCAGCCAAGTTGCCTAAACCACTGCCGAGAATAATTCCAACAGCCCCATTAGCATCAGCATATTGTTTAATATAGTCAGCAGATTCTACACATTTTTGATAAATATTCATATTATTCTCCAATCTTTATTACAACCCCATTATAACAAAATTTATGATAAAATAGACATGTATCGGAGGGTTAATTATGAACAGCTTATCTGAAGAAAAAGTTTTTAGAGACCCAATACATGGCTATGTCAGAGTACAGGATAAAATAATATGGGATTGTATTCAAACGAAGGAATTTCAACGTCTAAGAAGAGTAAAACAGTTAGGTTCCACATCAATGGTTTATCATACTTCGGAACATTCAAGATTTGCTCATTCTTTAGGTGTGTATGAAATAGCCAGAAGAATGATTAATGAAGTTAATGATATCAATAGTGCTTTAACAGAATATGAAAAAATAACAGTGAAATTAGCCGCTTTACTGCATGATGTCGGTCATGCTCCTTTTTCTCATTCTTTTGAATCTATTATGAAAACCGATCACGAATTGTATACTATTCAGATAATCAAGGGACAATCAGAAATTAATACCATTTTAAAAGAGTATAATACAACTTTACCAGATGATGTTGCCAGCGTGATAAAAGGGAGTCATCCTAATAAGATTTTATGTCAAATGGTCAGTTCACAGTTAGATGCTGATAGAATGGATTATCTATTAAGAGATTCTTACTTTTCAGGAACCAAATATGGAGAATTTGATTTGGAGAGAATTTTAAGAACAATGAGAGTTGCTAATGACAAGCTGGCAATCAAGGCCAGCGGAGTGCACACAATTGAAGATTATATCATGGCTAGGTATCATATGTACTGGCAGGTTTACTATCATCCCGTCAGCAGAAGCTATGACACCTTGCTACAGAAGGTTTTTCAACGTTTGTTTGATTTATACAGAACAGATAAAAGTATTGGCCAAAAATTATCGATGTTTAAAGCCCTGTTAGAAAAACAGCAATTTTCAAATGAAGAAATATATCTGTTAGATGATGCAACATGTTTCTATGGTTTTAATCTGATGAGTCAAATGGATGATGGTATATTAGCTGATTTAGCCAAAAGAATATTAAGTAGAAATCTCTTTAAATACGCAGCAGTGGATAGAAAAGAAGAGATAAAGAAAAAATGTTTAGAAAAAGGCTATGATTTGAATTATTATTTTCATCAGGATTATCAAAGCCAGAATCCTTATCGACCATATACGACTAAATCACAGTGTATTTGGGTACTGGAAGATGATGGTTCAATCAAGGAGCTTTCAACAGTCAGTACGATTGTTTCTTCCCTGTGTCAAAACGATTCGTATGAAGATGAGAAAATCTTTTTTCCAAAGGAAGTTTTATAATGGTAGAAAATGTATATCTGGTGGATAGCGATAATATTAATCCTTTTCACAATCTGGCATTGCAAGCCTATCTTATCAACAACATACCTGATGACAGTATGGTCTTTTTGGTGTGGAGAAATAACGATTCTATCATTATTGGAAATAAAAGCAGTGCCTACAGCGAGTGTAACGTTTCTCAGCTGGAATTTGAAAAGACCAGATTGTGTCGAAGAGATAGTCACGGAAAAACAGTTTTCAATGATCTGGGGACTCTTAATTATGCTTTCTTTCTATATATGAACAACTACAACCCTGCCAAACAGATTAATGTTATTTATCAGGCTTTGGCAAGAGTGCAGTTGCCTGTTTATCTGGCTAATGATGAAATAATGCTCAATAAATTTCAATTGACAGACAATAATTACTACATTAAACAGCAAAGGTGTATGCATGCCGGTTCTTTGTACTGGAGTTGTGATAAAAGTAAAAGAGCAAGATTATTGAAAGATCCTACCATCAAAAAAGATATTATCAATGTTGTCGATTATGACCCATTTATCAGGTATATTGATGTAAAAGAAAGCATCCTGCAATCACTCGCCAATTTATATGGTGATGTTTATCAGATGTCGGTTACCGATGATTTGCTGGAGTATATGGAACTTTATCGTAGCTATCAATTTATCTATAACACAGATAGCAAGTATACAATTCGTATCAGTGATAACTATGATTTTGGTCAGGCTCAGATTTATGTCGATCTTTATAGAAACAGAATCTTGCAGGTTAATATATATCTACCACAGGAAAACATTGAGATAAACGACTTGATTGCTGAGGTATTTAATGACTTAGTGGTTGATGGCCTTCAATTTAAACAGAGAATTAAAAAAATTGATGAAAAGTATCATCATGATTTTATTAAATTATTCAAAAAAATTAAGAAGGACAGTTATTGCTTATGAGTAAAAATTATTTTCATAGATTTTTGATAATGCTGGTCAGTGGACTTGTTATCGGTATCGGAGTCTTTTTTTCTGTTTCTGCCAATGTAGGAACAGACCCACTGACAACTTTTCAACAGGGATTATCAAATGCCTTAGGATTAGAATTGGCAATATGCAGTTTTTTATCCAATCTTTTATTTGCTTTTTTCATATTTGTTGTTGATAGAAAAGCCTTAAAAATAACAGATATAGTTTATCCGTTTATTATTTCAGCGGGGATAAAGCTGGCAAGCTATATTCCTCTGCCACTACATTCAATGGTTTTAAGAGTATTATATTTTGTGATAGCATTAGTTTTAATTGGTTTTGGTATCGGTTTGGGAGTAAACAGCAAGTGTGGCAATAATCCCTATGACGGGTTTGTATTGTTAATCAGTAAAAAAATAAATAAGCAATTTAAACACATGAGAATGTTACTGGATATTACGGTTCTTGTAATAGGGATTATTTTAAAGGGAAACTTTGGTGTCGGAACTATTTTATCGATGGGTTTGCAGGGAACAATAGGTCAGTTTTTTATTGAATTTTTAGAAAAAAGTGATTTTTTGCACAAATATACTGCAGATTAAGAAGAACTGAGCTTTTATTGGGCACTTTTTAATAAAAAGATGTTGCATTTATATGCCATTCTATTTATAATCATAACGATATATATAGGAGATGATAATAAGTGAGTTTAAAAGCTATAGATATTGCATACAACAAATTACTGAATGCTAAAGAAGGAATGTCATTTAAAGAATTGTGGGTCAGCGTAAACGATGAATTAGGTTACGATGGTAAAATTGCATCTAGAAAAAAATCTCAATTTTATACAGATCTTACATTGGATGGAAGATTCATCATGCTGGAAAACAACATCTGGAATCTTAAAACCCGTTGTAAATATCAACAGGTTGAAGTCAAAGAAGACGAATACGAAGAAATAGAAGATTATGATGATGAAGACGAAGATGAATTCGATGACGAAGAAGACGAAGATGAAGAAGAAAATGAAGAGGACGAATATTAAAATAGGCTGATCAGCCTATTTTATTTTGTTTAACTCTTTTAGCGCTTCTTTTAAATATTCATCTGTAGAATTTAAATTTAACTCTTTTAATTTATCAGCTATTGAATTAATTTCCACAGATTTATAACCCAGATTTTTCAATCCCTGTATTGCTTCCTTTAGATGAAGGCTGGTGCCTGCATCTTTTTTATCTTCTTTCAGCTGGTATGGTGTTATAGCTTTAAAATTGAATGAAGTTGATAAATTAATTCTGTTTTCAAAGTTTAATATAAAGTTATAAGCCTTATCAATGCTTGATAAATCGACATTTTCCATTTTTTGGCGCTCAAATTTGAAGGAAAATAAATACTCATCAACCAGATCGCCTGCTTTATTTCTTCTTTGAGAATATCCGGACAGCACAATATATTCGATAAATGGTGTCAGGTTGAAGAAGTTGGCAGCTAAATAGATGGCTAAGGAAATTATTGCCTGACTATATTGCTGTCTGATGGTCAGCTGATTTTTATTTTTGATGATAATCTCGCCATCTGAAGACAAGCTCGGATATTGACTGTTGAATGTTTCAATTTCAGGAAGATCCAAATCAATGAAAAGAATATTATTTTCTACCTCATATTCAATGCTGAATTCATAAGGCAGCTCTATTGAGTTGATATAATTTTCAATTAAGGCATCAAGAGTGTTTTTATCACCATCAATTACTGACTGCAAAGATTTTTTAAGTGAATCTCCTTCAACCTCATTTAGATGATTAATAAAATCTTGGCTGGTTACCACATCATCAGTATATTTATGAAGATTGACAATGAAATCATTTTCTTTTTTATATTGTTCAATAATTGCCTTGTTTTCTTCATTTTGCTTACCACTATCTTCTTTTGAAGTTGCTGCTTTATTCTTGCTGGTTTTATTATCCAGGCGTTCTCTCCATGAAATACCGGTTTTAGGAATTGACAAGTTTAAATAAGTTCCTCTTTTACCAGTATTAAGCTTTACCGCTTTAGAACCCAAGGTCCAACTTATGCCAGATTTAGAAACATTCATTCTAACACCAGGCAATATTTTAAATGATTTATAAAATCTTAATCCCATAATTTTTACCTCTTTAGTTAATTATATAATAAAAAAGACCAGTTTAACTAACTAGTCTAAGTTGTGATAAATAAAAAGCATTCTATCTTTACCGTTGAGATCTTTTAATACTTCATATCTATCATCTGGAAAATATTCTATGACCATTTTTTCAAGATCTTCTTTTTCATCATACCCGATTTCAAAAGCCATAAATGATTTGTTTTTCATTACCCTGTGGGCGTTTTCAAAAACTGAACGATAGAAGTATAAACCATCATCTCCGCCAAATAAAGCGAGATGTGGTTCAAATTCAACCACGCTTTTTTCCATATTCTGATCTGATGGAATGTATGGTGGATTGCAGACCAAAATATCAAGTTTGATATTGTTTTCAATTAATGGCTGTAACATATCTCCCTGAAACAAAGTAATCTCACAATTATTAAGTTCACAGTTTTTTCTGGCAATTTCTAAAGCCTTAGCAGAAATATCAGTGGCATGAATGTTAAACTTGTCTTCTTCCTTTTTTAAAGCGATAGCAATAGCTCCAGAGCCCGTTCCAATATCAGCGACATCTATTGACAGGTAATCTTTAAAATAATAATCAGAATCTGCCAGAACATTGGCAACTAATTCTTCGGTTTCATATCTGGGAATCAGACAATCTGGTGAAACCAGTATTTTATGACCATAGAACCACTGATAGCCTAAGACATACTGCAAGGGTTCATTTTTCAATAGCCGTTTAAGAGCCTGTTGAAATTGCTGATTGATAGAATCATCAATCTTCTGTTCATAGTTAAGGTACAAATCGGTGTAGTTCATATTACATAGTTCAAGCAATAAGATCTGAACTGATTCAGCTGAAATATCTACCTGCTGACATTTTTTGATAGCCTCCTGTAGAATTTGACGATAAGAAGCCATTAATGTTCTCCAGCTATTCTGGCTTTTTGATCAGCATCTAACAAAGCTTCAATGATATCATCTAACTTACCTTCCATGACACGGTCTAATTGCTGAATGGTATAGTTGATTCTATGATCAGTAATTCGGTTTTGAGGGTAGTTATAGGTTCTAATTTTTTCGCTTCTATCTCCAGTTCCAACCTGGCTCTTTCTGACTTCACCTTTTTCCTGATCTTCAATTCTCTTATATTCATCATAAACTCTAGCTGTGATAATCTTTAAAGCTTGTTCTCTATTTTGAATCTGGCTTCGGCCATCTTGGCAGTTTACGGTAATTCCCGTTGGAATATGGGTAATTCTAACTGCTGAGTCAGTCTTATTGACGTGCTGTCCGCCAGCTCCTGAAGCACGATGCGTTTCAAAGGTTAAATCATCCATATTGATTTCATAATCGACGTCTTCTAAATCAGGCAATACCAATACTGTAGCGGTTGAAGTGTGTATTCTTCCACTGGCTTCAGTTTTAGGCACTCGTTGTACGCGATGCACCCCGCCTTCAAACTTCAATTCACGATAGACATCATCACCCTTGATAATAAATGAAATATCACTGAAACCACCCGCTTCACTTTCTACAAAGTCAAAAGTCTGAACCTGCCATCCTTTTGTTTCGGCATAGCGACAGTACATACGATATAAATCTCCAGCAAAGATATTTCCCTCATCTCCTCCAGCGGCTCCTTTAATTTCAAAAATAGCATCGCATTCATCGTTAGGATCTTTTTCGATTAGTAAAACCTCTAAACGATCAATGAGCTGTTGTTTCTTTTCCTTCAATTCTTCCAGTTCCATTTCAGCCATTTCTCTTAAATCAGGATCATGCATGAGCAATTCTGCATCTTTAATATGTTTTAAAGTTTCAACCAGCTGGTAATATGATTCAACTGGCTGTTGAAGTTTGGAATGCTCTTTGCTGATTTTTCCATATTCACGAGCATCAGAAAAAACGTTGCCACTAATCAGCATGTCGTTTATTTCGTTATATCTAGCTGCCATAGCCTCTAGTCTAGCTAGCATTTTATCCATAAATAATCACCTTCTAACGTAGTAATTATACTATAAGAGTTTCAATAATCCAAATAAGCAAAAAAGAAAAAAGGAAGATTCCCAGTTGATAATTTTAAGAAGAAAAAAGTGCAGATAAAGAGTTATAGTTTTCCTTTTTAAGATTGTTAGTGTAAAATTGTCCTATGATAGTAATTATTGTTTTAGCAGTTTTATTTTTAGATTATGCAATACACCAGAATAAAAACGTAGGCCTGACTTTCTACGAATTTTCCAGTAAAAAAGTAGAAAGAGAAAAAAGAATTGTTCATCTTTCAGATGTGCACAATGATTTGTTTGGAGAAAAAAACAGCAGATTAATTGAGTTAATTGAAAGCGCAAAGCCAGATTACATTTTTATTACGGGAGACTTATTAGACTCAAGAAGAACAAACGTATACAGATGCTACTATTTAATTGAAAAAATTATTAAAATTGCCCCAATCTATTTTGTGACAGGAAATCATGAATCAAGAAAGACGTTCTATCCAAAATTTAAAGAAAGCTTAATGGCGTTAGGGGTAAATGTTTTAGATGATCGCAAAGTTCAGCTGGAAGAAATATGCCTGGTGGGAATAGATGATCCGGGTTTTATAACAGAGCAAAATGAAGTAATTTATCGAAAGATAGTTGAAGAAAAACTACAGAAAATTGAACTGGAAAACTTTAATATCTTGCTGGCTCATCGACCTCAATATATTGATGTATATTCTAAATTTGATTTTGATTTAGTTTTAAGTGGACATGCTCATGGAGGACAGATAAGACTGCCTTATATCGGTGGATTGTTTTCACCCCAACAGGGAATACTTCCAAAATATACTACAGGAAAATACCATTTGAATAATACTGAAATGATTGTCTCTAGAGGATTGGGTAACAGTCAATTTCCATTAAGAGTATTTAATAATCCTGAAATATTGGTTATTGATATAAAAAAAGATATTTAGATAATATTTTAAGTGATACAATTTATTTGTGAGTGATGTAAAAAATAATAATGTTTTTAAAGTAAGGAGAAAATTATGAGAAAATGTCTAAGATGTGAAACAGAAATGATTGAAAATCTTAAAATTGCCCCACCAAACAGTGTTGTCAGTATTGTTTTAAAAGAAAAAGCTATTAAGCCTTCTGCTGCTCCAATTGAGGCAGCTTTATGTCCAAAATGTGGTTATGTAGAGACATACATTGATATTGAACATAATAAAAAAGAAGAGTTGCAGTCAATTCTTAATAAAGAAAAATAATAAAAAACAATGGATTAATTATCAAAATGCTTAATGATAAGATCCATTGTTTTATTCTTTACTGGGCAAAATTTTAAAGAGTAGCTAAATATTTATCTAATTCTCTTTCGCAAATAGCATTCTTTTTAATTTTTGGCTGTAGATACTTTTGATCTTTAAAGTGAACCAGATATGGTTTTCTGATGGTTGAAAAGCCATAAGTCAGAGGGTTTTCATCAACGACAATAAAGTCCGCTGATTTTCCTGCTTCAATAGATCCTGTTTCATTTTCTAAACCTAAAATAGAAGCATTGATCAATGTTCCGGTATGAAGAGCAAAATTTCTTGATACTCCAACCATCTTATGGAAATACTCCAATTCACGCCACATATCATAATGGGTAATAAAAGGACAGACTGAATCAGTTCCCAAGCCTACTGTAATGCCGTTTTCCAGGCATTTTTTAGTTCCTGAAAGGATTCCTTCCAGTAAAACCTTACTGTTGTAAAGAACAATTTCACTGGCTTTGGAAATATCAGGATCAAATTTAGCTAATGGAATTGCTGGAGAAATAGTACAGACTAAAACAGCAGCAGTTTTTTTAAATAAAGCAATTATTTCATCATCCATTGCCGCACCATGTTCAATGGTATCAACACCATTTTCTAAAGCCATAATGATGCCTTTAGGACTTTCTACATGGGCACAGACCTTTAAACCTAATGAATGGGCTTTATCACAGCAGGCTTTGACTTGCTCACTGTTCATTCTTAGTTCACCAGGTTCCCCTTTGACTTTAGCATCCAGTACTCCGCCAGTAATCATCAGTTTGATCCAGTCGACACCAGCTTTAGCATTGTCTTCAATAAACTTTTCAAATTCTTCAATGGTTTTTGCTCCATAGGCAACGGAACCTTCCATGTGTCCCCCTGGAATGGTAACAGCGCTATCGGAGCTTAATACTCGTGGGCCACCAGTTTTTCCGTTATTTATTTCATCACGCAGCTGTGAATCAAAATTACCTAAACCACCAACAGTTCTAACGGTGGTAGTTCCGGATAAGAGCTCTGTTTTTAAAGCATTACGGCAGATGCTCTTGCCAATCTGCTGAAGAAGTTTATTGCTCATAATCAGTTTAGCCAGTTTAGTGCTGTCAGATTCTTTTTTCTTTGGAAAGCCCGTACCAGGAGTGTGAATATGTAAATTAATCAGTCCAGGGATAAGATACCTGCCTTGCAGATCTATAACATTGTTTTCATTTGTATCTTTAGCCTCCTCAATACTAACAATAATTCCATTATCTACTGTAAGCATCATATTTTCCTGCAGCACCATATTTTTGGTTCCATTTAAAATATTGACATTGGTATAAATAGTTTTCATAAAATAATTATACACTTAAAAATAAAAAAGTTCTTTTTGTTTTGAAATAAAGGTATTATTATATAGGGAAAAGGGTGGTGTTATTTTATGTATGGAGCAATCATTAATGCAGCACTGGTAATACTGGGAACAACTGTAGGAATGATTATTGGTAAATTCCTAAAAGAAGAACTACAAAATCAACTGGTCATAGCGATGGGATTGTGTGTTCTTTATATTGGTATCGATGGAATGTTGGAAATGAGATCAGCCTTAAATATGTTGTTGTCAATGTCAATAGGAACGATGATAGGAAATGTTATTGATTTGGATGGAATGATTGTCAGACTGGGAGAAAAGATACAGGAAAAGTTCAGTTCTAAATCACCAATTGCTTCAGGCTTTGTTAATGCTTCACTGTTGTTTTGTGTAGGTGGTATGGCTATTGTAGGTTCAATTCAGGATGGTTTAACTTCTGATTACAGCATTCTTTTAATGAAAGGTATTATTGATGCTGTCAGTGCAATAGTTTTGGCCGCCAAATATGGTATTGGGGTTTACTTTTCGGCTGCTTTTGTTTTGATTTATGAAGGGTTACTGAGTATTTTGGCTTTGGTAATTGCTCCAGTATTAACCAGTGAATGCATTGTTCAGCTTTCAGCAGTTGGTTCAATCGTGCTTTTAGCGGTTGGTTTAAATATGCTCAATATGATTAAAGCCAAACCAATGAATATGGTTCCAGCAATAATTTTAAGTGCTATTTTAACGATTGTATTTAAAATTTAGATTTTTGACAATTTAGTAGTGATTTAATATACTTGAAATATTGAAAATTTTAACGAAATAAGGTTAATAATAAGATTGAAAAAGATGAAAACAAGGGGGAAATATGATTAGAGTATTTGTAGATTCGGGAAGCAGTATTAAACAGAACGAAAAAGAAAAGTATGATGTTGAAATACTTCCTTTAAAACTATTATTAGGTGATAAAGAGTATTTAGATGGTGTGGATTTAACGATGGAAGAATTTTATCATGCCTTAATAGAAGAAAAACAGTTTCCTAAAACCTCACTTCCAAACATGGTTGAAGCTAAAGAAAGAGTTATGGAATATGTAAATCAGGGTGATGATGTAATTGTTATTCCGATTTCTAAAGGGATTTCTTCAACCTACAGCACACTGTATATGTTGTTTCAAGATGAAGAAAAAGTTCACGTGATTGATTGTAAATCTGTTGTTGGCGGAATTAAACTCATCGTTGAAGAAATAAACAGGTATCGTGATCAGCCAATTGAGTTTGTTTTGCAGAAAATAGAAGAAATACTGCCAAAAATCAGAGTACTGGCAATACCAGATACACTGGAGTATCTATATCGAGGCGGAAGACTATCAAAGGCAGCATATGTTGCTGGCAATGTAATGCAGTTAAAGCCGTTTATCGCCATTGATAACCTGGATGGCGGGGTTAAAATGGTTGGTAAAGTTCTGGGTAGAAAAAAGGCTCTTAAAATGTTAGCCAATTATTTAGAAACAGAAGACTGTGATACAAGTTATCCAATCATCCCTTCATATACCTATGATGAAACAAATCTTGATGAACTGATTTCATTAACTAACAATAAATATAAAGAGGCAATGGTCGAATATGATAATCTTGACCCAGCAATTGCCTGTCACTGGGGTCCAGGAGCATTTGGTTATATCTTTGTATCTAAACATGCTTATAAAGAAAAATAGCATATCGCAAAATACACTATTTTTAACATGAGACTTTCTTTAAATTTTTTAAAGTTTACTGAGAGTCTTTTTTAAATAGAACAAACAAACCAACAAGTCCAATCGGAATGGATAAAAGGAATGCAGGACTGATAATTGTGTTGATCAGTATCGCAAATAATAATATTCCAATACCTCTTAATTCATTTTTCATAACAACCTCTAATGACAACTCGATTTATTTACATGTTTATTATAGTAGTTTAGAAAGAATTGTAAAAAGGAAACACCACAAAACCACAAAATGATAAAAAAGTTGAAAACTGTGTTATGAAAACTTAGGTTTCAAATAAAAAGTGCATCAGTGATGACACACTTTAAGTATTGCAACAATTAATATTTACATTCTTTCAGGTGAAGAAACACCAATTAAATCCAGAGCATTCTTTAAGGTAATTCTGATAGCTTCAACTAGTGCCAATCGTTCTTTTGATAGCTTTATATTGTTTTCATCACAAATTTTATTAGTTGCATAGAACGAATGAAAATATTGAGCTAATTTTTGAATATAATTACACATTTTATGAGGAGCTCTGGTTTTAGCGGCATCAGCCACAACAGAGGTAAATTCACCAATATGTTTTAATAAGGCAATTTCTTTTTCGCAGTTTAACAGAGAATAATGCTCCAATTTTTCAGCAGGGTATTGTCTTAAAACCGAGCAAATTCTAGCGTAGGCATATTGAGCATAATATACCGGATTGTCATTTGTTTCTGATTTGGCCAAAGTAAAATCAAAATCAAGATGAGTGTCAACGGCTTTGCAGACAAAGAAATATCTAGCAGCATCTAATCCGACCTCATCAACTAATTCTCTAATAGTAATGGCATTGCCGGTACGTTTGCTCATTTTAACTTCAATTCCATCTTCAACAAGTCGAACCATTTGAATTAAGTCTACTTCTAAAGCATCTTTTGGGTGACCCAGAGCTGTCATAGCTGCTTTCATTCTAGCTACATAGCCATGATGATCAGCTCCCCAGAGATTAACCAGTTTTTCATAGCCTCTTTCAAACTTGTGCTGATGATAAGCAATATCTGGTGTCAGATAAGTATAGAAACCATCAGATTTCTTTAAAACTCGATCTTTATCATCACCATATTCAGTACTTTTAAACCAGAAAGCTCCATCCTGCTGGTAAGTAAGATTCATGGAAATCATCTTTTCCAGCGCCTTTTCGACTCTATTTTCATCAACAATAGATTTTTCAGAAACCCATGAATCAAAATGGCAGCCATAATAAGCCAAATCTGCTTTTATGCGGTTAAGCTGTCTATTTCTTCCTTCCCATTTAAAGAAGTCTACAGCTTCCTGTTTGGCACTGTGAAGATAGTTGTCACCGACATCATCAATGATTTCTTTAGTAATTTCAATGATATCTTCGCCGTAATAGCCATCAGCAGGAATAGTGAAATCCAGTCCATAATATTGACGATAGCGTCCATAAATTGATTCGCCCAGCATATCGATTTGATTACCAGCATCATTGATGTAGTATTCTCTCAAATAATCATAGCCAGATTTTTTTAACAGACGACAAATTACATCTCCCCAGGCTGCTCCTCTGGCATGTCCACAATGTAAAGGCCCAGTAGGATTGGCAGAGACATATTCAACCAGGATTTTCAAGTTGTTACCGCTGTTGTTTTTACCATAATCATCCTTGGCATCGATAACTGTATTGATAATTTCAGCCAACACTTCACTTTTAATAAAGAAATTTATAAAACCAACACCAGCTACTTCAATCTTTTCAGCAATTTCACAGGTTTCGTTTAATTTTTCGACCAACATATTAGCTGTAATACTTGGCTTTTGTTTAACTGACTTGGTAAGTTTCATGGCGATATTAGTAGAATAATCACCATTATTACTATCTTTTGGAATTTCAATAACAACAAAATCATCCTCTAGTTCAATATTAAAAGTCGAAAAAACTGCTTCGGTAATTTTATTTTTTAAGAGATTTTCGATTTTATTCATAATTTAACACCTTTTCTTCCTTGCACGAAAAATTTTAACACATTTATCTAAAATAATAAATATCTAAAGGTCAATCACCAGATTATGCTGTTTAATAAACATATAAAATATGATAACATTAAATCCAGTGAGGTAAGTCAAAATATGGTGAATATTAGTAATTTGAAGACAGAAGTTAGAAACGAAAAGACAATGAATCTGGATTTGTTATCAGTAAAAGAAATCATTGAAATTATGAATGATGAAGATATTAATGTTATTGAAACAATTAAAAAGTCATTGCCTGAAATTGAAAAATTAATTAATACGACAATTGAAGTAATCGCTGATGGAGGAAGAATCATCTATATCGGTGCCGGAACAAGTGGCAGAATGGGTTTGATGGACGCTGTAGAATGTCGACCAACTTTCAATTGTGATGATGAGTTTATCGGTTTGATTGCTGGTGGTGAAAAAGCGTTTATCAGAGCAGCTGAAGGCGCAGAAGATTCTAAAGAGATGGCAGTTGCGGATTTAAAAAATATCAATCTATCTTCAAAAGATATCGTTATCGGTATTGCGGCAAGTGGAAGAACTCCATATGTCATTGGTGGTTTAGAATATGCCAGAGAAGTAGGAGCAAAAACAGGAAGTGTCTGCTGCAACTACAGTACTGAAATATCAAAATATTCTCAAAATCCAGTTGAAGTAAATGCAGGATCAGAAGTATTAACAGGATCTACCAGATTAAAAGCTGGAACCTGTCAGAAGATTATCCTGAATATGATTTCAACTGCTACAATGATTAAATCTGGAAAAGTTTATGGAAATTTAATGGTAGATGTCCAGGCAACAAACGAAAAACTTGTTGAAAGATGCAAGAGAATTGTTATGGAAGCGACAGGAGTTAACAGAGAAACAGCCAGTGAAGCATTGAGTAAATGTGATAATAACTGTAAAGTGGCAATTGTAATGATTTTGCTGGGAATTGATGAAAAAGAAGCAACCAAAAAACTTGAAGTTTCAAAAGGATTTATCAGAAAAGTTATTTAGAAAAAAGAGAATTTAAATTCTCCTGAATTAACAAAAAACAGACTTCAAACAGGTCTGTTTTTTAATATCTTCTGCTTCCAGAGTGTCTTTCATCGGTAACATCATAAACCTGTAATTTATGTTCTTGCTGGAAACATAAACGATAATGATGATATAAATCTCTAATTCCGTATAGTTTATTGCCTTGATAATCGCCATATTGTTTTGCCAGTTCTGTAAAAACAGGAAATGAAGCATAATATTTTTCATCCAGCAATTCAATCTCCTTAATTAAAGAAAGTGCATTTTTGTTCTCATATTCTTTAATATTATCAGCTCTAAGAGAAATAATTATCAGTCTGTTTTGTTGGTTTATCGGATCAGTTTCACCAAGCCATTCAGATTCAGTTTTATAAATGTTATGGTTAAACAGTTTTATTGCTTCAGAAGAAAGCAGCAAGAGATCGTCCTTGGTTAATCTGACATCTTTTAGTGATTTTCCTCTACCTTCTTGATGTGGGATGAAGAGTCTTATTTTCTTACTTCCTTCTTTTTTTAAAACAGCAACTAATTCATTTATTTGCTTAATATTTTCTTTTGTCAGCGGAATTGAAACAGAAAATGGAATATGATATTTATTTGCTGCTTTCATCATCCGAAACAACAAATTGAAATCACCTTTTCTTCCAGCAAAACGGTCATGATATTCTTCAAGTCCATAAAATGTAAAGTTCAATTCTTTTATACCTTCTTTTTTAAGCATCAGCATGAGAGCATCACATTGATTATCGTTTCTCATTTCCATGCCATTACACTGTAAGAATTCTGACATTGGACTTCCTAACTGGTTGAGTGTAGACAGCGCTGCTTCAAGATGAGGATGCTCCATAGAATAGCCAAAAGAAAAAGAAGTTTTAAGATGCGGTAAACATTCATTTATCTCATCAATAAAACGCTTAGCAATAACTGCGCTTTTTTCCCAATTTATACCTTCAACTTTACCATCCCAGGATAACAGACAATACCTGCAGCGACTAAAACAAGGAGCGCATAAATTTTGTATCATTACAGAAGTTGTTTTCATATAATTTTTTCGATTAAATCATTCATAATCTAAAGTATATTTCTTTATAGAGATTTTATAATAGTGTTAAACCTTTCTCTATTGATATCTAGTACTATTTCACAATGGTGGTCTTCAAACTGGAAATCCGAATAGACATCGGTAACGGTTTTACCATAGGTAACCTTACCTTTGGTTTCGACATAAATCCCACATTCATCTGTAACAAAGATAGATGAATCCTTTAAATAGACAAGTGGAGCTAAGGCTCTGTTTTCTAAATTTCTGGTAACATTTAGACCAAACATTATAATTTTTACGGTTGATAAAAAAACCTGTTGAGCAGCAAAAACATCGGCATAGACATTTTTTTCAGCTGCTGGGGTCACATCTCCATAGGCATCTGAACCACCAACAAATAATACTGCATCAATCTGGTCGATAAGTTTATATCTACTCATCAGAATATTAGCCAGTTGAGTCAAAGGACCATTTACAATGACTGTAAATCTATCATCTTTAATATCCTTGATGTCGATAAGCTGAATGTCTTTCTGTTTTTTAATCAGAGTTAAGAGCTGTTCGTTATTCTTTGATGGTTCCAAACTTAAAAACACTTTTTTCATTTCAATTAACCTCGCTGTAGCTTTTGATAGCTTCAATCATATAATCAACAAATTTTTCTCGATCAACATCCATCAGTACGGTAGCATTGGCTTTTTTACCACTAACATTATTGATGTCGCCAATAGTAGCTCCCTTGGTGTATTCACCAGCGGTTTCTACTTCAACATACATGTTCTTTAACTCAAAGATTTCAGGATGATTTAATACCAGAACAGCACACAAATCATGAATTGGTGCTCCAGGATAGCCAATGGTCACATGAAATTGATAGAAATATTCTAACCATTGCCAGACTATTTCAGCCACAGGATTATCAATATTTTTGATTCGTTCGACATCTTCAGGAGTAACTAATGCCTTTTCAGTGACATCTAAACCAGCCATAAGTATTGGCAGTCCACTTCTAAAAACAATATCAGCAGAATCAGGATCAATTAAAATGTTAAACTCAGCTGCAGCTGTCCAGTTTCCATATTTAATACCTCCACCCATAATTGAAATCTGTTCTATTTTTTCTTTTAAGTCTGGTCTAACTAATAATAGTGCTCCAACATTGGTTAAAGGCCCTGTTGCGATGATGGTTACTTTTTCCTTAGACTCTTCTAAGACTTTGACCATCAGTTCAACAGCTGTTAAATCTTCCAGTTCTCTTTTTGGCAGTGGTAGGTCTGGTCCATCCAGGCCACTTTCACCATGAATATTAGTTGGGGCTTTTAAAGATTCAATAACCAGTGGTTTATCCTGCCCTTTAGCGATCGGCACATCTAAGTCAATCAGAGCACAAATCCTTTGAGAGTTGTAGGCAGCTTTGGCAGCGCTGCAGTTACCATTTACTGCAGTACAGGCTAAAATATTGAAATCAGCACTTGCTTTAGCAACAACCCACCCAATGGCATCATCGTGTCCTGGATCGCCATCTAAAATTACGTTAATAGGTTTTTTCATCATAAATTATCTCCAGAATATACTACCTACATTATAACAAACATTCCCCCCAAAAATAAAAAAAGTCTGTTTTTAAGCAGCCTTCTTTTAATCTCTTTAATATTATTCCTTGATGCCGTATTTTTTATTGAATTGTTCAATACGTCCTGCAGCAGCCTGGAAACGTTGTCTACCGGTATAGAATGGATGACAGTTTGAACAAGTGTCAACCTTGATTTCTTTTTTAGTAGAATGTGTAGAGAATTCAGTTCCACAAGAAGCACAAGTAACTGTTATCTGGTAAACATTTGGATGAATATCTTTTTTCATAATACAATCTCCTTTCGCCTTGGATTAATTGAAAATCCAAAGTAAGTGCTTAAACATATTAACATAGTTAATACTCTTTTTCAATACTAAAATTGTTAATTTTCGATTATAACAAGCTATTTTATTAGATATTTTCACGATAAATATCAGCTCCTAAAGCAGCTAATTTAGCGACAATATCCTCATAGCCACGATCAATATGGTAGATGTCATGAATTGTCGTCGTTCCTTTGGCAATTAATCCTGCTACAACCAGAGCTGCTCCACATCTTAAATCGGTAGCCTTAACATCGCAGCCAACCAGTTCAGTTGGTCCTACGACAGTTGCTGAAGCTGGTCCTAAAATGATGTTTGCCCCCATTTTATTGAGTTCATTACAGTGTTTAAATCTTTCAATATAGATTGTTTCGGTGATTCTGCTGTTACCTTTCGCCTGCGTTAACAGGGCTGTAAGCGGTGCCTGTAAATCTGTGGCATAACCAGGAAATGGCATGGTTTTAACATTGGTGGCTTCATATGGACCAGCAGCTTTTGTGATTTCGACCTGATCAAATGAAAACTTGATATTTACTCCAATTTCCTGCAGTTTAGAGATTAAAGAGTCTAAATGATAAGGGATAACATTATCAATTGTCACATGTTCACCCATAGCAGCAGCCAGAATAATATATGTTCCGGCTTCAATTCTATCAGGAATGATTTCATGGAAACAGCCTTCAAGTTTTTCCACACCATCAATTACGATATTGCTGGTTCCCCCACCTCTGATTTTGGCCCCCATTTTATTCAGCATATTGATACAGTCAATAATTTCAGGTTCTCTTGCTGCATTTTCAATAACTGTTCTACCTTTGGCATAAACTGCTGCCATCAGGATATTTATTGTTGCTCCAACAGAGGCAAAGTCCAAATAGATTGTTGTACCAATCAATTCATCAGCAGTAAGAATGTAGTTGCCATTATCATAGTCAATTTTAGCTCCTAATGCTTCAAAACCCTTGATATGCAAGTCGATTGGTCTAGGTCCCAGATTACAGCCTCCAGGCATACGAATAGATACATGCTTATATTTACCTAAAAGAGCACCCATAAAATAATAAGAAGCTCTTAGTTTGCTGACGGCATCAATTTCCAGGGGTTTATTAACCATATTTGTGGTATCAATAATTATTTCATCAGGATGCGGAGTATCAACTTCTACTTCCATATACTCTAAAATTTCTTTTAAACTATCGACATCGGAAATATCTGGAATACCTACAATTTTAACCTTCCCATAGGCCAAAACAGTAGCGGGTATTAAAGCCACTGTAGCATTTTTGGCTCCAGAAACTCTGATTGTTCCGTTAAGAGGTTTACCCCCATTTATTTTAATTACTTCTTCCACGATTTATCACCACAAATAGTATAATATAATTTTCAATATGATACAATTGAATAAAGAGGTGAGGCAAGTGAACGACCGAAAAAAAATAATAATGTTTGCGATTACCAACCTGTTGGCCTATATTGCGGAAGGCTTAGGTTATTGTATGCTGATAAGCTATTTGATTACGATAGGATATACAGCAACACAGAGAAGTATAATGGTCTCTTTTGGAGCTTTGCTTTCAATGTTTTTTCAGTTTATGGTTGGCTATCTATGTGATAAGAATAAGACCATCAGAAGATATGTAATTTATGGTTACATAATTTATTCGATACTGGTAGCGGCATTATACAGTTATAATACTTACAATTTTTATGTGCATTTTATTCTGGTATCGCTAAATTCGGTAATGTTTAGAGTCAGCATGGGACTTTTAGATTCATGGGTTTTAGAAAGCGGTGAATACTGCAAGACAAATTATGGTGCCATCAGGGCTTTTGGCTCAATTGGCTGGGTGATTGGTTCCTGGCTGACATCAATTATTATTGATAATTTGGGCTACATTTATCTTGGGGTAGTATTTGCACTTATAAACGTTGTCTTGATAATAATCAATTTGAAAATGGATGATGCCATAAAGGAAACTCAGGAGAAGATAGAACTAAAATCAGTTGGAAAACTATTTGAAAACAAGGGTTATATTTATATTATTCTGGTGATGTTTTGTATCTTTATGATGCAGACAGCCTTGGATTTTGTTATTGTAAGTAAACTGGATTCTTTAAAAGCCACCAACATACAGATAAGTTATTATTGGATGATAACAGGAATAGTTGAGCTGCCACTGTTTTTTTACGGAGGTAAGCTGGTTAAAAAGTTTGGAGCTATTCCTATGCTTGTAATAGCAATAATTTCCTATGGGCTTAGATTTTTCCTGTATGGGCTGTCAATAAGTGTAAAACAGGTTTTGTTAATTTCTTTACTGCAGTTTACCTGTTTTCCAATCATGCAGGTAGTTTCCAAGCAGTTAATTGATCTTGAATCTCCAGCCAGTCTGAAAAGTAGCGGTCAGCAGGTAGGGTTGGCATTATATTCATCGATAAGCGCTTTAATTGCTCCATTAGTAACTGGAATTTTGGAAGACACCTTCAATGTGAATATTTCTTTATTTGTCATAGGAAGCTTTGCCATACTTTCTTTGGTTTTTGTTGCTTTTTATGTAAAAGAAAAGAAATAACAGGAAATATTCAGCAGATAAATAATATCTTTTGCTTTTGTTCTTGAAAACCCTTTCAAAATATAATAAAATCATTGTAAATTGGAAAAAAATATATTAACAAGGAGGTTTTTATAATATGACAGAAGTTAAAGTTTTAGTTACCGATCCAGTGGGACTACATGCTCGTCCAGCAACAGTTGCGGTAAATGCAGCAAGTAAATGTAAATGTAAAGTTACAATTTCATACAACGGTCGTTCAGTTGATATGAAATCAATCATGGGTGTTATGTCTTTGGGAATTCCAACTCAGTCTGAAATTGTAATCACTTGCGATGGGGAAGGCGAAGAAGAAGCATTAAATTCTATCATCGAAACGTTGAAAGCTCAAAAAGTTATCGGATAATAGTGAAAAAAAAGGGAAGGACATGCTTCCCTATTTTTAAAAATAGGAGAAATAATAATATGAATGTAGAAAAGAAATATTTAAAGTGGTTAAACCATCCTTTTATGGATGAAGATTTAAAACACGAATTAGAAAACATGAATGAAACTCAGAAAAAAGATGCTTTCTATAAAGATGCTGAGTTTGGAACTGCAGGAATGCGTAATGTCTTAGGAGCTGGAACTAATAGACTGAATGTCTATACTGTTAGAAAAGCAACAGTCGGCTTTGGCAACTACCTGAATAGAAAAGGTGGCGAAGTTTCAGTTGCGATTGCCTATGACAACAGATATAAATCGACAGAATTTGCGATGGAATCTGCAAGAATCTTTGCAGCTTTAGGAATTAAATCTTATGTTTATAAAACACTTAGAACCACACCACAATTAAGTTTCACTGTCAGACATTTGAAATGTGATGGTGGTATTATGATTACTGCTTCACATAATCCAAAAGAATACAATGGATATAAGGTATATGACAAAAATGGCTGTCAGCTGATTCCAGAATTGATTGAAGGTGTAATTGAAGAAATCGGTAAATTAGGTGGTGATTTCATCGAAGCACCAAAGCTGACTGCTGAGCAGGAAAAGTTGATCAATTATGTTGGCAAGGAAGTGGATGAAGCTTATTTAAAAGAAGTATTAAAGATTCAGTTAAATCCAGATCTGCCTAAAGATGATTTTAAGGTTGTCTATACTCCACAGCATGGAACCAGCTTAAAACCAGTTAAAGCATTATTTGAAACTGTTGGCTATGATACGGTATATGTTGAAGAACAATGTACTTTTGACCCTGCTTTCTCAAATACCCTGGTTCCAAATCCAGAAGATCCTGAAGCTTATATCCTAGCTTTAGAATATGCTAGAAGAGTAGATGCCGATATCGTTTTGGCTACTGACCCTGACGGAGACAGATTGGGTGTAGCAGTAAAAGATGGAAAAGACTATACTTTAATGACCGGAAACCAGACTGGTTCGGTATTGATCGAGTACATCTTCTCTCAAAGACGTGAAAAAGGCTTAATGCCTGAAAATCCTGTAATGTTTAACACTGTTGTTACATCAGATTTAGGTGAGATTATCGCTAAAGAATATGGAGTAGAAACCGAAAAGACATTGACTGGCTTTAAATATATTGGCGATAAGATTGAAGGATACAAAATCAGTAAAGAGAAAAACTTTGTCTTTGGCTATGAAGAAAGCTATGGCTATCTAATGAAAGAAATTGTTAGAGATAAAGATGCTAACCAATCATGTCTGATGCTGGCAGAATGTGCCAACTACTATAAGAAAAAAGGATTAACTCTGCTTGATGTTTTAAAACAGCTTTATGAAAAGTATGGAACCTACTTAGAAACAATTCAGTCAATCACCTTGACAGGTGCTGATGGAGCAGAAAAGCTTCAAAAGTTACTGGCTGATTTAAGAGCTGATGTACCAACAGAGCTTGGTGGATACAAGGTTGTCAAATATCAGGATTTCAGAACAGCTAAATGCTTAGAGAACGGAGTAGAAACAGATATTGTTGGCTTTGACAGAAGTGATGTCTTAAAATACTTTATGGAAGATGGTTCCTGGATTGCGATAAGACCTTCAGGAACAGAACCAAAGTGTAAATTCTATTACTGTATCAAAGGTGAAAATCAAGAAGATGTCGAAGACAAGAAGGATAAATACTTCAAATCAATCGAAGAAATAATAAAATAAAGAAATCGGGCCAAAAAAAGGCCCGATTTTTATGACATTCTTTTCTTGTTAGGTTATAATAATTAGACAAGGAGTGTGATTGGCGTGATCTCAAAGAAATTGGCCTTAGAGGTTTTAAATATCGCTACAGAAACAGGTGCAGATTTTGCGGAGATATATCTAGAAGAAGAAAATTCCGCCAGTATCAGTGTTGATAATGGCAAGGTTGAATTATGTAATGATACATTGACTTATGGAGCTGGAATCAGACTTTTAAAAGATTTGCAGAGCGTTTATGGATATACCAATAATCTTACTGCCAAGTCTTTAAAGAAGCTGGCTAAAGATTTATCTGCTTCTTTTTCTGAAGGAAGAAAAATAGAAGTAAAAACAATTAAAAAAGTAAGACAGGGCAAAAAACATTTGCCAAAGATTGCTTACGGCAGTTATCCAAGGGAAAAAATTGTAGAGATGTTAAAAGATGCTGCAGCAGTAATGAAAAACTATCATGAGTCAATAGTTAGAACAACAGCATCATTTGTTTATGATAATAAAAAAGTATCAATTTTCAACAGTGAAGGAAAACAGTTTTCTGATGTGCACTCCAGAGGCAGAGCAGGCTTAGTGGCTGTTGCTTCCAAAGATGGGAAGATTGAATCAATCTATCGCGCTCCGGGAGCCCAAAAGGGAATGGAATATTTTTTAGAAGAAGTTGATTTAAATCAGGCTGCAAAGGAAGCTGCTGAAGCCGCAGTAACGATGTTATCAGCTAAAGAATGTCCATCTGGCAAAATGCCAGTTGTAATCGGCAATGGGTTTGGAGGAGTAGTTTTTCATGAAGCCTGTGGTCATTCACTGGAAGCAAGTTCTGTTTCTAAAGGCTTATCTGTTTTTTCTGGCAAAAAGGGTGAAATGATTGCTTCAAGTCTTGTCAGCGCTGTCGATGATGGCACAATTGATGGAGCCTGGGGTTCAGGGAATATTGATGATGAGGGAAATAAAACGCAAAGAAATGTCTTAATTAAAAATGGAGTATTGAATTCTTATCTGATAGATGATTTTAATGGTCGAAGAATGAATGAAAAAGGAAATGGATCCTGCAGAAGAGAGTCATATAAGTATGAGCCAACCAGCAGGATGAGCAACACCTTTATTTTGCCAGGTAAATCAACACTAGAGGAAATCATTGCTAGCACGGAATACGGAATATATGCTAAAAGAATGGGTGGGGGAAGTGTCAATCCAGCTTCTGGAGAATTTAACTTTGCGGTTAATGAAGGCTACCTGATTAAAAACGGAAAACTGCTTCATCCAATTAAAGGAGCAAGTTTAATCGGCTCAGGAAAAGAAGTTCTCTCGCATATTGATATGGTCGGAAATGACCTGAAAAGAGAACAGGGAATGTGTGGAGCAAGTTCGGGCTATATTCCAGCCGATGTTGGTCAACCAACAATCAGAGTAAGTGAAATTACCGTTGGTGGGACAAAAGGAGCTGATAAAAATGGTTAAATACAGTAAATTTTTTAAAAAAGCTAAAGAAGAAAATATAGAAGCTTTAGAGCTGACAATTAAAAAATCAAGTCGTTTCTCGTTTTCCTTCTTCAAAGATGAAATCAATTCATATAAGATGAGCGATTCGTTTATAATATCTGCCAGAGGTATTTACAATGGTCAAATGGGAACTGTTGAAAGTGAAAAATTTGATAAAAGTACGGTGGATTATGTTATTTCTCGAATCAAGGAAAACGCTATGTTATTAGATAGCGAGGATAAACCATTTATTTTTAAAGGATCAAAAAACTATAAGAGAAAAAATGTATTTAATAAAAAATTAGCTTCTACTTCAGCGAAGGAAAAAATTAAAAAGACTGAACAAGTATATCTGGCAGTTAAAAACGCTAATGACCTGATTGAAAATGTTCAAACATATTATCAGGAGGAAAAAGAAGAATACACTATTTTAAATTCTTATGGTTTAAAGCTGAATTCTAAGACAAATTATGCCTTGGTTTATACTACAGCAACCGCTACAGATGAAAAGGGAGAAACAAAGGTTGGCAGAGTTTATCGTTTTGTCAGTGATCTAGATAAATTGGATGCAAGACAATTTGCTCAGGAGGTTGCTGATAAGACAGTTGCACAATTTGGCTCTAGTCCCTGCGCTTCTGGTAAATATAAATGTATATTATCTCCAAAAGTTACAAGTTCATTGCTGACAGCTCTGCTGTCAAGCGTTTCAGCTGAACAGGTGCAGAAAAAAACATCACTGTTAGCTGATAAGTTGGAAGAGAAAATATGTTCTAGCAACGTTACAGTTACAGAATCACCATTAAAAAGAAATCCGTTTTGTAGATATTTTGATGATGAAGGTGTGGCAACCTTTGATAAAACAATAATTAAAAATGGTGTACTTAAAACATATGCCTATAATCTGAAAACAGCTTATAAGGACAATGTGGAATCGACAGGTAATGGCTATAAATCAAGAGATAAAATATCAACTGGATTCATCAATATAGCAATGAAACCAGGAAAATTAAATAAACAGCAACTATTAGAAAAAACAGGAAAGGGAATATATATCGAGGAAGTAGAAGGTACGCATGCCGGTTTGCATCCTCAATCAGGAAACTTTTCACTGAGTGCCAGTGGATTTTTGATTGAAGATGGTAAAAAAGGACAACCAGTAGCATTAATTACGATTGCTGGAAATATCTTTGATGTTTTCAAGGAAGTAATTGCGGTTGGCAAAGATACAGAACTGCAATTAAATGGGTATGAGATGCCTTCAATTCTAGTCAAGAAAATCGCGGTATCAGGTAAATAATTATGATTAATGAAAAAAGACAATGGCAACTGCTTGAAAAGATTGGCTTCAGTAGAGTGGGTGGTTCTAAAGAGGAAAAGAAAGCTGCTCAGATACTGAAGGAAACAATAGAAAAAACAGGTAACGGAGCTTTTATTGAAGAATTTGAGGTTGACTGGCAAAAAGTAAATAAAGCAAGTTTAAAAACAGCTGATAAAGAATATAACGTTACAGCTTACTATCAATGTGCTAACACCCCTGAAGATGGACTTAGAGCACCGTTCTACTATCTTTCAACTGATAACGCAGTAGGTATTAAAAACTGTGAAGGTAAGATAGTTTTAGTCAATGGCTACTTGAATATGAAAACTTATGAAAAGCTTCTTGAAGGTAAAGCGGTAGGATTTATAACTTTTTCTGGTGAATTAAAAGAAGCTAGAGAAGTCACCGATTTAGAAAACCGAGAGTTGCGATCACCACAAAGAGAAAAAGGAAATATTCCAGGTGTTCACATGACAATTCATGATGCTATGGAATTGGTTTTAGAAAATCCTGAAGAAGTTACTTTAAATGTTCAGCAAGAGACCTTTAAAATAAAATCTCAAAATGTCGTTACAGAAATAAAAGGAGAAATCAATCCTGATGAAATAATAGTTTTTACAGCTCACTATGATTCAGTTGAGTATTCTTCTGGCGTTTATGACAATGGAGCTGGAAGTGTTATTCTGATGGAACTTTATTACCACTTTTTGAATAACAGACCAAATAGAACGATCAGATTTGTTTGGTGCGGTTCTGAAGAAAGAGGTCTATTGGGATCTTTATATCATGTGAAAAATAACGAAGACACAATTGGAAAAGTTGTTTTGAATATCAATGTTGATGTGGCAGGGCCAGTTTTAGGCAGTGATGTGGCTGTAGTTACCGGACCAGAAAGTTTAGTCAACTACATTGATTATTTAGCTAAAGAAGAAGGTTTTGAAATTAAGGTAAGTCAAGACATTTATTCATCAGATAATATGCCTTTTGCCTCTAAAGGAATTCCAACTGTCTCTTTTGCCAGATTTGGTGGTAAAGGAACCTCTTATATTCATGATCGTTATGACCAGCTATTTTTTATGGACTCTAAAAACTTATATCGCACAGCTGAATTTGTCAGAGTGTTTGCCCAGAGGATGATCAACGGCTATGTTTTTCCTGTTCCAAGAGAAATGCCAGAAAACATGGTTAAAAAAGTAGAAGAATATGTAACTGATAGACTTATTAACAAATAAAAATTTTTGATTTTTTACAAATTAAGACAACAAATAACTTAATAAGTTAAATTAATTTTCTTTTTTGTTATAATAACTATGTCAAAGGAAGAATAGGTATGAGCAATTATAAAAATATTTTAGGTGGATTATTAGCAGCAGCTGTAGGAGATGCTATGGGAGCAGCCACCGAAACTAGAAATACTGACCAGATAAAAGAAAGATTTGGTGGTTTTGTAATGGATTTTATTGCTCCTCCAGATGATGTTTTTGCCAGGGGATTTAAAAGAGGAAGTGTAACTGATGATTTTTCATTAGCTTATTATACAGCTATGGCGATTATTAATCATAAAGGAATAATAAACAATACCACTGCTCATGCTGCTTTAATAAACTGGTCAAAGACACCATATTATAAACTTGCCGGTCCAACAACCTGTGCCGCAATTAATAGGATATTGGGTAAAGAAGACTCTGATTCTGATGTTTTTAAGCCAGCATATGACAACTTGAAAGGCACAAATGGCGGAGCGATGAAAATAGCTCCAGTCGGTTTAGCCAGTGGTGGCAATATTGATAAAGCCATTAAGGATGCAATTACCATCTGCAAGCCAACCCACAATAACAGCACAGCCTTAAGTGGTGCCTGTGCGGTAGCAGCAGCAGTAGCGGAGGCATTAAATGAAAATGCCACAATAGATTCAATGGTTGAAGCGGGTTTAAAAGGAGCTCTGGAAGGTGAAAAACATGGGATTCAATTAGCTAATCCTTCAGTTTATAAAAGAATTCTTTTAGCGGTTAATATCGCAAAAAGGTGTAAGGATGACATTGTAAATACAATGCAGGAACTATCGGATCTTATTGGCTGTGGCCTTTCGGCAGCTGAAGCGGTTCCAACAGCTTTTGGACTGCTGGTAGCCAGTGATGGTGATGTGGAAAAAGCAGTAATTGCCGCTGTAAATATCGGTAATGATACCGATACGATTGCCACTATTGCAGGTGCTATGAGCGGAACCTTAAGTGGCTATTACAATAAAAGGCAATTAGATTTAATTAATCAGGTAAACAGATTTGACTTAGAATATATCGCAGATAAATTGGTACATCTATATGAATAAACATATGTTGATGATTGCAGGAAGCGACATAGATAGTTTTTATGAAATAGAAGCTTTTCCCAGTGCTGGAGATGTAACCATGGCTAAACCTCTGGGTGATAAGGTTGGCGGCTGTGTTTTAAATGTAGCAGCCATCAGTGCCGCTTTAGGTAGCAGGGTGAGAGTATTAGATTACTTGAAAGCGGATGATGAAAAGACCCTTTGGCTGGTTGATGAACTAAAAAAGAAACAGGTTGATGTTTCTAATCTGCAATATGGCCAGGATGTAATAAATGGCAGTTGTCTGATTATGCAATGTAACGATGAAAAGTGTATTTTTGTTATTGAACCGAAAAGACCATTTTTTATTGTCGATAATGAAATGCAAAAATTGTTAAACGATTCGTCGATTATTTATAGTTTAATGCACACCTTAACTCTTTCTTTTGAGCAGTCTGAATGTTTATTGAAAGCTAAAGAAAAGGGGGCAAAATTGATTTTTGATGGCGCCAGCCAATATACCGATGTAAAGGAAGCGCTGATGATTGCTGATTTGGCGGATGGACTGTTTATAAATAAACAATCTTATCAAAGACTCTGTGCTGCATTAGGCTATGATGTTAGAAATCTTTTAGAAGATAAAATGCAGTTTATCTGTGTAACTGATGGAGCAAAGGGAGCTTATTGTTACACAAAGGATAATAAATACTACTCTAAGGCCATGAAAGTAGAAGTAGTTGATTCTACTGGAGCAGGAGATGCTTTTGCTGGATGCTTCTTACATTTTTTAAATAAAGGTTATGATTATGAAACCTGCTTAAAGTTAGCGACAGTAAATGGTGGATATGCCTGTACAGTAGTTGGGGGAAACAGCGGAACATTAACAGAAGAACAGCTGTTTGAGTTGGCAGGAAATAATAATTTTTAAGGAGGAAATATGAAATTAGTAATTGATACAGCTAATGCTAAAGAAATCAAGAGATTATGTGAAATTTTAAATGTCTGGGGTGTAACAACAAACCCAACAATTATTACCAGGGAAAAAAAGCCGTTTGAAGAAGTAATAAAAGAAATTGATGCGGTATTGAATGAAAAGCAGATGTTATTTATTCAGGTGGTTTCTACTGACTACCAGTCAATGGTTGAAGAAGGAAGATACATTGCTTCTTTAAGAAAAAATACGGCAGTGAAAATTCCTGTTACTGCAGATGGTTTAAAGGCTATTAAAACTTTGCATCAGGAAGGTATCAAAATATTGGCCACCGCCATCCTTAATGCCAATCAGGGGTTTGTGGCGGCTTTAAATGGAGCAGAATATTTAGCACCATATGTTAATAAGATGAGCAACTATACTGATGGTATTGAAGAAACAGTAGCGTTACAGCAAATGCTTGAGGCCAATAATTTAGATACTGAGATTATTGCTGCTTCACTAAAAAATACTGATCAGGTAAAACAGCTGATAAGAAATGGCATTGCTTCAGTCACTCTTCCAGTTGACATAGCTGATTTGATGTATTTAAGCCCTGTAACTGATGATGCTATCAACACTTTTACCAACAACTGGTATAAAGCGTACAATAAAAAGACTTTAATATAGGGCAATAAAGTCTCAAATTAAAAAAACAGAACAATGGTTAGGATAACCGAGAAATTTTAGGGTTTATTCCAATCTTTTAGGGTCAGTTTTAGGGTGAGATGGATATGGATAAAATGAAATAAGAACCTAAAACTTTACGAAAAACGAAAGAAACGATGCCAATATTGTTTCTTTTTTTAATGGTTGTAACTTATCATGATACTTATTTATTTTTCTTTTTATGAATAATCACCCATCTTTTATTTTTCTATTTAATATTTCAAACTCTTCTTTAGTCAGGTCATTTGCTTTTTATGTGTTATAATTTTGCTAGAAACAAGAAGCTGATTAGGAGCGTGAGTTTATGAATAATTTAAAATCATTACAAGAAATATTTAATGTTGCAATATTTAGAATACCAGACTATCAAAGGGGCTATTCATGGTCAAACCAACAACTAGAAGAGTTCTGGAGTGATTTAATTGGTTTGTTACCAACGCAAGTACACTATACTGGAATGATTTCGTTAAAAAAAATAAATCCTATAGAAATTTTATCAAATAGCGAAAAATGGAAAGAAGAAAATTGGCTAGTAAATGCTGGCTACTCAGTTTTTGAAGTTGTAGATGGGCAGCAAAGATTAACTACATTAATAATATTGATTAATGAGATCATTGGATATTGCAGACAAAATAATATTACCCAAATCAATAGTACATTATTATCTGAAATAGAAGATAAATATTTATTTAAGAAAAAACCAGGCAATATTATTAGAACATATAAATTTGGATATGAGGAAGATAATCCAAGTTACAAATATTTTAGATATGTAATATTAGAAGAACCAAATAATGGTACTATAGAAGAAACTTTTTATACCTTGAATTTACAAAATGCAAAGGACTTCTTTAAAAATAAAATTTCTAAACTTATAGAAAAATCAGGTTTTGTAAAACTAGAAGAGATTTATAGAAAGCTTACGCTTCAATTAAAATTTAATATGTATTATATTGTTGATGATTTTAATGTATTTGTTGCTTTTGAGACCATGAATAATAGGGGTAAGAGATTATCCTATTTAGAATTGTTAAAAAATAGATTGATATATTTATCTACCTTATTTGATAATGACGATGATGATAAAAATAAAGTGAGAGAGGATATTAATAACACTTGGAAAGAAATATATGGGTATCTTGGCAAAAATAAAAATCGTCCTTTAAGTGATGATGAATTTCTTCAAAATCATTGGATGATATATTTTGGTCATCAAACCAGAAAAATCCAAGGAAACAAAACAATACCATATCATACATTCTTACTTAATAAGTATTTCATTCAACAGAATATAGATCCCAATAATATGTATATTCCAGATTTATCTGGTATGATTTTCAATGAGGAAAGTGCAGAAGAATTAGAAATAGAATTTGCAGAAAATAATGCTCCAGATGTCTATTTTGGAGATGACAAACAAATTAATCTATCTTTATACGAAATACAAAAATATGTTAATAGTTTAAAGGAGTTAATTCAATACTGGTATGATATGTATTTTCCAAATGAAAAATATCCATCAGAAATGAGAAAATATTTATTTAGACTTAATGAATTAGGACATGTTAATGCAAGGCCTTTAATTACTGTATTATTGTCAAAAAATAATATATCTGATGAGGAAAAAATAGAGTGTCTTAAGAATATAGAAAGGTTTAACTTTTTACATTACAGATTAAACGGTTATTCTTCAACTTATAGTAACAGTGTATTTTATAATCTTGCTCGTGATTTGTACTATGATACCATTACCATAAATGATGTTATGAATATTGTTTGTAGAATTGATTATTTAAGTGACAATAACGTTATTGATACAAATGGAATATTAGAAAAATTTAGAAAACTATTTAAAAGAGATGGTTTCTATAGTTGGGGAACTATAAAATATTTATTATATGTTTATGATATAAGTAAAACACAGACTATATCTGAGCAAAGATTAGATCCTACAAACTACTTCAAACAAGATCCTAAGGATTATTATTCTATAGAACACATATATCCTCAAAAGGCTGTGGATATATATTGGACTGAAAGGTTTGATATGTATACAGAAAAAGAAAGAAAAACATTATCTAGCAGTTTAGGAAATCTGTTGCCTTTATCAAATCGAATTAATAGCAAATTACAAAACTCTTCTTTTGATGTTAAAAAAGAAAGATATTCTAAAGGTTCTAGAAGTGAGCAGTTAGTCGCTGAAAATAAAGAGTGGACTCCAAAAATAATATTAGAAAGAGGTTTAGAAATTTTAACTTTTATTGAAGAAGAATGGAATATAAAATTTCCAAATCTTGAACATAAAAAGAGAATATTAGGATTAGACTTCATGATAAAAGAAAATGATATTACTACAGATGTTAATATTCCATTCTATAATGAACCAGAAAAGGAAGTTAAAGAGTCAAGATATGACGAAGAGCAATTTAAAAAATTAGTTAATAATATGAAACCAGAAATAATGGAAATATATGCTGATATAGATAAATATATAATGTCACTTAGTAATAATGTTAGAAAGAATACAACATCCGTTTACTTGGCATATACAACTACTGAAAACTTTATAGAATTAATGTTTCAAACTAATGGCTTAAAATTCATAATTATGACTGGTGAATATGATGATCCAAGAGGATTAGTTGGTAAATTGCCTGATAGTTATAATTGGAAAAATATGAGATATATATTTGCTAAAACAGATTCTGATTTAGACTATATTAAAAATATATTAAAGCAAAGTTATGAAATGACTTTAAAATAAAGTAATGGTATTCGGCAAATTATTAAGATCCTATAAAAAATTAAGAATAAACAACAAAGATGCAATCCAGCTAATGCTTGAAGTAGAAGATGATAATTTTCCTGATACTAAGAATAAAGTATTTGCATATGGAATGACAGGTGATAGAACATTGTTTAAAAACTTTATAGGAAATGAAGTAGGAATAAATGGTCACATCATAACTCATATGGGAACAAAAGTAATTATCGACGTGATTCAAATGGCATAAACAAGATAAGAGTCCGATGGCTCTTATTTTTTTGTCTTTAAATCCTGTTCACATACTTTTCGTTTCTTATTATATAAGTTAAACCCTGTTCACTTAGAAAGATTTGTTGTATTAAGAATGGTGCCGTGATAGATTCATCCTTCATAATAGGGTGATTGACAGTTCTTTTCTTTATTCCTTTATAATGCATTCTACAACCACAATTATTACAATAAGTTGGAAATGGGTCTCTTGAGATATGTATTATCTTTTCGGTTTTTCCTCATCAAAAGATACATCATCAATGTTTATGGCACCATAATCTGGCATATTTAAAAGAACAAAATAATCTGATTTTTTTATGGTTATTGCACCTCTTATATAGAAGCTACAACCACCGATATATTATAAAAAAATAAGTAATTTTGTGGATTACTTATTTCATATTTTTGACCCTAAAAGTCTTCGATTACCCAATGGTTAGAAGTGCCATTGTCCTTTATTTTTGGCGAATCGTTTCTGTACTTGTATAATTTATGCCATACGGTTGCGAATCATCAATGCTATTTACAGTAATCTGGAAATCATAAATCTCGTATTCTCCATAGGAAATTTCCAAATTTGCAGAAAAGAAGACAACATTTTTTTCAAGACGCAAACCATCTTCCTGTCGATAGTAAGCATGAGTGTTTTCTGCCAAAGAAATATTACCCCAGTGGTTGTTATCAAAAAGAAAGAAGAGATTAGCAGAAGAATTCTTCTCTTTATCAAAAGCAACTACCACTACTTTAATAGGTGCGTTATTTTCAGTTGCGATAAGATAGTCCAACAGTTCATAGCCAGGATGATTATCGTTAAAGTTATCAATAAAACCATCCACGTCTGTCTCATATTGTATATCGTGCTGATTGGGATCTTCATTTTCTTTGTCCTTTTTAAAACAACCATTTAGTAAAACCATAAAAACAATCAGTGTCAGAAAAATTCTGTTTTTAAATTTCATAATCAAAACCTCTAATTTACCTATGATAAATAGTATAGCAACAAAATTCTAAAGTAAATACAGGTTGGTAAAATATTCGTAAATTAATAATGAACAGGTGTTTACTCTGGTGGGAAATAGTGTATAATAATAAACGGGAGTTTATTATTATGGCACAGGTATTAAAAGAAGAAGTTAGAGACAAAATAATAACAGCTGCTAAAGAGGAATTTTTAAAAAAAGGATATAAAGATGCCAGCATGAGATCTATTGCTAGAAAAAGCAAGATGACAGTGGGCAATTTATATCGTTATTTTTCTGGTAAAGAAGAATTGATAGTTCAGATTGTTTCTCCACCAATGTTGTTGTTAGACAGACTCTTAAAGAAAATAACAGGCGACAAGCTGACTTTTTATTCTGAGTACATCGATTTAAGTGGTGAGAACCTGTCAAATTTAAAAGAAAAAATTAATATTTTTGTGGAAGGGCTGGTTGAAATCTACCAACAGCACAAAGTTGAATTTAATGTTCTGATGATGCATTCAGAATTAAACGATGAAATAACAAAATGGTGCGCTAAACTGATAAAACATCTTTTAATAGTCAGCAACAGTATAGGGGAATACGAAGAAGAAGCTTTTATGCTTGCTCAAAGTTATGCTGTTGGACTGTTTAGCGGACTGAAGGAAATATTTGCCATAAGTGAACTGAACACAGAAAGACTAAAGAATGTAACAAAACTGTATCTGGAAAGTTGTCTTTCGATGTTTCAGTTTGATGCTAGAAAGAGTTTAGGTGACTAATGTGAGTTTTATAGAATTTAAAAATGTTTCAAAAGTATATAAGATGGGCGAAGTGGAAATTAAAGCCTTGGATGATGTTTCGTTTGAAATTGAAAAAGGAGAATTTGTCTGTGTCTTAGGTGCTTCAGGGGCTGGTAAAACAACAATTCTTAATATTTTAGGTGGAATGGACAGTGCCACAAGTGGAACAATTGTTGTTGGTGATAAAGATATATCTAACGCTGATGATAAACAGCTGTGTGAGTATCGCCGCTATGATATCGGTTTTGTATTCCAGTTTTATAATCTGGTGCAAAATCTGACAGCGATAGAAAATGTTGAACTGGTAACACAGATTGCCGAAGATCCAATGAGTTCAAAAGAAGTTCTTAAAATAGTAGGTCTGCAGGATAGAATGCATAATTTTCCTTCACAACTTTCCGGTGGGGAACAGCAACGTGTGGCAATTGCCAGAGCGGTAGCTAAAAACCCCAAGCTTTTATTGTGCGATGAACCAACTGGAGCTTTAGATTATGTAACAGGTAAACAGGTTTTAAAAGTGTTACAGGATATGTGTTATAACCATGGTATGACAGTAATTATGATTACCCACAATGCCGCTTTAGCTGATATGGCAGATAAAGTTATCAGGGTTAAGAGTGGGAAAATCCTGAATATAAAGATTAATGAAAATCCAAAGAATGTAGAGGATATTGAATACTGATGTTTAGAAAAGATACATTTAGATTAATAAAGAAGAGCTTAAATAGGTTTTTATCGCTGGTAAGCATAGTAGCTATTGGTACGGGTTTTATGATGGGGTTGTTGTCATCGGCTACATTAATGAGAAACAGTGTGGACAAATATAACATTGATTCAAATCTTCATGATATTCAGCTATTTTCTTCATATGGGTTTTGTGATGAAGATATAGGGATGATAAAAAAAATAGATTTTATTGATGGTGTTTTTGCCTCAAAGATGCAGGATGTATTCATTAATGTTGAAAACCAGGGACAGAGAATAATCAGATTAAGGGAGTTGGATAGTGATGTCAACAAATTTGAACTGATAGAAGGTCGACTTCCAATGAAAGATAATGAAGCAGTCTACATTGTTGGAGAATTTGCGGCTTTTGAAATCGGAGATAAAATAAAAATATATTTGGATGATTCTGATGTTTCAGAACTTATAAAAAATACCGAGTTTACAATAGTGGGAAAAGTTAAAAGTAGTGAATATATGTCACTGTTTTTGTCGACTTCATTACTGAAGAATTTGGATTTAAACAATGTCTTTTATATTCCAAACGGCAATTTCCTTAGCGATTACTATACAACAGTATATTTATCAGTAAAAAACGCTCAAGATTATCAGACAACTTCAAATGAATATTTTGATTTTGTGAATGCCAAAATTGAAGATCTGGAAATGATTACCATAGAACAGCAGAACTGCTTAAAAGAGCGATTGCTGATTGATATTGAAAAAGAGATTATTGAAGGAGAAGAGCTACTTCAGCAAAAAAAGGCTGATGGTGAAAAAGAGCTGGAAGAGGCAAGATTAAAGTTGGAAGAAGCCAATCTGATGTTAATTATTGCTCAAATGGAGATAGACAACAATCTTTTAACCTTGAAGAGTTCTGAAAAGAAATTGCTGGAAAACGAAAAACTCGTTAACAGCAATCTGAAGCAGGTTAACGAGGCAATAAAAAAATTAGAAACTGAGCAAAATAAAAGCATTGATGAAATATATAGTCAAATGACGACTTTATATCAGACATATAAAGCATTAGAAAGAATTGGAACAATCGAAAATGAAACTACTGATAATTTATATGCTCAGATTGTCCAGCAGAACAACAATTTGAATTTAATAATCAATGAAAATAGAGCTTTAAAACAGGAATATGAAGCTCAATTAGTTGTGGTTAATAATAAACTGGCCACTGAAACAGATCCGCAGGAAATTGCAGATCTTAATTCACAGAAAGCTAACCTGCAGACAAGAATTGCCACCTGTGAGATAACAATTCAAACCTGCCAGGAAATTTTAGTCATCAACCAGCAGGTAATAGATAGTATCGAAAATAATCCAGATGGAGGCATAAGTCCAACACAAATGGCGATGGATGAAATCGATCAGATGGCTGGCGGTTCAATTGAAACTACCTACATTCAACTGACGCAGCTGGTTGAAGGGAAAAAGGAATTAGAAGCAGCAAAGGCAGAAATCGAAGCAGGTAAAAAACAGATTGCTGATGGTAAAAAGCAGCTTGATGCAGCTCAAAAGGAGCTGGACATCAATAAAAAAGAATATCATGATGGCTTAGAACAATATCGTGAGGGCTTGATAAAGTTTAATAATGAAATAGAAAAAGCTGAAAATGAACTTAAGTTAGCCCGCCAGCAATTGAAAGAACTTCCTGATGCCAACTGGATGATTTTAGATCGAGATTATCATTATGCGAGCATCATGTTTAAAAATACCGTTTCACAAATGCAGGCAATTGGCTCAATCTTACCACTTTTGTTCTATCTGGTAGCTGCTTTAATATGTATGACCACAATGACTCGTCTAATTGATGAGCAAAGAGGTCAGATAGGAATATTCAGGGCTTTAGGTTTTGGTCGCGGCCAAATAGTTGGCAAATATCTAGAGTATGCCTTTATTGCGACCATCTTTGGTTCGGTACTGGGAATCTTTACTGGCCAACTGCTATTTCCAACGGTTATATATAATACCTGGAGATTGATGTATGATTTTCCAGATTTTCTTATGTCTTATCCATTTAAGAACATTTTAATCTGTTTTGCCAGTTTCAGTGTATTGATGCTTGCTGTTACTGCCGGTGTTGTCGCACAGAATCTGAAGGAAGCACCAGCTCAGCTTATGAGACCAAAAGCTCCTAAAAAAGCCAAGAAGGTTTTTTTGGAAAAGATCAGGTTTATCTGGAGCAGATTATCTTTTACCAGCAAAATAACTGTCAGAAATATTTTCAGATATAAAACAAGATTCTTTATGACTGTAATTGGGGTTGCGGGATGTACCAGTTTGTTGGTGCTTGGCTTTGGCATTAAGGATTCAATAAGCAATATAGTAAATATCCAATATAAAGAGTTCTGGACCTATAATACTATCGTCAATCTGGAAAATGATCATAATTTAGATGATGTCATCTTAATATTGGAAAATAATTTAGATAATGAGTTTATCGTCCCTATGATGACCTATAATGGTAAAGTCTATAACTCAAATCATGATGCCACGATAATTGTCGAGGTATTGGATGCTAGAAGTGCTGGTAATATTTTCAATCTTTATGATATAAAAACAAATGAAAAACTGAAGTTAAACAACAAAGGAGTTATTGTTTCTGAAAAGTTTGCCAGACTTAATGATATAAAGTCCGGTGATTTTATCATCATTGAATCAATTAATGGAATAAAAGCAGAAGTTCAGGTTACTGACATCTGTAAAATGCATTTCCAGCATTATTTATACATTTCTGATAATCTCTATAAGCAGCTGTTTGATGAAGCAATCCATTATAATAAAATAGCTATCACCAATTACAAGGGTTATGAAAATGTTGGCCAGAGTTTAGAGAATGTTAAGAATGTCGCTTCGGTAACAGACTTCACTTCCTTTGTAGATCAGTTCAACTCAACGATTGAAGCTCTGGATATTATTATTGGAGCGGTTATCATAACTTCTGGTGCGCTAGCCTTTGTAGTATTGTTAAATCTGACACAGGTCAACATTTCAGAAAGAACAAGGGAAATTGCAACCTTAAAAGTAATCGGTTTGAGAGACCGTGAAATCTATAGTTATCTGTTTAAGGAGATATTGATGCTTTCAGCCATTGGGGGAATCTGCGGTTTACCTTTAGGAATGGTTGAACTGAAAATGGTTATGTCAATAATTGAAATAGATATGATTTTATTTCCAACAGAAATTAAACTGCTCAGTTATGTACTGGCTTATGGAATAACCTTTATTTTCACATTCGTTGTCCTGTTATTTACCAGAAGACCATTAAGAAAAATAGAGATGGTTGAATCTTTAAAATCAGTTGAATAAGGAAATAAGGTTTCAAACAAAAAAGTTCTATAATTTTTGTTCAAAATGTAGTACAATTCATAATGGAGGATTGTTTATGGATTTAGATAAACTTAAAAGTTTTTATGATGGCTATGGTATGCAAAGCTATGAAATCTTTGGCGCTCACCTGCATGAAAACGGAACAATCTTTAGATTATATGCTCCAAATGCCAAGAGTGTAAGAATAGTTGGCGATTTCAATAATTGGAATATTAATGAAACATTTCTGTTTAAATCAGATTTGGGATTTTGGGAAATCTTTTTGGAAAATGTTGGAGAATATGCCAGATACAAATATGTAATTGAAGATAAAAAAGGTAAACTGGTGGAAAAAGCTGACCCGTACGGGTTTTATAATGAATTAAGACCGGGAGTATGTAATAAAGTAGTATCTCTTGAGTATCCCTGGAAGGATCAACAATGGATGGCTACTAGAGATAAGTGTTTTGATAAACCGATGAATATATATGAAATTCATCTTGGAGGGTTTAAACGTAACTCTGAAGGTAAGTGGCTGACTTATTATGAGATGATTGATGAAGTAATTCCGTATGTAGTTGAAATGGGATACACCCATGTTGAGCTGTTGCCATTAAACGAGCACGCTTTAGATGCTTCCTGGGGTTATCAGCAATATGGCTATCATTCAGTTACTTCCAGGTATGGTTCACCATATCAACTGATGATGTTTATTGATGCCTGCCATCAGGCTAATATCGGGGTTCTTATGGATGTGGTACTGGTGCATTTCTTAAAGGATACCTTTGGTTTGGCAAGATTTGATGGCACACCGCTGTATGAATCAAGTGATAAAAGATACAATGAAAGTCAATGGGGAACATATTACTTTGATTTTTCTAAAAACATCGTAAAAAGTTTTCTATTAAGCAGTGTCTGTCTGTGGCTGGATAAATATCATATTGATGGAGTCAGAGTTGATGCTGTCAGTAATCTGATTTATTATCATGGCAACAAGCAGCTTGGGGAAAATAAAGAAGCAATAAGTTTCATTAAACGCTTCAATTATCATATTCATCAGAATTATCCAAGTGTAATCACTATGGCTGAAGACAGCAGCGATTATCCAAAGGTTACTGGTAATGAAGTTGAAGGTTTAGGATTTGACTATAAATGGGATCTGGGATGGATGAATGATACCTTAAAGTATTATGAAATGGATCCAGAATACCGTAAGCATCATCATAATTTAATAAATTTCTCAATGGCTTATTTTTACTCGGAAAAGTTTATAAACCCATTTTCACATGACGAAGTTGTGCACTCTAAAAAGACAATCGTCGACAAAATGTGGGGAAGTTACGAAGATAAATTCAGACAATGTAGAAACCTGATGGTCTATATGTATACCCATCCAGGCAAAAAGCTGAACTTTATGGGAAATGAAATTGCCTCTTTCAGAGAATTTGATGAGAATAAAGAACTAGACTGGTTTATTCTGCAATATCCAATTCATGACAGTTTTAAAAGATTGTGCCGTGATTTGAATCTGATTTATAAATCTCATCCAGCTTTCTATAAGTATGACTACGATCATAAGGGATTTAAATGGATTGATGCTGATAATAACAAGCAGAGGGTTTACAGTTATATAAGATTTGATGATGACAACTGTTATGTAGTAGTATTGAATATGGCTCCTGTAGCATATGAACAGTTTGAAATAGGAGTGCCTACATATGGTTGGTTTACAGAAATAATGAATTCAGAAAAAGACATCTATGGCGGATGTAATATGTGTAATTTCAACAAAATACAGGCAAAAAAAGGAAACTTGCACAATATGAAATACAAATTAAATATTCGACTTGCACCATATGCAGCGGTAATATTTGAGGCAAAATTACGTAATGGAGGTAAAAATGTTTAGTAATAAAGAAGAATTTATAGCTCAATACTGTCAGACAGTTATTGAAAAATATGGGCACGGGGTTGAGTATACTCGACCATCAGAGAGGTATCTGGTTTTAGGAGAAATGGTTAAAAACTATGCTTCAAGAAACTGGAAAGAAGCAAAAGAAGCAGTAATTGAAAATCAGCAGAAGCAGTTGTTCTATTTCTCAATGGAGTTTTTAATTGGCAGGCTTCTGACAAGTAATTTAATGAACTTAGGTATCTATGACATTGTTAAAGAAGGATTAGCGGACTTAGGTTTTGATATCAATGAAATTGAAGAATTGGAAACCGATGCTGGCTTAGGAAATGGTGGTTTAGGAAGACTGGCTGCCTGTTTCTTAGATTCAATTGCCACTCTGAATTTACCAGGTCATGGCAATACTATCAGATACGAATATGGTCTTTTCAAGCAGATAATTGAAGAGGATAAGCAGGTAGAAGTACCTGACATCTGGTTGAAATATGGTAATCCTTGGGAAGTAAGAAAATCAGACAGTGCTGTTGAAGTCAAGTTCTATGGTCATGTTGAAACTTTCTGGAATGAACATGGAATTATGGATGTTAAACATGTCGATGCCGAAGTTATCAGAGCTGTACCATATGATATGGCAGTTGTTGGTGCCAACAACAAATGTGTTAACACGCTAAGATTGTGGAAGCCGGAAGCAAGTGATAATGCTCCAGCTGGACAGGACTTTATCAAATACATTCAAGATGTTAATAAAATCTGCCAGAATGTTTATCCAGATGATTCAACTGAAGAAGGAAGAATGTTGAGAATTAAGCAGGAATATTTCTTCGTTTCAGCTGGTTTGCAAACAATTATTAAAGGACATTATGATAACTATAAGACTTTAGATAATCTGCATGAAAAAGTAATCATTCAGTTAAATGATACTCATCCGATTTTAATTATTCCAGAATTAATGAGAATAATGTTAGATGAATTCCATTATTCCTGGGATCATGCCTGGAGTATTGTTACTAAAACAGTAGCTTATACAAACCATACAATTATGCAGGAAGCTTTAGAAAAATGGCCTGTTAAGATGATTAATAAATTACTTCCTAGAATTTTTATCCTTATTCAGGAAATAGATAACCGCTTCAGAGCAGAAGTTTATTCAAAAACATATGATTTTAAATTAGTTGAAAGAGTAGCTGTTATCAGAGATGGTATGGTTCATATGTCAAACATGGCCAACGCAACCGCTTTCTCAGTTAACGGAGTGGCTAAAATCCATTCTCAAATCTTAAAAGATGATGTAATGAAGGATTTTTATCGTTTGTTTCCAAGCAAGTTCAACAATAAGACTAATGGTGTAACTCCTAGAAGATGGCTATATTATTCAAATCCACAGTTAACCAGCTTATTAAAGGAAACTATTGGTGAAGGATTTATGACAGATCTGACTCAGATAGCTGAATTAAAAAATTATGTTGAAGATCAGGAAGTTATCAATAAGTTCAATGAAGTAAAATTACAAAGAAAACAGATTTTAGTTGACTACATCGAGAAAACAATGGGATTAAAACTGAATCCTGACAGTATCTTTGATGTTCAGGCTAAACGTCTGCATGCTTATAAGCGTCAGATGCTGAATTGTATGAATATCATTTACCTGTATCAAAAGATTAAGAGTAATCCAAACTTTAGAATGCATCCGACAACTTTCTTATTCAGTGCCAAGGCTGCACCAAGCTATGTCTTTGCCAAAAAGGTTATTCAGTTAATCAATACCTTGCAAAGAGTTATCAACAATGACCCTGAAGTTAATAAATATATCAATGTAGTATTTATTCCTAACTACAGCGTATCAATTGCGGAAATCCTGTTAAATGCTGCTGATGTCAGCGAACAGATTTCAACAGCCGGAAAAGAAGCAAGCGGTACTGGAAATATGAAATTGATGATGAATGGTGCCATTACAATTGGGACACTGGATGGAGCTAATGTAGAAATCAGAGAAAATGTTGGTGATGAAAATATCTTCATTTTCGGCAATACAGTTGAAGAGCTAAGAGTATTAAGAAATACTGGTTACAATGCCTTTGATTATTATCACAAGGATCCAGAGATTAAAAATGTGATGGATTCACTGGTGGATGGGACATGGTCGACAAATAAAGAAGAGTTCAAAGGCATCTTTGATGAAATCATGTATCGAAATGATGAGTTCTTCCTATTAGCTGATTTTAGAGCTTATGTCGAAACTCAAAGAAAAATTAATGAATTATATCAGGATAGAAACGCATTTGCGACAATGTGTCTAAAAAATATCGCTAGCAGTGCCTATTTCTCATCTGATAGAACAATCAAAGATTACAATAGAGATATCTGGAATTTAGAGGAGATTAAATTTTAAATGAATGACTACCTTATCAGAGCTTATCTAGATGACTATAAGCTGATCACAATTGAAATGGATATCAGTTTCTTTGGTGGTGAGTGTAATAGATTTGATCTGGTAAAAGAAGATTTAATCATTCCATTACAATTTATCAGTAAAACAAAAAAGGATACTTATAATGAATATAAGTATTCTTTTGATGCTGAGATAGCTATTTCACAGCCTTATGAAGTAATGGGAATAAACGGATATACTACTCCGCTGGTGTATCGCTATATTGTCAAGACAGAAAGATTTAATCAGCAGTACTATTATGGTAATGATGATTTGGGCTCAGTTGTTGCCAATGGGATTACTACTTTTAAATTGTGGGCTCCAACAGCCAACAATGTTGTTTTAAACATTAATGAGCAGTATTTCAAAATGAAAAAAAATGATGCCAGTGGAGTTTTTTCTTTAGCTTTTGATGGAGATTTGACTGGCAGTGTCTATAATTATATTGTTTCAGTTAATGGAAATACCTATAAAACCATTGACCCTTATGGTAAGGCAAGTACAGCCAACAGTAAGCAGTCAGTAGTAGTTAATCTGATAAAGGCTGAGTCAAGCGGACTTGATATAACAAAAGATCCGGTTATCTATGAGGTATGCATCAGAGACTATAGTGAAGAGGGAACATATAATGGCTTAATTGAGCATTTAGATTACATAAGTGATTTGGGTATTACGCATATTCAAATTTTACCAATCAATGATTTTGGCAGTGTCAATGACTATCATAAGGATGTTTATTACAACTGGGGCTATGACCCAATTCAATATCAGGCTCTGGAGAACAGCTACGGCAGTGATCCTGCCAATCCACTTTTGGTAATCAATGAGTTTAAAAATTTATGTGAAGCAATTCATCAAAAAAAGATGAAGGTGATTGTCGATGTTGTTTTCAATCACCATTATCACGCCCAAAGAAGCAGCTTCAATAGAACTGTTCCTTATTATTATTTCAGATATGATCAAGACAATAATTTTTGTGAAGGATCAGGCTGTGGCGCTGAGTTGGATACCAAGCTGAGCATGTGTCGCAAATACATTGTTGATACTCTGGTATATTTTGTCAAACAATTTGATGTTGATGGCTACAGATTTGATCTGATGAGTTTTATTGATATTGATACAATGCTGGAAGTTGAAAGAAGTTTGAAAAATATCAAAGAAGATATTATGCTCTATGGTGAAGGTTGGCTGATGAAAACCTGTGAAACAGAATTGAAACTGGCAAATTATCAAAACAGTGAATTAATAGAAAATATCGGTTTCTTCAACGATGAGTTTAGAGATGTTATCAAAGGAAATTCATTTGATCTTTGTGCTACAGGATATGGTACAGGAAATCTCTGGCTGGCTAAAAGAACAATCGGACTGATGCAGGGCAAGAAATTTTATAAACCATCACAATCAATCAACTATATAGAATGTCATGATGATATGACCTGTTTTGATAAACTTAAGCATTGTTGTATCAATGAGATTCATAAACAACTAGTTAAAAGACAGAAACTGTTGATTTCATTTGTGCTTTTATCAAAGGGAATCAGTTTTATACATGCTGGTCAGGAATTCTGCCGCAGTAAAAAGGGTATAAAAAACAGTTATAATGCTCCAGATAGTATCAACAAAATTGACCATAATAAAAAGGAAGAATATTATGAGGTGGTCAAGTTTACTAAAGATTTAATTGAGCTTAAAAAGGAATATTCTTTTGGTCTGGCTGATGTTTCTTATTCTGAAAAATCAGGGGTAATAATTGGAGAATATCTGGATTTAACCTTTATCATCAATCCTACTCACCAGGATTTCCTTTATCGCTTTGATGGGCAGAAGCAGGTCATTCTTGATGGTGAAGGAAAAAAAGATTATCATATTGAAAATGAATATTTAGTTAAAAATATTACAACAGCTGTTTTAAGGGAGCTATAGATGATCAATAAAAGTTGGGACAATTTTTTAAATGAGCAGTTTAATCAGGACTATTTTAAAAAATTGTCCTCTTTTTTAACGCAGCAATATGAAAAGAAAACTATCTATCCACCAAAGATTGAGGTTTTTTCCTCTTTTTACTTTACCGATTTAGACAAGGTAAAAGTGGTCATACTGGGACAGGACCCCTATCATCAGCCAAATCAGGCCTGTGGATTAGCTTTTGCGGTTAAGCCTGGTGTAGTTTTGCCGCCATCACTTATAAATATCTATAGGGAAATTGAAAATGACATCAATATTAAAATGTCTGATAACGGCTATCTGGTTAAATGGGCGACACAGGGAGTAATGTTGCTTAATGCGGTACTGACTGTAGAGCAGTCCAAAGCTAATTCTCACAGGGGAAAAGGCTGGGAGATTTTTACCGATAATGTTATCAGGTATCTAAATAAGCAGAATCAGCCAATTGTTTTCCTTTTATGGGGTAATAACGCTAAAGAGAAGATGAAACTTTTGGATAATCCAAAACATCTGGTGTTAACCAGCGTTCATCCATCACCATTAAGTGCTCATCGAGGCTTTTTTGGTTGCCGACACTTTTCTAAGGCTAATGCTTTCTTAATTGAAAATGGTGTTGAACCAATAGACTGGAAAATGTAAAATGTTTAAAAATATAGAGCAGGCTATTGATTGGATTATCAAAAGAAAAAAAAGCGAGCATCAGTTCTCGGATTTTCTCAGTTACATAGAAAAGATAGATAATCCACAAAAAAAATTGAAATGTATTCATGTAGCTGGGACCAATGGGAAAGGCTCTACTGTAAATTATTTAAGAAATATTTTGCAGATGGCTGGCTATAGAGTAGGAAGTTTTACTTCGCCTCATTTAGTTACCCATTTGGATAGAATCAGAATAAACGATAAAAATATTGCAGAAGAATATTTTTTAAACAAGGTAAATGAAAACTACAGGTTATGGCAACAGCTTGACTTGACGATGTTTGAAATTGATATGTTGATTTCCATTGACTATTTTTTGGACAATAATGTTGATTATGCCATTTTTGAAGTGGGCTTAGGGGGCAGACTTGATGCCACCAACATAATTAATCCTCTTGCTGTTGTGATTACCAACATTGATTTAGAACATACCCAAATATTGGGAGATACAATTGAGAAAATCGCCTATGAAAAAGCTGGTATTATCAAGGAAAAAACTATCGTTATTACTGCTGAAAAGAAAAAAGAAGCACTGGATGTTTTTAAAAAAGTCTGTGCTGCTAAAAAAGCAAGGCTGATAACTGTTAAAGAAGCAAGACAGATACTGTTGAATAAAGATATAAGTTTTAAATATAAGAAGGGAAAATACAATATTCCAACAGCAGCTCGTTATCAGATAGATAATGCCATATTGGCTGTTGAGACAGTTAATCAATTAAAAAAAGAAAAGTTTCTAAAAATTAAACCGGAACAAATAAAAAAAGGACTGTCAACCAACTGGGCTGGTCGTTTTGAACTGGTCAGTGAAAATCCTAAAATTATCCTGGATGGAGCTCATAATGTGCATGGTATAGAAGCTCTTATATCATCGCTAAATGAAAAAGAAGAATATATTTTCGTTTTTTCAGCTTTTAGTGATAAAAATTACAGACTGATGTTGGAAAAACTTATCTCAAAAGGCGAAGTTATTGTAACGGAGTTTAAAAGTGAAAGAAAAGTTAAGGCTCTAGATTTAGCTTCAAATCAGGATGTTTTGGTCTGTTTTGATTATTTACAGGCAATCAAGTATGCGCTTACAAAAAAGAAGACTGTAATCATTACTGGTTCACTTCACTTTATATCTTTAGTGCGAAATAGCTTTGTTAAATAATTAAATGCAGTCTATAATGGATATATATAAAGATTAGAAAATCTATTTATAAAAATATTTAAGAAAGGACGTTATTATGAAAACAGAAATGTTGGCAATGATTTTAGCAGGTGGAAGAGGAACCCGTTTGATGGAGCTTACTGAAAAGGCTGCTAAACCAGCAGTGCATTTTGGTGGTAAGTATCGCATAATTGACTTTCCATTAAGTAACTGCGCAAACTCTAAAATTGGGTATGTTGGAGTACTGACCCAATACGAATCAATTATTTTGAACTCGTATGTTTCTCAATCATCATATTGGGGGCTTGATGGCAGAGACAGAGGCACATTTGTTTTGAATCCTCGTGAAAAAGTTACTGGATTCAGCCTTTATATGGGTACAGCTGATGCGATCTATCAGAACATTGATTTTATGGATCAATATGATCCTGAGTATGTCCTGATTTTATCAGGAGACCATATTTATAAGATGGATTATGACCATATGCTGGATTTTCACAAGAAAAACAATGCGGATCTGACAATAGCAGGCCTAACTGTTACCTTGGAAGAAGCAAGTCGTTTTGGTATTATGAATACCAATCCAGACTACAGTATTTATGAATTCGAAGAAAAACCTCCAGTACCAAAAAATAACTTGGCCAGTATGGGTATTTACATTTTCAATTATGATGTGTTAAGAAAAGCACTTATTGAAGATGCGCCAAGAGAAGATAGCAATCATGACTTTGGCAAGAACATTATTCCTAACTTATTAAATGAAGGTAAACGCTTGTTTGCTTATCCATTTGCTGGTTATTGGAAAGATGTTGGAACCATCGATTCATTATGGCAGGCTCATATGGACCTTTTAGCTCATGGTGATCCACTAAAACTAGATGATGAAAATTGGAAGATTTATACAGAAGACATTCCAACTACGCCTCAATTTATTGGTGAAAATGCAGTTCTAAAGGGAAGCAGCATTAACCAGGGCTGTATTGTTGATGGAACAGTCATCAACAGTGTACTTTTCAGAGATGTAGTTGTTGAAAAGGGAGCAGAAATTATTAACTCAGTAGTTATGCCTGAGTCAGTAGTTAAAAGAGGAGCAAAGCTTAAAAATTGCATTGTAGGAGAAAAACAGCTAATCCTTGAAAATGAAGTTATAGGTAGCGATGACAAAATTGAATTGTTCACTTCAAGGGAGGTAAAATAAAATGAGAGATATTTTAGGTATTGTTAATTTCGAAAATGATGCTGTAAGAATTGAGGGATTATCTAATTTCCGTTCAATTCCAGCAATGTCTTTCTTAGGAAGATATCGTGTTGTGGACTTTGTATTAAGTAATATGGTTAATTCTGGAATTGACCACATCAAGGTATTGATTAAGGAAAAACCTAGATCTTTAATTGAGCATATTGGAATTGGTTCTCATTACAATATCAACTCAAAGAGTGGTTCTTTACAGATTCTTTATTCAGACAAAAATATCACAAACAAACTGTATTTCACAGACGTAAACCTATTAAATCAATATTCTGCTTATATCAAGGAATCTAACCAGGAATATGTTGTCATAGCTCCTAGTTATATGATTAATAAAATCAATTATCAGGATGTTGTTGAGCAACATATCAAAACAGGTGCTGATGTAACAGCTGTCTACAAACAGGTCGATGATGGCCACAAGCGTTTTATCGGATGCGAAGAGTTTGATTTGATCAACAACCGAGTTGTATTGATGAAAGTCAGCCATGGTTCAACAAGTGTTAAAAACATCTCTTTAGAAACGTATGTAATGCACAAAGATTTCTTATTGGATTTAATTGATGAAGCTGCTCATCGTTCAGCTGCTTACTCAATTGGAGCTTTCCTGGCTAATGATGACAATATTAAATACATCAATATTCAGGGTTATAAATATGAAGGATATTTATCTTGTCTAAATTCACTGGAGGAATATTATAATACCAATTTAGAATTGATCAATCATAATAAAGCGAAAGAATTATTTGACCACAACTGGCCAGTTTTTACCAAGACTAGCGATTCTCCTCCTGCTTATTATGCTCCAAGAGCTGATGTCAAGCATTGTATGGTGGCAAACGGCTGTGTAGTGCAGGGTAAAATTGAAAATAGTATCTTGGGAAGAGCTGTTAAGATCAAAAAAGGTGCGGTAGTTAGAAATTCAGTAATTTTACCAAATGCGATAATTGGTGAAGATGCTATAATCGAAAATGCGGTAATTGATAAGGATGCAAAAATCCTGGTAAACAAAGAAATTATTGGTAACGAAGATCAGATCGCATATGTTAGAAGAGGAGATACAATATAGCTATGAAAGGATTATTATTTGCAGCTAGTGAAGGCTTACCTTTCATTAAATCTGGAGGATTAGCGGATGTTATCGGCTCACTGCCACAATGTATCAATGATGATGAGTTTAAAGTTGCGGTAGTAATGCCTCTGTATAAAAGAATTATGGATAACTTCGAACTTGAAGAGGTAGGAAGTTTTCATGTAAATTCTGGATTGATTGATAAGGATGCTGCACTTTATCACACCCATTTAAATGACATTGATTACTATTTCATCAGACAGGATGATTATTTTGACCGTGATGGAATGTATGGTTTTGTTGATGATGGTGAAAGATTTGCTTTCTACAACAAAGCAGTTTTGGAAATGCTTCCACTATTGCCGTTTGAAGTTGATATTATCCATAGCCACGACTGGCATACTGGTATGATTCCAATTTTATGTAAGCAGGAGTATCGTGACAAGAACTATCATAAGATCAAACATGTTTACACTATCCATAATTTGCTGTTCCAGGGTAACTATCCAAAGGAAATGATGAGATACTTCAATCTGGACTATAAATTCTACCAATATGGAGATGTTAAGTTTGATGATGGAATCAGCTTTATGAAAGCGGCAATCACCTATGCTGATAAGATTACAACAGTAAGTGAAAGCTATGCCCAGGAAATACTAACTGATGAATTCGGCGAAAGAATGCAAGGTGTTTTAAGTAGCCGTAAATCAGATCTGGTTGGTATTGTTAATGGTATTGATACTGAAATCTGGAATCCTAAAACTGATAAATATATTCCATATAACTACAGCGTCACAGCTTTGGCCAATAAAAAGAAATGTAAGAAAGCTTTACAGAAGCGCTTAGGCTTAAGAGTAGCTGATGATGTTATGCTGGTAGGCATGGTTTCAAGACTGACCTGGCAAAAGGGAGCAGCTTTATTAATAGAAAAAATGAACCAGATTATGGGACAGGATATTCAATTAGTTATTTTGGGAACTGGTGACAGTTACATTGAAAATCAATTAAGAAAGATTGAATATGATTACCCACATAGAGCAGTATTCTACTGTGGTTATTCTGAAGAACTGGCTCATGAGGTATATGCTGGGGTCGATTTATTCTTAATGCCTTCACTGTTTGAACCATGTGGAATTTCTCAACTCATTTCAATGAGATATGGAACATTGCCACTGGTAAGAGAAACTGGTGGATTGAGGGATACTGTTGTTCCTTATAATGAGTATGATCATACCGGAACAGGATTCTCATTCCAGTATTTCAGCGGTGATGAGTTAATGTATATCTTAAAATACGCAATTCATGTTTACTATTTCAAACAGAAAGATTGGAAGAAACTGATGAGAAATGCGATGAAGAAAGATGTAAGCTGGCAATTCTCAGCTAAAAAGTATAAAGATTTATACAGGTCGTTATTTTAGCATCAGTAAAGGTTAAATAACAAAGAGATGGATTTTAAATAGTCCATCTCTTTTTTGGTTAAGCATTTGGTTTTACAGGTGTCTGTCTGTTGACAGGTTTTAATTTGACAGCTGTTTATATAGTTTTAAAATGTCATTTAAAACATGAGTGTGAATAAAATCGCTGTTATAGACGATGTTGGTTTCTCTGATCATTGACAGGTTTTCAATTGGCAAGGCAGAAAGCCTGTTTTTTCTGACGTCATTTTCACAGCTGCTTTTTGGCAGAATTGTCACACCGATATCTTTTCTAACTAAATCTTTGATAGTAGAGATATTATCTACTTCTAAGACAATATTGAAGTAATCGATGGATTCATTGATACTTCTAAGAGTTGAGTCAAAAAGCATTCTGGTGGCACTTGTTGGCAAACGCATAATCATTTTTTCTTTCTTTAAATCATCAATAGTAACCATTGATTTTTTAGACAGCCTATTGTCATTTGAAAGAACACACAGCAGATAGTCGGTATCCATCATTAGAAATCTTAGATTTGGTTTATTGAGTTTTTCTTCTACAATTATTAAATCTAACTCATAATTTTCCAACATAGTATAAAGATTTTTTATAACATCTGTAATAATTGTTATGGATATTGATTCATTTACGCTACTATATTTGCCTAATGTTTCAGCTATCAGATTGTTTTCTGAGGTATGAGTAATCCCGATTCTGATCTTAGTAGGCTTGCTGTCGCTGGCGGTAAGTTCATCAAGCAATTTTGCCTGTAGAGCCTTCATTCTTTTACCATAATTTATCACAATTTTTCCCTTTTCTGTCGGTTTCACTTCATTTTTACTGCGAATGAAAAGTTTGCAGTTAAACTGCTGTTCCAATTGTCTGATATGAGTTGAAACGGCTGGCTGGGTAACGCCAAGCCTGTTTGAAGCTTTGGTGAAGTTTCCTTCCTCGTTTAATACAAGAAGGGTTTCTAATTTTACATCTAACATATTCTTACTCCTATAAAATATATTTATATATATATTAAATAATATAATTTGATTTTATGCAAGAAAAAAGATAGAATAGGAACACACTATTTTAGAAGAGGGAATTCTGATGATTAATTTTTTACAGTTTTTAAAAGATAGCCTGTTTATACAGGCGCCAGAGAATACAAGAATCGTGATGGCTTTAGCTATCATGCTTTTGAGTGGCTTTGGACTGACTAGAATTACTAAATTAATGCATCTTCCCAATGTAACAGCTTATATTGTTTCAGGAGTTTTAATTGGACCTTATGGTTTAAATCTGATACCGGCAGAGTTTGTAGAAGCTACCTCGTTTTTATCAGATGTGGCCTTATCGTTAATTGCTTTCAGTGCTGGCCAGTTCTTTAAAATGAAAAGACTGAAAAGAGGAATTGTTCCTTCTACAGTTATCGCCTTAACCGAAACGCTGTTTTGCAGTCTTTTAATGTTTGCTGTCTGTCGTTTTATTTTAGGAATCAGTCTTCCTTTCGCATTGATATTGTCTTCAATTGCTGGAACAACTGCTCCTACCAGCACCATTATGACAATCAGACAAAAAAGAGCAAAAGGAAATTTTGTTTATACGCTGATTCAAGTCATCGCAATGGATGATTTAATCAGTTTGCTGAGCTTTTCAATCAGTTTATCAATCGCTGTTGGACTGATGAATCATGAATTCAGTATGATCGATATCTTTATGCCAGCAATTACAAATCTGATTATTATTATCGTAGGTGGATTATTGGGTGTGTTTTTAAAGTTGTTGTTGCCAGATTCTCGCAGTGAAGACAACCGTTTAATCATCGTTCTGGCAATCTTGCTGGGATTTAGTGGGATATGTGCACTCTATAATGTTTCACCTTTACTGGGTTGTATGTCGATGGGGATGGTTTACATAAATATTTCTAATGATGAAAAACTGTTTGAACAGGTTAATATATTCAGCCCAGCCATTTTAATGCTGTTTTTTGTTCGAAGTGGCTTGAACTTCAAAATGGAGGGCTTATTCAATAACGCTTTATCAGTTAATTCAATTCCCTTGATGGTACTGGTGCTGGTTTACTTTGCGGTTAGATTTGTGGGTAAATATACCGGAGCCTTTATTGGCTGTAAAATCACAGGGAAAGATGATTTGACAACTCAGAATTTGGGTCTGGCATTATTTCCTCAAGCTGGAGTGGCAATTGCTTTGGCTGCTATGGCATCCAGATCTCTTGGAGGAAGTTTGGGTCTCTCTTTAGAAACGGTGGTCGTAGCCACATCAATTTTATACGAGTTTATTGGTCCAGCAATGGCCAAATCAGCTTTAAAAAGAGCTAAAACATATTAATAATCTTCAATTGTGAAGATTATTTTTTTAATGCTATAATTAATTTAAATAAGAAGGAGAGCAATATGAAGTCAATCGGTTTTACAAATAATAATGAAGAGATATTTGAGTATGTTATTGAAAATCAAGATCTTCAGGTGACGGTCTTAAATTATGGAGCAACAATAACAAAAATAATCTATAAAGGGGTAGATGTAGCTTTAGGGTATGAAAATATAGAAGATTATTTTGATAACGGTGCTGCTTTTGGTATGACAGTTATGCCAAACTGCAATAGAATTAAAAATGCTGAGATAACTATCGATGATAAAACATATCAGTTAGAAGTAAATGATAAGACTAATAATTTACATTCTCATACCAGTAACAGTTGTCAGAAGAAAATCTATGAGGTAAAAAAAGTTGCTGATAATAAATTGATATGCAAGGTGCAATTACAGCATTTAGAAGATAATTTCCCAGGAAATAGAGACTATGAAATCATCTATACTATTGAAAACAATAGTTTAAAACAATCTTTCAGCTGTATTTCAGATACAAAAACAATCTTTAATCCAACTCAGCATACTTACTTTAATTTAGATGGTCACGATCAGAAGAATATTTTAAATCATCAATTGAAAATCAAGGCTAATTTCTATACTCCTACAGATAAAGATTTAATTCCAACAGGAGAAATACTGGCTGTAGCTAATACAGCGGTAGATTTTAAAGAATTTAAAGCTATTGGTAGAGACATAAGAGCTGATTATAAACCGGTAATTTATGGCAAGGGTTATGATTTAAACTTTGTTGTTGATGGCTATAACGGAAAACTGCAAGAAGTTGCATATTTAACCAATGGTAAGATTCTGTTAACTGTAGAAAGTGATCAGCCTGGAATACAGATTTATACAGGTAATTATTTAGAAAATCAATTAGGAAAGGGTAATTACATTTATCAGGAAAATGGTGGTGTAGCTATGGAAACACAATTTTTTCCAGACAATAACCACAACAGTCATTTTTTCAGCACTATCTTGAATGCTGATGAAAAGAAAACCTATAATGTAGTTTACAGGTTTAAATAAGTGAAAAAGAAAAAGATATTTATTATATTGACGAAATCAGCAACTTTATTATCCAAGTCAATAGGTTGGATTACCAAGGATGAATATACGCATTCTTCAATCAGTTTTAACAGTACTCTTCAACCGATGTATTCAGCGGGAAGAAAGTATACTTTCAGTATGTTTCCAGCCAGTTTGAAAGTTGAACCTTTCACTGAAGGTTTTTATAAATATTATAATAGATCCAAAATGGGCGTTTTTTATATTGAAGTCAGTCAACAGGCCTATAATAAAACGAAAGAATTTGTTGAGACGATGGTGGCACAAAAACTCCCATTTAATGCTGTTGGTCTTTTGCTGTGTAAAACAAAAATTGATTATCCAAGAAAAGGACGTTTTTTCTGTTCAGAATTTGTCTCAACCGCTTTAGAGCAGAGTGGAGAAATAGATATAATAAAAAAACCACATAGATTTCGTCCAGAGGATTTCCTTAAAATCAAAGGTATCAAGTTTGTTTATAAAGGAATAATCAAAGATGCTGTAGGTAGAGATTTTAAAGATTTGTTGCCAGAAGAAGAGGAAAACGATGAATAAGGTTATCAGGTTAACTGAACAATATGAAAGAAAAGAAATAAAAAAAATTACTGAAGACATTTGTGTTAATGATTTTTTATTAGAGATATTCAAGAAAATGGAAGCAGAAAATGTAGTTTATTCGCCTGCTTCTCTTTTGTTTGCTTTAGGGTTATTAAGTTTGGGAGCAGATAAGGAAACCAAGATAAAGATGCAAGAAGTTTTTGGTGCTGAAATTGAAGATTTAAGTTCTTCGCTTAGTCAAACTCTGGATTCTCTAACTGAAATTGAAGAGCCAGCAGTATTAAAGATTGGAAATTCCATCTGGATAGACAAGCAATATAAAATCAAGAAAAGCTATCTGCAAAAAGTGGTTGACTACTATCATGGGGATATTTATTCTGGGATAATAGGCAGTGATGAACTTTTAAAAGAAGTAAACAGCTGGGTAGAAAGAAATACCAATGGCCTGATAAAAAAACTTCATGAAGAAAACTACCAGTCCAGTGTAAAAACTGTTTTAATCAACACTTTGTATTTTAAAGCTAATTGGATGATGCCATTTAAAAAGTGCAATACCAGAAAAAAATCATTCAAAGTCAACAGTAAAGAAACAGTTGAAACGGATTTTATGAATATGACTGAATATCTAAATTATTATGAAGATAAAAATTGTCAGGCTACAATTTTACCTTATTGTGATGGCAGAGTAGAAATGATTCTTATAAAACCAAAAAATGGATTAAAAGAGTTGGTAGACATAATTGATGACAGATTTATCAATAAGGTGAGTGAAACTGAAGAACACAAGGATATTCAACTGGCCTTACCGAAGTTTAATATTGATTTTACTGCCAACTTTAAGAGTTTATTAGTTAAAACCGCTTTAAAAATCATATTTGAAGAAACTGCTGATTTTTCTAAAATCAGTAACGACCCATTAATTGTCAGTGATATTCTACAAAAGGTAAAGATAATTGTTGACGAAGCTGGAACAGAGGCAGCAGCTGTAACAGAAATTATGCTGATGAAGGCAATGATGCATACAGTTAAATATAAGAGGCTTATATTTGATGAACCTTTTGTTTATGTTATTAGAGATAAAGAAACCAATTTAATTTTATTTATCGGGACGTTAAACAATCCTGAATTAAAATAGAATTGTTAAAGCCAGTAGTATTGAAAATATAAAATAGGATATAATTAGTAAAAGAAGGTGAACAAGCATGAAGAAATTAATGAAATTGTTAACAGCAGTACTTATCTGCTTATCTATTATCAGTGTTAAAGATGTTAGGGCACTGGAAGCTTTTGACATTAACTTTCATAATGTAGATATCGTGGTCAATGAAGATGGTTCACTTTTGGTAACAGAAACAATGTCTGTTCATTTTAATAAAAATCGTCATGGTATTTATATCAATCTAACTGATGAATATTATATGGATTGGGAAGTAAATGGTCAGACTTTGAAAAATATTATCGTTTCCCAATTGGCAAGGTTAAGGTTTTATCTGATCATGAATATGAAATTAATTATGTTAATGGTGATGTTCAGATCAAGATTGGTCATCCTGATTACTATGCCAACGCTTATGAAACATATAAGTGGCAATATTTAATTTATACCAAGGATCTGGGTTTAGATGGTCAGGATATGTTATTTATGAATATTATTACTTCTGGCTGGGATACATATACCTATCGCTGTGAGTTTACGATTCACTTCCCCGATTCCTTTGATAATAAGAATATTTATGTTTCTTCGCCAGAAGGAATGATGAATAATGTTGGCACTCAGGGAGAGTTGACAGTAGAAAGAGATGGAAACACTATAATCGGAAAATACAATGGTGAAATTGCTCCAGATGAAGGAATTACAGTTCAGGTATTGCTGGGGCAGGATTATTTTAAATTTCCTAACCCTGACAACTATGGTTTTATTGCAGCCATTGTAGCGATGATTACAGGATTAATATATGTTATTCTGCTATTTGTTTTTGGTAAAGACGATCCAATTATGTCATTGGTAGAATATCATGCTCCAAAAGATGTCACTTCAGCTGAAGTAGGAGTTATTATTGACGAAGATGTTAATACTTCTGATTTGACCTCATTAATTCTAGATTGGGGAAGAAGGGGTATTATAACCATCAATGAAACTTATGATGATCTGATTTTAAGTAAAATAAACAAATTGGAAAGCAATGCCAAAAGTTTCGAAAGAATAATGTTCGATGGATTATTTAAAAACAAAGATGCTGTTGCTGTCAGCACACTGAGAGACTCATTTTATACAACGATGGATAAAGCTAAAGAATCACTTAAAAAATATTACAATAAAGAGATGAGGAAACTTTCAACTTCAAGTTCGATAGCTGTACAGATTACATGTTCTATATTCAGTTTTGTTCCATTTCTGGCTGCTTTCATACTTGTTGAATTAGTTTATAATCATAGGTTTTCAACCATAGGATCAGCGGTGTTTGGAAGTGCGGCAATTGTTTCTGGAAGCTTCCTTTTGAATTATATGTATCAGAAGAGGTATGTTTTCAAGATATGGCAAGAACTGCTGTTGGCATTAGCGGTACTGGCACTGGAGGTTTTGCCAATGCTGATGCTGGCTGATATCTTTATTGAAGCAGATGTAGATACCTTCCACTTTATGACAATATTTGTTTTCCATGCTCTGGTTTTAGTTTCTACGATGTACATGCGAAAGAAAACTGAGTATGGAAACGAAATGCTGTCGAGAATACTTGGGTTAAGGGAGTTTATTATTAATGCCTCTCAAGAAAAACTGGAAGATCTGATAGAAAGAAATCCATATTATTTCTATGATATATTGCCATTTGCCTATGCCCTGGGTTTAACTAATATCTGGAATGAACATTTTAGAAATCTTACTTTTAAAGAATGTGATTGGTATGATTCACCATATGATTATTATGATAGATATCATATGATGCACTCAATGAATTCTCATTTGCAAACAATGGAAACAACAATGACTTCATACCCTTTTGAAAGCAGTGATGGTGGTGGATCATCTTCGGGAGGCGGATTCTCTTCGGGAGGCGGATTTGGAGGCAGCAGCGGTGGAAGCTGGTAATTTTAAAAGGGATTAATAGTCCCTTTTTTATCAAGGTGTGGTATTATATAAAATGAGGTAATATGTATGAGTGAAAGAATTAAAAGTATATTGTTGATTATCTTGGGAAATTTTATCTTTGCCATAGCAGTAGTCTATTTTGTCTTACCATACAATATATTATCTGGCGGTGTTGCTGGGGTTGGCATAATCGTAGAACAATTGTTTGATATAAGTGCAACAATAACGATTGATATCCTTGTTGTTTCCACCTTTATTATGGGATTTTTATTTCTAGGAAAGGAATTTGCGCTAAAAACGATTATCAGTTCAATTGTTTATCCTATTTTCATAACTGTTTTAAGTTATTTTCCTTATCATGTCGAGGCTGATATACTTTTGATTGTCATTTATGGCGGCATCCTGACAGGTGTAGGTTTGTCATTGGTGCTAAGAGAAGAGGCTTCAACCGGTGGTATGGATGTGCCAGCAATAATAATACATAAATATACTGGCCTGCCACTGCATATAGCATTTTTTATTGTTGATGCAATAACTGCTTTGGTTGGAGTGCTGGTCTTCAGCGTTCAGGATGTGATGATAGGTTTAGTTTTTGTATATATATACAATGTAGTAATCAATAAAATGATGGTTCCTAAATCAGGCAGAGCTGTTTCACTGTTTATTATTTCTGAAAAGAAAGATGAAATAAATACCTATATACATGATAAACTGAACAGAGGAACAACCGTTGTTCCGGTTAAAGGTGGCTATACAGAAGAAGAAAAAGAGGCTATAATGACAGTTGTTTCAAAACAGCAATATCATCAACTGGAAAAAGTTATTGAGAAAATAGATAAATTTGCATTTGTAATTGTGGCAGATGCTAAAGAAATTAAAGGTGAAGGTTTTACCTTTGAAGTAAGAGTTTAATTTAACGCAGTCGTTAAATTAATAAATAGATTTATTTTTAGGAGAGAATTTATGATTGTCTTAGAAAATGTTTCAAAGATTTATAAAAATGGGACAAAAGCCTTAAATGATTTTTCTTTGGAAATACAGGATGGTGAATTTGTTTATGTTATTGGAGAAACAGGTTCAGGGAAAAGTACACTTATCAAGTTGCTGAATGGAGAAGAAATTCCGACAAAAGGAAGAGTTATAGTCAATGGAACAAATGTAGGGCGACTACGCTTTAGCAAGGTTCCTTTATATCGTCGTAAAATCGGTGTTGTTTTCCAAGATTATCAACTATTAAAAAATAAAACGGTATTTGATAATATTGCTTTTGCTTTAGAAGTGATAAATAAGCCAAAAAGCGAAGTTCGTGCCAGAGTCAAGGAAGTTTTAGATATTATCGATCTGGCAAATGAATTTAATAACAAGCCTACCCAGCTTTCGGGTGGCCAGCAGCAAAGAGTAGTTATTGGTAGAGCCATAGCGAACAATCCATCAATTTTAATTTGCGATGAGCCAACTGGAAATTTGGACCCGCGACATTCAAAAGAAATAATTGAGTTGCTAGAAAAGATAAATAAATCAGGAACAACAGTTATCGTTGTAACCCATGATGATGTTTTAGTTGACACCTACAAAAAGAGAACAATTCTTTTAGATAATGGTAGTGTCATTTCAGATAATCCTGAAGGAGGCTATGTTCATGCTTAGAAGAATTGGACGTGCTTTTAAAGAGGCCTGGTGGGGAATCAGAGAACACCGCGCTATGGTTTTTTCAACAGTTGTAACTATTTCAATTACCTTGGCAATTCTGAGTGTTTTAGGAATGATAATTGTCAATATTAATCAGATTACCTATGATATTGAAGAAGAGATTCAGATCTTTGTAAAAATAGATAAGGATGTTGAGGAAAATGACATTGAAGCTCTTAAAACAAGAGTAGGCAGAATTTCTGGTGTTTCTGATGTCATATATTCAGATGCTGATTCTGAACTGAGTTATTTCATTGAACAGTATGGAGAAGCAGGGAAAATTTTTGAAATTTATCGAGATGATAATCCATTATCAAGAGCTTTTATTGTTTCTGTTTCAACTGGATACTCAATCTCTGAAGTTTCAAAACAGATTGCCTTGATTGATGGCATTTCAGAAGTTAACTTCGGTGGTTTTGCGATTGAAAACTTTATTTCACTGTTAGGTGGTATCAGAAAAACAGGGTTAGTTTTAGCTTCGGCAATTCTTCCGTTAGCGATTTATTTAATATACAATACTATTAAAATTACCATCCATTCCAGAAGAGAAGAAATAGGAATTATGAGGCTGGTAGGAGCAACAAACAGCTACATTAGAGTTCCGCTAGTGTTAGAGGGAATTTTTATAGGAATTATAGGAGCTATTGTGCCTATTGTCTTAACTGTTTTAGGCTATAAATACTTTTATGAAAAAATGAATGGACAACTGATTTCCGGCATTTTGAAGCTGGTTGATATTTATCCATTTATTCTATATATCAGTGCAGGGCTTCTGGCAGCTGGAATATTTGTCGGTTGGGTTGGTTCCTGGTGGTCAGCTACTCGCTCATTGAGGTGGAAACGATGAAAAAATTTAAGAAAGTTTTAAAACTGCTATTAGTGACATTTTGTATACTGGTTTCGTTCAGTACTTTTCAGGTTGAAAGAAATGTTTTGGCAGAAGATGAAGATTTTGAAAATAATTACGAGTATTACTGTCAGCTATGTTCGACTCAAACACAGCTGACCGAAGAAGAAAAGCAGATTTGTATTCGTTTTAGAAACTATGAACAAAACAAGCAGGATGAATTAAGAGCTTTGCTTGATGAAGCAACAAGTAACCTGAATAGCTTAAAAGCTAATATTATAGCTGAAGGGAAAAAGATTGCTCAATTTAACAGCAAGATTGCTTCGCTGGAAAAAGAGATCAAAGCGATACAAAAAACAATTGAAATTCTAGAAGCGAATATTGAAGAGTTAAATATTCAGATTGAAGAAAGAAAAATAAAGATTGAAAATTTAAATAATCAGATTAAAGACAGGATGGCAGCATCACAATCCAATGTCAGAACCAATTCCTATATCAGATTCATTATGGGAGCTGACAGTTTTGTTGATTTATTAAGAAGAATAAGTGCTATCGCTGAAATAAGTGATTATGATATGTTCAAGATTGAAGAAATGCAGAAAGAAAAAGAGCTGTTGGAAATAGATGTCGAGAATCTGGAAACCCAGAAGAACAATCTGTTTGTTCAACAGACATCTTTAGAAACGCAAAAAAGCAGCTTGGAAAGATTAAGAGCAGTTGCTGTTGAGTTAATTGAAGAGTTTCAAAGAAAAGAAGCGGAGTTCCAGGCTCAGATGGATGCTATGGAAAAAGACTATTCTGAACTTGAAAAAAGAATTGATGAAATCAATGCCGCTATCAATGATTTATATCCTTCTAATGGCTTTGCTCCGTTCTTTAAAAATACGGCTTTCTGGGTCTCAGCTGGCTGCTACTATTATCCAAGTGGTGGATTCCATGCAGCAATAGATGCAGCAGTATCTATCGGATCAAATTTATATCCGGTAGCTAATGGAGTGGTAGTTGATGCCAGAGGTGGCTGCGCATATAATGGTGGTTATTATGGTAATACCTGTAACTGGGGCCGAGGTAACTATGTTTTCTTGTTAGTATTGATTGGCAATGAATATTATTTTATTCAATATGACCATTTAAAAGATATTTATGTAAGCATTGGTGATATCGTATATCAAAGAAAGACTATAATTGGGACAACAGGAAACAGTGGCAACTCTTCAGGACCACATCTGCATTTTGCGATAACCTATTTAGGAACCACATCGACAACAACGGTCAATAAGATTCTTAATGATTTCAAACGTTTTGATAATACCTTTGGATTATCCTACAATATTGGCAATTCATGTGCCAATAGAGGATGGGCTGCTCCATGCTTTGTAAATCCAACAGATATCTATGGATACTATTATGGCAGGTATTATTGGATAGGTAATTAGGTGCAACTTGTTGCACCTTTTTTATTGTGCTAAAATATTAAAAGGTGATTTATATGAGGAAATTTTTAAAGGGTTTATTTACGATATTATTGGTTGCTCTGCTATGTACAGCAACCTTCTTGGGTGGCATGTTTTTTGGAAGATATACTGGCGGGACAGCTTTAGATAGAAAGTTTACAGCTTTACAGGCAGTACATGAAATTCTGTTGACGGAATTTTATTTTGGTACTGATTCTGATGAATATAGTCAGAAGTTGGTTGATGATGCTATCTATGGAATGGTTAGAGCGCAGGGAGATATTCATACTGAATATATGAGTGCCAGTGAGCTGGCTCAATTTACCGGCTCTTTAGAATCATCATTTGTAGGTATTGGTGTTACCTATTCAGTTGTTGATGATCAGATTCTGGTGGTCAGTGTTATACGTTCTTCTCCTGCTGAAGCCAGTGGTGTTTTAGCTGGAGACATTATTATCGCAGTTGATGGAGAAAGTGTTGAATCAATTGGCATTGATAATATCGCTGATAGAATCAAAGGAAAAGTTGGTACAGAAGTTGTAGTAACAGTTTTAAGAGGAACGGAAACAATTGATATCCCAATTATTAGAAATACAATTTCAAATACTGTATTTTCTGAAGTTGTTGATGGTGTTGGAATTATTACTTTGACTTCCTTCTCTGATGGAACAGGCAAAGAATTTAAAAACCATCTTGAATATTTAAAACAGCATAATGTGACAAGAATTATTATAGATTTAAGAGACAATGGTGGAGGCTATGCTTCAACTTTAAATACAATTTCTTCTTATTTCTTAGATAAGGGTGATATCGTTATGAGAGAATATGATCGAGATGGTAATGAGATTTTAGATACCGCTACTGGTGGGGATAAATATTACTACGACAAGATTATTCTTTTAGCCAACGGTAACACAGCCAGCAGTTCAGAAGTATTTATCTTAGCGATGAAAGAAAACTGCAACGCAATTGTAGTTGGAGAAACAACCTATGGAAAAGGGGTTGCTCAGATAACCAGAATGTTAATGGATGGAAGTGCTATTAAATATACTGATTTAATCTGGAAGAGCGGCAATGGCGTTTACATTGGTGGAGTTGGTATTGTTCCTGATTATGAAGTAAAATTACACGATGTTCTGTATATGAATTATCTGACTGTTGATGAAGGTGTATTCTATCATTACGACACCGTTTCGGATAAGGTAGCTCAGATGCAGTTGATGTTGGATTTCTTGGGATATGGTGTTGACAGAGTTGATGGATACTTCTCACAGATGACTAAAGAAGCCTTGATTTCTTTCCAGAAAGATAGAGGACTGGAAGTTAATGGTGTTCTGGATGAAGTATGTGCCAGCGCTTTAAACAGTGCAGTTGTCAGAGGATGGCAGCTGGAAACTGAAAAATATGATACGCAGATGAATTATGCGTTAGATTTAATCAAACAGTAACCTTAAGGTTCAGTAAAAACTGGACCTTTTTATTTCTGGGTTTTGTGATGCAGACTTGTTTAAAGATAACGATAATTACAGCTGTTGATAGTGTATAATATGCATATGGGAAAATTTCAGTTAGTTAGTAGTTATATTCCAAAAGGTGATCAGCCCAAAGCGATAGAACAGCTGGTTTTAGGATTAAAAGAAAATAAAAAGTACCAGGTACTGCTGGGAGCGACAGGAACTGGCAAGACTTTTACTGTGGCCAATGTAATTGAAAAAGTTAATAAACCAACACTGGTATTTGTCCACAATAAAACATTGGCAGGACAATTATACTCGGAACTAAAGGAATTGTTTCCCAATAATCATGTTGAATATTTTGTCTCCAACTTCGATTATTATCAGCCAGAGGCCTATCTGCCAAAAACTGATACCTATATTGAAAAGAATTCGATGATAAATGAAGAGCTGGATATGCTGCGTTTGGCAGCCTACAATGCGGTATTGGAACATAGAGATACGATAATTGTAGCTTCAGTTGCCTGTATTTATGCTTCAAGTGATCCTAATCAGTATAAAGATCTGTTTTTTACTATTAAGACAAACCAGAAGATAACCAGAAAAGATTTACTAATGATGTTAGTAGATCGACAATACAGTCGTAATGACATTGAACAGAAAAGAGGAACTTTCAGAGTCAGAGGAGATGTCATTGATGTCAGTTTAGGTCATACAGATAATTATTTTTTAAGAATAGAGCTGTTTGATGATGAAATTGATCGTATCAGTGAAATAGATATCATTACCAACAAGACTTTAGAATACTATACTGTTTACAATATTTTCCCAGCAACTGGCTATGCTAAAAGTAAAGAGGATATACTTAAAGCCTGTGAAAATATTGAAATCGAACTTGAAGAAAGATTGCAGTACTTTGAAAAAGAAGGCAAACTTTTAGAAAAACAAAGACTAGAGCAGAGATGTGCCTATGATTTGGAAGCTTTAAGAGAATTTGGAGTCTGCCCTGGTATCGAAAACTATTCCCGTCATTTAGAATTCAGAGCACCTGGTTCAAAGCCTTGGACTCTCTTTGATTATTTTGGCGATGATTTTTTGATGATTATTGATGAATCACATGTTTCAATTCCTCAGGTTAGAGGAATGTATAATGGTGATAGAAGTAGAAAAGAAACCCTGGTTAATTTTGGCTTTAGACTGCCAAGTGCCTTAGATAATCGTCCACTCAAATTTAATGAATTTGAAAAGGCCATCAATCAGGTAATCTGTGTCAGCGCCACTCCAGGAGACTATGAACTTGACAAGGTTAATGGTGAAGTAATTGAACAGATTATTCGTCCAACAGGTCTTTTAGATCCTGAAGTGGAAGTGCGACCTTCAAAAGGCCAGATTGATGATTTGGCTTATGAGATTGATTTGAGAGTACAGAAAAAAGAGAGAGTTTTAATAACTACTTTAACTGTCAGGATGGCTGAAGAATTGACCAAATATCTGCAAAACAGGATGTATAAGGTAGCGTATCTGCATCATGAAACCAAAACCTTGGAAAGAACGGAAATCATTCGTGATTTGCGAATTGGCAAATATGATGTTCTGGTTGGTATTAACCTGCTTAGAGAAGGTTTGGACATTCCGGAAGTATCTTTGGTTGCCATTATTGATGCTGATAAAGAAGGTTTTTTAAGAAGTGAGAGAAGTCTGATTCAGACTATTGGACGCGCAGCCAGAAACAGCAATGGCAAGGTCATCATGTATGCAGATAATGTTACTGGTTCCATGTCTCGAGCGATTGAGGAAACAAATCGTCGTAGAAAGATTCAAAAGAAGTTTAATGAAGAAAATAATATTGTTCCTACAACTATCAAAAAAGAAATCAGAGAGCCAATTCGTTCAAAAGAAACTCATGAAATGGCGATTAAATATCTGAGCAAAAAGGTCAAAAAGCAATCTAGAGCTGAAACTGAGCAATTGTTGGTAAGGCTGGATAAGGAAATGAGAGAAGCAGCCAGGATTCTGGATTTTGAAAGGGCTGCCGAGCTGAGAGATATGATTTTAGAAATCAAAGGAGAATTAGGATGAAAAAGTTAATATTAGCCAGTAAATCACCTAGAAGAAAAGAACTGTTGGAATTATTGGGTTTTGATTTTGATGTAATCAGCTCTGAGGTAGACGAGGTTTCTTCTGAAGATTTGTCACCAGAAGAAATGGTCAAAGCTCTAGCTTATCAAAAAGCCAAGGCAGTTTTCGAAACACATCCGGATAATGTAGTCTTAGGCAGTGATACGATTGTTGTAGTAGATGATGAAATTTTAGGCAAACCAAAAAATGAAAGACAGGCTAAAGAGATGATGCTGAAAATGAAAGATAGAGAACATCAGGTCATTACAGGTGTCGCTGTCTTATCCAAGAAAGAAGAAATTATTTTTTCAGATATATCAAATGTTCATTTCAATGACATTGAAGAAGCGGAAATTGACAGATATGTCAAGACCGATGAACCTTATGATAAAGCGGGAGGATATGCCATTCAGGGATGGGCAGCCAGGTATATTTCAGCCATTGAAGGCAATTATTATACGATTATGGGGCTGCCACTTGACAAGGTCTTTAAATATGTAAAGAAAATGCTATAATTACTTTACAGGAGTAAAGTATGAGTAAAAATTCAAGCGTTTCATTAACAGAAGGCAACATAATCAAGCAGTTGTTGAGGTTTGTCTGGCCTATCATTCTGGCTAATGTTTTTGAACAGCTTTATAATCTGACTAATGCTCTGATTGTGGGAAACTATGTTTCCAAAGAAGCATTAAGTGCAGTCAGTGCCTGTAGTACAATATCGAATGTATATAATTACCTGTTTTATGGTTTAGGACTTGGATCAGGAATAGTTGTAGCTACCTACTTTGGGGCTAAAAGAAAAGACAAGATTAAAGAGTCAATCGAAACAAGCTTGATACTGGCTGTTTTTGGAGGCATACTTTTAACGGTAATTTCTTATCTGGCTATTCCTTTTTTAATGGATATCAGTAATGTTAAGGTTGAACTTTATGATTTGGCTTATGACTATCTAAGTGTCTATGTCTTTGGTACAGCAGCTGTATTGACATATAAGATGTGCTTCTTCATTTTAAGGAGTATTGGCGATTCAAAAACACCATTAAAATATCTGATCTTATCAAGTTTGATAAATCTGGTTTTAGGTATTATTTTTGTCAGGGTTTTGGATATGAGCGTCGTTGGAACAGCTTTAGCGACAATAATTTCTCAATTCATAGCGGATATTTTATGCCTGAGAAAACTTCTTTCATTAGAGGAAGTTAAATTTGATATCAGAAACATCAGCTTCAGTTGGCGAATATTTGGTAAAATCCTTGCTTTGGGAATTCCAGCTGGAATTCAGAATATGCTGATTGCAATCAGTACGATGATGGTGCAATCATATATAAATCTGCTTCCTAATGAATATATTGCCGGAATTGGAGTAGCAGATAGAATCGCTGTCTTTGCTCATCTTCCAATGGGGGCAGTTTCCACCGTAACGGTAAATATGGTTTCTCAGAATATGGGCGCAAAACAGTATGATCGAGCGCAGAAGGTCATTAAGGAAAGCATTAAAATCTGCAATATTATTACTTTAATAAGCAGTTCACTGTTATTTGTCAGTGCTCCTTACTGGGTCAGTTTGTTCAATAAAGATCCACTTATTATTTCTGCTGGAGCAACAGCAATAAGAATAACGGTCTACAGTTATATTCCTCTTGGCTGGTCACATGTTTATCATGGGGCTATCAGAGGAGCAGGAAATGTAGGGGCTCCAATGATGATAGCGATATTTGCTCAATGTATCAGCCGTTATTTATTTGTATTTTTTGGTTTGCAGCTGTTCCCAGAAAATATCTATGTTATCTATATGTCATCAGCCTTTGGCTTTACTTTAGCCGGAATATTGGCCAGCATCTACTTCCACAACAGCAAGTGGGTTAAAATGAGAAGACTAAGAGCTTAGAACTATCAGAAATGATAGTTTTTTATTGACAGGGGAATAGGAAATGCTATAATCATATTAACAATTGAACAAATGTTCAAATGAGGAGATATGTTATGAAGAAAAGTTATAAAATAGAAGTAGATTGTGCAGCCTGTGCCTTGAAAATGGAAGATGCTGCCAAAAGTACAGAAGGAATAAAAAACGCTACAGTTAATTTCATGACTCAGAAACTGATTGTTGACTTTGAAGATGAAGTCAAAAAAGAGGAAGTAATGCAAAAAGTTTTAACCAATTGCAAAAAAGTTGATAGAGACTGTGAGATATTTTTATAAATGAATAAAAAGCAGAAAAAAATGCTGATAAGGATTATCTTATCAGCCGTTTTACTTGTCATATTACAGCTACTTAAAATAGAAGGAGTTTCAGGTTTTTTACTTAATCTGATTCCGTATTTTCTAATTGGCTATGATGTTCTTATTAATGCTTTTAAGGGAATAATGGACCGTCAACCTTTTGACGAGAATTTTCTGATGGCTATTGCCACAATTGGGGCGATATTTTTAAAAGATTTTAATGAAGCCATTGCGGTGATGCTTTTTTATCAGCTTGGTGAGCTATTTCAAAGCTACGCGATTGGAAAAAGCAGAAAAAGTATCAGTGTGCTGATGGATATCAGACCTGATTATGTCAATATTGAAGAAGATGGCAAGATTATAGCTGTTGATCCCTATGAAATAGAAACAGGAACAATTATTACTATTTTGCCAGGAGAAAAGGTAGCGATAGATGGAGTAATAATAGAGGGTCAATCAGTTTTAGATGTTGTTGCCCTGACTGGTGAATCAATGCCTGTAGAGGTAAATGTTGATGATGAAATACTATCGGGAAGCGTAAATATTTCTGGATTACTGAAAGTAAAAACAACTAAAGAGTTTGAGGAATCTACTGCCAGTAAAATATTGGATCTAGTAGAAAATGCCAGTAATCTGAAAAGTAAAAGCGAAAACTTTATCAGCAGGTTTGCCAGAGTATATACTCCAATTGTTGTTTACGGCGCTTTAGCTTTGGCGACTGCTGGACCTTTAATAAGTTTTTTAGCTGATGGAAATGCAGAACTTTCAAAATGGGTTTATAGAGCTCTAACCTTTTTAGTTATTTCCTGCCCCTGTGCTTTGGTTATTTCCATACCACTAAGCTTTTTTGCCGGACTGGGAGCAGCCAGCAGTAAAGGAATTCTAATAAAAGGTTCCAACTATCTGGAAACACTGGCTAAGATAAAACTGTTGATGATGGATAAAACAGGAACCCTGACCAAAGGAGTTTTCGCTGTTAATGATATCCATCACAGTGAGGATGATGATTACCTTCTGATGCTGGCAGCATATGGAGAATATTATTCAAATCATCCAATTGCCAAGTGCATTATCAAGGAATATGGCAAAGGCATCGATAAAAAAAGAATCAGTGATACAAAAGAAATTGCTGGTAAAGGAATTATTTGCAGTTATCAAGGAAAACAGCTGGCAGTGGGAAATGATAAGTTGATGCAAATGTTGGAAATAAACTATCAAAAATGTGCAAGTATAGGAACTATTGTTCATGTCAGCCTTGAAGATGAGTATTTGGGTCATCTGGTAATAAATGATATCCTTAAAGAAAATACTATAACCGCAATTGAACAATTGAAAAATATTGGTGTTAAGGATATCTATATGCTGACTGGAGATAATGAAAAGGTAGCTAAAGATGTGGCAGAAAAGGTAAAAATTGAAAAGATTCATTATCAATTGCTTCCAAATGATAAATTAGAACTGGTTAAAAAGGTGATAAATGAAAAACCTGTTAATCAGAAACTGGCTTTTGTGGGTGATGGCATAAACGATGCTCCAGCTTTGGCAATGGCGGATATCGGAATTGCCATGGGAGCTTTAGGAAGTGATGCCGCTATTGAAGCAGCGGATGTTGTTTTAATGGATGATGACCTGTTAAAGCTGGTTGAAGCAATTAAACTCAGCAAAAAAACCTTAACAATTGTCTATCAGAATATCATTTTTGCGATAACAGTTAAGGTTGGAAGTCTGATTCTGGGAGCCTTTGGCTATGCTGATATGTGGCTGGCAATATTTGCTGATGTTGGGGTGATGGTTATGGCGGTATTAAATGCAATGAGAATAATGCTGATAAAAAACAAGAGGAAAGAAAAAGAAAATGGCTAATAAGAAAATGAAAGAAAACATGCTTTATGATTTGGCGGATCTGTTTAAACTGTTTGGCGATTCTACTAGAATTAGAATTTTATATACTCTTTATGAGGAGGAACTATCAGTAGGTGAAATTGCAGAGCAGCTGGGGATGACTATTTCAGCTGTTTCTCATCAACTGAGAGTTTTAAAACAGGGAAAGTTAGTAAAATCTAAAAGAGAAGGAAAACAGATTTATTATTCTTTAGATGATGATCATGTTAAAACGATTATCGCGATGGGAAGAGAACATATTGAAGAATAGCAGGCGCTATTTTTTTTACACCCTATTTACAGATTATTACCTTATAATAGTAAGGAGAACGGGGTGAGGATTAATGCCTAGTGTTTTAAGCCACTGTTTATGTGGGGAAGATGCTGCCAAAAAGTGCAGTAATAAAAATTTCCAAGATTTAATTAAAGAAAATGAGAAGATATTTTATTTAGGCTGTCAGGGACCTGATCCCTTTATGTTTTATCATCATTTTCCATTTCAAAATAAGGAAAGAGTAAAAACAGTTAGAAACTGTTCAAGACTGATACATAAAGGGAAGGTTAATGATTTTTTCAGCGCTCTTCTAAAATATGCCAAAAAGAAGGATGACGCACAGCTGTTTGTCTATGTTGGGGGATTTTTTTCTCATCATGCTTTGGACAGTATTGCTCATCCTTATGTCAATTACCAGACAGGTTCGGCCTACAAAAACAATTTAAGACTTCATCAGATTTTTGAAAGCCAGATAGATTTAGCTCTTTTGACGCTTAAGGGAATTAAACCTGAAGATTATCGAGCTGACAGGAAAATTGTTAAATTAGAAGATTCAGCAGAAAAGATAGCTGAAATGTTGTCACACTGTATTAAGGAGGTCTTTGATTATGAAGTGACACTTGAAGATGCGAAAGATAGTTTAGATGATATGGCCAGAGCTGAAAAAGTATTTACACACAGCAAAGGAAAATATAAGTTTTTTAAATATCTGGAAAAGCTGATGAAAAAACCAAATGTTGCGGTAAATATGATGATGCCCTTAGAATATGATGAAAAGATGGATGCGATGAACTATGGTAGAGAGCTGTGGCATAGCCCAGTTGATTTAACATTTGCCAGCAATGAAACATTTATGGAATTATATGACAAGTCAGTAAATCAGACACATAAAATACTGGAGCTATTATCAGAATATGTCGATGGCAAAATTGATGAGGATAAAATACTGGAAATTGTTGGCAATCGAAATTATGACAGTGGAAGCAGTGATGGTTCGACAATGAAATATTTCAAACTGGATTCAGGTATCAGAGACTATGGAATCAGGTTAATGAAATATGAAGATTTGGATACAGTAGCTGAGATTTATAAGGAAGCCAGGGAATTTATGAGAGAAACCGGAAACCCACAGCAATGGAAAGATGGCCATCCATCAATTGATTTAATAAAAAAAGATATTGAAAATAAGACAGGTTATGTTGTTGAGCTGAATAATAAAATAGTTGGAGTATTTGCCTTTATTCTAGGAGAGGATGTTACCTATAACTATATTGAAGGAAAGTGGCTGAATAATTTTGCCTATGGAACAATTCATCGAATAGCTGGTAAAAAAGAAGCTAAAGGAATATTAAGTGCTGCAGTAAGTTATGGAAGCAGATTTACCAACAACATTAGAATTGACACTCATAAGGATAATAAGGTAATGCAGCATTTACTTGATAAATTAAAATTTAGAAAATGTGGAATTATTTATCTGTTAGATGGCAATCCACGTATTGCCTATCAAAAAGAAGTAGGTTAAAAAAGTATTAAAAGGAGTTTTACAATGATTAAAGGTTCTGATATGTCCAGTGTTTTAGAAATAGAGCAAGCTGGAGGTAGTTATTATCATCATGGAATAAAAAAAGATCCCTTACTAATTTTAAAAGATTGTGGTTTTAATTTAATCAGACTAAGAATCTGGAATGACCCCTATGATGAAGAAGGAAACCCTTATGGAGCGGGCAACTGCGATTTAGAAACGATAAAAATTTTATCTAAAAGATGTAAGCAGTATGGTTTAAAGATTCTTTTAAACTTTCACTATTCTGATTTTTGGGCTGATCCAGGAAAACAATTTATACCAAAGGCTTGGAGAAATTATAATTTAAAGCAATTAGAAAAAGCTGTTTATGAGTTTACTTATCAAATTTTAGCTGAGTTAAAAAAAGAAAATCTACAGCCAAATATTGTTGCGATTGGAAATGAAATTACTAATGGAATTTTATGGCCAATTGGTAAAGTGGATGATTTTTCTAATTTAGTAACCTTGTTAAATGCCGGTATTAAAGCTTGCAGGGATATTTTACCATCAGCCAAGATAATGCTGCATTTAGATAATGGCGGTAATAATCAGTTATATGTCAACTGGTTTGATAATTATTTTTTAAATGGTGGTTTAGATTTTGATTATATTGGTCTCAGTTATTACATGTTTTGGCATGGAACACTTGAAGATTTAAAAAACAATTTAAATGATTTGGCAAATAGATACAACAAAGAAATGATAATAGCGGAAACTTCTTATGGTTTTACGATGGAAGGTTATGAGAAGTATGAAGGTTTAAAAGAAAGAACAGGAATGATTTTAAATTCACAGCTGATAGAAGGGTTGCCGTTTGAAATCAGCAAACAAGGGCAATGTGAATATATTAAGACTTTGATGAAACTTATAGATTCAATTGATAAAAAATTGTGTAAAGGCTTTATTTATTGGGGTGGAGAAAGTATTCCGGTAAATGGCTGTGGCTGGGCTAACCGAGCAGCATTAAAATATATAAATGAAAATGGACCTGGTGGCAATAGCTGGGCTAACCAAGCCTTATTTGACTATGATGGCAACGCTTTGCCAATATTAGAAACGATAAG
>JAPXMY010000002.1:0-194890 GCA_033808805.1 Erysipelotrichaceae bacterium
ATTATAAAAAAATAAGTAATTTTGTGGATTACTTACTTAATTGTTTTGACCCTAAAAGTCACCCTAAAAGTTCATACCCTAAAACTGACCCTAAAAGTCCAGACCCTAAAAGATTTCGATTACCCGAAAAAAGTTACAGTTTTTTTATGATTTTTAATGAAGATGCTGACAAAAAGTCCTATAATGAAATAGGCACTGAAAATGAATTAAAATGAGCAAAGTTCTTCATTTTAAAAACAACGATGGGAGGTACAGTTATGAAACGATTATTGTTGTTGGTGTTAGCATTATTAATTCTTGCTGGTTGTCAAGAAAAACCATTATTGTCTAAGCAGGACAATTTACATGAATCAGTATTAAATTATTATCAGCTGAGTAATCCTGTTTTTAAATCAGACAATTTAGAAGCTAAAGTTGAACTTGTTAAAGTTGAAACGGAAGAAAATATTTATTATAGATATTTAATAGTCTTTGTTCCTTTGTATGTTGAAAATATGCAATTTAAATATGCTCAAATAGAATATCTTGATCAACAGCTTCAAGATTACATCGATTCGCTTGTTCCTTTAGAAGGGGGCTATGATCAAATGAATATGTTACTTAGTAAACAGACAAACATAGATTGGCCGATATATAAAGAAATTGAAGATTTCAGAGCTACACTCTGGGCAACATATTTAACGCTACCTAAAAAAGAAATTGCTGAAGGTAAGTATTCAATCGAACAGATTGATAATATGATGGCTAATTTTGAATTGGTTATCGGGTTTAATAAGTTTAAAGACACGATAAAAGTAGAAAATTTAGCAATGATAGTTGTAGATGAAGTGGATCAATATAATAGGGGTGATATTGAAACAATGAGAAAAGATACTTCACCTTTAATGTATTTTACTTCCTACACTTTTGAAAATGAAATTGATATCTTGATTGAATTATCAGATTAACCAGGTTGTAAATATATATATATATAATGTAGTTAGAATAGTCTTAATTTATTTAAAGGGGGGAATTTATTATGAAAAAATTACTGATGGTATTTGCTGTATTATTGATTTTAGTTGGCTGTAATAACAAGAAAGAGCCTGTTGGGGCAAAAGAGATGGATGTTTTTGCTCAGGCATATGCCGAAGAGTATTTAGAAATCAGCAATTTATACAATGCAGATTTGAATTACTATCTTTATAACAGTAGTGAATCTGATAATGAAAACACCTATGACTACTTTTTGTTTTGTGAAGATGAATGTATAGCGAAAGTTCGTCTTGAGTATACTGAAGAAATCGTCTATGGTGGAATGAGTTTTAAATGGAATACCGGAATTATTACTGGTGAAGTTTTAGAAGGTGTATATGGAGATATAAAGACCGGTTCTGAAAAAATACATCTTAATGATAGTATCGAGATGAATTATATAACGGATATAAAGATTGAAAAATTGGAAATATCAGAAGATATATTACAAAAGATGGAGCAAAATGCTATCGAAGAAGCCCAAAGGTATTTATCTGAAATTGAATTGGGTGATTCTAAATTTGAATTGTTAGAATTTATTCCTGTTTTCAACTCATATGTGGCAAGTGACAGAAAAACACTGATTATTGCTCAAACCAATGTCATTGAATATGTCTTAGTTAAAGATGGAGAACCGATATATATCATTTCTTTTGATGCCAGTAGTGGAGATTCAGCACATTGCTATGAGTTTGAAAATTATTTAGGTATTGATTTTAACGAACTTACAAATATGAAAAAAGTATTCAGGTTAGTTGGTGGAAGATATGGTTATCATAATGACATATTTATCTCGGATAACGAATATCTAAATGAGATTTCTTATAATAATCAGTTCTGTATTACATTTATCATAAAAAAAGCCTATAACAAAGCCTTTGATATTTTAAATGAAATTGATGAATTAAAGATAATTAAAACCTGGTAGTGTAAAAATACATATTAAAGGCAGCTATAAATAATGGCTGCCTATTTTGATTTTAAGGTTATAACAACAAGTTCTGGACTGCTGAAGATTCGATAGTCAAACTCTGTCAGTCCGATGCCTCTACTGCGATAGAGGTTTTTGTTTTTTCCAAATCGATAATCTGCTTTGGAAAAGAAATTGACCTGCTTATCATGAGTGTGACCACTTAAAACCAGATTTACATTGACTGGCAGATTTTTGTAAGTCTCAGTGCCATGTAGTAAGACAATTGAATAAGTTTCATTTGATACCTGTTCAATAGTGTGACTGCCAAAATTATCTCCATAAAGGGTGATATATCCAGTTGGATTGTTGTAGAGTTTCATTTCTGAAGCTATAATTTCAAAATTAGAATCTCCAAGTATTTTTTTAACCAGCAGCTCTCTTGTTTCACTGCTGAAATCAAAATCCCCCAAGATGGCAAATTTTCCCAGCGGTGCATCAATAGATGATAGTAAATCGGTAAGAATATCTACATCACTGCTGATGGGAGCGTAGTTTTTATCAAATAGATCGCCACCAAATAAAACTATATCAACATTAAGATTGTTAATAGTTGTCTTAAGTTTTGAAATATGTTCTTTGTTGAATAAATATCCATATTCAATATCAGTTAAAAAAAGAATCTTTACCTCATTGAAGTTTGAAGGTATTTTTTCTGATGTTTCATCAATATATGACACTTTAAAAGTAAAGGGAACAATATATTTTCCACGATAAATAACTATCACACTTGAGATTAATATTACGATGATAGCTGCTATTACTGCCGCTAATGCCTTTTTTCTTTTTATCATCAAATCACCATTAACATTCTAACATAAAAAATAGTGAGATTACTCACTATTTCTTGAATTCTGAATCAATATAATTTAGAACAACAGGAATAACTATTGGCTGTCTATTGGTCTTGGAATACAGGTATGGTTCCAAGGTTTCTCGGATAGTATTTTTCAACTCACCAAAGGTTGTTTTCTGCTGCATTTTCTTTCTTAAGGCCTCATAAATCAACAGTTCGCCTTCTTTCAGCATTGTCTGACCTTCTTTAATGTAGACAAATCCTCTAGAAATGATGTTAGGTCTACATAGTATAGTATTAGTTCTGGAATCAATTGTAACGATGGCAGCAACTAAGCCATTGTCAGCCAATATTCTTCGATCTTTTAATACCGCAGTGGCAATTCCACTTGAATCATTACCATCAATATAGATATCATCTGTTTGAATTTTATGCTCCCAGAGGAAAGCTTCACCATTTCTTAAAACAACAACATTGCCATTGGCACAGATAAAGATATTTTCTTCTGGAACTCCTGTTTCAACAGCTGTATCAGCGTGCATTTTGAGCATCTTATATTCACCATGTATGGGCATAAAATATTTAGGTTTAACCAGCTGGAGCATTAATTTCTGTTCTTCCTGAGAAGCATGCCCAGTTGTATGCAGGTTATTTAACAGTGAATTTGTCAAGACATTGGCACCAAGTCTGGTTAATGAATTAACGATTGAGTTAACACTCATCTCATTGCCAGGAATTGGATTAGAGGAGAAGATTACCGTGTCTCCTGGAATAATTTTGATGTATCTATGAGAAGCGTTAGCCATTCTACTTAATGCAGCCATTGGTTCACCCTGTGAGCCGGTACACAAGATGCAGATTTTATTTGAAGGATAGGTTGATAGCAATTCTGGATCAACAAAGTCATCTTCACTGGCTACAATATGTCCCAGTCTTCTTCCAATCTGCACAACGTTTTCCATACTTCGACCAACAACACTGATTTTTCTGCCATGAGTGATTGCTCCGGAAATAATCTGTTGAATTCTATGGACATTGCTTGAGAAGGTCGCAATGATTAATCTTCCTTTGGTTTTGGCAATAATATCAGAAATTGATTTAGCCACCTGTTTTTCACTAATTGAAAATCCTGAAACGGCTGAGTTGGTTGAATCTGATAATAGCAAGCTGATACCAAACTGTCCCATGAAAGAAATTACCTGGTAATCTGAATTGCTTCCAACTGGTGTCAAGTCAAATTTAAAGTCACCTGTTGACATAATCCAACCGTTAGATGTCTGGATAGCTACCCCAAAAGAATCAGGGATTGAGTGTACAACATGGAAAAAAGCCACATGAAAATGCTTTGAAGTAAACCTGAAAGATTCAGTATTTTCTACCACATGTAAGGTAGTATTGCTTAGCAATCTGGCATCTTCAAGCTTCTTTTCTACTAAGGCAATCGCAAATCTTGAACCGTAGATATCTGGAATATTGCATACTCTCAATAAGTAGGGAATTCCCCCTATATGGTCTTCGTGACCATGGGTGATAAATAAGGCTTTGATTTTTTCCTGATTTTTAATCAGATATGTATAATCTGGAATAACGTATTCCACACCCAGCAATTCTTCGTTAGGGAATATTAAACCAGAGTCAAGGATTATAATTTCATCTTCCTGTTCAATACAATATAAGTTTTTTCCAACTTCTCCCATTCCTCCCAAAGCGAAAACACGGGTGTCACTTGGCAGAAAAGAAGAAATCTTTCTTGAATTAAATTTGTATGGTTCACTCATAATACCTTCCTCCTAAATGCTGATAGCATTTTCTGGCTTATACCATGGATTTACACTATCAATATGGTCATAATAGAGAACACCTTTTAAATGATCTATTTCATGCTGCATTACTATTGCCGGATATCCTTTCAACTTGATTTCCTCAACCTGGTCGGTTAAAAGATTATAGGCCCTGACAGTAATGCGGTTATGTCTTAAAACAACTCCTTCAACATCAGTAGCCACACTTAAACAAGACTCACCATTTTCCAGGTAAGTTTTTTTAGTTGAATTAGTAATGATTTTGGGATTAGCTAAAGCATATTCTAATGCCTGATCGTCTTCATTTCTGATAGATATGGCAATCATCTTTTTACTTACTCCAATTTGTGGAGCAGCAATACCAACAGATGGTCTGACATTGTATTTTTCGCAAAACTGTTCATCTTGTGAATTCCTGACATATTCAAGCATAGCTTGTAAAATCTCTTTATCTTCAAAAGATAAAGGCAAAGAAACGCTGATAGCTTTTTCCCTTAATATCGGGTCGCTATCAAGCAGAATATTTTTTGAATCAATAAACATATAAAATCTCCTAACAAGTTAAAAGTTAATTTTTGAAATATTAGATTATTATTTCTAATTTCCTACAAGTATTATACAAAAAAAGTAATAGGTAATCAATTATAAAACAGTTTTTAATAAAGAATCTAAATCGGTATAATCATCTATAATTATATCAGCGCCTAAATCTAAGAGCTGTTTTTTATTTAAAAGAGAAGTAACTCCAATAACTTTTCTGGCTTTGGCATTTACTGCTGCCTGAATACCACTTTCAGCATCTTCAAATATAACACAATCCTTAATATCAGCATTAATTTTTTCAGCTGCTCTCAGATAAATTTCTGGATCTGGTTTTCCAGGAAAGGAATGGTCAGAGCAGACAGTTTCTTCCCTTATAAACCAGCGATCTAATCTTAAAGATTCATAAAAAAAGTCAACATTTGATTTTGGTGCTCCTGTAGCAATCGTACATTTTATATTTCTTTTCTTGAGTTCATCAAGAAACTCTTGAATTCCATCCGCCAGTTTATAGATATCATTTTGATGCTTTATGCATAATTGACGATATATTTCTTCTTTTTCATCAATTAAAGCCTGCATCTGTTCTTTAGTAAAATCATCTTTTAAAATATATTTAATTGTTATATCGGGATTAAATCCATGGATATAACAGTTTAACTGTTCAATAGGATATCTGATACCCGTATGGTTATAAAAAAACTGCTGCCAAGACTCTTCAACAATTGGTCTATCAAATATAATTGTTCCATTAAAATCAAAAATAATCGACATAATATAAACTCACCTTGTCCATTATAACCTATTTTGTGAAAAAAGAGTATTTTCTTTCAACTTATTTTTCTTCCAATTTATTGAAAGAGTATAAATAAGGGTATAAAATAAAAAAGGTGGTGAAATAATTGTAAATTATTGCGGGAGGTAATTGCATGGAAAAAAGAGTTACGATTAAAAAAAGATTGGAAACTTTTATAGACTGTCTGGTTTTATTTGCTTTGGTTAATTCAATTTATTATGTTTACACTAATCGTCCAATAGAACAATTCGAAGCGGCGCTCAAGAGTATTGTTTCATCTTTTAGAACATTTACCATAGTATCATTTTTATTTGTTTTGGGTAATTACTTTTTATATCGAAAAGAGTATAACCAGAAAATAAAAAATTGGTTAACCAAAAGGATAATCATCAATAAAAATAATGAAGTTGATAATTGATAGAGATTCAATCAACTTCTTTTTTTGTTGGCTAATTATCTAAAATAGAATATGTTATAATACTACAAAGAGGTGATAGCTATGTCTGTTTTAGTAGTTTCTGGTATTTCAGGTGCTGGAAAGTCAGTTTTTTTGAAGACTTTGGAAGATATTGATTATTATTGTATTGATAATTTACCACCAGCCTTACTGGTTGCGGTCAGTAAATTGAATGTCAATAAAAAGCTGGCCGTGGTTATTGATGTCAGAAGTAATGAGTTGTATGATACTTTACTGAATGAAGTTGATAACTTGAAAAGAGAAAACATCGATTATACTTTGGTGTTTTTAGATTGTGATAAAGACTCTATTTTAAGTCGCTACAAGTATACCAGAAGATCTCATCCTCTTATTTCACAAAAACATCCGACTTTAGAAAGCGCTATTGACTACGAATATGAACTTTGTAAAAGAGTAAAAAATGAAGCAGATATCGTTATTGATACGACTCATTTTAATCCAGTTCAGTTAAGACAGTATATCATCGACGCTTTTAAGCAGGACGGTTATAAGAGTTTGACCATCAAGCTGATTTCTTTTGGCTATAAAAATGGCTTACCACTGGAAGCTGATCTAGTGTATGATGTCAGATGCTTGCCAAATCCCTTTTATATAGCTGAATTGAAAATGAACTCAGGGTTAGATGATAATGTCTTTGACTATGTCTTTTCTTTTAAACAATCGGAAGTTTTTGGAGAAAAGATATTTGATTTTATTAAATATGCCTTACCATATTATGTTGAAGAAGGTAAAAATGAGCTGGTTGTCGCTATTGGCTGCACCAGTGGCCGACATAGAAGTGTAGCTTTTGTAAGACATTTGGAAAGAAAAATAGAACAGCTGAATCATCGTATCATTACCTTCCATAGAGATATTGAGAAGGAATTTTAAAATGAAAAATATTGAAGTATTATCACCAGTTGGTTCACCAGAATCACTTGTCGCTGCTGTTAGATCTGGAGCTGATGCCATCTATTTAGGCGCCAAAAGCTTTTCAGCCAGAAGAAATGCGACTAATTTTGATGAAGATGAACTGTTAAACACGGTTAAATATTGTCATAAACGCAACGTAAAAGTTTATGTTACTGTAAATATCATGATCAAAGAAAAAGAGATAGCTGAGGTTATTGAACTTTTAGAGTACCTTAATGATCTGGGAGTTGACGCTATTATTGTTCAGGATTTAGCAGTGGCCAGATTGGCTAATGAGTTTTTCCCTGATTTACCACTGCATGGTTCTACTCAGATGAGTGTTTCTAACCCCTACGCTTTACCAATATTAAAAAGATTGGGAATCAGAAGAGTAGTAGTGGCTAGAGAAATGAATAAAAAGCAGTTACAACATTTCTGTTCTAAAGCCAGAGAATACGATATTGAGGTAGAATACTTTGTTCATGGAGCTCTATGTATGTCTGTATCAGGGCAATGTCTTTTAAGTGCTATGATAGGTACCAGAAGTGGAAACAGGGGATTATGTGCCCAAAGCTGTCGTTTGCCATTTGAGGTTGAAAATGGAACAGGTTATGATCTGTCTTTAAAAGATTCTTCGCTTTTTAAATATGTTAATGAGTTAAAAGAAATTGGTGTATCGTCTTTAAAAATTGAAGGTAGAATGAAAAGACCTGAATATATCGCTGTTGCTACAAAATGTTGCAGAGAAGCGGTAGATAACAATTTTGTTGATGAAAACCTGGAAAGGCAACTGAAGGATATTTTCTCCAGAAGTGGTTTTACTGATGGCTATTATACCAATAAACTCGGCAAGGAAATGTTTGGAATCAGAACCAGGGAAGATGTTTTAGCTTCCAAAGAGGTAATAAATGAAATCCATGAAATCTATCGCAATGAACGACAATGGATACCTCTTACTTTTCATTTCAAAGCTAGAGAAAATCAGGATATGTTACTGAAAGTATCTGATGGTGAAAGCGAAGTCATCGTGAAGGCAGAAAAACCATTAATTGCAACTAACAGGCCAACAGATGAAACAGCACTGGAAGCAGCACTTTCCAAATTAGGTGGAACAGCCTATTTTTTAGAAAAAATCAGCTTTGATATTGATGATAATTTATTTATTCGAAACAGCGAAATAAACAAAATGAGAAGAGAAGCTGTTGAAAAGCTGGATGCTCTAAAAGAAAGAAACAGCTATCGTAAAAAAGAAGTCCGTTATCAGTTAAATGATAGATTACACAGTTTAAAGGATATCTATATTCGTATTGCCAATAAAGACCAGCTGCCTGAAAATCTAGCTAATATAAAGGGAATTATTGTTCCGATAAACAGTGATATTGTAAATATTGCTGATAAAATAATTGTTGAGATTCCCAGATGGATAAACAATACAGACTACATCATAGACAGGTTAAACTATTTTAAAGAAAAAAATATCAAGAAAGCTTACTGTAATAATTTGGCCGCTATTGAACTGGCTAATCAGCTGGGCTTTGAAGTAATGGGTGGTAATTTCTTAAATATCTCCAATAGCCTGGCCTGCAGTGTTTTAGAAAAAGAAAATCTTAAAGATATAACTGTTTCAGCTGAGATAGATTTAAATGAGATAAATCAGATTCAAACAGAAATGAATAAAGGAATAATTGCTTATGGGAAGCTTCCATTGATGCTTCTTGTCAACTGTCCTTTAAAAAATGGTCGTGACTGTGCTGATTGTGATCAAAAAGGCTATATCACAGATCGATTGGGCTATAAATTCCCTATCAGATGTAATTTAAATGTTTCTGAACTTTTAAATCATACCCCTATCTATCTGGCTGATAAAATGGAAGATTTGCAGAATCTGGATTATCTGATTTTATATTTTACTGATGAAACAGATAAACAGGTAAGTCAGATACTTAAAGCCTATGAAAATAGGGAAAACATTTTAAAGGAATATACCAGAGGGCTGTATTACAGATCTGTATTATAAAAAAGTAAGGGAGGACAAGATGATTAAAGCAGTAATATTTGATTTTGATGGAACGTTGGCAGATAGAGCCAAGGGAGGCTGCAATGCCTATCGAGTGTATCTTAAGGAGTTTGTAGTTAAAGAAAAAGTTGATCCAGTTTATTTTGAGGCGATGATTCAAGACTTGATGCTGCTGGATCAGTTTGGTACAAGCAATAAAAAACTGATAGCTGAAAAATTTAATAGAAAGTATGGTTATAATATCGATCATGTTCACCTTTATAATTGGTGGGTTAGAAACTTAGGTTTATATGAACCCTTATTTGAAAACACTTTAAAAACACTGGATTATTTAAAAGAAAAATATAAGTTGGGCATGATTACCAATGGTTCAATCATCGGACAGAATATTAAAATTGACAGTACCAATATTCGTCATTATTTTGACAGTATTATTATTTCTGATGAATTTGGTAAAGCAAAGCCAGATGTTTCTATTTTTAATGAATCTTTAAAACAACTGGATGTTTTACCACATGAAGCCATATATGTTGGTGATACCTACAGTAATGATATACAGGGAGCCTATAATGCTGGAATCACTCCTATCTGGATTTGGAGTGATGATGGCAGATATAACCTGGATTCAGCAAGAAGAATCTATAAAATTGAAGAGTTAATCGGGATATTATAAAAAAACTAAAGAGACCTCTTTTATGATAGAATTGTAAGAGAGGTTTTTTATGTATAAAATTATTGCCTGTGATTTAGATGAAACATTGCTGGACTATAATAAGCAGCTTTCTAAGGAAAACGAAAGAAGTATCAAGTCTTTGGATGAGGAAGTAAAGTTTGTTTTAGCCAGTGGAAAAGCTTACAAGGATTTTATTCCCTACTTAAAACAATTAGGTTTATATGGCAAAAAAGGACAATATGCTATTTCCAGTAATGGTACAATGATTGTTAGTTGTGAAAATGATGAAATTATCAGTCTATCTACCTTGCCTTTTGAAACAGTAGAAAGATTGTTTAATATTGGACTTAAATATGACATTGTCATTCACATCTTTACCATTGACAAGATTTATACCTACAACTTGAATCAGGATGAAATAGATTATTTAAGTGGAACAGTTACTTTAACCGTTTTTGATGAACCAGACATTGACTTTCTAAGAAATGAAAATATTATCAAGATTGGCTATACCAAACCTGATATTGAATATTTAAGGGCAATAGAGGAAAAAGAAATTATTGGTCTTGAATATTTTGATAATATTGAACCAGCATATGCATCTGGCAGATATTTAGAATTCAATGAAAAAGGTATCGATAAAGGTTATGGTTTAAAACTGCTGTCAGAAAAGCTAGGAATCGATAAGAAATACATTGCTTCTATTGTTGACAATTATAATGATTTACCTTTGAAACAATATTCATCGCTGTTTATTGGTGTAGCTAATACTGTGGAGGAATTAAAACCATACTGTGATTATATTTGTCTAAGAAGCTGTGAGGAAAGTGCGGTCAGTGAAGCAATAGAATATATCAGAAAGAAGGGTTTATGTATTTAGGAGTTGACTATTATCCAGAACAATGGGGTTTAGATTTAATTGATGAAGACTTAAAAAATATCAAAAAGTTGGGATGCAACATTATCAGAGTTGCCGATTTTGCCTGGGATGTTTTTGAACCGGTAGAAAATCATTATGACTTTACTTTCTTTGATCAGGTAATTGAAAAGTGTAAAGAATATGATCTTGAAGTAATGATGTGTGTTCCAACAGCAACAATGCCTAGATGGCTGAATTTGAAATATCCTGAAATTATGGCTGAAGATCAGTATGGTCATCGTCAACCTTTTGGGGGAAGAAGGGGATATTGCTATAACAGTGATACCTATTTACAAAAAGCCTTGTCTTTGACTGAAGCGATGGCCAGACATTATAAAGATGAAAAACAGATTGTTATATGGCAGCTGGATAATGAAATTGGACATGAAGGAAGTGACATGTGCTATTGTAAAAATTGTCATGAAAAATTTATCAGCTATCTAAAAGGAAAATATGATAGTATTCAACAGTTGAATAAAAGATGGGGAACTTCTTTCTGGACAGGTACCTATGACAGGTTTGAAGATATTCAACTTCCTAAAAAAGCCTATACAGCCCAGAATCCTTCTTTGCGTTTAGAGTGGGAAAGATTTAGAAATATCAGCATTATTAATTTTTTAGAGTCAATGTATCTGAGTTTGAAAAAGATAATTCCAGATTCAGTAGTGCTGCATGATTTAGAAGGGGGAACCCTGGACAAGCACTTTGATCCATTTGAGCTGGCAAGAAAATTTGATGATATTGCCTACAATAACTATCCAGTCTGGGGTGGTGTAGTAGAACCTTTGAAACCTTATGAAGTAGCTATGGCTTTAGATATGGCCAGGGGTTTTAGAAAGGACAGATTCTTTATTACTGAACAGATTATGGGTTCTCAGGGCCATGATGTAATCGGTTGTGCCATTAAGCCAAATCAAGGATCCAGCTGGGCAATACAGGCTTTTGGTCATGGCTGCAAGGGCATGCTGTTTTTCCGTTATCGTGGTTTTAATAAGGGAGCAGAGCAGTACTGTTTTGGACTTTTAGAAAGTGATAACAGGAAAAAAAGAAAATATTATGAAGTTCAAAGATTGTTTAAATATATTAAAGAAAACAAAGAGGCTTTTAATCATCCAATAAAGGCTAAAGCGGCGATAGTATTTGACTATGATAGTGCCAGCTGTTTTAAAATTCAAAGACAGTCGGATAGTTTTAACTATGTAAATGAAACAGCCAAGCTATACAGGCAGCTGTGGATGCGTGATATCTGTACTGATATGATTGTTGCTGGTGATGATTTAAAGCAATATGAACTGATAATAATTCCATATATGATCATGATGAAAGAAAGCTTTATAAAAACCCTTAAACAATATGTAAAAAATGGTGGCAAAGTAGTCTTGACAGCCAGAACCAGCTGGAAAGATCAGGATAATAATTTCATCCTGAATGAAGATTTACCACTTAATTTGACAGATTTAACCGGTGTCATAGTAGACGAGCAGGAAAGTTTGCTAGCTGATACTTATCGAGAATGTATAGATCTAGAAGACAGAATTTATAAAGGCCATGTATTTAAGGAAATGTTGCTTCCTACAACCGCCAAATCTTTAGCTAAATGGTACAGATGTCCATTTGGGGATTATTCATCCGTGACAGTAAATAATTATGGTCAGGGTAAATGTTATTATCTAGCCAGCAGTTTTGAAGAAGAGTTGATTGAGAAAATATTTGATGAGATAACTGCTGAAAAGATTGTTAAAAGCGAAAACGAAGAGAATATAGCTTTATCTGATAATCTTATACTGCATATTGATTATGAAAACTTTAAATGGGAATTAAGAGATGGTCAGACGGAAAGAAAAAAAGGTTGACAGGAAATATTTTAATCAGATAATAGTTTTGCTGGCTGTAGTATTTTAGCTAAATGTGATAATATCTATGGGTGGATTAAAATGTTATTAAAAAGAAGTGTTCCAGAGTAAAAGGATTAAATAGATTAATTTTGCCACTACAGGCAAATAAATTCAGTGTTATAAATTGAGGATAAAGAATAGAAAGGTATTGGATAGTTATGAAAGAAAAAATTAAAGTAATTTTAGATTGTGATACCGGCAGTGATGATGCTATCGCGATTATGATGGCTATTCTGGCTGATGAAATTGATTTGGTAGGTATCTGTACAGTAGCAGGAAACAAGGCTTTACATTTTACTACTGAAAATACATTGGCTGTGGTAGAAGCATTAAACAGTGATGTAAAAGTTTATGCTGGCTGTCATGAAAGCATGGTTACTAAACTGCTTCCAACAAGAAGAGGAAGTTATAGTGGGTTTACCGGAGTAAAAGATGAAGGTGATAAAGAACCTGAAATAACCTATCATCATGATCATTTACCTCTGCCAGTACCGACAAGAGAAGCTGAAAAGAAAAATGCTGTCTGCTGGCTGGTGGAAACACTTTTACAAGCCACAGAAAAGATTACAATGGTCGTAACTGGACCAATGACCAACCTGGCTATGGCTTTAAGAATTGAGCCGAAAATAGCTGATAATATTAAAGAAGTTGTTTTTATGGGTGGAGGCTTTAAGGTGTTTAATGCCACAAGATGTTCGGAATTTAACATCTGGGCTGATCCCGAAGCTGCCCAGATTGTCTTAACCAGCGGTATCAAGTGCACAATGGTACCTTTAGATGCTACTCATAAGGCTAACTTTGATTATGATGACTGCAAAAGGCTCAGAGCGATGAATCATTTCGTTACTGATGCTGTAGCTGAAATGATTGAACAGAGAATTGAAGCTTACGATGCTTATCAGCCCCAGGCTGTTTTAGGAAGTGCTCCGATTCATGATGCCTTAGCTTTAGGTTATCTGTTAGTTCCAGAAGTCTTGCAGGACATCAGATTTATGCGTGTAGATGTGGACTTTTCAGGTGGTATGGCTGATGGTCAGACAATTTGTGACACTAGAACATACCCTGACGATGAAAGAAACTGTTATGTAGCCTTGGATGCTGATAACAACCTATTCCATCAATTGGTATTTTCATTATTAGAGAAGGTGAATTAAGATGAGTTATAAAAGAGTTTTAACTATTCAGGACATTTCATGTGTTGGTCAGTGTTCCTTAACGGTAGCACTGCCAGTTTTATCAAGCTGTGGGGTAGAGACGGCAATTTTGCCTTCAGCAGTTTTATCAACCCATACTGGTGGATTTAAAGGTTATACTTTTAGAGATTTGACCGATGATATGATGCCAATTGCTGAACACTGGCAAAAAGAAAACATTCTATTTGATACGGTTTATAGCGGTTATTTAGGCAGCGCCAGACAGATAAATCATGTTTTAGAGATTACTGAAAGATTGCTTAAAAAAGATGGATACAGTATTGTTGATCCAGCAATGGCTGATAATGGCAAGCTTTACTATGGCTTTGACTTGGCTTTTGTCCAAGAGATGAAAAAACTGGTCTTTGCCAGTGATATCTGTCTTCCTAATATTACTGAAGCCTGTTTTTTAACAGAAACAGAATATAGGGAGGAATATGATGAAGAGTATACTGATGGTATACTGAAAAAATTATCTGCTGCAGGAGCTAAAACTATTGTACTTACTGGAATCAGTTACGATGATGAAACAACTGGAGTACTGATATTGGAAAATGGAGTTAAATCATACTACCGTCATAAAAAGATTGATAGAAAATATCATGGTACAGGTGATATCTATTCATCGGCTTTTACCGGGGCTTTAAACAGAGGAAAATCAGTTTATGAAAGTGCCAGAATAGCTGCTGATTTTGTGGTTAAATGTATTGAAAATACTATTACTGATGATAGTCACTGGTATGGAGTAAAATTTGAACCGCTTCTATATCAGCTAAGTTTAGAAGTCTTAGACTGATTTTACAGCTATAAAAAACAGATAAGACTTGCCTTATCTGTCAAATAATTACTATTTACAACTATCCCAGATCATTTCCACGATTGTTGGATGAGGATGGATAGTTTTTTTAATCTGGGCCATTGTGAGTTTATTTTCAATAGCTAAAGCTAACTCTCCGACAATGTTGGTAGCATCACTGCAGAGCAGCTGAGCACCAATCAATGTCTCTGTTTCAGTATCAAAGACCAGTTTCAGATAGCCATTTTCACTATCTTCAATCAGACATTTGCCATTTGAACCAGTCAATATTTTTCTATTGAAGGTATTAAAGCCCTTTTCTTTAGCTTCTGCTTCCGTTAAGCCAACACTGGCAATTTCCGTATTGGTGTAAATACAGTTGGGAATGGTATTTTCACTGATTGTTTTGTTTTTATTTAAAATGACATCAATAACATTTTCTCCCTGAGCTATGGCTACATGGGCTAATTGGATATTTGTGCTTCTTACATCACCAATGGCATAAATATTATTTACACTGGTTTGATAGTTTTCATCAGTTACAATACCTCGATTAATTTCAATGTCTACATTTTCCAATAAATCTAGCGTATTGGCTTTTCTTCCAGTAGCTACAATAACCTGTTGAGCCCTGAGGGTAATTTCCTTGTCATTTTTATCCAGATAACTGACAGCTTTTTCATTATCCCTGTCACTTATTTCCAGTACTTTGGCTTTGGTGATTACTGAACAGCCCTGTTTCTTTAATGCCAGGGTGAGCTTTTGAGAAATCTCTCTATCCATATTAAAGATGATCTGATCAGCCATTTCCAGAATGGTTACCTGTTTATCTAAATTCAGTAAAACAGTAGCCAGTTCAACTCCAATAATGCCGCCTCCAATGATGATATAGCTATCTTTCAGGTTGAAATCATGTTCCAGTATTTCATCTGAAGTAATGGCTTTATCAATTCCTTTAATAGGAGCTTTAGCGACAACTGATCCGGCAGCTATCAAGATATTTTCAGCCTTGAAACTGGCAGTTTCGGTTTTAATAAGATTGTTTTCACAGATTCTGGCATGCTGGTTGATTACGGTTATTTTTTCCTTCTGCAGCTGTTTTTCAATAGAGCCTCTTAAAGAATCTACCACTTCATTTTTTCTGTTCAGCATCTGCTGATAATCATAATGGTAGTTTTCAATAACTATCCCATGCTTATTATTAGATGATAGATTTTTATACAGCTGGCTGCTGTGAATCAAACATTTAGTCGGAATACAGCCTCGATTTAGACATGTCCCTCCGATTTTATTTTTTTCAAATAAGATGACACTTAAACCATTTTTAGCTGCCTTAAAAGCAGCCGTATAGCCGGCTGGTCCACCTCCTATTATCGCTAAATCATAAATCATAAAGATTCTCCCTTCTTTAATAATAGATCAATAATATCTTTATATTCCTTGCTTTCATCATAAAAGTAAAGATTATCATTCAGTTTTTTATTTAACAGGATAGTCTCTACTTCTTTTGGAAAGTCACTGTTTAAGCAATCAGAAGAAATAGTTATATCTGCAATCTTATTATCGTTGAGATTGTAGGATATTTTTATTAGCCCCCAATCAAACTTATTAGACTTACGGAAACTATAGCTTTTCTTTAGTCCGTAGATAAATTTTTCATCTTGATACGCTCTTGATAGCTTTGCTATTTTTTTAAAATCAACTTCGATAGCTTCACTTTTTTTCTGATAATAGTTTTCAAAACTGTTTAACAGTGCTTTTTTCAGCTCTTCTATGGTCAGTTTTTCATTTACTTCTTTTAAATTGACAACTCTGGATTTTACTGATTTTACATGTTTGCTTAAAAGTTTTTCTTTTGCCACATTTAAGTATTTTGACAATTTGTTTTTATCAACATCCACCATCAGGGTACCATGGTGCAGGCAGTTTCTACTGTTTAAATAAGCATGACCAGAAAACTTGTAGTTATCTATAACCAGATCATTTCGACCGCTTATTTCAGCCTGAATGTTTAAACTCTTCAAGGCATTTAAGATAATATGATTATTTGTCTCTTTTTCATACTGGTCTTTGCTGGTAACAAAAGAGAAGTTTAAATTCCCCAAATCATGATAGACAGCTCCACCACCGGTTTTTCTTCTTACTGGTTTGACTTCATCAAGTTTCATTAAATCCAGATTACATTCATCATAGATATTCTGATTTTTACCGATTACGACACAGTTTTTATTCTGCCATAAAAACAATAGAGCACTATTAACAGGAAGAGCATCAGTGAGATACTCTTCCATAGCTAAATTTTTATAAGGGTCTAAACAATCAGTTTCAAGATAGAATATTTTATTAATCATTTTCAAATTGATAGGTTAAAATCGGATTTCTGGCGGCCTGTACTTCATCTGGTCTGGTAATATAACATTTTGATGGAGCATTGTGCAGTTTATCTGGATCACTTAGAGCAGTTTCATATAATTTGATAAAGATATCAGCTGCCTGATCTAAAGATTCCTTACTTTCAGTTTCTGTTGGCTCCAGCATTAAAGCTTCAGGCACAATCAGTGGGAAGTACATTGTTGGAGGATGGATACCGTAATCTAAACACCCTTTGGCAATATCCATCGCACTTACTTTATGTTCACGTTTCATATTTTCTAAAGATAGAACAAATTCATGCATACAGATTAAATCGTAGGCTACATCATAGTGAGTTTTTAATTTGTTCATCAGGTAGTTGGCATTTAAAACAGCATTGCCACTGGCTTCAGGTATTCCTTCTTTACCTAATGATTTGATATAGGTTAAAGCTTTTATAACTACTAAAAAGTTTCCATAGAAGCTTCTGACCTGGCCCATTGTTTTGGCTGGTCTGTAGAAGCTATAGCCGTCTGCATTTTTTTCAACTTCTAAAGCAGGAAGAAAATCTTTCAGAATATCTTTACAGCCAACTGGACCTGAACCAGGACCACCACCTCCATGAGGAGTACTGAATGTTTTATGCAGGTTTAAATGCACACAGTCAAAGCCCATATCACCAGGTCTTACTCGCCCCATTATCGCATTCAGGTTAGCCCCATCGTAGTAGCAGAGTCCACCGGCATCATGGACAATTTTAGTGATTTCCAAAATATTTGGATCAAATAAACCCAAGGTATTAGGATTAGTCAGCATCAGTCCAGCGGTATCATCACCAACTGCTTCTTTCAGTTTTTCAATATCAACTCCACCATTTTCATTAGAAGGAATATTGACAACTTTAAAGCCAACCATTGTAGCGCTGGCAGGGTTGGTGCCATGAGCTGAATCAGGAACGATAATATTGACGCGTTTATGATCGTTTCTATCCTGATGATATTTTTTAATCAGAATCAGACCAGCATATTCACCATGTGCTCCAGCAGCAGGCTGAAAACTCATATCATCCATCCCGGTTATTTCACATAAAAGCTCTTTAGCTTCATAAAGAACTTCCAGACAGCCCTGAACAGTTTCTACAGGCTGCAGAGGATGAATGTTGGTGAAGTTTTTATCGGCAGCAACAGCCTCATTAATTGAGGGATTATACTTCATCGTACAGCTTCCTAATGGATAAAACCCATTATTGACACCATGAGCCTCTTTAGCCAGCTCAGTGTAGTGCCTAGACAGGTCAACTTCACTGACTTCAGGAAGTCTCAGTTTTTCTTTTCTTAATAATACATCTTTGAAATTATATATTTCAGTATCACAAGGTGGTATTAAATCTAATTTACGATCTTTACTACTGATTTCAAATAATAGTTTCATAACTACAATACCTCCCTGATTGTTTTTACAAGCGTATCAATTTCTTTTTTAGAATTTTTTTCAGTTGCACACCATAAGATATCATCTTCAACTGGTAATCCAGCCAGAATGCCTCTGTCAGTCAATAGTTTGGTCAACTTTTTATTATCAGCTGGACAGCTCATCAGAAATTCATTGAAGAATTCCTTGTCAGTTTTCAGCTTGAAACCATCAATGGTGGCTAATTGATTGGCTAGATAATGAGCGTTGCTGACGCTGTTTATCGCTACCTGTCTTAACCCCTGAGGACCAACAGCAGCGCAGTATACAGAAGCTCTCATGGCACACAGAGCCTGATTTGAGCAGATATTACTTGAAGCTTTTTCTCTTCTGATGTGCTGTTCACGAGCCTGTAAGGTCAAAACAAAACAGCGTTTGTTATTGGTATCAACAGTCTGACCAACAATTCTGCCAGGAAGTCGGCGCATCAGTTCTTTTTTACAGGTCATTATACCTAGATATGGCCCGCCAAAAGAAAGTGGCATGCCTAAAGGTTGTCCTTCAGCTGTACAGATATCGACATCTAATTCTTTAGCGTTTTTAAGTAAGGCTAAGGAAATTGGATTGGTATGCATAATCACTTTAGCTTCATGACTATGGGTTAATTCACTGATAGTTTTTACATCTTCAATGATGCCATAGTAGTTAGGAGACTGTACAACAACACCAGCAATGGTATTGTTTAATTTATTCTTTAAATCATCTAAGTCAACAGAGTAAGCGTCGTTATTTAATACGATCAGATTAACATCTCTGCTTTCACAATAGGTTTTAATAACTGCCAAAACCTGTGGGTTGACAGTACCAGCGACAATGATATCGCTTTTTCTTCTTTCCTCTACCATCAAAGCCGCTTCAGCAGCTGCAACAGCGCCATCATAAACTGAAGCGTTGGAAACATCTAAGCCGGTCAGCTCACACATCTGGGTCTGATATTCAAATATCGACTGTAAAATACCTTGTGCAATTTCTGGCTGATAAGGGGTATAGGAAGTCAAAAATTCTTCTTTACTGACAACAGCATTGACTATTGAAGGGATGTAATGATTATAAGCTCCAGCACCTCTGAAAATATGTTTGAAAACAGTATTTTTAGAAGCCATTGTGCTCATTTCATTATAAACTTCCAATTCCGATTTGCCTTCAGGAATATTAAGAGTTGTAAGTTTTACACTTTCTGGAACATCAACGAATAAATCGTCGAGAGTTTCCATATTAAGTTCCTTAAGCATTTCTTGCTGTTGTTTTTTGGTATTTACAACATAAGATGCCATACTAGTTACCCTTGGCTTTCACAAAATTCTTTATAGCTTTCAGCATCTAGAAATTCATCAGTAGCACTTACATTTTCAACTTTTATTAACCAGCTGCTGTAGCAGTCTTCATTGATTAAAGCAGGATTATCTAGAAGTTCTTCATTAACTTCACAGATAACTCCACTTACTGGAGAAAACAAGTCACTTACTGCTTTTACTGATTCAACATCTCCAAATGATTCTTGAACAAACACTTCATCATCAACTTCTGGTAAGTTAACAAATACGATATCACCTAAGGCATCCTGAGCATAGTCACTGATTCCAATAACGTAAACATCGCCTTCTTTTTTAACCCATTCATGAGTTTTGGTATACTTTAATTTTTTTGGATAATTAAACATATTTTTACCTCCTGATTATGTTTATTTATTTCTTGAATAGAATGGCAATTCTATTATTTCCGCTTTTAATTTTCGACCTCTGACATCAACTTCGACAATGTTATGAAGTTCACTGTGTTGCTTGTCAATTAAGGCCATAGCTAAAGATTCTTTAAGATAAGGTAAATGAGTTCCGCTGGTAGTATGTCCGATAAGTTTACCATTTAGATAAATATCCTGATTTTCTCTCATTATTCCTCGATCAAGCATTTTTAAGCCAACACGTTTTACTTCAGGTTCTCCTTTTTCAAGCAGCGCTTTTTTACCAATGAAATCTTCTTTATTCATTTTTACCGCAAAACCTAAACCAGCTTCTAAAGGAGTAATTTCTTCATTTATTTCATGACCATATAAAGGCATTGAGGCTTCAAGTCTTAAGGTATCTCTAGCTCCCAGTCCACAGGGAATCAAATTATATTCTGTACCAGCTTCACGTAGTATCTGCCATAATTTGATGGCATTTTCACTGGCAGTATAAATTTCATAGCCCTCTTCACCGGTGTATCCGGTAGTAGAAATCATACATTTCATATCTGAAATATAAACCTCTTCAATAGCATTATAATTTCCCGTTGGAATTTGCTCTGCAGGTAATAACTTTTTAATAACACTGGAAGATTTTGGCCCCTGCAAAGCCACAATAGCAATTGAATCTGAAATATCTTGAACCACTGTTCCTTCTAAGGCTTCTTTTTTCATATGCTGATAGTCCTTATGTCTGTTTGAGGCATTAACTACCAGAAAGTAATAATCCTCAGCAAACTTGTAGACAATTAAATCATCAATACAGCCACCATTTTCATTGCACATGACCGTGTATCTGACCTTGCCTGTTTTCATATTGGTAAAGTCATTGGTCAGGATGTAATTTAAACTTTTAAGAGCACTCTTTCCCTTGAAGGTTATTACTCCCATATGAGAAACATCAAATAAACCACAATTTTCTCTAACCGCCAGATGTTCCTTGATTACTCCTGTTGGATATTGTACGGGTAGTAAATAGCCGCCAAAAGGTACAATCTTACCATTTTCCTGCAGGTGAACATCATACAAAGGTGTTTTTAATTCCATATTATCTAACTCCTATCATCTTAAAAAAATAAATAGAGCCAGCAAAAGATTGCTGCCTCTGTCATTAACCTGAAAGATTCTCCTTATTAGGATTGCTTCTTGGGTGCTTTTCGCTCTCCAGAGTTTGTCCAAAACCAGTCCTTTTGCCTGAGAGTTCTTGCTGCACCTTCGGCCTTACATTTAAGTAATCTCTCCTGGTTTCTTCATCCATTTATTCTTTGTTAATCTAACTTAAGTCTATCATAAAAAATTAGATATTGGTAGATTTAAAACTTCAGCATTTGCCTCAATGATAAAGGGTATATTTATGTTAGAATAGGGATGGTGATTGATAAATGCAAGACTTTTTAAAGGCTAAAGAGTTACTGGTTGATGATGTAACACTGGTAATGGTTAAAGATGATAAGATAATTAAAAGTATAGAGAAGGGGATAGCTTTTCTAGTTTCATCAGCTGAGGAAAACAGATACCAGGGTTATAGTGTAGCGGATACAATTATCGGTAAAGCAGCAGCTTTTCTTTACTGCAGGATGCAGGTTAAAAATGTTTATGGTAAGACAATAACCAGAACAGCAGTAGAGATTCTGCAAAAAGCTAAAATAAATGTCGAGTATAATATTCTGACTGATAACATTGTCAATCGAACAAATACCGGATTATGTCCAATGGAATTGACAGTTTTAGATATAGAAGACCAAGAAGAAGCTTTCAGGGCTTTAAAGTGTAAGAATGAAAAGGATAAGTAAAGTATGAGAAATATTGAAAAAGAAATAATAAAAATTATTGAAAGTAATCCAGGAATTAAAACTATAGAAATTGCGAAATTAGCATCCTACGAACAAAAATTGGTAATTTCCGTTTTAAATAATCTTAGGAATTTTTGTTATCAAGACTCAAATTATCGTTGGTATTTAAAAACGCAAAAAAGTAATAAGAACACAATTAAAAAAGATTTTCAGCCTGATAAAAAGTTGTCAGACATTTGCAAGTACTATTTAAATTGCCTTAGTTTAGAGAGTAATACTGGCATATCTGATTTTTTGGTTTCTAAAGAAGAGAAATATGCAGAACTTTCTAGTTTATCAATTGAAAATCCTGATGAAAGAGTATTAAATTTAATACGCAAGGTTTCAATTGATAAAAGATTAATAGCGCATTTGGGTTATCCTGTGTTAATTAAAAGTTTCTATTCAAAATCAAATAAGCATTCTTTAAAAATTACTCCTGTTTTTTTATTTCCTGTTGAAATAATTAATGGTAAAGTAAGTGTCTCATCTATTCCTTATGTAAATATGGAGGTGATTAAACAATATTCTGAACGTGACATCAATATGGTAGCATATGATTTGATTCAGATAGAAGAAGAACTAGGTTTAAACTCATTGGAAGAAGACATAGATTTATACGAAGTTGTAAGTCGTCTTCAAGCTATTCGAAGTTGGCAATGGAAAGATGAATTAGACCCATCGCTAATTAACAAAATTCCTTCTGTGAAGGAGTTGACAGAAGATGGTATATACAACAAAGCAATCTTTATTGTAAGTGAAAGATCTCCTTATACGATAGGTTTAGAATCAGAGCTGTCTTATTTATCTCAACTAGATGAAGACTCTTACAAAAATACTGCATTATATGATTGGATACATACTAATGTTTCTGATACTTTGAATGTTTCGTTCGATAGTTTACCATTGTTAGAAGTATTACCTGTAAATTCCGAACAAGAACAAGCAATTTATCGCTCAATGAATAATAAATTAACAGTTGTAACGGGACCTCCAGGCACAGGAAAGTCTCAAGTTGTTACAAGCCTTCTTATTAATTCAGTTTGGAATGGACAAGGAGCACTTTTTACAAGCAAAAACAACAATGCAGTTGATGTTGTTGAAGAAAGAATTAATTCTCTTGGGAAAAAACCTATAATGCTTCGTATTGGAGGAAATCAATATGCTTATCGCTTGGCTCAATTGATATCAAATTTAATTTGTTCTTCAAGTGATGAATATGATTATCAAGAATATCAAAGATATCTTTCGCTATATGAAGAAAAGATATATAGTTATAAAAGTCTAAAAAGCGAAAAAGAGGAAGTATTAAAATTAAGAAATAACGTTGACCGTATGGACAGAAAATTATGTGAATTATCTGAAAAATGGCATAAATGGTCTAATAAAATTAATGAAAACGATATAGTTGAATTCGAACTTGAATTAAATGAATACTATAAAGTTTATGAAGATTGGTATAAAACTAAAAACTCATTGTTAGGAAAACTATTTTGGATTTTAATTGGAAAAAATAAAACAACTAAACTCGAAAAGAGTCTGGAAAATCTTAATGAGCAATTTATTAAATATGAAGAGTCAATAATATGTAAGAATTTAGATTTTTTGGATAATAATATTCATAAAAAGATTTATTACAATGGGGGGAAAATATTAGACATTTTAAAAACTATAAATGAGTACGATAAGTTAATGAGTAATTTATCAATGGTTACATCTTTTGAAGACATAGATCGAGGAATTATAAAAATTAAAATTGACATCGCGAATGTTTCATCCAATCTATGGAATGGCTGGTTAATGAATCGTTCTTTGAGTATTGATTCATATACCAAAAGAGAAATGCATGAATATGTATCAGCTATTAAATTGATTAAGGATATTGATTTATCAGAACATCCTGACATTAGAAAAAGATTCTATAATCTTCAGAAAAAAATGACTAAATTTTTACCTTGTTGGGCAGTAACATCCTTATCAGCAAAAGGGAAAGTTCCACTACAACCTGGTATGTTTGATTTAGTTGTTATAGATGAGGCGAGCCAATGTGATATAGCTTCTGCATTGCCTATGTTGTATAGAGCAAAAAGAGCAGTTATAATTGGTGATCCCAAGCAGCTAAGTCATATTAGTACAATTTCAAAAGGACAAGATATAAATCTGTTAAAAAAATTTAACGTTGATATGGGATGGTCATATTCTTGCAATTCGTTATATGAAAAAGCTAGCAGTTTAACTAAATTAAATCAGGTGATACACCTTAGAGATCACCATAGAAGCTTTGCCGATATTATTGAGTTTTCAAACGCCGAGTTTTATGATGGTAAATTACGAATAGCAACAAATTATGATAGATTAAGAACACCTAAGAATATTTCAGCTGGTGTTTATTGGAATGATACTGTGGGAGAAACTATAAGACCTTCTTCTGGTAGCGCATATAATGACCAAGAAGTTTATGCGATTGTAGAGGAACTAAAAAAAATAGTGATTAAAAACGAATATAAAGGATCAATTGGTGTAGTGACTCCATTTAAGGAACAAGCAAAAAGAATAGATGATTCAATTAGAACTGACACTGAATTAAACAGTGCTTTAATAAAAAATGATTTCTTAGTCTCCACTGTTCATAAGTTTCAAGGAGATGAAAGAGACCTAATAATTTTTTCTCCAGTTATTTCAAAAGGCACAGTTCAAAGTTCTTTATCATTTTTGATTAACACAGCTAATTTATTTAATGTAGCAATCACCAGAGCAAGAGCTGTTTTAATTGTAATAGGTGATAAATCATTTTGTTCAAAATGTGGAGTAAGCTATTTAGAGAATTTTGTTTTATATATTAACTCAATAAAAAATGGAGCAGATAAAGAAAGCGTTAAATTTAAGGAAAATGCTTTTAATGATAAATATCCAAAGGTTCAAAATTCTGATCAGGTTTCAGAGTGGGAAAAAACTTTCTATGAAGCTCTATATGATCAGGGAATAATTACTATTCCACAATATTCTGTCGACAAATATAAACTTGATTTAGCAATAATTGATGGTAATCGTAAACTTGATATAGAAATTGATGGAGAAATGTATCACCAGGATTGGAACGGAGAATTATGTTATAGAGACCAATTACGCAATCAAAGATTGTTTGAGCTAGGTTGGGATGTGAAACGTTTTTGGGTATACCAAATACGTGATGACTTGCAGGGATGTGTAAGTCAAGTTAGAAATTGGCTAAATAATAAATAACGATTAATAAAAGATATCTTTTGTAATTAGATATCTTTATTATTTTGTGCATACATATTCATGATTAAATGGTACATAACATTTAATCTTTTTTCAATTGAATCAATGACAATAAATTCTTTTATGGTATGCATATCTCCACCAGTAGGACCACAACCATCAATGGTAGCGACATTATGGCAGGAAACAAAGTTTCCATCACTTCCTCCACCAGTGGTTACATGTTTTATTTGATAATTTACTTCTTTGCCAACTTCTTTGAGCTTTTCAAAAAGCAGTTCACTGTTTCTGTGAAGTATCATGGCTGGTCTTTTGCCTTTATCAATTATTTCAATAGTAGTTCGATCATCAAAAGGAGTTGTTTTCATTTTATTTAAAACTTCTTGAAGGTTATCAGAAGCCTTATCATCCAGATAACGATAGTTTAAATTAAACTGGGCAAATTCAGGAACACTTCCTTCTTTCATTCCACCAGAAAAATGGGAAATGTTAAGGGTTGTTCCTTTTTTATAGTCGACAAGTTTATATAGTTCTACTACCCATTTAGCTAATTCCAAAACAGCACTGGCGCCTTTTTCAGGTTCCACTCCAGCATGAGCAGGGATACCATGACATTTAACGATGTAGCTTTCTGAGCCTTTTCTTTGGGAAACAAATTCATCATTTCTTCTGGCTGGTTCAAAAACAAAGCAGTACTTGCTTCTTTTGGCCATTTCTTGAAAATAAAATTTTGAATTATCTGATCCTGTTTCCTCATCAGAATTAAAAATTACACAGAAATTAAAATTATCTTTCCTGTTTTCAATTAACATTTTAATCAGATGATAGATTGAAAGGCATCCGCCTTTACAATCGATACAGCCTAAAGCAGTTCCGATATTGTTTTCAGCTACTGTAAAAGGATGCTCTTTGGCCAAGCCATCTTCAAAAACCGTATCCACATGACCAATAAATAAGATATCAATGTTTTCAAAATTACTGTTATTGACCATTAATACAGGACTTGCTTTATCATCCTGATAATATTCAATGGCAGTTTTTAAGTTTAAAGCTTTGAATTTATCTTCAAAGTATTTTATAAGTCTTAGTTTTCCATCAGTGTTTGTTTTACCACTGTCTATTGAACAGATATATGTCAGTTCTTCTAGATATTTATCTAAGTTGAAATTGTTCATTTATTTTATACATCCTTTTCTTTTTCAGGTTTGTCCTTAGCTTTATTTTTATCTTTATCTTTGGTAACATCATCAAAGGTTTTCTTGACAAAATCAGTTAAATCAGTACTTTTTGTTTTGAAGTAATCTGAAATATAATCTGATGCTTCCTTAAGGAAGGTTGAAACATCTTCTTTCTTTTCCTTGAAATAATCAGAAGTCGAGCTGATTAATTTATCCTTTTCCTGTTCGACCACATCAGATACTATTGCCAAAAGTCTAGCACCGATTTCTTTGGATTCATCATCTAAATCCATTAAATCCTTGATGATTCTGCCAAACTTCGTCAAACCTATGGAAACAAAATCATAAAGCATTTCAATATCAGCGCTATGCAGGGTATTGAAAAATTCATCGACAAATTTTTCTCTTTGTTTTAAATCAACATCTTCTAAAAACCTGTTTAAAGCAGCTTGAATCATCAGTGATTCATCAGCAACTTCTTCAACTCTTACAAAATCATTTCCTAATATCTGCCAGCTGTGAGCAATATGCTGAAGCACCAACAGCTGATCTGATTTAACAATAATTTTTTTACATGGTCTTTCAAATATCAGACCAAATACCGCAAATTCAGGAACGATTTTTACATATCTATCAATGGTGTTGTCGTATTGCTTCTGGTCAAACAGTTCATCACTGATTCCTGGACCATCATTGTCATAAATCATGATGATATTATCTTGAATCTCTTTATGGCATTTTATAGCTGAATAGTAGGCCAGATTACCACCCTTTGAATGTCCACCAAGATAAAATTTTCCGATCTCCCTGGCAGTTTCATTTAGATATTTAACAGCCTGTCTTTGAGCACTGACTTCTTTATAGCTCATTTGGAAATCCTCATGCCAGCCCACAAGGGTATCATCAGTTCCGCAAAAGGAGATATAGGTAATGCCATCATCCATTACAATATGGACAGCACTGAACTGCTGGGTAGTTTCTTCATCAATCTGATGTTCATAATATTTCAATCTGCAGTTTTTAAAGCGCTCAGTTTCAGCCATATATTTTAAAACTTCAGGTGCTCTGGCAATCAGGCTTTTACTTTTTTCTATTTCTTCCATCGTATGACTTTCAAAATATTTATCAGCAGCTTCTTTGATGGTTACTTCCTTGCCACTGTTATCAACAATACCGTCCAAATTTGTATAAGAAATATAGGCAAACAATAAGTTGTCTACAATATTAAATTTATCTTTTTTTAGCGTTAAATCACCACGCCATTTTAAGTAATTAATCATATTCATAAAAAGTGCACCTCATTACATATTAATTTTAACTTTAATCTGATAATAATGAAAGATGTTATTTGATATGATAAAATAGTACCAGGAAAAGGTAGAGTTATGAAAAGGATTTTGTTAATTATATTGTTAATTTTATTATCAGGCTGTCATAAGGAAGTTACAGTTGATTTTGTACTGGATGGAAAAGTTGTTTACAGTATTACTGAGCAGGATAAAGTAGATATTTCAAACCTGGAAAATAAAAAATATAAGGAAAATGAATATCAGATTAATGGCTGGTATTTTGAAGATGGTACAGCAGTAGATTTTTCAGAATTGATTACCGACAGCAAAACCATAATTGCTGATTTTACCAGAATATATGTTGTTAACTGGATGGCTGATGGTCAATTATCAAAGACAGAAAAAGTATTAGAGGGCCAAAAAGTTGTAGCTTATGAACTTCCGACAATTGATAATTACCTTTTTAAGGGTTGGTTTGATAATGAAGGTAAAAGTATTGAGGAATATCAAACCTATCAGGGAAATGTTACTTTCAATGCTAAATTAGAGTATACAATGGAAAAACTGATATTGACTTATGATACTATCTACTTTGAAAATGTGGCTGTTGGTAAAAAAAGAGCAGGAGTAGTTAACAATATGGGTTATAAGGTTAAATTTACTTCTTCTGATCCTTCAATTGCGACATACTATGATACCTACATCTATGTTCATTCTGCAGGTACCTGTGTTATCAAATGTGAAACCGAAAGTGGCATTGTCAAGTATTTAACGATTATTGTTGGTGAATAATTGTTGAAAACTGACTTTAGAAGTGTTAATATAATAACACGACTGAAGGTTTAGCTCAGCTGGGAGAGCACTTGCTTGACGTGCAAGGGGTCAGGGGTTCAAGTCCCTTAACCTTCACCATTGAATAAGAAAAGCCTTATTGACAAAGGCTTTTTTTGATTTCTAAATCACTTTATATACGAATTACCTACAAATTATATTTTTATAAGTTATGTGTTACATTAATTAACTTATCTATTATTAATTTGTAAAAAACTTAAAGATATGAAACTTCAAGAAAATTAGGAATCACTTAAGTTTTATATTTTAAGTGCAAAAGAGATATAAATCATAAAATGACTACATATGCTGGTATGAATTGACAAAAAATGAAGTAGGTAGTTACAATATAATTAGTATTAGTCGTTACGCCTTTCTTTCTTATTTAGATGCTAATTATGACGAGGTTTACACAGAGTATAGAGTCGCAACAATAAAGAGATAAAAAAATGAGAATAAAACCAACCGAAGAAGAAGTAAAAAATCTTAAAGAAATACACGGCTGGCTTGACCCTAATTGCAAGCAACCGGGGATTCATTTTTTGCCGAACACACCACAACACGTGATAGACTCTTACGAAAATATTAAAAAAATCAAAAAAGTATATAATACCGCTAAATAAAGAGACGTTTATTTTAAAAAAAGGGAAAATATGAGAAAGCAACTAACTAATGAACAAAGAAGAATCATTACTGAAGCATTAAAATGGCATGACCCTAATGGAACAGGTGATGAGTTTGTTTTTTTGCCAGATACCCCAGAAAATGTCAAAAGAGATTTTGAGTCTTTAAAAAACATCAAAGATTTAGGTAATACCACTGAATAAAGAGATTTTTATATAAAGGGGATGTAATATGTCTAAAAAGTAAAGCTAACATCACCTTAAGGGCAAAAGCACCTAAATACATTTAATCTGACATTTTAAAATGTCATATCAAATGTCAGGATAAAAATTCATTTATGACATAACGAATTAGACAAACAAAAAGGCATATTAAAGCATGTGATGTAGATTATGATATGATTCAAGGAGGCAATCTTTATGATCAAAAAGTTATGTGATAAAATTTTAAAGATGATATGAGTGAACTTGCTTTAAGGAATGCTTTTTTTAGTGTTGCTCATGAATTGTATGAAAAACTATCTAAATCTGAATGGGATGAGTTTTATAGCATCTTTTTAGAAAAAGCAAAAATAGCAAGAACAAAAAATCCAACGGGAATGCAATTAATTGAAAAATAATCAATCGTGGAATAAAGCGGTTTCTATTTAGAAAAAGGTTATATATGAAATATTTTGCTATAAAGGAGAATATGGTGATTTATTGTAAATTAGAAAGCAAAAATGAAAATGTTGTAATTTATAAATATGGTAATTCTTTAAATGCAATGAATAACCTTTTAATAATCCCTACAAAAGATATTTCCAAATATTCTATTTTACATGCTAATAATGAAGATTATTCAAGAATGTATATAAAAAGAGTTTTAGTTAAATATATGGAAAAGCTTAAAGAAGGTAATTACCCAGAAATAATGACTTATGTTAGTCATTAGTAAGTTTTAATCTCAGTTTAATCATAGCTGCTGAATAAAGCGGTTTTTATTTGGAAAGGGATATAATATGCCTAAAAAGGAAGGCAAACACCTACCAAGAGTCGAATGTTTTCTTACTATAAAACATGTGATTAATAAGTTATTGATTTATTATTTTTATTAAAAAGTTTTTATAAGAGTAAAAATATACCCATAGTAAATAGTTGTTAGATGATAGCATTCTACTAAAGGAGAGAATACTAATATGAACGAGAATAAAGAACAACAACAAATAAAACTAGGTAAAATCATTTATAATCTTTCTAAAAAGAATAATTTCAATTTGTTATATTACTACATTAGTAAAATAATAAACTCGACTGATAATTTAGCTTTAACTTTAAATAAAATTGAAAAAGCGATAAGTTTCAAACAATCTGATTTAGAGTTATTATATAAACTTAAAGAGATTAATGATGAAATAAGTGATAGAAAATTAGATGAATTATGTGCCTTTTATAATGAATAGATTTTAATGGTTTAGAAATGAAGAAAGCATCGCGATTTGCGATGCTTTAAGTTTTAATAATCTTTTCCAAATCTTTCCAGTAGACGCTTCATAGCTTCATCCTGCTTTTGTTTTTCAGTTTTAACTGGTTTTTTGTTACGACTTTTTTTACGGTCTTTGAAAGCTTTCTTATTCTGATTTTCTCTTTCTGAAAGTTTTTCTAATGGCAGTAATGAAAGCTGAACACGTGATTTAACCAAATCGATATCAAAGACATAAACCTGTACGATATCATTTACAGCCACAACATCACTAGGATGATTGATTTTAGACATTGACATTCTTGAGATGTGAACTAGACCATCTTCATGCAGGCCGATATCTACAAAAGCACCAAAGTCGACAACATTTCTAACTGTTCCATCTAATTTATCGCCAACATGTAAATCAGAAAGCTCTAAGACATCTGATTTTAAGATTGCCCCTTCAAATTGCTCACGATAATCTCTCAGTGGAGCTTTAATAGCGTCTTGAATATCTTTTAGGGTAAAAGGTTCAATGTTCAGGGCTTCAACTTTATCTTTTGGGAAAGTGATATCTTTTTGTCCTAATTCTTTAATGTCACAAACTTTCATTAGTTTTTTAGCATCATCATATGATTCTGGATGGATGTTAGTAGCATCCAGTGGTTCATCACCATCAATAATTCTTAAGAAACCAGCACATTGGGTAAATGATTTAGGCCCCAGCCTTTTAACATTTAGAAGTTGATTTCTATTGGTGAATTTACCGTTTTCGTTACGATGATTGACAATTTCTTTAGCTACTCCAGCATTTAAACCAGAGATATGAGTTAATAGTTCAACTGAAGCGGTATTTACATCCGCACCAACTCTATTGACGATTTTCATGGTAGCTTCTTCCAGTCTTTCTGATAAAGCTTTTTCTGGTAAATCGTGTTGATATTGTCCTACGCCGATTGATTTAGGGTCGATTTTGATTAACTCAGATAGCGGGTCTAACAGTCTTCTACCTATTGAAACTGCTGATCTTTCTTCAACTGCCAGATCTGGGAATTCATTTCTTGCATCTTCCTGAGCTGACCATACTGAAGCACCAGCTTCATTTACGATGGCATAAGCAACATCCAGTTTATTTTCTTCAATGATTTCTGCAATCAGTTTCTCTGATTCTCTTGAAGCTGTACCATTACCAATAGCGATAATTTTTACTTTATATTTGTTAATTAGATTTAGAATCTGTTTTTTAGTCTGTTGTAAATCTCCACCTTTTTTAGAGAAAGGGAAGACCTTTTCAACTGTCAGCATTTTTCCTGTTTCATCTAAAACAGCCAATTTACAGCCATTGTAGTATCCTGGGTCAAATCCTAAGACCACTCTTCCTTTTAAAGGTGGCTGAGATAATAGTTTTTCCAGGTTCATTGAGAAGACTTCAATTGAATTTGTGTGGGCTCTTTCTGACAAGTCAGAGCGGATTTCATTTTCAATAGAAGGCAAAAGTAATCTGTTACAGCCATCAATGACTGCTTTTTCGATAACTTCTTTAACTGCACATTCTTTATCGCAGTGTATTCTGATAGCCTGATTGTGAATATCTTCAACATCGTAGATAAAACTGACAGAAATAACTTTTTCCTTTTCAGCCCTGTTAATTGCCATAATTCTATGATCGGCTAAGGAAGTAATTTTTTCAGTACGGTCATAATACATTTCATAGACCTTCTTTTCATCAACAGCATCATCTTTAATTTTAGTCTGTAAAGATCCTGTTTCAACAATCTGATCTTTGATTGACCAACGTAGTTTAGCATTATCAGATACTATTTCCGCAATAATATCACTGGCACCAGCAATAGCTTCTTCAATGGTTTTAACTTCCTCGTTAAGATATTCTTTAGCAACTTCATTTAAGTTGTCTTCTGTTGGTAAAGTTAAAATGTGATCAGCTAATGGCTGCAAACCATTTTTAATAGCCACAGCAGCTCTGGTTTTTCTTTTTTGTTTATATGGTTGGTATAAATCTTCTACCTGTGATAGTTTTTCACAGTCCATAATAGATTGTCTGATTTCTTCAGTAAGTTTTCCCTGTTGTTCAATCAGGTTGATAACAGCCAGTTTTCTTTCCTGAAGATTTAATTGATATTTATACTGTTTCTCGATGAAAAGAATCTGTTCTTCATCCAGTCCGCCAGTTGCATCTTTTCTATATCTGGCAATAAAAGGTACAGTACCACCTTCCTGTAAAATTTCTAGAGTAGCTTCAATCTGTTTTGAAGCAACTTTAAGTTGTGATGCAATGTCATTAATAATATGTAGTTCCATATCATTTTTCCTTTCTCTCTTTAGTGTTAGTACTAACAATAGCAGTCGCTTTTGTATTATAGCATATTTTCCCTTAACTATAATAATGTAGTGCCAATGTTTTAAAAAAAGAATGGCAATCAGATTACCATTCGTATTTAGTTATATGGTGCGGATGGAGGGACTCGAACCCGCATGCCTCTCGGCGCTAGATCCTAAGTCTAGTGCGTCTACCAGTTTCGCCACATCCGCATGCTTTATTATTATAAACAATCTTTTTAGTGAATGCAATAAAAAAATAAGCGAAAAAATAAGTGACTGTAAAATGCCGACTATAATAAATAACAGGATTATTCCTGCTATTTACTGTATTTATCTAATTCATGTTTAGTAGCGATGTTTTTTAAAATTAATTTGATGATATTATCAAGTTCACTGTTTTCACTATAGTCAGCTAAAGCCACATAGTTGACTCTACCATCTTCAATCAATTGTTTATAGGTTTCTTTTCCTTTATCATGAACAGCAATAGAATACCCACCATTAGATTTTACCAAACGCATACAGGGAACATCGGTAAAACCATCGCCAATATAGATCATCTGTTCAAAAGGGATATCTCTGGCAGTTGAAAAGGAGTTAATGGTGGAATTATCAAATACATCTAGAGAGTTTTTATTGATTCTGAAAAGAAATTGAGTTTTTCCAGTATAGTTGATAGCCACTGCCGGCCAGTTAGCCTGACCATTTTCATCATAGTGATATTCACAGGCAAATATTTTAGTAAATTCATCTTTAATAGAGCAGCCATCAATTATCTCCTTTGTTCCTGAAGAGATAATGAAATGCTGCAGAAGGATATCATATTCTAAAGCAAATTTATTAAGGCGAGCAAAAAATTGTTCAACACCAGGATAGTAAATGACATCCTGACCTAAGCTTTTTAAAAAGTCTCTTGTCAGGGGAATATTTTTTTCTTTAGCCTTTTTTATTAAAAGATACATATAGGCTAGTGTGGAATCCATATTAGATTCAGCTGAGTATTTTTCTACTTCCTGCCAGAATAATTTTGCATCGATTTCTAAGGTTGGAAGTAAAGAAAATTCCTGCATATTTTTAGGACTAAGTGTTAAATCAAAGTCATACATGATGGCTACTTTAATCATTATTTACTGGCCTCTAGTGTTTCCTTTAGAAGTTTTGGCAATTTAGCAGCTTCTTCTTTTGTGATAGCACAAAGAGAAATTCTTATTCCTTTATCAAATTTAACCGCAAAAATATGTTTGGCAATCAGGTTGTTATGGAATTTGTTTAAAATATTATCATCTTCAATTTTTATTGTCGCAAAGAAACCTTCAGTATATGGATATAGAGGTAAGTCAACTTCTTTAGCCTTGCTTAAGAATATTTCACTTCTTTCCTTCAGTAAACTGATAAGTTGTTGTTTTTCGCTTAGATAGCTGTCTTTATTTTCCTTTAAGATTTTAACTACTGCTTCCATAAAGCCGTGATTGATATTGCTCCATAAAGCTCTACAGGTTCTAGAAAAGGCATTATAGGCATTATCTACAGCCTGTTTATTTTTAGACAGGATTATATTGGCTCCCACCCTCATTCCATAAGCAGTAAAGGCTTTTGAGCAGCTGTAGGTAATGTTGAACATAATTTTGTCATTAGCTTCATTGAATGTTTTCATAAAATCATAACCATCGTTATAGCAAAAATCAATATAGGCAACATCATTAACAATAATAATTGGTCCATGTTCAGAAATCTTGTTGAAAACTTTAATCAATAGTTTCCAGTTTTCTGACCCTAATGATATTCCTGTTGGATTTTGACAAGGGTCATTGATAACAACAAATAGCTTCCCCTGTTGTCTGATGATTCTTAAAGCCTTTAAAAATAAATCCTGCAGGTCAACATTATTGTTTTCATCTGTCAGTTTATAGAAGTCACATTTCAAATTGGCATCTTTAGCAATTACTTTATAGGAACCCCAGGCTGTCTGAGGAAGCAATACTGTTTCATTCTGGTTGAGAAAGTTGTTAAAAGCCAAGGCTAAAGCTCCAGTTCCTCCAGGCGCTGCAACAGTTTTATGATAAAGATCAATATTTTTGTTCTGGTTTATCCAATTGAATATTGCTTCATTAAAATCTTCGTTTCCAGTAATAGATTTTGCATAAGAGGCCTTGGTAGAACTACTTACTGCGTTGTAGCAGTCATAAACAGCATCAATAACTGCGATCTTTTTGTTTTCATCAAAAAGAGTACCGATGGTAGCATTAATTACATCTGTACTGCCTTCATCAATAGCTTTTTTTGCCAGTGTTCTCAGTTCAAAAACACTATCCTTAAAAACAGAGAAGTCAGCATCATCATTTAAAAACAGATCATTAGCATCATTTGTTCTATTGACAAAGGCTTTGGATAAATCATCCAGCTTGTTGGCAAACTGCTTCTTAATTAAAGATACATCTTCATTTTTAATTTCTTTTTCCATAGCTAAAACAAATTTTTCTTTTTCAGTCAGATCATTTTCCTTTTTAGCTAGAGTAATTCTTTTTTCAAATAAGTCTGAAAGCATATCATCGATTGCTTCAATTTCTTTTCTTACGTTTTCTTTTTCCATAATATCACCAAGTACATTATACTTTATCATAAGTCAATGGTACAAATTAAATCACAAATAAGCTATAATAAATGTAAGATAGAAGGAGTATGTTTATGTCAAGAAATACAATATACGTTACTGGACACAAAAACCCTGATTCGGATTCGATAATTTCAGCAATGGCTTATGCGTATTTCAAACAGCAAATGGGGTATGATGCAATTGCGGTAAGAATTGGTGAAATTAACCGTGAAACAGAGTACATTTTAAGTATGTTCAATGAGTTTGCCCCACCTCTGGTTAAAAACATTAGAACTCGTGTTAGAGATATCGATTTTGATGAAATCGTTAAATGTAAGCCTACGGATACAGTCTACACAGCTCTGATGAAAATGAGAGATAAGGGAAAAAAAGTAATTGCGATAGTTGATGAAAAAAGAAAATTTTTAGGTATGGCAACTACTTCAGATATAATCAAACCTCTAATACCACATGATGACAGAAACAATGAGCTCATTAGAAACACACCAATTGAAGATATTGCCAACTTCTTAGAAGGGGAACTAATCTACAAAGATGATGTCCAAAGGTCAAATGGTCTTATGCATGTTATGGTTTCTGCTGCTGATAAAGACTGTGAAGATAAAATAGTTGTCACGGACAATGACAGCAAGCTACATGAAATGGCCATAAAAAACAAAGCTGCAACTTTAATTGCGACCAATACTGAAAAGTTTACTGATAAGGTTCTTAAGTTAGCCAAGGAAAAGGGTTGCAATCTGGTTATCTGTAATAAAAGTATTTATGATGTTGTTAAATATACATATTTTTCGACCAGTATTGACAAGATAATGACAACAGATTTGATTACTTTTCAATATGATGATTATATCGATGATGTCAAGCCTGTTATCAATAAAACAAGGTTCCGTAGTTATCCGATAATTGATAAAAGAAATAATGTCATTGGTACGATATCAAGATATCATGTACTTAGACATTCTAATAGAAATCTGATACTGGTTGACCACAATGAGTTTTCTCAGTCAATAGAAGGAGTAGATGAAGCCAATATTTTAGAAATAATAGACCATCATAGAATCGGTGGCATCAAAACTGCTTCACCAGTGTATTTTAGAAACGAGCAGACTGGCTGCTGTGCAACAATAATTTCAAAGATATTTCAGGAAAATGATGTAAAGATTCCTAAAGATCTGGCAGGACTGATGTGTTGTGCAATTATTTCTGATACGGTTAATTTTAAATCGGTAACCTGTACAAAAGATGATGTTGAGCAGGCTGAATATTTAGCTGAATTATCTAAGCTGGATATGGAAAGAATCGGTCCTAAAATTCTGGCAGCTGGAGCAACTCTGGAAGATAAGTCATGTGACTTTATCTTTAGAACTGATTTAAAGCAGTTTGAAATTAATAAAAACAAAGTCAGTGTTGGTCAAAGCAATATTGTCAATTATGAGTCAATTGAACCTTTAAAGGGGCAGATGCAGCAGATAATGAAAAACTATTCTAAAGACAGCAATTCAAATATCGTTATGATGGTATTTTCACTTATTGATGGCAGTGGTTCGTATATTTTAGCTGAAGGATCAGGTGTTTCTAAATTAGAAGATGTGTTTAGAAAAAAAGGTGAATATGTTGGTGAGTTTGTGTTTTTAAAGGGTGTCATCAGCAGAAAACAGCAGTTAATACCAATGATTACTGATGTGCTGGTCTAGTGAATAAAAAAGATATTTAAAAAATCAACTTATTAAAAGTTGGTTTTTTAAAGGTTATCTTTTAAAAAACGGGAAATTATTTCGCTGAAGATATAGAAATAAATCAATATAAATTTTCTTGTAAATAAACAGACAAAATTATACAATTTAGATAGAATAAGGAGGAAGTCATATGGGATATAAAATCGTGGCAGATTCTTCAGCAAACTTATATGAAATAGCAAAAGTCAACTATACAACTGTTCCTTTAAAAATTAATACAGAAATAGGAGAGTTTGTTGATCAGAAAGGTATTGAACTGAAAAAGATGGTTGATTATCTTTATACGACAAAAGAAAAATCATCGACATCTTGTCCTAATATTGGTGAATGGCTTAAGGCTTTTGAAGGTGAAAAAGAAATTTATGCGATTACTATTTCTGGTAATCTTTCTGGCAGTTATAATTCTCTTCTAAAAGCCAAAGAAGCATATCTGAAAGAAAATCCTGAAGCAAAAATATATACAATTGATTCATATTCTACAGGACCTGAAATGGTTCTGATGATTGAAAAAATAATTGAACTCAAGCAAAAAGGGCTGGACTTTGAAGAAACATGTGCTGAAATGAAAAGGTATATGCCTAGATGCAAGATATTATTTGCCCTTGATTCAGTCAGAAATCTGGCTAATAATGGCAGAGTAAGTCAGTTTATCGCTTCCTTGGTAGGTGTGTTGGGAATCAAGATGCTGGGGCAGGGAAGTGATGAAGGTAGAATTGAGCTCATCTATAAAGGTAAAGGAATGAAAAATGTCCTTAAAAGGATGTTTGAAGAGATGGAAAAAGCTGGCTTTGTCGGAGATAAGGTCGTTATTTCGCATGTCTTTAATGATGAAGCTAATGAGTTTATCATTAACCTGATTAAAACAAAATATCCAGATTGTGATATCAAAAGTCATTTAACAGGTGGTCTATGTGCTTATTATGCTGAAAAAAATGGCTTAATACTGGGCTATGAAACTAAAGAAAAATAGATTGTTCTTTGAGCAATCCTTTATCCAAAGTTGATTAAAATTATCAAGTGTCAATAAAAAGAATAGCAACTACTTGTTCTATTCTTTTATTAAGGATTGAAGTTTGTTATAATACTTTGGTGAGAAAAGAAGGTGCACTTATGCTTATTTTGGAAATTTTGAAAGCTGTTATATTGGGAATAGTTCAGGGAGTCAGTGAATATCTGCCTATTTCATCAACTGGACATATAATTCTGGTCAACGAGTTTTTGCGTCTGCAGTTTTCAGAAGAGTTTGTAAATACATTTTTTGTAGTCATTCAATTAGGTTCGATTTTAGCAGTAGTTATCCTGTATTTTAAAAAACTATGGCCATTTGATTTTAAAAACACCACTGCTAAAGAGAGAAAATCAACCTGGGTATTGTGGTCAAAGGTCTTGGTGGGATGTCTTCCGGCGGCTATTGTGGGTGTTTTATTTGATGATGTAATTGATGCTTTATTTTATAATCCGACAACCATTGCGATTGCTTTAATTGTCTATGGTATTGCCTTTATTATCATTGAAAGCATGCATATAAAAGTGACGATGAAAAAAGTTGAGGACATTGACTATATTACTGCTGCCAATATCGGGCTGTTTCAAATGCTGGCCTTGATTCCAGGAACAAGCAGAAGCGGAAGCACTATCATTGGTGGTAGAATTTTAGGCTGTGGCAAAGAAAGTGTCAGTGAATTTTCTTTCTTTATGGCTGTACCGGTAATGGCTGGAGCAACGCTTCTAAAACTGGTAAAATGTGGCTTTGCCTTTGGAGCCAGTGAATGGGTTGTCTTATTTGTTGGCACTGTAGTTTCTTTTATTGTTTCGATTTTCTCAATCAGGTTTTTGATGAACTACATTAAAAAGCATGATTTTAAAGCTTTTGGTTTTTATAGAATAGTTTTAGGAATCTTAGTATTAGTTTACTTTGGGATGGTAAAATAATTATGTTAAAAAAATATACCCGTCAGATGTTAGTCAGCAGCATGTATGCAGTAGTTACGCTGGTAATTGCTCCTGCCTCTTTTGGCCCGATTCAATTTAGAATTTCTGAAGCCCTGATGGTGTTAGTTTTATTTGACTATGATTATATATATGGACTTACTTTTGGCTGTTTTTTAGCCAATTTGATTGGTTTGCTTTCTGGAGCAAATCCAATAGGGGTGATGGATATTATTTTCGGCAGCAGTGCAACCTTTATCAGCTGTGCGATGATGTATAATCTGAAAAATCTAAAGATTAAACAGATCCCATTTATAAGTATGATGATGCCAGCAATAATTAATGGCATAATTGTTGGAATGGAATTAGCGCTTATTTTTAATGAGGGCAATATAATAACCTATTGGCTGATTTATGGCTTACAGGTGTTTGTTGGTGAACTGGCAGTATTGCTGATTATTGGAATTCCAGTCTATCTAGCCTTAAAAAATATCAAGTTTGATGAACAATAATTATTTTATAGAGGAATTAAAAGAGCTGTTAAACAAGCAGGAATTTGATAGGTTTATCAAATCTTTTTCCAGTCCCCTGTACAGGTCTTTAAGAATAAATCGTTTAAAGGCAGACTATAGTACTATCAGTGAAGAGATAGCGCTAAAAGAAAAAACAGCTTTTGATGAAGATACATATTATCTGGAATTGGAAGATAAATTGGGAAAACATCCTTATCATCTAGCTGGTCTTTTTTATCTACAGGAACCCAGTGCTACGATGGTTGTCAATGCCCTGGATATTAAACAGGGAGATTGGGTCTTGGACTTATGTGGAGCTCCAGGTGGTAAATCAACTCAAATTCTATCTAAAATTAATAGGACAGGATTTTTATTAAGCAATGAATATGAAAGAAAAAGAGCCAATATCCTACTGTCAAATATTGAGCGTTTTGGCTGTGATAATTATCTGATCAGCAATAATGCTGTTGATGATTTGTGTCCAAGGCTGTTATCAGTTTTTGATAAAGTGCTGGTTGATGCCCCATGTTCTGGTGCTGGGATGTTTAAGAAGTATCCAGAAAGTATTGATCAGTATAACTATAATGCTGTTATGGCTAATCAGAAAAGGCAATTATATATTTTAGATTATGCCTATCTGACTTTAAAGGAAAATGGCATCCTGGTATATTCAACCTGTACTTTCAACAAGCATGAAAATGAAGAAGTAGTCAGATTGTTTTTGGAGAAATATCCAGATATGAAGCTGGTGGATACTGGTTTATACTGTGGTCAGCCAGGCTTTGATGAACAAAAATTAACAAGAAGAGTATTCCCTTACCAGGGTGGAGAAGGGCATTTTGTCAGCAAATTTATTAAGACTTCCGCTACAGAAAAAACGGTATTAAAAACATTGCCTTTTTCTAAAAATAGAATAGTTGACAGGTTTATTGAAGATAATCTGCAAAATGAGCTAAATTATACAATAATTAATAATAAAGTTTATGTTTCCAGTAAAAATTTATTGAATATAAAAGCTAATATACTTAGAAGTGGTATTTTACTGGGGGAAATAATTAAGGATCGAATTGAACCAGCTCATCATCTATTTATCAGTAATTACCAATTAAAAAGAGTCTATAATACTACAGACTCCAATATAATCAATAACTACCTGTCAGGCTTATCTATTATGGAAAAAGGCTATAAAGGATTTGTTCAGATCTGTTATAAGGGTATCCCTATTGGCTTTGGCAAAGGTGATGGCAGTCAAATCAAAAACAAGTTTCCTAAAGGATTACGTGTTGTTTAATCAAGTCTAAGACCTCAAACAGGTCTTTTTTTATGATAACACCCTGTTTTATCTGTTGTTTGGTAGGCTGTAGTAAATCAGGTACCATTATAGCTGTTGCCCCGCTAGCCAAAGCAGCATCAACGCCATGAATTGAATCTTCGATTATCAGACAACTTTTTATATCAACTCCCATAAAGTCAGCGGCTTTGAAAAAGATTTCCGGATCTGGTTTTCCATTTGTAACCATATCGCCAGTAACGATGTAATCAAAGGGAACTTCCATATTATTACTGTTAAAGGATGCTTTGACCTTTTCCATATTGGCACTGGTCGCTAAGGCTATTGGAATCTTATGACAGTGTAAAAAATCGATAATTTCAACAGCACCATCTTTCAAATCTATTTCACCATTGGCAAAAGCTTCAGCCATTTTTACAGAATAAAAATTAAACAAGGCATCAGAAATTTTATCATCCTTGGTTTTTTCCGAAAGAATTTCTATTCCAGAAACTCTGTTAACACCAATGAGTCTGTTATAGAACTGTTCATCAATTGGATAACCTTTTTCTGCAAAAAGTTTTAATGTCAAACTTCTGGCAAACCTTTCAGAGTCGGTCAATGTTCCATCCATATCAAAAATAACACCTTTAATTTTCATCATAATCACCTTAGTCAATATAGCACAAAACTATGTGGCTGACTATCCAAAGTGGCTCAAAATAAGCTATAATCTAAATAGAGGTGATTAATTTTGAATAAAACAATAAAAGATTTAATGGAAAGAAGAAGTATCAGAAGTTTTACTGATCAAAAAGTCAGTAAGGAAGATTTAGAGACAATTGTTAAAGCTGGAATGTACGCTCCAAGTGGTATGGGAAGACAATCAGCAATCATGTTGGTAATTCAGGATGAAGACACTTTAGAAACTTTAAGAAGATTGAATTGTACAGCAGCTGGAAATGAATATAATCGTGACAATTTCTTTGGTGCTAAGACAGTTATTGTCGTCTTGGCTGATAAAAATGTTCGTACTCACGTCTATGATGGGGCAGTGGTGATGTCTAATCTGATGAATGCTGCTCATGCTCTGGGCATTGGTTCATGCTGGATTCACAGGGCAAGAGAAACCTTTGAAACGGAAGAAGGGAAAATGATTCTTAAAAAATTTGGAATTGAAGGTGATTATGAAGGAATTGGCAATTGTATTTTAGGCTATAGCGCTACAGAAGCACCTGCTCCAAAGCCTAGAAAAGATAATTATGTCTACTGGGGTTAATAACAGATGTTTTTTTCACAGTGGAATTTTGCTTTAGAAGAGTTAATTTTTCAAATATTATTTTTGGGAATATTTATTCTGGTTATTTCTATTTTTGCTGTGACGATATATAAAGGCCTTAAAGAGAAAAGAAATAACGATAAATCTGCAGTTTTAAAAAGAAGAGCCACAGTAGTAGGCAAAAGAATCGACGTTCACAGTTTTACAACTTACTATGTAACATTTGAGTTAGATAATAATATTAGAAGCGAATTCGCTGTTTCAGGGGAAGATTATGGCTTGCTGGCAAACGACGATTATGGTTTATTGACTTTTCAGGGAACCAGATTTATAAGTTTTGAAAGGGTGGTATAAAATGATTAAATTATTCGTAGCAGACATTGACCATACTCTTTATTGTGCTCAAGAAGACTGTATTCCCAAAAGAAATATTGAGGCAATCAATAAATTGATTGAAAATGATATTACAATCTGTTTTGCCAGCAGCAGAGTTTATGATGGTATGAAAGAAGTAATTGAAATGTTCAATTTAAAAGAAAATAAGGGCTATGCTATTGCGGTTAATGGTTCTCTGGTAGTCAGAAGCAGTGATGAAAAAGTTTTATTAGACGACCATTTTACGCTACAGCAAATTGAAAAGATGTATCAGCTGGCTCAAAGGCTGGACATTTCATTTAATATAGCTCAAGCAGATTTTAATATTTCAACTTCATACAGCAAAATACTGCAGTATGATTTTGATAGTGTCAAGCTGGATTTTGTTGTTGCTCATGATGTTTTTAAATATATCAAAGATCCTGTCTACCGAGTTGGATTTTCCAATGATGGTGAAAGTATGAAAGAATTGCTGGAAACCGTTAAAGAAGAAAGTGGGGATGAATTTTCATTTAATATTCCTCAACCTAATACTGTGGATGTTTCCTTAAAACATATCAATAAATTGGTAGGATTGTTAACGGTTATCGAAGATATGGGTATTACATTAGAAGAAGTAGCTGCTATTGGTGATAATGATAATGATGCAGTGATGTTAGAAGCAGTGGGTATTTCAGGATGCGTAGCTAATGGCAACAGTACAGCAAAAAAGGCCGCAAAATACCATGTAGGTGATTGTGCCAGTGCTGGAGTAGCGGAATTTATTGAAAAATATGTTTTAAAAGAGGCAGCAGATGATTAAGGCTTTAATTTTTGATGTTGATGATACACTTATAAAATATGGCAAAAAACAAGTTGAAGAATCAGCAGTTGAAGCAATAAATCTGGCTAAACAAAAGGGCATCAAGATTATTGTCGCTACAGGAAGAGGTTATAAGTTTTTACATCAGGATGTGAAAAACAGAGTGCAGGCAGACTATTATGTAACGGTTAATGGAGCCTGTATCAATGATTCTGATGGAAAAACAATTGACTGTTATCCACTATCGAAAGAAACAACTGAAAGATTATTAGATATCTGTTATCAGAGAGAGTATTCTTTCGGTTTTAAATTCGATGATTCTTTACAGGTATATGTTGATTATCCAGAGTTCACTTCTTACTACTGTAGAGGTGCCATCACAAAAGATACGATTGATGATAACAGCAAAACAAAAGATTATCACCTGAGCCATATGCTACCATTGGGATGTTTTATTTATTCTCCCAAAAAAGAAGCGATGAAACTTGTAGAACAATTTGATGATCTGCAGTTTTTCCCTGCTTATCTTCATGGCAGTGAATGTATTAGAAAAGACGTAAATAAAGGTAAGACTTTGAAGAAATTAGTAGCATCTCTGGGTATATCAATGCAGCAGTGCATGGCATTTGGTGATGCTGGAAATGATAAGGAAATGCTTCTAATGTGTGGGATTGGAGTATGTATGGGAAATGGCGATGAGTCACTAAAAGAAGTCTGCGATTATGTTACTACCGATATTGAGGATAGTGGTATTTATAATGCCTTGAAACATTTTAAGGTAATATAAAAAACTGGCTGCTAAGAAAATATTTCTTCTGTTATCCAGTTTGACAAAAGAGTATGACAGTGTTTAAATTTAAATAGTTTAGAATTTATTGATGAGGAAATAATATGAATGATGCATTAAAGTTATTAATTGCTGTAATTATATTCAGTATAGTCATGGCGGTTGTTCGAAAGTATTCCAGTGCAAAGTTAGAAAAGCAACTTGTTAAATTGCTGGTTGACAAAGACTATGAAGGTTTTGAAGAACTGATTGACTCAAAAAAAGTAAGAAATTTAATTTTACCTTTTAACATTGATTTTATGAAGCTGAATGTAGCGATGATTAAGGAAGATAAAAAAGAAATTGATGAGATGTTTGAAAAATTTGATTATGTGAAACCTAATAAAGCACAAAAAGAAGCTGTTTATGTAAAAGGGTTTTATTACTATCTATCAAACGAAAATTATGAAAAAGTTGAAAAATATCACAATCTTCTATCAAAATTAAAAAGCGAAGAAGCGATGTATGAGTATGACAGAGCCTATGATATTTATGTTAAAAAGGGAAGCAGGTATCTAGAAGAGACTTTGGAAGAATTAAAAACAGCTCCTGATTATTATAAGCCGGTTCTTGAAGGATTGATTTCAAGCATGTATGAAAACAAAAATGATGAAAAAATGGCTAAAATGTATGCTGATAGAGTACTGAAGCATATGGAACAGGTGAAATAAAGATTTTAACTAGCTTAAACAGTAAAAAAGTATATTTTAACAGAGATATACTTTTTTAATTTCTATATTGGTTTTAATTAAGATAAACTAAGACTTTATTCTTGTAAAAACGATAAAGTTGATTATACCCATGTAAAGGGCAAAAAGAAGAACAACAACATTTCCAACTATTAAAATCGGAGAGGCCTTCATCTGGATGCCATTAACTATCATCAATACTCCAAATAAAGGATAGAGTATTGCCAGCGTCAAATTTCTGGTTTTATTGTTTTCCTGTACCATAGCTTCCAAAAGAGTAACATTGGTAGTTGGTTTGAAATTTGCTATGTGTACTAATGAAGGTAGAAAACTATTTCTATACTGGTATTCTAAAAATGCTGTCAGACCAACAGTTATTAATAGACAATAAAGCAAAGGAACATTAAAATTGGCAGCGAAGATCCCCGCCAGTATTGAAATAGCATATCTGTTGGCATATAGAGTATACATACTTTGATTTTTTTCCTGGATTACATAGCCAATATTCTGAGACTTGTTATAAAGTACATATCTTCCCTTGTCATCTTTATAAATATTTCTTCCTGATATTATTTTTTGTTTATTACTCATAGCTTCCTCCCTGTCTAGATATAATTAACCATATTTAATCGGTATAGTTTTTGTCCCGCTTATAAAAATCAGCTTATGCATTTAAAAACTATTATCGCTTGTTATATTTTCCCTATAATATAACTAATATTATCATATTTTATGTTATAATTTTATAAGAATTGTTGATGTGGGATGTAATATATTAAAAATATTAAACAAGAAATGGTTTTAACAGGAAGAAGCTGACATCTAATAAATTTTAAACTCAGCTATTACTCCAGACAACTCAGGTTTAAAAGGTAAATTTGAAGTAGTTTTAAAGGGAGTTTTATTATATCTATACGAAAAGGAGAAATGAAAATGGTAGGTATTATTGTTACAGGACATGGAAATTTTGCAACAGGCTTGACTAGTTCAGTTAAGTTAATTGCTGGAATGCCTGATTTCTATCAGACAGTTGATTTTGTTTCAGAACATTCAGTAAATGATTTGACAGCTAATTTAAATGAGGCTATTGACAAACTGAAGGATTGTAAAGATGGTATACTGATTTTTACTGACTTGGTTGGTGGCTCTCCATTTAAAATTTCGGTTGAAATTTCAATGAAGAGAGAAGAAAAAATAGTTGTAATTTCTGGCACAAATTTAGGTATGCTGATTGAAACATCAATGAGCAGAAACTTTATGGAGGATGTCGATGCTTTAGCTCAGATGGCCATAAACACTGGCAAAGAGCAGGTAATGAGATATGAATTCAAAGAAAGAGTTGTAGAAGACGACTTTGAAGATGGAATTTAAAAAGACAGATTCAGATAGAAAAAATTTAAAATCAATTATTTTAAGAGGCACAGCCTCTTTTTTATCTGAAAGAAATATTTCAGCCTATTTTAAATATCTATACGATGATAAAATTAGGATTTTATTGTCCAAGCGATGATTATATATCAGGAGGTAACTATCAATGATTAAATTTATAAAAGCTATAGCGATTCCTTTACTGGCCTATCTGTCACTTAAGATACTTGCTTCCAGTAAGGGAATGATTAAATTTTTTGGCTTTTCTATAGGATGGAGGAATTAAAATGATTAAAAATATTTTTACTTTACTGACCTTGATAGCTTTTGCCATAGCGGTTTTTAAACTGGCATTTGCGACAAGTGGAAGCTTTAGTTTCAATAAAGTCAGAATAACTTTCAGATAAGGGAGGTGTTACCTCCTTTATGAGTGTTAAAAACTGGGATAAATCACTTCAGCCAAGAGAAAAAACTATAGCTAGTGGGATTGAATCGCTTTCAGATAGTGAGCTATTGGCTTTAATAATTAAAAATGGAACAAAGGGCTGTTCATCTGTCCAGCTGGCTAATAGAATCCTTAATCAGACAGGTGGTATCAATGGTCTGATGAAATTATCGATTCAACAGTTAATGCAGTTTAATGGTATTGGACTGGCTAAGGCGACACAGATAATAGCTTCTCTGGAACTGGTCAGAAGGATGAATTATTTAGAAATGTTAAATAAAGATATGGTCAAAGAGCCTAAGGTTTTAATTGAGTGGCTGAAAAAACATATCGGAACTAAAAGCCAGGAGTATTTTGTAGTGGTGTTTTTAAACAATAAAAATCAGGTGATTGGTTATACTGATATCTATAAGGGCAGCAGCAACAGTGTATCTATAAATGCTTCAGAAGTTTTTGCTGCAGCGATAAAAAAAGATGCTCAAAAGGTCATTATTGCTCACAATCATCCTTCACAGTTTATTGAGCCATCTTTTGCTGATGATGAGACTACCTATCAGCTTCAAAAGGCTGGTAAACTGATGAGTGTTCCCTTGATTGACCATATTATAGTCAGTTTTGATAGTTATTACAGCTATGCTGAAAAAGGAAGAATAATTTATTGAACGTCATTTAAAAAGTTGTATAATAAAAATGGATGAAAAAACTGCTTGCTGGAGGAAAAGATTATGAAGAAATTCAAACTGCTGATATTGTTTATGTTATCTTTAACTTTACTGGGTGCAGCTTACTTTTTTATAAATGGTTTAGACAATAATGATAGAACCCATCTGATGTCTGATTTTGCAGCTGAAGCTGATGAATCAATGCAAAACTACTATCAAGAAACCGATTTACCAGTTTATAAAGGTGAATATTTTGAAGTTAAAGTCAAAGAAGCCTTTGTTTATACAAAAGAAAATGGTTTCAGGCTATATGTCTATAATTTGCTGATTGCTCCCATCTATAATCAGAAGACAGTAATTTATTCATTTAAGCTTTCTTCACTGGAATATGGGAAAAAGTTTGAAAAGATGTACTATGATCACAATCATACTTTTGAAAAGGTGAACAAAAACAACTATACCTATAGAACAGCTGGAGAGATTCTATGTAATCAATATCAGTTTTTCCTGTATGATAATTCACTTTTATATGGTTATGAAATAACAGAAGAACAGCTGAATTCCTGTTATACAAATATTCTTTTAACGATTAATATTAACGGTTATAAAGATAAGATAGAACTGAAAGATATTCAAATAAGCGAGTTTACTGAAGATAATTTAAATAACAGTATCATCAAGAACTTGTTAACTGAAGATACTCTTTCAGCCAGTATGCATGCTTATGTAAGTGAATTTAATGAAGATTTAAAGTAGAGATGAGTGAAAACTCATTTTTATTTAAAGATATAAATAATATGTTTTGAAAGATGTATAAATTTAGTAATGTGATATAATATTATCTGGAGGTAATGTTATGAAAAGAAAACTATTAGTAATCTTGATTATGGCATTTTTAACAGTTAACCTTTCAGGTTGTGTAAATGAAAAAGCAACCATCACAACCACTGTTTATGCAGTTAAATATCTGGTTGAACAAATTGCTGGCGATAAAGTAAATGTCGAATATATCAGTACTGAAGAATATGTTCAAAATGCTAAGCTGGTAAATAATTATGATGAAATTTTATCAAGGACAACCTTATTTTTATATATTAATGAACTGGAACCATATCTGGATGTCTATCAGAATCTTTTATACAACTATGATTTTGAAGTAATCGATTTAGCTAACCTGTCAGCTATCTATGGTTTTAAAAGATATACTAAAGTGACAGTTGATAATGTTTTTACTTTTAAAGAAACCGATTATTATGAGGATGAATGTTTTGAGCATGTAGATCTGTATACTAAAGATCCATTTATCTGGTTAGATCCTATTGCGATGAGCTCAATGGCTTCGACCATCAAGGATTGGCTGATTGCCTATTATCCAGAAGATACTTTGACTTTTGAAAACAATTTCAAAGAGCTTCAAACTACTTTTGTCAGAATGGATGCTGAATATCAATCGTTAAAAGAGATAAGTGATGTCAAGTTTGTCAGTGTCACACCATGTTTTGGTAACTGGCAAAAATTATATGGAGTAGAGGTATATCCGCTGGTCATTTCTAAATATGGAGTTCTGCCCACTGAAGAACAATTGGAAGTTATAAAAAATGAAATTGTAGAAAACAATGTAAAATATATCATCTATGATGACACTTTACCGGAAATGTATCTGGAATTATATGAACAGATCAAAGAGGAATTAAAATTAAAGGTAATTGAACTTTCTTCTTTATCAATACTATCTGCTGATGATATTGAAAAGAACAAGGATTATATTACGATAATGTATGAAAATCTTACAGCTTTAGAAAATGCTTTTAAATAGAAGTTATCAAACTTCTATTTTCACATGGAGGTGGAAAGAATGAAAAAGCTTCTTTTAATAGATGGAAACTCAATGTTATTTAGAGCATACTATGCCACAGTATATGGAAAAAGTATGTCGACAAGTTCAGGCATTCCAACAAATGCCATCTATGGTTTTGCCTTAATGCTTCAAAAAGCTTTAAAGGATATAGAGCCGGAATATGTTTTTGTAGCTTTTGACAGTGATAAGGACACTTATCGTCACAAGCTTTATCCAGAATATAAAGGTACCAGAAGTGCTACTCCTGAGGACTTGAAAACTCAGTTTCCTATAATCAGAGAATATCTGGACGCTTTACATATTACCCACTATGAAAAAAGTGGTTTGGAAGCTGATGATATTATCGGCTCTATCGTTAAACAGAATAAAGATTATAAAATTGCGGTGTTGACTTCAGATAAGGATTTACTGCAGATTGTAGATGAAAACACTGATGTTTTTCTGATGCAAAAGGGGATTACTGATATGGCTCGTATGGATGAGAAGGCAGTATTTGAAAGATATGAATTAACTCCAGCTCAAATAATAGATTTAAAAGGCCTGGCAGGAGACAGTTCAGATAATATTCCTGGCGTAACCAAGGTGGGAGATAAAACAGCTACCACACTTTTAAAAGAGTATGGCTCTGTTGAAGGGGTGTATGAAAATATTGATAAGATAAAAGGTAAACTGCATCAAAATCTTATCAATGACAAAGAAAAAGCCTTTTTATCTAAAAAACTGGCTGCTATTATTGTTGATGCAGATTTAAGTGAGATAGATTTAAGCAGAAGTTTATATCAGAAAGAGTCTAAAGATGCTTATGATTTTTATCTGAAATATCAAATGAAAACCATGGCCAGCAAAGTAGACTTGTCTAATATTGAAGAAGATGAAGCTGAAAAGAAAGATGTTTTTAAAGAAAGAAAATTCAAGCTGGTTACCAGCCTTGAAAAGGATAGCCTTAATGATAAATCATTGCTCACTCTTGATGAGGAAAACCGTTTTGTAAGTATCTTAAATAAAAAGATTGCCTATAATATTCTGTTTACTGATTTTATAAAGTGTCAAAACTGTCTGGATTATTTAGCTGATGATAATCAGAAAGTTTTTTATGATTTGAAAAATTGGTATCATCTGGCTTTCAAAAACGATTTTAAAATAAATGGGAAAAATATCGATTTAATGGTTGTTTCTTTCTTATGCGACAGCAAAATCAAAAATATTGATAATCTGTTAGCCAAGTACAATTTAACTATCAAAGCAGAAAAGAAAGACAGCCAGCTAGATTTGTTTTCTGATACCAGCAGTAATACCGCAGAATTAAATGCCTTAAGCAATAGATTGTTCTATCTGACTGATATCCTGATGAAAGATTTAAAACAGAAAGATATGGAAAGTTTATATTTTGATGTTGAAAGACCACTGATCAGAATATTGGCAGAGATGGAAATAACAGGCATCAGAGTAAATGAAACGGTTTTAGAAAAGATAGCTGAAGAAACAGCTAAAAAGATAGCTCATTATGAGCAGAATATTCATAGACTGGCTGAAAGAGAGTTTAACATCAACTCACCAAAACAGCTGGCAGAAGTTCTTTATGATGATTTAAAGTTAGCTAGAACAACAAAAAGAAGTACTGATGCCAGAACTTTAGGAAAACTGAGAGATTATCATCCGATTATTGATGAAGTATTACAATATCGTAAATATGCCAAGTTCTATTCTACCTATGCCTTTGGACTAAAAAAATATATTGAAGAGGATGGCAAGATTCATACCAGATTCAATCAATGTGTCGCTGAAACAGGCAGGCTCTCAAGCAGTGATCCCAACCTGCAGAATATTTCAATCAGAAGTGAGGAAACTTCATCTATTCGCAGTGCCTTCATTCCAGAAGAAAACTGTGTTTTGGTAGCTGCCGATTATTCACAGGTTGAACTTAGACTGCTGGCTCATCTATCAAATGAGGAAAGATTGATTGAGGCTTTCAAAAAGGGATTGGATGCTCATACCAAAACAGCGATGGATATTTTTTCGGTAGAAGAAAATGAGGTAACCCCTTTAATGCGTCGACAAGCCAAGGCCATTAATTTTGGAATCGACTATGGAATGAGTGCTTTTGGTCTGGCTGAAAATTTGAATATACCTGTGGCTGTTGCCAGAGATTATATCGATGCCTATTTTGAAAAATATCCTAATGTAAAGGCTTATATGGATAATACGATTGCCAACTGTGAAAAGACTGGCTTTGTGACAACTTTATTAAAGAGAAGAAGAGAAATTCCAGAGATCAACCATCGAAATCGTAATATTAAGGAATTTGGCAAAAGAGCAGCGATGAATGCTCCGGTTCAGGGCAGTGCAGCTGATTTGGTTAAAGTAGCGATGGTAAATGTCTATAATGAATTAAAGAAAAGAAATTTAAAGTCAAAGCTTATTTTACAGATTCATGATGAATTGATTTTAAATGTTCCAATTGAAGAAAAAAAGGAAGTTATCCAACTGGTAAAAGAAAAGATGGAACAGGCAATGACTCTGTCAGTTCCGCTTAAAGTAGATGCCAGCTTTGGTAACAATTGGTTGGAGGTAGTATAATGCCAGAATTACCAGAAGTTGAAACTGTAGTCAGAACGCTTGAAAAACAGCTGGGAAATAAAACAATAAAGGAAGTAAAGGTATATTGGGATAATATTGTCGCTAATGTAACAGCGGAAAAGTTTTCATCATCCTTAAAAAATCAGACGGTTGAAAGATATGGACGTCGAGGTAAATTTCTGATTTTTACCTTAACTGACTATATCCTGGTTTCTCATCTTAGAATGGAAGGCAAGTTTTTTGTTTATCCTTTGAATACCGTAAAAAACAAACATACGCATGTCATCTTTAAACTGGAAGATGGAGAAGTGCATTATAACGATGTAAGAAAGTTTGGAAAATTCTATCTATACAAAAAACAGGAAAATCTAGCCTGTCTGGATAAAATCGGATATGAACCATTTGATGAAAATTTAAATGGTGAAGTTCTAAGAGAGTTGACTAAAAAAGATCGCATGGTCATTAAAACAAAACTGCTAGATCAGTCTTTGATAGCGGGCATTGGTAATATCTATGCCAATGAGATCTGTTTCAAATGTAATTTAGATCCATTAAGAAAAAGCTGTTATATAAGTGAAAAAAAGTGGGATGAAATTCTAAAGGCCACCAGAGAAGTTTTAGATCAGGCCATCCAGCAGGGAGGAACAACAATCAGAAGCTATACTTCTTCTTTAGGTGTAACGGGACTGTTTCAACAATCCTTAATGGTTCATGGTCGTGAAAATGAAGATTGCTATATCTGTGGCAGTAAAATACTGAAGATGAAGGTAAATGGCAGGGGAACTCATTACTGTCCAAACTGTCAAAAACCAAAACCGCTAGTAGTGGCTATTACAGGGTCCATTGGTTCAGGCAAATCTACAGTAACCAAATATCTGGCTGAAAACGGTTATAAAACTATCAGCAGCGATGCTATAAATGCTGATTTACTAAACCAAGAGCAGACAATCCTGGATTTGGCTGACATAATTGGGTGTAATCCTGAAGATATCGATAAAAAATATCTTTCTAGCGTAATATTTTCAGATAAAGAAATTAAAATGAAAGTTGAAGAATATTTACATTCTAAAATTTATCAGAAAATAGCTAACTGGATTGATGAAAATGAAAATGAGAAACTGCTGTTTGTTGAAGTGCCACTGCTTTATGAAGTTAACTGGAATAAGAGATTTGACTGTAACGTAACGGTAAACAGCAATATTGATCTGATTTATAAACGCTTGCTTGAAAAGCGAAATATGAGTAAAGAAGATGTTGATAAACGTCTGATAAATCAAATGTCACCTGAAAAAAAGTTGGCTTTGGCTGATTATGTTTTAGAAAACGCTTCCACTTTAGAAAAATTATTTTCTAATATTGATCTGTTGATAAAAAAACTCGATTATTAACTATTTGACTGCTGTCAGATAGTTTTTTTAAGTAAAAATTTGCTATATTATGATACAATAGGTATGCTGATGATATTTCGGCTTGAGGGAGGAATTATGTTAGGTAAAGATCAGTTTATTGTTAATACCAAGGGGTCTTTTATCACCAACCACCAGCAGGTTCTGGCGGCTTTATACATGCCTTTAATAGGTATTGAAGCGGTTGGAATATATAATCTTCTGTATGCCGAAAGAAAAGGATCAGTCAATTCCGACATAGAAAGATTATGTAAATTATCAGGCTTGGATATTGACAGTCTAAAGAAACATTTAGTATTACTGGAACAGTTCAGTTTAGTTGAAAGATACTATAAGGATGGCATTTATGTCTTTGTAGTCATCTCACCAGTTAATGCTAATGATTTTTTTGAGAATGATCTATATGCTCGCCTATATCTGAATCGAGTCGGAAAGAAAGATTTTGAAATAACAAAAGCAAAATATCTATACGATGAAATTAATTTTGAAAGCTTTGAAAATCTGACTAACAAAAAACTGGATTTATCAGTACTGAAAAATTGGACAGAAGCTGAAGAAAAGATGTATCAGGAATTAAAACAGCCTGTCTATAAATATGATGCTATTGAAATAAAGTTTGATTATGAACGTTTTATTAGAAGCTTAGGTGATTCAGTCTTGCTGTTTCCATATTCTCTAAGAACAAAAGAGAATATGCAGACAATAGGACAGCTGGCAACATTGTTTTCGATTACACCAGAAAAGATGAAAACACTGGTAGCTAAAAGTATTGATATTGAAACCAATAGCTTTGATGCAGAAAAACTCAAAAAGCTTTGTCTCAATGAGAAAACAGTCGATGTTGTTGAGGGAAGCAATGAATATGACCTGTCACCGGTTTCGTTTCTTTATTTAAAACAGGGTGTACCGGTATCTAATGCGGATAAAAGACTGCTTGAGTACTTGCAAATACAGCTGCAGATGAAACCAGAAGTAGTAAATGTTCTCATTGAGCAGTGTTTAGAAAATACCAATCAGAAACTAAGCAAAGACTATGTAGAAAAGGTAGCTACTACCTGGATCAGACAAAAGGTGGAAACTTTGGAAGACGCCTTAAAACAGAAAGAAAATCAAAACTTTTCAAAGAAGAAGACGGTTAAAAAAAGAAAAAATGAATTAGAATATGAAGACCAGGATATAGAGGAGTTAAGGAAGAGAATATTCTCTAAAGGATAAAGATGGAAAAATTTAAATACCCAGAAGTTAAAACAGATTATATTGAACAGATAAAAGAAAAACTGATTAATGATCAGGATATTTTAATGCTGATTAAAAAACTGAATTTAACCAAAGAAGATGTATTTAAAGAAGCTATCATATTTTTGGAATGGCTAAAAGATTATAAGTACTGTAAGGACTGTAAAGGTCTACAGATGTGTAATAAGGGTCATCTGGGATATCGATTAGATATTGATGAAAACCTTCAACAGTCGCTGGTACCATGTGAATATCTGCAGTCAAAAGAGAATTTAATCGCTCATAAAAGGAATTATCTGCTGTGCGATTTATCAGATAAAAACTTGACAACTTCACTGGATGAAATAGATTTATCTAATGAACCAGCTCATTATAGAGACATAGTTAATATTACTAAACAATGGGTAAAGCACCTGCCAAAAAAAGGTTTATACTTTTATGGTGGACTTGGGGTTGGAAAAACATATCTTGCCAGTGGGATCTGTAATGATTTGGCCAGAAAAGGTTATAAGGTTGCCTTTGTCAATTATCCAAAACTATGTTCAGACATTAGAAATAATGTTACCGAATATGATTATGTTGACAGCAGAATAAGAAAACTAAGAAGAGCAGCACTGCTGGTAATAGATGATATTGGCGCAGAAAGTGTAACCAACTATATCCGAGATGACATCCTGTTTCCAATTCTGGATTACAGAATGGAACATGAGTTAAGAACAATCTTCACCAGCAATTGTGATTTGGAAAGTTTGAAAGAAAGAATGACTCTTTCTAAAGGCGGCGAAGAAGATGAAACAAAAGCTTTAAGAATTATTGAAAGAATAAAAACATTATGTAACACGGTTCTTATCAAAGGGACATCGCGAAGAAGTCTATAGGAGGCAAGTTATGATAAAAACAGTAGGAGTTTTAACAAGTGGTGGAGATGCTCCTGGAATGAATGCTGCTATTAGAGCAGTAACCAGAAGCGCTTTAGAAAAAGGTTATGAAGTTTATGGAATCAGAAATGGTTTTCAAGGCTTGATATATGGTGATTTTATTAAATTTGATCGAAGTTCTGTTTCTGGCATTTTGAATCGAGGAGGGACATTTTTAGGTTCAGCCAGATTGCCAGAGTTTAAAAATGATGAAATGCAGAAAATAGCAATTGCTCAAATGAAGAAGGTTAATATGGATGCCCTGGTTGTTATTGGTGGTGATGGTACCTTCCGCGGTGGTTATGATTTAGCTAAAAAAGGTGTTAAAGTCGTGGGTATACCAGCAACTATCGATAATGATGTGGTCGGAACAGAATACTCTATTGGATTTTACACTGCCTGGAACACTATAGTAGAAGCAGTCGATAAACTAAGAGATACTTCTGCTTCACATCATCGCTGTTCTGTGGTGGAAGTAATGGGTAATAAATGCGGTGATTTGGCTCTGTTTTCTGGAGTTTGTGTGGGAGCTGAGGTAATTATTGTTCCAGAAGATGACTTCAGAGAAGAAGAGGTGCTGGCTAAAATCTGTTATTTAGACCAGGTAAAAAAAGGAAAACACGCTATTGTTGTAGCTACTGAAAAAGTTGTTGATGTCAATGATCTGGCTAAAAAGATTTCTGAAGTTTCAACTTATACCGGAAGAGCTACTATTTTAGGACATATTCAAAGAGGTGGAAGTCCGGTACCTAATGATAGACTTTTAGCGACGATGCTTGGTGATAAAGCGGTAGAGTTGCTGCAACAAGGTATTTCTGGCCACTGTGTGGGAATTTATAATGGCGAGGTTATTTCGACCGATATTATTGAAGCGATAGATAAAGGAAAAGAAAAGAGATCTGATTTAATGAAATTATTCACTAGATTGGCATAGAGGGAGTAAAGATGAAAAGAACAAAGATTATATGTACGATTGGTCCAGCAAGCGACAATGAAGAGATGATGCTGAAATTAGCACAAGCCGGCATGAATATGATCAGGCTGAACTTTTCGCATGGTACATACGAAGAACAATTAAACAAAATAAATATCTGTAAAAAAATCAATAAAGAGCATGGCTTGCATATTGGTATGATGTTAGATACAAAGGGACCTGAAATCAGAGTTGGAGAAATGGAAAATGACTGTGTAAATTTTTCTAAAGGCGATAAGGTAAGGGTTGTCAGAGAAAACGTCGTTGGAAATAAAGAAAGATTCCACATCAACTGTCCAGAATTATATGATGATGTTGACATTGGAAATACAATTTTAATCAATGATGGAAAACTGACTCTAACTGTTTTAAACAAGGACTATGATGGTTTTGAATGTGAAGTGTACAATTCTGGTCCAATAATGACCAAAAAAGGTGTTAATGTACCAAACGTCCATTTATCAATGCCATTTGTTTCGGAAAAAGATGACGCTGACATTCGTTTTGGTGTTAGAAATGGAGTAGACTTTATCGCTGCCAGTTTTGTCAGAAGACCTGAAGATGTTTTGCATATCAAAAAGATTCTGGCTGAAGAAGGCCATCCAGAAGTAGAGATTATTGCCAAAATTGAAAACCAGGAAGGTTACGATAAACTGGAAGAAATTTTAGAAGTTGCCGATGCTGTGATGGTTGCCAGAGGTGATTTAGGAGTTGAAGTCAGTCTTCAGCTTGTTCCGGTTTATCAGAAAAATATTATAAAAACTGCCAACAGAATCGGAAAGCCTGTAATTATAGCTACTCACATGTTGGAGAGTATGGTCACAAACCCTAGACCAACCAGAGCTGAGGCAAGTGATGTTGCCAACGCGATATTTGCCGGGGTCGATTGTATTATGCTGTCAGCTGAAACTGCAACAGGAGAATATCCAGTTGAAGCAGTAACAACAATGACCAAAATTGCTAAAGAGTGTGAAAAGGAATTTGACTATCACGCCTATTTGGAAAGTGCAGTTGACTATTCTACCAGAACGATGTCTGATGCTATTGGTATATCTGTCGCTGAGAGCTGTCTGACTATGGATAATATCAGTGCGATTATGGCCTTTACTGAAACTGGTGGAACACCAAAGCGTTTGATGAAATACAAACCATCTTCACCGATTATTGCTGCTACTAACTCTTTAAGTACCTGTACCAAGATGTCTTTATATTCGAATGTAACACCAGTTTATGCCCCTAATATTGTTGACAGTGATTTATATGATATTACTGCTACTGAAGTTGCTAAACAGATGGATTTGCCTGAAAATACTTATTACATTATTACTGCAGGCTGGCATTCAGGACATGGAAAAACAAATACAATGAGATTTAAAGAGGTAGGAGGAGAAGATTAATTATATGAATGAAATTTTATTAAGAAAATATGCCAGACTGGCTGTTAGAACTGGTGCGAACATCCAACCAGGCCAGCTTTTAGTAATCAATGCTTCAGTTAAGGATCACGAATTTGCCAGGATGTGTGCTGAAGAAGCCTATTTGGCAGGTGCCGGTGAAGTTCTGGTAGACTGGTCTTATGAAGGGTTAACACTTTTAAGCTATACATATTGTTCAATTGATACCTTGACTGAAATTCCAGATTATATTTATGACAAGAGAAAATACGCTCAGGATAAAGGCTGTGCTTATCTGCTTATTGCCAGTGAGACTCCTGGCTTATTGGCAGATATTGATCCAGAAAAAATTCAGGCCAGCTATATTGCCGCAATGAAGAAACTAAAGCCTCTTCAAGAGTATACTTTGGCCAGTCATGGTCAATGGTCGGTTATCGCAGTACCTTCAGTTGGCTGGGCTAAAAAGGTTTTCCCAGATAAAACTGAAGAGGATGCTGTAAAAGCATTGTGGGAAGCAATTTTAATGACGGTTAGAATTGACGAGGAAAATGATCCAGTTGTAGAATGGAATAAACACAATGAGAAATTAAGTAGATACTGTGAAATCTTAAATGACCATAATTTTGAAAAGCTTCATTTTGAAAGTTCTAATGGAACAGATTTATATGTCGGTTTAGTAAAAAATCACCTTTGGAAAGGCGGAAGTGGTCAGACAACCAGTGGGGTTGTCTTCAATCCCAATATGCCAACAGAAGAAGTGTTCTCTATGCCTGATAAAAACAATGTCAATGGCAAGGTAGTTGCGACCAAACCATTAAGCTATTCTGGAAAGTTAATTGAAAACTTCTGGTTGGAGTTTAAAGATGGTAAAGTTGTCAGTCATGGTGCAGAAAAAGAATTGGAAACCTTAACCAATCTACTGGATACAGATGAAGGAAGTAGAAGAATCGGAGAAGTAGCTTTAATATCTTATGATTCACCTATTTCTTTAAGTAATATTTTATTTTATAACACATTATTTGATGAGAATGCTTCATGCCATTTAGCTCTTGGTCAGGCATATCCAGATAATGTCAAAGGTGGCACTGAAATGACTGAAGAACAGCTGGCTGAAGCAGGAGCCAATGCTTCTATGAACCATGTAGATTTTATGTTTGGATCTGAAGATATGAAAATTACCGGCATAAAAGCTGATGGAAAAGAAGTTGCAGTATTTGAAAAGGGGAATTTTGTTTTCTAAAAGAAGGAGGTTAGAATGGATTTTGAATCATTAGTTAAAAAGTATCAGGATAACACTGCTACTGATGATGAGATTGTCTTTGTTGAAGATACAGTAAACAAAGCTAGAAAAATTGCGAAAACCAGATTAAAAGGTGAAAAGCATGTAACGTTTTTTAACAGAATTAAAAAGTTCTTTATCAAGTTAGTAATTGTATTTATTATCTTGCTTAGTGTTTCTGTATATCTCTATTTTAATATCAGTGGCTATGCCAAGGAGAATATGGTTACTGGAAGAAGCAGTGCTGATGAAACAGTATTGGAATTTTTAGCTACTGATTTAGGTATTAAGACTTCACAGGCTGAAATTACAGCCTATAAAAGAAAACTGGTTATCTGTATTCCTTTTGAAAGAAGTTATTATCTTTACGAATATACAATTAAACTGAATACCAACAGACAGTATTATGTATCGTTGGATTCCTATTCAGGACTTATTGAGTATATTGATTATTGATTTAATTGAAAAGCATCTACCTATTTAAAGAGGATGCTTTTTTTTATGAAAAATGAAACTTGTGAAAAAAGATGAAAAAGAAGACTGCTGTAACATCTATCAGCCTGTTGAAAAAATATCTGAAATATAATAGAATAGTACTTGAAATTGGATTTTATTTCTAATAAAAAAATAGATGAAAAAATCAAGTGATTCATATATAGAAAGAAGGATTTTATGAACGAAATACAATTAGAAAACTATGGAATTGAAAAGGTCAAGGAAGTAGTTTATAACCCGAGTTTTGAGTTTCTTTTTAATGAAGAAACTAGAACTGACTTAGAGGGGTTTGAAAAGGGTTATCTAAGTGAGTTAGGGGCCGTAAATGTAATGACTGGTGTGTATACTGGCCGTTCTCCTAAGGATAAGTATATTGTGATGGACGAAAATTCTAAAGATACAATCTGGTGGGATAGTAAAGAGTATCCTAATGATAATCATCCGATGAGTGAAGAAACCTGGCATCAAGTAAAAAAAATCGCCCAGAATCAATTGAGTGGCAAAAGACTTTTTGTAGTTGATGCTTTTTGTGGTGCCAACAAAGATACCAGAATGGCAGTCAGATTCATCATGGAAGTTGCCTGGCAGGCCCATTTTGTTAAAAACATGTTTATCACTCCAAGTAAAGAAGAACTGAACAGTTTTGAGCCAGACTTTGTTGTTTACTGTGCTTCAAAAGCTAAAGTTGATAATTATCAGGATTTAGGTTTAAATTCAGAAACCTGTATTGCCTTTAATATCACCAGCAAAGAGCAGGTAATTTTAAATACCTGGTATGGTGGGGAAATGAAAAAGGGAATCTTTTCAATGATGAATTACTTTTTACCACTTAAAGGAATCGCCAGCATGCACTGTTCAGCCAATACTGATATGAACGGTGAAAATACCGCTATTTTCTTTGGCTTATCAGGAACGGGAAAAACAACCCTTTCAGCTGATCCAAAAAGATTGCTGGTCGGTGATGATGAACATGGCTGGGATGATAATGGTATCTTCAACTTTGAAGGTGGCTGTTATGCCAAGGTTATCAATCTGGACAAGGAATCAGAACCAGACATCTATAAGGCGATTAGAAGAAATGCCTTGTTGGAAAATGTAACTATCGATGAAAATGGAAAACTGGATTTCAATGATCAGAGCGTTACTGAAAATACCAGAGTTTCTTATCCGATAAATCATATTGAAAATATCGTCAGACCAATAAGTGTGGCTCCAGCAGCCAAGAGTGTTATCTTTCTTTCAGCTGATGCTTTTGGTGTTTTGCCTCCGGTTTCTATTTTGGATGAACAGCAGACGCAGTACTATTTCCTATCAGGATTTACTGCCAAACTGGCGGGAACTGAAAGAGGAATCACTCAGCCGACACCTACTTTTTCAGCTTGTTTTGGTCAGCCATTTTTAGAGCTGCATCCAACAAAGTATGCTGAAGAACTGGTAAAAAGAATGAAGCAGGCTGGTGCTAAGGCATATCTGGTTAACACTGGCTGGAATGGCAGTGGCAAACGTATTTCAATTAAAGATACCAGAGGAATTATTGATGCCATCTTAAGTGGAGCAATCGATAAGGCTGAAACAAAGATAATTCCTTACTTTAACCTGCAGGTTCCTACAGAATTAGAAGGTGTTCATACTGATATTCTAGATCCAAGAGACACTTACAGCGATGTTAAAGTTTGGCAGGAAAAGGCTAAAGATTTGGCAGGTCGCTTTATTAAAAACTTTGTTAAATATGAAACTGATGAAAAAGGAAAGGCTTTAAAAAAAGCAGGCCCTGAATTATAGAGGTGAAAAAATGGTTAAAATTGTTGAAACATCGGTCCGTGATGGTCATCAATCGCTATTTGCCACAAGAATGACAACTGATGAAGTAGTAAAGCTCTGTGAAAAGTATGATGATATTGGTTTTCATGCCATTGAAGTATGGGGTGGAGCTACTTTTGACAGCTGTATGCGTTTTTTAAATGAAGACCCATGGGAAAGATTAAGAAAAGTAAGAGCTGTCTGTAAAAAGACCAAATTACAGATGCTGTTTAGAGGACAGAATATTTTGGGCTATCGCCATTATTCTGATGATGTGGTAGATCTTTTCTGTAAAAAATCAATAGAGAATGGTATTGATATCATTCGTGTTTTTGATGCTTTGAATGATATCAGAAATTTAAGGCAGGCAGTAAAATCAACTAAAAAATATGGTGGTGAATGTCAGATCGCCTTATCCTATACAACTTCACCAGTTCATACAATTGATTATTATGTCAACCTGGCTAAAGAAATTGAACATCTGGGAGCGGATTCTATCTGCATCAAAGATATGGCCGGGGTATTGACTCCTCAGGATGCTACAGAGCTGGTTACAGCTTTGAAAAAGGAATGTAAATTACCACTGGAGCTGCACTCACATTGTACAGCTGGAGTCTGTGAAATGACTTATATGGCGGCTATTGAAGCTGGAGTAGATATCGTTGATACTTCTATGTCACCACTGTCAAATGGAACAGCTCAGCCTTCGACTCAGGCTTTAAATACCGCTTTAAAAAATACAAAGTATGATCCAAAGCTCAATACAAAGGCAATTAGAGAAATAGAGCCTGTGGTTACTGAAATTGTAGATAAATATGTAAAAAACGGACTTTTAAGCCCTAAATCATTGCAGATTAATCCCAATATTCTAACCTATCAGGTTCCTGGTGGAATGTTGTCAAATATGATCAAGCAACTCTCTGATCAGGGAGCACTGGACAAATATGAAGAAGTGCTGCAGGAAATTCCTCGTGTTAGAAAAGATCTGGGGTATCCACCGCTGGTTACACCGATGTCTCAGATGGTTGGAACTCAGGCTGTCTTCAATGTTCTAACCGGCCAGCGCTATAAGATGACCGCTAAAGAGGTTAAGGATTACCTTCAGGGAAGATATGGCAAAACACCGGCGGAAGTTGATCCAGAAATCAGAAAAATGATTATCAAAGACGATGAAATAATTACCTGTCGTCCAGCTGATCTGTTAGAGCCGGAATTTGAAGGGTTAAAAGAAAAATATAAAGATATCGCTAAAAGCGATGAAGATGTCCTGTCTCTGGCATTATTTGAACAGGTAGCGGTGGATTTTCTAAAAAAGAAATATGATTCTGATCCTGTTGAAGTCGTTGAGTTTGAAATGTTTGTTTAAGGAGAGCAGTTTATGGATTTTATGTACATAATTACCAGGCCGGGAGTAATAATGCTGATTGTTCTGGCAATCACTATTATTTATGTCTTATATTTCAAACCAGTTAAAAAACAAGAGGTTGAAGAAGAAAAGCAGGTTTCAAAAGTTGAGGTAACACCACTGGATTTAAGTGATGAAGATGCCACAGTAGCAAGTTTAATTGCCAGTATTGATTACTACAATGAAATTAAAAAAGATGTAAAAGTAATAAGTGTAAGAAGGGTTGGTTAAGATGAAAATATATAAGGTGAAAGTAAACGGAAAATATTATGAAGTTGAAGTAAGTGCCGTTGATGAAGTTGCAGGTGAAGTAAAAGCAGCAACTGAAAAGGTAGAAAACGTTGTTTCACAGGGTGATAATGTTATCCTGGCTCCTATCGCTGGCAAGGTTTTAGAAGTGAAGGTAAATGTCGGTGATGTGGTAAAAAAAGGTCAGACTGTCGCTATTATTGAAGCGATGAAACTGGAAAATGAAATTCAATCAGCTTTTGATGGTCAGGTAAGTGCTGTCAACATCAAAAAGGGTGATGATGTCAAAAATAAAGACGAACTTATCGTTTTAAAATAAGATGAGATTAATTCATTTTGAAGTAGTAGATTCAACAAATACTTTTCTTAAAAATAATTATCATAACTATCAAGACTTTACCTTTGTTTCTGCTGATAGTCAGACAGCAGGAAAGGGCAGAGAAAATAAAAACTGGAGCAGCGAAAAAGGTAAAAATCTACTATTTTCCATTTTGATTAAAAATGAAAAATTAATTGCAAAGTATAAAACACTTTCGATAATCTGTGCTTATTCAGTTTTAGAAGTATTGAAAGATTATGGTCTTGATAAGATAGGTTTAAAATGGCCTAATGATGTTTATGTTGCTGATAAAAAAATCTGCGGCATCCTGCTGGAAGCAGTAAGCAAACAGAGTATAGAATGCCTTATCATTGGTATTGGCATTAATGTCAATCAGAGTCTTTTTGCGGAAGAGTACGCAATAGAGCCGACATCCATTAAAAATCAAACAGGTAAAGATACTGATCTTGATGAACTTAAGGGCAAGGTTTACAGCAAACTGATTGAAAACTTCAGATTGATAGAAGATGATTACGATTTTTATGACAAGGTGAAAAGATATGATTATCTAAAAGACAAAGAAGTATTGGCCTTGGTTTCCAATGAGAAAAAACTTGTAAAAGTTTTAGGTATAAATAGTGATTATTCTTTAGGTGTAATTGCTGATGATGAAAAAATAGATCTGGAAACTGGTCAGATCAGTTTCAGTCTAAACTAGGAGGATTTATGGAATTTTTGTATGAAAACCTGTTGTTGATTACCTGGCAGCAGATTATCATGTGGGGTATTGGAGGAGTATTGATTTATTTAGCGATAGCTAAAGAAATGGAACCTTCACTGCTACTGCCGATTGGTTTTGGGGCTATTTTAGTCAACATGCCTTTTTCTGGGGCGGTAACTCAGGTTATTAATGGCGTTTTACAGGAAGGGGCTTTATCTACCTTATATGAGGCGGGCATAGTCAATGAACTTTTCCCACTGCTTTTATTTATTGGTATTGGAGCGATGTGTGATTTTGGCCCACTGTTATCAAATCCGATTTTGATGATGTTTGGTGCTGCGGCACAGTTTGGCATTTTCCTGACTCTCTGTGTGGGTTCAATGTTTTTCCCAATCAACGACGCGGCAGCTATTGCGACTATCGGAGCTGCTGATGGACCAACAGCTATTGTGGTTGCTCAAACTTTAAATTCACAATACTTAAGTGCGATTATGGTAGCTGCCTATTCATATATGGCTTTAGTTCCGATTATTCAGCCACCAGTAATCAAGGCTTTAACCAGTAAAGATGAAAGAAGAATCAGAATGGATTATGAACCGAAAGCAGTCAGTAAGACTACCAGAATTCTATTTCCAATTATTATTACCATCGTTGCTGGTATAATTTCGCCAGCTTCAGTATCTTTGGTAGGTTTCTTAATGTTTGGCAACCTCTTGAAAGAATGTGGAGTATTAAATTCTCTGGCTGATACAGCTCAGGGTCCTTTAGCTAATATCATTACAATTTTTTTGGGAATAGCTGTTGCTTCACAGATGCAGGCTGAAAAATTTTTGCAGATTCAAACACTGATGATCTTAGCTTTAGGTTTATTTGCCTTTATCTTTGATACAGCCGGTGGAGTATTGTTTGCCAAGTTTTTAAATCTTTTCTTGAAAAAGAAAATCAATCCAATGATCGGAGCAGCTGGTATTTCAGCTTTTCCAATGTCTGGTAGAATCATCCACAAGATGGGTTTAGAAGAAGATAATCAAAACTTCCTGCTGATGCATTCAATGGGTGTTAACGTTTCTGGTCAGATTGCCTCAGTAATTGCTGGGGGACTGATTATGAGTCTGTTTATGTAAGGGGGATCATTCATGTTTTTTGAACCAATGAATTTTATTAACAATCTTCATTACCTGATAAAAGGTGAAATAGGATTATTTGTGGCTTTAGGAATAATTTCCTTATCAATTATCATTTTAAATAAATTATCTGAAAGATAATAAAAAGACATCAAGAGGAAGCAGTTAAATTTTGTTTCCTTTTTTTATGCTTTTTCGCTACAAAAATAGTGAATGTGTATCATTTAATTAATTAATTAATTATGTTTAAATATTGACTTTTTAGAGTTATAATCAAATTAATGAAAGTAACGAAAGTAGTTAAAAAGGGGGTATTTAAAGATGAAGAAGTTAATTTTACTACTGATTTCATTTTTGATGATAATGAGTCTATCTGGTTGTCAGACAAAGCAGGAAAAAACTGAAAAATATCTAAATGATAAAGAGTTTCTAAAAGCCTATGAGTTAGCCTTGACAATCGAAGATAACGAGTTGATTGATAAGGTAATTATCAGCTGGCAGAAGGAAATACTGGAAACTGAAGTAATAGATGATGAATTTAAAGATTTAAAATTTAAAGATTTAAAGAACTTGAAAATCTTTTCAGACAATATTTTGAACTACATGTTTGAGAAAGAAAAGTTAGATAATAAGCAATTAGAACTGCTTTATGCCCTTTTTAATGGAATTAAAGATCCTAACTCTAAAATGAACATTACTGTTTTAAAAGTTTTAGAATCTTATAGTAACGATGAAAAAATCTGGATTGTTGAAAAAAGAAATCCAGTTTCCTACGAAGAATATTTTTCTCAAGAGCACATCTATACAGACCAATCGCAGATAACTATTAAAAGTAATGAAGAAACTTCATACAATGAAATAGTTTTCGATGAATATGGCATGGCTGTAAATCTGGTTTATGAAACTGGAGAATCTAAAAAACAATATGTCTTATTTGGAAATTACACAGCTCACACCTATCTGGCTTCTGATGGATACTGGGTCTACTGTATCAGTGGTAAAGAGCTTTTAAGGATCAGTGTTGAAGGCGAAAAAGAAGTTCTCTACACCTTTGCCAAAGATATTGAATTACATGATAATTCAACGCATTTGCCATATGAAGACGATTTTCAGATTATTGATTACGATATTCTTTTATTTAAGGAAATTGTTGATGGATCAATGTACATCCATAGAATGTATCTGCCTGAAAAGAAAATCGACAGTTTTAAATTGAGTTTGAACAGTGATGAATATGCCTGGCTGGGATTTGGCAACTTTGAAGTTTTCACATCAGATGATTATTGGATGAAACGTAATTATAATGGTTTAGTTGGTCAGAAAAGTTCAAATCATATCTTATACTATGCTGTAAATCCACAATATCTGGCTAAGGCTAAGATACTTAAAGAAAATCTGGATTTATGTTATAAATTGTATAAAAAATATTTATATGTCAATTCTGAAGAACAAATGAAGTCTGAAATGGCTATCGCTTTGGATAATCCAGTAGCATATAATTATGAGGTTAAAAGATTGAAGTGGATAATCGCCAGTGAGTATGGCATAGAAGAAAGAGTCAATTATGATTTAAATGTTTTAACTGGAGAAGTTAAAATAGAGTATCTTGAACCATTTCTTCCGATAGAGGGATTTCCTGGATAATAATATTACTATTTAAAATATAAAAGATTAGATGAAAAATGAAAAAATCTAATCTTTTTTATGTAAGCGGTTAACAGTCATTATTGATTTGACTTTTTATAAAATAGGTTTACAATATATATAAATGCGATGAATAAGACAACAGTTATTAAAGTTTATGTAGAGAGAATTGTGGTTGGTGAAAACAATTTGCGACAATAATAGCTTACTACTTAGGAGCAGGACTTGAAAAAGAATCCCGTGAAGTTTACGTTACAACATTTGAGAAGTAATTAAGGTGGTACCACGTCAGCCAAACTTCCTTTGCTAAGGGCGTTTTTATATGTAAAGGAGTGAAAAAAGATGATTAATATTAAAGAAGATCAAAATCTAAGTGTGCTTAATCATTCTTGTGCCCACTTATTAGCACAAGCTGTGAAAAATCTTTATCCACAAGCAAAATTTTGGGTAGGACCAGTCATTACCGATGGTTTTTACTATGATATAGATATTGATGGTGTAACTATTACAGAAGAAGATTTGCCAAAAATTGAAAAAGAAATGAAGAAGATTTCTAAAGATGGTAAAAAAATAATCAGAAAAGAGCTGACTAAACAGCAGGCCTATGAGATGTTTGCGGATGATCCATATAAAATCGATCTGCTTGATCATATGGATGAAAATGAAAATGTTATCAGCTGCTACAGTCAGGGTGATTTTATTGATTTATGTCGCGGTCCACATGTTGATAGTGTTAAAATGGTTAAACATTTTAAACTGTTGAAAACAAGTGGAGCCTATTGGAAAGGCGATGCCAACAATAAGATGCTGCAGAGAATCTATGGTGTCTGTTTTGAATCTGCTGAAGAACTGGCTCATCATTTAGAAATGATTGAAGAAGCGAAAAAAAGAGACCATCGAAAACTAGGCAGAGAAATGGATCTGTTTATGCTTTCTGACTATGGGCCAGGATTACCATTCTGGCTGCCAGATGGCTATACTTTAAGAAGGACTCTGGAAGACTTCTGGTTGGATTTACATAGGAAAAATGGCTATGCTGTCATTGATACTCCAATTATGTTAAATCAACAGCTGTGGCAAACAAGTGGACACTGGGATCACTACAAAGATGACATGTTTATTATTGAAGCAGATGAAGATACTTATGCGATAAAACCAATGAACTGCCCTGGTGCTATTCTGGTTTACAATAATACCTTGCATTCTTATAGAGAATTACCGTTAAGATATGCAGAATTGGGTCATGTGCACAGATTTGAAGCCTCAGGTGCCTTGACAGGTTTATTCAGAGTCAGAGGTTTCACTCAGGATGATGCGCATATCATGTTGATGGAATCGCAGATTGAAGAAGAAGTAGCTAAGATTTTGGATATCTATGATCAGATTTATTCTGTGTTTGGTTTAAACTATGCTATTGAATTGTCTACCAGACCACAGGAAGGTTTCATTGGAGAAATTGAAGTTTGGAACCAGGCTGAAGAAGCTTTAGAAAAAGCTTGTTTAAAAACTGGAAGACAATTTAAGATCAATCCAGGCGATGGAGCATTCTACGGGCCAAAACTGGACTTTAAATTAACTGATTCACTAGGACGGATCTGGCAATGTGGAACTGTGCAGCTGGATATGCAGCTGCCTGGCAGATTCAACTGTCAATATGTGGCAGAAGATGGCAGCAAAAAAACTCCAGTAATGATTCATAGAGCCTGTTTTGGCTCTTTGGAGAGATTTATCGGTATTATTTTGGAAAACTATGCTGGTGTCTTCCCACTATGGCTGGCGCCTAAGCAGTTTACTGTAGTTCCGGTCAATCCACTGGTACATGGAGATTATGCCAATGGGTTAACTGATAAGCTGGTCGCTGAAGGTTTCAGAGCAGTCTGTGATGATAGAAATGAAAAACTTGGCTATCGTATCAGAGAAGCTCAAATCAAAAAGAATCCGATTCAGCTGGTAATTGGTGATGCGGAAATGGAAAATAAGACAGTTACTATCAGAAGACATGGCAGTAAAGAGTCTCAGACATTAAGCTATGAAGATTTTATAAAAGATATGAAATATGAAATACAGACAAAAGGATTAGAATAGAGGTTAAAAGATAAAGATGAAAAATGCATGGAAAAAGTATGAAGATATTCAGGAAATAACGGATTTCGCCCAAGGATATAAAAATTATATTTCGACATGTAAAACAGAAAGAGAATGTGTAGAAGAAGCAATTAAAATAGCTGAAGCCTATGGCTTTAAAAATATAAAAGATTATATCGATAATAGAATTCAATTGTTGCCTAACGATAAGGTTTACTATGACAACTATGGAAAATCATTAGCATTATTCATTATCGGTTCAGAACCGATTGAAAAAGGGATGACGATTTTAGGAGCTCATGTGGATTCGCCAAGATTGGATATTAAACAGAATCCATTATATGAAGAGCATGAAACAGCCCTTTTGGATACCCACTATTATGGTGGAATCAAATCTTATCAGTGGACTACGATACCACTGGCTTTACATGGAGTCGTCTGTAAAAAAGATGGTACTGCTGTTAAGATCGTAATCGGTGAAGATGAAAATGATCCTGTAGTAGGTGTTTCAGATTTACTGATACATCTGGCAAGAAGACAGATGGAAAAAAATGCCAAAGATGTAATAGAAAAAGAAGATTTGAATATTACGGTTGGTTCAATGCCTTTAAAAGGAGAAGAAAAAGAAGCGGTTAAAGCTCATATTCTAAAACTGTTAAAAGAAAAATACGGTATTGAAGAAGAAGATTTCTCATCAGCTGAAATTGAAGCGGTACCTGCTGGCAAAGCCAGAGACTATGGACTGGACAGAAGTATGGTTTTTGGTTATGGCCAGGATGATAGAGCATGTGTCTATCCAGCTCTTATGGCTCTATTGGAAATGGATAAACCAGCTAAGACCCTTGTTACTTTATTAGTGGATAAGGAAGAAGTAGGGTCAAATGGTGCCACAGGTATGCATTCAAAATTCTTTGAAAATATTCTGGCAGAGTTAATCTGGTTAAAAGAAGGATTTAATGAAATCAAGTTAAGAAGAGCTCTGAGCAATTCCAAAATGATCAGTGGGGATGTAAGTGCGGCCTTTGATTCAAACTATCCACAGGTTTTTGAAATGAAAAATACTGCTTTTTTAGGTAGAGGAATTTCTATCAATAAATATACTGGCAGAGGTGGTAAATCAGGAGCTAACGATGCCAATGCTGAATATTTAGCTGAAATCAGAAGAGTTTTCGATAAACATGATGTGGTTTGGCAGACTTCTGAAATTGGTAAAGTCGATGAAGGTGGCGGAGGAACAATCTCCTACATCATGGCTAACTACGGCATGCAGATAGTTGATGCCGGTGTACCGGTTCAGAATATGCATGCACCGATGGAAGTTTCAAGTAAAGTAGACCTTTATGAAACGAAACAGGCATATGCAGCGTTTTTAAAAGAAATGTAATTTAAAGGGTATGTTAAACATACCTTTTTTTCCCCTTTCAGGTTGCTATCAGGTATTAAAATAAGATAAAATTAGATTAAGACAGGAGGAAATAATATAAAAATGAAAAAAGCGTGGGAACTTGCAAGAGAGATGTTTGTTGATGGTGTTCCAGTTTATCAGGCTGATGATAATCAGACAATCTGGGAAGATAATGCCAGTGGACCGGAAAAAGCCCAGGACGAATTAATAAAAATGTATTGGCATTCACAGGTGCCAGGTTCTAGAGCCCATGAATCGATAACCCTGGCTGCTATTCAGGCAATGGAAAACAGGGGTTATATTGTTGATGGTGGTTTAGAAATTTATGAAAAAGGTTTAAAAGCTTTGGCAGAAAACGATATGGTTGAACTTCATAAGTTGACTTTTGATATTTTCAAGGCGGTAAACAATGCCAGAAAAAATGCCGAAAGTGACTATTGGAAACAGACTTTCTATGACAGTTTTGAAGATTATGCCAAATCGGTAACTTTTCCCGAAAAGGTTGAGTTGGTCTATGATGAAAAAATGACAGAGAAAAACCATGCCGGCTGGCTGGCACAGATAATTGGTGGAGCCTATGGGACCTGTATTGAAGGATATACCGGTGAAAACATCGCAAAAAGATATGGTTTTGTAGATAGATATATCCGTAAACCAAATACTTACAATGATGATATCACCTATGAGTTGGCACTGCTTTTAGCCTATAGGGAATTTGGTAAAAAGACAACAGCTTTAGATATTGCCAGAGAATGGGTTGCCAGAGTGCCAATGGGCTGGTCGGCGGAAGATTTTGCTTTAAGAAACTTAAAGGCTGGTATTTTACCACCAGAAAGCGGACTTTTCCATAATGCCTTCAATGAATGGATTGGAGCTCAGATGAGAGGCGCAATCTGTGGACAGTTATATCCAGGAAATCCGTATAAGGCAGCAGAATGTGCCTGGATGGATGCCAGTATCTCACATGCCAGAAACGGTATCTTAGGAGAAGTATTCAATGCGATTATGACTTCGCTGGCTTATGTAGAAACAGATATCAGAAAGATTGTAACTACTGCCATAGACTTAATGCCAGAAGATTCAGAATATGGACAGGTTGTCAGATTTGCTTTAGAGCAGTGTAAAAATCATGATGATTATTATGCTGCCTGGATGAAATGTGAAGAAAAGTTTATCAAGTACAACTGGATTCATGCCTATCCAAATGCAGCTGCTGAAGTTGTCGCCTTGTGGTTTGGAGAAGGGGATTTTACAAAAACACTGGCCATGTGTGGAGGCTGTGGACAGGATGTTGACTGCAATGCAGCTCAGATTTTAACCATCATTGGAATTATTGTCGGTTTAGATAAGATTCCAAATTATTGGAAAGACCCTATTGGAGATGAGTTGGACACCTATGTCAGAGGGCTTAAGAAGATGTCAATTAAAAAGTTGGCAGAGATGACTACAGAAGTAGCAAAAACGCTAGTTTAGCTATGATTTTAACCAGTTTGATATGATATTCAAACTGGTTTTTGGATTTTTTCTTTTATTAGCCTTAAAAAATAAAAAATGTAATACTGTTTTAATATTCTTATAGCGTTATATTATTATTAAAATATTTATATTTAACTTAATGTGATTATTGTAAATAACTTGAAAAGGCCAAGTAAAATGCCTTATAATATTTATGAAGTTAATTTTCAAGATGGAGGAAAAAAATGAAAAAAATTTTAACTATTTTGTTAGTTGCTTTAATGGCAATTACAATGTTTGGCTGTGGTCCTGAAGAAGAACCTGAAAAAAGTAAAAAACAATTAGCTGAAGAAGCTGGAAAAATTACTATCGCTAACGTTGTAAATGGTACATTGGGCGACAAATCTTTCTTTGACTCTGGAGAAGAAGGTGTTGTAAGAATCAATGCTGACTTTGGAGACAAAGTATATGCTGAAACTATTGAATTGGGCTATGATACTTCTACATGGCAGGCAAGTTTGGATGATATCTTCAAAGCTGGCTGGACTATTGTTATTGCTGGTACATATGACATGAAAGACTATGTAAAAGCATTATTGGTAGATTACCCAGATCAATTGATTTGGTTCTATGATGAAGAGTGGAACTTTGACAATCCAGATGGCTGGCAATATGCTCCAACAGAAAACTTATATGCGATGATGTTTGCTCAAAACGAAGGCTCATTTGTTGTTGGTGCAATGGCAGCTATGGTAAGTGAATCTAAGAAGGTAGCATTTATGGGTGGTATGGACAATACTGTTCTTGATGACTTCTATGTTGGTTATGCAGCTGGTGCTAAATATGTTGACCCAAGTGTTGATATCAACCTTTCTTGGATGAACTCATTCTCAGATGTTGCTGCTGGTAAAGACACTGCAGCTGGTTTATATGCTGCAGGTTATGATGTTGTCTTTGCTTGTGGCGGACAGGCTGGTTTAGGTGGATTTGACCAGGTTATCACTGAAGATGAAGGCAAATGGATTATTGGTGTTGATGGTGACCAGGGTGCTTACTTTGCTTCATTAGGAACTGATGAAGGTGACAAGAAAGCAGCTAGAACTATCACTTCTATGCAGAAAAACGTTAACAATGGTTTCTATGATGCTGTTCAGAAACATTTAGCTGGCACATTAGAATATGGTAAAAACGTTAAGTTAGGATTAGATGGTGGTTATGTTTCATACTCAGTCACTGATACAACCAATGCACTTTTCACTGCTGATCAATTAGCAGAAATTGAAGCTATTGTTGCTGGAATTATTGATGGAACAATCGAAGTACCTACAGCATTCGGTCAAGCTGAAGGCTGGTTCTATGGTGAATTCGTTCCTGCACACGACAGCACCAAAAAATAAATAATATAAATTAGCATTTTATTATTTAACATTATGCAAACCTCTGGCCCATAGGGGTCAGGGGTTTGTCTTTTATTAGATTTGTAAAGGGGATTTGATATGGAAAATTTTCTCGTAATGAAAGACATCACCAAGGTTTATGATAACGGGGTCATTGCCAATGATAAGGTAAATTTCTCAGCTAGAAAAGGAGAAATTCATGCTATCTGTGGAGAAAATGGCGCCGGGAAGACTACTCTGATGAAAATGTTATTTGGCATTGAGAAACCTGATGAGGGTCAGATTATCATAAAGGGTAATGAAGTCAGCCTGACTTCACCTACTAAGGCGATTGAAGCTGGTATTGGGATGGTTCATCAGCACTTTATGCTTGTTCCCTCTTTAACAGTCGCAGAAAACGTCATATTAGGCATTGAGCCAACTAAAGGTTTGAGATTTGATATGGACAAAGCAATTGAAATGACTTTGGATTGCTGTAAAAAATATGGATTTGAGATCAATCCAAGAGCAAGAGTCCAGGATTTGACCGTTGGTGTCAAACAAAAGGTTGAAATTGTCAAAGCTTTAGTTAAGGGTTGTGAAATCTTGATTTTAGATGAACCTACCGCTGTACTGACACCTCAGGAAACAACAGAGTTATTTGCTCAGCTGAAACAGTTGAAAGAAACTGGCTGCACAATTATTTTTATTTCCCACAAATTAAACGAAGTAAAAGAATTGTGTGATCGTGTAACGGTAATCAGAAGAGGTCGTACAATAGGTTTATTCAATATTGAGGAAGTAACAGAAGCTGATATTTCAAAAGCTATGGTCGGCATAGATGTTGATTTGGTTATTGAAAAAGAAAAAGCTCAGCCTAAGGAAAATGTTTTAGTAGTTAAAGATTTAGGTATCTATAATGCTATAGGTAAAAAGGTAGTCAAAAATATTTCGTTTTCAGTTAGAGAAGGTGAAATAGTCGGTATTGCCGGGGTTGAAGGAAATGGACAAAGGGAATTGATCGATGCTATTACTGGCTTACATATCTATACCGAAGGTTCTATTGAGCTTTTAGGTGAAGAAGTAGGAAAGAAAAACATCAAAGGGTTAAGAGAGCAAGGATTGGTCCATGTCCCAGAAGACAGAATGACTCTTGGTGTAGCAGGGGCTTCAAGTATTAAAGAAAATATGGTGGCTGATAAAATTGATAAGAGTCAATTTGGCAATAAACTGTTGACCAATCAGGAAGCAATCAAACTGCAAACCGATAAATGGATTGATGAATATACTGTTTTGTGTAAAAGCGGTGAGCAGGCTGTAAGTGCTTTATCTGGTGGTAATATTCAAAAAGTTGTAGTAGCTAGAGAATTTACCAGCTATAACAAATTAATTGTCTGTGACCAGCCAACTCGTGGTATTGATGTCGGCGCTTCTGAATTTATCAGAAGAAGAATGATTGAAATGAGAGATGAGGGTAAGGCCTTATTGTTAGTCAGCGCTGACTTGGGTGAACTTATGAATCTTTCTGATTCACTGATGGTTATGTATGGTGGAGAAATAGTAGCTTATTTTTCGGATATCACTGACTTGTCAGAAGAAGAGTTGGGTTATTATATGTTAGGTGTTAAAAAGATGACTCCTGAACAGATAGGAGGTGCTTTACATGAGTAAGAAAAAAGAAAAGAAAAGTTTTTTAAGTAATATGACTGTTCAAAACAAACATCAGATATTACGTATGGCTGTATCTATTCTAATTGGTTTACTGTTAGCGACAGGATTGATTGTATTTACTTCTGATCTGCCAGTGACTTCATTAAAATTATTTTTCACAGCACCGCTGATGAATGTCAGTTATTTTACCTTCTGGATTCAAAAAGCAATCCCATTAATGTTTACAGGGACTGCAGTATCAATAATGTTCAGTGCCAACCAGTTTAATCTGGGCATGGAAGGTGCCTTCCTGTTTGGAGGTATGATTGGTGGTGCCTTGACAAACATTTACCTGTTTCCTGGACAGAGAGTTTTAGGAAGTATTATGGGTTGTTTAATTGGTGGTCTGGTAGGAGCAATCATTACCTTGATTCCTGCTTTGCTGGAGAGAATATTTAATGCTTCAGTAATGGTCACTTCATTAATGATGAACTATATTTGTTTATGGTTTTCAACTTATCTGTTATTCTCTAAGTTCAAAGATCCAAGAACAAGTAAATCAACTTATTCCTGGACTCAAACCAATGAAGAATATATGACATTTAAAATAAAGATTGGTCAGGATAGACTGACGATATTCTATGCTCTCTTTATCGCCTTGATTGTCGCGTTTTTAGCTTGGTTATTTCTGTATCGTTCAAAGATGGGATTTAAATTACGCCAGGTTGGTCAAAATAGAAATTTCGCTAAATATGTCGGTATTTCAGTTGGAACAGTTGCTGTTTTGTCTCAGGCATTAGGTGGTTTTATCGGTGGATTAGGTGGAGCATGTGAGATTATGTCACTATATACCAACTATCGTTGGGTAGAGCTGACGGGTCTTGGCTGGGATGGTGTAACCATGGCGGTATTTGCGAAGAATAATCCAAAATATGTTCCGCTGGCGGCCTTGTTTATTTCCTATTTAAGAGCGGGTGCCTATGTTATGTCAGTTAGAACGGGAATTCAAAATGATATGACAAAAATAGTTGAAGCAACAATTATTCTATTCTTATTGGCTGAAAAATTCTTATCTAGAACCTACAGAAAGATGATTATTGCTGAAGCGGAAAAAGAAAGAGAAGCAAAAGCTGAATTGGAGGTTAATTAATTATGAGCGGTATTTTAAAAGCATTATTTGATGTAATAATTAACCCTGGTTTCTATAATAACGTAATTGCGGTTACTCCACCTATTCTATTAGCTGCCTTAGGTTGCTCAATAGCTGCCAAAGCTAATTCAACTCAGATGGGGATGGAAGGAATTATGCTACTTTCTTCCTTTACTGGAACTTTAGCAGCCGCTTATATTGGCGGACCAAATCCTTGGCTGGGTTTATTTGTTGGCATTGTTGTGGGTGGATTATTAGGATTCCTTGTGGCCTTTTTCAATCTCAGGTTAAAGGTTGATATTGTTTTAGTTGGGATTGCCATGAACCTGATGGGTTCAGGGGCAACAGCGTTCTTTTTACCAATAGTTACTCCTAACAAGGATAGAAGTTCAACAAACTCATTACAGTCAGGTTTATTACCAACTATTGACTTGCCTGATTTTATTGAAAACATACCTTTTGTTGGCCAGATATTTGCCAATCAGAACATTCTGACTTACATTTCATACATTCTGATTTTTGTCGTATCATTTATGATGTTTAAAACAAAACTGGGATTAAGAATCAGAGCAGTTGGTGAAAATGCCAACGCTGCAGAGTCAGTTGGTATTTCTTCAGTAAATATCAAGACGATTGCTTTAGTCCTATCGGGTTGTTTGGGTGGTATGGCTGGCTGCTTTATGAGCAGTGTATATGTTTCATATTTTGCTAATGGTATTACTGCTGGGCGCGGATTCATTGGTTTAGCTGCTTCCAGTATGGGAGGAGCCAATCCGATTCCAACGGCTTTAACCAGTCTACTGTTTGGTTTCTTCTATGGTTTGTCTAACTTTGCCAGAACAACTGGTATTTCGGATAACCTGCTGAAGATGTGGCCTTATCTGGCGACTTTAGTTGGTGTGGTTATTTATTCAATTGATAAGGAAAGAAAAGAAAAGAAACGTCTGGCTGGTTTGGCGGCTCTTGAAGCTGAACATCGATCAAAAGGACATTAAAAATAAAAGGACAGATTTTCAAAATTCTGTCTTTTTTATGGTTGCAGACAATAGAATTGAATTACTTTTCTATTAATTCAAAAACAATCGAATCAAATCTTTCCAATGTTAGATATATGAAGTCTCTAAAGGCAGTAGAGGTATTGTTGTTTAAATCTAAAAGAATTCCAGAGTTTTGGAAATTGAAAGATTCAGGATTTAACCTGAAAGTTTTAATTTCATTTTCAAAGTTGAAAATTGCACCATATGTACGATTTTCATGATACAGATAAAAGAAACAATTATCTTCTTCAAAGGTTAATGGTAAGAAGACTTTGTTAAGTCTGGCAATTTTATTAAGGCTTTCATTATTGGCCAGTTGAATTGTTCTTTTTCTAGCTTCTTTGGTTTGTTGATTATTATCCTCTGGTCCGTAATTATCACTTAAAAGCATTATAGTTCCAGAAATGATGGAGGCATTATATCTGCTTTTAGCTTCAAGGAAAGTTGAAATACCACGATTATCAACAACTGAATTATATAAAACTGTATGATCAGGATCAGAAAACTGATATAGATAATTGTTAATCCAGAAACCATAGCTCAAAGCATTTAAAACATATTTGATATCTTCAATATGTCCAAAGGCATCACAGCAGCACCTTCGGCCATGAGCATAGTTAGAAGGGAATAGAGGAGAAATCGAAAAATCAACAAAAATTTCTCTACCGGTTTTAGCAGGATCGAGTTCCTCTTTTAGTATGTTGTAGAAATAAGTCAGAGCCTGTCTTCCTGTTTTGATATTTTTATTATATCTTTGACCTTCAAGTGCCCCATGTGATAAAAAATCAAACTTGATATAATCAAATCCCATTTCAACAACTTCTTTTAACTGCAGACGAAAATCTTTTTCCGCTTCTGGAATTGTAATATCAATTGGAAGTTTGCCATCGATAGAATGGTAATTAAAGTTGTCTGGCTGTTTTAAAACAATATCTTTTCTGAACTTTAAAAATGAACCCTTTAAAGGCAGCATATTCATGATATCCAGATGGCATAGTGGAAACATATAGGTTCCAGCTTTTTGGCCACGTTGATGTAATTTTTTAATAATTCTTTTGAGTTTTATTTTATTTAAGCCGAAGTTACCATCCAGATTGATATAGGCAACTTTATCACTGTCGGTGAAGTTTTTAAGTTCATTATAGAAAAAATCAGCAGCAGCTTGATAATGATCTAAAGTGACATCCATGGATAAAGCGCTATAGGAATTCCAACCAAAAGGACTTGAACCACTATATTTATAGATGCCATCTCTATTTTGAGCCAGTTTACCATAGTAGATTAAACCATCTCTAATATCTTTAAAGTAACCACAGACAAATCGATCGGATTTAACTGTTTTACCAGAGAGATAGCCATGATCAATACTGTCATGGGTACCTCCATCTGCAATGCCGCTGACACATTTAAAACTTCTGGCATCATATTCACTGCACATTATTGCGTTTTTCCAGATGTTGTTATCAATAGAGCCCAAAACTAAGCCATTTAATGTTTTAGCATCAAAAACAGCACTGATATCATAACTTGTTCTACCGCTTTTTAAATAGGCAGTTTCATATCTGACCCACATGTCATTGTCATAGGGACAGAGAAACATTTTGGTTTCCAAGCTGGAAAATAATGGTAAACATAAATCTGAAGGGTAGCCAAAATCCATGGGAACTAAATAGTTTGTTTCTGTTTCTTTTTCTTCATCCATTACTTCTAACTGACAGATAAAGAAAGGATTGCTGCTATCGGTAATCAGATGCTGGATAAAAGTAATGTTATTTTCGTAATAGCATAAAGCGATGGTATATCCTTTTTTTGTAGCAGCAATTCTATAAGAAGTCTTTTTAGCTGTTTTAGAAGAAAAATATCTTCCATCTTTAGTTTTACCACTGGCAAAAAACCAGTTAATGTTTGTTTTATCAAGTTTGTACATCACGGCATTATTATCGTAAAAATCAAAGGAAACACGACCACAATCAAAACTATGAACAATTTTCGGTTGTTTCATAATTTGTTTTTTAATGAGTTCATTTTTGTTAAAATTTGTCATAAAAATTCACCTGATACAGATATTATCTAATAAATCAAACTGGTAAACAAGTTTATTTTATTAATTGAACAACCAAAAGACCTTTAAAGATGTATAATAGTGATAGTTATAAAGTGGAGATAGAATATGAGAAATGAATCAATAGATGCTTTTTCTAAAAGAAAACTGAGAGAAGCTGCTGAGCTATCTAAATTGGAGCTGGCCCAAAGGTATCATCAGGGTAAATACTATTTAGTTTTTTTAGTAGTAGTTTTAACTATTGTTTATGTTGTTGACGAGATAACATCATCAATGACCAGTGCAATGCAGCCTTATGCGATTATTGACCTGTATAATTTAAAAGGAGTAACTGATGCTGGCTATGCTGCTTCGCTGGCTAATCTAACAGCCATCACCGCTCCAGCCATGGCGATACTGCTGATTTCACCTTTTTATAAATCATTAGCCGATAAGTATGGCAGAAAGCTGTTTTTAATTTTAAATACTTTGGGAATGGGCTTTGGCTTGTTTATAGCCTGTATCGCTCCTAATCCTTTAGTCTATGCCCTGGCATTTATGCTTATTACATTTTTTACCCCTAATGATGTTCAGGTCATGTATATTATTGAATGTGCTCCGATAAAACATCGTGCAAAACTCTGTTCAATAACTAAAGCTATTGCTTTGGTTTCCTGTTCTCTTATTGGTGTCTTCAGAAGCTGGTTTTATAATCCGGAAATTGTATCCAGCTGGAGATATGTTTACTATATTCCAGTAATTATTGCTCTGCTTGTGGGGGTGGGATCAATCTTTTTTGTCCATGAAACACCAGTATATACAGCCAAAAGATTGGAGTATTTAAGAAAAACTGATGAGCAAAGACAAAGTGAAAGATTTGAAAAGGAACTATTGGAAAAGCAGCAGAAGCAAAAAGAAAAACAAAGTGGAGGAGTAATAAAGGCGATTAAATATATTTTCTCTAATCAACAGACTAGAAATATTACGATAGCTGCGGTAATCTTCAGTGCCTCAACAAGTGTTACCCATTATTACACTACCATCCTGCAGGCAGGGGTAGAAACCAATGTTCTAACCAATTCCAATCTGGATTTTATTTATGTTCTGTTCCCATTTATTAATGGTTTAATTACCTTTATTGGTGGATTCATTAATGACCATATTGGAAGAAAGAGATCTTGTCTGGTATTTGGCGCTATGGCGGCACTGGGATTGACAGTCTTTGTATTGGGAGCTAGATTTGGTTTTTCACAGGTGGTTATTGGCTGTGCCTATGGTTTGTTTATCGGTGGATTATGGTCAATTTCAGATACCCTATATCTGGTCATGCCAGCAGAAAGTACGCCAACAGATTTGAGGGCTTCAGTAATGGGATTTATGAGTTTGCTGGGGGCTCTAGGCACAATACTTTCAATTGTTATTGTTGTTATTGGGCAACTATTTGTTGGAGCTGAAAATCTGGGGATATTATGTATCTGTATTTGTCTGCCGTTTATGGTTTTGGGCTTGTATTTATTGATGACAAGAGTACAGGAAACCAAGGGAGTGGACTTGACTGCTATTGAGGAGCAAAACTAAAGAATTAGTTTTTCTCATCCCAATGACAGTTTTATTTGAAAGATTTTAAGATATCGATTATATTAGTGATGAAAAGAGGGCTAAATTGAGCATTCTTGACATAAATCCAAGGAAAGATTATGATACTATGTATTGTATGGATAAAAGAGGGAGTGATATTTAACCATATGGACGATCGATTGTGTCGCTTAATAAATTTTGTAGCCAATAGCACAGCTACAGCAACTTTAGAAGATAGAGAATCTATTTTCGGATATATTATATTATTAATTGTCTTAATTGCGCTTAATGCTTTTTTCGCCGCTAGTGAACTGGCGATAGTTTCATTTAATGATGCTAAACTGGAAAAGCTGGCTAATGAAGGAAATAAAAAAGCTAAAGCTTTATATAACTTAACAGTCAAACCAACAAAATTTTTATCAACAATTCAGATTGGTGTTACACTGTCTGGATTTCTTTCAAGTGCGGTAGCAGCCGATACCTTTGCTGACTATATTGTTTACTGGATGAGAGATGTGCAGGTTTCTTCTTCAACAATCAGACTGGTCAGTATTTTTGTTATTACATTATTGTTATCATTTGTAACTTTAGTCTTTGGAGAACTGCTGCCAAAACGAATTGCAATGAAAGATCCAGAGAAGATTTCTTTTGCGGTAGTAGGGCCGATTTCTTTTTTCTATAGATTTTTAAAGCCGCTGGTATGGATAGTCTCTAAAACAGTTGATTCAATTGCCAAGAGTTTAGGAATCAAGGAAAGCGATGGTCAGCAGGAATTTACTGAAGAAGAAATTAGAATAATGGTAGATGCTGGTACGGAAAAGGGTTTTATCGAAGATGATGAAAAAGATATGATCAATAACATCTTTGATTTCAATGATAGAACAGTCGGGGAAATAATGACCCATAGAACGGATATGGTTTCTTTGTCGATTGATGCTGATTTGGAAACTGTTGTAAAGACTTTTTTAGAAACAGGTTACTCACGAATTCCTGTTTATGATGAAGATATTGATGATATTGAAGGCATTGTCTATATAAAAGACCTTTTAAAACTTTTGGCTAACGACAATAAACAGCAATTTAAAATTTCTGACTATTTAAGAAAAGTCCTGTTTGTTTATGAAAATATGATGTGTGATGAACTATTGCCGCTATTTCAAAAACAGAAAGTTCATATCGCTATTGTTTTAGATGAGTATGGTGGAACTTATGGCATTATAACAATGGAAGATTTGTTAGAGTATATTGTTGGTAATATTCAGGATGAATACGACAACGAAGAAGAAGAGATTACCGAAATAAGAGAAAATCACTATATTGTTGATGGTGCAGCTATAATCGATGATGTCAGCAAGATGATTAAGGTCAATTTAGATGATACTAATAACGATACAATTGGCGGTCTGGTTATGGATTTATTGGGTTATGTACCAGAAATAGATGAAAAACCATCTGTTACATTAAATAATGTGACCTTTACAATTGCTGAAATGGATGATCAATCGATTGAAAAAATTGAAATCGTTGTTGATAGAAAAGAAGAAGTAGAAGATGCTTAAATTTGTAAAAAAAATTAACATATCAGCAGCAGATTTTTATCACGCCATATTATTGTCATTAATTCAGGATGTTAAACAGGCAACGGGAAAAACTATTTCTGTTGCAGATTTGGAATACGGATATAAATGCCAGAGCCGAGTGAAAAGGCGTGGCAGGATGGTTGAAAGTAGAATTAATATTGGTAGACCAGTTCTAAATAAAGAAATTGTGACAACAATAACTGTCCAGCAATCAACTTATCAGATGAAGTATACCATTGAAGAATTATCGGAAAACTCAATCAGGGTGACTCATGTTCAAACCGGCAGTGTTTCAGATAATTTCTTAAACAGGATATTGTTTAAAAGTAAAACAAATAGACATTTTAAAGAAATTGAAAAATGTGTAAAAAAGGCAAAAAAGGAAACTGAATAGGTTTCTTTTTTTAAACTTTATAATAAATACATTAATTAAATACTATATAATATTTATGAAGGAGAACAAATACTATGAGGAAAAAAATAATAGTACTGATTTTTTCATTCCTGTTGTTGGTTTTTACCATATCAATTAAAGCGGAAACCGCACCTGCTGATATGAAGCAGGAAATATTGAAACAGTGGGATTTTTTAGTTTCGTTTATGGAGATGGAATATTCGGCTGATTTTTCTGAAGTAGAGAAGATAAAGGATTGTGAAATATCAGATGGTATCAGATATCTGACTGTTGATGTTTCGTTACTATTGGAAAAAGAAGTGAATACTTTAAAGCAGCTTGAAAAAGTATCGACAACAAAAGAATATCTATTTTATACCAGCTACGATTTAAAAGGAATCATGCTGATAGAAATGTATGATGATAATGGTGTCTATTCTTTTGGCAGAATAGGAGGAAAAGCTAGTGCCTTTAATGACGCCCTGGTTTTGATGAGCAAACTTACAAAAGAAAACTGTTTTAATCTTTATCGTGTTTCTATGAATGATTATCTGCTTTCCTATGATGATGGAACTAAAGAGTATATAATTCCTTTTTCTCAGACTGAGAAATTGCTTCCAGAGTATTATGCGGTTGAAAAATTAAATCAATTACCAACTGTTGAAGATTATTTAAAACTTCAAAAAGAAAAATTGATCGAAATAAAAGCGGAAATTGAAGAATATCAGAAAATACATCCTGATGAGCTGATGTATGGCATTGATTACTATGTTGAACTATTACCGAAAAAGAGCAATGTTTTTCTTAAGTATGGGTTAATTATTGTTCCTGTAGTTATAATTTTATCAGGGTATATGTTTTATAAAGGTAAGAAAACGACTGATGATAAATAGTGCTATGGTCAATTGTTATGTTTTGTAACAGTGATATGTTAAAATAATAATAAGGATAGGGGTAATTATGAATTATAAAGCTGAAATAATGAATGAAGAGGACATGAATAGAACCTTGAAAAGACTGGCACATCAGATTATTGAAAAAAATGGTGGGGTAGATGAGCTGTGTCTGATAGGTATAAAAACCCGAGGTGTACCTCTAGCAAAAAGAATTGCTAAAAATATTGAGCTGTTTGAAAACAAAAAAATAGATGTCGGTCAGCTGGACATCACTTTGTATCGTGATGATTTAAGTAAAATAAATATTGATCCGATAATCAACAAGACAGATGTGCCTTTTTCAATTGAAGATAAAATTGTCGTTCTGGTTGATGATGTGATATTTACAGGCAGAACTGCCAGAGCAGCGCTTGATGCTCTGGTTGAACTGGGAAGACCTTCTAAAATACAGCTCTGTGAATTGATAGATAGGGGACATACTGAACTTCCTATTAAAGCTAATTTTGTCGGCAAAAATATACCAACTGCCAGAAATGAAGTTGTCAGTGTAAAAGTCAAGGAAATAGATGGGGAAGACATTGTGGTAATTAAAGAAAGATAATCCTTTATTTAACAAATAATTTGAATAATAGACCAGTCAGTTGGTCTTTTTCTTAGGTCTATAATATCAATGAAAATATTTTCATTAATTTGTAAGCAAATTGAAAATAATATGGCAGGTTACTTGCAAAAGTGAAATTTATGTGAAATAATAGTACTGTAGAGTTTTTGTTTGAACTCTAAGAAGGGAGAAATTTTTAATGAGTATTAAAAAACTTAGTATCTATTTACTGGTTTTAACGTTAGTACTTTCATTAGTTGGATGTGGCGACAAGCATGACAAATCATATGTCAATGATACAGCAGACTATACTTATCGTACCGCTGTAAACTCAATGCCAACTGGTTGGAACAACCATACCTATCAATCTAATGATGCTACTTATGTTATGAGTTATACGGAAGATGCGTTATACGTATTTGACTATAATGAAACTAAAGATGGATACAAAATCGTCAATGGAATGGCAAATGCTGCTCCAAAGGATGTAACAAGCAGTTACATTGGAAAATATGGAATCGAGGAAGGTGCAGAGCATCAGGTCTATGAAATCGAATTAAAAACCTGGTTGAAGTATGACAATGGTGATCCAATCACTGCTAACGATTTCGTAAAATCAGTTGAGTTATTACTTAACCCTAAAGCTGCTAACTATAGAGCAGACAGTATGTATTCTGGAAACCTGAAAATCCACAATGCTGAAAACTATTTGAAAGGTGGTTCTTATGGCTACTCAAATATGGTTTCTGCAGATTATCTTGATGAAGAATATGTTGCTTTAGACAGCTTTGAAGTAGTAGATGGTTACTATAAGTATGATGGAAAAGACATCGTCTTGAATATCAATGATGGTGGTAACTGGGGTTCTGCACTGAGCCTGTACAATGCTTATGGTTATATTTCTGTTAATGCAGATGATTACGCATTGTTAGAAGGAGCTGCAGATGCTGAAGGTTATGTCAAGTTAACTCCAGAGTTATACATGATTGCAGCAAACATCGTTGCTGAATTGCACGGTTATGATAATGCTGAAGCTTATGCAGCAGATGAAGGCGATTACGCTTATCAGGAAGTTCAGGAAATGTTGTTCTATGGATTTGAATATCCTGTAATCGATTTCTCAGAAGTTGGTTTCTTTGCTAAAAACGACAAGACTTTAGTTATCGTTTTAGACAAACCATTAACTGGATTCTATTTGAACTATGCATTAACTAATAACTTCTTCCTAGTTCACGTTCCTACATATCTGGCATGTGAATCAATGGAAGGTGGAGTTTATACTAACACTTACGGAACATCAGTTGACACTTACGTAGGACATGGCCCTTATGCTTTAACTACATTTATTGATGGTTCTGAAATGAAGATGACTAGAAATACATATTGGCATGGTTACTATGAAAAAGAACACGAAGGTCAATATATGACTACAGCTGTTTCTTTCAAGCAGGTTTCTGAAGCTGCAACCCGTTTAGAAATGTTCTTAAAGGGTGAATTAGATGGCTACGGCTTACAGGCTGAAGATATGGCTGATTACCAGGGTTCAGATTTCACTTACTATACAGAAGGTGACTCAACTTGGTTTATCGCATTAAATCCAAATGAAGAAGCATTAGCAACTGCTGAAGCAAATGCTAGCCCTGCTACTCCAGGTAATGCTGTTGTTAAGAGAATTATCTGTATCAAGGAATTCCGTCAGGCATTATCATTCTCATTAGATAGAGCTGCATATAGCTTGGCATTAGACCCAACAGGTGCTCCTGCTAAAGCATTATATGGTAACATGATTATTTCTGACCCAGAAAATGGTGTTGCTTACAGAACTACTGATGAAGCTAAACAGGTTATCGTTGATTTCTGGGGCTTGACAGATGAAATCGGTGAAGGTAAAGAATATGCTACAATTGATGAAGCTATCGAATCTATTACTGGTTATGATTTAGCTGGTGCTAAAGAATTGTTCAATGCTGCATATGACAAAGCTGTTGAAGCTGGTTATATCCCTGCAGACAATGACAAGTGGGAAATCCAGATCATCATTGGACAGCCTGGTTCAGGTTCTTCTAAATACTACAACAATGGTTATGTATTATTATCACAGGTATGGACAGACGCTGTTGTTGGAACAAAATTAGAAGGTCACTTAGTATTCACACAATCACAGCCATTAGGTTCTTCAGCATTCTCATCATACTTGAAGAATAACTCTATCGACTTATTATTCGGTGTTGGATGGACTGGTTCAGCATTAGACCCATATGGACTAATCGAAGCTTACGTTGCTCCAATATACCAATATGACGCTTCATTCGATTACTCAGTAATTGATGTTGTAGTTAATGTTGATGGAAAAGATTTAGTAACTGATGCATTATCTTGGTATAAGGCATTATCAGGTGAAGATGTAGAAATCAAAGTTGTTGACAGTGAAGAAACTGTAACTGTCAATGCAGGCACAAATGCTGATGCAAAAGTTCGTTTAGACATTTTAGCAGCACTTGAAGGCATTGTATTACAACAGTACAACATGATTCCAATCAACTTAGATGCTTCTGCAGCATTAAAAGGTATGAGAATTAAATACTACACTGAAGAATACATTTACGGTGTTGGCCGTGGTGGAGTTCAGTACTACACTTATGCTATGAATGACGCTGAATGGGCTGCATATGTTGCAGAACAAGGCGGAACTTTAGATTATAAGTAAGATTTAATTTAAAGCAAAAAGATAAAAAAAGGTGTTAAATCGTTTGATTTAACACTTTTTTATGAAAAAAGATGAAAAACTTTCATAAAAATGTTTGAAATGTTTCATTAGTCATTGGCGGTTTATTTACAAGTTGTGTGAAATTATGGTAAAATTACATAGTACTTTTTAAGTTCTAATTTTTCTATACTTAAAATGTATTTAGAAGAAAAGAGGGTTTTTTATGTATCTATTTAAGTACATCATGAAACGTATTGCCTTAATGTTGATGACCTTTTTGGTTATCATAACTTTATGTTTCGTATTTATTAAGTTACTGCCTAATATCCCAGCTGAGCAGTTTGGTAAGGATATGGCACTTATTATGCAGAGAAGGGAACTGCTGGGCTATAATCTGCCAATTATTCAGCAGTATTATCGTTTCTGGAAATACGCTATACAGGGTTATTTTGGAACCAGTGAGGTTCTATACATAGGTCAGGATGTTTGGAAAGTATTCGTTTCGAAGTTACCATTTACGATTGCTTTAAATATTTACTCAATCATATTATCAATTCCGCTGGGCTTGATTCTGGGTATTATTGCTGCACTTAAGAAAAATACTTGGATTGACCATGTTATTTCCACAGGTGTAATGGTTGTTGTATCTGTTCCTTCATTTGTCTATGCCTTTTTAGTGCAGTATATTCTATATTTCAGACTGGGTTGGACATCAGCTACGATGGATGCTACTCAGGGAGCCTTCAGCTGGGTTGGTTTTAAATCTATGATTCCAGCAATTCTATCAATGTCATTTGGTACAATTGCCGGATTTGCCAGATATACCAGAGCTGAACTGACTGAGGTATTGACAAGTGAGTTTATGTTATTGGCTCGTACAAAAGGTCTGACAAAAGCTCAGGCAACCATCAGACATGCTATGCGTAATTCAATGGTTCCTATTTTCCCAATGATTTTAGGTGAATTTATTTCTATCATGTCTGGTTCATTGATCATTGAACAGATGTTCTCAATTCCAGGTGTTGGTAAATTATATGTAAACTCAATACAGGCTTCACCACCTGACTATAACTTCTTTATGTTATTATCAGCATTCTATACACTCATTGGTCTGGCAGCTGGTATTGTAATTGATATCAGTTACTCAATCATTGACCCAAGAATCAGAATGGGGGCGAAGTAAGATGACAAGTAAAGATTATATGAATATTCCAAAGGAAAAATTTAAATTAGCTAATAGAACTGACAGTCATGACAAAAAATTTGACACTAAGGTTGTTGGTTATTTTGAAGATGCCTGGATTCGCTTTAAAAAGAACAAATCATCTGTTGTTGCAGCGATAATTATTCTGATATTGGTTATTTACGCAATTATCGGTCCTTATTTCTGTGATCAGAATTATATCAAGAGTTATGCAACTGACAATATCATTATGAGATATCAGTATCTGACACCAAAACTTTCATTTATGGAAGGAACAGGATTCTGGGATGGTACTAAAGTTATTGAAGTTTCTCAAAACAGATATTATCGTTTATTGGCTCAACAGGAAGAAACAGGAAATAAAGTAATTGTTGAAGTAGTTGACAAGTTTATCAGAGAAGATATATTCAGAGGCCCTCAAACTATATATAAAGTAAGAATTGACAATTATGCAGCTTTAAGTGCCTTTAATCTTACTTTAACTTATGATCAATATGTGAAATTGCAAGATTGGCAAACTGAAACAGGTATACAGGTAATTCTTCCAGTAACCAATGTTAATGTAATTGGAGGAGACCATAACATCTGGTATCAGTGTGATGAAAAAGGTAATCCTGTCTTTGACTCTAGTGGTGATTTCATCAATGCCTACTCAACTACAGGTGTTGATGATTACAACAGCCTTAGATTCCCTGATGACCCTTATAACAAGGGAAATACTACCGAAGCATATCGCTATGCTCAAAGAACAGGTGTTTCAGGCAACTATAACTATGTAGTTAGAGTCAATGCCTATAAATATTTTATCTATCGTTATGGATTTGAGCCTTCGTTTGCTTTTGGTACCGATACAAATGGATATGATATTTTCACCAGACTTGCCAGTGGTGCAAGATTCTCGTTTGTTTTAGCAATTTTAGTCTCAGCAGTTAACCTGACGATTGGAACTATCTATGGTGCCATTGCCGGTTACTATGGTGGAACAGTGGATATCATTATGGAGCGTATCACCGATATTTTAAGTGGTATTCCATTTATGGTTGTCACAGTACTTTTCCAATTACACTTATCTGGTAAAGTTGGAGCAATTCCATCGCTGATATATGCCTTTGTGCTGACAGGATGGATAGGTATGTCCAGCAGGGTGCGTATGCAGTTCTACAGGTTTAAAAACCAGGAATATGTTCTGGCGGCTAGAACCCTGGGAGCAAATGACTGGTCTATCATGTTTAAGCATATTTTCCCTAACTCTTTAGGAACAATCATTACAGGATCTATCTTAGTAATACCAGGAGTTATCTTCTCAGAAACTTCATTGACTTATTTAGGTATTATTAACCTGGACTCTCCTACTATGTCTTCAATTGGTTCAATGCTGGCAAATGGACAATCTGTAATGAGCAGTTATCCACATATCATGTTATATCCGGCACTATTTATTGCCTTACTGGAAATTTCGTTTAACTTATTCGGTAATGGTTTACGTGATGCGTTTAACCCATCACTGCGTGGAACGGAGGATTAGTATATGCAAAAGAAATTAGAAGTTAAGAATTTACAGATTTCATTCCGTACTCAACAAGGTATTTTAAAAGCTGTACGTGATATCAGCTTTGACTTATACAAAGGTGAAACCTTGGCTCTTGTTGGTGAATCAGGTTCTGGTAAATCAGTTACTAATCGCGCCATTATGGGTATCTTAGCAGGAAATGGAATCATTGAAGGTGGAGAAATCCTTTATGATGGAATGGACCTTGTTCAAATAAGTGAAGAAGACTTCCATAAATTAAGAGGCGATAAGATCGCAATGATTTTCCAGGACCCAATGAGTTCTTTAAATCCTATTATGAAAGTAGGAAAACAGCTGACTGAAGCAATGCTTTTAAAAAATGCCGCTTCAAGAAGAAATGCTAAAAAGATATTTGATGAAAAGCTGGCTTTATTAAACAAGAATATGGATGAGGTTAATCCAGAAGCCGTAGAAAAGAATAAGGAAGACTGTAAAATATTTGATAATTTTTCAGTTAATGCGACTAAGATGGAAGCACTATTCAACGGCATTCATAAAGAAGCTGAAGAATTAAAGCTGGATATTGACAACTTTGTTTTCCTGGTTGAAAAAAGACAGAATGTCAGAGCTAAAGCCAGTCTTAAAGATTTCGTCAAACGTTTGCCAAAAACCTATCATCCTAGAGTTTTGGCAGAAACTGATGAAGTTAAATCTCTGTATTCGCGCTTATCAGATGATATCAATAAAGTTCATAAGAACGTAATGACTGATACCACTGTTGGTATCCTGAAAAGAATTTCAGAACTATTGGAAGCAGCTATTAACAAGGATAAACCAGATTTCTTCTGTTTAGGTTACTACTTTATGAAAAATCCAGATGCCAATGTTGTTGAAATGGATTTGCTGGAGTTAAATGAAATGGCGAAACGTTGTCTGAATGATGAATTCATGATTGATTTTGTCAAAAAAGGAAAAGCAGCAATTAAAAACAGTCACGATATTTCTATTGCGAAAAAGCGTGACAATATGGCGCCACTTCAGGAAGCGCTAGACTATTTCAGAACAGAAGAGATGGATGAAAAGAAGTCTAAAGAATTTGTTGCTAAACTGACTCCATTGGTAAACGAGGCAATTGATCAGTTAGAAATTGTTAAAAACTCAACGGAATATACTTTTGGTTCAAGCATAAAACGTCATGTTGAAAAGTACTTTGATGGTTTAAAACAAAATGAAGTTGAAGCAAAACGCTATGCCAGAGATGAAGCAAAATATAACAAAATCATAGCTAGAGGGAAAAATCCAGATTGGAAGGTTATTCCAGCAGTTTACTTTGATACCAAATTAGGTGTTAATAATATCTGCGCTGTGATTGAACATTTAATGGACAGCTATAGATTAGATTTTGAAAATGATGCTAATTTTGATGGCGAAGCAAAAATGACAGCTTTAGTAGATTATCTGAAAGAGCAGGCTAGTAAAATGGTATTTAAGATATCTAAGAAAATAGCTAAAGCCAGAGCTTTAAAACTGTTAGATGAAGTAGGTATTCCTGAACCGGTTATCAGATATAACCAGTATCCATTTGAATTCTCAGGTGGTATGAGACAGCGTATTGTTATCGCGATTGCCTTGGCAGCTAATCCGGATATTCTGATCTGTGATGAACCTACAACAGCTTTAGACGTTACAATTCAGGCTCAGATTCTTGAGTTGATCAATAGATTAAAAAGAGAAAGAAATTTATCGGTTATCTTTATCACTCATAACTTAGGTGTTGTAGCTAACATGGCTGATAGAATTGCCGTTATGTATGCTGGTAAGATTGTCGAAAAAGGTAAATCGGAAGAAATCTTCTATAATCCTAAACATCCATATACCTGGGCACTGTTATCTTCAATGCCTGATTTGGATACCAAGGATAAATTGGAAGCTATTCCAGGAACTCCGCCTAATATGATTTATCCACCAATAGGTGATGCTTTTGCACCTAGAAATAAATATGCTTTAGAAATTGACTTTGAGGTACAGCCACCAATGTTCAAGGTGTCAGATTCACACCAGGCTGCGACCTGGCTGTTACATCCAAGTGCACCAAAAATTGATCCGCCAAAGATCGTTACTGATCGTATTGAAAGAATGAGAAAGAAGGAGGAAGCTAGAAGTGGAAAATAGAGAAGTATTATTGTCCGTCCAAAATCTTGAACAATTCTTCAAAATTGGCAGAAAAGATCTTAAAGCTGTCAATGATGTAAGTTTCGATGTTTATAAGGGTGAAGTGTTTGGTCTGGTTGGTGAATCAGGATGTGGAAAAACTACAACTGGTCGTTCAATCATTCGCTTATATGACATCACTGGTGGTTCAGTCTACTTTAAAGGACAAAGAATTGCAGCTGGTATCAGAAGATACAAGGCAGCGATAAAAGAAGAAAGAAAAGCTTTAAAAGCTGACTTGAAAGAGTTAGCTGGTGACAGTGCTGCTATAGCAGCTAGAAAAGCGGAAGCTAAAGAAAAGATTGAAAAATTAAATGCTGAAATTGCTTCAGCCAGACATGATCATAAAAACTGTAACAAGATTTATGCTCGTGCCGAAATGGAAAGAGTTGCTGCCCATTATGATGATTTAATCAGCAAAGCTGTGACTGCAGAAGAGAAAAGACAATTAGAAAAAGAGAAAACCGCTGAAATAAAATTAGCTAAAAAAGAACGTTTTACTAATCGAATTCAAATGATTTTCCAGGATCCGATTGCTTCACTTGACCCACGTATGACAGTAAAGGAAACAATTGCTGAAGGTTTAAAAATTCGTGGTATAAAAGATAAGGAATATATCAAGCAGGAAGTATACAAGGTGTTAGATAAGGTTGGTCTTGTCTCTGAACATGCGACTAGATATCCTCATGAGTTCTCAGGAGGTCAAAGACAGCGTATTGGTATTGCAAGAGCAATCGTACTACATCCAGAGTTAATCATTGCTGATGAGCCTATAAGTGCCTTAGACGTATCAATCCAGGCTCAGGTTATCAACTTATTGAATGATTTAAGAAAAGATCTGGGCTTAACAATTCTGTTTATTGCTCATGACTTATCAGTAGTTAAATATTTCTCTGATAGAATTGGAGTAATGTATTATGGTAATCTGGTAGAGCTGGCTAGTTCAGATGAACTGTTTGCTCATCCAATGCATCCATATACCAGATCACTTTTATCAGCGATTCCTGTACCAGATCCTCGCAGTGAAAGAAATAGAAAACGTATTCTTTACAATCCTCTTGCTGATCATGATTATTCTGAGCAACAGCCAACATTCCGTGAAGTTGTTCCAGGACACTTCGTGCTATGCAACGATGAAGAGGAAGCAAAATATAAAAAGGAATTTAATCTGTGAGTAAAAGATTAAAAACTAATTTAATCAAGTATGGATTGACCAGTGCAATTTCATTATTTGTCACATACTCTTATGTATCAAATAAAGGTTTCCATATGGGAACCTTGGCTGATAAATATAAGTACTTGAGTGATGGATTTGCCATTCCTGGACTATTGCTTACATGCAGTGGTCTGCTTCTGATTATTAGTAATGAAGGAACATTTGATGGAGTAAGCTGGGGTATTAGATTTGCGATTAAAACATTAATTCCTTTTGGAAGACATGCGAAACAGGAAAGTTATGGTGACTTTGTGGAAAAAAGAAGAGGACAGAAAGTTAAAGGTTTCGGTTTTGTGTTTGTAGTTGGAGTTGTTAATCTAGTCATCAGTATTATATTCATGATTCTTTTCAATCAAGTGTTTAATCAATAGAATAAGGCAGTGAAATTTCACTGCCTTTTTTAATATGTCGATAAAAAAGGAAGCTTGTACTTCCTTATTTGTTTTCAATTATCTTATAGGCAACTTTTATACCATCAATGGCAGCTGAAGTTATTCCTCCAGCATAACCGGCACCTTCGCCACAGGGATAAATGCCAGGACAGCTTGCTTGAAGATCACTGTTTCTTACAATTGTTACAGGAGAGGAACTTCTGGTTTCAACTCCTGTCAATATAGCATCAGGATCATTGAATCCTTTGATTTTCTTATCAAAATATGGTAAAGCTTCTTTAATCGTGTCACTGATAAAATCTGGCAATATTTCATTTAGGTCAGCTAAAGTATAACCAGGCTGATATGTCGGAACAATCTGACCAATTGCTTTGGAAACAGTATTATTGATGAAATCTTCCAGTCTTTGTACAGGTGCATTATTATTACTTCCAGCAAGAAGATAGGCAGCCTGTTCTAATTGTCTTTGAAAATGCATTCCAGCTAAAACATCATCCTCGATAAAATCTTTTGGAGTGACATTTACCAGTAAGGCAGCATTGGCGTTTTCCTTGTTTCTATTGAAATAAGACATTCCATTAGTAACGATACTGCCATTTTCACTGGAGCTGGCTATAACTTCGCCTCCAGGACACATACAGAAGGTATAACAGCTTCTGCCACTGTCACTGTTATAGGCAAGTCTGTATTCAGCGGCTGGTAAATTCAGTTTGGTTTTATCACCATATTGGGCCTGGTTGATCATCTGTTGTTTATGTTCAATTCTTAAACCAACCGCAAAGTTCTTTTTATTCATTTTTATTTCTTTTCCCTTCAGCATTTCGAAAGTATCCCTGGCTGAATGACCGATTGCCAATACCAAGGTATCAGTGATAAATTCAATATTTTCACATTTAACTTTAAGCAGATCGTCTTCTTTTTCAAAAGAAGTAAATTTGGTGTTGAAATAATATTTTCCCCCATTTTCTTCAATATGCTTGCGCATATTTTTTAATACACTTACTAAATTATCAGTTCCAATATGAGGTTTGTTTAAATAGGTAATTTCAACTGGAGCACCAAAAAAGTGAAAAGTGTCCAATACCTTTTGAATAAGTGGAGAGTTAATTCCGGTATTTAGTTTGCCATCAGAAAATGTACCAGCACCACCTTCACCAAATTGAACATTACATCTTTCATTTAGCACTCCATTATAGCGATAGTTATCAACAGCTTTAATCCTGTTTTCGACACAGTCGCCCTGTTCTATAATGATTGGTTTATAGCCGAATTCAATTAAAGTTAATGCACAAAATAAGCCAGCTGGACCACTGCCTACAATAATTGGCTGATATGTAGATTTTCTATTTTTAGTTACTTGTATACTACTTTCAATCACTTTTTTTAGTTTTGGGTAATTATTTTCATTTTTAACTTCAACATCAACAATGTAATTATAATGAACGTTATCTTTATCTCTGGCATCAATACTTTTTCTTATTATCTTCCCACTAATAAAATCACTATTTTTAATTCTTGCTTTTCTAATAGCTCTTTTTATAACTTCTTCATTGGAGATATCCTCATATATTTTAATATCGTTAATTCTTAACATGTAATCACCATAACCATACTATCATAAATTAAAGATGTAATAATAATTAATTTATCTAACAACATTTTGAATAGAGAAATCTTATCAAAAACCATGTTTGATATTGGTAGAAAAGAAAAATTTGACACTGTCTCATTTGCCTTATTAAACGATAGAGTAATTGATAGGATGCTTAATATTAAATGGGTTGGCAACGGCAACTACTCAGACCGTATTTGGAAAAATCAAAATCAAATGGTTGATAAATTAAGTGAAATTGTTACTCGTGGAGCAATGACTGGAATGTCAGTTGAACGTATGCAGATGGAGTTTAGGCAAACCTTCCAGGTTGAAAAGTACAAGACTGAAAGGCTTTTACGTACTGAAATGGCTTACTTCCACAATGAGGCTGAACAAGAGTCATACAGAGATTTAGGCATCGAGCAGTACATTTACATTGCTACACTTGATAACCGAACTAGTGAAGTCTGTTCTGATCTAGATGGCAAGGTATTTAAAACTAAAGATGGTAAAGTTGGTGTAAATTTACCACCAATGCACCCAAATTGTAGAAGCACTACTGGTCCATATTACAATGATTCCATACTCAAAGATATGAAACGTAGAGCAAGAGACCAGGAAGGTGTAGGTAAGGAAATTGAGTACAAGAACTACAGGGAGTGGGAAGCTGAATTAAAGGCAAGAGGTTTGAAGCCTGGAGGGATTAAATATCTGGATGAGCCTAAACGAATGAAGCGAGATATACCTTTAGGAGAGTGGGAAGGAACTACTGGAAGTATAATTACCAAAGAACAGAAAAAAGAAATTACTGAATACGCAAATAATAGAGGAATTGAAGTATACAATATTAGTTCGTTTGATGGAGATATAGAATTATTAAAACGAGAAATTGATGTGTTGGAAGAACTGATACAGGAATTCGATCCTGAACTTAAAATTAGGATAGGTAGTTACCCAATGGAAAGTGGAGATTATGGTATAACAAACAAATTCAATATTGCTATAAATTCAAGAGCTTTAAGAGATGCGGTGATAACCTCTAAAAATATGCAAGGTTATTTTGCAAATCCAACTATTGAAGGAATTGGTGCTCATGAATTTGGTCACGTGTTGGAAAATAAGTATGGTAAATTTGGAGTTGAAGTATTTAAGAAGGCATATTATAATGTAGTTAAAGAAGAACTATCTACATTTGATGTTCAAAAAGTTGTTAAAGAATTATATGGCAATTATGCATCTACGTATAGTGGAAAAAGAAATCAACCACTTAAAATTAATTATTTTTATGAGTTAACATCTGAAATAATTTCTAAATATAAGTCGGGTGGAGATGAAATTACAAATGAATTTGTTAGACTTGTAAAGGAGATAATAAATGAGAAAAATGGATATTAAATGGCAAGAAAACCCAAACTGGTGGCATTACAACGAGTATGGACTTTTTGAAATAAATAATGATGCGCCAAAAGAAGCAAAAGAAAGTTTTGAAAGATATCTCAAACAATGTGAGGCTAAACGAATTGAAAACGAAAACCAGGACAGCTAATCCTGGTTTTATTTATGGTCTTCTGACCTTGAATGTCTAGTAATAGTTGACAACAAAACTACCAGTGAAGCAGATAAGATCGCATTTGGCACCTACAAAAAAAGAGGATTACTTGATCCTCTTATATGCTATTAACAATTAAGTAATGCCGCAATAGCACTTCCTGCCAGGTTCACATCATCACCACTGGTAATCATGTAATATCTGTGTAGTGTGTCGTTGATGTATTCTTTCATATATCTGTCAATCTTTTCTTTATATGAGTAGCATTTATGATAGGTTGATCCTTCAATAACAATTCTGCAAGGTGCTGATTTATATTTTCCACCATCCATTTGAACGATATCAGCAGCTAAGTTAACAGTTACCAGTTTTGCAGCTCTTTCAATTGCCAGATCAGCAAAATTGTAAAGAAGTTCAACATCATTTTCATTATGGCAGGCTTTTGCCAGTAAATTGTTTCCATAAGGTTCTCTTAAAAACTCATCAACTTCAACCATTGAAAAGTATGGTAAATCTTTGATGGTGCTTTCTTTTGAGAAAAGACCTTCCTTTGCGGCATGTTTAACGGTTTCACAGATTACATTACCAAGATAAATGCCTGAAATCATTTTTTCAAATAAATGGGCAGTTGGATTAATTGATTGTTCATCAAAAATCTTATCAAATTTGCCTTGTGGTGTTTTGTTGAAACCTGCACTTTCCATATTGATAATCATTTTTTCTTCACCATGTAAATCAAGTTTAGTAATATTTTCTAATTTCTCAATATAAGCGGTATTAGTGCCGGTACCCAGGATTAAACCGATTTGGCCATCTACTTTTTCTGATGGCTTGATTGCTGGACCACCAAGAAGAGTAGAAACAGTATCATTTAATATGACGCCTGATATTTCTTTTTCAAAGCCTCTTTTTCTGATTTCTTTTTTCAGTTCTTCAAAAATCAGTTTTCCTTCGCAATCTTTAACGATGATTTCTTTAGAGAATTCAATTATCTTGCCATCTTTATCAGGCTGTATTTCTGCAGCAAAGGAGAAACAGAAACCGATTTTCTGACTTCTGTCCAAGTAAGGCATGATGATGTCGGTTAACTGGCTGAAAAACTCATTAATATGTAATGGTTTTTCAACTCCCAGCATGGTCTGTTTCTTCAGGTTTTCAATCAATATACCTTCTTCTGTAAATGTGACATAGGCAATTCTCAGGTTGGTTCCCCCAGCATCAATTGCGATAACTGTTTCGTTTAAAGGAACTTCTCCCTTGGTTGAAACATAAGCTGGAATCATCATTAAAGATGAAGGTTTTCCCGCCAAGCCCAGTTTCATCTCTTCAACAAAGGATCTGGTTAGACTATCAATATCGATATTATCAGGATGTTGATTGTATTTAAGTAAAAAATTATTAGCTATTTCTCTGAAATTCATTGTGACCTCCATATAGTTATTTGTTAAATCAATTATAACATAATATAATTGATTTGGTGATGAAGATGAAGATAGATTTGCATATACATACTGATAAATCAGCTGATGGACAGCTGACTGCCAGAGAGATTGTTGAAAGAGCAAAAAAGCTGAAGATGGATATTATCGCTATCAGTGATCATGATAGTGTTTCAGCTCTAAAGGAAGCAGAAAAGTGGTCAAAGGAATATGAAATAGACTTTGTGCCGGCAACAGAGGTAAGTGCAGTAATGGATGATGGTACCTTGCTGCATATTATAGGCTACAATATTGATTATAGTGATCCAAGATTTATCGAACGAGAAAAAAAGGTTAAAGATGAATTAAGAAATTTAGGTGCAATTCTGATGCAAAAGGCCTGGAATTTTGGTTTTAAGTTTGAGGCCCATAAAGTAATCGAAGTTTCCAATGAGGGACTGGTTGAACCGGAAAGCATTGGAGAAATTGTTTTGGATGATTTTAGAAATGATACTGATGAAAGGCTGAAAGAATTCAGAACTGGTGGCAAACTGGCTGATAATCCGTATTTTAATTTCTATAGAGAGTTTTATGCTCAAGGAAAGCCCTGTCATGTTGATGAAGATTTTTCTTTACCTATTAAAGAGGCCCAAGAGTTGATCCATGGCTGTGGTGGCCTGATGGTATTAGCTCATCCGCAGCATAATATTGGCTATGAAGAAGATAAATTAAAAGAGATTATATCTTATGGTTTAGATGGCATTGAAGTCTACAGCAGCTATCATGATAAAAAGGCTGTTGATTATTACTATAAAAAAGCTAAGGAATATAATCTTCTGATGTCGGTTGGATCGGATTTTCACGGTCGCAATAAACCAGCAATAGAAATTGGAAGTGTCGAGTTTGACCAAAGCGAGGTAAAAAAGTTAATTAAAAAGTTGAAACAATGTAAGCGATTATAAAAAAATGAAAATATTTACAAAAATCTCCTATTGAAAATGAAAATTATTTCATATATAATGTATTTTGTGGAGGTGTCTAGATGGAGTTTGAAAATAATGCATTGTTTTGGCAAAAAATAGATACTTTATATCTATCAAGTGATTTAGTAATTGATAGACCTAAAAATTCAGTGCATCCAATGTATACCAATCTTATATATCCGGTTGATTATGGGTATTTAAAGGATTTACATGGTACTAATCCTGATCATATATCTGTTTATCGTGGTACACTTGATGCAACCAATGTTTCATCTTTAGTAGTATGTGCTGACATACTTAAAAGAGATATTGAGGTTAAACTTTTAGTTGGCTGTAATGATAGTGAAATTAATTCAATTCTGGAGTTTTTAAATCAGACTGATTTTCAGAAAGCAGTGATTATTAATCGAGGCAAAAACATTCCTGTCTGGGCTGGTAACATCTAAGCAAACACAATTTTTTGTGTTTTTTTATTCTTGAAGGAGAGTATTTAATGGGTAAGAAATTGACAATATTGCACTCTAATGATTTACATGGCGATTTTTTAGCTGAAAAGATTGATGAAAAACTTGTTGGTGGAGTTTCACTTTTATCTGGCTATATCAGAAGAGAAAGAGAAATCAATGATTCACTGTTATATGTTATTGCCGGGGATATGTTTAGAGGTTCAATTATCGATTCAGAATATAAGGGCCTTTCAACAATTGAAATCATGAATTTCTTAGGTCCAGATGTAGTTACAGTTGGTAATCATGAAACCGATTATGGTATCGCTCATTTACTGTTTTTGGAAAAGTGTGCCAAGTTTCCTATTATCAATGCCAACCTGTATATCAAAAGTAATCATCAAAGATTATTCAGTCCTTTTAAGGTCGTTTATATCAATGGTTTAAGAGTAATGTTTATTGGAGTTTTAACCGAAGAAGTGTTAAATCAGACTAAAGGTGAAGAATTAATCGGCGCCTTTGTTGATATCTGGGAAGCCAGAAAGGAAATTGGGGTTATAATAGACAACTACAAAACTACCTCTATTGACTTGACTGTTTTATTGACTCATATAGGTTTTGAGGAAGATAAAAAGCTGGCAGCTATTTTAGACCCAGAATGGGGAGTAGATATGATAATAGGGGGTCACTCACACACCAGTCTAAGTGAACCGGCTATAGTCAACGGAATTCCAATTGTTCAGGCTTATACTGGTACTGATCAGATTGGCAGATTTGATATTGATTTTGATGATAAGAATAAATTGATTGGATACACATGGCAGTGTATTCCGATTAATGAAAAGACCTGTCCATTTGATCCGATTATGGAAGAGCTCTTAGGTGTATATAAGGATGAAACGGATAAAAAATATCAAAGGATAATTACAACTTTTAGAAGACCTTTATCCCATCCACAACGCAATATGGAAACGGAGCTGGGAAATCTGATTGCTGATTTATTACAGGTCGATTCTTCTTTCGATATTATGCTGTTTGGCTCAGGAGCCATAAGGAAAAAACAGCTTGGTCCAATCGTCAGATATCAGGATTTAAAAGAATGTCTGCCTTATGATGAAGCAGTTGTCATGCTGGAAGTTACAGGCAAACAGTTTAAACATATGATCAAACATATGCTGAGAGATGAATGTTATGATGATGGACATACTGAGTTCTATCAGGTATCCAAGGGTGTTCATATTGTCTATAATCGTCTGACCAAGGTACTTGAAGTCTGTCAGTTAAACGGTAAAGATATTTATGATGAAAAGATTATCAAGATTGGATTGACTGCTGGATATCATCTGGATGGTTTCAGCAAATTCTTTGATGTACCAATTGAAGAGCTCTATGCCAATAAAAAACCTAAGACCGTTATTACTTCATGTAATGCGATATTTGAGGAACTATTATCAGCATCAACAAATTTTGATTCCCATTTAGAAGATAGAATTGTGATTAAAAATAGAAATCTATAAAAAAGAGAAGGATTGTTAAAAATATGTTAATAATCCTTCTTTTTTCACTATTTGTTGAAAAATTAACAAATAGGAGTAAAATAAAAATGTAGTAAACAATAAATATAGATTGTTAGTATTATCCTTAGACAACTGGGTGGTGGTAATAATGAGGAAATTATTAGTTCTATTAGCTTTATTGACAGTATTATGCTCTTTAAGCGGTTGTAAAAAACAGGAGCCAATCGCAGATATTGTAGAGCAGTGTGCCTTGTCTTTTGCTAAAGCATATCTGATAAATAATTTTGAATATAATCCTTCTACCAAATATTATATTTCTGAAAGACTTAAGGGATTTGGCCAGCAGCAGAAAAGTAAAACGGTTCAGTTTCCCTGTTATTATTTTGTCTATGATATGGAAAATATTTTGTTCTGTGTCGGGGTATACAGTTCAGAAAAGAATGATACTGGTACAATAACCTATCCCTATATGGGCAAGTTTGTTTATGCTCTTTTAGTTGATAAAACTACCGAAATGGTTTTAAAAGAAAAAAATATCTATGCTGATAAAATAAAAATCAATAAAGAAATAAAACTATCCAGAATAAATAAAATAACTGTTAATGAATGTTTTTCAACGGAGGAAACCAGTTTAATAATTAAAGATATGCTGATTGAAGCAGCAAATAGAAAGATAAAAGGATTGGAGTATACTGAAGAGGACAGGTTCTATATAAAAAATCCAATCAGAGATTATACAATAGTTGTTGAAGATGAAAAAAATATCTGTATCAATGAAAAACTGATTTACCCATTGTTTATGAACAATGAAATAATTGCGCTTTTTGAGTTTCATCCTAATGGCAGTATTGCCAGTACAAAGAAAGTCGATCAAAACAGTATTTATACAAAAGCCTATCAGACATCTGATAAATTTGTTCTTGTTCATGGTGGTGATTATCCGTATTTAAAAACTTATTGTCTGTATGGTGATGAAACATTGGATGCTGAAGTACTAAGTGAAATGTTAAAAGATCCGATTTTCATCAAAACAAAAGTAAAAATTGATCAGATTCTGTCAAATTTACAGCCGTATGGCTTAATGATTGAACTGGAAATTAGTGGAATATAGTATAAAAAAATCAGGAATTTACCTGATTTTTTTAAATCGTGTTGAATACCTGGATTATCAATAACCATGATAAACCGTAATAGACAATAACTGCGACCAGATCATTTAAAGTTGTAATCAGTGGTCCAGAAGCTACTGCTGGATCAATATTGATACTATGGAAAGTTATTGGAACAAGAGTTCCCATCAAAGATGATACTACCAGTGTTAAGATCAGGGCCAAAGCTACACAAAGACCAATTAAAAGTGAAAATTGAAAATCTTTTCCCTTAAACAGCATTATATAAGCTGTAACTACAACAATTGATAAAGCTCCAAGCAAAATCCCATTGGTCAGTCCGATTTGAACTTCTTTCAAGATGTGTCTTAGCTTTTCCTTCGTTGTTAAATTTTCGACCAACAGAACTCTGACGGTGACAGCCAGTGATTGAGTCCCGACATTACCAGCCATACCAAGTATTAATGATTGAAAACAGATAATCAGTGGGATCTGCTGAACAACAGTTTCAAAGACACCGACCACTGAAGAAATTCCTAAGCCAAAAATAAGTAAGATCATCAGCCATGGAATTCTTTTTTTGACTGACTCAAAAATAGATTCACTGATATCTTCTTCACTGGTCAAACCACCAAGTTTAGCATAGTCATCACTAAGTTCAAAATCAACCATCTCAACGATGTCGGTTGCGGTAATAATGCCGATAATATGGTCATCTTTGTCCAATACCGGATAAGAGTCTTCGGAATAGTCCTTTAAGTCTTCCAAAAGGTGAGAGATTAAAGCATCGGCATAAACGGTCGGATAACTGTTGGTTATGATATCTTCTAAAGGAGAACCTTCTCTGGCAATGATTAAATCTTTTAAATCAATTGCACCATAAAACTTATTTTGTTCATCAACGACATAAATAGTGGAAACATTATCATTATCTTCAGCTTGAGCCACTAAAGCGCGCATAGCTTCTTTAATCGATAAATCCTTATGAATTTCAATATAGTTAGTAGTCATCATACTACCAATGGTATCTTCATCATAAGACTGAATCAACAGGATATCCTCACTGCTTTCCTCATCCATCATTTCAATGATTCTGTCCTTGATTTGATCATCTTCAATCTCTTCTAAAACGTCAACAGCATCATCCGAGTCCATTTCAGATAAAATCTGAGCTGCCAGTTCAATATCGATTTCCTTAACAAAAATTTCGGTATCTTCAAGGTAGGCAAAAATTTCTGATAGCTGCTCATCATCAACAAGACTAAAAATCAATTTTCTTTTATCTGGTTCCATTTCTTCTATCGCATCAGCGATATCTGAAGCATGGTAATCAATAAACAGATCCTGCAAGGTTTGTTCAGAGATGTCCTGATTTAATAAATCAATAATCTCAGCTACATATTCTGGGTTTGTTAAGCGTGTATCATTTGCCATATATTTCCTCCATTCATTTTTTTGCTGATGGAAGAAAAGCCCTGTCTGAAAGTTAGAAAAAGTGAAAAGTTTCTTTTATTCCATCGATATATAAAATAAAAATTATTATTATCCACTTCCAATGACTTCCACCCACTTTCTTACTTCTAATTAATTTTAAATCCAATAAGCATTATTTTCAATGTAAAAAATATGAAAACCCTTTATAATTATGATATGGAGTAAAGAGGAGGACAATTATGAAAGCTTGGGAAAAGTATTTTGAAGTGGAAAAACAGGTTGTTGATAAAGTTATAAAAGTAAATAAGGATGCTATTGTTAAAGCAGCTCAAATTCTGGCTGAAACAACCGAAAAGGGCGGTTTAATATATGGTTTTGGAACAGGTCATTCGCATCTGGTGGTTGATGATGCTTTCTGGCGTGCTGCAACCCCTGCCAACTATGCGGCCTTATTAGAACATTCAGCCACAGGCAATACTGAAATTACTAAATCATATTTAGTTGAAAATACTTATGGAATAGGAAGAATTATAGTTGACTATAATCGCATTACTCCTAATGACTGTATGATTATTATTTCCAACAGTGGCAACAATATTGCCCCAGTAGATGCCGCAATAAGAGCCAAAGAAAAAGGAATTCCAGTTATAGCGATTACAGCTGTTGAGTATAGTAACTATCTAACTACTAAACATAAAGATGGTCTGAAACTAAAAGATGTTGCTGATGTTGTATTGGATAACTGCTGCATTATTGGTGATGCTGCTGTAGAAATTGAAGGTTTTCCAATGAAAGTGGGAAGTGTTTCAACAATTCCTAATATTTTTCTGCAAAACGCTATCTTGACACAAATGGTAGAAAATCTGGTTCAAAAAGGTATTCAGCCTGATGTTTACTACAATGGTCATATGGCCTTTATGAATGAAGATTTTGCCGATCATAATGACAGATTGGTAGACAAGTATTTTTATCGCATTAGAAATTTGTAGGAGGGAAAAAGATGTTAATTAAATGGTTAGGACATTCTTGTTTTAAAATTTCGGTTGAAAGCCAGAGTTTGATTATCGACCCTTTTGAAAAGGGGTCGGTCAAGGGCTTTAGAGATCTTGATGAAAAGGCAAACATCGTTTTATGTTCTCATCTACATGGCGATCATTGTGGTACCAGTTGTGTAGAACTTGTGGAATCTAAATACGATAGTCCTTTTGAAATTGAGACAATAGACTCATATCATGATGAAAAGAAAGGAGCCTTAAGAGGTGACAATCTAATTCATATTATTACTGTCCAGGACTATTACAAAGTTGTTCATCTAGGTGATTTAGGATGTATGCCTGAAAAAGAGCAGATTGAAAAAATTAAAGACTGTCATGTGCTTTTAATTCCGGTTGGTGGTTATTATACTATCGGTCCTGAAGTAGCAAAAGAAATTGTCGAGGCTGTTAATCCCAAGGTAACCATACCAATGCATTATAAATCAGCTGATTTCGGTTATGATGTATTGAAGACAGTTTTTGACTTTACTAAATATTTTGAAAAAGTTATTTATCTAACGACTGATACACTGCAGTTTTCAGATGAACTGGATAATGAAATTATTGTTTTAGATTATCTGATTTAAAAAGTAGAAAACCTAGTTGAAACAGGCTAGGTTTTTTTATGTTTGATTATTTGAACTATTGAATTATAATTATTGTGGTGATGATGTTGAAAACTGTTAGAGTAATAACCAAAACAGCGCTGGAAACAAGGCAGTTGGCTGAAAAGTTAGCTGGTTTTTTATTTGCCGGTGCTTTAATTACCTTATCAGGACAATTAGGAGCTGGAAAGACAACCTTTACTCAGGGTTTGGGAAAAGGACTTAATATTAAGAAAAATATAACTTCACCAACATTTACCCTGTTAAAAATCTATCATGGTGATTTGCCGCTTTATCACATTGATGCCTATCGTCTGGAAGGTCTGTCTCAGGATTTGGGATTTGAAGAATATATTGAATCTGATGGTGTCTGTGTAATTGAATGGAGTCACTTTATCAGTGATTTACTACCAGAAAATAGAATAAATATTGAAATCAATATCTTGGATGATGACAAAAGAGAACTGCTGATTACCGCTACAGGTCAAGAGTATGAAAGGATACTGGACAAGCTATGTATACAATAGGAATAGATACTTCCCATCAGTTTTTGGTTTTGGTTCTGATGGATGAAAATAAGGTTATTGATTATATTCAAAAAGATTGTCCAAAACTACAGTCAGAATATATTGTATTTGAGTTGGATGAACTTTTAAAAAGGAATGATGTACCTTTAGAAGATGTTAAAAATGTTGTTGTAACGATAGGTCCAGGTTCATACACCGGAGTCAGAATAGGCTTAACAGTAGCCAAGATATTAGGTTCAATTGTTGGTAAAACGATTTATACACTATCAACACTGCAGCTGTATGCGGGAATAAATAATGCGTTGGTCCTGATGGATGCCAGAGCTAAGCGCTGTTATGCAGGCAGATATAATAATGGAGCAGCATTGAAAGAAGACAGTGTTTTAACCAATGAAGAAATAAAAGATTTACTAAGTGATGATGTTATGTTAATTGGTGATCTGCATCTGTTTGATAAAGAAGACTATTATCCAGAAATTGCCAGTAATTTTATGGCCTTAAAAGAAAGCTGGCAGAAAGTAGAGAATATTGATGTATTGACTCCAGTTTATCTGAAGAGTTCACAAGAGTATTTAAGAAAATGATCAGAGAAATGGTTATAAGAGATATTGATGAAGTTCTAGATATCGAGGAAGATAATTTTGTTGATGCCTGGAATTTTAGTCATTTTGTTTATGAGATTCAGTTTAACCCTTATTCTTCAGTCTGGGTTATAGAAAATGAAGATAAGGAAATTGTTGGCTTTGTTGATTTGTGGATTATGTTTGAAAGGGCAGAAATTGCCAATATTGCCGTAAAAAAAGATAAGCAGCATAAAGGCTTTGGTTTTAAATTAATGCAGCATATTGAACAGCTGGCCATTGAAGCTGGCTGTGAAACGATTGCCTTGGAAGTAAGAGTATCTAATAAAAGTGCCATCAGTCTATATGAAAAATGTGGGTTTGAAATCATTAATACTAAAAAGAACTACTATTATTGGAAAGGTGTCAGTGAGGATGCTCACTTTATGATGAAAGGAATTTAAAGATGAAGGATATTATTATCTTGGCTATTGAATCGAGCTGTGATGAGACAGCTTGTGCCATAGTTAAAAATGGTAATGAAATATTGGCAAACAAGGTGGCCAGTCAAATTGATGTCCACACTCTTTATGGTGGAGTTGTACCAGAAGTAGCCAGCAGAATTCATATTGAAAATATTTCCATCATCATTAAGGAAACCTTGAAAGAAGCGAATATGTCAGTAGAGGATATTGATGCAATTGGCTTTACTCAAGGCCCTGGACTGATTGGTTCACTGCATATTGGCGTTTTAGCTGCCAAAACACTGGCTTGGGCTTATAATAAACCATTAATACCAGTTCATCATTTAAGTGGACATATTTATGCCAACGGGTTTGTTAAAGAGTTAAAGTTTCCACTTTTAGCTTTAGTTGTTTCTGGTGGTCATACTGAGTTAGTTTTAATGCAGGAAGATTATGATTTTAAAATAATTGGTGAAACTTTAGATGATGCTATTGGAGAAGCTTACGATAAGGTTGGTAGAGTTTTAAATTTACCTTATCCAGGGGGGCCTAAAATTGATAAATTAGCTCAACTTGGTAAACCAGTTTATAAACTTCCAACTCCAAAAGTGGAAAGTCCTTTAGATTTTTCTTTCAGTGGTTTAAAAAGTGCAGTGATGCAGGCAATTAATCGTTTAAAAAGAAATAATGAACAGCTATCAATCGAAGATATGTGTGCTTCTTTTCAAAAGACAGCCTTGAACTTTTTATGGCAAAAAGTAGAAATAGCTTTGGATAATTATGAAGTTAAACAACTGGTTTTGGCTGGTGGAGTAGCTGCTAATAGTGAACTTAGAAAAATAGTAGAAGAAAAGATGGAAAATAATTATCCTGATATCGACTATATAATTCCACCTTTAAAATATTGTACTGATAATGCAGCAATGATTGGCGCTTCAGCGTACATTGCTTATAAAAAAGGCATCAGGGCAGATTATGATATTGGAGCTAAGGCAACACTGGATTTAGAACAAATGGATTAGAAAAGACTTATTTTACTTTTAAAATTATTAGTTAACATCAGTTAGATAGATTAATTTTTAATAAATTAAAAATATAGTAAAATTAGAATTCATAGGAGTGATACTTGAATGGAAAAAATTATTAAATATGTACTGTTAATTGCATCTGTAGTTGCTATTATTGCTATTATTTCTGCCGGTTTAAAGTTGTCATATAATAATTATGAAATTTTAGTGGAAGTGTGGATTGTTGCAGTTAGCAATTTGATTTTATTTGTTTGTGCTATTTATAATGTTTTTAAGAATAGAAAATAGAAAAATAGCAGTTTGTAAAACTAAAAAAATTAGAATTTGATGGCGAGGTGTGATATGTTATGAAAAGTATTAGCATACAAATGATAGATCATTCTGTTTCATCGAAATGGTGGAAAAAAATCATCCATCATTTCATTAGAGTTGGCGATAGTTTTGAAATACGATGTTGGAAAGAAGAAATACAGGAAATTTCGCAAGCGAAAAGATACGGTGTAGCAACAGCGGATGGTAATGAAATATCTATAAAAGGTGTTGTTGTCGAAGGATTGCTAACAGAGTTGATGCAGGAAAATCCAACAGATAAAGAAATCTACAACAAAATGACAAAGTACTTTACCATAAATGTAAAAAATGAGCTTTGTGATATTTGCAGTGCTCACTATGGAACGGAGATGTATATTACAATAAACTCAGATAAAGACATATTGTTTTTTGAACAGGAAATGAGCAAATATTCTGATGCTTGTTTCAGTATTGGGGAAATAGTAGAATAAAACCAGATTGGAATTTAACGAGGTGATTTATGGATAATCTACAAATCCTAAATTTATTTTTTAAAGCTGAAAATGAACGTGATTGGAACACATATAGACAATTTCTTTCTCACGATGTTGTTTGGGAACTTCATTCCCATAGTCATAGCAAAATTGAGGGTATAGAAAATTATTTAAATGCTATAAAATCTGCTTATGAAGGTAACACCAATACTTTTGAGATTGAATCAATCGTCAAAAGTAAGGACTTATCTCGAATTGTTGCAGTTTTAAAGAATAACTTAGGTGAACGTTCGTGTGATATTTTTGAATTTGATGCAGGATTAATTGTTAGAGAATATGAATTTATATTAGGATGATAGATCCCAAGTTTATGGGGTAAAAAAATTCTAATCTGTACAAAGTAGTGCATTCATCTGAATTATACAGTTTTAATCATTTTATAATTTGGGATATTTTCCTGTATTAAAATTTGGAAAATTGTCATTTATTAAGCATACAATTTTTATAAAAGACTAATAATTCTTGACAATTATAAAAATGTCCTGTAGTATTATGTTGCTCATTGAGGGAGTAGTTAGCGTTTGTACGTAACAAGTCAACAGCACTGTCGTTTAGACTGGCTTGTTTTAAATAACGAGACTCATGTGTTAGTTTATCTATGCATGAGTTAGAACATTATAAATTAGCTCAGCATAGATAATGTTGAGTTTTATTTTATGGAGGTTAGTAAATGAGATTCTATATTGTAGACAAAGAAAAAGTATTGGAAGAACTTAAGGCTGATGAACATGGCTTAACTTCTGCTGAAGCGGAAAAACGTCTGGCAACTTATGGTAAAAACAAATTAGAGGCTGCCAAAGGAAAATCATTGATTGCTCGCTTTTTTGAACAATTAGCAGATCCGATGATCATTATCCTGATTGTAGCTGCTGCTATCAGCGGGATACTGGCATTTGTTGAAAATGATAGTTTTGCCGATGTAATCATTATTATGACAGTTGTAATTGTCAATGCGGTATTAGGAGTTTATCAGGAAAACAAGGCTGAAAAGGCGATCGAAGCTTTACAGGAGATGAGTGCTGCTACTTCTAGAGTTTTGCGTGATGGTCAGGTTGTATCGATTCATTCAGAAGACTTGGTTGTGGGTGATGTCATTTTGATAGAAGCAGGTGATGCTGTTCCAGCTGACGCCAGAATTCTGGAAAATGCCAGTTTGAAAGTTGAAGAAGCTGCTTTAACAGGTGAATCAGTTCCGGTGACTAAGTTTATCGACATGATTAGATTAAAAGAAAATGAAAACGATGTTCCTTTAGGAGATCGTAAGAATATGTTATATATGGGTTCTACGGTAGTTTATGGTAGAGGTACTGCTGTGGTTACGGCAACTGGTATGGATACCGAAATGGGTAAGATTGCTGGTGCTTTGCAGGAAGTTTCTGATGAAAAAACACCACTGCAGATCAAATTGAATGAACTATCTAATATTCTGACCTGGCTGGTATTGGTAATCTGTGGATTGGTATTTGTTATTCAGCTGGTCAGAGCGGGCAACTTCAGTTTTGAATTTGTTATTGACTCATTTATGATTGCTGTTTCTTTAGCAGTTGCTGCTATTCCTGAAGGGTTAGCTGCCGTAGTTACCGTTGTCTTATCAATTGGTGTTACCAATATGAGTAAACGCAATGCGATTATCAGAAAACTTACTGCTGTTGAAACATTGGGCTGTGCGCAGATAATCTGTTCAGATAAGACAGGTACCTTGACTCAAAATAAGATGACAATTGTTGATTATTTTGGTGAAGATGAAAAACGATTAGCTACTGGGATGGCTTTATGCAGTGATGCTGAACTTGATAATGAAGGTCAGGTCATCGGTGAACCAACAGAAGTGGCACTGGTAGTCTGGGCTAATAAATTAGGATTACCAAAAAACGAATTGAAAGTTAAATATCCAAGAGTTGGAGAAGCTCCTTTTGATTCAATGAGAAAAATGATGTCAACTGTTCATCCAGTTGATGATAAATTTGTTCAATATACTAAAGGTGCTCCTGATGTAATTGTCGGCAAATGTACCCATTATCTGAAAGATGGCAAACCTGTTTTAATTACTGAAGAGTATAAGAAAGAAATCATGGCTGCCAATAAATCTATGGCTGATAGAGCCTTAAGAATATTAGCCTGTGCTGAAAGACACTATGACCAGGAACCTGCTTCTTATGAAGCGGAAGATTTAGAAATTGGATTATGCTTTACTGGTTTAACAGGTATGATTGATCCAGTCAGACCGGAAGTCAAAGATGCAATCGTTGAATGTAGACATGCCAACATCAGACCGATTATGATTACTGGTGACCATATTGATACAGCTATAGCAATCGCTAAAGAATTAGGTATTATTACTGAAGATACTTATGCCATTACCGGTGCCCAGCTGAATGATATGGATGATGAAGAATTTGAATCAAAATTCATGGATATCAGTGTTTATGCCAGAGTTCAGCCAGAACATAAAACAAGAATTGTCAATGCCTGGAAAAAATATGGCTATATAACTGCTATGACAGGTGATGGTGTAAACGATGCTCCATCTATCAAGTCAAGTGATATCGGTGTCGGTATGGGTATTACGGGAACTGATGTTACTAAAAATGTTGCTGATATGGTCTTGGCTGATGATAACTTTGCGACAATTGTTGGAGCAGTTGAAGAAGGAAGACGTATTTATGACAACATCCGTAAGGCTATTCAGTTCTTGCTGGGTTCAAATATGAGTGAAGTATTGTCAATATTTGTGGCTACCATTCTAAACTTTAAAATCTTAAAACCAGTTCATCTTCTGTGGATTAACCTGGTAACTGACAGCTTCCCAGCACTGGCGTTAGGTATGGAAGAAGCTGAACCAAATATTATGGAAAGAAGACCACGTCCTGCAAAAGCTGGCATCTTCTCAGATGGTATGGGATTTGATATCGCTTATCAGGGTGTGTTGGTAACAATTTTAACAGTGACTTCATTCTTTATTGGACATTATATGGAGTTTGGCAACTTTGTAGTCGGAGATAGTTCTCATGGTATGACAATGGCTTTCTTGACAATGTCAATGGCTGAAATCTTCCATAGCTTCAATATGCGTTCTCAACGTGGTTCAATTTTCAAACTGCCTACTCAAAACAAGGTATTATGGATTGCGGCTACTTTATCGCTGATTGCGACAACTCTGGTGTGTGAAGTTCCATTTTTGGCTAATGCCTTTGGATTTACAACTGTTGGACTTGATGAATACCTGATTGCGATCGCCTTGGGTGCTGTAGTTATTCCAGTAGTAGAAATAGTAAAAGCTATTCAAAGAAAAGCTAAAAAGTAAAAAAAGCAGGGCAACCTGCTTTTTAGATTGGTCACTATTTAAAACTCAGTCAGCTGAGTTTTTTATTCAGCCAACATTTTATAAACAGTTAACTGAATTTATCTTAGATATTGACAAAACTAGTAAAATTTAACCGATTAATCGCTTTTTTAAACGGGTCAGGAAACTTTCTTTTTCCTCTTTAACCTCAACTGGCAGCACTTCTTCTATTGAGAAGTATTTTCTTAAAACATCCTGAGAATGCTGCATTGTTGAATCATTGTGATTTATATATGAACCATCACTCTGCATAATCCAACCTATGGAGTTGCTATCTTTTTCAACTGCCAGAATATGATTGACTCGTACTTTTAAATCTGGTTGTTTTATTTGAATAAAAGCTTCCACACGACGTTGGGTATTGCGATTTAAAAAGTCACCAGAACCGATAAAGATGCGTGCTCTGCCACCATCACCGAACTTGAAAATACGACTATGTTCTAAGTGACGGCCAACGATTGATTTTACTGTGATGTTGTCAGTATATCCTTCCACATCTGGTAACAAACAGCAAATTCCACGAATAATCAGGAAGACTTTAACACCCTGCTGAGAGGCTTCAACAAGTTTGTTCATAATCAAGACATCGTTCATTGAATTTAGCTTAAATTCAATATTTCCATTGCCGTTTAATTTATGGTATTCAATCTCATGATCAATTTCTTTTATAATTTCACTTCTAAATGATAATGGGGCAATCCATAATGTCTCATTACCTTCAGTCAGTTCATTGACAGAAAGGGCATCAAAAAGCAGGTTTGCATCATTACCGACCATAGTATCGGAAGTTATGTAGGCTAAGTCCGTATATTGTTCTTGAGTACTTTCATTAAAATTTCCTGTTCCGACATAGGTAAAATACTTAATCGTATTTTTTTCACGCATCGTGATCAGACAAACTTTAGAGTGAACCTTAAAATCAGTCAAACCATAATGGATAGTACAGCCAGCATCTTCCAGTAATTTAGAATAATCAATATTAGATTGTTCATCAAAGCGGGCTCTCAGTTCCATCACTGCAATTACCTGTTTTCCTTTTTCTGCCGCATAGGCCAGGGCATTGGCAACTCTGGATGGACTTGAAAGACGATAAAGAGTAATTTTGATTGAAACTACATGCGGATTATTGGCTGCCTCATAAATCAGCTGAATAAAGGGCTGTGAACTCTGATATGGAAAATGCAGTAATAAATCGTTATTCTTTAAATATTCCAGTCCGCTCTGATTGGCAAAGTCAATCGAGTTTACCGGATAGACCGGTGGATAAATATCATTTGGATGGTTATCTTTAAATGCTTTTTTTATTGCGAAACCAAAATCTAAATCCAACGGATAGTTATTTACCACAAGAACATCCTGCTGCAGATTCAGTTCCTTTTTAATATAGTCACTAAAATCATCGGAAATTGAATGTGATAACTGCACTCGGACGATTCCAAGTCTTTTCCTTTTTCTTAATACCTTTTCCATGATATTTAAGAAATCTTCATGCTCATCCATCATTTCAGTAGCTATATCAATATCAGCATTGCGTGTAACTCTTAAAGTAACTACTTCTTTTACAGTATATTTTTTAAAGATACTCGATAAATTATGCTTAATTAAATCACCTGTAATTACGACACGTTCTCTATTGTTGATGGAATAACTGATATACTTTGGCAAATTTTCAGTATGAACGATGCCATAGCGTATTTTTTTATTTTTGTCTTCTAATTGCGCCATCACATACGATTGCTTATTTTTTAAAAAAGGAAAAGGGTGGTGTGGATCAACGATTTGAGCAGATAACAATGGTTTAATATCTTTATTAAAATAATCTCTTGCCAAAAGTTCGTCAACCTTTGTCAAATTTTCCATCTGTAAAATATTAATGCCAATTTGTGGAAGCTTGCCAAGAACTTTTTTAATCGTTTTTTCTACTTCTTTTTCATGACTTTTTAACCATTTCCAAACTGCAATGATCTGCTGTTGGGCATTCTGACCGGTTTTATCATCAATTTTATCTGGGATGGCAATCATCTGATCGGACAAAGATCCAATACGAACCATAAAGAATTCATCAAGATTACTTCCGTAAATAGAAACAAAACCTAAGCATTCCAAAAGTGGTGTTGTATCATCAAGTGCTTGATACAAAACCCTTTTATTAAACTCCAACCAGGATATTTCTCGATTTATAAATAAATTAAGTGGTGTGATCTCCTTATTCACCATAAGTTATCTCCTTCTTTTTCATAACATAATTAATCAGGTAACCCTCTCTTGCCCCAGCTTGAGAAACGATTATTTCTTTTGAACGGTAATGCTTCATAATTGAATACAAAATCATAGTTCCAGGTACGATAGTGTGAATTCTATTTGGTATAGCTTTCAATATGGCATCTTGAAATATGTGAGGCGTTTTCATTCTGTTTACGATGTCCTTCAGTTCGTCAAATGTAATAACATCTGCATCGCTATCAATATAGAGAGAGTTTTTAAGCTTTAACAGGGCCCTGATAGTTCCTCCGACTCCTACAATTGTATAAATCTTTTGTGGATTTGAATCATGCAATTCTAATATCTGTTGAGCGTTTCTATTGATTTCTTTTATTTCACTTAACTGCGGTAAAATACTGCTGACGTAATTGCGATAAAAATTTAAAGAACCGATAGGAAGTGAGGTTGATCTTCTAATCTTGTTATTTTTGAAAACAACCAGTTCAGATGAACCACCTCCAATATCAACTAACAGACCAGTATCCTTTTTAACGACAGAAGAAGCACCTGCATATCCTAATTCACCTTCTTCGTTTCCTGAGACCAGATGTATATCTAAACCAAGGGTATCTTTAACTTTTTGAATTACTTCCTGACTATTTTTAATATTTCTTAAAGAAGCTGTTGCAAAAGGAAATACTTCTGTAATATTCAATCTTTTCAGTATTAAATCAAACTTTCCTAAAACATCCAACAGTTTTAAAACACCGCTTTTCAACAGGACTCCATCTTCAATATGACTGACCAGACCTGCCATTTCTTTGGAGTTAAAAGCAATTTCAAAATCATCTTCTTTTTTAATGTAAACGTTCATTCTAATGGTGTTAGAACCTATATCAATAATAGCCAACATAAAGTTCACCTCTTTTAGGGTAATTATATCACGACTGATATTAGATGGCATAAATAATTGTTAGAGAAATTATTGATTTGTTATTGCTAAAGAAAAAAGACTGAAACAGTCCTTTTTATCAACTTAATAATCGATATCCAAAAACCAGAGCCGAGTAAAGTACGACTACTAAAGGATAGGTTAAAAACAGGTAGAGACATTTAACCGGTAAGAGATTGTAAAATTTTTTTAAAATTGGGTTTGTTGCTTCTACAGTGTAGATGTAGTTGGCTTTAGGATGAATGGTCTTTCTTAAAGTGACATTGATAATATGGACGATTATCAGGATTAATGAATTATATACAAGCATGGGAATAAGTTCTGAAAATGAAGGAACATATAACCCCAAAACAACATACAGCATATTAATTACCATCAGTAAACCATGATAACCATAAAAACCTAAACCCATAATGGAGAAAAAGCTGACGCTTTCAAAACCACCATCCGGCATCAGATAAGCCAGTAAAGCCCCAAAACTGCCTTCAACAAAGCAAAAAGCCATCAAGGTAGGATTTAGGGTAATAGCCGCAAAAAGAGAAGTGATTGAGCCGATATTGCATAAATAAAATGGCAATTCGTTAGCCCAGTTGTAGTCATAGACTTTTACCTTGCCTAAACTTGTTTTGTAGATAAATAAATATATCAGATTAAAAACACTGAAAAAAATCATAAAGATTCTAATGGTCTCCATAGAACTGTTTTTAAATATGCTTTTTATAATTATGATTAATAAAATTACTGCTGTAATTAATGACCACCAAATCTTATTTCCAGTTTTAACAATATACCTATCTTCCATAAATAACCTCTATTAACGAAATATGTGAAACTATATTATCATAACTTGGAAAATAATAAAATAAAAGGGACATTTAATTGTCCCCTTTATAGATTAAAACTGACTTTTATCTTCATATAGCTCAATGATGGCTTCTTCTTTTCTAATGAAAGCCAGTCGAACTGTTTCTGATATCCTTTCATCAAACAAAAGCTCATCACTATCATCAATATAAGGTTGAGCATCATCAACCAGATAGGCTACATGCCATTTCTTGGATAATACTTCAGGAAATCTGGTTTTTTCTTCAAATTTCAAATATTCAATTTTATAGTCATATTCATCAACCGATTCATTGACCCAGAATCCACCCCATTCATTGAAAACCATGCCAGGTTTTTTGTTTAAAACAGGTATTCCTATGTGTAGATATTTAGCAGCCATAAGAGTTACTCCCTGAAGAATACTGGTGTATGAGCTGGCGTCTTCCATAATCTCAAAAATTCATCATTCCATTTGGCAAAGTTAAGCTGGAAGCCGGCTGCTTCCTGAACAGTCAGGATTTCACCAACCATATTGGCAACAACTTCAATTCCCAGTTCGTTAAGATATTCAACAGTATCTTTATATAAGATCAGCATTTCCATCATTGTTGTTGCCCCACAGCCATTGACCATTACAAAGGCTTTGTCACCTTTTTTAAGACCTGTTGCTTCAATCAGTTTTGGAGCAACTGCACGAATAGTTTCTCTGCTGTTTTTCATTGGAACTCTTACTCCGCCACCTTCACCATGCTGACCAGCTCCAATTTCCATCATATCAGTTTCACCTAAATCGCCAAATGACATCCCGTTTTGTGGATGGGTAGCATCAGTTGTCTTGATGGTAATACTGGCCATATTATCAGCATACCTTTGAGCAATTTCAGCTACTTCATCTAGTGACTTTCCTTCATTTGCTGCTGCAGCTGCAATATGATATAAAGCTACAGCTCCAGCCAGGCCACGTTTATTATCTTCACCTTCGGGGTCATATTTGATTTCTTCACCGGTGATAACCTGTCTGACATTCATATTGGCTTTTGCTGCCAGTTTCATAGCCTGTTTTCCGGCCAGCTGATCACCAGCATAATTCAAGGTTAGCAATAGTACACCATGACCCTTATCAGCTCTTTGCAGTGCTTCAAAGACCAGTTTTCCACTTGGCGCTGCAAATATGTCACCATCAACCTGAATGTCCAGCATCCCTTTTCCGACATAACCTTTTTGTGCCGGTTCATGTCCTGATCCGCCATAAGTAACGATGGTAACTCGATCAGCTTTTTCTAAGTCTTTAGAGATAACCATATGTCCATCGACGAATAAGACATCACTAAAAGCAAGTCCTAAACCAATCAGAAGTTCATCAGTTACGGTTTCAGGACTGTTGATAAATTTTTTCATCATATATTTGCTCTCCTTTCTGAAAAAAAATTATATTTCAGCCATTCCTTTAAAGAAATAGGACATTGATAGAGCTCCAGCATCTGGAGTGCCCAGTGTTTTTTCACCATAGCTTTTTGCTCTGCCAAACCTGGCTGTGTAGTTCTTGGTTGCTTCAGCACCAAAAGCTGCTTCTGCAGCAGCAATTTCAAAAAATTGTTCAATACTTTCAGCATTCAATAAACCACTGCTGGCTAATATTAAAGCATCCATCATTGTCTTATCACCAATCTTGGCGGTAGAGATATCTGAAAATTCCTGATATCCAGCAGTGAAAATATCTTTTAACTGTTCTAAGGTCAGCTCATTAGTATCCGGAGCAGCCTGCTGCATGCCATCAAAGTAAGAATTCCATAAAGGAACAGAACTGCCGCCATTTAATTCCATAATGGCATCCGCAATATCTTCCAGCATCTTTTTGATGGAACCTTCTGAAGTATTTATAGCATTAATAATAGCGTTGGATATCTTGACCATCGTCAAACCATGATCAGCATCACCGAAATTAGAGTCTATTTCTGTTAATTCGGCCTCATGAGCCTTAATTTTTTCACAACCATTTATTATTCTGGTCGCAAATTCCTGTTTAGTTATTATCATAATTGCACCTTCTTTAAATATATTATATCATCACATAAACTCTTTTTAATTTAAATATTGTTAAAAATGTTAAAATCTTAACAAATCAATTCATATATGTTAATATATTAGTGGTGATGAAAATATGACATACGGTAAAAATGTTCCAAAGGCGACAAAACAACGATATCCAATATACCTGAAGGCATTAAGAAAATTAAAATCTAATAATGTCGAAAGAGTATTGTCAAGTGAGCTTTCTGAATTGGTTGATATTGCCTCTACTACTATAAGAAGAGATCTGTCTTTTATCGGTTGTTTAGGCAAACAGGGATATGGCTATGATGTTGAAAAGCTGATTCAGGTATTCAATGAAGTGCTTGGAACTGGTTTTGATGAAAAAATTATCTTAATTGGGTGTGGTAATTTAGGTCAGGCTTTGCTAAACTATAATCGTTGGGATTATGTTGTTGGTGAAATAGTAATGGCCTTTGATATAAAACCCGATATAGTGGGGAAAACGATAAAGAATATTCCTGTATATCATATTGATGAACTTGAAAAGAGGATACCGGAAGATTGTCGAATTGCGATTGTGGCAATCAGTCAGGATGCTCAGCAATTGGTTGAAAGATTACAAAAATGTGGAGTCATTGGAATCATAGACTTTACCCATACTCATATTCAAGTACCTAAAGGTATGGCTCTTAAAACGGTTGATGTAGTCACCAAGATTCAGGAATTGGTATTTGAAACAAATATTATTAAAAAATTTAGATAGACTTTGATCAAAGAACAATCAAGTGAGAAATTTTACAGAGAAAAGGATTAGCTGAGAACCTTAAGTTATGTAGCTTGAAATTGGAACACTTTGTGAGTCGGATTGGAGAATCAAGTAGACAATCCCGTAATCAGGCGTTAACGAAAAAAAGAACCAAAAAGGATGGTACCGCGGTAATTTTACGCTCCTTGCAGGGGCGTTTTATTTTTTAGGAGGAAAAAGATTATGTTTGAATTTATGACAATTAGAGAGTTATATGAACTGTTTTTAGCTAATAACATGATGGAAATTGACGGCTTGGAATATGTTCAGTTACAGGGTTGGGTCAAAACGAATCGTAATAATGGTCAGGTGGGTTTTATTGAACTTAATGATGGAACATATTTTAAAAACTGCCAGTTAGTTTATACTACAGCTTTACAGAACTTTGAAGAAGTATCTAAAAGTTTAACTGGTACAGCTATGACGGTCATTGGAAAGTTTAAATTGACCCCAAAAATGAAACAACCATTTGAACTTGAGCTGACTGAAGTTGTTATCGATGCTGCCTGTTCTAATGACTATCCATTACAGAAGAAGAGACATTCTTTTGAATATTTAAGAGAAATTCCTCATTTGAGGCCTAGGACAAATACTTTTAATGCTGTATTCAGAGTCAGAAGTGCTCTGGCTATGGCTCTGCATGAATTTTTCCAGGACCAGGGGTTTGTCTATGTCCATGCGCCAATCATCACAGGAAACGATGCTGAAGGAGCTGGTGAAGCATTTACAGTTACTACTAGAGAAGATGGTAAATATGAAGAAGATTTCTTTGGCAAAAGAGCTTCTTTAACCGTGTCAGGACAATTACATGTTGAAGCCTATGCTTTGGCTTATAGAGATGTCTATACTTTTGGTCCGACATTCAGAGCGGAAAATTCAAACACTAAAAAGCATGCCAGTGAGTTCTGGATGTGCGAGCCAGAAATGGCCTTTGCGGATTTAGAGGATATTATCAACTTGATGGAAGATATGGTTAAAAGCTGTATTGAATATGTTTTCGCTAACTGTCCTGAAGAAATGCAGTTCTTCAATGACTTTATTGATAAAGACAAGTCTTTAATTGAAAGACTGAAAAAAGTTGTGGACAGCACTTTTGCCAGAATTACCTATGAGCAGGCTTTAAAAGAATTAAAGGAAGCAGAAGACAGTTTCCAATATAAGGTTCATTGGGGAATGGATATTCAGACAGAACATGAAAAGTATTTAACTGAGAAGCATGGTCCAGTATTTGTCATGAACTATCCTAAAGAAAGTAAAGCTTTCTATATGCGATTAAATGATGATAACAGAACTGTCGCTGCAACCGACCTTTTGATACCGGTAGTTGGCGAATTATGTGGTGGATCACAAAGAGAAGAAAGATACGACCAATTATTAAATAGAATGCACGAAATGAATGTTCCTGTAGAACCACTGCAATGGTATCTGGATTTAAGAAAATATGGTTGCTGTATTCATTCAGGATTCGGTGTTGGTTTTGAAAGACTTTTGATGTATATTACTGCAATGGAAAACATCAGAGACGTATCATCTTATCCAAGAACACCAAGAAATTTAGAATTCTAAAATAATAGCCTGGTTTTAAATCGGGCTTTTTTACTTGATAATGGTTATGATATAAAAAAACAGGGAGATTATATGAGAAATAAGGTTTATGTAACAGTTGAAAATTTAATCAGAGAAGTTGAAGAAACTCAACACGAAAATGTTGAAAAAGTTTCTCAACAGTTAGCCAGAAGTATCGAAAACGGTGGAATTTTACAGGCTTTTGGTTCAGGACACTCTTATAGCAGTGCGCTAGAATTAACTCATCGTGCTGGAGGTTTTATTCCTTCTAAAAATATCAAGGAACCAGCATTGGGGGCTTATGAAGCTGTTGAAGGTGTGGGTACGACTTTTATGAAAAAAGTTGATATTCGTCCAAATGATATTGTGTTTGTTATTTCAAATTCAGGAAGAAATCCCCTATCAATTGAAGTAGCCCTGAAAGCTAAAGAAAAAGGAGCAGTGACTGTGGCAGTGACTTCTTTGGAAGTTTCTAAAAAATTAAAATCAAAGCATAGCGGTGGGAAAAACCTTTATGAGATCTGTGATTATGTTTTAGATAACAGGTGTCCTGAAGGAGATGCTGCTATAGAACTTGATGGCATGGACGGAGTAAGAATCTGTGGGATGTCTACTATTATTACCGGTATTCTTTTAGAAGCAGTGGTCTGTAGAACAGTGGAAATCATGCTGACTAAGGGAATTGTTCCACCAATCTATAAATCACAGAATATTGATGGTGGAAGAGAATATAACGAAGAGATTGAAAAGAAATATCTTGATCGTCTATATCGTATTTAATAAGGATAAAAATTTTAAATAAAAAAATTATTTGTAAATTTAAAAATATTTACAAATTATAAAAAAATGTATTATAGTTTTAATATAATCAGCAGTCAGAAAGGATAATGTAATTATGAATGAATCAAGATGGAGCATATTGGCAGATGCGATAAGAAATAATAAAACCAGTTATCGCTATAATAATAGGATATATCAGATAAATGAAGTTGATATATTTTTGAATCGCTGGGGTCAGTTTATTGTAATAGCCCTTGTAATGTTATTGTTTGCTTTTATTGAAAAGAAAATAAATTTAACGGCAGCAGCCTGGTACTATCGAATTGGTTTGGCGCTGGCTATTTCTTTTGCAGGTGTGGCAGTCTTCTATTTCCTTTTTGGTGTCTATATTGATTCAAGGCACAAAAGATAGGCATTGCATTATAAAACAATAATTATTTAGTTTTAAGTGTGTGAAAACACACTTTTTATTTTGATAATCAGCTAAAAATGTTTATAAAATTAAAAAATTTGAAAAATATAGAAAATTTTGTATAATATAAATAACAAAGCATTTATAACTATAATTTAGTTAAAAATAAAGAATAACAAGGCAAGTTGGCTGTGATCAATTGTTTTTGCTTTTGTAATGAAAACAGCTGAACTTTATAATAATGTGATATAAAAAAAGACAATTTGCTTGATAAAAAGGTAAAACCTTTCGATTTTATCGGTAAAAGCTTAGGCTTTATTTATAAATATAATAAGAAAAGGAGGTAAAAATGAAAAAAATATTTAGAGTATTATTGATTGTGATGTTGTTGATAACAACAGGATGTGGCAAAGAAGGTAATGGAGGTGGAAAACCGTCATTAAAAACCACTGAAATTGGTGATGGTTTAATTAACTCTTATCGTTCAACGGGAAAATATACAAAAGTTGAAAGAGAGTACTTACCAAAAGAAATTGCTGATATTGGATTAGACTATATCGTATATGAACAAGAAAGCGATTTTGGAACTGTCAAAGGTTTCACAGTAGTCATTAATGACAAAGATAAAGATGCAATATTAGCTTATATGGACAACTTAGCTAATTCAACTTATGAAAACCTAGTGAAAGAAGACGCTGGAATGATTGTTATATACTACAACGATGAAATACCTATTGCTATTTCTGTTGTTATAATGGACTTTTCTGATGAATTTTGTGCAATTATGTATGAATCAATGGCTGCTACTATAAATGATTTTTATGATTGGAGATATTAGAAAGCAAGTCTAGAGAAGTTCTCAATCAGTTCGATTTAATAAAAAGAGGACTTATTAAAACCACCTTTAAACAGGTGGTTTTCACATGACAAACAAGGGATAAAAGAAAAACAATCGATTTATAACTGTTCCAAAAGTATTACAATCATATATGGGAACAAATTAAGCAACAATTTCAAATGTAGGTCAAAATTCAAAAACAATCCAGAAGTGAAGAGCTAAGATTTATTTGTTCACTTTTATTGATGTAAATAGTATAATTAATTAATGGAGGAGTTATTATGTTTGATAAAAAGGTTAAGATTAAATGGCGTGTTGCTATCCCGGTATTAGTTGGTGTTATTTTAGTAGCCTACTTTTTGATATCAATGATAGTTGGATTGTTTACTCCAAAAGACAATTATGATATCTATACTATCGGGAATTATAATGGGAAAAAGACTTTAGAAATTATAAATGAAGAAGATAGAAGCAATCCTATTCTGATAAAGGATTATAACTTTTATGGTGAATCATTAAACTTGTATTTTGAAAGTTATGGAGACGATATTACCAAGTCCAATACTTTAAATGGAAAAACCGTTGTTTTGAAGGATTTGATAAATACAAACAATGTTATTACACTTGGTGATTTAACCAGAGATGTTGATAATCAGATTGACTTAAGTAAGCTGACTCCGGGATTTTATAGTTTATATATTGTTGATGGAGATGTTACCTATCGTGCTTATTATCAGTCAGTTTTATCATATAACAACACCTTCTATACTGTTAGCCGTTATAATAAAAACTATAAGATAGAAATTATTGCTGATAAGCAATTGTTTGATGAAGTAAATACCGATAAAAGAAAACCTCTGGTGGATGTTTTGGATCAGAACTATATTTACATTAAAGTAACAGTTGCTGAAGAATATCCGCAGTATGATATTGCAATTTCAACTTCTCCAGCTTTAACAATGACTGGTATTTCACTGGTAGGAGAAGAAATAGGAGACTTTGTTGAAGCTGAGCAAATGTATGAACTGGCCTTGAAGGTTAAAGCAGAACTGGAAGCCAAAGGTTTAAAAGTTCTAATATTAAAGGATGAATATGATCAGGACATTCAGTATTATGGAAAAGGTGGAACCTTGGAAAAAGCTTACAAGAGTGGAGCTAAATATATGATTCATCTGGATATGGACTATTATGGCAATACTGGAATTATGTTTGCCAACAGGTCTTCTGGCAGACTGGCAAAAGCCATCTTTAATCATATTTTTGAAGATACAAATATTTTCCACAATGAAAACTATTTATTTAAATGTGATGTTGATGATAATGGTGTAACTGATTTACAGTATGAAATCAGGGAAGCTGGTGGTGTGGCTCTGTCAGCTGGTACTTTTTCTGAAAGTGCTCAAACCAATACCTTTGCCTTCAATAATAAATATGGTATTGATACTATTCAGATTGTAACAACCAACATGTCTGATGGTGAGGAAATAAGTCTCTGGAACCAGCAGAAGGATAAGGTCGCAAGTGCGATTGTAAAGGGAATATTAGAGTATTTAAAAATAGCCAATTAAAATTGGCTATTTTAATGGAGTCATAAATGTTGTTGAAAATTAAAAACGGAAGCAAAGACTTTGGTGGTGAAATACTATTTGAAGATATTGATTTCGAGATAAAATCTAATGAAAAAGTAGCGGTAATTGGAAGAAATGGTTGTGGAAAAACAACCCTTTTGAAGATTATTAATAAAGAATTTCATTTAGATAAGGGTCAATTGATTATTGATAACAACATTTCTATCGGCTATCTGTCACAACAGGCTTTCAAAGATGAGCAGTTAACTGTCAGAGAATCTTTTGATGAAGTGTATAGACATATTCTGGATATTGAGCAAAAACTGAAAAAAATCACTAAAAAAATGGAAACAGAATATTCAGAAGAATTATTGGCAGAATTTGCCAGCCTTCAACATCAGTTCGAATGTCACAATGGTTACAATTATGACCAGCAGCAAATGATGCTGTTTACAAAGTTTGGTTTTTCTGTTGAAGATTTAGATAAGAAAATTTCAGAGTTTTCAGGTGGCCAGAAGACAAGAATTGGCTTTGTCAGACTTTTGCTTCTGCAGCCTGATATTCTACTTTTAGATGAACCGACAAATCATCTTGATATTCAAACAGTTGAATGGCTGGAAGGTTACCTGCAAAAATATCCTCATGCTTTAGTTATTGTCAGCCATGACAGAATGTTTCTGGATAAGGTGGTCAGTGAAGTATATGAATTTGAATTTGGCAGACTGAACCACTATATGGGAAACTACAGTAAATATGTAGAACTGAAAGAAATTGAGTTTAATCGTCAGCAGATAGCCTATAAAAATCAGCAGTTGGAAATAGCTCGTCTAGAAAAACTGATTGAAAAGTTTAGATATAAAAAGAATAAAGCAGCATTTGCCCAAAGCAAGATAAAGTATCTTCAAAAGATGACCAGAGTAGAAAGACCAAATGAAGATAAGCGAAAGATGAAGCTTCGCTTTGAAAAGAGCATTAAAGGCGGCAATACGGTTCTAATAGTTGATCAGCTGGAAATAGGTTATGATCAACCACTATGTAAAATTGATTTGCAGGTTTTATCAAATCACAAGCTGGCAGTAATAGGACCAAATGGTTTAGGTAAAAGTACTTTTTTAAAAACCATTATGGGTCTGATACCTCCACTGGCGGGTGATTTTATGTATGGTCATCAGATAGAAGTGGCATATTTTGATCAGTCTTTGGCCCAGGTAAGTTCCAATAAAACTCTTCTGGATGAATTATGGGATCTGTATCCAGAGTATGATCATACTCAGATCAGAACAGTTTTAGGAAATTTCATGTTTACTGCTGATGATGTCTTTAAAACCTGTAATGTTTTAAGTGGGGGCGAGAAGGTCAGACTTCTTTTGTGTAAAATAATGCTTTCCAAGGCTAATCTGCTGATATTGGATGAACCAACCAATCATTTGGATATTGCTGGTAAGGAAGCTTTAGAAAAGGCCTTGCTGGATTATAATGGAACAGTTATCTTTGTCAGCCATGATAGATATTTTGTCAACAAGCTGGCTAATCGTATTCTATATATTGATGGTGAAAAAACCAGTTATTATCAGCTGAATTATCAGGAATATCTAAACAAGGTTAATAATATTGAACAGATAGAAAAAGTAGAAGAAAGAAAAGAAGAAAAAATTATTGACTCCAAAATAGAAAGAGAAAATAAGAAAAGAGCTGAATCACTGGAAAGACAGATAACAAAAGCGGAAGAAGAACTGGACGACTTAAGAGCTTTGCGCTTTGAAGAAGAGTATTATCATGATTATCAGAAAATGGCTGAATTGGATAGCGAAATAGATGATAAGAAAAATGAAATAATCAATCTGATGGAAGAATGGGAACAATATGTCAGTTAAATATATTTTAAAGAGAAGTGAAAGAAAAACAATGTCTATCAAGGTAGAAGGTGGACAGATTTTTGTTTATGCTCCAGTACTTACTCCTAAGTTTATGATTGATAACTTTGTCAAAAAACATGGAAAATGGATTGAAGGTAAATTAAATGATCCTAGAATCAATGTTTATTTTGATCTGGAAAGTGATAGTGAGATTTATTTTTTAGGAAAAAAATATAATCTGCTTCTATTGACTGGGCAGAAATTCAAATTCTTAATAAGAGATGATAGTTTAATATTGTATGGGAAGAGCATAAGAAGCATAAAAACAAATTACAAAAAACATCTAGCTGCTATTTTAACTCAATATGTGAATGAAGTTAAATATGAGCTGGGCATTGATTTTGAATTATCTTTTAAATTATATAAAAGTCGCTGGGGCTGCTGCTATAGTAAAAAGAACCTGATTATTTTAAATTATCTTTTAGCCTGCCTGCCTTATGAGCTGATCAAGTATGTAATTTATCATGAAATTGCTCACTTCAAACAGGGAAATCATCAGAAACAGTTTTATCAGGAACTGGCTAAAATATGTCCGGAATATAAAATACTGGCTGATAAATTAAGGGATTATACAATATTGAAAAAAATGTGATTATTTTTGTAAGAACAAAGTTAACTAGTTAATTGAATAATATAATCAAAAATAGTAAAATAAATATGTTGCATTTGTGACATATTTTTATTAGAAAGCAGGTACTTAATGTTCAGTTTAGTTTTAAAATATACTGGAAAACATAAAATTGCAGCACTCATTACCCCTGTTTTAATGGTGCTGGAGGTGCTTTTTGATGTCCTTATTCCTTTTGTCATGTCAAAGATTATTGATGTTGGGGTTAATGGAGCAGCCGGAGCTGACATTGATTATATCATTAGAATGGGACTGATAATGATAGGATTGAGTATGTGTGCAATGATCTGTGGTGGACTGGCTGGTTATACCAGTGCAGTAGCTTCCAGTGGTTTTGTTCATAATATCAGAAGCGCCATGTTTGAGAAGATTAATACCTACTCATTTGCCAATATTGAGAAGTTTGAAGTGCCTTCTCTGGTAACAAGAATGACTTCTGATATGAGATTTATGAGAATGGCCTATATTGCTATTGTCAGACACATGTTCAGGGCACCAATTAATTTGTTTTTCAGTGCTTTAATGGTATATAAAATTAATAATTCATTGGCAACTATTTTCTGGGTGGCAATTCCTGTTTTAGCTTTAGGTTTGTTTTTGATTGGCTACAATGCTCATCCACGTTTTAAGGTTTTAATGTACAGATTTGATGAAATGAATGCCAAATTGGAAGAAAACTTTATAGCTATCAGGGTTGTAAAAACATTTGTCAGAGAGCAGTTTGAAAAAATTAAATTCAATCAGACTTCTAAAAATGTTCGTGATTTCCAAAGAAAGGCTGAAAACATAGTGCTTTTAAATGATCCATTCTTTAATCTGGTTATGTATAGCTGTATGATTGCCGTTAGCTGGCTGGGTGGAAATTATATCATTACTAAAATGATGACTGTTGGTGAATTTATGAGTTATCTTTCATATTTGAAGCAGATATTATTTGCTTTGATGATGATTTCTTCAATAATGATGCAAATTGTTTTTGCGCAGGCATCAGTTGATAGAGCTAATGAAGTTTTAAATGAAGTTGTGGATATAAATGATGAAGGAAATGATGAAAACCTGCAATTAGAAGATGGTTCAATTAAATTTGAGAATGTCAGCTTTTCCTATAGTGAAGATGCTCAAAAAATGACTTTAAGTGATATAAATCTGGAAATTGCTTCTGGAGAGACAGTAGGAATTATCGGTTCAACCGGTTCTAGTAAAACAACACTTATTCAGTTAATCCCTAGGCTTTATGATGCTTCTGTTGGTGATGTATATGTCGGTGGTCATAATGTTAAAGATTACAAGCTGGATAATCTGAGAAAAGAAATTGCCGTAGTTTTACAGAAAAATGTTCTATTCAGTGGAACTATTCAGGAAAATTTACTATGGGGTGATGAAAACGCTACTTTTGAAGAAATCGTTGAAGCAGCCAAAGTTGCTCAGGCCCATGATTTTATTACTTCTTTTCCAGATGGCTATCAAACTGATCTGGGACAGGGTGGAGTAAATGTTTCTGGTGGACAAAAACAGCGATTAACAATTGCCAGAGCTCTGCTTAAAAAACCAAGGATTATTATTTTAGATGATTCAACAAGCGCCGTTGATACTGATACAGATAAAAAAATTCGTCAAGGATTAAAGGAAAGATTATCTGATATGACGACTATCATTATTGCTCAGCGCATAAGTTCCGTAATGGATGCTGATAAAATTATTGTAATGGAAGATGGCTGTATAACTGATATAGGTAAACATGATGAATTGTTGAAAACAAATGAAATATATGCTGACCTGTATTATACCCAGCTGAAGGGAGTGAGTGATTAATATGAGTGAAAAACGTCGTTATCGTCAAATAAGAACTCCTAGAGCTGAGAACATTCCAGCTACAGTTGCCAGAATTTTCAAATATTTATCCCATTATAAATTGGCGATGGTAATAGTTTTTGTCTGTATCATTGTTGGTTCTTTAACAAATGTAGCTTCTTCGTATTTCTTCGCTCCAATTATTGATGATTATGTTGTGCCTTTTATTGGCCAGCAAGATTATGATTTGACAAATTTTATCAACATGCTGGCTTTTATGGCCCTGATTTATATTACCGGTATTTTAGCATCATATATCTGGAGAAAGATGATGTCAATTATTTCCACTGGACTTCTGCATGATGTCAGAACTGAACTTTTTGCCAAGATGCAGAATATGCCGGTTAACTTCTTTGATACTCATACTCATGGCGAATTAATGAATTTCTATACTAATGATGTTGACACGATGAGGCCGCTGATATCTGATACTTTACCGGCTTTCATTTCAACTTCAATAAGTGTTGTCGGTGTGCTATTTATGATGTTTAAACTGAATGTCAAACTTACTTTAGTTTCTTTAATAGCCATCGCCATAATGGCTCTAGTAATTTATGTTCTGGGAAAAACAAACCGCAAGTATTTTATTGAAATACAGAAAAGTGGCAGTGATATCAATGGCTATGTTGAGGAAATGTTCCAGGGTCAAAAAGTTATTAAGGTCTTCCAGCATGAAAAGGCGGCAATAAAACAGTTCAAGGTCTACAATGAAAAAATGTATAATGCCTCGGTTATAGCCAATGCTTCTGCTGGAATGCTGATGCCGATAAACGCTAACATTGCATATTGTTTATATGCGGTGATTGCCGTATTGGGAGCCAAGATGACAATTGATGGAGTCTTTACCCTGGGAGCACTATCAAGTTTCCTGTTATATACCAGACAAATTGCTGGACCGGTTAATCACTTATCGAATCATTTTAATGGTATGATGATGGCGATTTCCGGCGCAGAAAGGGTATTTAAAATAATAGATTCGCAAGATGAAATCGATGAAGGGAAAATAACTCTGGTCAATGCTGTTAGAGACGAAGAAGGAAATTTGACAGAAACTGCTGAAAGAACTGAAATATTTGCCTGGAAAAACCCTTCGGATAATTCACTTATAGAATTAAAAGGAGATATCAGATTTGATAATGTTACCTTCAGTTATGAAGATAGAAAAACAGTTTTAAATAATATAAGTTTATATGCCTATCCAGGTCAGAAAATTGCCTTTGTTGGTTCGACTGGAGCAGGTAAAACAACAATAACCAATCTGATCAATCGTTTTTATGATATAAATCAGGGAAAAATAACTTATGATGGAATCGATATAAAGGACATTAAGAAGGATTCACTGCGTGGCTCTTTAGGCGTTGTATTGCAGGAAACAAATCTGTTCTCAGGAACAGTTATGGATAATATCAGATATGGCAATCTACAGGCCACAGACCAGCAATGTATTGAAGCGGCTAAACTGGCTAATGCTGATAGTTTCATAAGTCGATTGCCGCAAGGCTATCAGACAATGTTAACAGCTAATGGTGCCAATTTATCTCAGGGGCAAAGACAGCTATTAAATATTTCCAGAGCGGCTGTTGCTAATCCACCAGTACTTATTCTAGATGAGGCCACCAGTTCAATAGATACTCATACAGAAAGACTGATAGCTGAAGGTCTGGACAGGCTGATGGCTGGAAGAACAGTGTTTGTGATTGCTCATCGCTTATCAACGGTTAGAAATGCTGATGCAATTATTGTTTTAGAAAAAGGTCAGATTATTGAAAGAGGAAGTCATGATTTTTTGATAGAATTAAAAGGAAGATATTATCAGTTATATACTGGAAAAGTTCAACTGGATTAAAAGTAAGGTGGTATAATCTTACTTTTTTTCATATAAATTCATTTATATAATTTAATATATACAGATTGTCTTTTGTGTTATTATTAATCTGTAAAGAGTACTACAGGAAGAAAATAAAAATTGATTCAGAACAAAGATTTTTTTCTATTATTTGAGTTTTTGATAGTGCTGAATAATACAGTAATTCTAATTATAAAAACTGGTAATATTGTTGCCACCATTTATGGTGTAGATATTTATGAAGTAAAAACAGATAGATATTCAGATATTACTTTGAAGCAGGTGATATTGGATATAAATTAAGCTGTTTAAACAGAATTTAAGTAATAATAAAATGAATGAATGAAATAGGAAAACAGGTAAAGGTTATGAATGAAAAGAGTAAATCAGTTTCAAAGGTCTATAAAATTAAAAGCCTGATAATTGTGAGTGCGTTTTTGGCCATTGCTGCAGGTATTTATTTGTCTTGGTATAAAGTAGAAGTGTTTGCTCCAGTAAATCCAGAATATGGCAACAAGTATGACTTTAAGCTGAGCTATAGTGAGTCAAAGAAGTATATTGAACTGTTTAATAATGAGAAGTTTTATGATACTTCTTTTCCTGTTACTGGAGAAATAAATATCGGTGATGGTGTAAATTTCCGTATTGACATGCGAGTTGGGTTTAAAAAGAAAACTATTTATTTTCACCATATAGTCAATGTAATTTATTATTATGCTGAAGATGGCTTAACAAAACAATATTACTATTTTGATTGGTTTTCGGATTTCTTTAAATATCATCTTGAAGTAGATAGAAAGCATAATGGCTATATTCAGCAAGAGGGTAAAGAAGAGTGGTGGAAATTAACTGATCAAGACCCTTACAGTCTATACTGGTATAACAGTTGGTGTGGATGGTTTGATAAATGGGCAGAAATATATGCCAATGGTTTTATGCCATTAAATCAAGTGGTAGAGAGTTTAGAAATCAGTTACGGCCAGCAAGGTTATTTATCACCATTTGAAGGCTATGAATATGGTGATGAAATGCTGTGGGATATCTACCTGAATATTAATCCGGAAACAGATGTATTTACCTACAATGGCTTAGAAATAATGTATGTTAATGGTAATTGCGCTCTAAACAGCAACTTCATAGTAAGACCGATTGATTACATCAGAAAGCCGATTAAATAATTATAGATGATTTGATTGTTTCACATAAAAAGGTGATTTTCATCACCTTTTTATGTGGTTTTTAGATTTTGTCTTCTAAAATCAAAAGACTTTCCTTAAACTTGATAAATTTCTAATTTTCAATATTCTATTAATCGTTATCTACATAGTTTTTACTTTTAGATGCTGCAATTTTCTTGAATTCTTTTAATAGTGGATGTTGTTCCCATCTATGCAGATCTTCAGTAATCTGATGTGAAATTATCTGGAAGAAAGGTAAGTAGTACAGAGGAGTAAATAAAGGAGACAGATTAGTATCTGTATAAATACTGTTTTCATCAGCATTGCTTCTTATAAAGTAAGTGTTATCACTTACAGCTCTGGTTGCCCTGTAGATTTGTTTTAGTCTGTCGCTGTCTTTATCATTGCTATCTATTATGAAGACAGTATATCCAGGATTTAATTGCAGGTTTGGTCCATGTATATATTCTTCAGCATCAAATGGGAAAGCAGGAATTTTAACGGTTTCTCCAACTTTAAGTGCGGCTTCAAAGGCAATACCCATACCAGCTCCACTTGAGCAGAAATAAGCTTTTTGCATTGAAGAAAGAGATTTGTAATGCTTTTTAATAAAAGCATGAGATTTTTCCTGAATTTCCTGATGAAGTTTTGCCGATTCGACAATTGAAGAGATAGCTTCATCATATTTTTCTTTTGAAATTTTATTTAATTGCAATGAAGCATTTAAAGCGAAAGTCATCAGAAACTGTACCAGTGTAACAACTCCAACAGTTACATAACCTACAGTTTCAATACCGACTTTGTAGTCAATTAATAAATCAGTATAATTTTTAAAATCACTGTCAACATCACCTGTAATTCCAATAGCTTTAACACCGAGCTGTTTTGCTCTTTTTAAAGCTTCAATGGCATTTGTACTATAACCACTTTGAGAAATCACAAATATGAAGTCACTCTTATTATGTTTATAATAATTCGTGAAATTAGAAGGCGAAATTACATTGACTCTTACACCTAAAACATCTTCCATAAACGGCTGAGCACAAATTGAGGCATTAAAACTAGAACCACTTGCAACGACATATACTTCATTATATTTGTTTGTAATATATTCGTCTGTTAAAGTTTTGGTAAGTTCTTTTGGATTTTTGGCATTTTCCAATACCTTATTCGGTGTCATTTCAATATAATCCAGCATAGTTTTTTTCTTTTCCATTATAAAATCATCTCACTTTCTCTATAAATATAGATTATCACAAAATTTCACAAATTATCACAAAAAAGTACAAAATCAGTTTTCTTTTTTAAAAAGTAGTATATAATGTACATAAGAAAGTTTTAGTTATAATATTTAAAACAAAGGGGGATTTTATGAGAAAACCAAATATTTTGATGACAAGAATTGATAATAGACTCGTTCATGGTCAAGTAGGTGTAGCTTGGGTAAATTCATTAGGTGCAAATTTAATTGTTGTTGCTGATGATGCTACAGCAAATGATCCAGTGCAGCAGTCTGTTATGTCTATTACTGCTGACATAGCTAGAGTTGGAATACGCTTCTATAGTATTGAAAAAACTATTGAAATTTTATGGAAAGCCAGTCCAAAGCAATTAATCTACCTTGTGGCAAGAGACCCTCAAAGTGCTAGACGACTTGTTGAAGGTGGACTTCCACTTGAAAAAATCAATGTTGCAAACATGCACTTTGAAGAAGGAAAGAAAGTTCATCCAGGATCACCGCATGTATATGTTGATGATAAGGACCTAGAGGACTTTGAAGCTATGAAGGCAAAAGGGGTATCTTTATTCATTCAGATTTTGCCGGGTGATAAAATCTACAATATATAAAAAGGAGGTGTAAATTGTGGAAATAACCTTGGTTCAAGGCTTATTGCTGTCTTTAGTTGCATTTATATGTAGTTTAGACCAACAAGCGGAAGTATTTTTAATTTTTAGACCAATTGTAGTATGTTTCTTTTCGGGAATAGTTTTAGGAGACGTACAATTGGGATTGTCTGCAGGAGCAGTAGCTGAACTTGCTTATCTGGGGCTGTTAACAATTGGTGGTACAGTTCCACCTAACCCACTGATAGCAGGTATCATGACTGTTGTAATCTCTTATACAAGTGGAGTATCTGCAGAAGCGGCATTAGGTTTGTCATTACCTTTTGCTTTATTAGGACAATGGATTGGTATGATTTTAAGTACTGTTTATTCAGGATTAATGCCAATTGCTGACAGGATTTGTGAAAAAGGTGATGTGGCAGCGTTAGGCAGATTAGTATGGCTTTCAGCTATTGGTAAGTCTTTAGTTACTGCACTAATAATTTTCTTATCAGCATACCTGATTCAGGAACCGATTACTGCATTGGTTGAAAAGTTCCCAGAGTGGCTGGTACATGGATTTAGAGTTGCTGGAAACTTATTACCAGGGGTTGGGTTAGCATTACTGCTTAAAGTTATGTTAAAAATTGACAACGTTGCATATCTGTTTATCGGTTTCTTGATTTCAACATTTATTGACACAGGTAACGTATTACCTATTGCTATCTTGGCTGTCTGTATCACTTTCCAAAGTTATATAAGTAACAAAGACAAGAAAGTTTATGAAGGAGGTGCTGATGATGACGGTATCTAGAAATAAATTAACTAAAAAAGATATAACCAACATGGGCTGGCTTTCAATGGTTTTACAATTTGGATTTAACTATGAAAGAATGCAGGCAATGGGGTTCTGTTACACAATGGCTCCTTATTTCAAGAAAATATATGGAGATAACACCGAAGAAGTTGCAGCTGCAATGGTGAATAATATTGACTTCTTCAATACAGAAATGCACATGGCAACTTTCTTAAACGGGTTAGTTTTATCTCTTGAAGAAGCAGGAGAAGATAGAGAATTAATCAGAAATATTAAAAACGGTTTGTTCGGTCCTCTAGCAGGATTGGGTGATGCTATTTTCTGGTTTACACTATTGCCAATTTCAGCAGCAATCTCAGTTTCATTAAATAGACAAGGTTCTATCCTTGGGCCAATTGTATTCATGGTTATCCACTTCTTTGGGGCAATTTCTAGAATTCCTCTTGGACATTTAGGATATAATCTAGGTACAAATGCGATTGACAAGATTCGTGAAAATGCCACAACAATTACCAAAGCAGCAGGTGTACTTGGTGTTATGGTTGTTGGAGCACTGATTCCTTCTTATATTGATTTCTCATTCCCGGAAACATTTGTAATATTTGATGTTGTTCCTGTTCAAGGAATATTTGATACAGTTTTACCTAATATTTTACCACTAGGTTTTGTATTATTCCTATATTACCTGGTAAGTAAGAAGAACGTTAATGCTGTAAATCTGATTTTTGGAATTATTGTTGTATCAATCATACTTTCATTCTTCGGAATTATGTAAAAATCCATTAATAAATTTGAGTGGGGATCATATAAAATTAACCTTTAATTTATGATGGTGACTTAAAAGTCAAAAAAAGTAGTAGATTCGACATGATTTACTACTTTTTTATTTTACGATATTGAATAATCTTTAAATAAAGACGTATAGGTATATGCTGATGAATTGTATGATAGAACCTGCTAGAACAAAAAAATGAAAGACTGAATGAAAATATCTTTTCTTTGACCCTATTCCATAAAGGATGGCGCCAACAGTATAGGCAATGCCACCATATAGCAAAATCATAAAACCATCATGAGTTAAAGCTAAATAGGTATCCTTTAAAATAGTTACAACAATCCATCCTAAAGCTAGATATGAAATATGAGCAAAGACTCGATATTTATGTAAATCAATTGAATTAAGAACAATTGAAACAGCAATAATAATCCAAATAAAAATCAAAAGGATGGTTGATTTAACTGGACTGATTTTAGAAATGCTGCAAACCAGTATGGGAGTATAGCTTCCACCTATTAATATGTAAATCATACAATGATCAATTATTTGCATAATCTTTTTTACAAATTCATTGGTTACTGCATGATAAAGAGTAGAACTGATATATAGGGAAATCAAGGAAAAAGAATAGATGATTCCAGTTATCAGCTGAGCATGACTATTGTTCTGTATCGATTTGATAATTAATAGAATCATTACAATAATGCCAAAGACTACTCCAAGTCCATGGGAAATGGAATTTATCAGCTCTTCAGCTAAGTTATAATCTGGCAGTGTTCTATGTTGAAGTTTCTTTCTTATCATAATTTAATTATATAAACTAATTATTGTTTTTTCAAATTAATAGATATTTTAAAAATGGTATGATACTATAAATTATAGAGAATTTTAAATATGAATAATATTAACAAGGTGTTATTTAAGGGGATTTTTGAAGGCAAGTGGGTTAGTATCGAATACCGAAATGTTTCTAAAGAACTTACCAGGTATTGGATTGCCATAAAAAAGATATTGATGGGCAAATCAATAACTTTAATTGTGGATGGTTTACATATTGGTAATGGGATGTTGGCAGAATTGAAGATTAATCTTAAAAATATATTATCCGCAACAATTATAGAAGGATCTTATTACAGGACTGCTAAAGAACTGAAGGAAGACATTGAAAATAATCCCAATAAATATCATAGGATTTTTGATAATGTCTATAATATGAAAATATTAAACTATCTTGCTGATTGTCAGCGATTGGACAATAGTCCATTTGAATGTGAATATGCACTTATCAGTAAAATTGATGATGAAAAAATAAGACGTGGAGACTTTTCGTTGGATGAGTATCAATTTTTAGAGATAATAAAATCTTTTCAAAATGAAGCTAAGAGTTCAAATTTAAAATATAAACAGCTGTGTTTAAATATTTTAAGTATTTATACTAAAGAAGGATTATATGTTTTAGCCTATCGTAAATTATTCTTAGATGTAAAAAATAAAAAATTGAGAGTAGATAATGATATAACTATCTGTAAAGAGTTTACTATCGAAGGTACAAAATACAGCATAAATAGATTTTTAGATGATGACCAGATATATTTATTAGATAACTTTTCTAACAACTTAAAAACAATAGAGGATTGTATTGCTGACAATCTTGCCAATAATGAAGCAATTGATGATATGCCTTATATTATTGCCATTGGAAGAGAAATGCTGGTTGATTTAACTGAGCAATATGGTTTTATTGTTGATAAGTATAAAGAAAATAAGGTTGAAAAACCTATTGCGGCTTTTTTTGGTGAATTTCTGAAATTGCCAGTTAGAAGAAAAGATTATCCCATTGCTCTAATCAACAGACAAATTAACCTTGACCAGTTGTTAGCAATTTATAATGCGATGAAATATCCATTAACATATGTACAGGGTCCGCCAGGTACAGGAAAAACAAATACAATAATAAACACCATATTAACCGCTTTCTACAATAAAAGAACTTTACTGTTTGCTTCATATAACAATCATCCAATAGATTCAGTTGTTGAAAAACTATCTTCAATGGTTTATGAGGATGATATAATCTCTTTTCCAATTATAAGATTGGGAAATAATGAAAAAGTTCTGGAAGCTACCAATTATATAAGACAGTTGTATCTGCAGATTAAGGAAATTGTGATAGATGAAAATATACTTGCAAAACTTGAATCCGATACTTTTGTTGATGCTAGAAAATTAAGTGATTTGATGAAAAAGTATGATGAAATCATCGAATTGAAAGAACGTAAAGAAACTATCGAAAAGATGCTGGAAACAAACGACAATTTAAACTATCAGATTCAGCTGCAAGGTGTTCAATTAGAAAAAATAAACAGTCGTTTAAAAGAAATAGGCAATATTACCAATAAGGAAGCGTTAGATTATATTGTCGATGATAATATTTTTAAGGGCTATCTTTATTATGCTTCAATTAAATGTTTAAAAGTTTTATTAGAACCTAGGTTTAGAGATTTAATTGATATAGTATTTGTGGAAGAAGAGGAAGTCAGAGTAAGAAATTTCAATCGCTATCTTTCTAACGGAGATAATTTAAGAAAATTTATCAAGGTTTTTCCTATTATTACAACTACCTGCATATCTGCATATAAACTTGGCAATCCTGATGTGTATTTCGATATGGTTGTTATTGATGAAGCCAGTCAATGTAATATGGCAGTTTCATTGATACCGATAATTCGTGGTAGAAATTTAATGCTGGTTGGTGATCCGCAACAGTTAAATCCAGTCATTTTACTGGATGAGATAGATAATATCAATTTAAGGAAAAAATATTATATAACTGATGAATATGATTATCTCAAAAATTCTATTTATAAAACCTATTTATCGGTTGATGCAGTTTCTTCTGAAATATTATTGTCTCATCATTATAGATGTCATAAGAAAATAATAGATTTTAATAATGTCAAATATTATAACTCAAAATTAGTTATTGACTCAAAAACAGAAAGTATCAATCCGCTGGTATTTAAAGAGATTAAGGAAAATGAAACTTCTACAAGAAATACAGCTCCAGAAGAAGCAAAAGCAATTATAGAATATATATTAGAAAATAAGGATAAGCAGATAGGAGTAATAACACCATTTGTCAAACAAAAACAATTAATCGCTCAAAAATTAAGGGACTATCAAATATCAGATGTTACCTGTGGAACTGTACATGCTTTTCAAGGCGATGAGAAAAATGAAATTTTGTTTTCTCTTTGTTTGACAGATAAAACAATTGGTAAAACTTACGACTGGCTGAAGAATAATCGCGAGTTGATAAATGTTGCTACTTCCAGAGCCAAAAATAAATTGGTTATTTTTGGCAGTCAAAAGCACATAGACAGATTACATCAATTAGATAGATATGCTCAGGATGATTTATATGAATTAGTGCAATATGTTAAAAGTCAAGGGCAATATGAAGTCACCGCTTTAGAAAACAAATCTAGAGCTTTGGGTATAAAGCCATATAGTACAGAAATGGAAGAAGCACTTTTGGTAAACTTAAATCATGCTTTATCAAACGTGTTGACAAATGGAAAAAAATGCACCGTATATAAAGAGGTCCCAATAAACCATGTTTTTAATGATGGCAATAATTATAATGACTTATTCTATACTGGAAGATTTGATTTTGTGGTATATCAAAAAGATTTCAATAATCAGGAAATGCCAATTTTTGCCATTGAACTTGATGGCAAGGAACATTACAACGATAAATTGGTTAAGGAAAGAGATCAGAAGAAAAATGAAATCTGTCGTAAGTATGGTTTTGATTTAATCAGAATAGATAACAGCTATGCCAGAAGATACAATTATATGAAAGAAATACTAATAGATTATTTCAAGGATTAGTTTGACATTTAGTCATACAATTACTAAAATATAGGCAGTGTTGAGTAGGAATAGTAGGAAAAACTGGACTTGATAGAAAGCTGATGGTTGATGGAAATCAGCAGGCAGTTAACTGAACTCACCCTATGAGCTGACGTATGACTGCGTTAAAGTCGTTTAAAGTGGACAAAACAGGTCAACTAAGGTGGTACCGCCCGCAAGGGTCCTTAGAGTAGCACCTTTTATTTTTTCTTAAAGAAGGAGAATTTTTATGAGTTATAATCACGAAATTACAGAAGCAAAATGGAAAAAGTATTGGGAAGAAAACAAGATATTTAAAACTGATGCCTATGATTTTTCTAAACCTAAGTTTTATGCTTTAGATATGTTTCCTTATCCAAGCGGTCAGGGTTTACATGTCGGTCATCCGGAAGGCTATACAGCTACTGACATTGTTTCCAGAAAAAAAAGAATGGAAGGCTATAATGTTTTACATCCTATGGGTTTTGACTCGTTTGGTTTACCTGCGGAACAATATGCTATCAGTACAGGAAATCATCCTGATATCTTCACTAAAGAAAATATCGAATTTTTTACTCATCAGCTAAAAAATCTTGGTTTTTCCTATGACTGGGATAGAATGATTTCTACCTGTGATGCTTCATACTATAAGTGGACACAATATATCTTCAAGCTGTTATTTGATGATGGATTAGCCAAGTATATAGATATGCCAGTTAACTGGTGTGAAGAGCTGGGCTGTGTTTTAAGCAATGATGAAGTTGTTGATGGAAAAAGTGAACGTGGTGGCTATCCAGTAGTTAGAAAAAATATGAAGCAATGGGTAATTGATATTGTCAAATATGCTGATAGATTGCTTGAAGGTTTGGAAGAAATTGATTGGCCTGAATCAACTAAAGAAATTCAAAGAAACTGGATTGGCAAATCATACGGAGCTCAGGTTGATTTTAAAGTTGCAGATACTGATGAAAAGTTTAGTGTCTTTACTACAAGAAGTGATACTTTGTTTGGAGCTACATACTGTGTGCTGGCTCCTGAGCATATGTTAGTGGATAAGATTACTACTGCAGAAAAGAAAAAGGAAGTAGAAGAATATAAAAAAATCTGTGCTACTAAATCTGAGATTGAAAGAACAGATTTAAGCAAAGATAAAACAGGAGTTTTTACTGGGGCTTATGCGGTAAATCCAGTAAATCAAAAAGAGATTCCAATCTGGATCAGTGACTATGTTTTAGCAAGCTATGGTACTGGCGCAATAATGGCTGTTCCTGCTCATGATGAAAGGGACTATGAGTTTGCTAAAAAGTTTAATCTGGAAATCATTCCAGTCTTGGAAGGTGGAGATGTAACTGTTGAAGCCTATGTAGGAGACGGCATTCATATCAATTCTGATTTTATCAATGGTATGAATAAGGAAGATGCCATCAATACGATGAATAGATGGCTGGAAGACAATGGTCTTGGAAGTGCTCAGGTTAACTACCGCTTGAGGGAATGGATTTTTGCCAGACAAAGATATTGGGGAGAACCAATTCCAATAGTTCATTTAGAAGATGGAAATATGATTTCTCTGTCAGAAGAACAGTTGCCTTTAATATTGCCAATACTGGATGACTATTCACCTAATAAAGGTGGAGCAGCCCCTTTGGATAGAGCTGTAGATTGGGTGAATGTAACAGTTAATGGTAAAAAGGGAAAAAGAGAAACTTCAACTATGCCTGGCAGTGCGGGAAGCAGCTGGTATTTCTTGAGATATATTGATCCCCATAATGATAAAGCTATCGCTGATCCTGTACTGTTAAAACACTGGTTACCGGTTGATCTGTATGTAGGAGGGCCAGAGCATGCTGTAGGTCACTTGCTGTATTCAAGAATGTGGAACAATTACCTGTATGATAAAGGTATTGTCCCTGTAAAAGAACCATTCAAAAAGCTGATTCATCAGGGAATGATTTTAGGAGCCAATGGTATTAAGATGGGTAAACGTTATCCAGAATATATTGTTGATCCTAATGATATTGTCAGATTATATGGCGCTGATACACTAAGACTTTATGAAATGTTTATGGGACCATTGGAAGCTTCAAAGCCTTGGAGCGAACAGGGGGTTGAAGGCTCAAGAAGATGGATTGAAAGAGTTTGGCGACTAATTATGGAAACACCAGGAAAAATTGTTGATGAGCCAACTCCTGAGTTGGATTATGTCTTTAACTTCACCGTAAAAAAGGTTAGCGAAGATATCGATTCATTGAATTTTAACACCGGTATTTCTCAAATGATGATTTTTATCAATGAGTGCTATAAGGCTGAAAAAGTTAATAAAGATATGATTATTGATTTTATTAAGATTCTAAGTCCGATTACTCCCCATGTCTGTGAAGAAATGCATCAGTATTATACTGGAAAAGAAACACTTGCCTATGAACCATGGCCAAAGTATGATGAATCAAAACTTGTTGTAGATGAAGTAGAAGTTGTAGTACAGGTTAATGGCAAATTAAGAGGCAGAGTAAATGTGGCTTTTGACTCTGATGAAGAAACGGTTAAAACACTAGCATTAGAAATACCTAATGTCAGTGCTCAGACTGAAGGAAAAACAATCAGAAAAATCATCTATATTCCTAACAAATTAATCAATATAGTAGCCAACTAAATTGTGAAATTGATAACTTGATTAAAACATATTGCATTGACTGATAAGTTGTAGTACACTTTAAAAAATTAGAAAAATCGGGGTGTTATTATGATGCTTATTAATCAAAAATTTGTGTTATGTCGTTATTATGGAACTGGGCAAAAAGTCTTTGCGGATGGAGAGATTTATAATAATAACTTTACTATAACTGCTGAATTAATGAAGGAAAACAGCAATAAAGTTGAGACTATAATCATATCTTTTGATGAAGAAAATACCAGGAAATTATTTAACCTGGTTAAAATTAAAGATTTTAAAGAAAAATTCTGTGGTGTAGAAGGCGCTAAGAAATTAGAACAGTTTTGTAGGGAAAACAAGATAAAATCGGAAATAAAAAGACATGGCTGACAAAATAATTTGAGTTGACATTATTTTATTAGTTTGGTAATATAATTACGGTAAAGAATTGTGGAAAGAAGAAGCACCCCTTCTCACCTGATATCCAACGGGTATAGGTAAACAGCTACTGTCAATTAATTAGATTGATTTTAGTGGGTGCAAACCCACTTTTCTTTTATAGAAGAAAGAGGTGTTAATTATAAGTAGGAAGAATGTGCCAGGCGATTTAGTCAATGAGAGCATCCGTTTTAGAGAAGTATTAGTTATTGCGCCTGAAGGCGAATCATTAGGAGTTATGTCTCGTAGTCAAGCCTTGAATACGGCCTATGATTACGAATTAGATTTAGTGTGTGTTGCGGAAAAAGCTAAACCACCAGTGTGCAGAATTATGGACTATGGTAAATACCGCTTTGAACAACAAAAGAAAGCTAAAGAAGCAAAAAGAAATCAACATGTTACTGAAGTAAAAGGAGTTAGACTGTCTCCGGTAATTGATACTAATGATTTCAATACCAAGGTCAGGCAGGCAAAAGGCTGGCTTGAAGATGGTAACAGAGTTAAAGTTGATATGCGTTTTAGAGGAAGAATGATGACTCGACAAGATGTTGGTAAAAAGGTTATGGAAGACTTCATTACTGAATTAAGTGAAGTAAGTAGTGTTGATAGAAAACCTAAACTGGAAGGCAATACAATGTCTTGTACATTAACGCCAATTAAAAAATAGTGAAAGGAAAAATTAGATTATGCCAAAAATGAAAACAAAAAGAGGCTTAGCTAAAAGAGTTAAAGTTACAGGTACTGGTAAGCTAAAAAGAGGCCGTGCGTATACATCTCATTTAGCGCCTAGAAAATCACAAAAACAAAAAAGACAATTAAGAAAGGCTGCATTAGTTTCTAAAAGCGATTACAAACGCATTAAGTTACTAATTCAAAAGTAGGAGGATAGATAAGTATGGCAAGAGTAAAAAGAGGTTACACAAAAAATAGACGTCGTAATAAAGTTTTAAAATTAGCTAAAGGTTATTTCGGTTCTAAACATGCTTTATATCGCACTGCTAATGAACAGGTAATGCGTTCATTAAGATATGCATATAGAGACAGAAAAAACTTAAAGAGAGAAATGAGAAAATTATGGATTGCTCGTATCAATGCTGCAGCTCATAACAATGATATCAATTACTCTCAATTAATGTATGGCTTAAGATTGGCTAATATTGACATTAACAGAAAAATGTTGTCAGAAATTGCAATTCATGACCCTAAAACATTTACAACTATTGTAAACAGAGCTAAAAAAGCAATCGAAAAAGCAACAGCTTAATAAAATAGACCCTGTGGGGTCTTTTGTTTTGCAATGAAAATTAAAAAGTAATCAATCAGGTTGTTTTATTATAGTTAAAGTTTCATTTTTACTGATAGATGATTCAATACTGAATAAGCTGCATTTAAATTTAGAATAATAATTTATCAGTGTTTGAGTATGATTATTTTGTTGATTCATATAGTTGTCAACAATGTTTATTATTTTACAGTCATAGATCTCAAATAAAGTTTCAATCATTGTATTTGTTTCTTTGTTAATATCATCATTTATAATTATAAGTGCTGAGCTATTTACCTGTATTTTGTCAATATCAGAAAGAAGAGGAAGAAAAGGAATATATCTACTAGCAATCACTCTATATGATGGACTGTATTCATCACGAAAGATTTTTGAATGATGGATTGCTGGATAACCTTTATGGGACCATTCATTTACTGCGGTTTTAAAATCTTTAATAGAAAATGGCAGTAAGCCATCATGAATCAATTCTTCTACAGCAAGCAGCTGATTTTTTAATTTTTCTAAACCATTAACTTCTTTTTTTGCAGAAGCATAGAACAGTTTTCCTAAAGTATAAGGACTTAAGCCTTTTTTTAGATATAAAAGATGTACACGACTATATTTTCCATCAAGCTTTTCAACCAAATCCGCATTTTTCTGTTCAATGGCAGAAGCTTCTTTTATAATATAATCTGTAACAAAATCAAGTGAAGAAATCATATGTTCACAACCAAAACTGCTTTGAAAAAGAAATTTAAATATGTCTTGAATCTGTAATTCAGGATATTTTTTGTAGTGTTTGATTAACAGATTTTTCGTTTTTGAATTTTTGTCCATAAATATTACTTGGAAGTATAGTGGCTTTTTTAAAAAATATACTATTCTTTCGTATTTTTATTATACTATTTTTAGTGCTAAGATTAAATTTTTCAAAAAGATTAATAAATTTTTAACGTTGTTTATTTAAAATAAAATAGTGTTTTGTTAATTTAATTGAAATAATAACAATCCAATTTTTCAAGAATGAAATTAGTTGCGGATTGAAAAAAAATGTGATATTTTGAACTTAGTGGTATTAATGGGGTATACCACTAGATAATAATAAAAAAGGAGGATTATATGAGTTTTTTACAGGCTGCTTTAATTGGAGTAGTCTCTGCTGTTTCTTATCTAGAAGGCGGCTGGCTAGGGGAATGTAAATTCAGAGAACCCGTTGTTACAGGGGCGTTAGTCGGAATAATTTTAGGTAAACCTGAGCAGGGACTGATTATTGGAGCTCAATTGCAGTTGATTTTTATGGGTGCTGCATCTATTGGACCAACAGCAGGATTGAGTGTAGGACCGGGAGGTACTATTGGGGCTGCAGTAGCTTTGGCTACAAATTCTGGAATTGAAGTTGCAATGACTTTTGCTGTTCCAGTTTCTGTGTTACTTCAGTTTATGCAAACAATTATTGATACCTTATATTCACCTATGATGCATAGAGTGGATAGATTAATTGATGAGGGCAATAAAGAAAAGCAGATAATTGGCATTCACTACTTGAATCTTGTTATTACTATTGCAATATATTGGCTAATAACATTTGTAGCTTTATATGCAGGTAATGAAATCATAGCAAAAGTAGTTGATGGTATTCCAGCTTGGACAATAAATGGCTTGAATGCAGTAGCGAAAGTTTTACCAGCAATGGGATTTGCATTGCTTTTGAACCTATTAATGGACAAAGATATAATTCCTTATTTGATCATGGGATTTGCTCTGTCTTCATGGATGGGTCTTTCAATGATAGCTGTAGCAACTATTGCTTTAGCAGTTGCTTTAGTTATGTATCAGATTAAGTCAAAGGATTTAGAATTAGAAAGAAGAAGCTTTTCTGATTTCGAGGAGGAACTATAATGGAAAATAGAGATATTAAAAATTTACCAAAGAATGAATTTAACAGTATATTTTGGAGATCGTTTGCATTATTAGGATCTTTCAACTATGAGAGAATGGAAGGCTTAGGATTCTTATATGCTGTAATGCCTAGTTTAAAGAGAATTTGGGGCGATGATGAAGAAGGCTATAAAGCCGCAATGCATAGACATATTGCAGCATTTAACATGACAGTTGCTCCGTCTCCATTTGTTATGGGTTTGACAGTAGCTATGGAAGAGCAGGCTAAAGAAGATGAAAATTTTGATGTTGAGTCAATCAATGCTATTAAAGTTTCTTTGATGGGACCATTAAGTGGTATTGGTGATACATTCTTCTGGGGTATCTTCAAAGTAATAGCAACTTCTTTAGGTGTCAGTTTTGCAATTAAAGGAAGTTTTTTAGGCCCAATTATTTTATTGGTAACCTATAACCTGCCAAACTTTTTAACCAGATATTTTGGATTAAAACTTGGGTATTCTCAAGGTACTACTTTGATGAGCAATTTACAGGAAAGTGGAATGATGGAAGTATTTACATACTGTGCTGGAATTATTGGTATGGCATCTATTGGTGCTATGGTTGCTCAATGGGTAGGAATTGTAACACCTTTACAATTTGAAATTTCCGGTTCATTAATTGTGGTACAGGATTATTTAGATGAAATTGTTCCAGAGATGTTATCTTTAGCTGCAACATTAGGCATTTATGGTTTATTAAGAAAACAAATGTCAATGGGCAAGGTAATTGTAATAGTTTCAGCAGTTGCGTTTGTATTAGGTATTTTGGGCATAATTGCTTAAGGAGGATTAAGTGGCAGTATTAGATTTAAGAATTGATGACAGATTAATACATGGACAAGTGGTAAGTTTTTGGATTCCTTATCATAAGATAGATAAGATTCTTATCGTAGATGATGCAATTGTTAAGGATAAATTTAGACAAACAGCTTTAAAATTTGGTACTCCATCTAGTGTGAAATTATCTTTTTATGATGCTGCCACTTGTGCAGATAAATTAAAAAGAAAATTGGATAGGGGTTCTAATGTAATGGTATTGTGTAATAGCCCTAGACATTTACTTGAGATGTACAATGAGGGATATACTTTTGAAAAAATTACCGTAGGAAATATTACACCACCAAAAACAGCTGAATATCATATTAAAAAGACCTTATTCTTAACTGAAGAAGATTTATCTTATTTTAAACAACTCATTGAAAAGGGAGTAGAGGTTATAGTTCAAATTGTTCCTGATGATACACCAGAAAATTTGGCTGACCTGATTAAAGGAATTTAAAAATGGAAGCAACAGTACTTGGATATATGTATGATCAGCCAAGGGCTTTAAGAGCAACCTTTAAAGATAAAGATGTGTTTTTGAAGCCATTTGTTAAGTTGTTTCTTGAAAAAAAGTATAAAAAAGTTTTATTCTTTGGCTCAGGCACATCTTATAATGTTTCAACCTTGGCAGAGTATTATTTTAAACACCTAGTTGGTATAGATGCAGAAGCACATTATCCTACAGTTTTTATTAATTATGAAAAAGCTGATTGGAGCGGATTGTTAAAGAAAGAAGACATTTTATGTATAGGTTTTAGTCAGTCTGGCACTTCTATATCAACAATAAATGTTATGAAACACCTCAAAGAGCAAGGCTATGACACTTTAGTTTTTACTGAAGCTTTAGAAAGTGAAATAACAAAGCATGTTGATTATGTTTTACCTTTGTTGTGTGGTAAAGAAGAAACTCCACCTGAGACTAGAGGATATACAGTAACTGTTTTACAGGTGTATCTTCTTGCTCTGGAAACAGCATGGGTTCTTGAAAAAATGGAAAAAGGTGTTTATGAAAATCATTTGAATGATACTAAGAATTTAGTGGATAATTTTGAGCTTGTTATGGAAGAATCAGAAAAATGGTATGAAGATAATGCAACAACTATAGTAAACAGTGATAGAATATTTGCTCTTGGTTATGGGATAGATTTTAGCAGTAGTCTGGAAGCAATGCTGAAGATTGGAGAGATGCTGCGCATACCAACTTTGGGTTATGAAATAGAGGAATTTTCACATGGTCCTACTATGGGATTAAAAGGAAATCAGACAATCTTTATGTTCGGCTCAGATGAAGCTGAATGGGAAAGATGTTTACACTTTAGAAAAGCATTTAAACAGTATACTGACAGGGTTCATTTGATAACTATGAAAGATGAAGATGTCGATTCTAGAGACCTCGTATTTTCAGTAAAAACCAACAAATATTTAGCTCCAATAGCGTTTACGGTTCCAATGCAGTTTGTTGCTGCAAAAGGTGCCAAGGATATAGGAATAGATACAGGTATAAATCCATTCAAGATTCAATTAGCTCATTTATAAAAAGGAGTGACTTATGGTAAGCGTAATAGTACTTGGTCACGGCGCTTTTGCCAGCGGAATTAAATCAGCTCTGGAATTAATAATGGGTAAGCAAGATAACTTATATGCCATCGATTACAACGAAAACCTTGATATGCATAAATTAAGGGAAAAGATAGTTGAAATATTAAGCAAACTTGATGATAATCAGGATGTTATAATTGCTTGTGATTTATTTCATGGCACACCGTTTAATGTATCAATGCAATTGGCTTTTGAAAATGATGGAATAAAATTGATATATGGTACTAATTTGAATGTATTAATTGAAATAATGAATCAGCTAATGTTTACTCAAGACAATCTTGATATAGACAAAGTGGTAGAAAAAGCAAAAGATGGTATTGGTATATTTAGAGGACTGGATGAAGAAGAAGATGATGCTGAAGAGGATGATGATGTCCTTTAGCCTATAACCAGTCATAAAATAATAAACGTTGGAAGTTATTTATTAAATTGGTAACTTTCAACGTTTTGTTATTATGATTTAGTAGATTGAATATTAAAAAATGGATGAACAATAATTGTCATCCATTTGTTTCTTGTTATTTCATCTGTTCAATTATTTCTTCAATTGAACCATAAACTCTGTTATCGACCAGACCACTGACGAAATTATTTAATTTGAATCTTTCGTTGTAGTAATTTCTAACATCGCTTTTATATAGATACATCTTTTTATTTAAAGCATAACCCATTCCAATTTCAGCTGCTGTTCCAGAATCAATTTCAATACCGTTACAATTGGCAACCAGATAATCACAATCATAGATAGCTTTCAAATCCATAAAGAAACAAGCTCCTTTGACCAGTTCACTGCTTTTATTTGTAATTACAACTTCCTGTGGTAAGAAGGTAGTAAATCCTTTTTCTCTTAAAGCATCCGAATTAATCTGATTACTGTATCTATCTCCCTCATTGAATAGTGGACCCGCCATATAGATTTTAGGTTTTCCTGGCTCATATGGATTCATATACTTATTTAAAGCCAAAATTGTTTCTTCATCGGTAATTTCATAAGCACCTTTAACATCAACAGGATCAGATCCGTACTTTTCTACAAAGACAGGATAGTAAAGATTGTCTTTCTTATAGAAAGCATATAATGGATCATTGTCATTACATTTGTAAAATTTCATATTATTCCCCTTTCTAATATCGTTGATATCATTTTATCACAAAAGCCACTGAATAAATAAAAAAGATGTGTTTTCCACATCTTCAGATTTTAATGAATTTAATACAAAAAAGAATATTAAAATAACTTCATTCTTCCTTTTGTTAGATCTCTCTTAAATTTTTCAAAAATCTTTGGTGATAATTCAGTAGCATCATAAAACCTGAGGGCAAAATCACGATAACTTTCACCATCAACAAGAATATCACTTGGTCTGGTAACCAGCCAGTTAGAACTCTTTCCTAATCTTAAGACGATCCATCCTTCACCATATTGTTCAGATATTTCACTTTCTGTTCCTTTAACAATCGCTTGTTTAAATTCGATGTACTTAATATCCATATGTTTCCTCCTTTTTTATTTTTTCATCAACAATGTAACAGGTTTACCATTAATTCCAATTTCTTCCCCTTTTTTAAGTTTTTGAAAGTTTGGAAGGTGTTTATAGATAATTAATGAGCTTGCACCTATGGCAGCAATTATGGTAATCAGCGGCTGATTGCTTAATACACAGTAAATAGGGAAAAAAGTTACAAATACCAATGTTGCCATAACTATCCAGTTGGCTAGAAAAGATAATGCTAAGCCAACAATTACCAAAGCTACGCCGATTTTCCAGTCGACCGCAAATACCAGCCCGATATAACTGGCAAATCCTTTTCCACCTTTAAACTGCAGATAAAAGGGAAAGATATGTCCAACAATAGCCATACATCCAGCCAAAATAGCAATACCTTCCTGTCCTGGATATAAATATCTAATTAAAAAGACCGCAATAAAGGCCTTTAAAATATCATATACAACGACCACAAAGAAAGCTGGCCAGCCCATAGTTACTTTGGCATTGGAAGCACCAGCGTTAAATGTTCCCTTAGTTCTGATATCAAAACCCTTGATTATACCCAAGATATATGCTGGATTAATACAACCTAATCCATAACCAATTATAATTGCCAATAAATAATTCATAACAAATCCCTCACAATTTTATCTTATCATAGATTTGATTTTATGGATAAAGAAAAAAGCAAATAGTTATGCTATCATTTATTTGTAGTAAAAATAGTATTGGAAAAGAATTATGAAAGTATTGTTAACCACTTTAAATGCTAAATATATTCATAAAAATCTCGCTTTGAGATGACTTTATGTTGCCAGAGATAAAAGTCATGAAACAATTTTAAAAGAGTTCACTATTAAGGATAAATTAGAAAATATCGTTGAAAGTATTGTAGAAATTAAACCGGATTTAATCGGTTTTTCTTGCTATATCTGGAATGGGGAGCAAACTTTAAAATTAGCTAAATTAATTAAAGAAAAACTAAAAAATGTAAATATTGTTTTAGGAGGCCCTGAAGTGAGCTATGGTTATGAAGATTACCTGACTGAAGATGTTGATGGTATTTTACTTAATGAAGGGGAGATTTCTTTTTGGCAATATGTCAATAATGAAGAGAATATTCAGGGTTTAATTACTCATGATTATAAAAATACTAATAGTATTAAAACTGATATCGCCTATTTAGAGACTTTGGAAAGTCCCTATTTATTAGAATTTGATTTAGAAGATATGGATAAAAGATATCTATACGTTGAAACAAGTAGAGGATGTCCATACAAATGTAAATACTGTATGGCTTCACTGGACAATAAAATCAGGGAATTTTCTTTAGAGTATCTATTTGATTTATTTGATAAACTGGAAAAAACCACTGTTAATCAGATTAAGTTTTTAGATCGAACATTTAATGCCAATAAAAAAAGAAGTTTGTCAATTGCCAAAAGACTGATTGATTTTAAGGATGATGTCTCTTTTCAATTTGAAGTAATGGCTGATACATTGTCCGAAGAATTAATGGAACTTGTTTGCAGCAATAAAGTTAAAGATAAATTTCGCTTTGAAGTAGGAATTCAATCATTTAATAAGGAAACACTGAAAGCAGTCAACAGATACCAGAATACTGAAAGGATGATAAACAATTTAAATAGACTGGTTGAAAACAAGACCATTGTTCATGCTGATTTAATTGCTGGACTGCCAAAAGAAGATTTAAACTCTTTTAAAGATACTTATCAAAAACTATTTGAGTTAAGAGTTGATGAAATGCAGGTTGGGATTTTGAAACTATTACAAGGTACAGCTTTAAGAGATGAGATGGACAGATATGGAATTGTTGCTGATAAAAGAGCTCCATACCAGATTATAAGCAGCAATATCTTTTCTAATGAAGATGTAAAAAAAGTTGAACTTGTAGCTATAGCAACAGAAAGATTATGGAACAGAAATATCTGTCGAAAAACTTTATGGCATATTTTTAAAAAAACTGATCTGATGTTTGACTATATGCTTATCTTAGGAGAGAAGATAGATGCTTTAAGAAAGCCTTATCAAAGACACCACCTCTTTAAAATCGTCTACGAGTCAATTAGCGATGAAACAGCAAGGTTAATTCTGTTAAACGAGTATTATCTTTTGTTCAAACAAAGACCGGTAAGAATCGCTGAAAACAGTTTTGATAAAAAGTTGAAAGCCCAGATTCTAGAAGTGGTAATTCAAGAAGGTTTGTTAACTCAAAATGATATTCGTTACGCATATTTTGACTATGGTATTTTTAAAGGACAAAAATGCTGCCAGATGTTAATATATAATAGTGATCAGAAGTATCCAGACAGATATTTTATCAGTTTAAACTTTGTTTACCTTGGAAAGGAAGATTTAAATGAAAGATGTAATGATTGCCAGTGGCAATAGCAATAAGGTTAGAGAATATAAAGAAATATTAGAACCTTTAGGTTATGTTGTTCATGATTTAAAAGAGATCGAACATTTAGAAATAGAGGAAACTGGCAATACTTTTGCGGAAAATGCTTTAATCAAAGCTGAAAGTCTAAAAAACATCTATGGCATGATTGTAATTGCTGATGATTCAGGCTTAGAAATAGAAGCTTTAGATAATCAGCCTGGCATTCATAGTGCCCGATTTTTAGAAGGGTATGACTATGATTATAAAAACAAGACCATTTTAGAAATGCTGAAAAACGAAAATAATCGTAAAGCCCGCTTTGTCTGTGCCATAGCTTTAGTGGATGATGATAAACATGTATTTGAAGGAGTGATGGAAGGTTCCATTGCTTATGAAATGAAAGGTAAAAACGGTTTTGGCTATGATCCGATTTTCATGGTTGAAGAGTATGGCTTAACCAGTGCTGAACTATCTTCCCAGCAGAAAAATGCCATCTCACATAGAGGAAAGGCTACCAGATTACTATTAGAGTATCTAAAAGGTAAAGAATAATGATTCATATTGTTTTGTTTGAACCGGAAATTCCCCAAAATACTGGCAATATTATTAGAACAGCTATGGCAACTGATTCAATATTGCACTTAATCAAACCATATGGCTTTGTTTTAAATGAGAAACATCTGCAACGCGCTGGGATGGACTATATTGATAAAACCAGAATTATTGAACATTTAAACTGGGAAGATTTTATAAAAGTTTTAAATAACGATGATGAAGTGTATTATTTAAGCAGATACGGACATAAATATCCAGCTTCATTTGATTATCGTCTGGTTAAAGGCGATATCTATTTAGTTTTTGGTAAAGAATCAACTGGAATTCCAAAAACTATCCTGAAAAACAACCTGGATAAATGTATCAGACTGCCAATGGTAGAAAAAGCTAGAAGTTTAAATCTTTCCAATACAGTTGCTATTATGGTTTATGAAGTATTGAGACAGTTGGATTACCCTGGCTTAAGCAGGGATGAATGTCAAAAGGGTGCTGATTTTTTGGAAAGAAACAATTTTGATGAGGTTTTTTAAATCTGTGTTATAATGACTAATGTTAAAAAGGAGGGTCAATTATGTTAGAAAATGTTAATGATTATATCTCCCTTTTTTCAATTATCCTGGTTCTGGCAGTAGTGATAGGACTGGTTATTTATTTTTTCAATTTAAAAGTAATAGAAAAAAATATCAGAAAGGAAGTTAAGTATTACGACTATCAAAAACCAAGTAATACTAAAAAATAATTATGAAAGTTGATAAAAGACTGATTAAAAATTTGTTTTTGGCTGTTTTATCAGCTGTTGTAGCAGCAATAAATTTAAATTCTTTTGTTCATTTCGGTAATATCACTCCAGGTGGTTTTTCTGGAATGGCTTTGCTTTTGGTTCGAATTTTTGACAAGTATTTTAATATCAGTCTCAGTTATTCAATCCTTTATATCCTGTTTAATATACCAGCAGTTATCCTGGTAGTTAAATATGTAGGTAAGCAGTTTACTTTAGTTTCGCTGGTTGGAGTTGTACTTGTTTCAGTTTTTGCTGGAATATTTCCCTACTTTAAAATTACCGAAGATATGTTATTGAATGCTTTTGCCGGAGGAGTGCTTTCTGGTGTTGGTTCAGCACTGATATTAATGGCTGATGGCTGTGCTGGCGGGACAGATTTTATTTCAATCTATTTTGCTAAAAGATTTAAGAAGTCCTTCTGGAATGAATCATTAATGGTCAATGCGATTCTGCTTTTATTGGCTGGACTGCTGTTTGGCTGGGAAGCTTCCTTATATTCAATTGTTTTCCAGTTTGTCGGAACTCAGGTAGTAAAAGCAGCTGACAATAGATTTAAAAGGAATGCTTTTATCATTGTCACCGATAAAGTTGAAGAAATCTGTCATGATATTCAGGCTAAGCTTAACCACTCAGCGACTATTCTTGAAGGTGTAGGGTATGCTTCACAAAAAAATAAAAAAGTAATCTATACAATATGCGGTCATTATGAAACCAATATGCTGCTGGATATTATTCAACAATATGATCCACAAGCCTTTATTAATATTTCCGATTCTCAAAGAGTGGTAGGCTTCTTTAATGAAAAACCGTTCTATTAATGGACGTTGTCTTAAAAACTAATATGGCTTTAACAGCTATATTTTTTTATGTTTCGATACAACATAAATAGATTTTGTATCGTTTAATTTATTATCTTGAAAACCAGATTAAAACTAATTATACTAAAATCAGATAAAGAAGAAAATCTAGCAGAACATAAAAAAACCGTTTTTTTGTGTTGGAAAGTATGGGAGGACTGATAAAATGAAAAAAATGTTAATCTTATTAATTTCACTTCTTTTGTTGCTGAGTATTTCTGGTTGCCAGAGTACTGAAGAAAAAATTGCGAACCATCTAAATAACAAAGAATACCTGCAGGCCTATGAATTAGCCGCAAAAACAAGTGAAGAAGAAATGATGGATAAAATAGTTTTGCAGTGGCAACAGACAATTCTTGAAAATGAAACAATAGATGAAAAATTTGCTGATTTAAATATGTATGATAAAGAAAACATGAACACTTTTGCCAGCAATGTTTTAAACTATTTGTTTGAAAAGAAAACACCGAATAAAGAGCAGATTGAACTGATATATTCATTATTTGATGGGGTTAAAGAAATCAGGGCTAAAAGTGCTTTAGTTAAAAAAATACTAGTAGCATTAGATAATTATTCTTATGATGAGAAAATCTGGATTGTTGAAGAAAGAGAAACAGTTTCTTATGAAGAATATTTCTCAAAAGAACACCTTTATTCAGAAGAAACAGTACCGACTATAAAACCAAATGAAGAAGCTGTGGCTGCTTATGTTTCTTTTGACGAGCTTGGAATGCTGGTAAATGTGGTTATGAACTATGAATACACCGATATTAAAAAACAATATGTCTTATTTGGACAATTTGATTATAATAATACCGCTACGTTAGCTTCAGATGGCTATTGGACATATGTAGGCTGTGAGAAAGAAGTTTATAGAATAAATATCAATGGTGAAAAAGAAATTCTGTACACTCTTGATGCCGAAGGCTATTCAAAAAGACCTTTTGTTGATTTTGTAATGCTAGATCATGATGTGGCCTTATTATCGGAAGTAATTGATGATAAAATGTATATTCATCGAATTTATCTTCCAGAAAAGAAGATTGAAACATTCGAAACAATGGTCACAGGAATAGCTACAAGAGAGTCTGGTATAGTAATTGAACAGAAAAGTTCAAATCACATTCTATACTTTGGTATAAATCCAGCATATCTAGAAAAAGTTGATTATCTGAAACAACACCAGGATTTACTGATAGATCTATATAAAAAGCATATTGATAAAAATTTAGATGAAGAAGAAAAGAGATATCTACTTGAAACCTTAGAAAATCCTATTGATAGTTCAGCAGTAAAAAAATTAAAAGAAATTATTGAAAAAGAATATGGAATATATTCTTCTGGAAGATATGATTATAATGTTCTAACTAAAAAGACAGAGTTTAAACAGTATGTTCCTGAGTATCCTCAAGGAATACCTTGGTAGTCCTGATATTCAATAATCGATTTTAAATTATATTTGAAAACACTATAAAGCTTAATATTGAAGCGAGAAAATCGCTTCTTTTTTAGGGGAAAATCAACTGGAAAATAAGTATGATATGGGGTGATTGTCTTGAATAAGAAAATAATTATTATTGCTGGCTTGATTGGTCTGGTTATTTTGATTTTTACTGCAGGCAGCGATGAAAGACTAATAGAAAATAATATTGAGCTGGTGGAAGTGAAAAGAAGCACGTTTATTTATGACTATAAAACTTTTGGTATTGTAGATAGTAAAAGTCATTATTTATTTTTCAATGGTTATATTAAAAACATTTATAAAACAACGGGTGATGAAATAAAGAAAAAAGATAAAATTTTAAGTTATGTCAATGAATATGGAAATAATAGAGATTTATTAAGTGAGGTAGATGGTTTTATCTACCAGGTTGAAAATAACTGTATAACAATAAAAGATTTAGATTATTTTGTGATAGTTGAACTCACCTATGAAAAGTATAGTTTGATAAAAGAAAATGATACCTGCTTTATCGGTATCAATGATAATTACTATCAAGCCAAAGTAATTGAAAAAGTTAAATATGATAACCAGGATAACAGGTATAGGATAATTATTAAAACTGATTATGATGAATTAATCTTTTCTCAGCATGTTAATGTCAGTTTTCATCTTCAACAGAAAGAAGGACTGACAGTAGATAAAAGAGCTATCAATCAGGACAGCGATGGTTATTATCTGATTGATGAAATGTTTAAAGATGAATTGAATAATCTAGAAAAATACAGGATTCCAATAAAAGTATTAATGAGTAATGAAGATGTAGCTTTAATTTCAGCTATAGGTTTGGAAAATAAAAAGGTTTGTATTCTATCTGAGTCTCTAAAGGAGTTTTTAAGTGATCAAATTAGATAAGGTGGTAAAAAAATATAGGGTGGAAGATAAAGATTTATTAGCTTTAAATTATTTGGATTTAGAATTAAAAGAAGGCTGTTTTGTAGCTATAGCAGGAGTTTCAGGTTGTGGTAAGAGTACTTTATTGAATGTAATTGCTGGTTATGATGATATTGACTATGGTTATTATTATTTTAAAAATGAAAATGTTAGGAAGTTTTCTAAAGAGAAGAGACAGGATTTAATTAAAAGTATTGGAGTTATATTTCAGGATTTAAATCTATTGGATTACCTGACTGTAAAAGAAAATATTTTACTGGCAACTCGTTATACGAATAGTAAAAAGGACTTGCTAGAGATAACTGAAGAATTAGATATTGTTGATATCCTAAATAAATATCCCAGTCAGCTTTCAGGAGGCCAAAAACAAAGGGTGGCCATTGCCAGATGCCTGATTGCTGATAAGAAGATAATTTTGGCTGATGAGCCCACAGGTTCATTAGACAAGGAAAATGGATTAAGATTAATGGAAATATTTGAAAAGTTAAATAAAGAAGGTGTTTCCATTATAATTGTTACTCATGATGAAAGCATTGCTGGAAAATGTAAAAGGATAATAAGAATGGAGAATGGGCGTGTGGTTGATTAAAGAAGTTTTTTATCAAAGAAAAAGACATTATTTAACTATTGTTTCCATATGTATTTCAATAGTTTTAGTATTGCTGGTAAACATTATTTCTTTTTATATAATTGAAAATATCAATCTGAGTTTTAAACAATTGGGATTAAATATAAGCAGCATCCAGCTATTAGAAAAGAGAAATGATATCTGGATTGAAAATCTTCTTGAAAACTATGGAATAAAAGAATATAGTTCATATAATAAAAAAGAGCTAAAAGATTATAAGATAATTGGATGTGATGGCAGCCTATCAAATGTATTTACATTTAATCTGGAAAGCGGTAAATTTTTAACTGAAATAGATAATTTATATAATGATAATCAGGCAGTAATTGGCAATAAATTAAAACAATATTTTAATTGTTATGAAATAAATGAATTGATATGCATTAATGGAATTACTTTTAGAGTTGTTGGAATATTGGAAGAAAATTGTAATAACCTTTATGAAGATTTTGATGAATGTATTTTTATTTTTAATGATTATGTAATTAACTATGATCAGAGTGGTTTTTATTTTGTCAGCGAAGAGGTATTTGATGAAGAATATTTAAATAAAATTCTGGGGAAAGATAATTTCATTTTTATTGATCAGAATCAAACAAAAAACTCCCTTATTTTACTGTTAGATTTAATAAGAAGAGTTTTAATTGTCTTAGCATTTGTTTCTGTAATTGTTTCTATTATAAGTCTTGTAAATAATTCATTGAATAATATTCAGGCTCGTATGAAAAAAATTGGAATAAAAAAAGCTTTGGGTGCCAGCGCCAAAGACATATACTTTCAATTATTCTTTGAAAATATTTTAATATATTTGATAGGGATAATAATCAGTCTAATGATTGTTTCTGTTGTAGTGGAAATTATTAATGTTTTTTCAAAAGCAAAGATTAGTATTGACTGGTTTGATAATATCAAATACATTGTTTTAATCTTGTTGATCGGCAGTATCTTTAATATTTATCCAGCCAAAAAGGCCAGCAAAATTACAATAATAGAAACGATTAGAAATAAAGAGTTTAGCTGATAAAAGTAATGAAGTTATAAATGTTTAGTAAAATTAAAAGTACCATTATCCCAATAAACAGTTTATTGACGATATTTTCATCGATTTTCTTATTAATGCTTTTTCCTGCAATTGCTCCAGCAATGCCAAAAGCCATCATCCCTATAAGAATTGGTAAAGAAATATTGCTAACTGATCTGGTTATTATTGTCTGAATCAGGCTGGTTGCCTGTGAAAAGAAAATTACATATAAGGAATTTTGAGCGGCCTGTTTGGTTGACATTGAAAAAAAGAATTGCAAAACAATAATATTAATAGGTCCTCCTCCAATTCCTAAAAATGATGATATAAATCCCAGCCCACAGCCAATAACAATAATATTAAATGCTGAAATGATATTTAATGTTTTTATTTTGTCTTTGTTGAGGGTATAAATTAAAGCGCCCATATTTATAACAAGTAATATTAAAGATTGAATTGCACTTGCATGATTTAAATTATTGAAAGCGTTCTGAAACAGTTCAAATATAATCTTGCCTAGCAATCCTCCAATAGTACCACCAATAGCTAAAAGAGTAGAAGATCTAAATTCAATAGCACTCTCTTTTTTAATAAAAGAGTTACCTACATTAAAAAAAGTCATGGCAAAAACCGTACAACCACTTAAAAAATTGATAGTTGACAGGCTAAATAATCCCAGTGAATCTAATACGGGTTTAATGATAACTCCTCCACCAATACCACAAATGGAGCCAATTATTGAAGCTAGAAAACTTACCAACATAATTATAAACACACCTTCACCCATTAACATAAACTCCTTTTTAAACTATTTTATTATAACAAATATACTTAATGATATAATATAGAAAATGAATAATTTGGAGGTTCATATATGATACAGTTAAACACAGTTCATTTGGCAATGGAGTTTGCCTCTGAAGCACATAAAAAACAATATCGAAAAGGTACAGACAGACCTTACATTATTCATCCGATGGAAGCCCTACAACTGTTAACAGAAATGCAGGCATCTGAAGAACTTAAAGTAGCAGGTGTTTTACATGATACAGTTGAAGACACTGATATGACTATCGAAGATATTGAAGAAAATTTTGGTGAATTAGTCGCAAGTTATGTTTCTTTTGTGACTGAAGATAAATCTAAAACATGGGTGGAAAGAAAAAGAAATGGGATAGAAAAAACTAAAAATGCTCCTTTAGAATTAAAAATGTTGAAGCTGGCTGACAAATTATCCAATCTGAGATCAATTGCTCATGATTACAATAAAGAGAAAGATTTTGTCTGGAATAGATTTTCTAAATCAAAAATTGATCAGAAATGGTACTATCAGGGAATGTGTGAGGCATTAAAAGAATTAGAATTTAACAATTCTACAAACAATCTTTATACAGAATTTACAACTTTGTGTTATAAAATATTTGAATAAAAGGAGAAAAAAGGATGGAGAACTTTAAAAAAATAGCCAAAGCTGCTATAAATGCAGCTGCCAAGATAACTGTTGCTGCCGCAGGAGTAACTGTAACCTCAATTGAAAAAGTGATAGAAATTGTTCAGGAAACAAAACAGAAAAATAGAATGGAGCTATTTGTTGCTCCGGAAGGTTATAGAAGATTTGTTATTAATAAAACTACTAATCCTAAATTTGATATTTATGAAATCTATAACAGTCAGGAAAGGATTGAGTATCAGATAGATGGAAAACTGACTTCTAAAAACTGTGCTCTTAATTTTGTTTCTGACAAGCAGGTAGTTGCTGATGTCTATGAAAATAAGTCAAAAAGAAAAAAAGGTTTATTCAATGATTCGGTTGTTTATGAATTTGTATTAGAAGTCAATGATAATCATTATGGTTTTATAAATATTGGCTTTGAAGAAGGAAGGCTTAATTTTTATCTTGACACCAATAAATGGAAGGCGAATATTGGAATTGGTGATCGCAAAATTGAAATAGTGGACGATTTAGAACAGGCAGTCTGTTTAATTGATTTAAAACCAAGAGTTAAAGATACGATAACAGTTGATGTTAAAGAAAATCATAATCAGCTTTTAGCATTAATGTACAGTTTTGTTATTATGGCGGTTAAAAAGTATTTAGAAAAAAGTTAATTGGTAAAATATAAAATAATAGAAAAATTAAAAAAAGGATGACGACATCCTTTTTGTTTAGAAAATATCAACACCCATTTTTCTTTGGACTTTTTTAAGTTTTTTATAAGAAATCCTGCCGGCTCTTTCGGCACCTTCTTTTAAAGTTTTTTCAATCAGGTCTGATTGAACAATTTCATCGTATCTATTTTGAATTGTTTCAATTTCTTTACAGACTATATCAGCAACTTCCTTTTTTAGTTCTCCATATCCCTTATCCTGATATCTTGAAACAATTGAATCAATTGATTCTCCAGACAAACTTGACATGATTTCTAGAAGGTTAGATATACCAGGCTGGTTTTCTTTGTCATAGTTAACATTGGCAAAGTTATCGGTAACAGCACTCATGATTTTCTTTCTGGCAACTTTTAGGTCATCCAACAAATAGATGCAACCCTTATCCGATTCATCTGATTTACTCATCTTCTTTAAAGGATCTGATAGCGACATTATTCTGGCCCCAACTTTTGGAGACAATGGTTCTGGAACAACAAAGGTTTCACAGTAGCGATTGTTGAATCTTTGAGCTAAATCTCTAGCCAGTTCCACATGCTGTTTTTGATCATCTCCTACTGGAACATAATCAGCATCATACAATAGAATGTCAGCTGCCATCAGTGAAGGGTAGGTAAATAAACCGGCTGTAATACCTTCATCACTTTTTTGACTTTTTTCTTTAAACTGTGTCATTCTGCTTAATTCACCCATGTAACTCTGACAAGTTAACAGCCAACCGAGTTGAGAGTGAGCAAAAACATCTGATTGTAGGAAAATAGTACATTTTTCAGGATCTAAACCACAAGCCAGATATAAGGCAATAGCATCCTTTAAGTTTTTTCTTAAAGTTTTAGGTTCCTGATAAAATGTTACACAGTGCAGATTCGCAATAAAAACATATAAATCATAGTCATCCTGGTACTTTACAAAGTTTCTTAGTGCGCCAATATAGTTGCCTAAATGTAACTGTCCGGTTGGTTTGATTCCGCTTAACATTCTTTTCATATATATAATCCTCCTAAAAATAAAAAAACACCAATTTTGGGACCCATTACGGGTGGTGCCACCCAAATTGTCTGTTAAGACCACTTATAAGCTATATGGTTGCTACCCATTAGACTCCCACTTCCCAATTGATTAATTACTTAATATGGTCTTGCACTATCACCAATCGCTGAAATTAGAGGTAATTAACTATTAAAGTATTCACAATCTAAAACTATTTTACATTGTGTTTTAAAAAAGTCAATATGGTAAAAAGTTTGCTATTGAAATTAAGCTGTCTTTTTGTTAATATAATTTAGCGAGAGCACAATGCGCCCTTAGCTCAACTGGATAGAGCGTCTGACTACGGATCAGAAGGTTGTGGATTCGATTTCTGCAGGGCGCGCCATTATAAGACTATACCCTTATATAAGGGTTTTTATTTTCAATCAATAGAATGATATATGATATAATTAGACAGAGGAAAAGCATATGAAGAAAGTATTGGTAGGATTATCAGGAGGAGTCGATAGTGCAGTCTGTGCCTATCTGCTGTTAAAACAGGGTTATGATGTAACCGCGGCTTTTATGCGTAATTGGGACTCAGCTGTCAATAATGATATTTTAGGTAATCCAACAATCAAAGATGATATCTGTCCTCAAGAAAAAGACTATCAGGATGCTCTGGCGGTGGCTGACAGTTTAGGTATTGAACTGTTAAGAGTTGATTTTGTTAAAGAGTATTGGGATGATGTTTTTACTAATTTTATATCAGAACATCAAAAAGGAAGAACACCAAATCCAGATATTCTATGCAATAAATATATAAAATTTGATGCTTTCTTTGATTTTGCCAGAAGCAAGGGATTTGAGATGGTGGCTACGGGTCATTATGCCAGAATTGTTAAAAATGAAGAAGGTTTTCTGATGTTAAAAGGTTTGGATAAAAATAAAGATCAGAGTTACTTTTTAGCTCAGATAGATAGAAATGTATTAAAAAACACCTTGTTTCCTTTAGGAGAGCTTGATAAAAGTGAAGTAAGAGAAATAGCGCAAGAAATGAATATTCCAGTGGCAGATAAAAAAGATTCAACTGGCATCTGTTTTATCGGAGAAAGAAACTTTAAAGAGTTTCTACATAATTATCTGCCTTCAAAAGAAGGAAATATTATTGATGTTTTAACTAAAGAAGTGGTAGGAAAACACATGGGTGTCATGTATTATACTATTGGACAAAGAAAAGGTTTGGGTATTGGTGGAGATAGAGGTCGCTGGTTTGTTATTGGAAAAAATGTTGAAAACAATGAACTTTATGTAGCCTCTCAAAATGAGGATATCTGGCTTTATTCAGACAGCTGTCTAGTCAGCGGCTTTAATAGACTGGCTGATTTTGCAATGCCAAAACAGTGCAGTGCAAAATTCAGATACAGACAAAGTGACAATCCAGTAACAATTGAACAATATAGTGAGGATTTACTCTTAGTTAAATATCCTCAAAAGATTAAGGCAGTTACTCCAGGACAGCAGGCAGTTTTCTATGATAAAGATATCTGTCTGGGTGGAGGAGTAATAGAAAAGACTTTTATTGGTGCTATTGAACATAGCGAACATATTTTCAAACATATTCATGAGTAAAATGGAAGAAAAAGGAAGATTTATAAAAGAGATATATCGCAATCAACATAATGGCTACACAGTAGCTGTTTTTGAACTGGAAGAGTCAAAAGTTCAGGAAGAGATAACTGTTGTTGGCTATCTGGGCGAGATTGATAAAAATGCCAGATATAGTTTAAAGGGAGATTACGTTGAAAATCCAAAGTATGGGATTCAGTTTAAAATAGAAAGTTATAAAAAGTTAATGGCCGATAATAAAGAGGGGCTGATCAAGTACTTTTCAGGAGTTCAATTTAAGGGAATTGGACCAGTATTTGCGGAAAGATTAATCAGCAGCCTAGGTTTGGATGCTATTGAAAAAATAAAAAATGATAATGATATTCTAGATGAAGTACCATCAATGACCAATAGAAGAAAACAAGCTATTCTTGAAGGCTTAAAACAGGAGACTGATGAAGCAGTGATCTTTTTAACCAGTCATCACATAAGCCTGAAAAATGTCTTTAAATTAAAACATAAATATGAAAATAACCTATTAGAAATAATGAAGAGTAATCCATATAGAGTAATAAGAGAAGTTGATGGAATAGGTTTTGCGACAATTGATAAGTTCGCTTTGGATATTGGCTTTGAAAAAGATGATATTGAACGTTTGACAGCCTATGGTGCAAGTCTTTTGATGTCTTTATGTATGAAAAATGGCGATACCTATCTGGAATTAAGTGAATTTGTAAAACATTTAGATAAAAATATTGGTCAGTTTTTGAATGATGTGCATGAGGTTGTTGAAAGATTGATAATGTATCGTTTAGCTCATGTTGAAGAAGATAGAATCTATCACATATCTCAGTATGATGCTGAGGTATATATTGCCAGATATCTGGCACTTTTTCCTCAAAAGCGTTTATTAGAAATTGATGGTTTTTCTGCTCAAAAAGCTATCAATACAGTGCAACAGAATCTGTTTATTACCTATGATCAGGTGCAGCTTCAGGCAATTATGTCTTTTTTTGAAAATGACATTCTAATAGTGACCGGTGGTCCTGGTACAGGTAAAACCACAATTGTCAAAGCCATGATTAAAACAAGTGAACTGTTATATCCTGGTTACAATATAAATCTAGTTGCTCCAACGGGAAGGGCTGCTAAAAGATTGACTGAACTTACTGGTTGTGAGGCCAAAACTATTCACTCTCTTCTTTTATGGGATAAAGAAACTGGTAGATTTGCCAAGGATGAAAATGATCCTTTAAATGTCGATATCTTGATTATTGATGAGTTTTCCATGGTTGATCAGTATCTTTTCTACAATCTACTAAAGGCTTGTGGAAGTCTTAAAAAACTGATAATCATTGGGGATGCAGATCAGCTACCTTCAGTCGCAATGGGAAGTGTGTTAAAGGATTTGATTGAATCTGAACTTTTTGAAGTAATTAAGCTGGATAAGATTTACCGTCAAAAAGAGGGCAGTGATATCATCTATTTAGCTAAAGACATTAAAAATGAAGAAGTTAGTACAATTCCAACTAATAATGAAATCAGATTTTTTGAATGCGAAAGAACAGATGTTAAAGATCTGACTTTACAGATTGTTGAGCATGCTTTAAACAGGTATGAAACTTTGGAAGAAGGATTTATGAATGTTCAGGTACTGGCCCCAAAACACAAGGGTGTTAATGGAATTGAAAATTTAAATGTTGCCTTGCAGAAGAAGTTCAATCCCTATGCAAAAAATAAGAGACAGCTTCAGGTTGGCTATAGAACCTTCAGATTAGGTGATAAAGTTCTGCAGCTTAAAAATCAGCCAGACGATGATGTTTACAATGGGGATATTGGAATTATTATTGAGATTATTTTTGCCAGTGAGGATCACAATAATCAAAATCGCATTATTGCTGATTTTGAGGGAAGAATAGTTGAATACACCTATGATACTTTTTCCAATTTAGCCCATGCCTATTGTATGTCGGTACATAAATCACAGGGAAGTGAGTATCCGATTATCATTCTTCCGATGTCGATGGAATATAGTATCATGCTGCAGAAACGACTTATCTATACAGCTGTAACCAGAGCTTATAAAAGTCTGATTTTTGTCGGTCAGAAAGAGGCCTTCTTTAAAGGTATTGTTGGCAAGGAAATGAGTTTAAGAAAAACAACCTTGAAACAGAGACTCATAGATGAGGTTAGTTTTTATGAACAAATCTAAACAAAGACAACTAATAAAAAAAAGATTAAAGACACTGTCAATTCTTGAGAAAGCTGTTTTTTCGGACATTATTGCCCAAAAGCTTTTTGATCTGATTGAGGTTTATAATCCGGAAACAGTAATGTCATATATGGCATTAGAAGATGAAGTTAATTTAGAAAGATTACACTATCTGCTTAATAGAAAAGGAATAAAACTCTGCTTTCCGGTAGTAGAGCAAAAAGTAATCAATGCCCATATGTCACATAGATTTGTCAGGGGAAGCTTTAATATTCTAGAACCAAAAGATGGAGTTTTGATAAAAAAAGAAGACATTGATATAATCGTTGTCCCTTGTGTTGGTTTTGATAAAAATGCCAACAGACTTGGTCATGGTCAAGGCTATTATGATAAGTCTCTACAGGATTATCAGGGAAGAAAGTTTTCCGTTGCTTTTGAAGTCCAAAAGCTGGATAAGATTGATGTTGATGAAAATGATATAAAAATGAATCGTATTATTACTGAAAAAGGGGTATATTTATAAGACTATACCCCTTATATTATTTATGTTTTCACCAATAATCTTCATCCCGTTTTTTTCATAGAAATAATTGGCTCTTTCATTCTTTTTGGAAACTGATAGCATTACTCCCTTACATCCGCTACTTTTTAGATGAGTAAATAGGTGTTTTAGCAGCATCGTTCCAATGCCTCGATGCTGGAAGCCTGGTTTAACATCCATATGAAGATGAGCTTCATATGAATTGATAAAGGGAGCGTATGTATTTACCTCATCTTTAACCTTCTGCTCAAAGTCTTCTCTGATGGCTTTAGCCTGGGGAATATAATAGGTCAGCATGTGATGCTGAAATCTATTAAAATCAACTTCCGCAATGATATAGCCGACAATTTCATTGTTTTCCAGATTTATAGCTACAAAACAGTTTTCTTTGGAAAATTCGGTGTAATAGTCAATATAAAGGTGCTTTGAAAGAACCTTTTCTTCATAAGGTTTGTTGGGATTGCTCGATACAGAGACATTGATTGCTCGTATATCATTTAAATATTTGTCTTCAAAAGCGATAATCTCTATTTTCATACATACATTATAACAAAATTGTTGATAAATATTTCTTGTATTAGAATATGTTTTTTCCTATTATTCTCGTCTTATAAGCGTCTTAACCATTAAATAATACCACCACCACCTCTGTTACCACCAAATTTACAACCATGAGTGTGGTCTTTACCATAATACCAGCGACCATAGCGATAACCATAGTGACTTGGACAATTGGCGCAATCCCCATTACATACACCGCGGTGATGTTTTTGATTACCTGCTGAAAAGTCATCTAGAAAATCAAAAAAATCTACTTTTCTTGGCTTTTTAGAAAATGACTCGGACTCTTCATTATCATTATTAAAAAAATCATCAAAATTATACTTATCCACTATCATCACTCCTTGTCAATTTTTTTATAAAATTTAATTTATTACAGCGTACCATTATTTAATATTCCTTTTTTAAATTATAGCACTATAAATGTTAATAGAGAAAAAGTGTTTAGTAGATGAATAACTTAAAGACTATTAATCTACAGAATATTTCTTAATCGCAAAATATTTCTTGCTTGTTTACTTTACCTAACTGTTTATGTTATAATTCTTGCGGAAAACGATAGAGATGTACTAGTACGTTATGTAGGTTTAAAAGAGAGATACTGTCTGGTGTAAAGTATTAACTGAAATAGCTGAAGCTCACATTTCTGTGCAATGCAAACATTGACGTAACTCAGGCGTTAACTAGATATTGAGGTGCATGTTATAAACATGAATCAGGATGGTACCGCGTTAACTCGTTCCTGTAATTGGTGACGAGTTTTTATTTAGATTGGAGGAAAGTTTATGAAACAATTAACAGGTGATCAAGTAAGACAAATGTTTTTAGATTATTTTGCAAGTCATGGTCATATGGTAGAGCCAGGAGCTTCTTTAGTGCCACATAATGACCCAACTTTACTATGGATAAATTCTGGCGTAGCAGCTTTAAAGAAGTATTTTGATGGAACTGAAAAACCAAAAAATAAAAGAATTACCAATGCTCAAAAATCAATAAGAACCAATGATATTGAAAATGTTGGTAAAACTGCCAGACACCATACCTTTTTTGAAATGCTGGGCAATTTTTCAATAGGTGATTACTTTAAGAAAGAAGCTATCTTTTATGCTTGGGATTTTTTAACCAATAAGGATTGGATTGGCTTTGATAAAGATAGATTATATGTTTCAGTATATATTGATGATGAGGAAGCTTATGACATCTGGGTAAATGAAATAGGTCTTAATCCAGAACGTATCTTGAAATCAGAAGATAACTATTGGCAGATTGGTGTAGGACCATGTGGACCTAACAGTGAGATTTTCTATGATAGAGGAGAAAAATATGACCCTGAAGGATTAGGAGAAAAACTATTCTTTGAAGAAATGGAAAATGATAGATATATTGAAGTATGGAATGTTGTCTTCTCACAATACAATGCTGAAGAAGGTGTTGACAGAAAAGACTATAAGGAATTGCCACAAAAAAATATTGATACTGGAATGGGTCTGGAAAGACTGGTCTCGATTGTTCAGGATGGAGAAACAAACTTTGATACTGATTTGTTTTTGCCGATTATCAGAACTACTGAAAAAATGACTTCAAAAAAATATGAAGGTGAAAACAAGATGGCATACAGAGTAATTGCTGACCACATCAGAACAGTAACGTTTGCCTTAGCTGATGGAGCTACTTTTTCCAATGAAGGTAGAGGGTATATTTTACGCCGTGTTTTAAGAAGAGCTATCAGATATGGTAAACATTTAGATATTAAGGGTGCCTATATGTATAAACTTGTTTCAGTAGTAGCTGAAATCATGAAGGAATACTATCCATATCTAATGGAAAAGATTGATTATGTTCAAATATTGGTTAAGGCAGAAGAGGAAAGATTTGATACAACCTTAAGTGAGGGAGAAAAGATTTTACAGTCTTATCTGCAAGACAATACTTCAAAAGTTTTAGATGGAGAAGTAGTTTTCAAGTTATATGATACCTATGGTTTCCCATTGGAATTAACCAAAGAAATTGCTGAAGAAAAAGGTTTAACAGTTGATCAGAAGGGCTTTGATGAACAGATGGCATTACAAAGAGAAAGAGCAAGAAGTGCCAGAAGTGATGATCAGTCAATGAGTAAGCAATCAGTTGATTTAATGAATTTTACTAGAGAAAGTAAATTTGTTGGCTACACTCAAGACGAAAACAAATCTAAAGTAATCGGTATATTTAAAAATGGCGAAAAGGTTGATATTTTAACCGATTCAGGAGAAGTAGTATTTGAAGAAACCTCTTTCTATGCCGAAAGTGGTGGACAGATTTATGATACGGGTATTATTTTCAATGAAGATACTCAACTGGAAGTCGTTAAAGTTTCTAAGGCTCCATTGAAACAGCATTTACATAGTGTTAAAGTCAATAAAGGACAGGTTAAAGTTGGCGATGAATTTACTTTAAAAATCAATCTGGAAGATAGAAACCTGATCAGAGCGAATCACTCAAGTTTGCATCTGCTGCATGCAGCTTTACACAAGGTTGTTGGAGCACACGTTAATCAGGCTGGATCTTTTGTCTGTAAAGATTATGGACGTTTTGATTTTACTCACTATGAAAAATTGACTGATAGTCAGATTAAAGAGATAGAAAGACTGGTTAATGAAAATATTTCTAAGAAACTTCAGGTTGTAACAGAATTAATGTCAATTGAGGCAGCAAAGAATTCTGGTGCAGTGGCTTTATTTGATGAAAAATACGATGATGAAGTCAGAGTGGTATCAATGGGAGAATTCTCTAAGGAATTATGTGGTGGAACTCATGTAGCCAATACCAGTGAAGTTGGTATTTTCAAGATTATTTCTGAAGAATCAATTGGCTCAGGAATCAGACGTATTACTTCAAAAACAAACTTCAAAGCATATGAAGAATACTTATCTTTACAACAGCTGTTAGAATCTCTGGCAGTTGATTTAAGAGTTAACAGTATTACCAAGGTTAGTGAAAAACTACAGCAGGTATTAAAAGAAAACAGTGATTTAAATAAGGAAATCAGTGAATTAAAAGATAAGCTTAGTGCTTTTGCCAGTGAGAATCTGGTTAACGAATATGTTGAAGCTGATGGACTTAAGATAATTATTTCTAAAGTGGATGTAGATAACAGTGAACTGAAAACACTGGCTCAGACATTGGTTGAAAAATTAAAAGATGCTGTAGCATTTATCTATACTGCTGATGAAGGAAAAATTTTATTTACTGCTGCCTGCAGTAAAAGCGCCATTGCCAAAGGAATAAAGGCATCTGATCTGGTTAAGAGTGCAGCTGTAATCTGTGGAGGCAATGGTGGAGGAAGACCAGATTTAGCAAGTGCTGGTGGTAAAGATACCAGCAAGCTTACAGAAGCAATAAATAAAATTAAAGAAATATGTAAGGTAAATTAATCTTTAATTTTAAGGGAGTATTTAGTAAAATAGTATAAGGAGGTTTCATTTATGGTTAGAAAAGATACAGCAACAAGAGTGTTTGATTCAGATGAGCTGAAACAAGCCAATATTAAACACATTATTACAACTGTTAATGAAGCGTTAAAAGAACGTGGATATAATTCAGTAACTCAACTTGTCGGCTATTTGATAACGAACGATCCGGCATACATTTCAAGTTACAAAAATTCTAGAACATTAATCCAAACAGTAGACCGTGATGAAATTTTAAAAGAGATTGTCAGGAGCTATCTAGCTAAAGATGAATAAGGTTATGGGCTTGGATTTGGGCAGCAAAACATGTGGTGTCGCCTTAAGCGACACTTTAGGTATGCTTGCTTCAGCATTTGAAACTATCAGATTTGAAGAAGATGACTATCAGACATGTTTAAATAAGGTCTGTGAGATAATTGACGCTAATAAAGTTGAAAAAGTTGTTTTAGGTTTGCCTAAGCATATGAACGGTGATGAGGGTATAAGAGCTGAAATATCACGAAACTTTAAGGCTATGCTTGAAGAGGCTAGAAATGTAAATGTTATTTTGTGGGATGAACGTCTATCAACTGTCAGTGCTCAAAAAAGCATGATTTCAGCTAACATGAATCGCAAAAAAAGAAAAAAAATGATTGACACCATGGCTGCTGTGGTAATATTGCAGGGCTACTTGGATACAATATACTAGGAGGTACTTTTATGGATGAAAGAACATTATATGTAACTACTTCAGATGGCGAGGAGATAGAGATGACAATTTTGTTTACTTTTGACAGTGAGCAATATGGTAAATCTTATGTCCTGTTTTATGATGAAGAAGATCAGACAGGTGAAACATATGCGATGAGTTATGATGAAAAAGGTAACTTGGAAGCAATTGAAGATGAAGATGAATGGCAAATGATTTACGAAGTATTTGAGGTGTTCCAGGATGGCCAAGAACAAGAAGAACAGGACTAAGGTTGTATTAATAGTAGTTTTGGCCTTGTTAATTGCTTTTGCTGGAGGCTTTGCTTTCCTGTATAAAAGCTATTTAAATGGCTTGAAACCGGTCTCAGAAGTATCTGAACCAGCAGCATTCATAGTTGATGAGGGTTCAACAATGGATGATATCATTAACAAACTTTATGATGAAGGATTTATCAGAGATACTAGAATTGCCAAGATTTATGTAAAACTAAACAAAGTCAATGATTATTATGCTGGAAACTTTCTATTAGATAAAAACATGAGTGTTGAGCAGATATTTGAGACGCTTTCTGATGTGACTAAAGCTTCCAGGGAAGAAGTTCTGGTAACTATCCCAGATGGTTCCTGGGCCAAACATGCTGCCGCCTACATAGCTGAAAAAACAAATTTGACAGCGGAAGAAATTTTGCAGAAATGGAATGATGTTGACTACATTTATCAATTGATTGATAAATATGAGTTTTTAACTGAAGAAGTATTTAATTCAGAGCATTGTTTTTTAGAAGGGTATATCTTTCCAGAAACATACAGCTTCTTTGTTAACACTACTGTTGAACAGGTGACAGAAAAAATATTGGACTATCAAAACGAGATTTATTTAAAATATAAAGATGAAATTAAGGCATCTGGATATACAGTTCATGAAATCTATACTTTGGCCAGTGTGATTCTTTTTGAAGTAAGTAATGAAGAAGATATGTATCTGGTTTCAAGTGTGTTCCATAACCGTTTAAATGATGGATGGAAATTACAGTCATCAGTTACCGTATGCTATGCCTTGTATACCTATGATTCTTGGGAAGATTGTGAAAGTGATGTAACAATTAAATCAGATTACAATACTTACCTGATTGATGGTTTGCCAGTAGGGCCGGTCAGTAATACTAATGAAATGGCTTTAAAAGCAACTTTGAATCCTGCTGAAAGCAATTATTATTTCTTTGTTAATGATATCAGCACTGGTAAAGCGCATTTTGCGGAAACTTACGAAGAACATCAAAAAAACGTTTACAAGTATTTGTATTAGGAGATGAAAGATATGGCTAGACCGACAATTATTGGAATCGCTGGTGGTAGTGCAAGCGGAAAAACTTCAATCGCTCAATTACTGAAAGAGACTTATGATGATTATAAGTCAGTCATTATTTTAAGACAGGATGACTATTATAAGGATCAGACTCACTTACCTTTTGCGGAAAGATTAAAAACAAACTATGACCATCCTTTTGCTTTTGATACCGATTTGCTTATCGAACAGCTGGAAATGTTGATTAATGGCAAGTCAATTGAAAAACCAACCTATGATTATGTAAATCATACCAGAAGTGCAATAACCGAGGTGGTCAATCCTGCAGATGTTATCGTACTTGAAGGATTGTTTGTTTTGCATGATGAAGCAATAAGAGAAAAACTAGATATGAAGATTTATGTAGATACCGATGCAGATGTTCGTTTTATCAGAAGATTAAAACGTGATGTTACCGAAAGAGGAAGAACATTAGAAAATGTCTGCGATCAATATTTAAATACTGTCAGAGTAATGCATAATGCCTTTGTTGAACCAAGTAAAAGATATGCTGATTTGATTATTCCGGAAGGTTCACATAATCTGGTGGCTATGGATTTATTGAAAACAAAGATCTACAGCATCATAGCTAATAATATGAACTTAGGTTGATTTAAATTACAGTTATGATATAATACCTAAAGACTAAATGGAGTGATGAAAATGGATGAAAATAAAGTTATCGCCCTTACAATAGAAGGCTTAAACAAATTAGAAAAAGAACAGATTAAACTTTTACATATTGACCGTGTTCAGGTAGTAGAAGAATTAAAAGCAGCCAGATCACAGGGAGATTTAAGTGAAAACGCTGATTATGATGCAGCTAGAGACCGTCAGGCTAGAGTTGAGGCAACAATCAAGGAGAATGATTATGTCTTGACAAATTTTGAATTGATTGACCTTGATGAACAAACCAGTAGAAATAAATTACAGCAGGAACTGGAAGTTTTAAGAGAGGATAAAGTTGTTGTCAATGATGAAATTGCTGAAGCTAAGAAAAATGGTGTTGGCGATGATAATAAAGAATTATTTGAAATTGTTGACAGACTTGCGGAAATTGAAACAAGAATCAGAATTATCGAATATGCTTTAAAAAATGAAACTACTAAAAAGTCTGGTAAAAAGACTGTCAAGTTAGGATCAAAAGTCGTTATTCTGACTTTAGATGAGGAAGAAGAGGAAGAGTATACAATTGTGGGAACTGTTGAAGCAGATCCAATAAATGGTAAGATTTCTAACGAAACACCACTGGCAATTGCCTTATTGGACCGTAAGGTTGGAGATACAGTAACGGTCTTTGTCTCTCATCCTTATAAAGTTCAGATTAAAAAGATTGATTAGGACAAAGCAAATCAAGAAACAAGTATGAAGTATGAAAATACTTTCAAACATGTTTCTTTTTTTATTGTTTTTTTTACTTGTTATTTCCAATGAACCAAAGTTGGAATTTTTAAATATGGTCAATCAGACAATAGAGGTCAATGTTAAAGGCAGTGCTGTAAAAGATGAGGTTTTAATATTGAAAAAAGGAAGTACCATAGCAGATCTACTGGAAATTGTTGATGTCGATGATGATGTTGATTTATCCTGCTTAAATCAGACAACAGTATTGAAAAATAATGATGTAATTATTTTAGATAAAAAAGAAGAAATAGAAAAAATATCAATTAACAGTGCTGATTTAAATCAGCTGATGGAAATACCATATGTAGGGGAGAAGACGGCCTTACTTATAATTGAGTATCGAACTACCCATGGAAGTTTTAAAACTTTAGAAGAAATTATGGAAATAAAGGGAATCGGACCAAAAAAGTATGAAAAAATGAAGGATTATATCAGATTATGATTTTAATATCTGCTTTATCAGTCATCATCATAGGATTATTTAATGCTTTTAAAAGTAGAATAATTGCTTCGATAATCATTATAGGTTTATTGCCTTTTTTTAGTGATAGAAAAAATAGATTTATCAGTAGTCTGATTATTGTATCTTTTGTACTTGTTTCGTATCCTGTAGAAAAAACCTTCTTTAAAACTGGAAGGGTTGTAGAGATAAGAAATAATTACTACCTGCTAAGCAATGGTCTTGATAAAGTAATTTTATATACCGCCGAAAATCTTTCTTTAGATGATAAAGTAATCGTTAATCAGGAAGTTAAGGAAATAAATTATTACAATAATTTTAATTTTTCTACCTATAAGGACTATTGTTTAGCCAATAATATAATTGGTTCTGTTTCCTTAAAGGAAGTGAAGATAAAAAGAGCTGAATTTTCGATCAGGAAAATAATATATGATAAGTGCCTTAAGAGTTCCAACAAATGGGTTTTACAACTATTGTTTAAGAACTCAATGGAAATAGACAGTGATAAAAAATATTTTATTACCCAATCATCGCTACATCTTTCTTTTTTTGTCAGCTTTTTAACCAGTATCCTGTCATTATTTTTTTACGATAAAATTACAAACAGAATAGTTTTCATACTGGTGTTTTTGCTGGGTTTATTTTTTAATTTTCCCTATGGCTATATCAGAATTTTGATTGGTCTGGCATTGTTAAACATTATAGAAGATAAAAGGAAAAGACTGGCTTATGAAATACTATTGCTGGCTTTCTATAAACCATATTATATAAAATCCATCAGTTTTCTGATTCCTGTCGGTATTAAAATAATCAGCTGTTTTATAAAAGAAAAAAGGCAAATATTAATTTATATTTATATTATGATAATTCAGCTTTATTTTTATGGTCAGGCTGATTTATTTTCAATTTTAAGTTTTGTATTTTTAAAATCGATATTTGGATTAGTTTATTTGTTGGCCTTAGCAGTTTGTTTTTTGCCAATTGATATCAATATTGATAACCTGTTGCTTTCTTTTTTAGAAAAAATAGATAACATGCCTAAACTGTGTTTAACTGGATCTTTTAATCTGCTACTATTGCTGACAATGATAGTTCTGGCTGTCAAATATTTTGAATCGATAAAAAACAGATATCTTTTAGGCTTGATTCTGGTTTTGATCGTTAACAATAATCGTTTGCTGTTTTCACCAATCTATACTGTTACTTTTTTAGATGTTGGACAAGGTGACTGCAGCCTGATTACTTTTCCTTTTTCCAGTGCAGGTTTACTGATTGATGTTGGCGGAAATGTATACAAAGATATAAGTAAAGATATCACGATTCCTTATTTGAACCGCTTAAGTATAAAAAGTGTTGATGTTATAGTATCTCATGATGATTATGATCACTGTGGAGCATTGGGTTCATTGATAGAAAATTTTAATGTTGGAAATGTTTATCGAAAAAAAGAAGAGAAATTTGTTTTTAAAAACCTCGATGTTTATACCTTGCTTTCAGATGAAGAGTTTGATGACAACAATGATAATTCACTTATTTCCTATTTTAAAATCAATCAGTTTTACTTTCTATATTTGGGAGATATCTCAAAAACTGTGGAATATAGGCTGGTTGAAAAATATGATAATTTACAGATCGATGTTTTAAAACTTTCGCATCACGGTTCTGATACCTCAACCAGTGAAAAAATGCTGTCAGCCTGTCAGATACCGATCGCCATAATTTCCGCTGGAAGAAATAACTTTTTTAATCATCCTTCTATCGCAGTTATAGACAGATTAAAGCAGTATAACGTTTTTTGTTTATCAACTAAAGAAAGTCATGCCATCAGATTTTATATTTTTAATCATTTGCTTATTTATCAAACATCTTCAGGTCAACTCGGTTTTCTTTTGAAGTAATATGTTATAATTAATTACGGAGTAAAATATGAATTATTTATTGACAGGTAAAGAAAGTTTCGATTTAAAACAGAGGAAAAATGAATTGATTGAAAAACTGGTAGGAAAAGATAACCAGCTGGCAGTTAGCATTTTTCGTGGTCATGATGAAGTAAATATTGATGATGTTATAGATGACTGCAATATGATCCCTTTTTTATCATCACATAAGGTCGTTGTTTTAGAAAATCCAAAGTTTTTAACTGTTAAATCGAAAGATGATGCCAAAGAAGATGAAAAAGCTGATGTTAAAGATCAGGAAAAGGAAGATAGAGATTTTCAACGCTATAAGGTAGATGCTGATAAACTGCTGGAGTATTTAAAACAACCACATGAAACAACAACCCTGATTATAGTCTTTGATTCTCTGGATAATCCCAATAGAAAATTTATCAGTATGTTAGCACCTTATATAAAGCACGAAAAATTTGATCTTCTATCGGATGAAGAATTTAAAAAGTTTGTATCTGATGACCTTGTTAAAAACAAAGTCCAGATAGACAGTGAAGCTTTAAATGAACTGTTAGACAGATTGCCAAATTCAAAAGAAAACTGGCAAAGAGAAATAGAAAAATTAATACTTTATCCCCAGAAGGTTACAGTAGAAGTGGTTGAAAGTTTGGTAAGTCGTCCATTGGAAGACAATGCTTTTGAGCTGACAAATGCCTTATTCTCCAACAATTTATCTAAGGCTCTCAGTGTTTTTAATGATTTAACAGTTAATAGAATAGAAGTCTATGGTTTGATTGGCTTGATAAGTACTTCACTTAGAATGATGAGCCAGGTCTTGATGTTAACTGAAATGGGAAAAAAAGATAATGAGATAGCTTCAATGCTTAACATTTCACGAGGCAGGCTGTACTATATAAAAAGGGATATTAAAAACAAAAGCTGCAAAGAAATTTTAGAGGTATTGAATAATCTGTCACAGCTGGATCAGGATATAAAAAGTGGTAAAATTGACGGACAGACAGGATTAGAATTATTTATTATTAAAACAATCAGAGGTTGATTATGGAATCATTAAGAGAATTATATCGTATAGGACCAGGTCCATCATCATCACATACACTAGCAGTCAGAAATGCCTGCCTTTTATACTTGCAGAGATATAGTGGCTATCCTTGCTATTTCGTTGAGCTCTGTGGCTCTTTGGGTTTGACAGGAAAAGGTCATATGTCTGATAAGATTATTGAGTCAGTCTTTGGCAAAGAAAGGGTACTGATTAAATTTAATCATGAAATGTCCCATAATCATCCAAATACAATGATTTTTCATACCATTGACTCCAATGTTTTAGACAATGAAGTGGTTATCTTTTCAACAGGTGGTGGGGCAATAGAAGTTGATGGTGAACCATCTATGGTCGATAAAAATGTCTATCCCCATAAAAATCTGAAAGAAATCATGAATTTCTGTGACGAAAATAATTATAACTTTGCTCAATATGTCTTTCATTTTGAGCCAGATATCAAACCATATCTCTATGAAGTATTGACCCAGATGATTACCACGATAAGAAGTGGACTTAAAAAAGGTGGTGTTTTACCAGGTGAATTAAGAGTTGTCAGGGTAGCTAAGAAACTGTACCGTAAAGCTTTTGACTGTGAAGATATCAATGTTAAAGAAAAGCTATTGATTTCATCTTTTGCCTATGCTGCAATGGAAGAAAATGCCAGCGGAGCGATGGTTGTAACAGCTCCTACTTTAGGAAGCTGTGGGGTTTTGGCAGCGATGCTGATGTATTATTATGAAAAAGGAATAAGCAAAGAGATTTTGATAAACGCCTTGGCAGTAGCAGGAATTTTTGGAAATATTGTCAAAAGAAATGCGACTATTTCTGGAGCAGTTGGTGGCTGTCAGGCTGAGATTGGTACAGCCTGTTCAATGGCAGCTGCTTTTGCTGGCTATGTTGAAGGACTATCAAATCGAAAAATTGAATATGCAGCTGAAATAGCCATGGAACATAATTTGGGTTTGACCTGTGATCCGGTCGGGGGATATGTTCAGGTTCCGTGTATTGAAAGAAATGGGCAGGCTGTATTAAGAAGTCTGGATTCGATGATTTATGCCAAATATTTGGGAGAAATCAGAGAAAATATTGTTACTTTCGATATGATTGTTGAAGTTATGAACTATACAGGACAAAAAATAGCTATGGAATTAAGAGAAACATCTTTGGGCGGTTTGGCTGAAGTGGTTCCGATGTATAAGAAGGAAGTTACAGGATGCTGACAGGCAGAAAGATATCTTAAGAAAGATTGTTTTCCAAAGTCAACATGTAAGTTTATGTAAAAAAATTCAGGTTATTAGACCTGAATTTTATTTTTAGATTAATCAAAAATAAAAGGCTGATTGAGCCTAGTATTATTCTACTTCTAAAGAGTTTACAGCCTTAGATAAACGTGCTTTTTGACGTCTAGAGTAGTTTTTATGATAAATACCACTAACTACTGCCTTGTCTAATTTTGAGAAAGCTACATTTAAAGCAGCAGTTGCTTCTTCTTTATTGTTGTCAGCAACAGCAGTAAAAACTTTTTTCATAGCAGTTTTTAAAGCACTTTTCTTAGCCTTATTAGCAGCATTAGCTTTGATATTGGTAATAGCTCTTTTCTTGTTTGACTTAATTTTAGGCATACTTAACCTCCTTAAACATAACGCTAGTATATTCTACCAAAATCATTTATAAAATGCAATCGCTATTTTTTTATTTATCTTTACATAGTTCTTTGATGCTGATTATTTTCTGTCTTTATGCCTGTTTTTGAATAGTAATAAAAGAATAATCAATGTTAAAGATAAATTAATCCTGGAATTATAAATAATAGTAAAAATAATGTATAATATTAAGGGTGATAAAAATGAATGATGTCAAAATTGTCTTTATGGGAACTCCAGTTTTTGGAAAAGAAATATTAAGATGTTTAGTTGAAAACAGCTATAATGTCATTGCGGTTGTTTCTCAACCAGATAAAAAAGTCGGAAGAAAACAAATAATTACTCCTTGCCCAGTTAAGGAATATGCTGTTGAAAATGGAATAGAAGTAATACAGCCGATAAGAATAAAAAAAGACTTTCAAAATATAGTGGATCTGAATGCTGATTTAATAGTTACCTGTGCCTATGGCCAGATTATACCTGATGAATTGTTGAAAGCACCAAGATTAGGATGTATCAATGTTCATGCTTCGCTTTTGCCAAAACTGAGAGGTGGAGCTCCAATTCAGCGCAGTATAATGAATGGTTATGAAAAAACAGGAATTACCATAATGGAAATGGTTTCAAAAATGGATGCTGGTGATATGATTTCACAAAAGGAAATCGAAATTGATATAAATGATACTTATAGTTCTTTACATGACAAGTTAATTGAAGTGGCTACTGAACTTTTGATTGAAACAATGCCTTCAATTATTGCTGGAGGCTATAACGCTGTAAAACAGTCTGAAAGCGAAGTAACCTATGGATTTAATATAACTAAAGAAGAAGAGCATATTGATTTAACTAAAAACTATATGCAGGTTTATAATCAGATAAGAGGACTTTCTGATGATCCTTGCTGTTATGGAATTGTTGAAGGTAAAAAGGTAAAACTGCATACTGTCGAAACAACCGATATCTATTATGAAAAAGAAAATGGCACGATTGTCTTTGAGGGTAAGGGATTAGGTCTAATAATTGACAATAGATTGTTATTGATTGATAAACTGCAATGTGAAGGAAGAACTTTATGCGATGCAGTTGACGTTAGAAATGGAGTAGCAAGAAACTGGGAAGGGAAAGTAATGTGTTAAAAAAAGTAATAAAAGCCTTGATTTCAATGTTACTGATATTTATGTTTTCTTTTCTAGTCAACATCAATATTGGTAATTTAGGTTATTTGTCCTTAGCTGATTATGCTATTATGAGTTTTCTTCTGGTCAATGAACCTTCTTATGGAATGCTGGTGGCTGCTATTCCGGTAACTTTGGCAGATATCTTACTTGGTCATAAACAATATTGCGTATTTACCTTCATTATTAGAGCTGTTGAAGGCTATCTGATGGTTTATCTTACCAATAAAAAGAAAAACTATAATTTATCGATATTAATAGTCGGTATCACAGTATTAGTTTTACAAGTAGCAGTAGATATTTATTTATATGGAACGAATATTATGTTAACATCTTTATTATATAAATCAGTAGCAATTATTATCAGTATATTTTTGGCTGGTTTAACAAAGGTGTTTAAAAAGAAAGTAGAAGACAGGTAAAAAAATGGATCAGAAATATATTAGGAACTTTTCAATTATAGCTCATATTGACCATGGTAAATCTACCTTAGCTGATAGAATTCTGGAAATGACCAAAACGGTTCAACCAAGGGATATGGTCAGTCAGGTTCTGGATGATTTAGATTTGGAAAGAGAAAGAGGCATTACGATAAAACTGAATGCTGTATCTTTAACCTATGAGGCAGATGATGGACATAATTATCTCTTTCATTTGATTGACACTCCAGGTCATGTGGATTTTACTTATGAGGTCAGCAGATCTTTGGCAGCCTGTGAAGGAGCTATTTTAGTCGTTGATGCTTCACAGGGTGTTGAAGCACAGACTTTGGCTAATGTTTATCTGGCTATCGATAATAATCTGGAAGTTATACCTGTTATCAATAAGATTGATTTGCCAAGTGCCATGATTGATTATGTGAAGGAAGAAATTGAAAATGATATTGGTTTAGACACCAGTGAAGCTCCGCTAATAAGTGCTAAAACGGGGTTGAATATTAAAGATGTGCTGGAAAGCATTGTAAAAAATATTCCAGCTCCATCTGGAGATCCCAATGCACCACTTCAGGCTTTGATCTTTGATAGTCATTATGATACCTATCGTGGTGTAATTGCCGCTGTAAGAATTAAAAATGGCACCTTGAAAGTTGGTGATACCATCAGATTTATGAGTAATGGAAACAGCTATCTGGTTACTGAAGTAGGTATCAGATCGCCTAAAGAAATAAATAAACAATCTTTACAATGTGGCGAAGTTGGCTGGGTAGCGGCTTCAATTAAATCAGTAAAGGATGTCAGAGTAGGTGACACCATCACAACTGTTCATAACCCATGTAAAGAACCTCTGCCGGGCTACCAGCAGCTGTTACCAATGGTTTATTGTGGTTTTTATCCAACTGATAATGGACGCTACAATGATTTAAGAGAAGCCTTGGAAAAGCTTCAGCTTAATGATGCTTCTTTAATCTTTGAAGCTGAGACATCTCAGGCTTTAGGTTTTGGATTCAGATGCGGATTTTTAGGATTGCTGCATATGGATGTTGTTCAGGAAAGATTGGAAAGAGAATATAATCTTGACTTGATTGCGACTGCTCCAAGTGTTATATATGAAGTTGAACTGACAAATGGTAAAATTATGAAAATTGATAATCCAGCTTTAGTACCTGAAAGTCAATTTGTGGAAAGGATTTCTGAGCCTTTTGTCAGTGCGAAAATTATGTCTCCAACTGACTACATCGGTCCTATTATGGAACTGTGTCAGAACAAAAGAGGAGTATACAGGGATATTATCTATTTAGATGAAAAAAGAGTAATGATTATTTATGAGTTGCCACTATCAGAAATCGTATTTGATTTCTTTGATAGATTAAAGTCAGCTACCAAGGGATATGCTTCTCTTGATTATGAGCTGATTGAATATCGTTCATCTAGACTGCAGAGAATGGACATTTTAATCAATGGAGAAGTAATTGATGCTTTAGCCAGCATTGTTCATAGTGATACTGCTTATCATAGAGGCAGCAACATCACCAGAAGATTAAAGGAGCTTATTCCCTCTCAGCTGTTTGAAATTCCGATTCAGGCTGCTATAGGTGGCAGAGTTATTGCCAGAACAAATATCAAAGCCTATCGCAAAAATGTCTTAGCTAAATGTTATGGCGGAGATATTTCTCGTAAGAAAAAACTATTGGAAAAACAAAAAGAAGGTAAAAAGCGAATGAAGTATGTTGGTGAAGTTGAAATACCACAGGAAGCATTTATGGCCCTTTTATCAATGAATGAGGATATCAGATAATGAAGCAGATATTAGATTTGATTCAAAAGATGAGAGTAGACTGTGGCTGGGATAAGACCGATACCTTGCCGATACTTATTAAATCGGTTTCAGTTGAAGCCAGTGAACTTTTAGAAACTATTCAATGGGATGATAACGACTTTAAAGAAGAAAAAGTCAAAAGTGAACTGGCAGATGTCTTAATGTACGCCTTATCTATTGCTATTGATAACAACTGGGATGTTGAAGAACTTTTAAAAGATAAAATTGAAGATGTTTATAAGAGGTATTCAATAAAAAATGATTAAAGGTCTGTATGTTCATATTCCATTCTGCAACAGTATTTGTGGCTACTGTGATTTTGCCAGAACTAAATATAATTCTGTTTTAGCTGACAAATACCTGTCTCATTTAGAAAAAGAACTGTCTGAAATCAAACAAGATAGTTTTTATACTGTTTACATTGGTGGAGGGACTCCAACATCACTGAATGAAAAACAATTGGAAAGACTTTTAAAAATGCTATCAGGATTTACTATTGATCAAGAGTATACTGTTGAAATAAATCCGGAAAACTTCAATATGGAAAAAGCTCTACTTATTAAAAGGTATGGAGTAAACAGGGTATCAATTGGGGTTCAGACATTTGATGAAGGCCTGCTTGCTCATATGGGAAGAAAGCATACCAATGCTGATGTAAAAAATGCTTTAAAATATCTAGATGAAGTTGGAATCTATAACCGTTCAATTGATTTGATTTTTGGCTTTAAAACACAGACTTTATCCAATGTTCTTACTGACCTGCAAAAAGCAGTAAGACTTGATATAACCCACATTTCCATTTATGATTTAGAAATTTATCCCCAGACAATCTTTGGAATCAAGAAATATGAAAAGTTAGATGAGGAAACCTGCTTTATTATGTATCAAAGTATTGTTGAATACCTTAATGCCCATGGTTATAGGCAATATGAAACAAGCAATTTTGCCTTGGGAAAATATCAATCCAGTCACAATAAATTATATTGGAAATATGAAGATTTTAAAGGTGTTGGTTTAAGTGCCAGTTCTAAAATTAAAAATATCAGAACTGATAACACCTCTAACTTTACTGATTATTTAAATGGCAGATATATAGCTTCAACAATCATACTATCTGATGAAGAAGTCATTTTTGAAGCTATTATGATGAACTTGAGAATGAATGAAGGTATCAATATTAAAGAATTTGACGAAAGATTCAATTGTAATATCTTAGAAAAATATCATCAGGAAATTGAAAAGAACATTAAAAAAGGTTTATTGGAAGTAAAAAATGGATTTTTAAAAACCACAAATCAGGGAATATTTGTTTTAAATGATATTTTGGTTGATTTTATGAATTGATGATGTTATTATTTAAAAGCCGTTAGGCTGAGTTTTATAGATTCCTCATCTTATTACTCGGCTTGTATGGGACTTTGTTTTGTTAGGAGGAAATAAAAAATGATTACAAAAGAACAAAAACAACAGGTTATTGCAGATTTTGCACTTTATGAAGGTGATACAGGTTCTCCAGAGGTTCAGGTTGCTATTCTAACAACAAGAATCAACCGTTTAACTGAACATTTGAAGGAACACAAAAAAGATTTCCATTCATATCGTGGATTAATGAAAATGATTGGTAGAAGACGTAACCTATTAAAATACTTACGTGAAAATGATATCAATCGTTATAGAACATTAATTGAACGTTTAGGCTTACGTAAATAGTTAGAAAAGAAGTTTCAGATTTATGAAACTTTTTTTATAAAAAAACGATATAGTTTTTAGCTATATCGTCAGACTGTCGATTAAATTATCATCTTCATCAAACCACTTAAAGATATTATCTTCTAAAATCATATATCCATGAACACTATCTTCTTTAGGCAGAGAGATGCTTCCAGGATTTAAATAAGTGTGACTGTCATAATGGACATTTCTTTGGACGTGAGTATGACCATGTACCAAGATATCTTCTTTATTAAGCGGTGGCAAATTGTCACTGTTAAAAGTATGACCGTGGGTAAAAAAGATATTTCTTTTATTGATTTCAACAATAAAATACTGCGCTAAAATAGGAAATTCCAATACCATTTGATCAATTTCAGCATCACAGTTGCCCTGAACAGCAATTATCTTATCTTTATATTCATTCAATAGGGATGCCAGCTTTTTTGGATTATGACCTTTTGGAAGATCATTTCTAGGGCCGTGATACAGAATATCTCCTAGAAGGATAATCTTATCAGCCTTATGCTGAATAAATTTATCAATTATAAGCTGTCCATAGTAGTATGAACCGTGTATATCAGATGCGATTAAATATTTCATAGCTATTCTCCTTACCAATATTCTAACATAAAAAAACAAAAACCTCATTGATGAGGTTTATTTACAATGGGGTGATTGACGGGACTCGAACCCGCGAATGCTGGAGCCACAATCCAGAGTGTTAACCAACTTCACCACAACCACCAGTGCCAATTAATAATATACTAAAAAGGAAAAAAAGTAAACATTTAGATTATAAATGTAATATAATTATCAAAGGTGGAGGTAAAAAAATGAATAAGAAGAACATAAAAAGGATAACCAGTCCCAGATACTACCTGATAATACTTGGAATTTTATTTTTAGTTTTTGCTTTAATAAGTTCTTTAGCGATGGGGGAAGTAAAAAAAGATGATAACAAAAACCCATTTTCATATTCAAGTATTGGTAATACTGAATACGATGTAGCGGGAGAATATGTATATTTGGATATAATTGATTTATATCAGTTCGGTATCAGAGAAACAGCTCTTGTCAATGAAGAATATTTCTATGCTTTTGACAAGGATATGTACTTATATGTTGTCTGTATCAGTGATGAAAAATTTTATGAAATTGAAAAAATATACTTGGAGGACCCTGATAATTTTTCTTATCGTCTAGAAGGATATTTGAATGACTTAAGCGGTGACATCAAACAGCTGGCGATAGAAATGATACCGCAGGTTTTTGGAGAAGATTGGAATTATGTTGCAGAACAATTTGATGACTACTTTTTATCGACATATTTGGATACGCTAAATAATCCTAATCTAACAATAAGTGATGTAATAATAGTCAGCATCATGTACTTTATTATTGGATGTACTTTCTTTGTAGTGGGAATACTTCGAATTTTGAAAGTAGGAAAGTTCAAGCAGAATAAAGAATATTCTGAAATGCTGAGTGAACTGGAAAATCCATCTGTCTGGAATATTAATGCAATGAAATTATCACTGAGTGAATCTTATTTGATTTATTATGGTAAAAAATTAGGATTTGTTAATTATAAAGATATTAATGAGTTAATATACGACAGAAACAGACTTGTTATAGTAACAAAGTCTGAAGTTGTCAATGTGGGAAGATGCAGCAGTTCTTTATATGATGATATAAAATCTTTTATAGAAAAAAAGAAAAATTCATTTAATGTCAATGAAATATAGGTTACAGGTTAAAAAATAAAAATCTAAAAGGCAACAAGTAAAATGAAGTTACTTGTTGCTTTTAAATATTCTGATATCATCAATCAAAACATCCAAGATTTACATTAGGAAAATAATGAAATCAGGGATTATTAGATGTATGCAAACAGAAGGCTATTACCAGACTCGGGTTGCTTTAAGAAGATTGCTGAAAAAAGCTGTTTTTGAGAATATAAAAGAATAAATCACGCTTATAGATTATAATCATTGCTAACTAATAAAAGAAAGAACGTCAAAAGGATTTATCATTCGTCAACAGTTAAATAGAACAGAAAACTGATGTAGTTGAAAAAATAAGGTTTTAGTAATATAATTGTCTAAGAGATTAAGAGGTGAAATAATATGGCAGATAAAAAAATATTGGTAGAAACAAGTGCTAGACATGCTCACTTGTCGCAGGCTCACGTAGAGGCTTTATTTGGTGAAGGTTATCAGCTGACAGTTAGGAAAATGTTGTCACAGCCTAACCAATTCGCAAGTAATGAAAGAATTAGCGTTGTTGGTCCAAAAGGTGAAACAAAAATGTCTGTTTTAGGTCCAGCAAGAAAAGATACACAAATTGAATTGTCTTTAACAGATGCCAGAGGTATTGGTGTCAAGGCCCTGGTAAGAGAATCTGGTGATATTGAGGGTACTGAAGGATGTACAATTGTTGGTCCAAATGGTTCTATAACTATTGATAAAGGTGTTATTGCAGCTAAAAGACATATTCATTTAACTGAAGCAGATGCAGAGTATTATAATGTTAAAAATGGAGAAGTTGTTTCTGTTAAAGTTGAAACAGATGGAAGAAGTTTAACATTCTCAGATGTTGTATGTAGAGTTTCAGATTCTTATGCCTTGGCTATGCATATTGATACAGATGAATCAAATGCAGCTGGTGGACCAGTAGAAGGTACAATCATTAAATAATTAACAACAGGAGTTAAGTTTTTAACTCCTTTTTTTGTGGTTTATAATGTCTTCTTTTTAGTGTATAATGAATTTTGGTGAGGAGAGAATTGTAAATGAAAATTGAAGAAAGATTTATTAACTATACAAAAATTGACACTACATCAGATGCAGGAAGTAACACCTGCCCCAGTACTGTAAATCAGCTTGTCCTTGCTGATATGCTGGTTGAAGAATTAAAGCAACTGGGCATAAAGGATGCAAGAAGGGCTGATAACGGATTTGTTTATGGAACAGTTGAAAGTAATGTTGATTATAAAACAGATGTTGTAGGTTTGCTTGCTCATTTAGATACAAGTGATGCAACAAGTGGTAAGAATATAAAAGCCAGAATCATCAGAGACTATGATGGTAAAGACATTCTACTATCAGAAGGGATTTATTCAACAGTTAAGGATTATCCTTTTTTAGAAGATTTAAAAGGAAAGGATTTAATTGTTACTGATGGAACTACTTTACTTGGCGGTGATGATAAGGCGGGTATCGCCATTATTATGGATTTTGTTCAGTATCTTTATGAAAATCCTGAAATCAGACATGGTGAAATAAAAATCTGCTTTACTCCAGATGAGGAAATTGGATCAGGCATCCTGAATATTGATTTAAAAGAGCTGGCATGTGATTATGCCTATACTTTGGATGGGGGACCAGTAAACTGTGTTACCTATGAAAACTTTAATGCTGCTAATGCTAAATTGACATTTAATGGCAATAGTATTCATCCAGGAGATGCCAAAAACAAGATGATTAATGCAACGCAGTTGGCTATTGATTTTCATAATATGCTGCCAGTAAATCAAAGACCGGAGTTTACCGAAAAAAGAGAAGGATTTAATCACCTGTTAGGAATTACTGGAGATTGCCAGAAGGCGCAGAGTTCCTACATTATTAGAAATCATGATCTGGATTTGTTACGTCAGCAGATGCGACATTTTGAATTGATTACAATGCACATGAACGAAATGCATAGTCGTCACGTCGTTGAATTAGAATTGAAAGAAAGCTACTATAATATGAAACAGTGTCTAATCGACAAGATGTTTATTGTAGAGCAGGCAGCTAAGGCTATTGAACAGCTAGGTTATACAGTAGAATATGACCCTATCAGAGGTGGAACAGATGGAGCTCATTTATCATTTATGGGTGTAGCTACTCCGAATCTGGGAACTGGAGGTAGGAATTGTCATGGTAATCATGAATTGGTTATAATTGACGAAATGAAAGAAATGGTTAAGGTATTAGCCAATATAATTAATATAGTTGTAGAAAGAGGTGTAAAAGAATGATTATTCAATCAAAGAAAGTATGGGTAGCTAACAATTTCAACCCTTTACAAATTGAAATTGAAGATGGAAAGATTGTTGCCGTATATCCTTATGGCGCAAAACAAGCAGATTTTGACTATGGCAGTTTAAGAATCTTGCCAGGTTTTATTGATATTCATACTCATGGTGCCTATGGATTTGATACAAATGATGGTGAAGAAGAAGGTTTAAGAAACTGGATAAAAAGACTTCCAGCTGATGAAGGTGTTACTTCATTTCTGCCTACTACCATTACACAATCAGTTGAAGTACTATCAAATGCGGTAGCAAATGTTGCCAAGGTTGTCAAAGAAGGCTATGTTGGTGCGAATGTTCTGGGTATCAACTTTGAAGGCCCTTATTTAGATATGAAATATAAGGGAGCTCAACCACCTGAGCATATCCTGCCTAGCTCAGTTGAACAGTTTGAAATGTATCAGGATAAAGCTGATGGTTTGATCAAGATTATTACTTTGGCTCCTGAACATGATGAAAATATGCAATTGACCAAGTATTGTTCTCAAAATGGTGTTGTTGTTTCTTTGGGACACAGCAATGCTACTTATGAAACAGCGGTATTAGCTGCTGCCAATGGGGCTAAATTATTAACTCATGTCTATAATGGTATGACTCCTTATGGACATAGACAATTGGGTTTAGTAGGAGCAGCATTTAGAATCAGAGACATGTATGGAGAAATAATCGGTGATGGCTATCATTCTACTCCTGAAGCGGTTAATAACTTTTTCCATATAAAAGGTGCCGACCATGCGGTTATGATTTCTGACTCTTTAAGACCAAAAGGTTTACCAAAAGGAGAGTATACTTCAGGTGGTGCAGCAATTACCATTACTGAAGAAGGTACAGCTAAATTAACTGGAACAGATACTTTAGCAGGTTCGACATTAAGAGTTAACAGAGGTTTACAGGTTTTAATTGAAAAATGTCTGGTAGATGTTGCTTCAGCAATTAATTCCTGCACTTTAAATCCAGCTAGACTTTTAAGAGTAGATGATCATAAAGGAAAAATTGCAGCTGGATATGATGCTGATATTGTTGTTTTAGAAGATAACTATGATATCCATCAAACTTATGTAGGAGGAAAAACGTTCAAGTAATAACGTATGAATTGAAATGAAACATATATTTATTGTTAATCCAACAAGTGGGAAGGGAAAAAGTCTCAGATTTGTCCCGGTGATTGAAAACTATTTTAAAAATAGTGATGAAGAGTATGAAATTATTTACACCGAATATCCAAAACATGCTACTGAGATAGCGGCAAGATATACTGAAAAAGATAATGTAATATTATATGGTGTTGGAGGAGACGGGACAACCAAGGAAATACTGGATGGTATTGATTTATCAGTAAGATTAGGAGTTATTCCTGGTGGTACTGGTAACGATTTCTTTAAGTCAATTGATACCGCTAAAAGAACAGAGGAAGAGATAGTCAGAGCATCAATTGAAGGAGAAGATCTGGATTTAGATTTTGGTTTATTAAATGGCAAAAATAGATTTTTAAATATTGCCTCTTTTGGACTGGATGCAGCTATTAATGTTTATGCCAATAATGTAGCCAAAAAGAAAAAGACTATTATTCCAGATAAGTTTATTTATTTTTATAGTATTTTTAAGGCGGGATTAAATCCTGAAAGATATCGTTTTAAAATGACAGTAGACGGGAAGGTTTATGAAGAAGAAACTATTCTGGTAGCTGTCAGCAACGGTCAGTTTTATGGTGGGATGTTTAACGCTTTTCCTGATGCCAATTTAACTGATGGTATATTTGATATTTGTTATGTCAGACCTTTAAGCTTGCCTAAATTGATAAGTTTGATTGGCAAGTATGCCAAGGGTACACATGGAAAAGAGAAAGAATGCAGCTGTTTTACCGGGACTGATGTTTATGTTGAATTTGAAAAAGAAATACCAATTCAAATTGATGGTGAAAACCTGTCAGTTAAAGAAGCACGCATTGAAATGAATAAAGGTAAACTGAAATATCATGCCCCTAAATTTGATTAGTTTGTAACAAAAAAATTTTAATGATAGAATAGAAATGGTGAGGTGAATTTAATGATTAAGGTTATTGTCTGTAAGGATTATGATGATGTCAGCGACAAAGCTGCTGAAATTATGTTGGATGTAGTAAAAAGCGACCCTAAAGCTGTTCTGGGTTTAGCTACTGGTTCTTCGCCAATTGGTTTATACCAAAGAATGATTAAGGACCATCAGGAAAATGGAACTTCGTATGCTGAAATTACCACTTTCAATTTGGATGAATATGTGGGATTAGATAGAGATCATCCTCAGTCATACTACACTTTTATGCATCAGAATTTATTTAATCATCTTGATATGAAAAAAGAAAATATCAACATTCCTTCTACACAGGGAGATGATATGCAGGCTAATTGTGATGCATATAATGAATTGTTGTCAAAATACAGTATTGATCTGCAATTGCTGGGTATTGGTTCTAATGGGCACTTGGCTTTCAATGAACCTGGAACACCATTTGATAGCGTTACTCAAGTTGTTGATCTGGTAGAATCAACTATTAAGGATAATGCCCGTTTTTTCGATTATGATATGTCAAAGGTTCCAACTCAATCAATAACAATGGGTATCAAAAATGTTATGGATGCAAAAAGAATTCTTCTTGTTGCTTCAGGCAAAAATAAAGCTGATGCAATTTATAAAACTGTCAATGGAGAAATCAGTACTGATTGTCCAGCGTCAATTCTGCAAAAGCATCCAGATGTAACTATTGTTGTAGATGAAGATGCAGCCAGTCTTCTATAAGGGGGGGAAAATGTTGGAAATTATTACAAGTGAAAATTTTGATGAAGTTATTAATTCAGGCCCTGTACTGGTAGATTTTTATGCTGACTGGTGTGGTCCTTGTAAAATGATTGCCCCAATTTTGGAAGAGCTAAGTAAGGCTTACAAAGATGAAGTTAGAATTGTTAAAGTAAATGTCAATAGTGATGAGCAATTGGCTTTAAAATATCAAATCAGCTCTATTCCTAACCTATTGGCTTTTAAAAATGGTGAAGTCGTCAAGCAGGTAATAGGCTTTCAGACAAAAGACAGTTTAATTAAAATTTTGGAAGAAATTAAATAATATCTGAATAGATTTATATTGAAATCCAGGTTTGTAGAATCTGGATTTTTTAGTCTTTCCTGTTGAAAAAAAACTATATTATCTGTAGAATAATAACATCCGTTTTGAAAGGAATTGATGAAATGAAATATGAGTACATACCAAAAGGCGTTTGTTCTAGAAAATATATCTTTGAAATTGAAAAAAATATTATTAAAGATGTGACAATAATTGGTGGATGTCCTGGAAATCTGGCTGGTATCAGAAAACTGATAACAGGGTTGAAAATTGATGATATCATAGAAAAACTTTCTGGTATCAGGTGTGGATTTAGAAAGACCAGTTGTCCTGACCAGATTGCTAAAGCTTTATTAAACTTTAAAGAAAAACAAAAGGCTCAAGATTGAACCTTTTTTATTTGTCGTTTTTTATAATTTCAAGTGCCTCAACCAGTGGCTTTTGGGCTACCAATTCCAGATAGAATTTAAGTTTATTTTTTGTCATTGGTGGCATAAGCAATCTTTCTTGAGAATTTAAATAAAAATTCAAAGCACTGTCAGATTTATAATTTTCCTTTTGGTAGACCATACAGGCGGCGATTCTATCAGCTACCATTTCTTTGATATATTTTAAAGGCATCTCAACATAGACAACCTGACCCCGGTAGAAATCAACCCAATATTGCCAGTGATGTTTATTTCTTCCCTTATGATGGAGCCAGCAATCTGAATATCCCTTGTCAAAAATCTCTTTATCAATCGGACTTTTTGTTCCAGTAAAATATTTGACAGAAGTAAAAAACTCAATAAAGGAATATTTACTTAAATCATGAGTCAATCCCTGCCAATATAATCCTAATTTAAAACAAATTTTCATTACCAGAAATCGATGTCTGTTGACAGTTTGTAAATGTTTGATCAAGTTAACAAACATTTACTGCATCTCCAGATTTTTGAACAATTTAGCTGATTTGTGAAGAATAATCAATTTATAAATGTAACAGAAAATAATGGCCATCGAAATAATTGGCATCCATGAGACAATAAAGTAAACCAGTTTTTCTATATTATCAGCATATACTGTACTGACAATAGTAAGCAGTAGTAGCAGAATATAGGTTACGAAATGAATAAAGCGATATGTTTTCCAATTTTTAGCTAATTTGTCATTTATTCCTGTCAAAAGATTATTGAAGCTTCGGCATTCTAAGTGTTCGCCATATAAAATTAAACAATATTGAAAAATTGAAATTAAAATCACTATTATATCTGGAATGCCTGATATTGTTTTTTCAGGTATAAAAGTAACTATTACTCCGACCAAAATATGTAAAAACAAAAAATATGCAGCTTTATTGAATTCTTTTTCTACAGCAGCCAGTTTTAAAAGGCAGTAGGTAATTACTATGTTTATAGTAGCACCTGATAAGAAAAATCCATTGCTTATGGCAATTTCACCATATTCCTGGCTCAACTGTTCAAAGAAACTAAAGAAAGTTCCTGCTAATATAGCAATAAAGATATAGCGAATCCATTTAGCTAAATAAGCAGCATTTAGTTTGATAGTATAAATATTACTATTGTCCATATCGATATCCTTCTTTCTAATTATATTATATAAAAAGAAATTAAATTGAACAATAAAATCAGGTTGGTAAGCATAAATATTAAATATCTGTCAGTATTTACAGGGTTGTTTTATTTAATATTTAAATTTGTTATAATATTCATTGGTGATTTATTGTGAATGAAATTTTATTTGTTATGCTATTGGTATTAGTTGATCAGAGTTCTAAAATAGTCATGAAGGCTATTAGTAAGATTCACCCTGAAAGTTTTACAGTAATCAAAGATTTTTTCTATATCACCTATGCTGAAAATACTGGTGCGGCCTTTTCTATTTTAAGAGGACAAAGATGGTTTTTTGTGACTATGGCACTAATTGTCAGTGTTTTGATTATCTACTATATCATCAAACATAAACCCAAAACATTGGAAAAGATTTCTCTGCAGCTGATTTTAGCTGGAGCGATTGGAAATGTTATTGACAGAGTAGTTTATGGTTATGTAATTGATTTTTTAGATTTTTATATTTTTGGATATGATTTTCCAGTGTTTAATATTGCAGATAGCTGTATAACTATTGGAGCGATATTGTTGATTATTACTGAATTATTTATTGAAGACAAGAGGCATTTATGGAAGAAATAACAATTATCGTCGATGAACAGATGGATGGTTTAAGAATAGATAAGGCTTTAAGAGCTAAAATTGATTTATCTAGAACAAAGTTACAGAAACTGATTGCTGAAGGTCTGGTTTGTGTTGATGAAGAACCGGTAAAAAGCAATTATAAAGTAAAACTGGATGAAGAGATCACAGTCGATCTGCCAGAAGAAGTAGAATATGTTGTAAAGCCACATAGGATGGATTTAGATATAGTTTATGAAGATGATGATATAATTATCCTCAATAAAGAAAAGGGGATGATAGTGCATCCAACTGCTTCGACCAAGGAGCTGACTTTAGTAGAAGGTGTTTTATATCATTGTGGTAAACTAAGTGATGTTAATGGAGTATTAAGACCTGGTGTTGTGCATAGAATTGACAAAGATACAACAGGTTTGATTATTATGGCTAAAAACAACCAGGCCCATGAGTTTTTAGCACAGCAGCTGGCTGATCATGAAATGGGCAGGAAATATTATGCTTTGGTACATGGAGTTATTGGACATGATCATGGTACGATTGATGCACCTATCGGTCGAGATCCATATGATAGGCAAAAAATGACAGTAACTGATAAAAATGGTAAAGATTCAATCACCTACTTTACTGTTGTTGAAAGATTTCAAGATCATTCATTAATCGAATGTGCTTTAAAAACTGGCAGGACACATCAGATAAGAGTGCATATGGAATATATTGGCTATCCTGTTGTCAATGATCCAAAGTACGCTTTTAGAAAACAAAAGGGAGATGGACAACTATTACATGCTCATGAGTTGACATTTGTTCATCCAGTAACAAAAGAAAGTATGACAGTTAATGCAGATTTACCTGCTGATTTCAAAAAATATCTGCAAAAATTAAGAGAAGAGGTTATATACAATGAATAATAAAGCTTCACTGTGGGCTTTGCAGTTAATAAAATATTTTGTGATTTCCAAAGAATACTTACAGGTTTCGGTTGTAAGTAATTTTAAAATTGAGAAAAGGGAAATTGATTACTGGCTGGTAAATGAAAAAAATCCATATTTCCCAATTATTCATATCAGCAATGACAACGACCAGCAAAGAAATGGCAAATATCAGTTTTTAGCTGCTACTGCTAGTAAGATAAGAAACCTGATAAGGTCTGAAACTGGTTTAATATTAGATATTTCCTTTAACGAGGATGCCAGTGATTATATGTTTGCTGATGTTCAATACATAAAATTACATCCAAACAAAGATGTTTTACAGCCAATATTAGAAATGTTCCCTGAAATTACCACAATTATTTATGATGTAGAAAATCTAGATGAGGAAAAAAGAAAAATTGAAAGAGAATTAGCGATTAAAACTTTGCAAAGTGCCAATAAAGCTAAAGAAGAAAGAAAAAAACTTAATCTTAAGGAAAGCTTATGTGTATCATTTTTAGTGCCAGCGATAATCAGTATATTGGTTTTTATCGCCATCAGAGTTTTTGCATTTGTTTATGAAACTTCTTTATTAAACAGTGCCATTATCTTTGGGGCTTATTATAAAGCCTATATTACAATTTTCCATCAGATTTATCGTTTTTTAACAGCTGGATTTGTCCATACATCATTACTGCATTTATTTTTCAATCTCATGGCTTTATTTGATATGGCAATGCTGGCAGAGAAATATTATGGCAAGAATAAAACATTATTGATGTTATCTTTAGGCGTCATTATCGGAAATGTCTGTGTATTTATTGGCAATGGTAACATTATAGCGGTTGGTCTTTCAGGCGGTATTTTTGCGATTTTTGGAGCTTTGCTGGTAATGTTTGGTTTAAAAGGTTACTTTAAAATTCCAGCTTTCAGAAGACAGATGTTCCGAACATTATATATGAATATTATCATTTCGTTGATGCCTGGAATTTCACTTTTAGGACATTTGGGTGGTTTTATTACTGGAATAATGCTGGGAATGATATTTGCGAGCAATAGCAGTAAATCTTTAAAAATAAATTCATTGATATGTAGTATCATATTAGTAATAGTACTAGGCTATATGTCGTTTACTTATAAAGATTTTAATGAATTTTATGCTGGAACTGACTATGAAATCAGTCAATTGTATAAAAAGATGAATTTAGAAAATGTTGCGAAAAAGTATATAACTGAAACACAGAATTATTATAAAGGGGAATAACTATGAAAAAGGTAATTGATTGGCATACTTATTTTATGAGTTTAGCACATCTGAGTGCTCTAAGAAGCAAAGACCCTAATACAGGTGTTGGAGCTGTAATTGTTGATAATGTCAACAGAATCGTTTCAATAGGTTATAACGGCATGCCAAGAGGTTGTGATGATGCTCTATTTCCCTGGGATAGAGAAGGAGACTTTTTAGAAACAAAATATGCCTATGTAGTTCATGCTGAACTGAATGCGATTTTAAATGCTCCAAGAAGTGTTCAGGATTGCAGTATCTATGTCTCGCTTTTCCCATGTAACGAATGCGCTAAGGCGATTATTCAATCCGGAATCAAGAAAATATATTATGAATCAGATAAATATGCTGATGCTGATAACACGAAAGCCAGCAAAAGGATGTTAATTGCTGCGGGAATCGATTTGATTCAACTGGACTATACTATTGATATAAAGTTGACAAAAACCTTAAAATAGCAAAAAATAAATAGATAATTAAACAACTTAGATATAAAAAAAGACCTTTAGTTGGGTCTTTTATTTATAAATGATTTTAGACAGGATATGGGCACTTTTGAAAGCGGAACAATCCGTAGTATCAACATAGGACAGTTTAACCAGCTGACCAGTAGTTTCTATACTATAGTAATCTTTATGATATTCTTTGTTTAAAAGTTCAAAGTTTTCAACATTT
>JAPXMY010000003.1:0-161994 GCA_033808805.1 Erysipelotrichaceae bacterium
AAAAACAAGTAAATAAGAAAAAGGTAGTATTAACATATGGTACATTTGATATTTTACATTATGGTCATATAAGATTGCTTAAAAGAGCTAAAGCATTAGGAGATTATTTAATTGTTGCAATATCAACAGATGAATTTAATGACATTAAAGGAAAAAAAGCATATTATGATTACAAAACAAGAAAAGAAATGTTGGAAGCAATAAAATATGTAGATAAAGTTATACCGGAAAATGATTGGGAACAAAAAGTAAAAGATGTTTTGGATAATGATGTTGATATTGTCACAATGGGTGATGATTGGACAAATAGTGCACGATTTGAATATTTAAGAGAATATTGTGATGTTGTTTATTTAAGTAGAACAGAAAATATATCAACAACAAGAATTAAATCAGATTTAGAATTAACAAATGAGGAAGAAGCAAAAAAAAGTAAGATATGATTAAATTTTTAAAAAATATAAAAAAGTATTATAAGTACGCTTTGTATCAAGCAAAAGCTGAATTAAAAGCAGAAGTAGCAAATTCATATTTGAATTGGATATGGTGGATTTTAGATCCATTGTTTTTCATGATTATTTATTCATTTGTTGTTCAAGTTGTATTTGGTAATAATCAAAAATATTTTCCAGTATTTGTATTTGCTGCACTAACTTGCTGGGATTTCTTCAATAGAATGATAAGCGGTGCTGTTAAATTGGTAGTAAATAATCGAACAGTTATTACCAGGGTGTATATTCCAAAATATATATTGCTTTTATCTAAATCTTTTACATATTTGTTTAAATATTTTATATCATTTTCTTTACTGCTGATTTTAATGCTTTTTTTCAGAGTGCCTTTTAGCTGGTCTATATTATGGGCAATACCGATAACATTTGTTTTATATGTAGTATCGTTTGGAATTGCCAGTATTTTAATGCATTTTGGTGTATATGTTGATGACTTAGCTAATTTTACTAATATTGTATTAAGATTTTTATTTTATTTATCCGGTATATTTTATGACATTAAGTCAAGACTGGAATTGAAAAAAATTTGGGGATTAAAATTATCCTATGTTTTATTAAGATATAATCCAATTGCAAATATAATATACGAAATGCGAGTAGCGTTATTGGATGGTGGTACTCCAAGCATCAAGTGGTTAGTTGCTTGGTTTATAATGGGAATAATTTTGACAATAATAGGAGTGAATACTATTCATGAATATGAAAACAGCTATGCCAAGGTTATATAATGATAATTTTAAAGAAAAAGGAAATTTAATAAAAAAGATGGAAAAAATTGCTATAACTATAAAAAATCTAACAATTACATATAAAACAATAAAAAAGTTTTCTATTAAGAAAAATTTGTTAAAATTTAAGAAATCTAAATTAGATACTTTTACTGCTGTTGATGCTGTTAGCTATAAAGTTGAAACGGGCAAAATTATTGGCATAGTTGGAAAAAATGGTTCTGGTAAAAGCACACTATTAAGAGCCATTGCTGGTATATTTTCACCAGATTCTGGAATAATAGATTTGCATGGTAATACAGTTTCATTATTAAGTATTGGTGTAGGCTTTCAAGGGAAATTAACTGGAATAGAAAACATTTATTTAAATGGTCTTTTGTTAGGATTCACCGAAAATGAAATAAAAGAAAAAATGGATGATATTATTGAATTTGCCGATATTGGAGATTTTATTTATAAGCCCGTTCAAACATATTCAAGTGGCATGTATTCAAAATTAGCATTTGCTATAACTTCAACTTTAGAAACAGATATAATTTTAATTGATGAAGTATTAAGTGTAGGAGATGCTGAATTTCAAAGAAAAAGTTATGATAGAATGAAAGAATTAATAAGTGCTGAACATCGAACAGTGTTAATTGTTTCACATAGTGAAACAACAATCAAAGATTTATGTGATGAAGTTATTTGGTTACACGATGGTAAGATCAAAGAGATAGGTCAACCGGGTGTAGTTATGGATAATTACTTAAAATTTATGGGGAGAAAATAAAGATATCAATCTTTCATGTTGTTGACTGAGAAAAGGAAAAATCACTTAAGTATTTTTTAAGGCAATACAGGCATGGTTTTTCTGATCGCATCAGTTTTTTCAATTTTAAATAAACATTTTTCTATGCTGAAATCGGTTTAAAAACTTTTAATATTTATATGCTCATATCCAAAACAGTTCAATCAATAGGTAATATTAGTGTTGATTAGTAGTTAATTAAATCATGTCTTAAAAATAAAAATAAAGAAAACTTGATAAAAAGATAACGAGATGAATAGGAAAAGATGAGTGAAGTAGACAATCTCATGCTAATTGCAAAAAATCGAAAAAAAATTGGTGATGTTATTTGACGATATCGAGACAAATAATTTAAGAACATAGAGATAAATTATAGTAATTTATAGTTAAAAATGATATAATAATCAAAGTGTATAAAAGGGAGGAAAATAATGAATGAGTAATAAATACGTTTACTTATTTGAAGAAGGCAATGCAGGTATGAAAAACATCCTGGGCGGTAAAGGTGCAAACTTAGCAGAAATGATTAATTTAGGTTTACCAGTGCCAGGTGGTTTTACAATTACCACAGATGCATGTAATCGTTATTATGCTGATGGAGAAGTTGTTGCCAAAGAAGTTCAGGAAGAAATTTTAGTTAATTTAGCGAAACTAGAAGAAAAGACAGGTAAAAAATTAGGTGGGAAAGAAAATCCGCTTTTAGTATCAGTTAGATCAGGTTCTAGAGCATCTATGCCTGGGATGATGGATACAATTTTAAACTTGGGGATGAATGATGAAGTTGTTGAAACAATAGCAGCTAGAACAGAAAACCCAAGATTTGCTTATGACTCATATCGTAGATTTATCCAAATGTTTGGAGATGTAGTTATGGGTGTAAGTAAAAAAACATTTGAAACTATCATTGATGAAATGAAAGAAGCAAAAGGTGTAACACTTGACACTGAGTTATGTGCAAACGATATGAAGGAAATGGTTGCCAAGTTTAAGGCTTACTATAAAAAATCAGTTGGTGAAGATTTCCCTCAAGATCCAAAAGTTCAGCTGATGAAGTCAGTAATTGCGGTATTCCGCTCTTGGAATAACGATAGAGCTATTTACTATCGTAGAATGAATGATATTCCTTCTGACTGGGGAACTGCGGTAAATGTCCAAATGATGGTATTTGGTAATATGGGTGATGATTGTGGTACTGGTGTTGCCTTTACTAGAAACCCAGCTACTGGTGAAAATAAATTGTTTGGTGAATTCTTAATCAATGCTCAGGGTGAGGATGTTGTTGCTGGTGTAAGAACACCTCAGACAATTGAACATCTAAACGATATTATGCCTGAAGTGTATGAAGAATTCGTTGGATACTGTGAAAAACTGGAAAAACATTACAAAGATATGCAGGATATGGAATTTACTATTGAAGAGTCAAAATTATACATTCTGCAAACTCGTAATGGTAAAAGAACAGCTGCAGCGGCTCTAAAGATTGCTTGCGATTTATATGATGAAGGTATGATTACCAAAGAAGAGGCAATGTTAAAAGTTGAACCTCAGCAATTAGATACTTTACTGCATCCACAGTTTGATCCAAAAGCTTTAAAGGAAGCTAAGCTTATTGGTAGTGCTTTAGCTGCATCTCCTGGTGCTGGCTATGGTCAGGCTGTATTTACAGCTGCTGATGCTGTTGAATGGAAAAAACAGGGTAAAAAAGTAATTTTAGTCAGACTGGAAACTTCTCCGGAAGATATTGAAGGTATGGCATCTTCACAGGGTGTATTAACCGTTCGTGGTGGTATGACTTCTCATGCTGCAGTAGTAGCTAGAGGAATGGGCATCTGCTGTGTGTCTGGCTGTGAAGAAATTGTTATTAAAAACAAAGAATTCACTATTGGTTCAGAAACATATAAAGAAGGTGACTGGATTTCATTAGATGGTTCTACCGGTAATATCTATGCTGGAAAAATTACTACAATTCCTGCTTCAATTTCGGGTGATTTTGAAAGATTCATGGGCTGGGCAGATGAAATCAGAGATATGAAAGTAAGAACAAATGCCGACACACCAAAGGATGCTGCTCAAGCTATAGAATTCGGTGCAGAAGGTATCGGGTTAGTTAGAACAGAGCATATGTTCTTTGAGGCTACCAAATTAAAGGCAATCAGAGAAATGATTCTTTCTACTACTTCTGAACAAAGAAAAGCTGCTTTAGAAAAGGTTTTACCTCTACAGCAGGAAGACTTTGAAGGAATTTATGAAGCGATGCAAGGTTATCCGGTAACTATCCGTTATCTGGACCCACCTCTACATGAGTTCTTACCAACAGAAGAAGAAGATATTGTTGCTCTTGCAAAGGAAATGAATATCACTGTTGCTAAATTAAAAGAAGTAATTACTTCATTACATGAGTTCAACCCAATGATGGGACACAGAGGCTGTCGTTTAGCTGTCACTTATCCAGAAATTGCAGAAATGCAAACTATGGCTGTAATCAAGGCGGCTATCGCGGTTCAAAAAAGACATCCAGAATGGAAATTATTGCCTGAAATTATGATTCCATTAGTTGGTGATGTTAAAGAATTGAAATATGTTAAGGATGTAGTAGTAAAAACTGCTGATGCTCTTATCGCTGAAGAAAAAGTTAATCTAGATTACCAGGTTGGTACAATGATTGAAATTCCACGTGCAGCATTATTGGCAGATGAAATTGCTACCGAAGCAGATTTCTTCTCATTTGGAACAAACGATTTGACTCAAATGGGCTTTGGTTTCTCAAGAGACGATGCTGCCAAGTTCTTGAATTCATATTATGATGCTAGAATATTTGATCAGGATCCATTTGCTAAATTAGACCAAAAAGGTATTGGTATGTTAGTGGAAATGGCTGTTGAAAAAGGTAAGAGTGTCAAACCAAATCTTAAATTAGGTATTTGTGGAGAACATGGTGGTGAACCTTCTTCTGTTGAATTCTGTCACAGAGTTGGCTTGTCATATGTATCATGCTCGCCATTTAGAGTACCTCTAGCAAGACTTGCTGCTGCCCAGGCTGCTGTTAAGTATCCTAGAAAAAAATAGTTTATAAATGAGGGTTAATTAATAGTTAACTCTCTTTTTTAATAAAAGATAATTTATCGGAAAAGAAAAGGGATGACTCATTAAAATCATTCCTTTTTATAATTTAGTCCAGATATTTCGCTTCTGGTTAGATATTTTTTCATATCTTCATTCATGTTGATGCTGTAGGCGATGGCTGCCTTAAACTCGACATCTCGATATTGTTTAATATTGGCGGTAAAATGATTGGCTATCTTTACTTCCTTTTTTTGCAAAAGTTTTAAGTATTCCTGTCCTTTCTGTGAAAATGCCAATGGTCTAAGAGTATCATATTCAACTATTTCTTTCATCTCTTTTTTTGTATTGTGAACTAACAAATGGCATAGTGTTCTTTGAATTCGGCTTCTGGTATATCTTCTGGTGACAGCTGAATTGATAAATTGGTCAAAGTTATAACACTTATAAGCACATTTATTTAAATGGTTTTCAATTCCTTCATCCATCAAAAAGATTTCCTGAAGCTGCTTTTTAGGAGTTGTCAAAAGAATATTTCTAATATAGCCATAGTATTCATCCCAGCAAGGTGAAGGGTAATTGTCTAAATTTTTCATTGGAGTATAACTGGCAACATCTTTGTTTTCTCTTAAAGCTTTTCTGATGGCTTTAGCACTTGGCAGGTTTTCATTTAATTCATCATTATGATAGTTTGATGTTCTGAGAATCGAAATTGGCTCTATCTCTGGATAATTTTGTAAAGCTCTCAAATAAGAAATCGCCAGGATATCATTAGGACCGTAACTGTCAGCGAAAAAACCATAGGTTGCAGGATAGGAGTAGCCTTTTTTCATTGTTTCCTTAAAATTATCGATATTAAAACTCATAGCCGCAATATCTTTCAATTCTTCCAGATTGTTAGTTTCTGAGCCGAAAACTACATAATCACATTCAGCTCTGGCTAAAATATCAATAGCATTTTTGCCAAACTGGGTGGCACTTTGAACAGTAAAGACAAAAGGTAATTCTAAAACAATATCAACCCCGACTTCAATGGCAGCCTGTGCACGAATCCACTTATCAACCAAGGCGAATTCGCCACGCTGAACAAAGTTACCGCTCATCACAGCGATAACGATTTCCGCATCTGTCAACTGTCTGGCTTTTTGTAAATGATACAAGTGACCGTTATGTAACGGATTGTATTCTACGATAAGTCCACATACTTTCATAATTGCACACCTTACATTTTCTATCTTTTTATATTATAATATATAGTGTTTTAAATAATATGTAAAATTTATAAAAAGAGAATAATTCATTAAGAGGTGTTATAAATGATAAAGAAAGAGAAAGTGACATTAAAAAGTCAGAGTGATGATCTAATGTTATCTGCTAACGTATATATCTGTGAAAACCCAAAGGCTATTGTTCAAATTATTCATGGCATGGCTGAACACAAGGAAAGATACGAACAGCTGGCTAACGTTTTGGCTACCTTTGGCTGCATTACGGTTGTGGTAGATAATAGAGGACATGGAGAAAGTGTCAGTGAATCTGTTCCTCTGGGTTATTTTGCCGATAAAAATGGTTGGCTGATCAATTTGCAGGATATTCATATGTTTTCTTTAGATATCAGAGAAAAGTATCGTCATCTGCCATTTTTCATTTTAGGGCATTCAATGGGTGCTTTAATCGGACACTCATATTTAAAAAGATATGAAGATATTATTGATGGGGCAATCTTCTCTGGGATGCCTGCCTATAACAATAAAGCGGCTCTGGCTAAGATGCTGGCTAGTATGATGAAACCAAAATCGGTATCAAAACTATTGGCTGATGCCAGTGACTACAATAAGTTTATTGCTAAACCAAATACCAGGTATGACTGGTTGAGCTATAATTCTGATAATGTAGATGCTTATATTTCTGATCCATTATGTGGGTTTCCTTTTACAAATAGGGGCTTCTATGACCTGTTAGATGGCATGCAGGATGTCTACACCAGAAGTGACTGGAGAGTATTGAAAAATCAGATGCCGATATTGTTTGTTGTAGGTGAAGATGATGTCTGTGCTGATGTGGGAACAGGATTCAAAAATGCTTTAAATCATCTATCAAAAGTTGGTTACAGCAAAATTGAAGCCAATATCTATCAGAATATGCGTCATGAGATTTTTAATGAAAAGGAAAAGAAAATTGTCTATAAGGATATACTTACCTGGTTAAGTAAGCAGCTGGCAGCTATAAAAGAAAAAAATCAACTAATTGTTGACTAAGTCAAGATATTGTTATATGATTATAAGGCTGTACAAGGAGGTTGACTATGAAATATTCACGTACTGATTTGTTACAGTTGAAGGATTATCATCTGGTAATTGATGAAGATATTATTTTTACAGATGAAATATCAAAGCAGTTTCCTAGAATCAGGAAAATCAATGATATGAATGTAAAAGCTGATGGCATTTATAATCCAGGAAGTCAACAACTGGCAGTTCATCTGGAGTTAAGAGGTTCTGTAATAGTGGGTTGTGATATCACTTTTGAAGATGTCGTAGTTCCAATTGAAACAGAAGCTGATGAAATCTTTACCTTCGATAAAAAGGAAGAAGATATTAACATCTTAAAAGCTGATGGAGAAATTATAGAGTTGTTGCCAACTGTATTGCAGTTAATCTTAATTGAAATACCAATTAAAGTCGTAAAAAGTGGCAAGATAGATTATCCAAAAGGCGACGGCTGGGAAGTGATAAGTGAAGACACTTACCTGAAACAGAAGAAAAAAAGAGTTGATCCAAGACTCGCAAAACTAAAAGAATATATACCGCAGGATGAATAGGAGGGAAGAACAATGGCAGTTCAACAAAGAAGAGTATCAAAAACAAGAAAAAATAAACGTAGAACACACTACAAGTTAGTTGCTCCTACATTGGTTAAGTGTCCAAATTGTGGAGAATACAAAAGACCACATTACCAATGTGAATGCGGACAAAAATAGTGATTTTCAGATTTAGACAGTAGAGTAATCTACTGTTTTTTTTAAGTTTTTAGAAGATTGAATTGTTTAAAAAATCTAATATTTTGAATCAGTAAAACCAATAAATCAATTGAAAAAATGACAAATAAATAAAATTTGTCTTTTTTTTATTTTTTCTATTGCAAAAGTAGAACTTAACATCTATAATTAGGGTGAAATAACCCCATACTTTGGGGAATTAGGGGGAATTTATCGATGTTTTCAGGTCAATATCTGCATAACTTGGATGGAAAAGGAAGAATCGCTGTTCCAGCGAAGTTTCGTAATGAGTTGGGCGATGTTGCAGTAGTTACCAGACATGCTGATGACTGTTTGGCGATATATTCTGAAAAAACATGGGACATCGAAGAAAAAAGACTCTATGCAATGGATAGGAATAAAAAGAATGTCAGAAAGTATATTGACTTCAGATTATCTGTTCTATATAAGCTGAATTTTGATTCTCAAGGAAGAATTTATCTTCCCCAAGATTTGATTGAAGCTGGCAAGCTGGAAAAAGAATGTGTATTTACCGGGGCTTTAGATGAAATCAAACTATGGAGTAAAGATGCTTGGGATAAGAGAGTCCAGGATATGGAAGATGTTGATATGGCTGATTTGCTTGAGGAACTGTAATGGAACATAAAAGTGTGCTGCTGAAAGAATCTATCGATAACCTGAACATAAAAGAAGATGGTATTTATGTTGATGGAACCTTGGGCAGAGCAGGTCATAGCAGTGAAATCCTGAAAAAACTAACCAGTGGACATTTGTACTGTTTCGACATTGATCAAAAAGCCATAGAAAAATCAGATGAAATATTAAAAAAGATATCTGATAACTACACAATTATTAAAGCTAATTTTGTTTCTATAAAAGAAGAACTGAACAAACTGGGTGTTACCAGGGTGGATGGAATTTTATTGGATATTGGCGTTTCATCACCTCAATTTGATGACCCTGAAAGAGGCTTTTCCTACCGTTATGATGCAAGACTGGATATGAGAATGGATCAAAGTCAAAGTCTGGATGCTTATAAAATTGTAAATGAATATGAGTTCAATGATCTGGTAAGAATTTTGAGAAATTATGGTGAAGAGAAGTTTGCCAAAGAAATTGCCAGAGGAATTGAAAAACAAAGATCAGCAGCTTTAATTGAAACTACCGGTCAGCTGGTTGAAGTAATTAAGTCAGTGTTGCCGGCAAAAGTATTAAGTAAGAAGGGCCATCCTGCAAAACAGAGCTTTCAAGCCTTGAGAATAGAAGTTAACAATGAATTGGAAAATTTAGAAGTTGCGACCAGAAAAGCTCTTGAACTATTAAAGCCGAAAGGAAGATGTGCCATTATAACATTTCATTCTTTAGAAGATGAAATAGTAAAGAAGATATTCAGGGAAGCTTCAAGGCCACCGGTTATTGATAAAAGAATTCCTCTAAGGGCCCTTGAAATACCTGAAAGTGAGTATCAGTTAGTGAACAGAAAAGTAATCACTGCTTCAAAAGAAGAGTTAGATGAAAATAGACGAGCACAAAGTGCCAAATTAAGAGTAATAGAGAGAAGGTAATTAAAATGAAAAAAAGAAGAAGAATTAAATTAAAGAGTCTTGGAATAGTATTCTGTGCTTTCACAGTTGTTTTATATTTGGCTGTTTCAATCGTCTTACACTCTTTTAACGTTAATTTGGCAAGTCAATTAGCAATGAATGAAACTAGAATTGAAGAATTAAAAGCAGAAGTTGATGCAATAACTATTCAAGTTAAGGAACTAACAGACTATAATAGAGTTATGGACACTGTTGGCAATGACATGAACTCTAATTCTTCAATAGTTGTTTCAATAGAAGACGGTGCTAACTAATTAATGCTATGAAAAGAATAAGATTAAAACAAAGTGTAAAGATTTCCTTTCTTTCCATACTTATATTTTTAGCTGGGACATTACTTTTAGGGAATGTCCTTTTGCTGAATTTAACTGGGAAAAACTTAATGTCCAATAAAGACTTTTCCAAGTTGGAAGGGGTTATTATTAAAAATAAAACAATCTATCCAAAAAGAGGGACCATTTATGACAGTGATGGCAACATTTTAGCTGGAGATGTGACAGTTTATAAAATAGCATTTATCTTAAGCAAAGATGTTCAAAGATATGAAGTCGATGAAAATGGTAATACAGTTTTAGTGGATGATTACATCAAGGATCCCAAGCTGACGGCTGATTTGATTGCCCCTATATTGAATGATACTCCTGAGTTCTATGATTATCTTTTAGAAAGATTGTCTTTAGGCGAAGAAGGATATTATCAGGTTGAAGTCGGTTTTTATGGAAGCAATATTTCCTATAGCAAAAAAGAGCAGATTGAAGCTTTGAATCTACCGGGAATCAGATTCACAGGTTCAACATCAAGGCATTATCCTTATGAAAGATTTGCCTCACATCTTTTGGGATATGTAGAAAATCAGAAAAAGGAAGATGGGTTTCAAATTGTAGGTATCTCAGGAATTGAAGGGATATTCAATAAAGAGCTTTCCGGGATAGAAGGTTCAACTTCCTATTATGTCAATAATGAAAATGGTTCACCGGTTGCTGGTGGACTTATCAGCAATGAAAAAGCCTGTGATGGCTATGATATTACTTTGACACTTAACAACATCATTCAACAGGCCGTTGAAGAAGCTTTAGGTAAAACTATGCAGGTTAATGAACATGTTGAAAAGGCTTGGGCTGTGGTTATGAATGCTAAAACAGGAGAGATTCTAGGTTATGGCTCTCATCCAACTTTCAGTGCCAATGAGATGGATATAGTTGACTACAATGATTATTGTGCCATGCTGCCATATGAGCCAGGTTCAACAATTAAAGCCTTTGTATATGCTGCTGCAATAAATGAAGGAGTATTTGATCGAAATGATACCTTTGACTGCAGGATATTTTATGTCAGAACTGATGAAAATGGTAAAATTGCCCGCAGTCCATACAAAATAATGGAAAATCAGGAAATTCACAACTATATGGGAGTGCAGCCATATTATCCTACATTCTATGAAGCTTTTTGTCTTTCGTATAACGTTGGCTGTGCTGTCTTGCTGGAAAAATACATTGATCAGGAAGTTTATAAGGATTATATGGATAAATTTCTGTTCTATCAGCCTGTTGAAACTTATGGCATTGATGAAGGACTGTTTTACGGTTCTGCTGATTATGGAAGTTCTTTCAGTATTATAACGACTTCCTTTGGTCAGGGTATGTCGGCAACTGCCTTACAGATAATGCGCGCCTATTCTGCTTTCTGCAATGGTGGAACGATGGTAAAGCCTTATATAGTTAAATCAATTGTTGATCCAGAAACTGATACCATCATCTATCAGGGCCAGAAAGAAGAGGTTGGAACACCGATAAGTGAGGAAACCGCCAAAGAAATGCTGGATTTATTATCAGGAGTTGTAAATTCTGGCTATTCATATAACAGTTCCAGATATCAGATACCTGGAGTTAAGGTTGGAGGTAAATCAGGAACCGCTGAAGTAGCTCTACCAGAAGGTGGCTACGGTAACCTGACTATTCACTCTATGGTTATCGCCATGCCGATTGATAATCCACAAGTATTGATTTACTTTGCCTATCAGGACTGGAATCCGTTTGCTTCTGAAAATATCTCTTATATAAATGAACTGGAAAGAACTGTAGCCTCAGTTTTAGGTTTAAGTGGTAATCGAGTTATTGATGAAGATATTGTAAATAGAGTAGTTTACAGAGAGGGACTGGATAATTTTGTCAATCACTCTTTGGAATATGTGCTGGAAAAGACTTCTAAATTTAATCTTGATGTTTTGATTGTTGGAGATGGTGATACAGTAATCAGCCAATATCCCGCAGCAGGATCAACTGTTATTTCTAATCAGAGAATAATGATTTTAACAAATTCTGATACCATCCTGATGCCCAATATGAAAGGTTGGAGCAGAAAAGAAGTTATTGGATTCTGGGATATGACCGGTATAGCTGTTTCAATTGAAGGCTATGGATATGTAAAAACCCAAAACTTTGCGGAAGGAACTCAGATAGATAAAACTATGACAATAGAAGTTCAATTACAATAGAGAAGTACAAAGCTTCTCTATTGTTTTTAAGAGTTATTTAGTGATATAATTATTCAGCGTATGGAGGTTTTTTTATGTTAATCAAGATGACATTGGCATTTGGAATTGGACTTGGATTAGCTTTGCTTGCTTATCCTGTTGCTATTCCATTTTTACATAAAATAAAATTTGGCCAATCCATTAGAGAACTAGGTCCTAAATCTCATATGGTCAAGGCTGGAACTCCTACAATGGGTGGTGTCGTTTTTATTTTAACCAGCCTGATTGCCACTTTGATTGTTTCACCTTCATCGTTTACCAGTATTGATTTTTTAGTAGTTGTTTTAGCTTTTGTGGGTTATGCAATTATTGGATTTATAGATGATTATCTGATAGTAGTTAAAAAGAAAAACGATGGTCTTAGAGCTAAGTATAAGTTTTTAATGCAGTCAATTCTGGCTATAGTCTTCTATATTGCCTATCGAAAATTGACAAACAGCTTGATAATAATTCCGTTTACCCATATTAAGATTGATATAGGATGGTTATATATAATATTAGTGTTTTTTATGTTTACCGGTACTACAAATGGCGTAAACCTGGCCGATGGCTTGGATGGTTTATGTGCTGGGCTTTCAATTTTTGCCTTGATACCATATGTATATTTCTGTGGTCGTATCGAAATGAATTCTGTTGCCATTTTACTTTGTGCGGTAATAGGTTCTCTGTTTGGATATTTAAAATTTAACATGTATCCTGCCAAAATATTTATGGGTGATGCCGGTGCTCTGGGACTGGGTGGACTGTTGGCGGCAGCAGCAATGGTCACCAAAGAAGAAGTTGCCTTGATATTAATCGGCGGTGTCTTTGTTGTTGAAGTATTAAGTGTCATTATTCAAATTGTTTCTTTTAAAACCAGAAAAAAGAGAGTGTTTAAAATGGCACCGCTTCATCATCATTTTGAATTAAGCGGATGGCCTGAAACAAAGGTTGTCAAGGTATTCTGGGCTGCTGGAGCCTTATGCAGCATAATAGGCTTGATAATGGGTGCTTTAATGTAAGGAGTAATAGCGATGGAAAGATATATTAATTGTTTGATTAATCTGAAACTTTCTTCAATCAGAAGAAATTCATTGGATAGCTTGACGTTTAAGCAGCTTCAGAAAGTTCTATATCATACCAGATGGAGATTATATGTTCCAGACAGCATAAGTGAAGTCGCCAGTGATATAGAAAGTCTGACTATCGAAGAAATTGTTGATTTTTTAACCAGTTCAGATGAACTGCTTGAAAAAAGTATTGAAGAAATGAAAAGAGAATTAGAGGTGTTAGGGTATGAAGAAGAATAATAAAAAAATATTATCAGCTATAATTGGTATTTTACTGATTGCTGTTTTATCTGTAATCTTTGGTAGTAAACTAGAATCTATTACAAATAAAAACTTTGAATTATCCAGTGGCTATCAACTGGTTTATCAGGTAGATTCGACAGAATCATTACTGGTTGATCAGGTAGCTGCTGTTTTAGAAAAAAGATTGTATAACTTTGGAGCTACTGAAGTTAAAACATCTGTTGAAGGTTCAACAGTTACTTTAAATTATTCAGGTATTGAAGACAGTGAGAATGTCAGAAAATATCTTACGATGACTGGACTTGTTTCATTTAGAAACTTTGCGGATGAAGAGCTGATGGATATTTCAGCGTTGAATGCGGAAACGCCTTTTATGGCTGCTCCTTCACCATCAGCTACGGAAGAAAATCCTGATTTATCGTTACTTTACATTTTAGTCAATGATACGGAAAAATTCAGAGCAGTAACTACTCAGCTGATGTTTGAAACCAGCAAATATCTGGTGGTCTGGGTTGACTATGATGAGTCATACAGGTTTGAGCAGGAAATGGAAAGTACCAATCCTAAATTTTTAGCAGCAGCGGCTGTAAATAACGTGATTGATTCGGATGCCTATATTACTTCAGCTCATAGTTTTGAAGAAACTAAAAATATTGTCGCGACAGTAAATGCGGGTTCTTTACCAGCGCCAATTACAGAAACAGCATTTAACGCTGTCAATGCCACTTTGGGCATTGATGCAGACAAGAAAGTACTGACAGGTATTTTTTCCAGTGTAGCAGCATGCTCTGTGTTTTTCATCTTAAGATATAAGCTGTCGGGATTTGTCAGCGCCTTGATGCTTCTGGGTTATACAGTCAGCAGTCTGGTTGCTGTTTCATATCTGGGTGTAATTTTTAACACCAATAGTATAACGCTGTTTATTATCAGTATATTTGCAGGGTTAGCATATCTTTTACATGTCAATGATACCTTTATGAAAATCATAAATACTGGCAGACTGCCATCTACAGCTTTAGAGACAACCTATAAAAACACATTGGTTAACGCTTTGGCTGCCTTGGCAATGCAGTTTGTGGCTGGTTTAGCAGGTTATCTGATATTTAGACAATATTATTCAGGTTATTCAATCGCAATTATGACCTTTGCAATCTGCTCAGGAATATTCTTTGTCGGCTGGCAGAGAGTTATGCTGGCGGATCTAATAAACTCAAATTACTTTGAAGCTAAAGCTTTTGGCTATCAGGAAAACGTTGGATTTAAAATAGTTAATGTTACAGGACTATTGCATACCAAGTTTCTTTATGTAGTTGTGGCCTTGATTTTAATGGGCGCGCTTTTATATGTTACAAATATTATTGACTATCTGAAGTCTTTGCTGGCAGGATTGTCTATGCTGGCTGTCACAGTACTTATTGGAGGTTTATATTTAAAGAATCGTAATAAGAGCAACGATTTGATAATCCTGGCTTCTGCTACTATAACAACAATACTTGGGACTATGGCCTGTGGTATGCTGTTTGAAAAAACTGCCAAGATGACAGTAGGGTTGGTATATGGTTCTGCAGCAATAGGAATTGCCTTGATCAGCTTTGTCTTATCACAAATAAGAGACAATTTTAATGAAAATGCCAGAGGAAAACTTACTGATGTCAAGATAAACAGTGTTTTTGAAGAAGTATTCAACAGTCTTTTCAATGAACTGGCAGCGGCATTTATCTTAGCGGTTATTTTTGCAGGACTGGTTTATGGAAGTATTCTTTCGCTTACAAATATCGGTTATACGATTTTAGTGAGTGCAGTACTAATTTATGCGGTACTGGTAGCCTGTAATTTGTGGTTGGATTATACTTTAAAAACCAGTAACAGACCAAAACAAAAGAAGAAAAGAAGAACCAAGGAAGTAAAAGAAAGAACAATATTCGGCATTAACAATCCAAACTAATAAATAAAGGGGAAGCATATGATTTATATAAAAACTGATACAAGTGACTATCAAAAACTGATGGAAACCTATTCAATCAATTCTTTGTTAGCGAAAGTTTTATCAGCTATGAAATATGAACCGCAAGATATTGCTTCCTTTTTTCATCCCTTAGAGCAGTTTGATTTAGATGAAAAAGTATTTGAACCAATTAAAAAATGTTTAGAAACAGTAAAAATGGAAAATAAAAAAGTTTTTATTTTCGGAGATTATGACTGTGATGGAATCTGTGGTACAACCATTGTTAAAAAGATATTGGATAAGATGGGAATAGAAAATGGTTTCTACATACCCAATCGTCTGGAAGAGGGCTATGGCCTGTCTTTAGAAAAACTGCAGATGGCTTATGAAAAAGGCTATGAAGTTTTAATTACAGTTGACAATGGCATCAGCAGTCCGGAAGCATTAAAATTTGCCAGGGAAAAAGGAATGATCTCGATTGTGACCGATCATCATATCATTAATCAGGAAGTTGACTGTGATTATTTATTGCATCCGACACTTTTAAGTGCTGATTACAAATACCTTTGTGGCAGTGGCATAGTGTATTTATTAGCCTGCTATTTAGCACAGGCAGACTACAGTATTGCTGTTTTGGCGATGATCGCCACAATTGCCGATATAATGGAGTTAAAAGGTGCCAATGTCAAAATAGTAAAAGATGGTTTAACTTATCTGAATCAGGGTCAATATAAAAATGTTTTACTGTTAGATAAATTTTATCTTCCAATCAATGAAGATAATGTGGCTTTTAAAATTGTTCCTAAAATTAATGCTGTTGGAAGAATGGCTGATATTGCAAATGTCAATAATGTGGTAAGGTTTCTGCTGTCAGAGGATAACAGGGAGATCAATTCATTTGCTGTTCAGATTATAAAAGTCAATAATGCCAGATTACAGCTTACCAGGCAGCAGAATGAACTGGTTAAAAAGGAAATAGATGCCAATGAAAATTTCAACCTGATCTATCTGCCAGAACTTCATGAAGGGTTATTGGGATTAATAGCTACCAGAATTGCTGACAGAACCAAGAAGGTTACATTTGTAATGACTGATGCTGTTAATCAAATTAAAGGCTCAGGAAGGTCAAATGGAACAGTTGATATACTGGGTATGCTGGAAGGCTTTAGAGCCAGCACTATCGCCTTAGGCGGTCACAAACAGGCCTGTGGCATTACTATTGAAAAAGATATGCTGAAAAAGTTTAAAGAATATTTACAGGAAAATTTAATTCAGCATGATAATGAAGTGACTGAGGAATATATAGAGATTGAAACAAAAGATTTGTCTATCAGTAATATAGAAGAATTGTTTGAACATCGTCCATTTGGACACGGTAGAAGATTACCACTTCTAAAGGTAACAATTGACAATATTGCTGATTATACAGCTTTAAAAAATGAATATCAGTTGAAATGGAAATCAAGAGATCTGGAATTTATCAGTTTTGATAACAAGGGTTATGAATACTATAAAAACAGGGATACTCTGGAAGTATATGGCTATCTGCAGGAAAATTATTTTAATGGGAAAATTACCTATCAGATTCTGATAAAGGATATATTGGATTAGAATACCAGGCAATTAGAACAAAACGGATATTAATATTGATGAAAGTTTGTTATAATTGAAATGTTTTAAAAAGGAGAATTGAAAATGAATTTATATGATTATATTGCAAGCATTCCTGATTATCCGATTAAAGGGATTTTATTTAGAGATGTTACACCAGCTATCCAGGATGGTGCAGCATTTAGAGAAATAACAAGATTATTAGTTGAATATGCCAAAAAGGTAGGGGCTGAAGTAATTGTAGGTCCGGAATCAAGAGGTTTTATCTTTGGCTGTCCAGTTGCATATGAGCTAGGCATCGGTTTTGTTCCTGCTAGAAAGCCTAACAAACTACCTAGAGAAGTTATCTCTGCTCAATACGATCTAGAATATGGTACAAGCACTTTAGAAATTCATAAGGATGCCATTAAACCTGGTCAGAAGGTTTTGGTTATAGACGATCTTCTGGCAACCGGGGGAACAATTAAAGCCGCCAACCAGTTAGTTGAACAACTGGGTGGTGAAGTTGTTGGCAATGCCTTTCTGATAGAACTTGTTGATTTAAAGGGCAGGGAAGTATTAAAAGGCTATGATGTCTATTCAATCCTTGAATTTGAAGGAGAATAGATTATATGGACAGTGAAAACTGTCTTTTCTTTTTATATTTAAAGGTTTATGATAAAATAATAATACTTATAAAAGGGTGAATGAAAATGAGTGCGCAGGTTACTGTTACAAAGGAAACATTGTTTGAAAGAGTCAAGACTTATATCAAGGAGAAAGACTCTTTAGACATGATTGAAAAGGCTTATAACTTTGCCAGCGAAATGCATCAGGGACAGTTTAGAAAAAGTGGTGAGCCTTATTTTCATCATGCCTTGAATGTAGGTTATATTCTAGCTACTTTGCAGGCTGGTCCTCAGACAATCTGTGGTGGCCTTTTGCATGATACAATGGAAGACTGTGGAGTCAGTTTTGAAGCTCTTAAAAACGAATTTGATGAAGAGGTTGCCAAACTTGTTGAAGGGGTTTCTAAAATTGGCTCTTTGAAGTTTCAGGATGAAAAAGAATATCAGGCAGCCAATCATCGCAAGATTTTTATTGCTATGGCTAAAGATGTTCGTGTAATAATCATCAAATTATCAGACAGATTGCACAATATGAGAACGCTGATGTATCATACTGAAGAAAAACAAAAGAAAATAGCTTCAGAAACTTTAAATGTCTATGCTCCTATTGCCCACCGTTTAGGTTTGGCGGAAATGAAAAATGAATTGGAAGATTTATCGTTCATGTATTTGGAAAATGAGAAATATCATGAAATTGCCGATCTTCTGGAAGCCAAAAAAAGTGAAAGACAGGAAGTTGTCAAGAAGATGATTATTGATATCGATGAACTGCTGTCTGATAAAAACTTGATATTTAGAATCTTTGGAAGAAGCAAGCACATCTATTCAATCCATAAAAAGATGGAAAAAAAGAATAGAAGTTTTGAAGAAATATATGATTTGTATGCCATCAGGGTAATTACCGAAACGGAATTGAACTGTTATGAAATCTTAGGTCATATTCATAATAAATACAGACCGGTTCCCAATAGATTAAAGGACTATATTGCTGTACCTAAGCCTAATATGTATCAGTCTTTACATACATCAGTTTTAGATAATAATGGCAATCTTTTTGAAGTTCAGATCAGAACTGAAGAGATGGACAGGATTGCTGAAATGGGTATTGCTGCTCACTGGGCCTATAAAGAAGGTAAATACAACAGTAAAACTGAACAGAAAGAGATCGAAAATAAACTTGGCTGGTTCCATGATATGATTGGCCTATTGGATGATTTAGAACAGGACCATCCGACAGATCTGGTAGACAAGATCCAGAAAGACATCTTTGAAGCCAATGTATATGCCATGACTCCAAAAGGCAGAGTTATTGAACTGCCAAATGGTTCTACACCTTTAGATTTCGCCTACCGTGTTCATACTGAAGTAGGGCATACTGCTGTGGGTGCGATAGTAAATGGCGCTCATGTGCCTTTGAATACGGTCCTGAACACCGGAGATGTTGTAAATATCAGAACCAATAAAAACACCGGTCCTTCAGAAGACTGGCTCAAGATTGTAAAATCAGCCACAGCCAGAAATAAGATTAAATCTTATCTGATGAAAAAAGAAACCGAAGCCAGAGCTGAAACCATTGAAAAAGGTGAGAAGATGTTTGTAGATGAGCTGAAAAAGAGAAATCTTGATGAAAAGACTTATTTTGACAAAAACAAGTTAGAATCAATTTACAGGGAATTTTCCAGCAATAACTACAACGAATTTATGTACGCTGTGGGCAATAAATCAATATCTCTGCAGCAGGCAATTGATAAACTGGCCAATACCAAGGGTCAGGCACTGGATAATGAAGCTTTGACAAAGATGGTTCAGGAAAGAGCTAAAAAGAGAACCCGTACTGTCTCTGAGGCTGGAGTAATTGTTGAAGGTATCGATTCAATGATGGTCAATGTCTCTGGCTGCTGTATGCCGGTCAATGGTGATGAAATTGTTGGTTTTATTACCAGAGGTTCAGGCATCAAAGTTCATCGAGTAGAGTGTCCTAACATTGCCAATGAAACTAACCGTCTGATAGAGGTAAAATGGGATAATACAGGTGACTATCAGTATGACAGTTGGCTTAGAATTGATGCAACAGATCGAAACTATCTGATAAGTGATATCATAACTTTGATTTCACAGTTCAAGTTGAGTCTTAATGGTATTAATTCTGAAGTTTTGCCGGATAAGGTCAATGTTCACGTTGATATTAAGATTAAAGTCAAAAATCAGGAACAGTTGAAAAATGTTATGGCCAATCTTAAAAAAATCAACTCTGTAGTAGATGTTACCAGAATAATAAGATAAAGATTTAATTGTGAGGTTAGATCTTTATTTTTATTTGAATATCTATTTTCAATATGATAAAATAGTTACATATTTGATGATAAAGAAAAGTCTTTAAGTTGAATCTATAGAGAGGAAACGGATGGTGCAAGTTTCTGATAAGACTTATTGATCAGACACTTTGGAGAATTTCTTTTGAACTGACAGTAGGAAGAAACGTTAGGGGCGTTAACCCATCAAGAAGCAATTAAGGTGGTACCACGCAATGTCAGCGTCCTTATCGAAGGGCGTTTTTTATTTAAAGGAGGAATTATTTATGGCAGAAATGAAATTTCAGCTTCCCAGAGGAACTCAGGATATATATGGAGAAGATGTTTCTCTGTGGCAGAAGATGGAAGAAATTATTTACAGACAATGTGAATTATATGGATACAAAGAAATAAGAACCCCAATATTTGAACATACAGAAGTTTTTGTTGGCGAAAATGATTCTTCTGATATGGTTAACAAAGAAATGTATACCTTTAAAGATAAAAGTCAAAGAGATCTGTCGCTAAGACCCGAAGGTACCAAAGGAGCAATCAGAGCCTTTGTAGAACATAAGATGTATGGTAATGCCGATATGCCGGTAAAACTGTTCTATATGGGACCGATGTTTAGATATGATAGACCTGGAAAAGGAAGATATCGTCAGTTTAATCAGTTTGGAATTGAAGCAATAGGTGCTAAATCTCCGCTATTGGATGTTGAAACAATTGCCTTGGGTTATGCAATTGTTAAAGCAATGGGCATTGATAATGTCGTTATTCTGATCAACTCTCTTGGTGATGATGAATCTAGAGCTAACTACACCAAGGCATTAAAGAGTCATTTTGCCCCTTATCTGAAAGAATTCTGTTCTGATTGTCAGAGAAGATATCAGCAGAATCCATTAAGAATGCTGGATTGTAAAATAGATAAAGGTCATCAAGGTTTTACCAGTGCCCCAAAATGCCGTGATTATCTAAATGAAGAAAGTAAAGCTTATTTTGCGACAGTATTAAAAGGTCTGGATGATTTGAAAATTCCTTATAAGGTTGATGATAGCCTGGTAAGAGGCCTGGATTACTATACCAACACAGTATATGAAGCAGTTCCAAAAGATGATGACGGTCAGCAGGCGACAGTTTTTGCCGGTGGACAGTATGATGGATTAGTCGATACTTTCGGTGGTGGTCAACTGTCAGGTGTTGGATTTGGAATGGGAATGGAAAGAATGATTGCCTTGGCAAAAGAGCAAAAAGGACTGGTTGTGGAAGAAGAAAAGATTGATGTCTATCTGATTTCACTAGGAAATATTTCAACATATGGAGCTAAAATTATTGAGCTTTTAAGAAGCAATGGAATTAAGGCAGAAATGGACTATCAAAAGAGAAGTCTGAAAGCTCAGTTTAAATCAGCTGACAGATATAAAGCCAAAGTTATTATTGTTGCTGGTGAAAATGAATATGACAATAATACTGTTCAAATAAAAGATACAGTTGATAAAACTCAAGAGAATGTCAGGTTTGAAGAGATAGTTGATAAGGTTAAAAGCATTATTTGCTAGAAAGAGGAAAGTTATGGAAAGAACACACGTTAACGGTCAGTTAAGGATTGCCGATGTGGGCAAAAAAGTCACTCTTATCGGCTGGGTTGCCAAAAGAAGAAATCTAGGCAGTCTGGTTTTTATAGATTTAAGAGATAGAACGGGTATAACTCAAATTCTATTTGATGAAACATTGACTGAAGCAGTAAGAAATGTCAGAAATGAATATATTCTACAGGTTACAGGTACAGTTTTAGAAAGACAAAGTAAAAATCCAAATATGGATACTGGTGATATTGAAATAAAGGTCCAAGAAGTAAAAATAATCAACAGTGCCAGCCAGACACCTTTTATTATTGCGGATGAAACTGATGCCTTAGAGGAAACAAGGTTGAAATATCGTTATCTGGATCTGAGAAGACCGGTTTTACAGCAGAAACTATTTACCAGAGCTAAAATTGTCAAAGCGATGCATGAATATCTGGACGCTAATGGATTTATTGAAGTAGAAACACCAATTTTAGCCAAATCGACTCCTGAAGGAGCTAGAGATTATCTGGTTCCCAGTAGAATTCATCCAGGTTCATTCTATGCCTTGCCACAGTCTCCGCAGCAGTTCAAGCAGCTTTTAATGGTGGCTGGATTTGAAAGATATTATCAGATTGCCAGATGTTTCAGAGATGAAGATTTAAGAGCTGACAGACAGTTGGACTTTACACAATTAGATATTGAAACCAGTTTCATGTCGCAGGATGATATTCTGACAATGACTGAAGGTATGCTGGCAAAAGTTATGAAAGATGTAAAAGGTATTGATATAAAACTGCCGTTTAGAAGATTTAAATATACTGAGGCAATGAACAGATTCGGTTCAGATAAACCTGATACCAGATTCGGTTTGGAATTAAAGGATGTTACGGAAGTATTTAGAAATTCTGAGTTTAGAGCATTTGAAACAGGATTATCTGAAAGAGGCAGTATTAAAGCTCTGGTGGTTGATAATGCAGCTGATTATTCAAGAAAAGACATTGACAGTCTTACTGATTTAGCTAAGAAAAATGGGGCTAAAGGTTTAGTAACTATTAAATATCTTAATGAGCAGCTGGAAGGAAGTGCAGTAAAATTCTTTAACGAAATAGAAAAAGAAGACTTGATTAAAACACTGGATTTGAAGGAAAATCAATTAGTTCTGATTGTATCTGACAGCTGGGAAAAAGCCTGTTCAGTATTGGGAACCTTGAGAAGTCATTTGGGCAGAAGTCTAGGTCTATATGATAAAAACACCTATGACTTTCTATGGGTTGTTGAATTCCCTCTTGTGGAGTATTCAAAGGAAGACGAAAGATACTATTCGGTACATCATCCTTTTACCAGACCATATGATGAAGATCTGCATTTGCTGGACAGTGATCCTTCAAAAGTAAGAAGCTATGCGTATGACGTTGTATTAAACGGTTATGAACTGGGTGGTGGAAGCCTGAGGATTTATGATTGTGACATGCAGCAGAAGATGTTTGAATTATTAAGTCTAACTAAAGAAGAAATTGAAACCAGATTTGGATTTTTCATTGATGCCTTGAAATATGGAACTCCTCCTCATGGTGGACTGGCTTTAGGACTGGATAGAGTAGCGATGATTCTGACTGGTTCTGAATCATTGAGAGATGTTATTGCTTTTCCAAAAAATGCCAATGCCAAATGTCCAATGAGTGATGCTCCAACTCCGGTTGATGAAAAACAATTAAAGGAACTCCATATAAAAATTGTAACTGATTAAATTGAGGACCTGAAATGGTCCTCTTTACATTTTTTATCAGGTTGTATACAATATTACTTAAATGAAAAAAGTCTATTATCATAAGCGATTTTTGAGTTTTTATTATAAAATGTAAGCGCTAAATGTTTATTTAAAAGTAAATGCTTGATATAATGATAATATATTTAATCGCTCAAGATTATGTTTTTAGTGTCTAAAGAAAGAAGGAATTATATATGATTATTGTTAATGATTTAAAAACTGGAACAACTTTTCAGTATGAAGACAGTATTTATACAGTTTTAAATACGACCTTAAATAAAACTGCCATGCGACAGATGGTAGTAAAAGTACGTGTTAAGGATTTAAGAACAGGTACAATCAAGGAAATTACCTTTACTGGGGGAGATAAAGTTGAACCTGCAATGATTGAGAAAAAGGAAATGCAATATCTGTATGATGCAGGTGAAGGAATAGTATTTATGGATAATGAAACATTCCATCAGATTGAAATAGCTAAAGATCGTCTGCAGTGGGAGTTGAATTTTTTAAAACCACAGGAAAATGTAATGATTACAATGTTTGAAAATGAAATCTTAGGGGTGAGCCTACCTGATAAGGTTGCATTAAGAATAGTAGAATCAGAACCAGCAGTAAAAGGTGATACTGCTACAAATGCTAGAAAAAATGCCGTTTTAGAGACTGGTTTGGAAATAAAAGTGCCTTTATTTATTGAACAGGATGAGGTAGTATTAGTAACAACAGATACTGGTGAGTATTCTAGTCGTGCATAGGATATAAGCTATAGGGAGGTATATATATGAATGGAAGAAGTAGGTTAGACAGGTATCAGAATCTACGCTCTAGTGCATCTAGTGAAACAAACGTAGATGAGAAGACTGCTGCTTCAGGAGGACAAACTGGTTCTTCAGGAAATTATCCTGGTTTTAGAAGCGGTTATTCTCGTCAGGCAAGCAGAAGTAGATTGTATCAAACAAGTGAGTATGATTCTTTATTAAAGGAACATGAAGACTTTTTAAAGAGTCTGGACGAGCAATTTGGCACGCTTGATCAAAGTGCTTTTTCTACTGCTGAAACAGCAGAAAGACAGGCACCACGTGTTCAGCAACCACAGCCAATAGTTCAATCAGCTCCAGAAGAATTGACTCAGCCAGCGCAACAACAATATACCCAGCAGTTTCAACCTGTACATGAACAGACTCAACAGCATGTCCAACAACCATATGGACAACCTATGCCTCAACAGGAGTATATCCAGCAGCCATATGCTCAACCGGTATATCAGCAGCAATATACTCAGCCAATGCAAAGAGTGGTGCCTGATCAACCTCAACAGTATATCCAGCAACCATATGGACAACCAATGCCTCAGCAGGAGTATATCCAGCAGCCGTATGCTCAACCGGTATATCAGCAGCAATATACTCAGCCAATGCACAGAGTAGTACCTGATCAGACTCAGCCTTATGTTCAGCAACCTTATGGCTATCCAATGCCTCAACAGGGATATATACAGCAGCCATATTATGAAGGATATCAATATGGTCAGCAACCATATTATCAACCTGTACAGTCACCATATGTTCAACAACCTGTTGAACAAGTAGCTCAAGAGCAAGGGATTGAAGAAAGAATTGCTGAAGAAAAAGTAGTTGAAGAAATAATTGCGGAAAAACAGCCTGCTGAAGAAAAAGTAGCTGAAATGCAACTTCCAAAAGAAGAATTTGTTGAAGAAGAAGTAACTGTTCAACAAGAACCAGTTCAAAGAATGATAGTTGATTCTATTGACCAACTTGAACAACCTCAATTCATTTATGAACAACCAGCTTTGGAAATAGAAGAACCAGAAATTGAAACTTCTGCTTTTAATGGACCTGTATTGGAAGAAGAACAAACATCAAGGGAAGAAATTATTGCTGAAGAAAAAGTAATTGAAGAAATAATTGTTGAAAAACAGCCTGCTGAAGAAGAAGTCGTCGAAGAGCAACTTCCAAAAGAAGAATTTGCTGAAGAAGTAACTGTTCAACAAGAACCAGTTCAAAGTATGATAGTTGATTCTATTGACCAACTTGAACAATCAGCTTTAGAAATAAAAGAGCCAGAAATTGAAACTTCTGCTTTTGATGAACCAGTATTGGAAGAAAAACAAAAATCAAGGGAAGAAATTATTGTTCCACAAAGTAAAGAAACTTTAATTTTTGGCATTAATGATGCTGAAAAAGAAGATAAAAAAGAAGTGGATGATGTCATTTATATTGATATATCTGAAGAAAAGCCAGTTGAGAGTAAAGAAAAAGAAGATGAAGATAGAAAAAACTTAGAACTTTATGATCTTGCATATCAAAGTTTATTAAAATTATATCCTGATTTGAAAGCAGGGAAAACTTATGAAAAATCAATTTCAGAAATTTCAAATGCTGAAGATATTTCGCTAGAGGATGAAGCTCTGGAAGAAATTATTGATTTTGTAGAAGATGTACTACCGGAAGATGATTTATTTGAAGAAACAACTGAATTTGAAGTTGAAGATGAAGAATTTCCAACAAAAGAAGAAACAATAGATACTGTTGAAGAAATTGAAGATGATCAAATAGAAGGTACTTTAACATCCAAAGATTTAAGTGGCATAGATCTTTATAAATTGTTTAGTGATTCACTTGAAAAGTTGAAGAAACAGCTAAAAGAACAATCAAAAGAAGTAGAAGAAACAATTGAACTAAATCCTGATGAAGAATCTCTAAAAGATGAATCGATTGAAGAGGTTGCTGATTTTGAACCTGCAGATAAAGGTGATGAATCAATTGAAGAGATTTCTGATTTTGAAGCTGCAGATGAAGAAGATGAATTGTCTGAAGAGATTACTGATCTTGAAGCTGCGGATGAAGAAGATGAATTGATTGAAGAGATTGCTGATCTTGAAGTAGCAGATGAAGAAGATAAATCAATTGAAGAGATTGCTGATTTTGAAGCTGCAGATGAAGAAGATGAATTGATTGAAGAGATTGCTGATCTTGAAGTAGTAGATGAAAAAGATGAATCAATTGAAGAGATTTCTGATTTTGAAGCTGCAGATGAAGAAGATGAATTGACTGAAGAGATTACTGGTCTTGAAGTAGCAGATGAAGAAGATGAATTGACTGAAGAGATTGCTGATATTGAAGCTGCAGATGAAGAAGATGAATTGACTGAAGAGATTGCTGATCTTGAAGCTGCAGATGAAGAAGATGAACCAATTGAAGAGATTACTGATCTTGAAGCTGCAGATGAAGAAGATGAATTGACTGAAGAGATTGCTGATCTTGAAGCTGCAGATGAAGAAGATGAACCAATTGAAGAGATTACTGATCTTGAAGCTGCAGATGAAGAAGATGAATCAATTGAAGAGATTACTGATCTTGAAGCTGCGGATGAAGAAGATGAATCAATTGAAGAGATTTCTGATTTTGAAGCTGCAGATGAAGAATTTATCAAAATAGATGATCAATTATCTGATGATACTATAGAAATTGAATTAACTGATGAGAAAGAAGAAAAAGAATTAATTCAAGAAGAATTAGAAAAAGCTGAAAAAGCGTTTGCTGTTATTGATGAAGTTGAAGAAGTATCAGAAGAAGAATTCTTAGAATTAGAACCAATTGAAGCAATAGAAGAAATAGTTAAAGATGATATTATCTTCGAATTTATAAAACCTGATTTTGAAATAGAAGAAGATGAACTTTTTGATGAAACTCAAGAAATTGAAATACTTGATGAAACAGAAAATTATGGTTTAACTCAAGCTGAAGAAGATGAAATTGTTTATGAGAAGATCGGAATTGATCAGATAGAAAAGATTTCTGATGAAGAGATTTACGAGCTGGTCGATGAAATGTCAAAAGCCATCGCTGAGCTGAAAAAAGAGAATGATCAGGAAATATTTATAGTTGACGATTTAGAAGAGCACATTGCAGATGACTATAATGAAGAGTTAAAAGTAAAAGAATCATCAATTTCTGACAGTGATGTAATCAAGGATTTAGGTTTATTAGAAGATAATTTTGATGCAGAGGAACTTGATGGAAAGGTCATTGAAATAATTGATGAAGAGGATTCAAAAGCAGTGATTAATAACTATTTAAAGGATTCTGAAATTCATAAGGATGAAAAAGAAACAATAGATTATGTTATTGATGATCATTATACAGAAGAAGAAGAGATTGAATTCTATGAAGAAAACCTGATCAATGATACTTCTGAAGAACCAGTCCCTCAGTATACGGATACCAATGTCTTTAAGTTTATTGACGATATATTGGTTGATGTCAAAAATGATGCTGAGATGATTCAAAGTAAACAAACTAAACAGGAATTCTTTAATGTTGAAGAAGAAAAAACGGTTGAGGACATCAGCAGGGTTTTATCAGGTTGGAATTTAGAGGACTTAGAATTTGTAGATGAAGAAAGCATTATGCCTAAATTTGGTGAAGATGATATTGAAGTAATGGCACATGCTGTATATGAACCTGCTAATCCTGTGCATAAACCTGTTTATTATGATGATCCGGTAAATGTAGATGAATTGACACAGAAACTTGAAAATGAAAGAGTGCTGAGACAACAGATGTTGGAGCAGACTAAGCAGATTAAACTTCAAGTTAGAGAATATGAAGATGAGCTAGAGTCGGTAAACTCAAGTATGTCAAAAACAAATAAAATTCTTAACTTTGTCTTAACACTATTGATTTTAACTTTATTTGTTATCTTATTCGTTATTGGTTTCTGGTTTGCGTCGGAGAGAGGGCTGATTTAATGCGTATTAATATAGCTATTGATGGACCAAGTGCTTCGGGAAAGAGCACTGTAGCCAGAGAAATATGTAAAAGATTAGATTATATCCATTTAGATACTGGAGCAATGTATCGCTGTGCAGCGCTCTATGCTGCCAGAACACATACAAATATCAATGATGATGAGCAGTTGATGGATATGCTTGATGAATTAGAAATTGAATTAACTAAAGATGGCAAGGTCTTGTTAAATGGTGAAGATGTGACAGATGCTATCAGAACTGATGAGATTTCTATGGCCTCTTCAAATATTTCAACTAAAAGAATTGTTAGAGAGAGAATGGTTGAAATGCAGCAAACGATGGCTGAGGGAAAAGGTTTTGTAATGGATGGAAGAGATATCGGCACAGTTGTTTTACCACATGCGGAAGTTAAAATATATTTAACAGCTTCTGCTTCAGCCAGAGCGATGAGAAGATATCTGGAAAATCAAAAAAGAGGAATTGAATCCAATCTGAATACTCTTAGAAATGAAATAGTAGATAGAGATTATCAGGATATGCATCGTAAATACTCACCGTTAAGACAGGCTGATGATGCAATATTAATTGACTCATCAGAGATGACGGTAACAGAGGTTGTTGATGAGGTAATGAGAATAATTTCTGAAAAAATTTAAGGAGTGATATTATGCTAGTTGGAACTGTTGCAATTGTTGGCCGTCCCAACGTAGGCAAATCAACCGTATTCAATCGAATGATAGGAGACAGAGTTTCTATTGTCGATGATACTCCTGGTGTTACCAGAGATAGAATTTATGGTAAATGTGAATGGTTGACCAAAAGTTTTAATCTAATTGATACAGGTGGATTACAAATTGAGGATCAACCTTTTCAAATCGAAATTAAAGCTCAGGTAGAAATAGCGGTTGAAGAAGCAGACACGATAGTTATGCTTGCAAATGCCAGAGACGGAGTAACCAATGATGATATTTATATCGCCAGGATGTTACAAAAAACAAATAAAAAAGTAATTTTAGCAGTCAATAAAGTTGATGATATATCTTTTATGAGTGCTGTTTATGAATTCTATGCATTGGGTTTAGGAGATCCTATTGCTATCAGTGGAGTACAATCAATTGGAATGGGTGATCTGATGGATGCAATCCTGGATTCTTTTGAAGGTAAGGAAACACAAAAACAGGAAGGATTGATTTCTTTTGCGGTAATTGGCAGACCCAATGTTGGTAAAAGTTCACTTGTAAATGCTATTTTAAATCAGCAGAGAGTAATTGTATCAGATGTCAGTGGAACAACAAGAGATGCAATCGACACTCCTTTTGAGCGTGATGGCAAATCATATGTTGTAGTAGATACTGCCGGAATCAGAAAAAGAGGCCGTATTTATGAAAACATAGAAAAGTACTCGGTTTTAAGAGCTATGAGAGCTATTGATAAATGCGATGTAGTATTATTTGTTCTGGATGGTTCTACAGGTATTACCGAACAGGATAAACATGTGGCTGGTTATGCTGTTGAAGCAGGTAAGGGAATTATTATCGTTTATAACAAGTGGGATATTGTAGAAAAAGATCATACAACTATGGATACAATTACCAAAGAAATAAGAGCACAATTTGTTTACCTGGATTATGCTCCAATTGTTTTTGTCAGTGCTTTAAATAAATCAAGGATAAACAATCTCTTTCCATTAATTGATGAAGTATATGAATATTCACAGTTTAGAGTACAGACATCTCTATTAAATGAGGTTATAGCTGATGCCCAGATTACAACACCTCCACCTGCCCATAAAGGAAAGAAACTGAAGATAAATTATTGTAATCAGGTTTCAGTTGCTCCACCAACATTTATATTATTTGTCAATGATGAAGAATTATTACATTTTTCATATCAGAGATATTTAGAAAACAGATTAAGAGATGCTTTTGATTTTACAGGTAACCCAATCAGAATCATTGCTAGAAAGAAAAATTAGAGGATAGGTATTTATATGAATAGCAAAATTTTAAAGAAAGATATAGTTGAAAAGTTTGCTGCGGAATTTGAGATAACTAAAAAAGATGCTGCCAAACAGGTTGATTTCATTTTTGAGACCATTATAGAAGAAATTATTGCTGGTAATGATGTAGCAATTAAAGACTTAGGTAAATTCGAGATTAAACAAAGAGCAGCCAGAACAGGTATTAATCCTGCAACGTTACAAAAGGTAGAAGTACCTGCTAAAAAAACTGTCTCTTTTAAGGCTTCAGCCAAATTAAAAGAAGCTGTTAAATAACCTTGAGCAATGTGTTTACACATTGCATTTTTAGGTCAAATTAATAATCAAACAGGCATTATTATGATATAATATATGTGAGGTAAGGATGTATGCATGTGTCAGATGTAAAGAGATTCTTGCGATGCCCTAGATTGTACCAATTATCATTAGAAACAAAAACGAAATTTCACTTATATTTCAATATAAGTACGGATATAAATGTCAGCATTGCTAAAAAATTGAATATTGAAAAATATTATGTTGGTGTTCCCAACGAAGAAAGTAGTGATACATTTTTAACTGCAGCTAATTATAATTGGATATTTAAAGCAAGATTCTCCTATAAAGGTTTAAGGATAAGAGTTCCTTTACTATTTATTGAGGGAAACCAATGTGACGTGTATTCAATTCTTCTTTCAACCCAGGCTTTGGAATCTGAAGCAAGCAACATAGCTTACATCAAACATGTATTAGAAGGAAATGGTTTGAGGGTAAACAACTACTATATTCTGTATTTAAATAAAGACTATGTTTATAAAGATAGTCTTGATGATGAAAAATTATGGATATTAACTGATTATTTTGTTAAAGATGGTAAGCAAACTGCTTATATAAAGGATTTTGTTGAAAATATTCCAATGGATTTGGATGAAATTCTCTATAGAATTGATACCTCAGAACTTGAACTTCCAGTAAGAAGCAATAAGTGTACTGGAAGAAACAGATGTCCGTTCTATTATGACTGTTTTCCTTTAGAAAGAATAATTGCTGACAACTGCATTTTGACTCTGGTTTCCTCACAGCACAAGTATGAGATGTATGAGGATGGTATCAGGTCTTTAAAAGATGCAGATCTTGATAGAGTTGAGGGTAATAATGTTCAAATGGCTCAGATAAAAGCTGATCAGAATGGTGGTTTGTATTTTGATAAGCAAGCTTTAGAAAAGTGGCTGGATCAGCTGGAATTTCCAATTTCCTTTATTGATTTTGAATGGGATTTATTTCCGATACCACCTTATAAAGATATGAAGGTGATGGATGTTTTGGTTTTTCAGTATTCATTACATGTCTTAGATGCTGAAAAGCTCACTCATTATGAATTTATTGGTGAAGGTGACAGCCGAAAAGAGCTGGTTGAATCTTTACTGGATAATATTCCAGAAAAAGGAAGTGTCGTAGCTTACAATGCTACTGGTGCTGAAAGATTAAGAATCAATGAATTAGCGAATTATTTTCCCGAATATAGTGAAAAACTATTAGAAATAAATGAAAGGTTAATAGATATGGCTGTGCCATTTATTTCTGGAATTGTATATGATACGAGAATGAGAGGTTCATTTACCCTGAATACAATCGAAAATATGATTGATGATAAGCATTCCTATGATGATCTGGATGTCTCTGATGGAATGCAGGCTGTTGAGATACATCGTGAGATGTCTTTATGCCAGGATGAAAAACAAAAACAAATATATAGAGAAAAATTATTTGAATACTGTGGCTTAGACACATATTCACTGTATAAAATTTATAAATGGTTAAAAATGATACTAAGCGATGATGATAATCGCAAGAATATAGGAGGAATTTAGTATGAAAGTAAATGTTTATTCTAAAGATGTTAGTTTGTCTGCAGAAGTAGAGAAAAGGATTGGTGATAAGTTGTCTTTTTTAGACAAATATCTCTTGATTGATCCAGAGACAATTGCCAATGCAGTTGTCAAAAAACATGGTAATAATATTAGGTTGGAAATAACTATTCCTTCAAAAATTGGTTATTTAAGAAGTGAAGTTGTCGACGATGAGGTTAAAAATGCAATTGATAAATCAATTGATAAATTAGAAGACCAGATCAGAAGACAAAAGACGCGTTTGTCTAGAAGACACAAAGAAAAATTAGCTAAAGCATTTGTTGATAATGTAGAATATGATGATGAAGAGGATGTAATTGCCAGAGTTAAAAGAGTAGTAGTTGATGATTTAGATACTGATGAAGCAATTATTCAAATGGAACTTGTAAATCATAACTTCTACGTGTTTAGAGATAAAGATACTGGACTTATTTCAATTATTTATCGCAGAGACCAGGGAGATTATGGTATTTTAGAAGTAGTTTAACTTATAAAACGCGATTATATTGAAAGTTAACAGGTTAAGGGATAAAATTAAATCACTAAGTTAGTAAATAATTTGAAACCTTAATGAACCATGTGCTTACATTTACGAAGAAAAAGAGGGATGGTTTACAAACCATCCCCTTATTTTAGGCATAAATAATACATGTTATGAAGATACGGTTCTATAGAAAGGTTTCAAATAATAGAAAAGAGGGTTAATCAATATGAACGAAAAAGTTAAGAAAAGAAATCGCTGGATGTTTGGTATGGGCACAATCGGAAGAGATATGCTTTATACACTGGTCTCGATGTTTTTGATGTTTTACTTAACCGATGTTTTAGATCTATCAGATAAAATAATGGCTTATATCACGATGATTATGGTTTTTGTCAGAGTATTTGATGCCTTTAATGATCCTTTTATGGGTATGCTGGTAGATAATACCAAAACTAAATGGGGCAAGTTTAAACCATGGATCTTAATTGGAGCTATTTTATCTTCAATTTTTACAATAGTATTTTTCTATGATTTTAAAATTGAAGGATTGGGGTTTGTAGTTATTTTTACAGTAAACTATCTATTATGGGAAATTTCCTATACTGCTAATGATATTGCCTATTGGTCAATGTTGCCTTCACTTTCTAAAGATCAGAAAGAACGTGAAAAAATAGGAGCTGTTGCCAGAATATGTGCCAATCTGGGTATGTTTACTCTGGTAGTTGGAATTACTGGTTTTACCCAATTTCTGGCCGAAAAAACCGGCTCTATGCAGCAGGCATATTTTTATTTATCAATCATCCTGGTTTTCTTAATGCTATTTTTCCAAATGTTTACAGTATTTGGTGTTAAAGAAGATTTAAAAAATCAGATGGTTGAAGAGCAGACAACTGTTAAGGAACTGTTTCAGATAATTGTAAAAAATGACCAATTATTATGGATATCTATTTCCATGAGTATTTTTATGACTGGATATATGACAACCACTTCTTTTGGACAGTATTATTTTAAATATGTCTATGGTGATATAAACATGTATTCAGTATTTGCGGCTATCCTGGCAGTATCACAGCTTACAGCCCTGGCTATTTTCCCTTTGGTTTCCAAATATCTGAAGCGCAATACGATTTTTACTGCCAGTATCTTTCTAATGGTTTTAGGCTATGTAATTTTCTTTTTGGCCCCAACAACAACGATGCTGGGAATTGGGGTTGCCGGAATCCTGCTTTTTGTCGGTCAGGGAGCAATCCAGCTATTGATGCTGATGTTTATATCCGATTCAGTGGAATATGGAGAATGGAAATTTCATAAGCGCAATGACTCAGTAACGTTATCGCTGCAGCCATTTATTAATAAACTGGGTAACGCCTTAGCCAGCGGAATAGTGGGAACTACCGTTATTTTAGCTGGTATCAATGAATCAACTGATGTTTCACAGGTATCTCAACAGGGACTGAACCTTTTAAAAACTTCAATGCTGATATTACCATTAATTTTTGTGATTATAGCCTATCTTATATATCGAAAATTTTATCGTATTGATGAAGTATTCTATAAACAGATAATTGCTGAAAATCAAAAACGTATAGAGGAGTCAAAACATGAGTAAAAAAATTGATTTAAACAGTAAGATTAAAGATGTTTTAGCTTTACCAATTGGTCATGATGTAATTTTTAGATTGTTTTTGCAGACAGGGTTTTCTTTTTCCCTGCTTAAAAATCCACTGGTATTAAATCTAAAACTTAAGAATCTATCTACATTACTGAAAAGAAAAATTCCAACTTCCTTTTTTCAAACAATTATCGATTTGGTAAATAGTGAATTGAACCAGCCATTGGAAGATAATGCACCAATCAAAAAAACCTGGTGGAAAGAAGCAGTTTTCTATCAAATCTATCCTCGCAGCTTTAAAGATTCTAATAGTGATGGCGTTGGAGATATACAGGGTATCATATCAGAATTAGATACTTTAAAAGATTTAGGAATTGACTGCTTATGGCTTTCTCCAATCTATGATTCGCCAAATGATGATAATGGCTATGATATTAGAGACTATCGAAATATAATGGCTGAATTTGGTACCATGGCTGATGTTGAGCAGCTAATTTCAGAACTGAAAAAACGTGATATGAAAATTATTATGGATCTGGTTGTAAATCATACTTCTGATGAACATCCGTGGTTCAAGGCAGCTTTGGCTGGAGATAAAGAAAAACAGGCTTACTACTTTTTTAGAAAAAAGCCTAATAACTGGACCAGCTTCTTTAGCGGGTCAGCCTGGAGATATTTTGAAGAAGTAGATATGTACGCCTTAAAACTGTTTTCGTCAAAACAAATGGATTTAAACTGGGACAATCCACAGGTAAGAAAAGAAGTAGCTGATATCGTATCTTTCTGGCTAAATAAAGGTATTGATGGATTTAGAATGGATGTCATAAATTATATTTCTAAAAATCCAAATTTACCTGATGGAGATACTTTGGTAGGCGATTTGGTTGGTTTTACAGGTATGGAGCATTATTTTTATGGTCCGAATTTATCCAAATATTTAGCGGAACTGAGGAAAAACGCTTTTGAACCATATAATGGATTTTCAGTAGGTGAAACACCTGGCATTGGCATGCAGCTTGGAAAACTTTTAACAGGAGATTATCGTAAAATAATGGATTTAACTTTTAGTTTTGACCATTTGGAAACACCGGGAAAAGTTCGCTTTGATGACTATCGCTACGATCTGAATTTCTATAAATTTTATTTAATTGAAAATCAAAAGGCTTTCACTAATCGATATTGGATGTCGCTATTTGTTGATAATCATGATAATCCACGTTTTATTTCTAAGATTGACCCAAGTCACAGATATCGTGATGAACTGGCTAAAAATATCAATCTGATACTTTTAACCTTGAAAGGAACACCATTTTTCTATCAGGGCCAGGAAATAGGAATGACCAATAATAAATTTAAATCAATGGATGATATCAGAGATGTGGAAAGTATCAACAGATATAAGGAATTTATAGAAGCTGGAAAAACAGAACAGGAAGCATTTGCGATTATTTTAGCTGGCAGTAGAGATCACTGCCGTACTCCGATGCAGTGGAATGACACGGCTTATGGTGGTTTTTCAAAACAGCTTCCATGGATTTCAGGTTACCAGGATTTAAAAACAACAAATATCGAATATCAACAAAAAACCGCTGATTCTATTTATAATTTTACAAAAAAACTGATTCAATATAGAAAAGACAATCCAGTATTGATCTATGGAGAAATTGAGTTTCTTTATGAAAATACAAAAGATTATTTCATCTATAAAAGAAAAGATGAGAAAAATGAATATCTGATTGAAATCAATCTTTCAGACCAAAAGCAAAAACGAATCCTCAACAGCAGTGGTTATAAGCTTGTGATGTCGAATCTAAAGGAACAGGAAACCATGATGGAGCCATATGAAGCCAATCTTTATAAAAAAATTTAGTTTAAAAAACCTGATGTATGATAAAGCATCAGGCTTTTAATTTAATTATATCAGTCACGATATTTAAATGTCTTAGGAGCAAAATTATAAACAAGAACTGTTGAAATAATAATATAGACTATAAGGATAAAGATAAATATGACTCCTAAATATTTATAGCCAAGCCAAGGTTTGTCCATATAGGCGAAGATATAAATACCGATATCAAATATGGTTAATATCAAACGAGGTTTATCCAGATCATAGTTATATGGTTGAAAAATATAATAAATAAACAAATAATGAATGTTGAAGAACAGTGCAAAAAATACTACTGAAATAAAGAAATTAAATGTTGGACCTATAGGTATTTTAAAACCTAAAATCCATATTAATGAAAAAACCAGGCTGATTAATATTGGGACAAGAGAAAATTTGAAAGCATCTTTCAAGCGAATTAAAAATTGCTTGTAGATTTCATTTTTTCTACGATAAAAGGCATAGTGAAGCAAATGGTAGTCACCATTGCGATAATAGGATTTAATCAGCTTCTGACCGGTATCCAGAATATAAAGCAAGTAAATATAGGCATTTGTCAGGATAACAAACGATATTTGATAATCAGTAGCCGGGATAATATCAAAATATAAGATTATCGTAAATATCAGGTAGACAGCTAACTGAATTAAGCTTGAATTACGTAAAGGCTTGAACCAGATTCTCTGATGCCTAGATAAAAATAGATATTGATATAAGTTATAAGACTTATATTTTTGAATGATTGATAAACTTTTTTCAGGATTAACATTCTTATCCATTTCAGTTTCTTTGGTAAAATAATCCCCTAGAGACTTGATTGATTCATCAAAATCTCGGATATTCTTCATAAAAATATCAAAGAATAGATCAGCACGTTTCTGTTTTCGAATAACTATTAAACTTACAATCAGATAGATAACCATTGGTATCATCAGATAATAAAAACTGATATGTAAAAACCCAAAAGCCAGACATATTATTATCATAGCTATGTATAGCGGATACTGTATTAATGCTGGTTTTTTTATTTTGAAGATAAGTAAAGTAAAGCTTTCTGCAAAATACATAAAGAAGAAGATAGAGAAAACCATCAACGGTATGTAGCTGAAATCGTTGATAATCAGACTGAATCCAATAGGGAAAATTATGGCATAGCTTAAGCGGTTTAAAAATCTTCTTTTCAATTTAAAATAAAAGATCTCTTTAAAGGGTATTTTAAAAGACTGAAAAAGTATTTGCATATCAGCATCATAGTTAAGTACCTTTGTTGAAAATCCTCCAACCATTAAAAACATAAACCAGATTACAAAATCACTCGCATTAAAAGAAGCGCTGGAAATTATCAGCAAATATACCAGGTGTTTTATGATGTCAAAAAGAATATTAAAGGCCGGCATATACTTTTGTAGCGAATGCTTTAGCTGGTAGTCTCTATAAGCCTTTTCTTTTACTCTGAAAATTTTAGAAAGTATTTTGCCATTAATGAACCAGTGAAGCAGATTGTTATACTTTAATCTAAATAATATTTCATTCATCTTGTAAAATCTCCAGTACAGTCTGTTCAAAGTCTTCAGCTGTTTCATCAACATCTAAAAGTTTACCTTTAGTCAAAATGACAATTTCATCACTGATATCTTTGGCAATCTGTAAAATATGAGTTGAAAGAATCATGATAGTATCATCTTTGATTTTTAAAAGTTCTTTTTTCATATTCATTGATGAAACAAGGTCTAGTGAGGTTAAAGGTTCATCCAACAGCAAAACTTTTGGTTTTGTAAGAATAATACATAACATCTGTAATTTATTCTTCATTCCGGTTGAGTAATCCTTGATCAGGCGATGGCGATCATCTTCATTGAAATCAATGCGGTCAAAATAACTGTCAACTTCCTGGCGATTTAATCCTTTATCCTGATGAATATCAGCAAAAAAGGTTAAAAATTCAAAGCCTGTCAAAAACAGGGGCAGCATTGGCTCAGTATATACAAAACCGACATCCTGATGATTGATAATTTCATTGTCAAGATAGATATTACCCTTATCAAATTCCATTTCTTCAGAAATACAGTTAAAAAGTGTGGTTTTACCAGAACCGTTTTTTCCTAAAATGGCATAAATCTTTCCTTTTTCAAATGTATAGTTCAAATCAATCAGAACCTTTAGATCTCCAAATGATTTAGAGAGGTTTTCAATTTTAAGTTGCATAGCAATTCCTCCAAAATATCCAACTAATGATATCATTTGTGTAAAAATTAGACAATCAAATCAATGTAAATAGTTTTGTAAAATAAGATATAAATCTTTCGATTATTAATTTATAGAAAATTAACACTTTGTTTAAACATATAGGATAAAGCTTTTGAATAAAAGTTATCCATTGCTTATGAAAAATGATATAATTAACTTGTGTAATTTAAGGAGAGATAAAATGAGTGAATTTTTTGGAAAAATTAAAAAAGCATTAACCGAAACAGAAGTTGAGCATGAAGAGGTTGAGGAAGTATTTGAAGAAAAGGTTTCTGAATATGAGCAGGCTCAAAACGAAAAAGTCAAAAAGGTCAGCAATGCTAAAATGATGGTTAAAGAACCTAGAAGTTTTGATGATTCAGCTGAAATTGCCAACTGTCTTTTAGCCAATAAGGCTGTTGTTGTCAATATTCATCGTTTACAGGAATCAAGTGCTATCAGACTTTTAGACTTTTTAGCAGGTGTTATCTATGCCATTAAGGGTGAATATCAGAGAATTGATAGAAATGTATTCTTATTTACTCCACATGATATGCCTGTTGATGGAAGAGTAGAGAGTGAATAGGGACAACAGCAATCTACTTCAACATTATAAAGGATTTGAAAGTCTAATAAAAAAACTGCATCAGATAGCTGAAAACTACGAAGATTTAAATAATATTGTAGTTCTAGGATTTTGTAACAGCGGTGAGGTTAAAACAATAAAGTCATATTTATCGGATAAAATTCCATATACATTCTTTGGTGGCTATGATGAAGCAATAAGAAAAATGTGTGTGGTAGGTAAGGATATTGATTTTGAAGAGTATATCTGCTGTCTGTCAGCCAGCTTCAATAGAAAGTTCAATAAACTGACGCATAGAGATGTAAAAGGAGCTATCTATAACTGCGGCATTGAGCTTAACAAATTTGGCGATATGTGGGTTGAGGATGACAGGATATATTTTTACTGCTGTAAAGATGTTAAAAATTACCTGCAGAATAATTTGACTCAGATAGGTCGCTGTTCTGTTCAATTTCAAGAAGTGGGTTTTCATAGTCAAAACTTTAAGTTTGAAGAATATAAATACCACATTTCATCATTTAGACTGGATACAGTAGTAGCAGCATTAATCAGAAAATCACGGGAAAAAGCTAAGGATTTTATCAGTGCTGGTTTTGTGAGTGTGAATTATCAAACTATTGAAGATTTTACATATCTATGTAATAATAGTGATATATTATCGCTTAGAACGCATGGAAGATATCAAATAATTGATATTGAGAAAAATAAAAAAAGTGGTAAAATAATTGTAAAAGTAAAAAAGTTTATATGATAAGGAGAGTTTTCTATGAACGAATTGCGCCGCTTCAATTTGGTTGCCAACGGATATGACTGTTATCAGGTTAATAGTGAAATCGACAGATTAGAGTATCAGATTCATGAATTGAATGAAAGGATACTTATCTATCAAAATCAGATAGAAACAGTTAACAATCAGTTTGCAATGATAAAAAAGAGATATCAACTTTTAGTCAGTGAACTTTCAATGCGTGAAAAACAGGCGGATGATGTTGCCAGATTAGCTTTGAAGGAAGCTAACAGTATGATTGATGAAGCTCGTTATAATGCTGACAGCATTATTGAAGAAGCTGTCCTGGAAGTACAGCAATATGTTGATACTGTTAAAGAATATAACCAGGCATCAATAGAAGCTAAGAAACAATTAACTGAAGCAGTCGAACAGTTAATGGAAAAATTGAAATTATATGATGAAATCCAGTTGCCAGATCCATTTGCGCAACCAGAGGATTTAGACTAAGGCTAAGAAAAAGACGCGTTTTATTTAAGTCAGCAATCAGAGAACTGATGGTTGGTGCAAGTCAGTCAAGATTAGATAAAATATCACTTTGGAGCTGAACTATTGACAGGTAAATAGTTACGTATATCTGCGTTAAAGATATTGAGGGCACAAAATTTATTTGTGAACTAAGGTGGTACCGCGTATTTACGTCCTTAGGTTTAAGGACGTTTTTTTAAGGAAAGAGGGAGTTAATTATGGACTATAAAGACACACTGTTAATGCCAAATACAACATTTGAAATGAGAGGAAATCTTCCCAAAAAAGAACCTGGCATTTTAGAAAGATGGGAAAAGATAAAACTATACGATTTAATGATGGAAAATAATCAGGGGAAGCCTCGTTTTATGCTACATGATGGTCCTCCATATGCTAATGGAAACTTACACATCGGTACAGCTATGAACCGTGTACTTAAGGACTTTGTGGTTAAAACAAAAAATATGATGGGTTATGACACGCCATTTTATCCAGGCTGGGATACTCATGGTCTGCCTATTGAAAATATGATGCCATCTTTAGGATATGACAGAAAGAAAATGTCTGTTGGTGATTTTAGAGAAAAATGTGAACAATATGCCAAACAGCAGATTCAGATTCAAATGGAAACAGAAAAAAGATTAGGTACTGTTGCCCAGTATGACTATCCATATATCACCATGGATAAATCATTTGAAGCTGATCAGATTAAAACTTTCGGCAAAATGGCCTGCAACGGATTAATCTATCAGGGTTTAAAACCAATCTACTGGTCACCTGAAAGAGAATCAGCGGTGGCAGATAGTGAAATCTATTATGAAGATAAAAAGGATATGACTATTTTTGTTACATTTGATGTAACTGATGGAAATGGAGTTTTAGATGGAGATGAGAAGGTTGTTATCTGGACAACTACTCCTTGGACAATTCCAGGAAACATGGCGATCTGTCTGCATCCTGATTTAACCTATGATGTTGTTAAAACTGAAAAAGGTAAATTGATTATGGCTTCAACATTAGTCGAAAAACTGATGGAGAAGTTTCAGTTAGAAGACTATGAAGTATTAAAAACGCTTAAGGGAAGTGAATTAGAGTATGTTAAAACAGCTCATCCTCTATATCCAGAAAAAACTTCTTTAGTAATTGTAGGCGATCACGTTACTGATGAAGATGGTACAGGATGTGTTCATACAGCTCCAGGTCATGGTTTAGAAGACTTCTATGTCGGACAAAAGTACGGGCTGGAGACATTCTGTCCTGTAGATGATAAGGGATGTCTGACAATTGAAGCTGGTGAAAGATTGAATGGTAAATTTGTTTTTGATGCCAATAAGGATATTGTAATGTGGTTACATGAAGATGGTCGTCTATTGGCCAATGAATGGATTACCCACAGCTATCCTCATGATGACAGAATGAAAAAACCGGTAATCTTCAGAGCAACAGTTCAATGGTTTGCTTCAATTGAAAAGATCAAGAAAGAATTGTTGGAAGCAGTTGATTCAGTAAAGTGGGAAAATGATTTTGGTCATGCCAGAATGTATAACATGATCAGAGATAGAAAAGACTGGTGCATTTCAAGGCAGAGAGTCTGGGGAGTACCAATTCCAATTTTTTACAGTGAAGATGAAAAACCAATTATCGATGAAGTACTTTTTAATCATGTAGCAGAGTTATTTGAACAGCATGGCTCAAATATCTGGTTTGAAAAAGATGTTAAAGAATTATTGCCTGAAGGCTATAGTCATCCAAATTCTCCAAATGGCCTGTTTACAAAAGAAGTGGATACAATGGATGTCTGGTTTGATTCTGGCTCATCACACAATACCTTTAAACGCAGGGGTTTTGAATATCCTTGTGAACTGTATCTGGAAGGTTCTGATCAGTATCGTGGCTGGTTTAACTCTTCATTAATTGTTGGAGTGGCTACCAATGGACAGGCTCCTTACAAGGGTGTCTTGTCACATGGCTATGTTGTTGATGGCAAGGGCTATAAGATGAGTAAATCAATTGGAAATACTATTGACCCGATTGCGGTAATTGAAAAATATGGTGCTGACATTTTAAGATACTGGGTTGCTTCGGTAGACTTTAAAGCTGATTTAAAGTGTTCAGATGAATTGTTCAAGATTGCCAGTGAGCAATATAGAAAAGTTAGAAATACTTTCAGATTTTTGCTGGGTAACATCAACAGCGAAGATTTCAGCTATGAAAAGGATGCTGTTGCTTATGAAGATTTAACTTCACTGGATAAATATATTCTAATTAAACTTAACGATGTAATTGAGACTACCGTTAAGGCTTATGATAGGTATGATTATATTTTAGCCAGCAATACATTGTTTACCTATATGACCAATACAATCAGTGCTTTCTATATGGATTACGCTAAAGATATTTTATACATTGAAAAGAAAGATAATCTGAGAAGAAGACAGATTCAAACTGTTTTCTATCAGGTTGCTGATGCTCTTAACAGATTATGGGCTCCGATTCTTTCTTATACGATGGAAGAAGTGTATGGTATTTTCAGCAATAAGAAACCAAGTGTCTTTTTGGAAGGGTTTCCTGCAGTTTTAAGACATAAAGATGAAAGAGCTATAAAGGCTCAATGGGAAAAATATATGGAAGTAAGAAGCGATATTCTTAAAGCCCTAGAAGAAGCAAAAGTCAGCGGACTGATTAAAAAAGCATTGGAAACGAAAATCTATTATTGTCCTAAAGATGAATATAAAGATACCTTAAATGGTCTAACAAATCATGATTTAGCTCAACTGGTCATTGCTTCTCAGTTTGAAGTAACAGAAGAGAAGTATCAGGAATATCCTACTGGCTACATTAAAGTAGAAAAGTTTGATGGTCAAGTCTGTCCAAGATGCTGGAATGTTGTCAAGGATACTGATGAGAATGGCTTATGCCAGAGATGCCAGAGAGTATTGAAATAAATTTTAGAGCTGGGTAGTTTTACTGCCTGGCTTTTTTTGTTAGAATAAGGATATGGAAATTATCAAATCGTTGGAAAACAGTAAAGTAAAGCTCTGGAGCAAGCTTAAACAGAAAAAATACCGAGAAAGGTATAATCTTTTTATAGTTCAGCAAAGTCATTTAATAAAAGAAGCCTTAAAAGCTGACTGTGTAGAGACACTGATAGTCAGAGAAGGCGTGGAAAATATCTTTGATATTGATTGTGTATATGTCAGCGAAACAATCATCAGAAAACTATCTGAAAATGTATCTTTGAATGATTATATTGCTGTCTGTAGAATGTTGGACTACAAAGTCAAGGATTATCAAAAGGCTATTATACTTGAAAAAGTTCAAGATCCTGGAAATGTCGGAACAATTATAAGAACGGCTTATAGTTTTGGCTATGATTTAGTTTATTTAACTAATGATAGTTGTGATTTATACAACGAGAAGACAATTCAAGCCTCTCAGGGCGCTTTTTTCCATATTCCAGTATTAAGGGATAGTTTAATTAATATCATCTCTAAAGTTAAAGAAAATGGCTGTAGAGTAATTGCTGCAGACTTACATAATTCTAATTATTTAAGTACAAGTGAAAAAAGCGATAAAGTAGCTATTATGTTAGGAAATGAAGGACAAGGTCTTTCTAATGATGCAATATTATTTAGTGATGAAAGAGTAAAGATTGAAATGAAAAATTTTGAATCTTTAAATGTGGCGATAGCTGCAGGTATTGTTATGTATCATTATAGATAGTGTTAATACATTGTATTACCGTCATTTGTTTAATTTTATTTGCAAAAAAGATATAAAACATATAGAATAATTACAGCACGAAGAAAAGGAACATAGTACCTACACTTTGTATAAAAGAGAAGAAAACATTTGGTGAAAGTTTTCTAATACAAATGGTATGAATTCACCTTGGAGTGGGGCTAATCACCTCCGTATAACTGCGTTAAAGTTGATTAAGAAGTAACTAAGGTGGTACCACGTGAAATTTTAACGTCCTTAAATAGGACGTTTTTAATTTGAAGGGAGTAAGTAGAAAATGCAAGATTGGAAACAGTTAGAAAAAGAGTTTACAGAAAAAATTAATAGTGCCCAAAACTTAAACTCAATTGAAGAAATTAGAATTGAGTTGTTAGGAAAAAAAGGAAAAGTTAATAGTTTAATGGGGCAAATGAAAGATGTAGCTAAAGAAGAGAAGAAAAATTATGGTATGGCTGTCAATAGCTTAAAACAATTAACAGAATCTTTAATCTCTGAAAAAATTGCTAATCTGAAAGAAGCTGAGATTCTTAAAAAAATTAAGGAAGATAAAATTGATATTACCTTACCAGCTAATAGAGGAAAATACGGAACTTTACATCCTTTAACCGTTGTGCAACAAGAAATTGAAGATATCTTTATTGGTATGGGCTATGCTGTGGTTGAAGGACCAGAAGTAGAATTAGATTTGTATAACTTTGAAAAAGCTAATATTCCAGCTGATCATCCTTCAAGAGATATGCAGGATACTTTCTATGTCGATGTGCACAGATTATTAAGAACTCAAACAACAGCGATTCAAATGCGCGTTTTAGAAGATGAATATAATAATTTACCAATAAAGGTTGTCTGCCCTGGTAAGGTTTATCGTAAAGATGATGATGATGCTACTCACTCTCATCAATTTGTCCAAGTGGAAGGTTTAGTAGTTGGAGAAAATATTACTGTAGGTGATTTAAAGGGTTCTTTAGAACTATTAGCCCGCAGTATGTTTGGCAGTGCTAGAGAAATAAGATTAAGACAATCGTATTTTCCATTTACTGAACCATCAATTGAAATAGATGTAAGCTGTCATATTTGTAATGGAGCAGGTTGTCCAACTTGTAAAAATACTGGTTGGATTGAAATATTAGGTGCTGGAATGGTCCATCCTAAAGTATTGGATATGGCTGGTATTGATAGTGAAAAATATACTGGTTTTGCTTTTGGAGTTGGAGTAGAAAGAGTGGCCATGCTTAAATATGGGGTGGATGATATTAGACATTTCTATGCTAATAATATTAAGTTTTTAGACACTTATAAAAGGTTTCAATAGGAGGACTTAAAAAATGAAGATTACATATAATTGGTTAAAACAATATATTGATTTAAGTGATATTACCAAACCAGAATTAGCGGATATTTTAACTAAGGCAGGACATGAAGTTGAAGGTTATGTAGACCAAGCTTATGGGACAAATTTAGTAATTGGTCAAGTTTTAAGTTGTCAAAAACATCCAAATGCTGATACTTTAAAAATATGTCAGGTTGATGTTGGTACTGATACTAGACAAATTGTTTGTGGAGCACCTAATGTAAAAGAAGATCAAAAAGTTATCGTTGCTTTACCAGGATGCAGGTTAGTTGGTGGTGAAATAAAAGAGAGTGTTGTAAGAGGCGAAACTTCTAATGGTATGATCTGTTCTTTAAGTGAGTTAAATGTCGATAAAAAATTATTAACAGAAGCCCAATTAGCAGGTATTGAAGTATTGGCTGATGATGCAGTTGCAGGAAATACTAAAGTATTAGAATATTTAGGATTAGATGATACTATTTATGAAGTCTCACTGACACCTAATAGAGCAGATTGCTTAAGTATTTGGGCTTTAGCTAAGGATATTGGCGCTGTTTTAAATAGAGAAGTTAAATTACCTGATTATAGCTATCAGGTTAATAAAGAAAAAACTGATTTGATTATTGATTCTACAACTGATAAAGCTCCATATTTTGTTGGGACAATCATCAACGATTTAAAAATAAAAGAATCGCCAAAATGGTTAAAAAATGCCTTAAATTCAGTAGGGATAAAGGCAATTAATAATGTGGTAGATATTTCTAACTATGTAATGTTAGAAACTGGTCAACCATTACATTTCTATGATTTAGCGAAAATTCCGGCAAAAGAGATTACGGTAAAAACAGGATTAGATGAAGTTTATACTGCTTTAGATGGTCAGAAATATCATGTTTTAGAAGATGATTTGATGATTACTACCCAAGGAAGGGCCATTGGTTATGCTGGTATCATGGGTGGAGAAGACAGTAAAATTGATGAAAATACTAAAGGTATTATTATTGAAGCTGCTCATTTTAATTTGGTAAATGTACGAAACACTTCTAGAAGACTAGGTTTATTTACTGAAGCAGCAACTAGATTTTCTAAAGGTATTGATCCAAAAGCAGCCCTGACAGCTACTGAAAGAAGTATTCAGCTTTTAATTGATTTAGCTGATGCTAAAGGAATTGAGGAAACTGTTATTTTTGGCAATGATGGTTATAAAGAGACAATTATCGAAGCTTCGGTTAAAAAGATTAATAGTTTATTGGGAACTCATTTTAAATTTGAGGAAATCTTTAATGTATTTAAAGCCTTAGATTTTAGACCAGAAAAGAAAGATGAAGATATTATTGTTACTTATATTCCTTCATATCGCAGCGATATTGAATTATGGCAGGATTTAGCGGAAGAAGTTATCAGAATATTAGGTTATGAAAATATTGTTTCAACTTTGCCGAAAATGCCAACAACCCAAGCTAGTTATGCTAAAAATGGTGAAAATAGAAGAGTAATCAATTCAATGTTAAATGGTTTTGGTTTTAGTGAAGCCATTACTTATTCACTGGTTTCACAAGCTAATTGTGATGCTGGAATTTTATCAATTGGTACTCCTGTGAGAATTTCTAATGCGATGGGTGAAGATAGAAGATATTATCGTACATCACTACTTCCATCTTTATTAGATTGTGTAAGTTATAACACTAATAGAAATAACCATGAATATGCCTTATTTGAAACTGCTAATGTTTATAGTGATGAAGGCAAGGAAGAAATGCATTTATCATTAGCGATTTCAGAAAAAACAACTTACTCTAAATGGCAAAATATCTATGGAAAAAATGATTTCTATTCAGTAAAAGGAATTATTTTAAATATCTTAGAAAAATTAGGTTATGATGAAAAAAGAGTATTCTTTAAAGAAGTAAGAAATCCGAAAGAATTACTTCATCCAAATAAATCAGCTGATATTTATTTAGGCAAAACCTTAATTGGCAGTTTTGGTCATCTTCATCCACTGGCTAAAAATAAATACGCTATCGATGAAGCGGTTATTGGTGAAATCAATCTAGATGCTTTATTTAAAGAAAAACCATCAAGAATTAAATTTGAAAAGATTGCTAGATATCCAGCAGTTAATTATGATTTAGCACTAGTGGTAAAAGAGGAAATAACTGCAGAACAAATTGTCTCAACAATTAATAAAGCTGGTGGAAAATTACTTGATGTAGTTGAAATATTTGACGTTTATCGTGGCAAAGGTATCCAAGAAGGTTATAAGAGTATTGCAGTAAGTATTTCGTATCGTAGTGATGAAAAGACTTTATCAGAAAATGACATTATGCCTACTCACAAACAAGTATTGTCTCAATTAGATAGTAAATTAGATGCTGTTTTAAGAGATTAAAAGTAAACGTGGATTATTCCACGTTTGCTTTTTTATAGTAAGATTAATAAAGTGGTGTTATAATATTAAACGGAAAAACAATTATATTATTAATTTAAAAGTTAGGAGATGAAATAGATTATGGGACGTGCTTTCCAAGTTAGAGCTGCAAGTATGGCTGCTACAGCTGCTAAGAAAACAAAAGTTTATTCAAGATTTGGCAAGGAAATCTATATGGCTGCTAAGGGTGGTGTTCCTGATCCAGAGATGAATGTTACTTTAAAAAGAGTAATCGAAAAAGCAAAAGCTGCTCAAGTTCCTGCTGATATCATTAAAAGAAATATTGAAAAAGCTAAGGGAACTAATACTGAAGCCTATCTTGAAAATAGATATGAAGGCTTTGGTCCTGCTGGTTCAACGATAATTATTGATACCTTAACTGATAACTCCAATAGAACTTTAGCTGAAATTAGAGCCTGCTTTAACAAAGCTAAGATGAATTTAGGTCAAGCTGGAAGTGTTTCATATTTGTATAATCATGTAGGAATCTTGTCATTTGTAGGTAATGAAGAAGAAGTCTTAGATACCTTAATGTTAGCTGAAGTGGATGTCGTGGATATCGAATCTGAAGAAGATGGTTATGTAACAGTTTATGTAAACCCTACAGATTTATTTAAAAGCAAAGATGCCATTGAAGAACAAAAGGGAGAAATAGAATTTTTGATCCTGGAGCATAGAATGTTACCGCTGCAAACGGTTACTTTAACAGATGAAGAGGATATCAATCATTTTAAAAGAGTGTTATCCCTTTTAGATGATGTTGATGATGTTCAAAATGTTTATCATAATGTGGAAAACATTGAAGAAAATTAAACAGGTCACATTTATAAATTAATTAAACATTGATGATTTCAAATGAATGATAGATTTAATCTTTCTAACAAATCAAAGAATGTCAATATAATGAAAGACATTTATACTACAAGCCTGTTTCAACACATAGATTTTTAATGCATAAAGTTTTAGAAGGAATATAAAAAATGTGTGATTATTGTTCTCATATAAAGGAAGTAGAAATTTTTTCACCCAAAGATTACCAGCGAACAGTAGAATATGTTAAAGAACTGGTTGAAAAAGAGCATTTCATCTTTGTTAAGGGAAACTGTGCACTTGATGAATATAAACAAAATGGGATTTGGTTCGCAGATATTATTTATCATGTGATAAAGTGTCCTGAATGTGGGCAGGAATTTACTTGTTATGTAAACACCTATAGAGGTGGTGGACGATTTAAAAAGGGAGAATACGTATTATTTTAATGACAATGTATTTATTAAACTTCTGATTTCGCCAAATATTAAAAGATAATAAAAAATATTGTAAATTTTAATTTGGTTGAAAAATTTTATAATATAAAATTTTGTCTTGTATTGCTTCCAAGGGATTCTTGGCAGAATCATGTCAATGTCAGATAGTAACGATAATAGCTGGGTTTTTGGTCAAATACTAAAGAAATAAATAAAGGAAATTAAATGAGATTAGATGAAAAGATACTTTTTATCAAAAAATAAATTTATATAATTGGAGGATGTAAATGATTGTAGCAATTGGTGGTGGAGAAGTATCCAAAAATGAAACTTATGACATAGATAAATTTATTGTTGAGTCATCAAAAAAAGAAAAACCAAACTTTTTATTTATCCCTACAGCAAGTAAAGATGCTGAGGCTTATATTCAAACAATTAATGATTTATATGAAAATTTAGGATGTAAAACAGACACCTTATATTTATGCAGTACTGATGTAAATATTGGAGAAGTTAATGAGAAGATTGAATGTGCGGATATCATTTATGTAGGTGGTGGAAACACTGCTTATATGATGGAAATTTGGAGAAAGTATAGTGTGGACAAAGCATTAATCAATGCTTATAAAAGTGGCAAAATACTATCAGGATTAAGCGCAGGTTCTATATGCTGGTTTATCGCAGGTCATAGTGATAGTGAATTTATACAGGATATCGAAAATCCAAAACATAAATGGGTTAAAGGCTTGGGCATCATTCCTTATTTACATTGTCCTCACTATGACGAGCCTGAAAGAGCAGGCTTTGATGAGTTCTATTTTGGACAGATAACAGATGCTATTGTAATAGAAAATCAAGTTGCGATTGTTTGGGATAATTATGAGTTTTATGTGATTAAATCTAATCCTATTAAAAATGCCTATATGTTTTCTTGGAGTGATACTGGTTTGAACAAAAAGGTTTTATTTTAAGACTTTACAGCCAGATCTAATGTCATAATTATGGCAATCGCAAATAATAACGATTTAATCAGGGTTTTAGATAGTTTTCGAAAAATTAAATAGATTAATAGGAGAAAAACGTGGAATTTATTATAAAAGAAATTACAGATAAAACGGAAAAAGAAAAGATTTCCAGGGAAGTTTTAAATGATTTACCGGAATGGTTTGGTATGGCAGAAAGTACAGAAGAATATATCAATGATTCACAAGAGAAACCTTTTTTGGCAAGCTTTTTTCATGATGAGATAGTTGGGTTTATTGTTTTTAATGCAACTAGTCCCGACTGTGCAGATATCTTTGTAATGGGTATTAAAAAGAAGTTTCATCGCCAAGGTGCAGCTAAGCAATTAAATGAAGCATATGAGAAATTGGCTAAACAAATGGGATATACATATTCTCAAGTAAAGACTGTTCAATCAGGGCACTATGCAGAATATGATATCACTAATAGTTTTTATTCCTCTATAGGCTATAAGGAATTAGAAGTATTCCCTACATTATGGGATGAATGGAATCCCTGCCAAATATACATTAAATACTTAGGGGATTGATTATAAAAAAACAATACACTAGAAGTCAGTAGTATTTGTGTGGCTTTGTTGATAATTTAATAGAAACAGAAAATAATCAAGGTAAAGTAATTATCTTGGAAAAATATTTGAATTAGACAATTATCAGCAAGTCATCAGAAATAATATTATTTATCAATGTAAAACCATTGATTTTACTATAAGATTTTTCTTGTGGGTTTCATGTTATAATTATGAAAATGGCAGATAGTAACGATGAATACTGTGTTTCAGGACACTCTCCAAAAAAATAAAAGGAGTATGATATGGATTTTAAAGAAATTGCAAAAATAGATGATGATTTAAAAAGGAATGAGGAGTTATATAAATTTTTTGATGAAGAAAAAAGACTTTTTAGTAAATCAGGGCAAGTTGAAAAGATTACAACATTAAAAGAAATTTCTAATCTTATTAATCAAGATTCAAAAATTTTAGATGTTGGAGCGGGGACTGGAGTTTATACTATTCCTCTATCTGAAAGAGTAAATGAAGTTGTCGCTTACGAACCTGCAACTAATAACTATAAACAATTAAAAGAAAAAATTAAAAATAATAAATTTCATAATGTTACAGTTGAAAATAAAAGTTTACTAGACATGACTGAACTAAGGGATAACTATTTTGACTTGGTCCTGCTTTTTGGTCCGATGTATCACTTGTCTAAGGAAGAAGATAGAAAACGAACAATTAAAGAAGCAAAGCGTGTCCTTAGGGATGGAGGTTATATCCTAGTATCCTTTATCAACCATGATATGATTCCAATGACGGAAATGGTTTATGAAGCAAATTATTTTGAAACAGAAGTATATAACCCTAACACACAAAGACTTATTAACAGACCTTTTATATTCTTTACCTTATCAGAATGTATAGAAATGCTTGAAATGGAAAATCTTACAATCATTAGAAAAATTGCTACCAGTGGATTTTCTGAATTGTTACAAAAACAGATTGATAATATGAGTGACCTATCTTATGAAAGATATATTGACTGGCACCTTGCTCATTGTGACAAAGAAGAATTATTAGGTGCAAGTAATCATTATCTATTTGTTTGTAAAATCAAGTGATGATACTTAAGATTTTTGTTGTGGAAAAGTTTACCTGTTGTTTAACTTGAAATAAAGTATTTATTCTTATAAAATTAATGTAGGGATGTGAACATATGGAAAAGAGTATTATTTTAGATATTGATACGATTTTAAACAAAGAGTTTAATATTGATTTTAAAGGTTATTCTCCAATAGAAGTTGATACTTTTTTAGATTCAGTTGTGAAAGACTATGACGGCTTTCAGCAATTGGTCTTAGAATTAAAGAATCAGATAGCTTTTTTACAGAATGCCAATGATGGCTTAAAGGAAAGAATTGTTGATTTGGAAATGAAACTGGCTCAATCAGAAGAAAACAATGCCAACCAGTCTCCGGTTGTCAGCAATCTATCGCAAGTAGATATTCTAAGAAGAATTGCCAGATTGGAACAGGAAGTATTTAATCGTAAATAACTAACGAAGCAATCGCTGCCTTTATGGTAGAGGAAAGTCCATGCTCACACTTTCTGCGATGAAAGTAGTGTTTATGCTGGTTTAATAAATAAGGCCAGGCAAAGACGGCGGTAACTAATCCTAAGTTTTTTAAATAGGGATGAGGACTCTAAGGTGCAACAGTGACGAAGTTTTATGGAAACATAAAAGTGGAACGATGTAAACCCCATAAGTGAGAAACCCAAAATTGGTAGGGGAGCCCAAAATTTAACGAAATGAAGTTAAAAGGGAGGCATTTGCCTAGATAAATGATTGCTACCTGTTTAACAGGGACAGAACATGGCTTACAGTTAGTTTATATAAATAGCGTAAAAAACGCTATTTTCTTTATCTTGAAATAAATTCAAGTATGTTATAAAATATAAATGTGGTATAATTTAATTCGAGGAGAAATACATTTTATGAATTTACCAAATAGAATTTCAGTTTTTAGATTAGTACTGATTCCAATCATTGTTTTAGTGTGGTATTTCCCATATGCACAATTTGGAATTGAATTACCTGTATACTATATTGGCACGGTGTCAATATCATTAAAAAATCTTATAACATTAGGAATCTTTGTTTTAGGTGCCCTTTCTGATTTTGCTGATGGAATTATTGCCAGAAGTACTAACCAGATTACTACATTTGGAAAATTTATTGATCCAATCGCTGATAAATGTTTAACAACAACTTTATTTGTAATTTTTGCTGCCAGCAATATCATCAATGCAATTCCAGTTTTAATCATGATCTGGAGGGATACAATTGTTGATGGTATCAGATTGATTGCTGCTTCTAAAAATTTTATTATGGCAGCAGGGTCTTTAGGAAAAATAAAAACTGTTTCACAGATGTTCTGTATTATATTAATTTTATTAAACAACTTACCATTTGAATTAATTGGTCTACCAATAGCTGATATATTGTTGTGGTTTTCAACAATCGTTTCAGTTTTAGGTGGAATTGATTATTTCAATCAGGCTAAAGGAATTATATTTGAAAGTAAATAATAAGGATAATTGTGATAAATAGAAAAGTATTGTTTAGGAGGATTGTTTATGGCTGACAAAAAAGAAAATGAAGTTTTAGCCCAAACCATTAAAGAAATTGAAAAAACATATGGAAAAGGCTCAATTATGAGACTAGGTGATAGTGTAAAGGTTGAAGAAGATGCCATCAGTTCAGGTTCACTTTTAATTGACCAGGCTTTGGGAATTGGTGGTTATCCAAGAGGAAGAATCGTAGAAATATATGGACCTGAATCAAGTGGGAAAACAACTTTAGCTCTTCATGCAATAGCTGAAGTTCAAAAAACAGGTGGCAAAGCAGCTTTTATAGATGCTGAAAATGCAATCGATCCAATGTATGCCAAAAACCTGGGAGTTCAGATTGATGAGTTAATCCTATCTCAGCCTGATTCAGGAGAACAGGCTTTAGAAATTGCTGAGCTTCTGATTAAATCTGGAGCTATTGATCTGTTGGTTGTAGACTCGGTAGCAGCACTAGTACCACAGGCAGAGCTTGATGGTATTATGTCTGATGCCAATATGGGTTTACAGGCCAGGCTGATGTCCAAGGCAATGAGAAAATTATCAGGTGTAATGAATAAAAGTAAATGTACAGTTATTTTTATCAACCAGTTAAGGGAAAAAATCGGTGTTATTTATGGCAATCCTGAAACTACTACTGGTGGTAGAGCTTTAAAATTCTATGCTTCCATCAGGGTTGATGTCAGAAAAGGTGAAGCTGTAAAACAGGGTTCTGAAATTATCGGTAATAAGGTTAATGTCAAAATTGTAAAAAATAAAGTTGCTCCACCTTTTAAATCGGCACAAGTTGAGATTAGATATGGTGAAGGAATATCTCGTGCAGCAGAAGTAATTGATTTGGGTGTCGAGTACGGATTAATAGATAAATCAGGATCATGGTTCTCTTATCAGGGAGAAAAGATTGGTCAGGGAAGAGAAAATGTCAGATTGTTTTTAGAAGCCAATCCCAAGATTTATGAAGAAATCAATATGAATCTGCAGGAAATTATTCGTACAGGGAAAAACCAATAATTTTGAAATCTTTTGATTTGATTTAATATTAAAGAATGAAGAGTATTGACCCGCTCTTTTTTCTTTTAATATTTTAAAGTAATTGAAAAAAATGTAGAAATAAGATAGATTATTGTATTAGATGATAAAAAGGCAATATTTGACATATTGCCAAGATTACTTGATGTAATACAATGTAAAAGTATTTAAAGTTTAAATATGATAGATAAAAAGGAGATATGAAAATGAAAATAACTGAAGATATCAGATATATTGGTGTAAATGATCATAAAATCGATTTATTTGAAGGGCAATATTTAGTCCCGAATGGAATGTCATATAACTCTTATATGATTATTGATGAGAAAATCGCAATTATGGATACAGTGGATGCTAGATTCACTGATGAATGGTTGAAAAATATCAAGCAAGCCTTGAATAGCAGATTACCAGATTATCTGATTATTCAACATATGGAACCAGACCATTCTGCCAATATTGTTCAATTTATAAACGCTTATCCCAATAGTAAGATAGTTTCATCAGCCAAGGCTTTTGCCATGATGAATAATTTCTTTGGTGTTGATCTTGAAGACAGAATGATTGTTGTCAAAGAAGGGGATATACTTTCTTTAGGCAGACATAATCTGGCATTTGTTGCTGCTCCGATGGTGCACTGGCCAGAAGTAATCCTAACCTATGACAGTACTGATAAAGTTTTATTTTCTGCTGATGCTTTTGGTAAATTTGGCGCATTGGATCTAGATGAAGATTGGACTGATGAGGCAAGACGTTATTATATTGGCATAGTTGGAAAATATGGCGTTCAGGTGCAAAATCTACTTAAAAAGGCAGCTGGTTTGGATATTCAGATTATTTGTCCACTTCATGGCCCTGTTTTAAAAGAAAATCTAGGATATTATATTAATTTGTATAATATCTGGTCGAGCTATCAACCAGAAAAGGATGGGATTGTTATAGCCTATACTTCAGTTTATGGCAATACTAAAAAGGCAATACAGGTTTTAGCGGAAAAACTGTATGCCAGTGGTTGTCCTGAAGTTGTAGTTTATGATTTAGCTCGTTGTGATATGTCCAAGGCGGTTGCTGATGCTTTTAGATACAGCAAGCTTGTTCTGGCTACGACAACTTATAATGCCGAAATATTCCCATTCATGCGTGAATTTATAAATCATTTGACTGAACGTAATTTCTCTAATCGTACTGTTGGCTTGATTGAAAATGGAAGCTGGGCACCACTGGCTGCCAAAGTAATGAAATCAATGCTTGAAGGTTGCAAAAAACTGACATTTACTGATACAACTGTCAAAATAATGTCAGCTCTTGATGAAGAAAGTTCAAATCAAATCGACACATTGGTAAAAGAATTGTGTAAAGACTATATTGCTCGTCAAGATACAACAGCTGATAAACATGATATGACAGCACTTTTCCGTATTGGATATGGTTTATATGTAGTAACATCCAATGATGGAAAAAAGGATAATGGTTTAATTGTAAATACAGTAACCCAGGTTACCAACACCCCAAATCGTGTTGCGGTTACTATAAATAAGGATAACTATTCTCATAATGTCATCAAACAGAGTGGTATGATGAATATTAACTGTTTAAGTGTTGATGCACCTTTTGAGGTATTTCAAGCATTTGGATTTGTCAGCGGCAAAAATGTAAACAAATTTGAAAACAAAGAGGTTCTTCGTTCTGACAATGGGTTGGTATTTTTACCAAGATATGTCAATGCTTTTATGTCACTTAAAGTTGAAAAGTACCTGGACCTTGACACTCATGGCATGTTTATCTGTTCTGTAGATGAAGCTAGAGTAATTTCCGATAAAGAGACAATGTCCTATACCTATTACTTAGAAAATGTTAAACCTAAACCACAAAGTGAAGGTAAAAAAGGATATGTCTGTGTTATCTGCGGATACATTCATGAAGGCGAATTCCTTCCTGAGGATATTATTTGTCCTTTATGTAAACATGGTGCAGCTGATTTTGAAAAAATTAAGTAATTTTAATCATATGTATTTAATGAGTTGGTTTAAAACAATTGACTAACTTTATCAATAGACTTATTATATTAATAATCTCAAAAATAGTATTTATCTTAAATTTGAGAGAAATATTTTTGCCAGGATAATGCTGATAAAGATCTGTATCTTCCTGGTTTAAATAATAAAAGAAAGGAAAAGAAAAATGGTTTACGTATGTGATGTTTGCGGTTGGGAATATGATGAAGCTGAAGGCTATGCTGATGGTTCAATTGCTCCTGGCACAAAATTTGAAGATCTTCCAGAAGATTTTGTTTGCCCTCTTTGTGGAGTAGGCAAGGATATGTTCTCTAAAGCAGAGTAAGAATGAGAAAGTCCGTAAATGTTAAATATTACGGGCTTTTTATGTATTTTAGTTATAAAAGTAAAAATAGACTACTTTTTTAAAAGTATATTCTAAGTTTAAAATATCTTATATTAAAATAACTATTAAGTATGGAATTATGGGAAAAATGTGGTAAAATAGAAGTGTTAATTTAAATTTATAGATGGAGGGTTTAATATATGAATACAACTACAGCCTTCATCTTGGGAATTAGTGCAGGTTTATTAGTAGGCATAATTATAATGAATATTATGTCTAAAATCGGTTTAAACAAAAATCAACAAAAAGCTGAATTAGTTATAAAAGAAGCAAATATCGAAGCTGATGCTGTTAAAAGACAGGCAGTATTAGACGGTAAGAGTGCTGCATATGAATTAAAGCTTAACGCTGAAAAAGAAATCAAGAAACAGCGTCAGGAAGTTACTGATTTAGAAAACAGACTAGTAAGGAGAGATGACAATCTCAATTTCCGTGAGGAAAAATTACACAATAAAGAAAAACAGGTTGATGATAAATTAAACGATTTAGAGAGAAGAACTGCTGATTTGGACAAGATGCAAGCAGAATTACAGAATAAAATTGACATACAGACAAGCGTACTTGAAAAAGTTGCTAACCTGACAGCTTCAGAAGCTAAAGAAGAATTGTTTGAAGTTGTCAAAAATCAAACTGCCAATGAAATGGCATTATATATAAAAGAGCAGGAAGAAGAAGCTAAAGCCACAGCCAGTGATGTTGCTAAAAACATTATCGGTCAGGCTATTCAAAGATATTCACAGGAAGAAACAATTGACAGAACAGTTTCTGTAGTCGGTTTACCATCTGAAGAAATGAAGGGTAGAATCATCGGTAGAGAAGGAAGAAATATCCGTGCTATTGAACAGGCTACAGGAGTTGACCTGATTATTGATGATACACCTGAAACAATCACTATCTCATGTTTTGATCCTATCAGAAGAGAAATTGCTCGTCTGACAATGGAACATTTAATAAAAGATGGCAGAATTCAACCGGGTAGAATTGAAGAAGTTGTTCAAAAGAAAACAGCTGAAATAAATGACATCATTCAAAAAGCGGGAGAAGAAGCCGTTTTCCAGTTAGGTTTGGGTAAAATTGATAGAGAAATGATCAAGCTGATTGGTCGCTTGAGATATCGTTATTCTTATGGACAGAATGTTTTACAGCATTCCATTGAAGTTGCTCATTTAGCTGGTATGATGGCTGCTGAATTAGGTTGTAAGCAGTCACTGGCAAAACGTGCTGGCTTATTACATGACATCGGTAAGGCTATTGACTTTGAACAAGAGGGAAGTCATATTGAGCTAGGTGTTAAAGTATGTAGAAAATATGGTGAAAATGAAGTGGTGCTGAATGCTATTGCTTCGCATCATGGTGATGAAGAGCCAACTACCATTATTTCCAATCTGGTTGCCGCAGCGGATACCCTTTCAGCTGCCAGACCAGGAGCAAGATATGAATCACTGGAAAACTATGTCAACAGATTAGAAGAACTGGAAAAAATTGCCAACAGTTTTGAAGGAGTAGAAAAATCATTTGCCATTCAGGCTGGTAGAGAAATCAGAGTTATGGTTCAACCTGATCGAATTGATGATGCCAACTGCTACAGAGTTGCCAGAGAAATTAAAAACAGGATTGAAAATGAACTGACTTATCCTGGTCAGATTAAAGTTAATGTAATAAGAGAAACCAGAGCAAGCGAGACAGCAAAATAATGTTACGAGTTTTATTTGTTGGAGATATTGTCGGAAAACAGGGAAGAAAAGCTTTAAGCAAACATCTTCCCTTTTTGAAAGATAGGTATAACTACGATTTACTAGTTGTCAATGGAGAAAACTCAGCTCATGGTAAAGGAATTACCAAAAAGATTTATGATTTTTTTATAAATCTTGGAGTTGACTGTATTACGATGGGTAATCATACTTTCAGTAAAGATAATATCTATACCTTTATTGATGATGCCGAGAAATTAATCAGACCGGCCAATTTAGAACCAGAAGATTTTGGAAAATCCTGTTATATTACTGAAATAAAAGGAAAAAAAGTAGGTATCTTTAATGTATGTGGAACAATCTTTATGGCAAATAGCACTAAAACACCATTCGAAGCATTTGAAAAGTTGCTGATAGATAACCCCTGCGATATAAAAATTGTTGATCTTCATGCTGAAGCAACCAGTGAGAAATATGCTTTCATGCAGTCTTTCAAACAGGAAGTTCAAATGATTGTGGGAACTCACACTCACATCCAGACTGCTGATGAAGCTATATTCGATAACTGTGCCTTCATATGTGATGTGGGAATGACTGGACCATATGATTCAGTATTAGGTAGAGATACAGATGAAGTGTTAACATCGATGATTGATAAAATAAAGACCAAATATACTATTTCGAATGAAGAAGCAATTTTTTCAGCAGTAGTTGTCGATATTGATATCCATGAACAAAAAGCAGTCAGTATTGAAAGAATCCAGATCAGACCGTAAAAAATCATTCATTTTGAATGATTTTTTGATTTGATATGATTTAAAGGAGTTATAATATTACTATGAAATGATGAGATATTCACATTGAATGAAACGAGGGTAACAAAGATGAAAACAAATTTTAAAAAATTAGTATTATTTATACTTATAGCAATCATAGGTATATCAATAATATTTTTACAAATGCCAAAAAGTGAAAAAATAAGTTTTGAAGAATTACAATTTACAGTTCCGTTTATTGTCAAAGAAATTGATGAAGATGGTAAAAATGGTATTACTTATGGAAATAAAGTTGTTAATAGAAATATAAGTCGAGACATGACTTCGGTAGCAATAGAAAAATCAGATATTTCAATTGATGATTTTCTAAAATTTAAAGATGAGTGGCTTAATAAAGAAGATCAAAGAATATTTGCGGATGTCTATAGTAGTTATTATGGCTACGAGCTGATTAGTGGTTATGCTGATTCCGGGCCTGATAAATATATTCTATATGTGCATATATTTTCATCAGATAATTTTTATCGCATAGTAACTTATGGTCTTGACAGCTCAGAACTGTGGAAGTTAATAGAAAGCATTACTGTAAATAATTGATTATAACAAGAGATAAGATATTGAATCGGGAAAGATTTTTGAAGATGATCTATATTGTAATATCAGTAAGGATCTCGTGTCATAATTATGACAATAGCAAATAATAACGATAGGATCGGTCTTTCCAGCTGATTAATAAGTAAGTGCCGAAGAGAACTTAACAGTTAAGTGACAAAATATCTTGAAATATAGAGGTGAAAATGGATAATTTAGATTTACTGGCAGAAAAGATATTTCTTCATTTCAAAGAAAAAAAGAATAGGTCATATCCATTATTGTTAGAAAAGGAAGAAATAAAAAAAGAATTAGAAATGTTAAAAAACAATCCAAATTCGTTTTATCTTTTAGATGAAGCAGATGGTGAAATTCAAGGGATATGCAGCTATTTTATCATAGAAAAAGAAAAGTATTTGCAAACTACAATTTTTGCTAGTCTTAATCACAAAAAACAGTTTATAAGCGATGCGTTAAATCATCTAATCGATAAGTATCAGGAATATACAATAAACGTAGGGGTAGAAGCTGAAAATATTTTGTTAATCAATGAACTCATGGATAAGGGATTTATGATTATTGATGATTTATATTCAGCAACTGTAAAACCTGATATTTTAGCTGGCGAATTATACTCAGATGTTGAGAGTGTTGATTTATCCCGTTGGTCTGATTTCAAGGAAGTTCATCAACGTTGTTTTGCCCAAGGATATTGGACATTTGATAGGATAAAGATTAATTTTGATATTTGGAAAATTTACTGCATCAAAAAGAATAGCAGCATTAAAGCATACATTTTTGTTAAAAGTAGTCCTTGCGATGAGACTTGTGAAATTTTCGGTATTTATGGTGATTCTATTGATGATCGATTAAAGCTGATAGAGCATTCTTTAGCATCTTTAAAAGAAAAAGTATTAATGTACTACTTTATAGAAGATTATGATGAAATGGAAGCTTGTAAAAAGTTAGGATTTGATATACATGGTCATTATCAAGCTTGGGAATATAAGCGAAAAAAAACTAACTGAACTAATTTTTTAGAAGTAAAATCCTGAATGAGAAGTTGTCAGGACAGCAGATATATTGATTCTTCTTAAGATTTACGTTCAGCTTATTTGTCATAATTATGACAATGGCCAATAGTAATGATGGTGATTGGGTTTTAATTCTTCTAATAGAGAAATAAAATTTATTATATGTCATAATTGGTTAGAGGTTAAAATGAACAAAACAGAAAAATTAAAACTTCATATACCAAAATTTGAAGAACTTGATTTTTATCAATCCCTTTTATGATTGAGGAGGTTAACGTGTATGAAAGAAAAAAATAGAATAGTTGTTGAAAAATATGTCAGTTCAGGAATTACATTTGGCAGTGCCTTGGCAATGATAATCAGTTATACTACCTGGAAATCTATAGGCTGGGCAATTTTTCATGGTTTGCTGAGCTGGGGATATGTGATTTATTTTATTTTGCGCTATTAATTTTATAAATATTTCCCTATGATATAGTTGCTTAAATCGAACAATAATAAATAAAAGTATAAATGTTGTAAAATTGCACAATTGTGTTATAATACTTACAGGAAAAGGAGACTTGATGAATATGCCAGTTACTGTTAATAAGGACTTATGTATTGGTTGTGGAGCTTGTTTAGCAAGTTGCCCAGTTGAAGCATTAGAGTTAGACGAAAATGGATTAGCTGAATGCAATAAAGATGCGTGCATTGATTGTGGTGCGTGCATTGATGACTGCCCAGTACAAGCTATTAGTCAAGAATAACCAAGCAAAACCTGCTTGGTTTTTTGTGGAATAAAATTATGAATGAATATAAGTTACCAAGTGCCAGAGAGGCACGTTTTAGACATAAAACATACAAAGCACCAATAATATATAACTCAATTCAATTGACAGAAACGCAAAAATTATTAGGTGTTAATAAAAAATATCATGTTGTTACATATGGCTGTCAGGCCAATGTCAGAGATGGTGAAGTAATAAGTGGTATCCTGGAAAAAATGGGATACACTTTTGAAAATGACTATGCAAATGCTGATGTTGTTATTTTAAATACCTGTGCCATTAGAGAAAATGCTGAAAACAAAGTATTGGGTTTTATCGGTTATTTGCAATCATTTAAGCGTTTAAATCCTGATATGGTTATCGGATTATGTGGTTGTATTCCTCAACAGGAAGAAACTGCTAAAATGATTGTTGCTAAATATCCAGTTGTCGAATTAATTTTTGGCACTCATAATATCACTTCTTTACCAGCATTATTAGAGGATGTAATAACTGAAAAAAGAAGAAATGTTGAAGTTTTTTCTATTCTGGGAAGTATATATGAAGATTTGCCATCAGTCAGACAATTCAGCCATAAAGCTTTTGTAAATATAATGGACGGTTGTGATAAGTTCTGTACCTACTGTATTGTTCCGTATACTCGTGGACAGCAGAGATCTAGAAAAATGGAAGATATTCTTAAAGAAGTAAATGAGCTGAAAGAAAAAGGATATAAAGAAATAACCTTGCTGGGACAGAATGTCAATGCCTATGGCAAGGATCTGGATGAAGGACATACATTTGGAGAACTGCTTAAAAAAGTAAGTGATACAGGGATAAAAAGAATCAGATTTACAACTTCTCACCCTTGGGATTTTGACGACAGTATGATTGATATCATTGCTGAAAGAGAAAATCTGATGCCATTTATTCATCTGCCACTGCAGTCAGGAAATGATGATATTTTAAAACTGATGGGTAGAAGATATACTTCCAAACAATATCGAGAACTATTTGACAAAATAAAGGCTAAAGTTAAAAATGTTGCTATTTCCACCGATATCATTGTTGGTTTTCCAAATGAAACTGAAGAGCAGTTTTTAGATACATTAGAGATGGTTGAGTACTGCAAATATGATAATGCCTATTCTTTTGTTTTTTCTGCCCGAGAAAATACTCCAGCAGCTAAAATGAAAGATACAGTTTCACTTGAAGAAAAGAAGAAAAGACTTCAAAGATTAAACCAGAGATTAGGATATTATTCAAAACTGAACAACCAGAAATGGGAAGGTCAGGTTGTAGAAGTTCTGGTAGATGGTTATTCTAAAACCAACCCTGAGATTATGTCAGGATATACACCACAGCAGAAATTGGTTAATTTTAGTTATGATAATGCTCAAATAGGTGATATAATTTATGTGGAAATTACACAAGGTATGAAAAACTCACTAAATGGTGTACAAGTCCATTTGGGAAAGGAGAATCATGGATAATATTAGAATTTTCGCTCTTGGTGGGCTGGATGAATATGGAAAAAACATGTATTGCATAGAAATAGGCAAGAAATTGTTTGTCGTTAACTGTGGCATTAAAAGACCGGAAGATAATCAATTTGGTGTAGAGTTCATTGTCAATGATTTCAGCTATGTTATAGAAAATAAAGATAGATTAAGTGGTATTATTATTACTCATTTTCATGATGATATGATGGATGGACTTCCTTACCTGCTTAAAGATTTAGAAGCTGATGTCTATGCTCCTAATTTATGTAGCATCTTTATCAAGGATGAACTTAAGAAAATGAGGAAATCTCATTTAAGAGTAAAAATATTGCCAAGATATGGTAAGACTATAATTGACGGGGTGGAGTTAACTACTTTTGGTTTGACACATTCAACTCCTGATGCAATTGGTATTTCTTTTAAAACCAGGCAGGGACATGTTGTTGTGGCTGAGCAGTTTGTTGTTGATTTTGATATGCATGACAATGCTTATGAATGTGATATCGCAGCTATTGCTGATATTGGAAAAGAAGGTGTCTTATGTTGCCTGATTGAGTCATCGTATGCTGAAAAAGAAGGCTTCACATCTCCTAGACACAGGATTTCAAATATCATTCGTCCAATAATAGAAGATGCCAAAGGAAGAGTATTCTTTACGCTTTATGAACAGAATTTCTTTAGATTAAGAGAAATAATTGCCGTAGCGGCAGAATTTAAAAAGAAGATTTTCTTTTTTGATGAAAAGATGCGTGAACTTATTAAAATATTTTCTTCAAATGGATATTATAAAATACCCGAAAAGATGATGATAACTGAAAAACAGTTCTCAAATGATATTGATGACTGTATTGTTATTGTCTCTGGTGATGGAGCAAATGTCTTTAATGTAATGAATAAAATAGCAATCAATGAAGAGAGTACGGTAGAACTTAGAACGACAGATACAGTGATTATAGCTTCTCCGATGGTTCCAGGAACTGAAAAACAAGCCAATTTAATGGAAAATGAACTTTATAAGGATAATGTCAATATCTTTAAATTGGATCCAAAACAGATTCTATCACTTCATCCTGCAAGTGAAGATATCAAGATGATTTTATCGCTGTTAAAACCAAAATATGTCTTACCAGTAATGGGTGATTATCGTAATTTCATCGCTGCTGCCAACTTGGCGCTTTCAACAGGATACACTCCAGATAAAATCATTATTCTGGATAATGGACAGATTGCGACCTTTGCTGATGAAAGATTGATATCAACTTCAGATTATGTTGAAAAAATCGGTGAAATAATGATTGGATCTCAAGACAACAGCAACATAACTTCACATGTACTGAAAGATAGATCAGCTCTATCTACAGATGGCGTAATAATTGTTGGTGTGGCAATTAATTATAAGACTAAAGATATTATTGGCGGTCCAGATGTTCAATCAAGAGGTGTTATTTATGTTAAAGATAGTGAATACCTGATTAAAAACATCGGTAAAATTGTTGTTGATGTTATTACAGAAAAGGTAGAAAATGGAACATATGAAAATTTAGATGCTAAAGTTGAATTAAGAAATAGAATAGAAAGATATGTATTAAGAGAAACCGGTAAACGTCCAATGATTATACCGGCTATCATTGAAATAAATGTTTAGGTGATTTAATGACTAGAAAAAGAAAAACGAACAGAACAAGAAAATATACTAAAGAGGAAATAAAAGTATTGCGTATCACATATGGAGTAATACTTCTTTCACTGGGGTTTATTGGCCTTCTATATGAAGAAACAGCTTTCTTGGGAGAATTTTTATTTAAAATATCACGCTATCTATTTGGCAAAGGCTGGTTTGTTTCTTTTTTAGTATTGATAATTGCTGGATTATGTATTATTTTTAATTTTACTTTTGGATATAAATACATTGTTTCTGCCAGTGCCATTTTCCTTTCAGTCTTAATTTTTCTAGCCATTCAAAAAGATAAGGCGACAGGTTTTGAGCTGATCAATAGATTTTTTGATAATTCTAAGGAAATATTTGCTGGAACAGTTCCAAACGATGGTGGTTTAATCGGAACCTTCTTTTATAGTCTTTTTTCTTCTTTTTTAGGTTATATGGGCATATATATTGTTGAAGCTGGTTTAATTCTTTTGTCGGTAGTAATTCATTTTGATTTTAACGATAAAGATTTTGATCAGATAAAGGCAAATGTAGCTGACTATAAAAAACAGAGAAAAGAGGAAAGGGAAAAAAGAAGAGAAGAAGCTCTTAAGGAGAAACAAAGAAAACAGCAACTGGAAAAGGAAAAGAAGCTATTTGTTGAGATTGATTCTAAAAATAAAGAAAAAGATAAGCAGGAAATTATTTCTGTGGCTAAGGAAATTGTGGCTAAACCTGAAACAATCGATGGAAGAAGCAAACAGATTGAAGTATTGTCATTTGATCTTTCAACTCCAGCTCAAAAGATTTTCTACAACGAAAAAAATTATAAGCTTCCTGGAATTGATAAATTAGATACTTATTCAATCAGCAAGAAGAATAATGCCAATAATGAAAATGCTAAAGCCAAGTGGGAAGAATTGTCAGGTGTTCTTGAAAGTTTTGATTTAGAAAGTAAACTTGAAAATGTAAACATCGGGCCTTCTGTAACACAGTTTGAAGTTTCTCCAGTCGGTAATTTCAATATAAAAAAATATGCTACGATTGAGGAAAATATAAAGATGTCTTTAGCGGTTACAGATCTGAGAATAGTAGCTCCTATCCCAGGAAAGTCAGCAGTTGGCTTTGAAATACCTAATGCGGAAAGAACAGCTGTCAGATTATCTGAACTATTAAAAAATATTAAGACAGAACATAAAAACAATCCTCTTACTATTGCTTTAGGGAAAGATATTGCTGGCAGCAATGTCTATGCTTCCGTTGACAAACTGCCGCACTTACTAATAGCCGGTGCTACAGGGATGGGGAAATCAGTTTGTATTAACAGTATTATTTTAACCTTATTGATGAATGCCAGACCAAGTGATGTAAAACTGGTATTAGTAGACCCTAAAAAAGTAGAGTTCACCAAATATAAAGATATTCCTCATTTAGCCTGTCCAATCATAAGTGACAATGCGGATGCCAGTGAAATCCTTAAGAAACTGTGTATTCTGATGGATGAAAGATATGAGAAGTTTGCAGCTGTACATGTAAACAGTATTAAAGATTACAATGCTAGTGAGAAAACGACTCACAAGATGTGCAATATTATCTGTATTATTGATGAGTTATCAGATTTAATGGCAACTCATCGCAAAGAAATTGAAATCCATATTCAAAGACTTTCAGCTAAGGCCAGAGCAGCAGGAATCTATTTGATTTTAGCTACTCAAAGACCATCGGCTGATGTTATTACAGGTGTTATAAAAGCTAATATTCCTTCCAGAATTGCCTTTAAGGTTGCTTCATCAATTGACTCAAGAGTAATTTTAGATAGTAATGGTGCTGAAGCACTGTTGAACAATGGTGATATGTTGTTTGTAGAAGCTGGTTCAACCCTACAGGTAAGAATACAGGGTGTCTATGTTTCAAATCAGGAAATATCAAGAGTAGTATCATATTTAACTGACAGTGGATATATTCCCCAGTATGAAGACATTTTTATGATTAATGAAGATGAAGATGACTATGAATCTAATGTAATTTCGTGTAATAATGATCCATTATATGGTAATATCAAAACATGGGTTACAAGCCAGAAGACAGTTTCTGCCAGTGGTCTTCAAAGAAGGTATTCTTTAGGTTTTCCTAGGGCTTCTAAATTTATTGACTGCCTTGAACAGGAAGGCATTATTTCAGGTCCTAAAGGATCAAAACCTAGAGATGTCTTAGTCAGAAGAGATAACGAGTAGACAACATAGAAAGTTTTTGATAAATTAATTGAAGGAGTCTTATATGTACAAAAGAGTTTTGTTAAAATTATCAGGTGAAGCATTAAGCAGCAAGGAAGCAACATTTTCTTCTGATATGCTGAAAAGATTGGCTTTAGAATTAAAGAAAGTCACTGAAATGGGTGTTCAGGTTGCCATTGTAGTTGGCGGCGGAAACATTATGCGTGGCAAGTTTGCGGCAGAAATTGGTTTACCGAGAGTAGAAGCAGATAAGATGGGTATGCTAGGTACCATGATTAATGCTTTGGCTGTCTGTGGAGCATGCCAAGAGAATGGATTGCACGCCTATATGCAAAGTGCTGTGGAATGTACTAGAGTAAGTGATATCGTTGATTATCGTAAGGCAATTGAAGTTTTAGAAAATGGAGGAATTGTTGTTTATGGTGGAGGAACGGGAAATCCTTATTTTTCAACCGATACAGCAAGTGCCCTAAGAGCAGCGGAAATTGGCTGTGAAGCAATACTGATGGCTAAAAACGGAGTTGATGGAGTTTATAGTGTTGATCCTAGAAAAGATCCTACAGCTATAAAGTATGGTGTATTGACATATGATGAAATGATTGAAAAAGAGTTAAATGTCATGGATCTTACAGCAGCCAGTATGTGTAAGGAGAATAATATCCAGACGATAATTTTTAATATGAATGAGATTGAGAATGTTTCCAAAGTTATTTCAGGACAAATTATTGGAACAGTTGTAAAAAGATAAATATTAGGAGGTTTTTTATGTCACAAGTTGATTATGTAAAGGAAAAAATGAGCAGTTCTATTGAAGTTTTTGAAAGTAATTTAGCTCAAATCAGAACTTCAGGTGCTAATCCAGGGCTGGTTTCTCATGTTACGATTGATTATTATGGAATGGAAACACCTATTAATCAGGTGTCATCTATTTCTGTAATCGAAGGCAAGCAGTTATTGATTAAGCCTTATGAAATGCGTGTGGTTAAAGATATTGAAAAGGCAATTTTTGCTGCTAATCTAGGCCTGACTCCTCAAAATGAGGGAACTCAAATTAGAATTAATGTTCCACCATTAACAGAAGAAAAAAGAAGAGAGTATGCAACTCAGGTTCTAAAGATGGCTGAAGATGCTAAAGTGGCTATTAGAAACATAAGAAGAGAAGGAAACGATATTGTTAAAAAAGACAAGACGCTTCCAGAAGACTATTCAAAGAGTTTAGTTGAAGATATTCAAAAAGCAACTGATGATGCAATTAAACAGATTGATGAAATAGCTGCAGAAAAAAACAAGGAGATCATGACGGTTTAGTTATGAATATTCCACAACATGTAGCCATTATCATGGACGGAAATGGTCGCTGGGCAAAACAGCAGAAAAAGCCCAGATCTTATGGTCACTTTGTTGGAACAGATAATGTCAGAAATATTGCCATCAAAGCTGAAGAGTTAGGCATAAAGGTATTGACTTTGTATGCCTTTTCTACTGAAAACTGGAAAAGGCCAACAGAGGAGATTGATTATCTTATGTCCTTGCCAGCGGTTTTTATGGACAAATTTTTAAAAGAATTGATGGAAAAAAATATTAAAATTGAAACAATTGGAGATTTATCCGCCTTGCCAGAAAAAACTGTAAAGGTTTTAAATGAAGCGGTAAGTAAGACCAAAAACAATTCCGCAATGACCTTGGTTTTCGCTCTTAATTATGGAGGTAGAAGCGATATTGTCAATGCGGTAAATGAAATTATAAGAGAGGGAAATATTTCAAGAATTACTGAACAGGATATATCTAATCATATTTCTACTAAAAACTATCCAGAAGTTGATCTGATGATCAGAACAGGTCTTGATTATCGTATTTCAAATTTTCTGCTATGGCAGCTATCATATGCAGAACTGCTATTTGTTGATTGTTACTGGCCGGATTTTAAAGGGGAAAAATTTGCAGAAGCAATAGAAGAGTATAGTAATAGACAAAGAAGGTTTGGAGGTTTACTATGAAACAAAGATGGATTACAGCTATTGGATTATTACTGATACTAGTTCCATCGTTATTAGCTGGAGGTATTTTCTTTAGAATTATAGCGAGTATTTTTGCTATTGGTGGCTGTTATGAATTGCTACAGCTTTTTTCTGAAAAATGGCCTAAATGGTCGATAGTTAGTATTTACATTATTTTTATTTTAGGTTTAATTTCTGCTTTTAATTTTAAATATTTTGTCTTGTTGGACTGTGTGGTGCTGTTATTTTTATTTTTAATTTTAATTTGGCACCAAGAGGTTGATTTTGAGTCAATTGGACTGATTTATTTAATCTTTAATATTGTAACTTTAACGATTGCCTCAATTGAAATGATGTATTCAATTAATAAGATGTTATTATTTTATACTCTTTTTGCAACCTATATTACGGACTCCTTTGCCTTATTTACAGGGAAAGCATTTGGAAAAAATAAATTGAATCCTAGAATATCACCAAATAAGACGATTGAAGGAACATTAGGTGGATATATATCTGGTGCAGTTTGTTCATTTTTGTTTGGATATTTTTTTATAAAAGAAGTCCCAATAGTATTTTTAATTGCTGGATCATTGATTATGCCAATAATTGGTCAAATGGGAGATTTAGCATTTAGCGCAATTAAAAGACATTTTAACATTAAAGACTTTGGCAGTATATTCCCTGGACATGGAGGAATATTGGATAGAGTTGATTCAATGACTTTTAATTCTTTAGTGATGTTTTGTTTGATGAGTACTTTATTATGAAAAAGCGTATTATTGTATTGGGAGCTTCAGGCTCTGTTGGTTCACAGACAGTTGATGTTTTAACTCAACATCAGGATATTTTTGAAGTTGTTGCTTTAGCTGTGGGGAAAAAAGTCAATTTCTTAGAAAACTATTTGGATAAATATCCTTTGGAATATGGTTGTGTTCAGCATTATGAAGATTATTTAAAAATTAAGGATAAGTATCCAAAAACCAAGTTCTTTTATGGTGATGCGGGACTTATTTCTCTGACTTCTCTTGAAAATATTGATATGGTCTGTAATTGCCTGCAGGGATTTGTTGGTTTATTGCCGACTTTAAATGCTATTGAGCATCGATGTGATATTGCCATATCAAATAAGGAATCTCTGGTAGCAGCTGGAAATATTGTAATGGAAAAAGCCAGATTATATAAGGTCAATTTAATTCCAGTTGATTCAGAGCATTCTGCTATATTTCAAACACTTCGCGGCAATGTGAAAAGAGATATTAAAAAATTAATTATTACAGCATCTGGTGGTGCCTTCAGGGACCTAAGCAGAAAGCAGTTAGAAAAAGTAACTAAAGAAGATGCCTTAAGACATCCGAGATGGAAAATGGGCGCTAAGATTACAGTTGATTCAGCTACTATGATGAATAAAGGCTTTGAAGTTATTGAAGCACATGTTTTATTTGATATTCCATATCATCAGATTGATGTAATTCTGCATCCAGAAAGTATCGTCCATTCTATGACTGAATACACTGACAAATCAGTAATAGCTCAATTGGGGGTTACTGATATGAGATTGCCTATCCAATACGCTCTTACTTTTCCAAGAAGAATATATAACACTTCAGAAGAGCTGATGCTGACAGAATTAGGAACATTAACCTTTAAAAATATGGATTATGATAGATTTCCACTTTTAGATTTAGCCTATGTAGTTGGATATATGGGTGGAAATATGCCGGCAATACTAAATGGGGCAAATGAAACCGCAGTGGATTTGTTTTTAGAAGAAAAGATTTCGTTTTTAGATATAGAAAAAATTAACTTTGAAGTTGTAAGATTAGGCAAAGAAATATTCATAGAAAACCCAACGCTGGATGAAATCATTGAATCCAATGATTGGGCGATAAAGAAAGTGAAGGAAATATTAAGTAAATGACATTTATTTTATTTATATTGATGATTGGAGTATTGATTACTTTCCATGAACTTGGCCATATGTTGGCAGCCAAGGCTTTTAATATTTACGTCAAAGAATTTGCGGTTGGTTTTGGGCCAAAACTGTTATCTCATCAAGGGAAAGAAACCTTGTATACTTTAAGGGCTATACCATTTGGTGGCTTTACCGCTATGATTGAGGATTCTAAAGCAGAAGAAGATGAAAGTGAAAGTGAAGAGAAGGTTGAAAAACTGGATATTGAAATAGAAAGAACATTTTATGGTGCTTCAGCTATAAAAAGAATCATTGTTCTTTTATCTGGACCATTATTCAATTTCCTTTTAGCCATGGTAATCTTTATTTCAATATTCAGTGCAGTAGGTGTAAAGGTAATTTATCCAAAACCTGTAATTGAGGAAGTTGTTGTAAATTCTCCTGCTCAAAAAGCAGGCCTGATGGTAGATGATGAAATAATAGCCCTTACTTATTCTGATGGGAAAAAGGTAATGGTAGAAACCACTTATGATGTAGCAGTAAACAACTCACTGCATAAGGGAGCCTATACAGTAACAGTTTTAAGAAATGGCGAAAGTGTAGATATAACTGTTGAACCAGTTTACGATGAGCAAAGCAAATCGTATATGATAGGTATAGTATTTGCTGGAGAACCAACATATCAAAAATTAAAGACTTCCGAAGCCATTGTTGAAGGTATCAAACATACATTTGAAAGTGCAGTTCTAACTATTAAATCGGTGATTTCAATGTTTACCGGAAACATAGGATTGGAAAATGTTTCTGGAATTGTTGGAATGTATTCAATAACCGAAGAAGCATTATCTTATAGTCTAATGTCTTATTTCTCTCTGACGGGATCAATATCAATATCTTTATGCGTAATGAATTTACTTCCTATTCCTATTTTTGATGGTGGTAGAATTCTAATGACGCTAATTGAAATGATTACTGGAAGAAGAGATGAAAAAATAGAATCAATTGTTTTGACAATCTCAATGATTCTGGTTTTAGGTTTATTTATTCTTATAACAATTTCTGATATAGGAAAATTATTTGGTTAAAATGCAGAACAAAAAAGATTTAAAAAAGTATTTCTATCAGCAGAAAATAGAATGTCTAAACTATCTTTTTTGTTTGGGTCAACTGGTTTTGTGTTTTTAATACTTTTATTGGAACTGATACTTATCTTCATAATTTATCTTAAATTGCTTGATTATATCGTTACTATTGTCAGTATTGTACTCGTTATTGATTTTTCAGTTTTACTATATATGTTAAATGATGAAGTGGACTATGAATCATATAAGATAACCTGGTCGATAATTATCCTGCTTTTACCAATTTTAGGAAGTTTAGTCTATTTGTTTGTCAAACATGATTTTTTCAATAACAGTTTTAAAAAACACTTTATCAATATCAATGAAAATACTTCGCATTATATAGAAACTGATAGTGAATTGGTTGAAAAAATAAAAAAAGAAGATATCGAATTATATCATTTACATAACTTTTTGAAAAAGAGTGGAAATAAGGGCTTATATAGTAATTGTGAGATTAAATATTTTTCTTCTGGCGAAGAGATGTTTCCAGTATATCTTGAACAGCTTAAAAAAGCTGAAAAATTCATTTTTCTGGAGTATTTCATCATTGACAGAGGAAATATGTGGAATCAGATATTGGAAATACTGATTGAAAAAGTCAATTCAGGTGTTGATGTCAGAGTAATGTATGATGGTACATGTGATTTTACCAAACTGCCAGCCAATTATTATAAATGGTTAAGAAAAGTTGGAATAAAAGCTATTAAATTTGCACCGCTATACCCATTTATTTCAACCTACTTCAATTTCAGAGATCATAGAAAAATTACAGTAATTGATGGGAAGGTGGCCTTTACAGGTGGAATTAATATAGCAGATGAATATATAAATGAAAAAAAGGTTTTTGGCTACTGGAAAGATACAGCTGTAATGGTAAAAGGGGAGGCTGTTAAATCATTTACTTTAATGTTTCTGCAAATGTCAGTTGTTAAATTTACTGAAAAAGAAATAGACTATATCAATAGCAGTAGCGATTTAAAATATGACCAAAAAGGATACATTATTCCTTATGGAGATATTCCGATGGACAAAAATCTGGTAGGAAAAAGTGTTTATCTGGATATTTTAAATCAGGCTAAGAAGTATGTTTACATTATGAGTCCATATTTTATTGTCGATGATGAATTTTTAAATGCGATTAAATTTGCCTCTCAAAAGGGAATAGATGTCAGAATTCTATTGCCAGGAATACCAGATAAGGTTTATATAAATAAGATAGCCAAATCATACTATAAATCAATGATCGATGCTGGGGTGAAAATGTATGAATTAACTGAAGGTTTTGCTCATGGTAAGATGATGGTTTCAGATGATAAAAAAGCTGTCGTAGGAACAATTAATCTTGATTATAGAAGTCTATATCATCATTTTGAAAATGCTGTTTATATGTATGATACACAGTCAGTATTGGATGCTAAAAATGATCTGCTGAATTGTTTCAGCAGAAGTAAAGAAATAACTTATAAGGAAGTTAGCAAACAGAAACTATCAACAAAAATAGTTGCCTATATATTTAAAATATTTGAACCTTTGTTATAGGAAAGCTGTTTTAAAATGAATCTATCAATAAATGAAACAAAGAAGTGATGTAAAATCACTTTTTTTAAAACAAAATATTACAATTTTTATTGACATCTACATATGTGAATTTAAAAGAAAAAAATGTGAAAATTATGGGAAAAAAATCTGTAAATAGTTGCAAAAAGTATTGTTTTTTTATATTATTAAATCAAGAGAGCAGAAGATAATTAGGTTGATATTTATCTGAAATAAATATAATAAATTTATTTTTTGCCTTAAAAGGTGTGGATTTTCAACGATAAGTTCACATGGGATCTATAAAAAGGGGAGTGATATTCAAGTGATCCAAGCTATTCTTGTTGCATTAATCGCAACTCTCAGTACATGGTGGTTCTCACACACTGTCACTAGAACCTGGCTATATCCTATTTGGTCAGGATTCTTGGTAGCAATTGTAATGGGTGAACCATTAAAAGGTATGCAAATTGCAGCAGCAATCAACTTACCATATGTAGGCTTTATTACAGCTGGTGGCTCAATGCCTTCAAACGCAATGTTTGCTGGTCCTGTAGGAACAGCATTGGCTCTGAAAGCTGGCTTAGATGCAGCAACTGCTACTACTGTTGCAACTACAATTGGCGCATTTGCTGTTATGACTTGGAATGCGTACATGTCAATTAACTCTATCTGGGTTGATTTAGCGGAAAAATTCTTGGACGCAGGAAACATCAAGATGGTTCGTGTAATGAACTATGTTCCATCATTCTTTGTATCATTGGTATTAAATGGTATCCCTGCTTTATTAATTGTATTAAATGGGGCAGCATTTGGTGAAGTTCTAGCAACTTTCCCACAATGGATTATGGACGTGTTTAAAATTGCCGGTTCTATCTTACCTGCATTAGGTATCGGTATGTTATTAAACTACCTGGCAAAAGACAAAATTTTACCATTCTTCTTTATTGGCTTTGCTTTAACTAAATTTATGGGCTTAAGCACAATGATGGTAACATTTGTTGGAGCTATGATTGCATTATTAATTTACCAATTCCAAAAGGAGGCTGAATAGTATGAAACAATTATCTAAACAAACTTTAGTAAAAAACTGGCTATTAGGCTATTCTGGTGAGACCTGTTATAACTATCAACGTTTACAAGGTTTAGGAAATACTAATGCATTTGTTCCTGTAATCAGGGAATTGTATCCAGAAGAAAAACATGTTGAAGAATTAAAGAAATATCTGGTTTTCTTCAATACTGAACCTTCTTGGTTAGGTACTGTAATTCATGGCATTACAGCAGCTATGGAAGAAAAACGTGCAAATGGTGAAGACATTTCTGCTGAAGACATTATGGGCTTACGTTCAGCTTTAATGGGACCTTTGGCAGGTATGGGGGATGTTGTTTCTCAATCAATTGCATATCCAATTTTAGCTGGTGTCTGTATTCAATTAGCATTGGGTGGTTCATATCTAGGACCTATCCTGTTTGAAGTTATCTACAAAATTTTGATGCTTGGCTTAGGTTATAACTCTTATATGTTAGGTTATAACAAAGGTAAAGATGCTATCGTTGATTTACTGGCAACTGGTATCTTCGATAGAATACTGGAATTAGTTTCTATCGTTGGTCTGATGGTTGTTGGTTCTATGGCAGTTGGTAATGTCGGTATCGATTTATCAGGCATTGAATTTGTATGGGAAAACCCTAACGGTCAGGTAGTATTCAATGTTCAGGCAACGTTAGATACATTACTACCAGGTATTTTACCACTGGGGTGTGTATTAGGTGTTTCAGAACTATTGAAGAAACGTGTAAAACCTACTACAATCGTTATTTTGGCATTCGTTATAGCTTTAGTTATCGTTGGCTTACAGGCTTTAGCTGGTGCTTACTAAAATTTAATTAACTAATTAAATTTATTAAAAAGTGCGAGGTGAAAGCCTCGCACTGTCTTGATAGGAAAAGGTGGTATAAATGAGTAAACGTATTGGAATTTATCCTTCAATCATGTGTTCAAAACCATGGGAGATAAAAGATTATATTAAGGTATTTGAAAAAGTTGGTGTTGATGCAATTCATTTTGATGTTATGGATGGACATTTTGTGCCAAATATTACACTGGGAACAGGTGATTTTGAAGTAATAAGAACACTAAGTGATTTACCAATAGATGCACACTTTATGGTTGAGGAACCAGAAAAAATCATTCCTTACTTTAATTTGAAAGAAAATGATCTTTGTTCATTTCATCCGGAAACTACACGTCAGCCATATAGACTGCTTCAATCTTTAAGAAACAAGAATATAAAAGCCGGATTAGCTATTTCTCCTGGTACCAGTGTTGATTATATTGAAAATTGTCTGGAAGTTTTGGATTTTATTTTAGTAATGGCTGTGAATCCTGGATTTGCTGGACAAAAGATGGTTCCTGATCATTTGAAAAAATTGGCAAAAATCAAAGAAGTTACTGATAAAGCAGCACATAAAATTGAAATTATAGTAGATGGCAATACTACAGTTCCAAATTCTATCTCAATGTTGGAAGCTGGTGCTGATAGTTTTGTAGTTGGAACAAGTTCAATGATGAAGTATGGACCGGAGAAGTTTGAAGAAAGTTACAAGCTTTATCTTGATGAAATTTCAATATAGCATCTATTTTATATAAAAAATGTTATAATGATAATAGCAGTTGAAAATATTGGAGGTAAAAATATGCAAGATAATATTGTTTTTGTTAGAGTTGATGATCGACTAATCCATGGTCAGGTTGTAACTGCCTGGTTAAAGGTATATACCAGTGTAAAACACATTATGTGTATTGATGATTTTTCTAGTAAAGATCCATTTATGCAGAAAATGTTTCAGTTACTGATACCGAAAGATCAAACAGTTGAAATCAAGTCGGTTGAAGGTGCTATTGAAGCCCTTAAAGAAGGCTTGGATAAACCAACGATGATTATCGCAAAAACCCCAGCAACTATCAAAGCTTTGGTTGATGCTGGTATTGATATCGATAAATTCAACATTGGTGGAATGGGTATGAGTGGAAAAAGAAAAAGATTCTATCAGAATATTTCGGCTGATGAAGAAGAAAAGGATATTATGCGCGAACTTCTGGATAAAGGTGTAAAAATTGAAATTCAGATTGTTCCTACACAACCTTGTTATGATTGTGCAGAGATTTTAAAGAAAGTTAAATAGAGGTTTAAAAATGAAAGCTGCTCGTTTACATGCTATAAATGATTTCAGAGTTGATGAAATAGATATACCACAACCAAAAGGGGAGGAAATCCTGGTTAAAGTAGGAGCATGTGGAATTTGTGGTTCTGATATTCCAAGAATTTTTGAATTAGGTACATCAAAACAGAAGTATCCGTTAGTAATTGGACATGAGTTTTCTGGTACTGTAGTTGCAGTTGGAGAGAAAGCTGATCCATCATTGATAGGTAAAAGGGGAGCTATTTTCCCTTGTATTCCTTGTAGAAAGTGTGAGATGTGTCTATCGGGTGAATATGTCATGTGTGAAGATTATGGCTACCTGGGTTCTCGTGATGATGGTGGATTTGCACAGTATTGCCTATTACCTGGTGAGTGGCATTTAGTTATCTCAAAAAATGATAAAATATCTGAAGATGCAATTTCGATGACGGAACCATGTACCGTTGCTCAACATGCTTTGAGAAAAGGAAATGTGACAGCTGGTCAGAATGTAGTTATTTTTGGAGCTGGTCCTATCGGTATCATGGCAGCCAGATGGTGCAAAATATTTGGTGCAAAACCAATGTTGTTTGATGTGGTAGAAGAAAAAGTACAATTTGGAATTGATCGAGGTGAGTATGTAGTCAACTCAACAACAACTGATGTAGTTTCTGCTGTTAAAGAATTTACTGGTGGAAGACTGGCTGATGTAGTTATCGAGGGAACTGGTTTTGGATCGGCATTGGGTCAATGTATAGAAGTTTGTAAAAGCATGGGTACTGTAGTTTTAATGGGTAATCCTAGCAGGGATACCACAATTACCTTAAAACAGCACTCCATGTTACTGAGAAAAGAATTAGTTCTTGTCGGCATTTGGAATTCTCATTATTCTGATACACCAATTAATGAATGGAAATGTACAATTGAGATGTTGGATAATGGAAAGATGAAAGTAGAAGATTTAATAACTCACAGCTGTTCACTGGATGAATTGCCTCAATTGTGTAAAGATATTTATGACAGAAAAATATCAATATGTAAGGCAATTTATAGTGCCAGAAAATAAGTAATATCATATCATAAAACATGATGATGAAATAAAAGGGATGTAGCTTTTTCAAGTAGACATCCCTTTTTAATGTTAATTTTTTTTATTTAGCAGTTCACTGGCCATTTTGGCGTATTTTAAAGCATTTTCTTCATCATTTATATTCTTATACATCTGAGCGGTTAAAAGCACCAGAGGGACTTTATTTGCAGTCTCAGGGGATTTTTCAATCGCAATTAATATTTCTTGCAGATGTTCCGAACTTTTTTCACAATAAACATTATAGAATAGTTCTATTTCTGGTGATGAAAATCTTCTGATTTTGTTCAATCTGCCATAACAGTATTTCATTGCTTCAATCTGATTGTTGCTGGCAAAATAATAGAAAGCATCAGAATAAATACTGATAGCCTGTTTTCTTGATTTAGGATATTTTTCTAAAGTTTTTATTTCTTCATAAGCTCTTTTAGCATCATTTCTCATAATTGCAGCAGTGTATTTCAAATAAATGATATTGAAAGCCGCTACATATTTTGAAGTTTCTTTTTCATCAATTAATGTATAGAACCTTGCGTAATCCTTTATTGCTAAAGCGTCTGTCAATTCTTCTAATTTTGCTTTACTTCTTTTTTTAGTCAATATAGATTCAACGACAATAAGGATTGAAATAATTATTATAAAAGCTAAAAAAATATAATCTCTCATGTTTAATACCTCTTATCATCATAATAACAAAAATCGATGCTTATTAAAAGAAAGATCATTTTAAAGATCTTTCTTTTTTGTTTGTTTAGTATATTTAACAGTACTTTTTTTAGATTCCTTTTTAGTTTCAGTTTTCAAATTTGTTTTCATAGCTTCATATTCAGCAAGTTTTTCCTCTTCTTCCTGCTCCAGAACACGATAAGCTACTTTTCCAACCAGTGTTTTTGGAAGTTCATCTCTGAACTCAAAATCTTTAGGACAGGCATATTTAGCAATGTGTTTAGTACAGTATTCCTTTATTTCATTTTTAATTGATTCATCAGGTATAATACCAGGTTTCAAAACACAGAAAGCCTTAACTCGCTGTACTTTATAAGGATCCTTAACACCAATTACACAACTGTATTGAACCTTTGGATGGCCATCGATAACATTTTCAATCTGAGAAGGATAGACGTTGTAACCAGAAGTGATGATCATACGTTTAATTCGCTGTTTAAAATAGATAAATCCTTCTTCATCAATGAACCCTAAGTCACCAGTATGTAAATATAGTTTACCATCATCATGGATCTTTAGAGCATTAGCTGTTTCTTCTTCATCATCAAGATATCCCAACATCACTGTTGGCCCAGACAGGCAGATTTCACCTTCCTGATTAGGTCCCAAATGATTTGTTTCACCTACTGGACAGATTACAAAGGTAGTATCAGAAAATGGTAAGCCAATTGAGCCTTCCTTATATCTGTCTTTTGGGGTAAGACAAGAGGCGGTTACACATTCTGTTGTTCCATAACCTTCACAGATTTGAATCTTAGCTTTACGCTCTTTTAAAAACTGGTCTACTTTTGCTTTCAATTCAATCGAAAGACTATCTCCACCAGAATACATACCTTTCAAAAAAGATAAGTCTGCTTTTTCCATTCCCGGAGTTCTCAGCATGGCTTCAAAAAGAGTAGGAACACCAGCTATGAAATTAGGCTTTTTATCCAATAGAGTTTTACCATATGTTTTTACAGTAAACGAAGGAAGAAGGCTGCAGCAGGCACCATTGGTCAGACAGGTATGAATTCCAATACCTAAGCCAAAGCCATGGAATAATGGCATGGCAGCTAAAATTGAATCACCAGGTTCAACCTTTACATCCATTGCTTTGACAGCCTGCATGGAAAGAGCATTGAAGTTTAAATCTGATAACATGATTCCCTTGGTTGTTCCGGTAGTTCCGCCTGAATAAAGAATTACTGAACATTTATCAATTTTAAAGACATTCTTGGGTAATGGAAGAGGATAGTTTTCTCCCATTGATTTAAATTTATTCCAAGATAGTGAATAGGAACGATTTGGCAGATGAGAATATTTGCTTTCAGCTTTTATTTTATATAGTGGCTTTAAATAAAATGGCAGTTCATCAGAAATACTAGCCATTAGTATTATTACCTGATGAGCACAATCTCTTCTGGCTTCTACAACCTTATCATAGAATTGATCCAAAGTTAAAATAGCTCTAGATTTTGATAGATTAAGATAAAATGTAATTTCTGACTGAGCGCTTAAAGGATGAATCATATTGGCGATAGCCCCAATTCTGTTGATGGCATAAAATGTATCAACTGCCTGTGGACAGTTAGGCATACAGATTGTCACAACATCATTTTCTCTGATGCCGATAGCAGTCAATCCTTTAGCTACAATTTCAATTTTATCTAAAAATTCTGAATATTTAGTCTTTTTTCCCAGAAATTCATAAGCTATAGTATTTTCATTTTTTATAGCAAAATTTTTCAACATCTGATACATTGTCTCAGGTTTATAATTAATTTCGTGTTGTTTTTCAAAGAAGTTTTCAAATCTTTGTATATACATAAGTTTTCCTCCACATAAAAAAATTATAACACAATAAATATAAACTTTTAATTAAAATACTTTCATAATGTATAATGAATTCAGGTGATAAAAATGAAGAAAAAATATACTCCAGTAGAAATTGATCTGTCTAAGCATGAGAGACCTAAAGTTTTATTTATAGGTAATGGATGTTACTATAATCCTGATTTTGATTGGAATGAGGTAATCTTTAATTATGTTGGTCATCCAATTGTAAAGGGACTTTCGAAAAATGTTCCAAATACTATAAAAGTTCTGCCTGCCGATATAAATGAAATTTCACATAAAGAAAGACTGAAAAGAGCTTTTAAAAACTATCAATATTTAAAAAATGATAAACTGATAGAATTAATTGATAGAGGCGGTTTTGATACCATCCTGACGACAAACTACACCTACGATATTGAATGTGAGCTTGATAATAATTTTTTAAATATCGTAGATAAAACTAAAAAGTATGCCAGATCTTCAGCTAATAGACTGGATCAGAAATACCTGATTAAGACTCACAATGTTATTGAAAAATGTTTTAAAGATGAAAGAACTATGCATATCTGGCATATTCATGGAGAATTAAGAAATAGTAATTCTATAATTCTATCTCATGATGCTTATGGTAGTTTAACTGGAAAAATTACCCAGTATATCAATGAATCTTTTAGCAATTACATCAGCAATAATATCAAGTTTGATTCCTGGATAGATTATTTTGTATTTGCTGATATTTATATTGTTGGTTTTGGCTATGATTATAGTGAATTTGACTTATGGTGGTTATTGAATAAAAGATTTAGAACCAATAACAGAGGTAAAATGGTGTTTTATCAGCTTCCAACTGATGAAATTAAAATTGAACGAATGAATCTAATAAGTCAATTTGATGTTAAAACCAAAAGTTTGGGCTATGATAATAGTTCTCAGGATTATAGAAGTTTCTATCTTGATGTTTATAAAGACATATTAAAGGAAATATCGATTTAATAATAAGTTCTTATTTGCTATATTAGGTTTATTTGTCAGTTAAAATTTAGTATAATAAATAAGTGAAACGAGGTTTTTATGTTTTTAAAGCGAATTATTTTACAGGGATTTAAATCTTTCGGAAATCGAACTGTCATTGAATTTGACAGTGAATATACCGGTATTGTCGGCCCTAACGGTTGTGGCAAGAGCAATGTTATCGACGCTATCAAATGGGTGTTAGGTGAACAATCAGCAAAGAGTATGCGTGGCTCAAGTATGAGTGATGTTGTTTTTGCCGGAGCTGAAGGAAAAAGAGCAGTGTCGATGGCTGAAGTTTCTCTTGTTTTCAATAATGATAAAAGACAATTAAACAGTGATTTCAATGAAATTGAAATAACTAGAAGATTATATAAAAATACTAACGAAAGTGAGTATTTAATTAACAATACTACCTGTAGACTAAGAGATATCGTGGACTTGGTTTTAGATACCGGTTTGGGGAAAGATTCTTTGAGCATTATCTCTCAGGGGACAGTGCAGTCTTTTGCTGAAGCTAAGCCAATTGAAAGAAGAGCTCTTTTTGAAGAGGCAGCTGGGGTAGCCAAATACAAGAAAAGAAAAATAGAATCATTAAGCAAATTAGCTAAAACTCAGGATAACATTGATCGTCTAAATGACATATTGCAGGAACTTGAAAAGCAGGTTTCTCCTTTAAAACGTCAGGCAATAAAAGCAGAAGAGTACATTGTAAAAAAAGAACAGTTGACAAAAATTGAAGTAGCAGTTATTGTTCATGAAATAGAAAATCAGATCAATGATTTAGAAACAATAGAACAGCAGCTGTTTGATTTGAATTATCAGGAAACAAGTACCAGAGCGACAATCCAGATTATGGAAAATGCCAGTAATGATCTGAAAGACGAAATTAATACGATTGACTTAGATGTTCATAAGCTTCAAAGTGAATTGCTTAACAGTCTAAATGAAATTCAACTGTTGGAAAAAAGAAAATTTGAAGTTGATGAAAAAAGAAGATATATTCGTGAAACAGGAACAACAAAAGCCAAAGTTGAAGAAACCTTAAAGGCTTTAAATGATGCCAATGTAGAATTAAGGGATAGAATAAGCAGAGCCAGCACCATAGAAGCAGAGATAGACCTGTTAGAAAAGGAAGTAACGGATTTAGATAGCAAACTAGCTGAAACCAGAAACAGAATTAATCAGACTGGGAATACTTTTAATTATTTAAGCAATAGAAAAAGTGTTTTAGAAAACCTGATAAAAACACCATTTGAAAAAGAAACCGGTGTAAAATTGATTATCAATAACAAGAACGTTTTAGAAGGCATTCATGATGTGGTAAGCAACCTTTTTACGGCTGACGAAGGATACCAGCAGATGGTTTCAGTCGCTTTGGCTGCTTCGCTTTATCATATTATTACCAGTGATGAAAAAGCTGCTAGAAATGCAATAGAGTTTTTAAAGAAAAATAAAGCCGGATCAGCAACCTTTTTGCCATTAAATGTTTTAAAACCACGTTATGTGAATAAAGAGCATCTGTTTGTTGCTGAAAATACAGCTGGTTTTATTGGTCTGGCCAGTGATTTTGTTGATTGTGATGAGATTTATGATGTTGTTATCCTGTCACTTTTAGGCAATGTTCTGGTAACTGAAGATTTGAAAACAGCAACTTCACTGGCAAAGAGATTAAACTATCAGTATAAGATCATTACTATTGATGGTGATGTTGTTTATCGTGGCGGTACCATGAGAGGTGGCTACAATAAAGAAGTTGAATCACCTTTAACCTATCAGAATCAGTTAGCTGATATAGTTGCCAGAGAAAAAGAAAGCAGATTGGAAATTGAAAAATTAAATTCAGATTTAAATCGTTTTAACAAATTAAAAGAAGAAGCTCAGCAGAAACTGATTTCGCAAAAAGTTTCTTTAGCCTCTTTAAAAGGTGTAGTTGATATTAAAAAGGAAAAATATGAAAAATTAAAGGAAGAATATGATCGTATAAAACCGGATTCTGATATTGATGAAACGACATATCAGGATGAGCTGGTAAAATCTTTAAACGATGCCTATGCCAATAAAGATGATATCTCTAACACAATTCAGATCAAGCGTGAGAGAAGACTTTCAGCCAATAGTGAGCTGCAGAGAAAATATTCTCAATTAAGACAGGTCAGAAATGAACTGCTGGATGTTTCAAAACATGCTAATGACTTGAATATTGAAAAAGCAAAACTGTTGGTCAGCAGAGATAATCACTTTGAAAGATTGGCTAGAGACTATCAGCTGACCTACGAATATGCATCAGCCCAGAAGTATGATGTTGATATTGAAAGTGCTAAGGAAAGCGTGCTGATATTAAGAAGAGAGATTTCTGAACTTGGAAACATAAATCTAGATGCGCCTAAAGATTTCCAGGAGGTAAACGAAAGATATACCTTCATGAATGAACAGTTAAATGATTTGACTGAAGCCAAAAATAAGCTATTGGATGCGATCAATGAAATGGATGAAGTTATGACTGTACAGTTCAAGGATATGTTTGATAAAATCAATGGTTCTTTAAATGAAGTCTTTACCGTTTTATTTGGTGGAGGAAGAGCCAGATTGATATTGGAAGATCCTGCTGATATTTTAAATACAGGAATTGACATTGATGTTCAACCTCCAGGTAAAAGTGTTCAAAACATAAGATTATTCTCTGGAGGAGAAAAATCATTAATTGCTATCTGTGTTTTATTTGCTATATTAAAAGCAAGACCGGTACCTCTATGTATCTTTGATGAAGTGGAGGCTTCTTTAGACCAGGCCAATGTCGATAGATTTGCCAGATATATTCACAAGTTTACAAATCAGACACAGTTTATTGTTATCACTCACAGACCTGGTACCATGACTGAGTGTGATGTTTTATATGGAATTACAATGCAGAAACAGGGTGTATCAAATGTTATCAGAGTTAAGCTGAAAGAAGCACTGTCATATGCAGAAGAGGAGAGAAATGAAAATATTCAGTAAAAAGAAAAAATCAAATATTTCCAAATACTTAGATGGCTACAGGACTAAGTCTTTAGCTGTGAAAATCACCGAATTATTAGGTGGATATACCGATTATCACGATGACATCTATGAAGAATTATTAATTCTTCTGATTGAAGCTGATGTCGGAGTTGAAGCATCAGAAAAAATGATTGATCAGCTTAAAGTCAAAGTAAATGAATTATTTATAAGAAAACCAATCGATGTTATCAATCAGCTGATTGAAATTATGATAGAAAATTATAAGGATAAGAACATTTTTGAAGTTGACCAGCATAAAAACAAGTTTATTATGATGGTAGGAGTAAATGGTTCAGGTAAAACCACATCAATCAGTAAAATCAGTAAATATTATCTTGACCAGGGTTTGACAGTGGGTTTAATAGCTGCTGACACTTTTAGAGCAGGAGCGGTTGAGCAACTTGAAAAATGGGCTCAAAGACTCGGAATTCATTGTATTACAGGCAAAGAAAATGCTGATCCTGCTTCAGTGTTGGTAGATGGATGTCGATATTATTTAGAAAACCCAGTTGATATAATCATTGCCGATACAGCTGGAAGACTGCAAAACAAGACCAACCTGATGAGAGAACTGGAAAAGATGGTCAGAGTAACAAAAAGAACCCTTAACACTAAAGATTTGGATATCTGGCTGACTATTGATGCAACTACTGGTCAAAATGGATTATCACAAGCTGAAGTCTTCATAGAAACAAGTAAGGTAAATGCTGTAGTATTGACTAAAATGGACGGAACAAGCAAGGGTGGAATTGTCTTAAGCATCAATGATAAATATAATCTACCAGTAAAATTTATGACGTTTGGTGAAAAAATGGATGCTATTGAAGAATTTGATATCGAAAATTATGTCAATACTTTGATTAAGGGTGAGTTCTAATGGAAAAATTCGAATATTTTAACGAACTGATGCCTTTTTATCAGAGTCTATTGACTGAAAGACAAAACGAAATACTGCAATATTATTATTTTGAGGATCTCTCAATTACTGAGATTGCTGAACTATTGAGCATCAGTCGTAATGCAGTACATGATACATTAAAAAAGAGTACCAGTCAGATTACTAAATATGAAGAAAAATTAGGCCTGTATTCATCATATAAAAAAAGAATGAAATTATTTGAACAGTTGAAACTACTTGATATTAATCAAGTTGATAATATTGTAAATGAACTAATAAATATGGAGGATCAATAATATGAGTAAGATTTTTGCGGTTAATGCCGGCAGTTCATCATTAAAGTTTAAGCTTTTCCAAATGCCTGAAGAGAAGGTTTTAACTGATGGAGTATTTGAAAGAATTGGTTTAGAAGAGGGTATTTTTACCATTAGAGTCAATGGAGAAAAAATCAGCAAGTATTTACCAATCAAGGACCATCAACAGGCTGTTGATATGTTATTGGAAGCATTAGTAGAACATAAGATTGTAGAAACATTGGAAGAAATAGACGCCTGTGGTCACAGAGTGCTGCATGGTGGTGAAAAGTATGCTGACAGTGCAATAGTTACCCCAGAAGTTTTACAGGATATTTTAGATATGAAAGACTTGGGTCCTCTGCATATGCCAGCCAATTATACTGGAATTGAAGCTTTTTCCAAGGCCCTTCCAAAAATCAATCATGTAGCGGTTTATGACACTTCATTCCATCTAACGATGGATAAAGCAACGTTCTTATACGCTTTACCACTGGAATATTATGAAAAATATCATGTCAGAAGATACGGTTTCCATGGTACTTCTCATAAATATATCGCTCAGACATATGCAGAAATAACAGGTAATCCAAATCAGAGAATTATTTCTCTGCATCTGGGAAATGGAGCATCTTTAGCAGCGATTAAAAATGGTAAGTGTGTTAATACTTCAATGGGATTTACTCCACTGGCTGGAATTATGATGGGTGGAAGAAGTGGAGACATAGACCCTTCAATTATTCCATATTTAAAGGAAAAAACTGGTTTAACTGGAGAAGAACTTATCGAAGTCTGCAACAAGAAATCAGGTTTCTTAGGTATTTCAGGTGTTTCAAGTGATGCCAGAGATATTCAAAAAGCAGTTGAGGAAGGAAATCCAAGAGCTATTTTGGCCAGAGAAATGTATGCATTGAGAGTAATTGATTACATTGGATCATATTATGTTCAGTTAGGTGGTCTTGATGCTTTAGTGTTCACAGCTGGTTTAGGTGAAAATGACAGTAGAGTAAGAAGTGAAATTTGTGCACTTCTGACTGAAAGTTTGGGAGTAAAACTTGATGAGCAGTTAAATGCTGATACAAAAGGAAAACTAGGTAAAATTTCTGCTTTTGATTCAAAAGTTGATGTCTGGGTAATGCCGACAGATGAAGAAGTAATGATCGCCAGAGATACACGAAGATTGCTTAATCTATAGTCAACTAAAAAAACCCTAGATAATAGGGTTTTTATTTAAAGTTTATATTATTTGAATAATATCTTATAATTGATATAGAAAGTGTGTGAATTATATGTATGTACTAAAACAATGGATTAAAGAATTTTTAAGTTTATTTGTATTTTTTCGTTTTGAAAATATAATGGACCTGTATTTCTATTTATTTGAAAATAAAATTACAACAGGATTATATGCCAGTGTGTTTTCTCATGTTTGTCAAAAAAAGAACTGTTTCATTGGTTTTTTTGCTGATTTTAAAAATAGGCCTTATTTTCCACATGGTCTGGATGGAGTATTTATTTCAGGAGATAGCAAAATTGGTGAAAACTGTGTAATTTTCCATCAGGTTACGATAGGGGCTGTAAGAACAAAAGGAAGTAAGAATATTGGTAATCCAACAATAGGAGACAACTGTTATATTGGAGCTGGTGCTAAAATTATTGGTAATATTAAGATTGGAAACAATGTCAGAATTGGGGCTAATGCTGTTGTTTATCAGGATGTTCCAGATAACAGTATTGTTGTCTGTTCTAAAACTAGAATAATTCCATCTGAAGAACCTTTAGACAACCGATTCTATGTTCTGGATGATGATGGAATTGTAAAATATTGGGAAAATGGATCTTTTCATGTGACTGATGATGAGGATGTTTATTAGGAGTGGCTATGAATTATTTCGATATTAGAGAACTTATAGAGAAAAATGAATCAATTGTTATCTATCGCCATATAAGACCTGATTATGATGCTTATGGATCTCAATTAGGGCTGAAACATCTGTTGCTGGAAAATTATCCTGAGAAAAAAATCTATACCTACGGTTTAGAAAATATGGACAATCCAGAATTTCTGGAAGAAATGGATAACCCTTCCATTGATATAATAGAAAAAAGTTTGACAATAATACTTGATACTTCCACTCATGACAGGGCAGATGATGAAACTTATAAAAGAGGCGCTGTATCACTTAAGATTGACCATCATTTGGAAAGTGAAGATTCAACTGATTACAGTCTTGTAATTGAAACAGCCTCAAGCACTTCAGAACTTGTAGCTCTTTTAGCCATTAATAATGACTGGAAAATCAATTCAAAAGCAGCAGAATATCTCTATGCTGGAATGAATCATGATACTCGTGGGTTTACGATTAACAGTGTCAGTTCAACTACTTTCAGGATATTATCTGTTCTTACTCAAAAAGGTATTAATCTGGTAGAAATCAATCGTCATCTCAATGACATATCAAAGGAGAAGTTTGCTGCTAAACATTATCTAGCTTCTAATGCTATCTTTAGGGAAGATGTTGCCTATATTATTCTGAACGAAGAAATGAAAGAAAAGCTAAATCTTTCAACGCATGAAGCAAAGGACTTTGTCTATGTTTTAGATAGTATAAAAGGTATAAATAAATATGCTTTCTTCTTCTACGAAGATGATAGAAATGGTTTTTCAGCTTCACTTAGAAGTCATAATGCTTCTATTGTTGAAATAGCTAAATTATATGGTGGAGGAGGCCACAGACTTGCCTGTGGTATTCCATATTTATCTTTTAAACAAATTGATGAAGTGGTGGATTTATTAATAAAAGCAAAGGATTGAGATGGCAATTTTACTTTACAATCGCAGTTGTTATTCATTGTTGCAAAGTACTATCAGAGTAGATGATCTGGTAGATTTTGCAGTGGGTAATGGCTTAAAAGCCTTTGGCATATGTGAAAAGGGTAATCTATTTTCCGCAAAAGACTTTTTTGATAAATGTAAAAAAGCAGGTATCAGACCTATCATTGGTTGTGAATTATCATATTATACCGATGAAGGACAATTTGAAGCGTTAATATATCCCAAAAATAACAGTGGCTATATTGCCCTTATTGATATAGTTTCATATAAAAGAGAGTTAAGTTTATCCAGTTTACTTGAATTGTCAGATAATAATTGCGTAGTTATAAAAAGTGACAGTTATTTTTCATACTTGTTAAATGAAAATGATATTGCCAAGTTAACAGCTGTTATTGAAAATATATCCAGATTTGAAAACATATATGTTTCATCACTAGCTAAAAATAAGGCTATTAACAATAATATCAATGCGATAGTTTTACCTTTATGCAAAAAATATGGTATCAATACTATTGCCTTGGATTTAGCTCTATACACTAAAGTAAATGATTATGAAGCTTATAAATGTCTGCAGGCAATTGAAAAGGGAACCAATATTAACGATACCAACTTAGCACTTGTCACTGATGCCAGTTTAAAATCGCCTGAAGAGATGATGTTTTTATTTGATAAACAGTCTCTTGATAATTTGAGTCTATTTGTTAACAGTATTTTACTGGATCTCAACAGCCTGAAAACTAAACTGCCAACCTATGCAAATAACTATTCTATCGATAATAAAGAATATCTTAAACAATTATGTCTGGCTGGACTGCAAAAAAGATTAGATGATAAAGTTCCACAAATGTATTTCGAACGTTTATCTCATGAATTAGATGTTATAATTTCGATGAATTTTGAAGACTATTTTCTAATAGTCTACGACATTATCTTATATTGTAAGAGAAATGATATCTTAGTTGGACCGGGCAGAGGAAGCGCTGTTGGTTCTCTGGTCTGTTATTGCTTGGGAATTACTCATATAGACCCGATCAGATATGATTTATTGTTTGAAAGATTTTTAAATCATGAAAGGGTGACAATGCCAGATATTGATTTGGATTTTCCAGATAATAAGCGAATATCAGTTATTGAATATGTTAGAAATAAATATGGAGCTGATAAAGTTGCGAATATTATCACTTTTGGCAGTTTGACAACCAGAGCCTTGATAAGAGATTTAGGGAAAGTATTAAATATCAATCAGAATGAATTGAATATTTTATTGAAGTCAATAAGAGAGGAAAAAATAACTTTACAGCAGCAATACGAAAGTAATAAAAAATTCAGATTAGTTATTAATTCATCAAATCAACTGCAGAAATTATATAATATCGGCTGTATATTATATGGCTTGCCTAAAAACATTTCTACTCATGCTTCTGGAGTTTTGATAAGTGCAGATAAACTTATCGATGTAATTCCTTTAATAACAGTAAATGATAATTATATTGCAGGATATACAATGGAACATCTGGAAAGTATTGGTCTGATAAAATTTGATTTTCTAGCACTTAAAAATTTATCAATAATAGAAGAAATTTTAAATTCTCTTACTAAAAAAATAAATATTTACAAAATTCCTTTAGATGATTTAGCGGTATATCGAATGCTCTCTAGAGGAGATACCAGTGGCATATTTCAGTTGGAATCAAAAGGAATGAGAGATAGCTTAAAAATGGTAATGCCGACTACATTTGAACAGCTGGCAACCGTATTGGCTTTGTACAGACCAGGACCAATGGATTATATTGAAAAATATAACTTCAACAAAAACAATCCAGGAAAAATTAATTATCTTCATCCTGATTTAAAACCAATTCTGGATAATACTTATGGAATAATAGTGTACCAGGAACAGATTATGAAAATAGCTGTTGAAATTGCTGGCTTTACGATGACAAAAGCAGATTTGCTTAGAAGAGCTGTCAGTAAAAAGAGCAGTGAACAGTTAGAAGACTTGAAAAGTGAGTTTATAGAAGGCTGTATTAAAAATAATTATTCCCAAGAGAATGCGTTGAAGATTTATAATGATATTTATAAATTTGCTAATTATGGATTTAACAAATCACATGCTGTTGCTTACGGATTTGTCGCCTATATTATGGCATTTTTGAAAGTAAGATATCCTTTAGAGTTTTATTGTGCACTTTTAAATTCAAAAATAGGTTCCAATGAAAATATAAAATACCTTATTGAGTGCAAGATGAAAAGAATTATGATTTCTTCTCCTGATATAAATGAATCTGAAGAAATATTTTTCGTTAAAGATAAAAAAATTGTTTTTCCGTTTAATCAGATAAAAAACATTTCTAATTTAACAAGCAAAAGTATTATTAAAGACAGAAATTTAAAGGGTAGATATCAAGGTTTCATTGATTTCATCAGCAGAATGTATATGCTCAATATAAATGAAAAAATTATTGAGATATTGATTAGAAGTGGTTGTTTAGATAGTTTTAATTTAAGCCATAGAAGTATGATAGCTTCTTTGGAAAGTGTTATTAACTATATAAAATTATGTACTTATGAAGAGAATGGTGAGAAGCATGTTGATTTATCATTGGTTTCAGCACCTTTGATTAAAGAACACAGAGATAATCTGGCTGATTTACTACTTGATCAGCAAACATATTTAGGCTTATTTTTGAGTTCTCATCCAATTGAAAAATACCGAAATGACTATCGAAATACCACGCCTTCGATAATTGCTAAAAAAAGAGATGGAAATATGTCATTAATCTTAGCTATTATGAATTACAGCCAGCAAACGACTAGAACTAATGAGTTAATGTGTTTTGCGAAATGTTATGATGAATATGGAACAATTGATCTGGTCTTTATGCCCGAAAAGTATTTGCTGTATAAAGAATTCATAAAAAAAGGTATAATAGTACTAGTCAAGGGGAAAAAGAATCCTAGAGGTGATTCAATTATAGTAAGAGAATTATTAGTTTTGAAAGGATGATTAGATGGCTACTTTATTAATTGTTGATGACGAGATTATGATTAGAGAAGTAATCAAAGAATATGGCAGTTCATATGGATATGAAGTTCTAGAAGCTTCAGATGGTTTGGAAGCGATTGAAATTATAAAAGAAAATGAAATAGACTGTGTTATTTTAGATATAATGATGCCACATTTGGATGGTTTTACTACTTGTAAGCATATTAAAGAACATACTGATGTACCTGTTATTATGCTTTCTGCCAGAGTGGCTGAAGATGACAAACTTTATGGTTTTGAGTTAGGAATAGATGACTATGTATCTAAACCATTTTCTCCAAAAGAGTTGATGGCCAGAATAAAAGTTGTAATTGAAAGAAGTACCAATAAGGTAAAAGATATAATAAATATCGAAGGAATTTACATCGATAAAAAAGCTCATGTAGTTAAAATTGATGATGAAGTGGTACATTTAACAAATAAAGAGTTTGATTTATTGGTATATCTGATAGAAAATGAAAATACCGCTATTACCAGAGAAAAACTTTTAGAGAATATTTGGGGTTACGATTATTACAGCATGGATAGAACTGTGGATACTCACATAAAGATGTTAAGAAAAAATCTTGGTAACTATGGCAGTAAAATTGTTACAGTAAGAGGAGTAGGTTATAAGTTTGAAAAAGAATAAGATTACTAGTTCTTTAGGATATAAATCATGGACATACTTTGTGGTTTTTGCATTGAGTATTCTTTTATTATTGCAGTTTTTCCAATTGATTTTACTGGAACCTTTCTATCTGAGAACTTTAAAAAGAGAAATACAGACATTTACCGGAAAAGTTGCAGAAATTTTTTTCAGTGACCTGGAAAATAAAGAAAAAAACTACCAGCTTTATTCATTGACAATGAACAATAATGCCTGTGTTATTGTTTTTGACAGTAATAACGCGACAACAGTGAGTGGTTTTGATGCCTTGGGTAACTCTGGCTGTGCAATCTACAATAATTCAGTAGTGAATCAGCGATTTATTGACATATTAGAAAATACAGATAAAGATGAAATCTTTCTTCAGGGAGATTTTATAGAATTATCGGACCAGGAAGTTATGGTTTATGGCAAAAAAGTATATATTGATGATCAGGTTTATTATGTAATAAGTAATGTAACTCTACAGTCTATAAATATCCTTACCAAAACTATTCAGAATCAGTTTGTTTTGATTTCTTTAATTGTATTATCACTATCATTATTAATTTCATTACTTTTTTCAAGAATTATTTCTCAACCAATTATTAAAATCAAGGAAGAAGCTAACAAGCTCACTTATGGTAATTACGATTTGAAATTTGAAGATACTGAAATTAATGAAGTTCAGGAATTGGCTGATACCATTGATCTGGCCGCAAAAGAAATATCTAAGGTAGAAGAGTATAGAAGTGAACTTATGGCCAATGTTTCCCATGATTTAAAAACTCCATTGACAATGATAAAAGCCTACGCGGAAATGATAAAAGATATTTCAGGTGAAAACAGAGAGAAAAGAGAAGAACATTTAGATATCATTATCAATGAAACAGATAGTTTAAATACTCTGGTCAGTGATATGCTGAATCTATCTAAACTTCAGGCTGGGGCTATTTCAGTTAAAATTGAACCTTTTGATTTAACAGAACAGCTACATAATTGCTATTACAGATTTGAACTTCTGGCAAAAGAAGAAGGCGTTAATATCGATTTTGAATGTGAACCTGAGCTGATAGCCATGGGTGATGCAAATAAAATTGAAGAAGTTTTAAATAATTTCCTTTCCAATGCCTTAAAGCATTATGGTGAAGATAAAACAATTGTTCTTAAAGGTTTTTTGAAAAATAAGGAATTTATCAGAGTTGAAGTTACTGATCACGGATCTGGTATCGATGAAGAGCTTCTGCCATATATCTGGGACAGATATTTTAAAATTGACAAAAAATACCAAAGATCTAAAAGTGGTTCCGGTTTAGGATTAGCTATTTCAAAAGCCATCCTGGAAACTTATGGATGTAAATATGGAGTTATTTCAAAAATAAATGAAGGATCTACTTTCTATTTTGAAATACCGACAATAAATTTGGATGAGGTACAGATTCTCTAAATAAAAGAGTAGAAGTGGTTGAATATGGAAATAAAAGAAAGTTTTAAAAAATTCTATCAATTGAAATTTATGAACAAATGTCCTGAATGTGGCAGCAATTTAGAAAAAAAGAAAGATAAAAAAACAATCAGATGTGTTAAATGTAAATTAAATTATAAAGGACATGAAGACTATAATTTCTTAATAGTGTTATATATTGTTGTAGCCATATTATTATTTATATTTAATAAAGGATATTTAAATATCTTGGGATTAGTTGTAAGCTTTGTTACGATGGAAATAATGATATTATTATTTAATTTCTATACATTTATTAAATACGAGGAAACTAAATATAGAAGAAAAGGTCAAAAATAATGACCTTTTTAATTCAACATATAACTTCGCATAATGTATATTATGTTATTTTAATGAAATTAAATATTTTTGATTTTACGATTTATATCAACAATTGGTGGATAAACTAAGCCTTCATTGACCAATTTATCAAATAAAGATTCATTACCATATTGTTTGGCATAAATAACTTCTTCATCATAAACAGGTATCAAGGTATAAAATGAAACATATTTATTATTTATCAGTGCTTCATCATTAATCCCTATAACAAAAAGAAATGAATTAAAACTACAATTATCAGCTACTTTTCTATTTAAATTTATAATTGACGAAAAACTAACCCAGCCATAGCTATTTACTAATTTGGCTGCTAATTCAAATAAAGATTTGATTGGCCAATAATAATTGATATTTGGATTAAGAATTTTCCAGTCTTCAGGCAAATATATCAGCAATTCGCAAAATGAATTGGTTTCAATATGTCTTGGCAGCTTCATTTCATAATTGGATAGTCCATTGGTTATTAAAGTATAATATGGTTTTTCTTTTGTTGGTTTAACTATAATTACCTCTATATCAAAATCATCGTGAATTTGTGAAGGAATTAACAAATGTATATCACCTATTTTATTTGAAACATATTCTTTTATATTCTTGTATTTCTTTTTTCTAAAAGCATTCAATAATTTCATTCATATTACCTCTACTCTTCAATCATTATTTATCCATTTTAATAGATTATACAATATTTCAAAAAGTTTTTTTTATTTAATAGTATTTTTAAAAAATGACCTTAAATTTTTTAAGATTTAAGAAATTTATGTTGTAATTCAAATCTTTTTTTAAGTATAATTTAGTTGGTTATGGAGGCTATAAAATGATGAAAAAAATTTACATTTTTTTGTTTATTTCAGTATTGGTGCTATGTCTAACTGGTTGTAATAACGATAATAAATTACCTAAAAATGGTTTAAATCAACAGGAATTATGGGATTATTTAGATAATTATTCCCGCTTTCTCTCTGTATGGGGACCTGAAGACAGCGCATTGATGTTTAAAAATGATAAGGACATAGTTTTTGACAATTCTGTTTATTATGGAGAAGGTTTCGACTACAATTTTACTGAATTAAAAAGCTTTACTTATGAAGGAAACAATATATATAAACTTGAATATCAGAACCTTTACCCTGATTTTTTTGAAAGTTCTATCTTCTATATTGAAATTATTCCAGAATTCGAGAATAAAATAAGATTCGGCATGTATTATGATGGTAAATTGGAATATGTTGATTTATTTGGTGATGTAGGCTTTTCAAAAGAACAACTAATTGCTGAGTTTGCTAAACATGAATACTGGTTAGAGGCTCATAATGAGATGTATGGACTTTATTATTTCAATGTTTTTGACAACGACAAATTTAACTTAGGTATAACAAATAGTGGTTTTGAATTTTCAGGGACTATTTCTAAAATTGATTATCTCGGCTACATGTATTATAACATTATCGTCGATTATCCAGGTTTTGAAGGAGACGATATGTATGAACCATATGACCCATATTCTATAGAATATATTACCTACTATAATCCAAACTTTGAAAAATTATTAATACATATTAATGACGAAATGGTAGGATTTGCTCCAGAAGTTAATTTATCTTCTGACGAACTGCTGACAATACTTAATAAATATGATAAGTGGATACAGATAGATGATGAAATTTATGCAGGATATTTTATCATAGCTCATGACAAGGATAAATTAGATTTAGGTCTATCAAATAGCGGTTTCTGGATTTCAGGAACTATTACTGAAATAAGATTTAGCAATCATATGTCTTATACTGTCGTTGTTTCTTATCCAGGCTATGCTGGTGATGAAATTACCGATCCTTATGACCCTTATACAATGGAGTATTATTTTTATTATAATCCTGATGGAGAAGTTTTAATGATACAATTAGATGGTGACAGTATTGAGTTTGCTCCAGATACAGGATTAACTGCTGAAGAACTTTTAAATGCATTGTCTAATTATGAAATATGGTATGAATATAAAGATGATCATATCGGATACTTCTTAAAGGTCTATGAAGATAAATTTGAACTAGGCCTCATGGATACTGAATATGGAATTACAGGTACAATTTCAAATGTTAAATATTGTGGAGAATACTTGTATGAAATAACTGTAGATTATCCAGGTTTTGAAGGTAATGAAATGCAAGATCCATATGATCCATATACTTTAACTCATCAATTATATTTTGTTACTAGAAACGAAAGACTTGTTATGATTATTAATCATGAGTTTGTTGATTTTTCACCTGCATATAATTGATAGATTGATTCTAGCTTTATAAGAATACTAAAAAAATGTATCTGATTTGAAAGATACATTTTTTATAATTTCTAATTTAAAATCTTATTCTTATACTACTCTTCTTTTTTTATTAAATCACTGATATTGTTGCTAAAGACATATTCATTAACTTTTCTAAAATTTTCATCAAAATCAATAAGATTCAAATCATTTTTAATCCACATTTGTGACCAGCTATACCCTTCTTCTAATAAATGTTTAACATTTTCATTTTCAATGGCTTGATTGCTTTTCTGATCATTTAAATCAACATAGTTATCTTCATCATATAATTTACATTGCAGATCACATTCCAATTTATCACATTGATAGGCAAATATCGCTTCTTTTGACTTTCTAGCATCAAATTCCATTATGAGGTCTATCCAATATTGTTTGTCTTCAAGTGGCTCTAAAGCCTTTAAAATGGCTCTGTGACCCATTTCCATCTTCTTTTCAGTTTCAAGTTGATATGGAGTAAAATCACCAATAATTGTTTCCTCTAATTCATGAATTGCCAGCATTTTGATAACTTTTGATAAATCTAGATCATAGTCAAATTCTGAGTACATTGCTATTGCCAACATCTGTGTTGAATAAATGTGTTCAGCTACTGATTCTAATCGTTCTTTTTTTACGTTCCAATCAACCCAGCCACTTCGAATCAGGTTTTTTAATTTATTGCAAAGAACATAGAATTGTAAAACATTTTTTTCTTTCATCTTTATACCAGTTTTTCCAAAAAGGAAACACCATGTCCTGTTGATTTTATATTGAAGTTTTCAGCAATAGTAGCACCTACATTGGCAAACGTTCTACCATCTTCTAGTCTTCCTGATTTAGTAAAAGATTTACTGTAGACAAGCATTGGAACAGATTCTCTAGTATGGTCGGTACCAGTCCAGGTAGGATCATTGCCATGGTCAGCAGTTAATATGATCAGATCATCATCATTTACTTTCTCCATTAACTCACCAAGGTACTTATCAAAGATTTCAATTTCTTTGCCATAACCTTCAACGTTTCTTCTATGACCCCATAAGGCATCAAAATCAACCAGATTGGTAAAGCAGACTCCAGTAAAATCCTTTTGTGTCTGAGCAATTGTGACTTCCATGCCTTCAGCATTGCTTTTAGATTTTAAAACTTCGGTTATTCCACAGCCAGAAAAGATATCATTGATTTTGCCAACTGAAATGACGTCATAATTTTCTGCTTTTAAAAAATCTAAAACAGTCTCTTCATAAGGTGCAATTGCATAATCATGTCTATTGGCTGTGCGCTTGAAAGTTTCTGCATTTTTACCTACAAATGGTCTGGCAATAATTCTTCCTACTCTCCAGGCCGGTTTCATAGTTATTTCCCTAGCTATTTCACAGCAACGATAAAGTTCATCCAAACCAAAATATTCCTCATGGCAGGCAATCTGTAAAACAGAATCAGCTGAAGTATAGACAATCATTTTGCCTGTTTTAATGTGCTCTTCACCTAGCTCTTTAATAATTTCAGTTCCACTGGCAGAATAATTACCCAGCCATCCATGTCCTGTCTTCTCAGTTAATTCATCCATCAGCTCTTTAGGAAAACCAGTGTCAGTAAAAGCAACAAATGGTGTATCCACATGTAATCCCATCAGTTCCCAATGACCAGTTAAAGTATCTTTACCAACACTTGATTCGTGTAGTACACAGTAATACCCCATTGGTTCTTTTGCTTTTTCAACACCTTCAAGTGGATGTAGATTACTTATTCCCAACCTTTGTAAATTAGGAATATCCAACTGATAGTTTTTAGCAATATTACCAAAAGTATCTGCACCAGCATCACCGTATAGATGGGCATCTTTTGCCTGTCCTATTGCCAATGAGTCCATAACAATAACGAAAATTCTCTTATATTTATTCATCTTCAATCTCCTTGCCTGCCCTTTTTAATTTAGAATAAGCTTCTTTTAATTGCTTTTTCTGTATATGTGTATAAATCTGTGTTGTTGAGATATCTGAATGCCCCAATAGTTCCTGAACACTTCTTAAATCAACATCACTATCCAGTAAATGTGTCGCAAATGAATGTCTGAATGTATGAGGTGAAATATCTTTTCTGATATTCAATTGCTGTTGTTTCTGTTTAATAATCTTAAATATATACTGTCTATTTACTTTGTTTCCTCGTTTGTTGATAAAGAAATAGTTGCTATCTTTTCCTTTTAGCCAGCGTAGTCGAATGTTACTGTAATAATAGTCTAATCTTTCTGCTGTATCATTATCAATCAAAACAATTCTTTCTTTATTGCCTTTACCAATTATTCTCAATATTTTATGAGTAGTGTTGACTTGTTTAATATTCAGATTACAGACTTCTGATACTCTAGCTCCACTTACAAATATTAATTGAATCAATAATCTGTCAAAGTAACTTTTGTCATCACTTTCATCAAAGCTATTCAAAATAAGCTGAATCTCTTCAAAAGATAGAAATGATGGTAAATTAGTTTGACTTCTTTTAATTGAGAGATTATCTACTAAGTTGTTAATATTGTGATTAACGAATAAATAATTATGTAAATTTTTTACTGCTGTCAGCAAATGTGCCTGTGAACTTTTAGCTAGATGACTGTTGGCACTGATAAAGTCCATTAAGATTAGACTATCAACTTCTTCAATATTGCCAATACTTATCTCATCAAGATATTTTTGATATTTTTTCAGGTCATTGCTGTAAGAGTTAACTGTCGAAAGAGGTTTTTGTTCAATTACCTGGATATGATAAAGATAATTTTCAATTGCCTGTCTTACCTGCATAGTCTTTGAGCCTTTTCTAACAGTTCTTTTGCAGCGCTTAAGCTTGTTTTGGAAACTGTTGAACTTGATAGTATTGCTAACTGTTCAATACGTTTATCATTTTCGATTTCTTCAACTGTTGAACTGGTGCTTTCAGCAGTCTGTACTTTACTGATCAAATAATGATATTTACCACAGGCTGCCACACTTGGTAAATGCGTAACACTGAAAACTTGAATTTCTTTAGCCAGTTTAGCCATTTTAACTCCGATATTCAAAGCCACATAACCACTTACTCCAGCATCTATTTCATCAAAAATTATTAACTTTGAGCCTTGAAGTTTGGCAAATATTACTTTTAAACCTAACATCAGACGTGATAGTTCACCACCGGATGCCACTTTATTTAATGGTTGAAGAGGCATTCCTGTATTCATGGAAATCATAAATCTTACACTATCAATTCCTTTTGAAGAAGGTTTATTTTCTTCAAATAAGACTTCAAATTTAGCATTTTCCAAAGATAAATCCTTTAATTCGTTTAAAATTGCCTTTTTTAACTCCAAGGCTTTATTTTTTCTGATCTTACTTATTTCTAAGGCATAGTCATAATACTTCTTATAAGCAAGATCTTTTTCTTTCAATAATTTTGAAAGAATAAATTCTTTGTTGTTATAAGCATCTAGCTGACTAGTTAAATCTTGTCTGATTGCCAGCAATTCCTTTAAAGAAGCATTGTATTTTCTTTTTATTCTCTGTAAGTCATATAAGCGACTATTTAGAAAATCTATCTCTTCTGTTGAATAGGTATTAAGGTCAATCTTCTTTAAAATTGTTTCATAATCATCAGCAATTGAATAATAGCTATTGATGATATTTTCAATATTTGTTTGAATATCTTCAAAATTAGATAAATTATGAGCTAATTTTGAAAAGTCATATAACTTGTCTAAGATGCCATCTTCAGAAAATAATTGTTTAACTTCATCAATTGTCTTCTGTTGTTTTTCGTATTCTGAGATAGCTTTTAATTTTCCTTGAATTTCAATATCTTCTTCAATGTTTTTAATGTTTAAATCATCGATTTCCTTTAATTGATATTCAATAATTTCAAGCTGTGCCTGATTAAAGGTCGTAGATATCATTTTCTCATACTCTTTTTCTAAGCTGTCAAACTTCTTATATAAAGCAGATAATTCTACTAATTCTTCACTAAATTGACAATATTGGTCAAGAAGATTGAGATGATATCGATCATTTAAAAGATATTGATTATCATGCTGACAATGAATATCAACATAATCAGTTAAACATTCTTTAACAAAGGATAAGGTCGTAGTTCTCTGATTTAGACGAGTGATACTTCTGCCATCGATATTTATTTCTCTAGTTACAATGAAATCTTCATCTTCATAGCCGGCATCTTTAAGCTTCTCTTTCAAATTTTTATCTACTTGAAAGCTACCTTCAATAATGGTCTTTTCACAGCCTTTTCTAATCATGGAAACATTCAGCTGATCGCCAATCAGACAGCCAATACAATCAATAAAAATACTTTTACCAGCACCTGTTTCACCGGTAAAAACACTGAAATCAGCCTTGAAATCAATGTTTAATTCATCTATTAATATAAAGTCCTTAATGTATAAATTATTTAACATAAATTCTCCTTTAATTAATCTTCCTGAAATATAATAAGTATTCCTTATTGCCATCTTTACCCTTGATTGGTGAAACAGTTTTATCAATTAATTTTAAATTAAATTCTTCTGCTTGTTTGATTGTTTCATTTAATCTAATTTCTATTATTTTATCATTTATTACAATACCTTGTCTATTTAGATAGTCACTGCCAACTTCAAACTGAGGTTTAAATAAGATAACAGCTTCTTTATCAACTGATAATATATTTGATATTGCTTCAAACATTTTAGCACAACTTATAAATGAGACATCCATACAGATAAAATCAATATTTTCATTGAAATCATTACTGCTTAGGTAACGACAGTTAATATTTTCTTTAGCCAGCACCCTTTTGTCATTTAACAAAGAAGCATCTAACTGTGAATGTCCTACATCATAGGCGTATATTCTTTTTGCTCCATTCTGCAGGCAGCAATCTGTAAAGCCACCTGTTGAAGCTCCGATATCTAAAACAATTTTATCTGTTAAATCAATCCTGAAAAATTCTAGTGCCTTTAAAAGTTTCAAACCACCTCTGCTGACGAATTGATTTATATCATTATTTATTTCAATAACATCATCTTCAGAAACATCAAAGCCAGCTTTAGTTACTATTTTTCCATTGACTTTGACGTCTTTTTCCTTAATAGCTAAAGCTGCTTTGCTTCTGGTAGTAAAATAGTTATTCTCAACAAGATATAAATCTAATCTCATAAATTACCAGTTTCTGTTTTCCATGGAAGCGATTAATTTTTTTGTTTCCGTAAAACTATAATCTAAATTATCAAAAATATCATAAATTTCTTTATAAATATTTTCGAAAGTCTTTTTGGCTTTTTCAAATCCCAGCAGGGTAATAAAAGTGCTCTTTTTATTATATTCATCTGATTTTGTTTCTTTTCCTAACTGTTCAAAACTGGATGTTACATCTAAAATATCATCCTGAATTTGAAAAGCCAGTCCGAGTTTTAAACCAATTTTATTGAAAATCTCAATATACTCTTCTTTTTGACCAATAATTAAGCCACATATTAAAGGCAGGGCAATCAACTTTCCTGTTTTTAGAGTTTCCATTTCTGATAGTCTTTCAATGTCAACTGTTTGATTTTCATAATCCATATCAAATTGCTGACCTTTTATCATGCCATCTTTTCCGGCAAAAGTTGCTATGTATTTAATAAGTTTGACTTTAATCTCATCACTGTAATCCGCCTTTACAACAGTTTCAAAAGCAAATGTCAACAAAGCATCCCCAGCAAGAATAGCTATCTGTTCATTAAACTGTTTATGGTTGGTTGGCTTTCCCCTGCGGTAATCATCATTATCAAAAGATGGAAGATCATCATGAATCAAAGAATAGGTATGGATCATTTCAATAGCTGCAGCACAGCCAAAGCCTTCGCTGTAATCAATTTGGAGATCATTTAAGACAGTCAGCAGTAAAAGTGGTCTCAATCTCTTGCTTCTGGCCAAAAGTGAATAATTCATTGCTTCTTCTACAACATAATTTTCTAAAATCAGAGAATCCAAATAATTTTCAAAACTATTTTTCATTGTTGTTTTCCTTTGTTAGCGCTTCAAACTTTTCTTCAAAAAAAGCCAATTTTTCGCTGCAGAATTTTGAAAGCTGCAATCCTTCTTCAAATAAGGCAAAACCTTCATCCAGTGTACATTCATTTCTTTGAATTATTTCAGTAATTTCATTTAATCTTTTAAATGCCTGTTCAAATGTCAATTCTTTACTCATAGTTTACTCCTTTACTGGTTTTGATTTTATTGTTCCATCATAAAATCTTGTTTCTAAATAAATTGAATAGTCAATATCTTTAACTGATTTTAATATTTTATTGTTTTGACTTGCTACTGCATATCCTCTTTGTAATGTTTTCAATGGTGAATATGAATCCAGCAAATCAATACTTTTAGATAGATTAATCCTACTTTTCTGTAATATATTATCCAATGTACTATTAAGCAGATATTTAGTGTTAGATAGATAATCACGATTATGTTTGACTAAGGTTTTTAGTGATAATTGTAAAATCTTTTTTCTATTTATTATATTCTGATTATATAGTTCACTTCTCTTCTTTAAGCTTAAAGCGCTTATTTTAAGAAGATTATTAATTTTAATCTGCTGCTGGTCAATTATATTTTTATAATTATTCAATCTATTGTTATAATAATCCAGCAACTGATAATGTTTGCTGATATTATTATCAATTGTTTGAGTGATAATGTTATCACACTTATTTATAGTATTCAGTATTTCCCTGTAATCAGGGGTTGCCTTGGCTGCAGCTGCAGTAGGTGTAGCTGCTCGAAAATCAGCTACCAGATCGGCAATAGTAAAATCTATTTCGTGACCAATTCCAGTGATAATTGGTTTTTTACAATTAAATATCGCTTTAGCAATGCCCTCATCGTTAAAGCACCATAAATCATCAATTGACCCTCCCCCTCTAGCTAAGATAATAACATCAGCTGTTGTTTCATCAGCCTTTTTTATGGCACTGATAATTGATTCAATAGCCTGTTGTCCTTGCACTATAGCGTGTATCTGAGTAGTTTTGACAATCGGCCAGCGATTATATATGGTTGTTAAAATATCCTGTAAAGCGGCTGTATTGGCTCCAGTAATGATAACAATTTCGCTAGGAAATTCAGGTATTGGTTTTTTATATCTATTATCAAAATAACCTAGTGGTTCCAGTTTTTTCTTGGTCATTTCAAATTGAATATAAAAATTACCTTCACCATCTTCTTTCATACTGCTAACAATCAGCTGCAGCTGTCCCTGTTTTTCAAAGACATTGATACTTCCAGTAACTATTAATTTATCACCATTTTTGGGTATGAAGGTACAATGTTGGTTAAATCCTTTAAACATGGCACAGTTGATCAGAGCATCTTTGTCCTTCAAAGTAAAATACCAGTGTCCTGAGTAATGATTAGTAAAATTTCCAATCTCACCTTGGATACTGATATTCTTTAAAACAATATTATTAGACAGCTCATTTTTAATGTAGCTGACCAATTGACTGATAGTCCAAATATTATTTCTCATCATAATTTGTCTAACACACCATTGATGAAGCGTGGTGCCTCATCATCACAATATTGTTTAGCTATTTCAATAGCTTCATTAATAATAACAGCTTTATCAATTTCCTTTAAATTTAACTGATGGGTAGATAACAATAGAAGAGATTGTTCGACATAGCCTAATCTTTTAAATCTATAGTCAATAAGCAATGGTTCTATCTGCTTGATCAGTAAATCAAGTTCGTTAATTACTCCAATAGTATTTGTAACTATAAATTCAATTGATTCCTTATCATTGATATCAATGTTATCTTCTAAAATATCATCAATTTCTTTTTCGGTTAAAAGATATTGATAAATACAATTCATTATACGAATTCTTTGTTCTCTTCTAGTCATAAAAAATTAAATATAGAAACCTCTGACATCAATATTTACTATAACATCATCAAAATCAGTCATATTATATATACCATTGACAATATGTTTTTGTACTTTCCTGCAGATTTCATTGACATTATTACCTGTCTTTACCGTTATTTTTAAATCAATGTTGATTTTTCCATCTTCAACTTTACAGTTTACATTCTTTTTGAATCTAGTAGCAGGTACTATCTTTATTCCAGCAATATCTTCTAGTGAAAATGCTGCAATTGACTCAAAAACAGTAGTTGATAAACCAATAATACCAATATGTTGTTCACGATTTTTTGCTACGATATAATCAGCCATAAAATTCACCTCACTTAATATTTTATCACATTTACTATGATAATAAAACTTTATATAAATATAATCTTGACTTTCTTTTCATCTGGAAAGTCAATCGTATTATTTTTAAGTACATACTTTTCAAAATTAATCAAGACATCATATTCTCCCTTTAAGGGTACAATATTTTCCGTGCTTATTGTGTAATTTTTAATCGATGCTTCAATAGAATAGTCATGATTCAGCAATTGTTTGGCTAAATCTAAATTTCCTTCTCGGATAAAATTACCAATTAGAGTTGAGCTAATCTTCTCTTCATTGTATAGAACATGTTCTAAAACAACCACTTTGAAGTTTTTTAAACTTGTTTTAAATAAATAGTCTGAACTACCCTGCCCTTTATGACCAAATTTAAAATCTTTGCCACAAATCAAGGTATCTAAATTAAAATTATTTAAAAATAATTCAATAAATTTTTCTTTACCAATGTAACTCATCTCTTTACTGAAAGGTATAATAATTATCTCTTCTATTCCTAAACTATATAAATACTCTTTCTTCTGCCTTAAGGTTGTGAGATACTGTTTCTTTTTTTTAGAAAAAATAACTTCAGGATCAGGGTCAAAGGTAATTACAGCAGGTATAAATTTATTGTCAGACAGTTCAACTACTTTTTTAATCAATAACTGATGACCTTGATGAACACCATCAAAGTTTCCAATACAAGCAATTCTTTTCATTACCATAACCCTCTTTTACAATAATATAAACCATCTTCTCTATTTTTCTGATAAGCAGCTATAACTTCTTTTTGATTTGTAATCATAACAATGTCATCATCACAGAAATCAAAATTCATTTTATGGCCCTGATAAATTCTTGTTAAATCTGCAAGTTCAATATATCGATAGTCTGTAAGTACATCATATGAAGAAATAAATTTATAATTACCTTCAGATATTTGTGTTAAAGTAAATGCTTCATCCAAAGTAAATCTATCTATTTTTGTTCTGGTCAGTTTTGTCATTACCGCAATATTACCGGTTTTTTCTGCAATGTCCTGAGTTAATACTCTAACATATGTTCCTGTTGAGCATAATACTCTGAATAAAACCCTATCAGCTGCATATTCTATTAATTCTATTTCCTTAATTTCAATTTCACAGCTTTTTCTTTCAACTTCTATGTTTTTTCTAGCCAGTTTATATAAAGGTTTACCATCCATTTTTTTAGCTGAATACATAGGTGGAAGCTGCATTGATTTACCTAAAAAAGTATTTAAAACAGCAATCAGCTCTTCTTTAGAAATTTTGTTTACCTTTTTTTCTTCTTGAATGATTCCAGTTACATCTAAGGTATCGGTTCTTTGACCAAATTTCATTTCACAGATATATTCTTTAAAGTGATCTAATATAAAGGGTAAAATTTTAGTAGTTTTACCAACAGTCAAAATCATCAAACCATCTGCTATTGGATCAAGAGTTCCTGTATGCCCAATTCTTTTCTGATTTAACGTTTTTCTTACTTTTACAACTACATCATGTGATGTAATACCTATCGGTTTATTTACTAAAATTACTCCATTCATGAAATTACCCTTTAAATAATAGCATATTTATAACTAAAATGAGATATAATATTTGTGGTGAAACTATGAGCAATATTAAAAAAGTCTTAGGCTGTCTAAGAAAAGCTGACAATGATTATAATCTGATCAATGAAAACGATAAAATTTGTGTTGGTATATCAGGTGGAAAAGATTCATCAGTTCTTTTATATTGTCTTTATCTATATCAGAGATTCTCACAGAAGAATTATCAGCTGTTTCCTATCTATTGTGATATGGGTTTTGGTGATAATAATATTGATGACTTAATTGAGTATTTCAGAAAGTTTGATTTAGAAATAATCAAATATCCAACACAGATAAAGGAAATACTGCAACTACATCTAACTAAAGAGGGCAAATATGAATGTTCATTATGTTCAAAACTTAGAAAGGGTGCCATTATAGAAGCAGCAAAAGAATATAGCTGTAATAAAGTAGCCTTTGGTCATCATTCAGATGATGCCGTTGAAACTTTATTTATGAATATGATACATGGTGGAAGAATAGCTACATTTTTACCAGACATCTACTTATCAAGAATGGATATAAATCTAATAAGACCTTTAGTCTATGCCTTTGAGAGTGATATTTCTAAGGCCATTAATGATCTAAAAATTCCTATTGTTAATTCTGGATGCATTAATGATGGAAATACTGAACGTGATAATATTAAGAACTTACTGGAGGATATTTACAAAACTTATAAATGTCGTGAAACTTTCCAACTTATGCTGAGAAATTATAAAAAGGTCCAGATTTTTGAGCCAAAAGAAAAAGAGTCTATTGATGATTGATAATCATATTAAGATAGACTCTTTTTTTATTTACTCTGCTACTTTTATAAATACATCGCCAGATTTAGAAGATAATATATCTGCATCAAGCCTTAGTTCATTGATAGATTTGATAGTTACCGCAAATCCATCAGGTTCAGCACCATTAGTCCAGACAGCTATAAAGGCTTTATTTCTATTTTGCCACTTCATTGAAGTTCCAGAAATACGATGGTATTCATTGAGTATAGAATTTTTGATTGTACTGCCATCCATGTAGAATTCATGTAATTCAAAACTCCAGTTTTCATGTAAAATTATATAACTTCCGTTAGCTTTATTGACATAAACTCCTTCAAAGTTCGAATTAACATAGCTTTCTTTCATTTCATTGTAATAAACACTATAAACACTGCCATCCCAATATAATTCAAAATACTGAACATAGACGTCTTTAACATATTTATATCTGTCTTCATAGGTTACATTATAATTGTATCTAGAATATCCACCCGTTCCCAGATATTCAACTTTTGTTACAACCATTCCTGGTTTAATATCTTCAATAAAGTAGGCAACTTCCTGGTCAGAATCACTCCATTTCTGTTTAGCTGGAGCTTTATATCCATAATCAGCTGCTTTTTTGTTTGGATCATAGTTCTTACTTAAAGTAGTAGCCCCTGAATCTCCAGAAGAATCACCAGAAGAGCCAGTATCTGATGAACCTGTGCCAGAATCACCAGAAGAAGATCCTCCACTTGATATGGTATTGACTACCACCTTCTGCAGTTCAAGTTTGCCATCTTTTACAGCTGCTTCACCATCATATTCAGCAATATACTTTCCATCACCAGAAACATATTTTACTAAAAACTTTATTGTATTTTCTTCTACTTCTTTGGAGATCAGCGAATAGGTACCGCCCATACCAGAAGTGACATTCTTGTCAACTCCTTCCAGAAGGTCTTTAAATACGCTTGGACCAAGATCCTTCAGAGTGTGATTGAATTCAATTATTTCAAATTTCTCAATTACCCAGCCATTTTTGGTAGCAACAGATTTTACCTGATATTTTGCTTCATAGTCATATAGAGCTGAACTGCCAACATAGCTTACAACAAGCTCATCAGTCTTCTTATCACAGGTTCTTGAAACTATTGTGTATGTACCGGTATAATCGTTATTATCCAAAATAAAATCCTGCCCTTTAAGATACTGCTCGATAGCATTTTCAGCAATAGGTTCCAGTGTTATTTCCTTATTACATCCAAATAATGATATCAACAATAAAGAAACAACAAAAATTAATTTAAGAATTTTTTTCATCACAATTCCCTCCTTCATAATTAATTAATAACAATATTTTTTATGGTACTTTCACAAATAAATCACCAGACTTAGAAGATAATATATCTGCATCAAGCTTTAATTCATTGATAGATTTGATAGTGATCGCAAATCCATCAGGTTCAGCACCATTGGTCCAGACTGATTTAAAGGCCTTATCTCTATTTTGCCATTTCATTGAAGTCCCAGAAATACGATAGTATTCATTAAGCACAGCCTTTTTGATTGTACTGCCTTCCATATAGAATTCATGTAATTCAAATTTCCAGTTTTTATGCATAATAATATAACTTCCATTGGCTTTATTGACATAAACGCCTTCAAAGTTTGCTATAACATCAGTACTGATTGGATTTGAAACTGTAGTTGCCAGTCCTTCTGGTAAATCAAACAGCCAGTAATTCCAGACATAAACATCTGTTACATACTTGTAAACATCTTCAAAAGTTACATCAGTGTTAACAATTGTTCCACTCCATGAATGTATAATTACTTTTGTTACTATAACTCCTGGTCTTTCTTTTTCAATATAATTTTTAATTAAATATTCATCACTGCTGAAATGCGGTTGAGATGGAGTTTTATACCCATAATCGGCTGCTTTCTTGTTTGGATCATAGTTATTACTTAAAGTAGTAGCTGATGAATCTCCTCCAGAATCACCGCCCGATGAACCTTCGCCAGAATCTCCAGAAGAGCCTCCACTTGATATGGTATTGACTACCACCTTCTGCAGTTCAAGTTTACCATCTTTAACAGCTGCCTCTCCATCATATTCAGCAATATACTTTCCATCACCAGAAACGTATTTTACTACAAAACTGACTATGCCATCTTTTACTTCCTTGGAGATCAGCGAATAGGTACCGCCCATACCAGAAGTGACATTCTTGTCAACTCCTTCCAGAAGGTCTTTAAATACGCTTGGGCCAAGATCCTTCATAGTATGATTACTGTCAACTATTTCAAATTTTTCTATTACCCAGCCATTTTTGGTAGCGACTGATTTTACCTGATATTTAGCTTCATAGTCAAATAGAGCTGAACTGCCAACATAGGTCACAACAAGCTCATCAGTCTTCTTATCACAGGTTCTTGAAACTATTGTGTATGTACCAGTAAAATCATTGTTATCCAATATAGGGTCCTGCCCTTTCAGATACTGCTCAATAGCATTTTCAGCGATAGGATCAAGTGTTATTTCTTTATTGCATCCAAATAAGGATATAAACACTAAAGAAATAACAAAAATTAATTTAAGAATTTTTTTCATAATTTTTAATCTCCTAATAATAAGCATTATTTTTATGTAGCTTATAAATAACATTAATTGTCTACTCAAAATTATTGTAAAACAATTTTGAATAGGTTTATATTTTAGATTTGGTTAAAATCCAAACATATAATTCTTTTATATTTTTTTACAACATTAAATTATTATATCTGATTTATAATTTGTTATTTTTTTAACTAGATCTTTATATATAAAATATATCATTTATAAAAAAAGAAGTAAATAAAAACAGTTCTTTCGAACTGTTATTTCTTTAATTTGGCATATTCTACTGCAATTTCACTGGCTACTCTAGCATTGTTATAAGCTAACTGCAAGTTAGATGCAAATGACTCGCCTTTAGTCATATCTTTGATATTGGCTAATAAGAAAGGTGTAGTTTCTTTTCCTTTAATACCTTGCTCATCGGCTAATTTCAATGCATTATTGATAACTTTTTCCATTTCATCAAAATCTAAGGAATATTCTTCTGGAATCGGATTGGCAATCAATACTCCACCATTCAATTTCAAATCCCATTTAGTTTTCAAAATATTAGCTGCTGTTTTAGCATCTGGTAAGTTATAATCAACACCAAAACCAGATTTTCTTGTATAGAAAGCTGGAAAATCATCAGTTTTATAGCCTAAAACAGGAACACCCATTGTTTCTAAATATTCTAAAGTTAAACCTATATCTAAAATAGATTTACATCCAGCACCTACTACTGCTACATTGGTATGGGCTAATTCCTGTAAATCAGCTGAAATATCCATAGTTTGCTGTGCTCCTCTATGAACTCCTCCAATACCGCCTGTAGCAAATATAGCAATACCAGCCATTTCAGCAATCATCATAGTAGTTGCAACTGTAGTAGCTCCATTTTGTCTTGTAGCTATATATGTAGCCACATCTCTTCTAGAAACTTTGCCAATATTTTCAGCTTTACACATCAGCATCAGTTCATCAGAATTTAAACCTACTTTTAATTTACCATCAATAATAGCTGTAGTTGCTGGAATTGCTCCTGCTTCTCTGACAATTTTTTCAACATTATTAGCAAATTCAACATTTTCAGGGTAAGGCATGCCATGTGATAGAATCGTAGATTCCAGCGCAACCACTGGTTTGCCATTTTTAATTGCTGAAGCTATTTCATCAGTAATACTCAAATACTTTTTAAATTTCATTTTAAACCTCTTTCTTTCATAATAATCTCTTCAATCTTCTCTAAACTCATTTCAGGGTTGATTGTTTCTGTTGTACTTATGGCTATAACTCCTGCGGCTAATGCATAATCTAAAGTCTTTTCAATATCAAATTTATTGACAAAACTATAAATCACGCCAGCCATAAAGGAATCACCTGCTCCTGAAGCATTAACCATTTCAACTTCTTTAAAAGCCTTTATATAGCTATTGCCTAAATAATCATAATATAAACATCCACCTTTTCCAAGAGATACGAATACTCTTTTAACACCTTTTTCAATAAGAATCTTACATGCTTCAATTTTATTGTGATATCCTTCGGTTGAATGTTCTGACAAGACAGCTAATTCTATTTCATTTGGTTTGATGGTGTGAATATAAGGCAGATACTTCTTTATTCTTTCAGCATATGCACTGCTGACCGGATCACAAAAGATATCAGTAGTAAAATTTTGACAGATAAACTGCAAAACCTCTTCTGAAAGGCAAGGGTCAATAGCAATAACTTCAGCATTTCTAATAACATGATCGATTTTTTTAAGGTAGTCAACAGTGATGTTGCTGACAATGTGCATATCACTTAATGATACATACATATCACCTTTTTCATCCAACATGCATAAATATGAAGATGAATTTTCATTTTTTACTGTCATGGCATAAGAAAAATCTATTCCGGCATTAATGGAGTATTCTTTGATAAAACTGCCATTATTATCATCACCAATAGCAGTAATAATCTTGGTAGGATAACCAATTCTGGCTAAATTTTCTAAGACATTTCTAGTAACTCCACCAACAGAAATAGACATATAACCAGGATTAGAGTCATGCAAAATCAAAGGTTTTTTACTTCGACCATTGATATCTACATTTGCTGCTCCAATACCTAAAACATATTTATTTTCCATACACTAGCTCCAGAAACATTATAACATATCATAATAAATTAAAAGAAGAGAATTTTATTTCTCCTCTTCCATGTTTAATTGATTAATTATCTCATCTATGCGATTAGCGTTTTGAAGTGAAGTATCTAAGACAAAGACAAGTTCTGGACATTTTTTGATTTTCAATTTTTTAGCCAGTCTACTTCTGATTAAACCTTTGGCTTTATTTAAAGCAGTTAAGCGATATTCATCCTTTTGATACTTATCTAAGAAAGTTACAAACACTCTGGCAATTGAACTGTCGTTATTCAATATTACATCAGTAACAGTTACATAACCGACATTTGAATCTTTTACATCATCTCTGATTATCATCGTTAAATGTCTTAAAATTTCAGACTGCAGTCTTTCTTTTTTTAACGACATAGTGCTTACTCCTTAACTTCCTGATCTTCAAACGCTTCTATAACATCATCAACTTTGATATCATTGTATCTCTCTATTGTCAATCCGCATTCATAACCTGCTTTAACTTCTCTGACATTATCCTTAAAACGCTGTAGAGATCCTAATTTACCAGTATAGATAACAACACCATTTCTAATCAATCTTACTCCACTGTTATTTTTAATGATTCCATCATCAACATAGCAACCTGCTATAGTACCAATTCTACTGACTTTAAACAGCTGTCTTACAGTTGCCTGTCCTAGCACTACCTCTTCGTAAACTGGTGCCAGCATACCCTTCATAATAGATTCCAATTCTTCAAGAGCTTTATAGATTATATTATGAAGGCGAATAGATATACCATTTTCTTCAGCCATTCTTTTAACTGTGGCGTTTGGTCTGACATTAAATCCATAGATAATGGCATTTGAAGTAGTAGCCAGCATAATATCTGATTCTGTAATTGCTCCAGCAGCAGCTCTCAATACTCTGATTTTTACTTCATCATTTGAAAGTTTTTCCATTGAACTTTGAACAGCTTCAGCACTTCCAGCCACATCAGCCTTAACTATGATATCCAGCTGCTGTAAATCACCTTCTTTAATCTTAGAGGAAATATCATCCAAGGTAAGTACTGTTGATCTTCTTTCAAGTTCTATCTTAGCCTGAGCTCTATTATCAGCTACAGTTCTTGCACGTTTTTCATCATCAAATACTTTAAAGTGATCTCCAGCTTCAGGAACATCTGATAAACCGATTATTTCTACAGGCGTAGAAGGTTTAGCTGTTTTAATTTCCTTACCTTTATCATCAGTCATTTTTCTAATACGACAGAAGGCTGAACCGACTACTAAACAGTCACTTGAATTTAGAGTTCCATTTTGAACCAATAGGGTAGCTACAGGCCCTCTTCCTCTATCTAGTTTAGCTTCTACGACCGTGCCAGTAGCCAATTTATCTGGATTGGCTTTTAATTCTAAAACTTCCGACAACAATAGAATCATTTCTAACAATGTTTGAACACCTTCACCAGATTTAGCACTAATTTTAGTAAACATTGTGCTTCCTCCCCATTCTTCAGGTATCAGACCATAGTCAGCCAGTTCATTGTATACTCTATCCACATTGGCATTATGTTTATCAATTTTATTGATTGCAATAATAATTGGCACATCCGCAGCTCTAGCATGGTCAATAGCTTCCTTTGTCTGAGGCATTACACCATCATCCGCTGCAACAATAACAACAACTATATCGGTCATCTTAGCGCCTCTTGAGCGCATGGCTGTAAAAGCTTCATGTCCTGGAGTGTCCAGGAAAGTAACTTTTTGCCCATTGACAGTTGTCTGGTATGCTCCAATATGTTGAGTTATACCCCCAAATTCACCTGCTGTGACATTAGTTTTTCTAATAAAGTCAAGTAAAGTTGTTTTACCATGGTCAACGTGTCCCATAATAGTTACAATTGGCGCTCTTGGTAATAAATCTTCAGGATTATCTTCAACAACATCTTCTAAAGAATTAGAATCGACTACTTCTTCTTTAGTAATATTGATGTTATATTCCAGAGCGATAAGTTCAATTGTATCATCGTCTAAAGACGTATTGACAGTATACATCTTACCAAACATAAATAGGAATTTAATAATTTCAGCTGGTGACTTATTAATTTTTTCTGCTAGTTCTTTAACAGTGATGCCTTCCAGATAAGTACAATCCTTTATCACATCATTTTTTCTATTGTAATTGCGATTATACTTTTTATTGCTGTTATTTCTTCTTCTTTTGTTTGGTTTTTTATTTGTCATAACTGCACCACCTTTCATTTAATTTATAATAATGAATCTAATTCATCATAAACAGTTTCTTTTACTTCGCATTCTAGCTGCTTAGCAAGAAGATTTTTACTTCTTGCTAAGGCAAACACATCTTTATCTTTTTTAAGATAGGCTCCTCGGCCGTTCATTTTTCCAGTCAAATCTACAACAACTTCATTTTCAGGTGTTCTAACAACTCTGATTAATTCTTTCTTTGGAAAACGTTCATTAGTAATAATGCATTTTCTCATTGGTATTTTTCTTTTTTTCAATCTTAGTCCTCATCATAGAACTCGTCATACTCATCAAAGTCGATGTCGTCATAATACCAGTGATCTTCATCTGGATTTTCAAACTCTTCAAGTTCTTCCTCAGTATATTCTGGTTTAATTTCGTACTCCAGCTTTTTAAGTTCTTCAAGTCTTTCTCTATGTTCTCTTGCTTCGATTTCTTCTTTAGTTTCTTTTCTTTTTCTTCTTGAAGTTGTTTCTTCTTCTGTCTCTTTGCTGGCATCAGCTAAACTTTCAAACTTAGAAACATATTCAGCTGCTCTGGCAGCAATTCTTGCTTTACGAAGTTCAATCTCTTCTTCCGTTTCTTCAACAGTTTCTTCCGTTTCTTCAACAGTTTCTTCAGTTACTTCTTCAGTAGTTTCTACAACTTTTTCCTCAGCTGTTTCTTTGACTGTTTCTTCAACTTCTTTTTCAATAACTTCATCTATTGTTTCCAGTTCTTCTTCGAAAGTATCGTCAAATTCAATGAATTCATCATCAAATTCTTCAGTTTTTTCAGCTTCTTCAGCTTTCTTCTGTAAATAAGCTTCTAATTCTCTAGCTTTTCTTTCAGCTTCTGCTTTAGCCAGTTCAGCTGCTTTTCTTTCAGCTTCTCTTAAACGTTTTTCTTGTTCTTTGGCAATATATTGAGCCATTTCAGCCTGCCAATCAATTCCAGCATCTTCTAAGGCACCTGCTGTTTTAATATCTACTTTTTTAGATAATAACTCAGAAGCCAATTGAGCATTGATACCCTTTTTACCGATTGCCAATGACAGCTGGTCATCTTCAACAATAACCTGAATGGTATCATCTTTAGGAACAACACCTATAACGTTGGCAGGTTTCATAACATTCTTGACATACTCAATATAGTCATCAGACCATTCAATTATATCAATGCTTTCCTGAGTAAGTGTATTATCCTGCTGTCTGATTTCAGAGATAACAGCAGATACTCTTGAACCCCTGTTACCAATACACGAACCAATAGCATCAACATTTGGATCCTTTGAATAAACGGCCATCTTAGTTCTATTGTTAGCTACTCTGGCAATAGCTTTGATTTCTACTGTTCCATCATAAATTTCAGATACAGTCTGTTCAAATAATCTCTTTACCAGATTCTTTGAAGCTCTTGATACTGTAATCGGAGCACCTTTTGTTTTATCACTAACTTCTTTTATAACAACTTTTAATCTTTGTCCATCATAGTATCTTTCATATGGAATCTGTTCTCTTTGAGCCAGTAAAGCAAGATCTGAATCATCAATCTTTACCAGCACAAACTTATCCTCAACAGATTCAACTACTGCATTTACTATATCATCGACTTTATCTTTATATTTATCAAGCAGGTTTTTCTTATGAGCTTCTTTAATTTTTTGTGTAAAAACATTTTTAAGGTTAGAAATTTCTTTTCTGCCAAAATTCTTGATATTTACTTCCTTTTCAATTTCATCACCAATTTTAGCATCAGGATAGATGTCTTCTATTTCACTTAACTGTAGTTCCAGTTCATCATCATTAACTTCTTCTACAACGGTTTTAATATGATATAACTTTATTTCACCTTTTTTAGAGACCTCTACTCTTAGTTTTGGTTTAGGTAGATTTGAATCTTTTTTTACATCAATGAATCTATAATAGGCTGTCTTTAATCCCTCGCTTAAAGCATCAACAATTACTTCACTTGAAATGTTGCTATTTTCCTCAATTGCTCCAATTGCATTTACAATTTTCTTTAAATCCATAACTTTCCCCTTTTAAATTTTTACAGCTAATCTTATTAATTTAACATTATCATAATTAATACTTACTTGCTTTCTTACGCCTTTTACAAAATAGGCTATCTTTAAAACATTATCTTCAAAACCAGTAAGTGTTCCATCAATAGAATCAATTCCTTTTGTGGGATTCTTTAATTCTACATGAACATAATCACCAATATGATTTAAAACTTCGCTTTCATTTTCCAATACTTCTTCAGCTCCAAATGAGCATACATCCAACATATATGGTTGGTTGAAATCATCATGCTGATCTAATATATCAGAAATCTGATTGGAAACTATTTCACAAGTATCTAAGTCAATTTCCCCATCAATCTTTTTAATGCAGATTTCTAAAATCGGAGTTTTTCCAGATTTCTTGGAAATTTTGAATTTTCCAATATTATTAGCTTCTAATATTGGTTTAATTAAACTTTCAATTTTTTGAATACTAAACATTTTCCCTCCAAAGCAATATATAAGGAGCGATTTCTCGCTCCTTGCTGTACTATTATGATACTAAATTTAAATATAAATATCAAGTAAATTTTATTTATTTCGGTTAATCTCTCTTAAAAAATCTTTTCTTATTAATAAAGCCTTATCTGGACAGTTGGTAATTATGGCATTAACACCAGTTTTTAAGGCCCCATATATGTATATTGGATCATCAATGGTCCAGGCATTTATTAATAAATCATTTTCTAAAGCTTCCTTTAAATAATTCTTATCAAGTAAGATATAAAATGCAGGATGCAAATATTTGATATTGTGACTTTTAGTATACTTAGCCATATCAATAATTTTGTCTGCATGAAGGAAACCGCAATCGGCATCAGCTTCAATAGCTAATATTTTTAATAAGGAATAGTGATTAAATGATGAATAGATTACCCTATCTTCCATCTGATATTTTTTTACCAATTCAACTACTTTTTCTTCCATGCCATCATAGTCAAATATCAGATTTTTAAGTTCAATGTTTAAAGTTAATTCTGTAGGTTCTAATAAAATCAAAACTTCTTCCAAAGTAGGAATCTGACAGAAAGGATAATTCTTGTTTTTATTGTTGAAATTATATTTTTTTAATTCCTGATAGTCAAAATCTTTGACAAATCCCTGATGATTGCTGACTCTATCTATAGTTTCATCATGAACAACAACAACAGTTTTATCTTTTGTCATCTGTACATCCAGCTCTATTCCTTCAGCTTTTTGCGCAATTGCCAGTTTAAATGCTTCGATTGTATTTTCTGGAGCATAGGCACTTGCTCCTCTATGAGCCCAAATATAAGTCATTTTTTTACCTCACTTAAAATAAAGATAGTTGATTTTCTTCAGCTAAATGATCTAATACTCCCATTCTTTCTAAAAATGCCAATTGAGTATTATTAACAGAAGTTCGCTTCATTAAATCTTCCTTAGAAATAAAACTCTGTATCTCTCTTTGTTCGACAATTGATTCAGCAACCGCTGCTCCCAATCCGTCAATACTGCTAAAGGAAGGAATAATTCCAAATTCATCATCTGGATCAATAATAAAATTGGTTGCCTGTGATTTCGTTAAACATATATTGTTGAAATGATATCCCCTCAGATACATTTCCAAAGCGATTTCCAAAACCAATAAAAGGTCTTCTTCTCTTTTTGGAACCTGTTGTCCGGCAGCTATGTTATCTTTAATATTCTGAAGACGATTATAGATAGCCAGCTTACCCTGTAACATTGTTTCTATATCATAGGCATCACATCTGACGGAAAAATATACCGCGTAGTAGGCTGCTGGTTTATGTACCTTGTACCAGCCTACCCTGACAGCATTCATGGCATAGGCTACAGCATGAGCTTTAGGGAACATGTATTTAATTAGTAAGCAAGAATTAATATACCAGTCAGGGACATCATGTTCCTTCATGGTTTTTATCCATTTATCTTTTAGACCTCTTCCTCTTCTTACTGATTCCATAATCTCGAAAGCAGTTATCTTTTCTAAACCTTTTGTAATTAGATAGGTCATTATATCATCTCGACATGATATGACTTCATTTAAATTACAGACTCCCTCTTCAATTAACACCTCAGCATTATTAGCCCAGACATCAGTACCATGAGTTACACCTTCAATAGCAACTAATTCATTAAAAGTAGAAGGTTTAGTTTTATCCAGGATTCTTCTATTATTATGGGTTCCAAATTCAGGCAAACCAGCTGCACCGTTTAATTCATTGTAAAGGCCATCCGGATCAGAGATATTCAAAGAATCAGTTGAGTAAAATAACTGATAAGTTTTTGGATCACTCATTGGAACATCTGAATAATGAACACCAGAAAAGAGCGATAGCAGTCTTATTGAAGTAGGGTCAACATGAGCCAAGATATCAAGTTTGAGAATATTATCGTGTAAATCAGCAAAGGCAAAATGTGTTGTCAGCCATTCACTGAAAGGATTATTGGCTGGGTATTGAATTGGTGTAAAATCATGGACATCTTTTTCTTTTGGTATTACTACGATTCCACCTGGATGCTGACCAGTTGTTCTTTTTACCCCTTCACACATTTTTGATAATACCTCACTAAAGGACTTAGAAAAATATGGAATCTCTATTTCTTCACAGTAGCCTTTAACATATCCGAAAGCTGTTTTTTGAGCGACTGTACCAATTGTTCCGGCACGATAGGTATGTTGACTGCCAAATATATCTTTTACCTGCTGCATGGCAATTCCCTGATATTCAGCAGAGAAATTTAAATCAATATCTGGTACTTTGTCACAGTCAAAGCCCAGGAAAGTTTCAAAAGGAATATTATGACCATTTCTATTCAACGCAGTTGAACAATTAGGACAATCTTTTTCTGGTAAGTCAAAGCCGTTGGCATACTCATTATTGGTATAGAAATGAGAGTATTTACATTTTGGACAGACATAATGCGGAACCAAGGGATTAACTTCAGTTATATTGGCCATGGTGGCAATAAAACTACTGCCGACAGATCCTCTGCTTCCAACTGGATAACCATCCGCTTCTGATTGTTTTACAAGTAAATGAGCGATGTAATATTGCACAGAATAACCATTGTTAATTACATTGAATAATTCTTTTTCAATTCTTTCTGATACAATCTCTGGTAAGTTTTCACCATATATTTTCTGAGCATTATTATATATTTCATTTTTTATGATAATTTCACAACCTTCAATGGTCGGAGTTACAAGTTCACTAGGAATCGGATATTCTTTATTAATCATATCGGCAATCATATTGGTATTCCTGATAACAAATTCTTGGGCTCTACCAGTCCAGGAAAATTTATCCAAAAGTTCCTGAGTAGTCATCAGATGTTGATTAGGAGAAACAAAAACTTTTCTTTTTTCGCGATTCATTGGATACATAGGATGTCTTAATCCCCCAATTCTTTTACCCATAATATAAATATCACGGGCTATTTTCTGATATGGATGAGTATAATATGGATTACTGCTGGCAATAATCGGTTTTTTCAGTTTATCAGCAGTTTTTATTATATCTTCTATTATCATTTTTATTCTTTCCATATCAAAAGAAGAACCAATTTCGACCATATATTCATAGTTTTCCAGTGGATGTATTTCAATATAATCATAAAATTTCATACAATTTTCTAAATCTGCAAGACTTCTGTTAGAAGCAATCTCAAAAAGTTCAGAATATTGATCACAGCTTCCAACCAGGATGTTTTTCCTTCTTTTTTCAATTTCAGATTTAGTTATTCTTGGTTCAGCAGAGACATCTGCGTCGATTTTTTTAGCATTCTCCTTGGCATAATAAGTTAAATAATCAGTATGTGATAAGGTTACAAGTTCATAGATATCTTTGATACCGGTCATGTTTTTGGCCAATAGAGTTGCACTGTAAGGTCTGGCTTTTTTAAAGATATCTTCCTGTTGATCATTTTGCAGTTTTTCAAAAGTCATGCTTTCAAAATCTGGAATAGTTGGAAGCATTCTAATCAGAATATTAGCTAAAACTTCCGCATCATAATCAGCTCTATGAGCTATATTATCGTCATAATCAACTCCAAAATAATTAGCAATTACACCCAGACGATAGTATTTTCTATCTTTTACAGTTTCTCTGGCCAGATTCAAGGTATCTAAACAGATATTATCAAGTGGTCTTCTTCCCAATCTGATCAAATTATCATTAATAAAATTAAAATCAAAATCCGCATTATGAGCTACTATTACTCTATCTCCGATAAAATCAATAATTTTGTCAATTGCTTTTTCAATTGGTAAAGCATTTATCAGCATTTCATTGGTAATATTAGTTTTATTAACAATAAATGCTGGTAAATCAACTGGTGGCTTTACAAAAAGTTGTAATCTTTCATTAGTAATCGTGTTTTTAGAAACAATAACTCCACCAAATTCAATTATATGGTCATACTTGGTAGACAAACCAGTTGTTTCCAGGTCTAGAACACAGTATTCCTTATCAATCAGTAAATCATCTGTTGGATTATATACAATATTCAACTTATCAGGAACAACCTTGATATCAATACCATAGATTATTTTAAAATCCTTGCCTGGATTACTTTTTTCCAATTTCTTTTGAGCCTGCTGAGCTAAGGGATAAGCCTGAACGACGCCGTTATCAGTTATAGCTATAGCTTTATGGCCGAAATTAAAGGCTTGAGTAACAAGCTCTTCGGTTTCAGAAACACCATCATACTCACTTCTATTGGTATGGGCATGTAATTCAATATGTTTTAATCCAGAATAATTATCATATCTTATAAATGGATCATGATCCATCTGCTCAATTAAATCTAATTCAAAAATATTACAGTTTTCATAGGGATCATATTTTACTTCACCATATATTTCAACATACATACCTTCTTCTACTGGCAATTTAATACTTTCAGACATATTGTCAGAAACAAATCTTTTAACCAATACTGCATCATAAAAATCCGTAACTATAAACTTTTCAATGGTGAAACTTTTCCCTTTTTTGCTGGTAAAACTTCTGATATCTGTAGAAAAAACCTTTCCTCTACAGCAGATTTTATTGCTTGATGGAGTAATTTTATTCATTGTCAGATAAAGATAGTCATCTTTATTGCCTTTAAATTGACTTTTATATCTGCCAGATGTTGTTTTGAAAGAATTATTATATGAAACAGCTTCTTCATCATCATTAGCAACTATTTCACTTTTCTTTAAAATAATGTCTTTTTTAATACCTAAATTAAGCAAGAAATTTTTAAGAGATTCAAATGTTTTCTCATCATCAATATTGATATAAATCTTATCATCTACCACAATTGGAATTAGACTTAGCTTGGTATTATTTTCCTGATTGTAGAATTCAATATAACTCATCAAAAAAGATGAATCAATCTCCTGCTGCAGTATTTTAAAAGATAGTCTGACCGGTAATTTTAGATAATCAGATAGCTTAAAAGTTAATTCCTGAATAATCCTATAAGGTATAAAACTTTTATTAATAACTTTCATTCTGACCAGGTTGTTTTTTCTATCGTATTGAGGACGACAAAAGATGACCTCTTTTAAGACTTCAAGAGCTTGCTGATTCAGATTAATTTTATCTAATATCAAATCAAAATTCACTTATTTTACCAACTTTCCCAAGGCTTCTTTTGCGGCAGACTGCTCTGCTTTTTTCTTAGTTTTTCCAGTACCTTTCCCTAACAGTACCTCATCCAGATATACTCCCATTTCAAATATAGGACTATTTGATGGTCCAGTTTCAGATAATAGTTCATATTTTAAAACTGCTCTTGTATCTGATTGAACATATTCCTGCAATCTGGATTTATGGTCATTAATTTCCGAAAAATCAGGGTCAACAGCAATTTCAATGGTATCTTCCAGTATGGAATTGATTGCCTTTACACCACCATTTAGATAAACAGCACCAATAAAAGCTTCAAAAATATCTGCTAAAAGTGAATTTCTATTTCTAGCTCCACTTTTTTCTTCTCCTACTCCCATTTTGATATATTTAGCAATACCCAGTTTTCTCATAAAATTGGCTAAAGATTTCTCACATACCAGCTGAGCTCGCATTGCTGTCATTTTTCCTTCATCTATTGGTGGCTGATGATGATATAATCGATTGGCAACCCACATACCTACAATAGAATCTCCTAAAAATTCAATTCTTTCATAGTTGGAACCTTTAAAATCCTTATTTTCATTTAAATACGATGCATGAGTAAAAGCATCTTCCATAACCTGCCTGTCTGTAATAGTAATGTTATAGTTTTCTTTTAACCACTCATATATCGTGCTCATATTTAAACCTTCCTTTTCATTATTCTATCATAATCTATGATATAAGAATGCTTTCATTTTCCGTTTGTTTCAGATAATTATCTATTAAAGGATATTTTTCTAATTCTCTGATAATTTTTTGGGCTTCAATATAGGAATTATTTAATAGTTTGCTGTCATTTATTATATTACCAAGGATAAAAGCAGGTAATCCACTTTGACGATAGCCCAATATATCTCCAGGACCTCTCAGCTTTAAATCGTAATGTGAGATTTTAAATCCATCATTATTGTCTACAATAACATTAAGTTTTTCAATAACATCATCTTCCTTTGAAGAGGTCAGCAGATAACAATATCCTTGTTTTTCACCACGACCAATTCTTCCTCTTAATTGATGAAGCTGTGAAAGTCCAAATCTGTTGGCATCATAAATTACCATTATATTGGCATTTTTTACATCTACTCCGACTTCAATAACGGTAGTACAGACTAAAATATCAATTTCTCCATCAGAAAACTGCTTTTCTACTAGCTGTTTTTGTTCATTATCCAATTGCCCATGTAATAATCCAACAGTATATTTTCCCTGATAATGCTTTGAAAGATTAAGATAAATATCATTAACATTTCTGACATTGTCACTGCCTTTTTCAATAGCTGGGCAAACCACATACATCTGATTTCCCTGATCTAATAGATTTTCTATTTCATCAATTTTTGAGGTAAAAGAATTCTGCTTAATCAATGTAGTGTGAATTCTTTTAGCTGCATATGGTGTTTGAGTAATTGTAGTTACATCTAAATCACCATACAAGGTAGTTGCTAAAGTTCTAGGTATTGGTGTTGCTGACATCAGTAACATGTCAACATATTCGCCCTTTAATAAGAAAGACTGTCTTTGTTTGACACCAAAACGCTGCTGTTCATCAGTAACAATCAATCCTAAATTATAAAAATCAACTTCTTGCTGAAATAATGAATGTGTTCCAACGATTAGTGAAATTTCTCCGCTTTTAATTTTTTCAAGTGTTTGCTTTCTTTCAGATAGACTCTGTGAGGAATATAGAATGCCTGATTCAATGTTTAAACCAGAAAAATATTTAAGCATATTATTGTAATGCTGTTTGGCCAGGATTTCTGTTGGAGCCATTATAGCCGCCTGCTTACCTGATAAAACTGTCGCATACATGATTATAAAAGCGACGATTGTCTTGCCACATCCAACATCTCCCTGCAGGAGTCTGGCCATCTGATTATCACTTTGCAGATCAGACAGTATTTCCTGTAAAGCCCTACTTTGATCAGCTGTTAATTTGAATGGCAGTTTAGAAATAAACTTTTTGATTTTATCCATGCTGAACTCTTTTTTAAAGTTAAAATCGCTGATAAAACTATCGCTTCTTCTTTTAGCCATTACTAAATTAAACTTTAAAAACTCTTCATATTTTAAAGTGTTTATCGCTTTTAAAAGCAATTCATTACTTTCTGGTTGATGAATCTGTTTGATTGCCTCTCTTTTGGATAAATAATCATTATCCTTTTTTATATATTCAGGTAGAAAATCTAAAATCTTGGACTCATGTTTTTCAAATACCTGCTGTAGTATTTTCAAAAAAGTTTTCTCTCTCATACCCTCTTTTAAGGAATAAAAGGGTTTAATTCCTATTTGTTCTTTCAAAGGTTGTGAATTTATATTGCTGGCCAAGATTCTGTTATTGCCTTCATAGGTTCCAATAACAGTAATTCTTTCATTGACTTTCAGTTTCAGCAGCCAGTGTCTGTTAAAGATAGAAATTCTAAAATAATCATCTTCAGTCAAGACATTCAAATATAATATTGATTGATTTCTTTTATAATAATTTATTTTTGGTTTTTCAGTTATAACAGCTTCAATTATGATCTTATCACCAATTTTCCAATCTCTGAATGGAATATCCTTAATTTCCTCATATCGATATGGATAATATGAAAGGATATCAGTTAATTCACCAATACCCATTCTTTCTAAAATTTCTCTATTCTTTTGTGTTAATCTAATATTCATAATTAAGAAAAGAATAATTTTTCAATTATTCTACTCCTAATATAAATGGATATAAATCCTGCTGTCCATCAACTATCTGGCCTTCAAGATCAAATTTTTCTTCTGCATAGTCTAAAACTTTCTGAGCTGTTTTTTCATCAGTCTGACTGCCATAGATAATAGTTATATAGCAGCAATCTTCATCTATTATGCTATCTAACAAAGTATATGTTGCTTCAAGCATATCATCTGTAGCTACTAAAACCTCTTTATCCGAAATACCCATATAGTTATCCTTTTTGATTACCAGAGAATTATAGGTAGTGTCTTTTATTGCCTGAGTAACACTTCCAGTCTTAATTGAAGAAATACCCATATTCATATTTTCGATATTTTCTTCCAGCTCTAATTCACTGTTGAAATTGATACAGGCACTGATTCCCTGAGGGATGCTCTTAGTTTCCAAGACGATGACATTTTTATCATCCACAATATCTTTTGCTTGATTTGCTGCCAAGAAGATATTTGAGTTATTTGGCAAAATAAAGACATTGTCTGCATTTAATTTGTTAAGAATATTGACAAATTCTTCAGTTGCCGGGTTCATTGTCTGGCCGCCATGAATAATGTAGTCGACATTTAAAGATTCAAACAATTTTTTAATCCCATCTCCATTGCAGACTGAAATAATAGCATATTTTTTATGTTCTTTTGCTTTTATATCTTCTTCATAACTGAAACAGGCATTATTCTCACTGCTGTATTTTTCGACCTTAACTTTTTCTAAATCACCAAATCTATGAGCTGTATTGATAATATCGCCTGGGGAACTGGTATGAACATGAATAACTACTTCATTATTGTTTTTGACAATATTGATATCATTACAAGTTCTACCTAAAGATCTGGTCAATCTTTCAATAGAAAATTCTCTTTTATATAAATCGTTTAAATTTACTAAGACTTCTACACAATAACCTTCATCGACACTTTGACTCAGTTCTTCAGCCGATAGCAATTTTACTGGTTTGTTTTGAAGGTATAGATTCATACCTTCTATAATAGCGACAAATCCAGCTCCACCTGAGTCAACAACACCGACTTCCTTTAAAACCGGTAACAATTCAGGAGTTCTTTCCAATGATTCCTGAGCCATCTTTAAAATATAATCAAAATATTGTTCAATGGTACATTTAGGATTGCTATCCACATAATATCTACCATAATCAGCCATTTCTCTAGCTACTGTTAGAATTGTTCCTTCAACTGGTCTCATGACGGCTTTATAGGCGATTCTAGAACCATTAACAAAAGCTTCAGCCAATTCCCTGGTATTTGCTTTCTGCAGTCCTGTCAAACCACTGGCAAAACCTTTAAAAATCTGGGATAGAATAACTCCAGAGTTACCTCTGGCCCCCATTAACATATTCCTACTGAAATGTTTTGCAGTGTCTCCAATAAAATCATTTAAGTAATTGACCGTTTCATTGACACCAGAAACAAAAGTCATCTTCATATTAGTCCCTGTATCTCCATCAGGAACTGGGAAGACATTCAACTTATCAATTTCATCCTGTTTATTTTCCAAATGATTAGCAGCAGATTGAATCATTCCCTTAAAATTTTTGCAATCAAGTAATTTCATAATTATGCTCCTACTCGATTACTTTCACACCTTGTACAAAGACATTAACTGCTGCAAAATCAATATCCAAAGTTCTTTCAATTTCATATTTTACTTTCTTTTGAACTTCACTTACTACTTCAATTACTTTTACGCCATAGCAAATAATAATATAAATATCTAATTCTAAACCTTTATCAGTTTGTTTTACTACAACACCTTTAGAAAAATTGTCCTGTTTTAAAAGTACCGCAAAACCATCTTTCAAAAATTGTTTACTTGCCATACCAACAACACCATAACATTCACTGACAGTAGCTCCAGTTAAAGATGCTATTGCTCCAACAGTGACATTGATATCACCTAGTTTTGTGTTTTTCTTCATTGTCATAATCTCTATTCTCCTTTTTCTTCTTCAGGTTTAATCATAAATGATTCTATCTCTGAACAATCAATTCTAACCGCTTTAGAATATTCTTCAATAATCAATATACATTTATTTTCTACTTTATCTTCATAGGCAATTATATCCGCATAATTGTCTAAATAAGGCAAACCTTTTAATGAACTGCAGACATAAAATCCTTCGTCCATTACTAATTTTACCATATTGTCATCATAAGTAAATGATAAATTATGTACCTCACTGATTCTGCTCAGCGTATCATAAGATAATTTATTAAATTCTAAAGCAATGATTTTCATCTTTTCCAATTCAATATCGACAAATAACGGTATTAAGGCCAAGTTATCTATGTATATAGCTTTAAAATCTATTGTCGTTCCATCGCCTAAAATAAAACTTGTTTTACCATTGATAATGAAGTGGCCGACAATACGGTTTTCTTTAATATCAACTACTACGCAGTTGTTATCTGTAACAGTTATTTTAACATTTTTAAATAACTTGTTTTCTTTTATTTTCATCTCCTTGAATTTAGGAAAAAGAGTAATCAAACTATCATGGACTTCAAAATTTAAAATCGATTTTATATAACTTTCACTAACAAATTCATTGTTGATAACCTTTATACTTCTGATTCTAGCTAAATCCGACTTGTAATACAAAGTAAAACAACCCGTAAAGATAATAAATGCTGAAAAAAAGAATAAAATTCCCTTTTTAGATAATTTCCTTTTAGTTTTTCTACTTACTTTTTCCAATCGAACTTCTCCACTTCCATAATCATTTCAATACCATATTTATTTTTAACAATATCTATAATCTGATCAGATAAAGCTATTACATCTCTGGCTTTAGCGTTGCCTTTATTAATTATAAAGTTAGTGTGCTTTTCACTTACTGCTGCTCCACCAATAGTTTTTCCTCTAAAGCCTATTTCATCTATCAGTTTCCAGGCAAAGATATCACCGATATTTCTAAAAGTTGATCCTGCACTCGGATAGTTAAGTGGCTGTGATTCCATTCTTCTTTTTTGACGGTTTTTCATCAACTTTTTAATATCATTGGTATTGCCTTCTTTTAATTTTAGTTTTACTTCCAAAATTATCCAATCTGGATTATTTAAAAAGATGCTGCTGCGATAACCAAACTGACATTGAGCATTTGTCAGCCAGACAATTTCGTTATTTCTCATAACTTTTACAGAATCAACCAAGTCACTCATTGAACTGTTGTAGGCGCCGGCATTCATAAAAATACAACCACCCAATGTTCCTGGAATACCACTGGCAAACTCCAAACCAGATAATGATTTCTCACTGGCCTTATATGCCAGTGATATTATTGAACATCCAGCTTGAGCAATCAATTCATTGTCAGCAAAATAAAAATTACTCATATTCCTTGTCAATTTAATAATAAATCCATCATATACATCATCTGCACACAGTAGATTAGAACCATGGCCAAACACCTTATAAGATAGATTGTTTTCATTTAAGATATCTAAAATAGATTTTAGTGAAAATTCATCATTTGGATATAAAACATATCTAGCGATTCCACCAATTTTAAAAGTAGTTAAGGTTTTAAATGATTTGTCATATTCTATTGTGCAATACTGTTCCAATCTTTTTAAAATTTTATCTATTCCCATTATTTTTTACCTGCTACTTCTTTCATTAAATCAATTATATCGTATGCCGCATTAGGATGAGACATCTTTTTGGCAGCTATAGACATTTCTTTCAGCTTTTCATCATCATTCATCAATTTTTCAATAATAGAAATAGTATTATTGACATTTAAATCTTTTTCTTCTAAAAGATAGGATGCTCCCTGATCAAACATTTCTTTAGCATTGATATACTGGTGGTTATTTGTAACATAAGGAGAAGGAACGATAATTGTAGGCACTCCTAGAGCCATGTATTCACTGGCACTGGTAGCTCCTCCTCTTGAAACAACTAAAGCACAGTTACCAGCAATATTGAACTGGTCTATATAATCAACAATTTTTAAATTGTCACTTTCACTGATATTATCAATTACAGTCTGATAGTTTCCTCTTCCGGTTACATAGATGATATTAAAATCTTTTTGTTTCAAGCCCTCTAAAATTCCCATCATTTTTTCATTAACACTGACAGAGCCCAAAGATCCCATAACAATTAATAAAGTTTTTTTAGAACAGTCTAAACCAAACTGCTTGAAAATTGATGGATCTCTGACATAATTTAAAGCTGCTGACTCTCTAGGGTTTCCTAATAGGAGTGTTTTCTTTTCATTAAATGCTTCCTTGGCGCTTTCATAACAAACAACTACTCTATCAACAAAATGCCCCAAAGTTCTGTTTGCCAATCCCGGAAGTGAATTTTGTTCATGAATGATGGTCTTTATTTTCAATTTAACTGCTGCCATAATTACTGGAACTGTCACATAACCGCCAAACCCTACAACAATATCTGGTTTATAGTCCTGTAGAATATGTAGACATTCCTTATATGCCTTATATAAAACGATAATTGAATTAATCTTATTTTTACTTTCATTGAATTTAGCTGCTTTAATACCAATAAAACGATAACCTGCTTTAGGAATTTCAGTTGCTTCCATTCGATCATAGTTACCTATAAATAGTATTTCGTTGTTTTTGTCATCACTAAGCAATTTTTCAGCTAATGCTGTTGCTGGATAGATATGGCCACCTGTGCCCCCAGTAGCTATGATAATCTTCATCTTATCACTCCCAGAAAATATTATATCATAGTAATTTTTTTTCAACAAAAAATTGATATTCATTTTAATTTACATTTTTTTATATTGGAAGTATTTTTATAAATAAAAACTAATACACTTAAAAAGGAGAATAATATCTCCTCATGCATTAGTTAAATATTTCCAAATAAAGTATCCTGCATATCAATTTTTAAATGCTGATAAGCTTTTTCAGTCGCAATTCTTCCTCTGGTTGTTCTTTGAATAAAGCCTATTTGCAAAAGATAAGGTTCATAGACATCTTCCAATGTTGTTGTTTCTTCAGAAATTGAGCTTGCTAGAGCTTCTATTCCTACCGGTCCACCTTTAAAGCGCTCAATAATACCCTTTAAATAGCGTACATCTACTTCATCCAATCCTAATTTATCAACTTTTAGACGATTTAATGCTTCATTTGTAATTTCGACATCAATAATTCCATCATTTAAAACCTGGGCAAAATCTCTAACCCTTCTAAATAATCTATTGGCAATTCTTGGAGTACCTCGACTTCTGGCTGCCAGTTCTACAACAGCTAGATCATTGATTTCTGTATCAAAGACTCTGGAAGTTCTTTTAATGATTTCTCCCAGCTGATTATGAGTATAATAATCCAACTTTGATATGATGCCAAATCTATCTCTTAAAGGTGCTGAAACATCTCCTGCTCTGGTGGTTGCTCCTACAAGCGTAAAAGGCGGCAGTTCAAGTCTGATAGATCTGCTTGTTGAGTCTCTGCCAACAATTACATCTATAACGAAATCTTCCATTGCTGGATATAGGACTTCTTCAATCTGTTTAGGCAGACGATGTATCTCATCAATAAACAGGACATCTCCTGCTTCCAGTGAAGACAATATGGCTGCCAGATCTCCAGTTCTTTCAATTGCAGGACCACTGGTAACTTTAATGTTTGTTCCCATTTCATTAGCAATAATATAGGCTAAAGTAGTTTTACCAAGTCCAGGAGGGCCATAAAACAAGCAATGGTCCAATGATTCATTTCTTTCTTTAGCTGCCTGAATAAAGACTCTTAGATTGCTTTTTAGTGAATCCTGTCCAACATACTCATCTAAAGATTGTGGACGTAATGATGCATCTTCATTTTGTTCCAATTCATTTGCACTCATTAATCTTTCCATACTATCCTCCACTTCGTTTATTTAATAATTTTAACCCTTCTGATAAATATTGATTGGTCGTTTGACAATCTAACTTATTCAATTGTCCCTTTATGCTATTAATTTCATAAGTCTTATATCCTAAAGATTTTAACCCTTCAATAGCTTCTTCAATTTCTTTATTGATTGGTGTATCTTCACTTGTTACTTCAACAAGTTTACCTTTTAAATCTAAAATAATCTGCTGTGCTGTTTTAGTTCCAACAGAAGGCATTCTCTTTAAAAAAGCAACATCTCCATTTTCTATAGCTACAACCAGATCACTGCATTTGCATCTTCCTAAAATCATACTTGCTGTCTTTGGTCCCAATCCCTTGACAGAAATCAGCTTTTGAAAAATATCCAGTTCCATCTTTTCAGCAAATCCATATAAAACAGTTGCATCATCTCTAAAGTGCTGATAGGTAAATATTGTAATTGTTTCTCCTAAAGTCAATAATTCTGGTCGATTAAAATTAATAAAGTAACCGATACCGTTATTATCTAAAATTACATGTTCAGAGCTGAACTCATAAACTTTACCACGAATAAAAGTTATCATAAAATCACCACTTCCATTATAGACTATTTTATTGATTAAATAAATTCAGTAATCTCAAAGACATAATCTTCAATGAAAACTTCATCATTTTCTTTAGCTCCTCTTTCTTTAAGAGCTTCATTGACACCCATTTTCTTTAAAGAAACCGCAAATCTCATGACTTCTTCTGGATTTTCAAAATTTATTCTTCTAAATAACTTTGTAACCCTGTCTCCTTCCAGAGCCCATTTGCCATTGCCTAGATTTTTTATAATGAATGGTTCTGGTTCAGGGACAAATTTATAAACAACACCAAATTCTTTTGATTTTTCATCATCTTCCAGTGGAAATGGATCAGTTATATCCAATAAATCAGCTGCACGATATAAAACTGGCTGTAATCCTTCGTTAATTAAGGATACTGTTTCGAATACTTCAATATCTGGATAGGCAGCTTTAAGTTTTTCCAGATTTTCTTGAGCTCCTTCTTCGTCCATTTTATTAGCAACTACTATCTGAGGACGTTTCATCAATCCATATTTGTAGGTTTCCAGCTCATTATTAATAGTTTCATAATCTTTTACAACATCTCTTCCAGTTAAATTTCCCATATCAATAACATGAATAATAACTCTGCATCTTTCTATATGCTTTAAAAATTCATGTCCTAAACCACGCCCTTGAGATGCTCCCTCAATTAATCCTGGCAAATCAGCCATTACAAAGCTTCTGCCATCACCAACATTAACCACACCTAATTTAGGTGATAATGTCGTAAAAGGATAATCAGCAATCTCCGGTTTAGCACTGGTTACTACTGAAAGAATCGTACTTTTACCAACAGAAGGAAATCCTACCAAACCGACATCAGCTAAAAGTTTCAATTCAACCTCAATATCAAATTCTTCTCCTTCCTCTCCTTTTTCCGCAAAATCAGGAGCAGGATTTCTACTTGATTTAAAGCTGTGATTGCCTCTTCCTCCAAGACCGCCCTTACAGATGATTTCTCTTTGGCCAATATTGGTCAAATCAGCAATGATGTTGCCGGTTTCAAGATTTCTTACAATAGTTCCTAAAGGAACACCTATTACTTTATCCTTACCATCGGCTCCAAACATTTTCTTAGTCTTTCCATTTCCACCACTTTCAGCAGTTAATAGTTTCATAAATCTAAAATCCAGCAGGGTTGTCTTGTGAGTGTCAACTTCAAAAATAATTGAGCCACCTTTACCACCATCACCACCAAAAGGGCCGCCTAAAGGTACATGGGCTTCTCTTCTAAATGCCACAATACCATCTCCACCTTTACCGGCTTTGACACGTAATTTGGCTGAATCGATAAATTTCATAGTGTTTCCTCCTTTTCAGTAAAAAACAAATCCCCTGACACGGGGATTTTGATTAATTAAGCAACTGGATATACCGAGACCTGTTTTCTTTTTTTGCCAAGTCTTTCGTATTTAACAACGCCAGCGGTTAAAGCAAATAATGTATCATCGCCTCCACGACCAACATTGTTGCCAGGATGAATCTTAGTTCCTCTTTGACGATAGATAATTGATCCTGCATTTGTAAATTGTCCATCAGCTTTTTTAGCACCTAAACGTTTTGCAGCAGAGTCACGACCGTTTTTAGTAGAACCAACACCCTTTTTAGATGCGAACATTTGAATATTTAATGTAAACTTCATTGGTTATACCTCCGTAATATTTATTTTAATGTTTTTTGGAAATTGTTCTTCGACAGTTTGAAGTTGAACAATTCCGGTTTGTAAAATTATCTGAACAGTTTCATCACTGCTCAGTACTTCGATTGAAACAAGATTTTCATCGACATCAACTATACAATTTTCCTGTGCTATTATATCAACTGCATTGGCTAATCCAATTGATATGCTGCTGATGCCGGCACAGACCATATCATTTCCATATTTGCCAGCATTTGCATGGCCTGAAATATGAAGACTTTTTATAAGTCCATCTTTTTTAACAATCCTGACATTCACCATAACTATACTTGAATACTGGTAACTGTACATTTAGTATATGGTTGACGATGACCCTGGCGTCTACGAGAAGATCCTTTTTTTGCTTTATACTTGAAAATTCTAATCTTCTTGCCTTTACCTTGTTTTTCGACAGTAGCAGTAACTTTGACATCTTTTACATAAGGAGCACCAACTCTTGTAGTTTTCCCTGACAGTAATACAACTTTGTCAAAAACAACTTCTGAACCTTCTTCAGCATCTAATTTTTCAACATAGATAACTGAACCTTCTTCAACTTTAATCTGTTTTCCGCCAGTTTCGATAATAGCATAATACATGTCTTTACACCTCCCTTTTTAGCATTTAGACTCGCCTGATAAGGTGACATAATGTACTTAAACCTTATTTAGAGCGGTTGAAATCCCAAAAAGGATTTGCAACGTAATAATCCTACCACAATATAATTAAGAATTCAACTTTTTTAAACTAATATTTATAATTGTTGATGACAATTATTATTTACAGAAATTTAATTTTATTAATTTATCAAAATCCTATATGGACGTAAAATATTTGTCAACTATAATATAATAGTTTATAATTATTAAGGTGATAAAATGGTAAATTATCCAAACGGAAAGTTTTCAAATCGTTCTAAAATTATTAACTATTCTCGTCGTGGGATGTCACTGGAAGAAGATTTGAACCAGACAAATAGATACTATCTGGAAATAGATAGAGCTGTAATTTATAAGAAACCTACTCCTGTTACGATTGTAGAGGTTGATTATAAATCAAGAAGTACTGCCAGAATTACTGAAGCCTACTTCCAGTCGCCCAGCACTACTGATTATAATGGTATTTATAAGGGATTATATCTTGATTTTGAAGCAAAGGAAACAAGCTCAAAAACTTCACTTGTACTGGCAATGATTCATCCTCATCAGTTAGAACATATGAGAAGAATTGTTGAGCATAAAGGAATAGGGTTTCTGATTGTCAGATTCTCTTATCACGATGAAACCTTTCTAGTGTTTGCAAAAGATTTATTTGAATTTCTAAAAAATACAAAAAGAAAAAGTATTCCTTACAGTTGGTTTAAGGAAAAAGGAATCATTATTCCTTATCACTATCAGATTAAAGTTGATTATCTATCAGTTATTGATTCACATATATTTGGAGGTAAAATCTAATGGGATTATTTAATAAAAAGAATTCAAATACAGAAAAGAATTCGAAGAATAATGCTAAACCAGCAAAAACAAAATTTCAAAAGAAAAAATTAAGAAGAAAAATAATTAACTCAATTATGGGTTTTATTGTTTTTTGTGGTCTGTTAGGTGTTGTAAGTGGTTTTAATATTGTAAAGTTGATCTTAAGTAAAACAGATGTTGTATTGGAAACAGAAGACTTGACCAGCCAGGATGCTTCATTGATTTTTGATGATGCAGGAAATCAGATTATGATCTTAGGTAAAGAAAGCAGAATTTCTTATGCCTATAACAAATTCCCACAAGTACTTGTTGATGCTTTTATTGCCGTTGAGGACTCAAGATTCTTTGAACATCCAGGTTTTGACTTACCGAGATTTGCTAAAGCTTTTTTAGAGAACGTTAAAACCTTATCATTTGCTCAAGGTGGTTCAACTATCACCATGCAGGTAATAAAAAATACTTATTTTGCGGTAGATACCATAGCTGAAAGTACCATAAATCGAAAGGTACAGGAAATATACTATGCTTTACAGATAAGCAATCTGATCAGCAAAGAAAAAGTATTTGAGATGTATATCAATAAAGTTAACTTTGGAGCCAACGCCAGAGGTGTTCAGGTAGCTTCACAGTACTACTTCTACAAAGACTGTACTGATCTCAACCTGGTAGAAAGCGCTATGCTGGCTGGTATTATCAATGCTCCTAATACCTATAATCCTTATTATGATATTGAAGCTTGTCAACAGAGAACAGCTGATGTTTTATACCTGATGAATTATCATGGTTATATTACCGATTTAGAATATGAACTGGCCTTAAAAGTAAGAGTTGAAGATCTGTTATACGGAAATACCCTTAACAATCCAAATGTCATTACTGAGTATGTTGATGGAACAATCGATAATCAGGCTTACATAGATGTTGTTTTAGCTGAACTTGAAGAAATGTATGGCATTGATCCATATACTACTCCTGTAAGGGTCTATACAGCGATGAATCAAACAGTTCAGGCAACTTGTGATGCCTTATCACGTGGTGAAATTATTGCTTTTAAAGACAACAACATAAATGTCGCATCGGCAGTTATTCAAAACTTTACTGGTTTGATTGTCGGGGTCTGCGGTGGAAGAAACTATAATGGTCAAAGAATATTCAACTATGCCTATGATGCCAGAGTATCTCCAGGTTCTACTTCCAAAGCAATGTTTACATACCCACTGGCATTTGAACACTGTGGTATGTCTACATCATTTACCATTGATGATGAACCTACCTTGTATGCTGGTACCAATGTTCTATTCTACAATGACTCACGTACGTGGAATGGTGAAACTTCTGTTCAAAAGACTTTCCCACTTTCATATAATGTACCATCAATTAAACTTTATCGCTGGATAGAAGAAACTGTTGGAACATCAGTGATGAGAAAATATTTAAAAAATATCGGCTATGACCAGGAAATGATTGACTTTATGAATGAACAGTATGCCATTGGATGTTTTGGATACGATATATCTCCTATCCAAATGGCTGCTACTCAGGCAGTTATCCTGTCAAAAGGTGTTTATGTTACACCACACACTATTACCAGAATTGAGTTTATCAACTCATCAAAAGAACCAATCATTGCCAATGTTCCAACTGTCAGAGCTTTAAGTGAAGGTGCTGCCTGGTTGACATCATATTTGGAATATATCGGTATCTATGGTGGAACAGAAGATGACTATGAAGGAAATATGCGTTTAACAGCTATCAGAAGAAGCAATTATGCTGTCTATGGAAAAACCGGAACAAATGGATATGATATCTCAGTTATTAGAAAATGGGGTTATCCTGTTGGATCTGACAAAGACCTGCTATATCTGTTTGGGACAAATGATTATTCATTCTCGTTCTGGATGGGTTATGACACTGGTAGATATCAGGATAAGACTACCTATATGTCATATGCCTATGCTCACAGCATGAAAGATGTTCCGGCTGTAAATGCTCTATTGAATGCTGTCTATAATGCATTTGGTGCTCCTAAAAATACTAATTCCAGACCATCATCAGTAGCTTCTATTACGCATATAAAAGGATTGTATCCTTATACTGCTCTGCCAGAATATGCTGATAAAAAGCTTCAGACTACTGGATATGTCCTGGCTCAATTTGCTAATTTAGAAGAATATAAGCCAGAAGAATCCATCGAAAATGTTCAGTCATTTACTGCCAAATATGATGATCAGAATTATGAACTGCAGATTCAATTTTCTCCTTATTCAGATCCACAAGCTTTAAAGATAGCTCCAAGAGTCTATAAGGAAAAACGATTGGGAATCTGGTATAACGCTGTTAGAAGATTCCATAAATCATGGATAGAAGGCTGTGTTGAATATGTGGTAGAAATATACAACCCTAATACAGGAGAAGTATTTGAATTTGTTTCTGATAAGGACACCTTTATCTGTGAGTTTAAAAATACCACTGAGGAAATAACAGAATTCAAGGTAAATGGCTACTATCGTTACTCAATCACTAAGGTCAGATGTGATGGATTAACTGTTGGGGTTGAAATAAAACCATATGTTGAAGAAGAACCTGTTGATCCAGGTGATGGAACAGATCCAGGAACTCCTCCAGGAGGTGGTCAGGGATCTGGTTCTGGCGATGGAACCAATCCATAAATTAAAATTATAATTATTATAAAATCAAAGCATAACTTATTTTATCAAGTTATGCTTTTTTAGATATTGATATTCACATTTTATATTCAGTATTCTTCTTTTTCTAAGCCAGATATAAATTCTAATGATAAAGGTTTAATACTCAAATTACTTATATTATGTAAAAACTCACCTGCATATTCTCCATTGCTGATGCACATTTTATCAAACACTTTTAGTTGTAAGTTGTTACAGAATTTTACCAGGTTAACCATTAACTCTATTGAGCCATAAAGCACCTCCATTGAAAGCGTTGAGGCAAAGATACGGATTTCATATGTTGCAGAATGTTCCTGGTTAATCGCAACACCATGAGAGTATTTTTGTTTTCTGATAACCTTGATCAGACGATTCTTTTCCAAAGGAGTATCTGCAAATACATAATAATCATTTGCTTGTCTTCTGGCCAGTTTTTGCCAGAATAAACGATTGTTATGAGCATTTATTATTGTATAAAAACGAAGAAAAGCTTCTTCATTGACAAAAGCATTTCTACCAATATGAATGTGAAGTCCTGCTCCTGAAGTTGCCTCTAAACCATTAGCAGCCATTTTTAGCAACATATTTTGAACTAATGGTTTGACCTTCTTCAATTTGTTCCAGGTAAATATATGGCTGATAAATTCAATTCCAGTAATTGTGCTGTCTCTTTCTACATGTCCAAGTCGTGTATCAATCATATCCTTTATACAGTCACCTACCTGAACTCTGGATGCTCCTGCAGCTGCGTTTGTTTCCAGTTCAAAACCAATAGTCATTGTGTTATCATCCTTGCCATCTTTTAAAATACCTACTCCACGATATATTTTATCTGCAACACTGTCAGTTATTCCACTATGACAGTCAAGTAGACGATCTGTTTCATAAGTTTTTGTCACATTTATAATTCTGCCAATTTCATCAATCGTAAAGTACTTTAGCTCTTCCAACAATTCACTCTCCAGCAAATATCCATCATTTACATTAACTACGTTTTCATTATTGATATCAACATATTTATCTTCAAGACTATTATAAAAGAGAAACATTGGTTCATTTGTAATGGCGTGAAAACAATTTTCTTCGACAATATTCCATATTTGGTCTGTTACCAGTCTTTCAGCCATTTGCTTCAATGCCCTATCTGACTTTATACTTCCCTTACTTTTTATATAGTTAAACAATTGGCTTTTATTCATAATGAATCCCTTCCCTTACGGTTAATTTTTGCTTCTGCATTTTTGTCTATATAAGCAAATATTATACAACAAAAAAACTGTCATGATTGTAAAAATATCAAATTATTACTTAAAATTAATATTTATTTCTATTTACAATTAATTCTGACAGTTAATTATTGGCTCTTTTGATCAATATTTGAATGACAAGCTAGATTTCATAATAATCAATTATTTAGATTCTATCTGTTTACAGATAATATTTCTATTCAACTTCTCATTTACATCTACTATTATTATATTTCCCTGATGTTCATCAAGCCATACAGCGAGAATATTTTCTCTTGGAACATCTAATTGCCAAATTTCTACCATTTGATTATAGTCGTGAAATATCTGATTACTGATTGCTTCCTGCTGAGACTGAAACCAGACAAAAGGCTGATCATAGCCTTTGTTTTCAATTGCTCTGTACAGAGTTATATTGGCTGGAAGATTTTGATAATAAGTAAGACTTTCCTTGTCCATGAGTGATATCTTATCCGCATATTTAAAGATATCAACCACATCATTACGATTAACCAGATAAGGCTCTTTATCAAATAAATAACGGAATTTATTTTTCAGCATCTCACCCATATCTTCAGATGAAATAATCCCTTTTTTATAAAACTGCGAAAGTATAAACAGCGTAAAATAATTAGTCTCGATATAATCAAACACCTCATCTATCTGTTTTATACCAGCAAATTGTTTAACAAGATGCTTTTTCCAGATAAAGAAATTTTCCTGTAGAGTTAAATCCAGTTTAGAATATTTGCCATTATTTTCAACGACTACTCTTTTACTGGAAGTAAAAGGATGAATATACATATCGTATTCTTCCGCAAAAACAACAAGTTCCATATCAATCATATCTTCCAGTGTTTTTTTAATCTTATCTATATTTGTATCTGTTTTCTTACAATTATCTTCGCTTTTCATAATGGATAGTCTCCTTTTTAATTTAAACCATTATTTTATAGATAATGGTAGTCATATCTAAACAAATGAATTCTGCTTATCTTTTATAATTTATCTTTTTGACAAATTTCTATAAATGGACAATTTTCACAAATGGGATTTCTAGCTACACATTTATATCTTCCAAAATGGATCATTAAATGATGCAGACTGGACCATTGTTCTTTTTTAAATTTTTCTTTTAATTTTTCTTCAACTACATTAGTAGAATCAGCTCCAGAAGCAAGCCCTAATCTTTTACTTACTCTGTTAACGTGGGTATCAACTGCTATTGCTGGAATTTTAAATAATTCCGATAAAACGACATTTGCGGTCTTTCTTCCTACGCCATCAAGTGATAAAAGCTTTTCATAGGTATTTGGTACTCTTCCATCAAATCTCTCTACAATTGCCTTAGAAAGGCTGACAATATTCTTGGCCTTATTTTTATATAGGCCAATAGATTTGATAATTTTTTCTACATCTTCAGTTTCCGCCTTGGCTAATGAATAGACATCAGGATATTTTTTAAAAAGCACTTCTGTAACTTTATTTACAGATATATCAGTTGTTTGAGCACTTAGTACAACAGCAACCAATAAATTATAATCATTCTTATAATTAAGTTCACAGCCGGCTTCAGGAAATAATTCCAACAGTTTTTGATAGATAACTTCACTATTCATCTTCATTTCCTTTAGCTAATATCCTATCGATATAATTTATTGATTTTTTATTATAAATTAAAGCCTCTCTTAAAGCCTTAACAATGGCATTATAATCATATATTCTTAACCATTCAGAAATAGTTGAAGCTTCCTTCTGAGATAATATTCTTCCAAATTCAGTTTCAAAAATATCAAAAATATCATTGTTCTCAATAATTTCATTCTTAGCTTCAAAAATATTGTCAATATTAAAAATTACCTGCCCGCTGTCAGTTAATAAAACCAGGTATCCTTTTGATATTAAGGAAGCAATCGTATCATCAACAACGCTTTTATCTAAATTAGAACTTTTAGATAAAGTATTGATGTTGGATGGTTCACTGTATTCATTAAAATAGTCAATTAATAAAAGAAGTAATGCTTCATTACTATCAAGATTTAATTTACTGATATTTTCTAAGATCCAATTTCTTCTATTAAAGAATCTTTTCTGATAAATTTTCATAAAATCACTCCACTAATATTATACAATAATTTGCTTTGTTTACATATAGTTTAACAATATGATAAAATAATTTTGGTGAAATTATGATTAAAAGAAGTATTTTTTATACATTAGTATTAGCACTGATATTTTTTGGAGTCTATCAAATATATCAAAGTAACAAACCGAAGGAAACAAAAAATCCAGTTGTTGAGATTAACTATGAATTTGATAAAGTTTTAACTATTGAAGAATTCAACAATCTTATCATTAACAGCGAAGAACCTTTGAATGTTATTTTCTTTGATTCTTCTTCAATCAACTCTCAGTATTTGTTTAATACCATTCTAAAAGAAATTATGCTGAACAATGAAATAGAAAAAATTGAAAATTTAGTCTATGTAAATTTATTGGGTTTTGATATTTCTGAATACAGTTCATTTAGATTGAAATATGGTTTCTCTTCAGTCCCTGCCTGTGCAAACATGAGCTATATTGAAGGATTGATTGTTGTAAACAGCATTATTGAAGAAGGCAATAACAATATATTTACGATTCAGATAGTTCAGGATTGGCTAGTTAAAAATAATCTGATTAAAATTAAAGAATAAAAGTTGGAACTAATCCAACTTTTCTATTATCTGCTTGCTAAATTGAGCTGCTCTTTTTGAGGCGATGAATTTATATTCATTGAAATCTAATTCATTGCCTTTTTTGGTGACAATATCTGAAAATGATCTGATAACAAGAAATTTTTTTCGATATTCATGACAGCAGTGAGCAATTGAGCAGGCTTCCATATCACAGCCATATGCTTCTGGAAAATGTTTTTGAATATATGCCACTTTCTCTTTAGAACTGATGAAAGCATCACCAGATACCAGTGGTTTGACAAATACATTATAATCATCACTTTTTATAACATTATAAGCCAATTCTGTTAAATTTTTATCTGTATCAAAAGTATAGTAGTTATTATCAAATGAAGGATAAGTGCCATCAATAGAATACAAATCAAAATCGTGATAAGTAACTCTGGAAGCTACAATCACATCCGCAATATTGGCATCTTTATTAATTCCTCCAGCTGTTCCAATATTTATGACCAGCTCGATATCATAATTTTCTAATATTTTAGCAGTATTAATCGCACTTATTACCTTACCGATACCGCAGGTAGCGACAATAACTTCTTTATCAGCAATTGTACCAATTATATAATCCTGATTCATATTGGTGATATTTTTTTTATTTTCTACAATCTGCTCAAAAGCTTCTCTTTCACAATCCATCGCAACCATTATAGCAATCATACTACTCCCCTACTTTCCAAATATTCTATATTTTGTTTTTTTACTATTTCAAAGGCTTTATTTATATCCTGGCAGGCTATTTCAATCTCTTTTGAGGAATCATATCCTCTAGATGGATCCAACTTATCAGCCACAAATATAAGTTTACTATATACGTCATTATCATCTCCCAGACAATGATGTCTGATAGCTTTCAGCATTCTTTTATCTTTTAATCTGCAGCTATGTTTTAAAAAATAATATCCTACATACGAATGCCAGACCTTATAATCATATTCAAATTCATATGGTTTATAAATATTCATATAGATAAAAAGTTCTTCTTTACTAAAATCTTTGGCTATATCATGATAAATACCAATCAGGTAAGCTCTATATTCATCTAATCTGTTACCTCTTGCTATTTTTACACATAAATCAGCAACTGATAAGCAATGTCTGTATCTCTTTTTGTTAATATAGGAACTTATTATCTCTTTGGCATAGATACCATTATTGAAAATATAGCCACATACTTTTTTTTCAACTACTGATATTTTTCCCTGTTTAAATAATTCACTCTGTTTATCATTCTCTTTATCTTCTATAAAGAAATATTCATTATTTCTATCTATTTTCATAAGTCGTTTATAATTGTTTATAAATACAAACTTACGATATGGTTTTATGGCCAATTTAACCATTTTTTCTCTGTGGTAGACATCAGGATTAATCGATCGATCAACATAAAAACATATTAAATCAGCATTACTCTGTTTTAATACTTTTTTTGCCGCTTTAATATGACCTTTAGTAATTGGATCAAATTGATTTATATAAATTGCAATTTTCATCTTGGTAAAAGAATTTTAGGTTCTTTGACATTCTTTTTATAAAGTACAATTTTTCGGCCTAATTGACTGACGATTTCACTCTTTGTTTCACTGGCAATTTCAACAGCTAACTGTTCTGGTGTTGCCTCTGAAGTATTTAAAACCGAAATCTTGACCAGTTCATGAGCTGTCAATCCTTCAATTACTGAAGTTATTACGTTATCGGTTAAGCCATTTTTACCGACTATAATTGTTGGTTTCAAAGTATTGGCTAAACCTTTCAAATATTGTTTTTGATTCTTTTTTAACATTTAAATCATTGCCTTTCTAACATTTACATTAATTTGAGGAGCAGTATAGATTACTACCTCTGCTTTTTCACTGATAATAGTTACAAAACCTAAACCTGAAATGAAATATTCATTTTTTCCCTTATTGATAAAATAATGTTTTTTCATATCTGAAAAGTTTCTGCAACTTTCCAGGACAGGGACAAGTTCCTTCCCATAATTATTGTTCCAGAATTTATCCGCATTTTCAAATTTACTTCTTCTGATTGTCAGCAAATTAGATACATAAACAATGACATTTGCCTTCTTATTATTTAAAATATCTATTCTAGCCAACCCTCCAATTGACAGACTTTGGTTTTCCATCAGTTGATATACAAGGGGCCTTATCTTCTTAACTGGAACAACTGTTTTTAATTGTTTATTACTCAGATACATTTGCATCGAGCCCTCGGGAATAATACCGACAGTATCAATTATATGATAATCATCAGTTATTATTTCGTTGAAATTTATCGTTGTTGCCGGATATCTGTTTACAGTAACTACCTTATCTTGCAAAAGATGATTTATAATCGTACTTTTCCCTACATTTGCCAGACCAGTCATGACAACAGGTTTACTTTCAATATTGATATAATCATTAAAAACTCCAATAAAATCATCATTTACTCCACGAGTAATTATCGCCTTGGATTTAATATCTAATTTTTTTATTCGCTTTAATACATATTCACCTAGTTTTTCATAGTTAATCTTAGCTGGAAGAAGATCACATTTATTCAATATGATGTTACAACTATGCTGACGATAAAAATCTACTAAAACGCTATTTAAAGAACTATCTAAATCAAAAATGTCAATTATCCAGACAAAATTACCGTCCAATTTATTTAATTGTTCAATTAGTAAATCATTGTCAGGTAGAAAATCATTTTCCTTGTGCTGATCATAATGAATCATTTTGAAACATCTCTGACAATAATCCATCTTTAAATCTATGACATAACCTATTTCATCCTGGTTAGTATTCTGCAGCAAAACCCCACAGCCTAAACACTTGTTTTCCATCAACAATTACATCCTGGTAAAAAGATAGTACACTAACAAGACTATATTGCCAATAACCAAAGCTACAATAATCATCGTTAATAGAGAAATAATATTTTCTTCTTTCTCTTCTTTAAGGAATTCCAATTCTTCCTGTTCCAGTTCAGATTGTTCATCAATCTTTTGCTTTTCAATTTCTTTGTAAATATAATTCGCTTTCTTTAAATCTTTTGAATCTACCTGATCAGTCACAACCAGCTGCGGTACGCCCTGAGTATTCAAATAGGAACTTTCAGACTGTTCAATATACATCATTTGTGTATTAGTCAAATCAACAGAAACCGCTACATCTTCAGTTATGACATCCTGTGAAACTTTTTCCAAGTGTACTTCTTCTTTTTCAGGTTGAATTTCTTCTTCTACAATTTCCTGCTGTACTGATTCTTCAGCTTTTTCTTCCACATTTTCTGTTTCTCTGAGTTTTTTCATTGATAAAGTGTCATATATAACATCAATAACATCCTGTGGTTTTTCTTCACTTATAATTTCATCATCTTCAACAATTATTTCATATTCTATTTCATTTTCTTTTATATCAATTTCTTTTTCTTCTATGACTTCATCTGTTTCATCAGTTGCATCTTCATCATCTATTCCGATGAACTCTAGTTCACTTGAATCTGTAAATTCATAGTTATCATCTTCAATTTCTTTATCAGATAAAACATATTCATCAATTTCTTCATCACTTAATGTCTCATAATCTTCTTCTTCAAGTTCATCAACAGAACCTTTCTTTTTATAAACAAATTGAACAATTATCAATATCACCGCAATTATTAAAGATGGAATGGCAATAAAAAGCTGATAAAGAGAATTTTCCAGTAGATAGACTCCATTATAGTAAGTTATTAATAGAAAACATCCCATAAATAAAGCAGCATATATGCATATCAAAACTATTAAACGTGAAAATCTATTCATAGTCATACCTCCAAGGTTAATTCTTCAAAGTTTTTTTTGTTTTCTTTAACTGGAATATCAATAATCTTTACTTCTTCAATTCCACTATAATGATACCAGTTTTCTATTGCAGATGTTGAAAATCTTGAGTCAGCCCCTAATAAATTGATATCTTTTGCTTTTAAATTCAAAGGTTCATCATCGGAAATAATACCCAGATCATCTGATAATGAGCTGACTATGACATTTTTAATTTCTGCCGGATTGGTTTTATTCTTCTTGGCAATCAGTAAACCTTTTGTTGCTCTTCTGGTTTCCTGAATATCTGCAATTTTAATACGCTTTGAATTTCCTTTAGCAGTAAAAAATACTGCTTCTGTTTTGTTGGAAGAAATAATATCAATTCCTGCCAATCTATCATCTTTGTTTAATCTGACAGCTATTACTCCCTTTGCTCTGGAAGAAACATTAGGAATTTCATCTATTGAATATCTTAAGGCATAACCATCTTTTGTTACAATAAGAACTTCATCATTTTCATAAGCTAACTTGGCGTCGACCACCTTATCATTATCACTTAAATTCATTGCTAGAGAGCTTCTTGAAGTTCTTACCAGTTTCCAGGAGTTTAAATCTGTTCTTTTAATCATCCCGCCTTCTGAAGCTGTAATTATCCAGGCATGAGTATTAAAGTCTTTGACAATGTAGGCAGAAACAAACTGTTCAGCATTGTTTACCTTGACATAGTCAGATATATGATTGCCTATATCACGCCATTTAGACTCATTTATTTCATATAAAGGCACTAAAACGTACTCTCCAGAAGCGGTAAAAGCCATAAGAGTATCTATCGTATCTGCTTCAATAAAGCCAATAAGTTCATCAGTTTCCTTCAATCCAGGAAGATTGCTTTCAGTTGAATTATAAGACCTTAAAGAAACTTTTTTGATATAGCCATCTCTGGTAAATGAAACCATGATTCTTTCATTGGCAATCATATCTACTTTATCTATAACAATTTCTTCGATCACATCTTCAATTACTGTATATCTTTCATGAGCAAATTTATCCTTCAGTTCTGTCAGTTCTGTACACAATGCCCTATTTAATGAAACAGGATTGTTGATAATTTCATTTAAAAGCTTCATTTCTTTGACAAGTTGCGTGTATTCATCTTTTAAAGCGTAGATGTCGGTATTGGTCAAACGATATAATCTCAATTGTACAATTGCTTCAGCCTGTGCTTCTGTAAACTGGAATCTTTCAATAAGGTTCTTTTTGGCATCAGCTTTATCTCTGCTGCCACGGATTATCTTGATTACTTCATCCAGCACACTGACAGCTTTTATTAAACCTTCTAATATATGACATCTGTTTAAACGCTTGTCAAATTCGTACTTGGTTCTTCTTAAAACAAAATCTTTATAGAATTCAATATAAGCATCAAGCATATCCAGCAAGCCTAAATACATTGGTCGATTATTGACAATAGCGACCATATTGTAATTGTAATAAACCTGCAAGTCAGTATTTTTATATAAATAATTTAAAATAAGATTTACATCTGCATCTTTTTTGATATCAACAACTATTTTCAAACCATTTCTATCTGATTCATCTCTGACATCAATAATACCATCCAGTTCCTTATTATAACGAATATCATCAATCTTTTTAACAATATTGGTTTTAACTACTTCATAAGGTATTTCTGTGACTACCAGCTGCTGTATTCCGCCTTTAACTTTTTCAACAGTCACTTTACTTCTGATAACTATTCTTCCCTTTCCAGTAGTAAAGGCTTCTTTTATACCATCAATTCCCTGAGCTATTCCCTTGGTTGGAAAATCAGGTCCTTTTATTATTTTCATCAAGTCTTTGACAGTGCTTTCTGGATTGTTGATACGATAAATTGTCCCTTCTATTACTTCTTTCAAGTTGTGAGGAGGTATATTTGTAGCATAACCGGCAGCAATACCGGTAGAACCATTTACCAACAGATTTGGATATCTTGCTGGTAAGACTGTAGGTTCATTTTCTGTATCATCAAAATTTGGCGTCCAAACTACAGTATCCTTATCAATATCTTCCAGTAAGGTAGAAGAAATTTCTGCCAGTCTAGCTTCAGTATAACGCATAGCAGCTGCTGGATCATCATCAATTGAACCATTGTTACCATGCATTTCAATTAAAGTATGATTGACTTTCCAATCCTGAGAAAGTCTAACCATTGCATCATAAATAGAACTATCACCATGCGGATGATAATTACCGATTACCAAACCAACTGTTTTAGCACTCTTCCTGTAAGGCTTTTCATGGGTATTGCCATCTTTGTGCATAGCGTATAGAATCCTTCTTTGAACAGGTTTCAAGCCATCTCTGGCATCAGGCAAAGCTCTTTCCTGAATAATCGTTTTAGCATACTCTCCATAACGATCACTTATCAGATCTTTTAAAGGAAGTTCTAATATTTTCTCTTCAATTATTTTCTTTTTCATATTAGTTATCCTCCAGCAGGTATCCATCTTCTAAAGTAAATGTGACATACGATTCTATCCATTCTCTTCTGATAGCAGCATTATCACCCATCAGGGTAGTAAATCTTTTATCGGTCGAATAATTGTCGTCAATTCCTACCTGTATTAAAGTCCTTGTTTCAGGGTTCATAGTCGTTTCCCATAATTGATCAGCATTCATTTCACCTAAACCTTTATAACGCTGAATTTCGACTTTACCATATTTTTCTTTCAGGGCGATAAGCTGGTCTTCATTGTAGGCATAAAAGAATTCCTTACCCTTGCTGACCTTATACAGCGGTGGTAAAGCAATATAGACCATTCCTGCATCTATTAATGGGCGCATATAGCGGTAAAAGAAAGTTAAAAGTAAAACCTGAATGTGTGAACCATCGACATCTGCATCAGTCATAATTATAACTTTACTATAGTTAGAATCTTCAACATCAAAGGAATCACCAATTCCAGCTCCGATAGTCTGAGTTAAAGTATACAGTTCTTCATTTTTATTAATATCAGCAAGCGTAGCTTTTTCGGTATTCAAAACCTTTCCTCTTAAAGGTAGTATGGCCTGATATTTAGAATCCCTTCCCTGCTTGGCACTTCCACCAGCTGAATCACCTTCAACTAGAAATAATTCTTTTACTTCCGCATCCTTGGATTGAGCAACAGCCAGTTTACCGGATAGTGATCTTTCATCTTTTTTGTTTTTCTTACTTACCCTGGCCAGTTCTTTAGCCTTACGCGCTGCTTCTCTGGCTGCTGCGGCTTTAATCATTTTACCGATTAAATCGTTAGAAAGCTCTTTATTTTCATCTAGAAAATAAGCTAATTTTTCTGAAATAAGATTGTCAACTACTGTTCTGGCTTCTGGGGTACCAAGTTTTGATTTGGTCTGTCCTTCAAACTGTAATAAATTTTCAGAGATATTAACCGAAATAATACTGGTCAGTCCTTCTCTTATATCACTGCCTTCCAGGTTTTTATCCTTCTCTTTTAATAAACCGCTTTTTCTGGCATATTCATTAAAACATTTTGTGAAAGCTGTTTTGTAGCCTACTTCATGAGAACCTCCAAAAGGAGTTCTGACATGGTTAACAAATGAGTATGAATTTTCTTCATAAGAATCGGTATATTGAAAAGCAATATCAACAGTTATATTTTCGGTTCCACCATTAAACATTACAACTGGAGAAAGCGTTGTCTTATCTTCGTGCAGATAAGCCATAAAAGCTTCTAAACCATTTTCATAATAGAACTCATCCTGCTGATTGCTTCTTTCATCTTTTAAAACAATCTTTAGTCCGCCCATTAAAAAGGCACTTTCTCTTAACCTTTGTTTAATGGTGGCATAATTATAGTCAATACGATTGAAGATTTTCTTATCAGCTAAAAATCTTACTTTACTCCCTGTCTTATTAGTGTTACCTAAAACTTCCAGTCTGCCAATTTTAGAACCACCTTTTTCAAACATCATACGATAACTTTTGCCCTGATAATTAGTTGTAACTTCCAACCACTCGCTTAAAGCATTTACCACAGAAGCCCCAACTCCATGCAGTCCTCCAGCAACCTTATATCCCTGTTCACTGGAAAACTTACCACCTGAATGCAGTTCGGTAAAAATAACCTGCAAAGTTGAAACACCACTGGCATGTTTACCAGTTGGCATTCCTCTTCCTTCATCCTCTATGCAAATCACATTGTTTTTTTCAATTGTTAATTTAATACAATCACCAAAGCCGTTTAAAGATTCATCGATAGCATTATCCATGATTTCCCAAACTAAATGGTGCAGACCATATTGGTCAGTTGATCCAATATACATCCCTGGTCTTTTTCTTACAGCTTCTAAACCTTTTAAGATTTGAATACTGCTTTCATCGTAAGATTTTACATTTTTGGCCATAAATAAAACACCTCAATACATAAATATTATATCATAAAAATTGCATCCTTTTTTTAACTAATATATAATATTAATCGGTGATAAAATATGAAAGTTATTATTTTTGCAATTTTAAATTATATTGTCGGTTCTATTCCCTGGGCCCTTGTTATTGGTAAAGTGTTTTATAATACCGATGTCAGAAAACATGGTTCAGGAAATCTGGGCGCTACTAACACTGGAAGAACATTGGGCAAGAAAGCTGCTATTGCCGTAGCAGTTCTGGATGCCCTGAAGGGATTTTTCATGTTTTTAATTTTATCCAGATTTGATTATAAAACAGCTTGTTTAACAAGTATCTTTGTGGCTGTTGGACATTGCTATCCTCTATTTGCCAATTTTAAAGGTGGAAAAGCTGTGGCTACTACCTTCGGTATAATCCTGGCTCTTTCGATATATAGTTTAAAATCATTTCTTTTAGGTTTTTTACTGCCACTTGGAATTTGGCTTTTGATAACTAAGATGACTGAATATGTTTCTCTGGCCTCTCTTATCAGTGTGCTTACAGCAGTAGTCATTTCTGCTTTTATCAATCACAGCTATGTAACACTTTCTTTATTATTGATCTGGCTTTTTGTTGTCTATAAACATAAAGACAATATTCAAAGACTGATTAAAGGAACTGAAAATAAAAGAAACTATTAAAAAATGGACTCCGGTCCATTTTTATTTTGTAATATTTATTTTTAAAATTATCAGTTTTTTGTCTTCAATTAATATTAGCAGTCTGAATCTTCCAACAACAAATTTATAATGACCAAACAAGATGTTCTTAAGTGGTTTGCCTAAAAGTCTGGGGGCATTTGAACCTTCCAGATTTTTTTTGAGCCAACCTAAAAGGATTACTCTTTCAGCATCATCCAGCTGGTTTAACTGATGATAGGCAAACTTTGAAAAATAGACACGAAAGTTCATTTACTTATTCCCTTTTACAACATCATTCAAACTGTATAGTTTTTTATTTTCAGTGTAAAGTTGTAAACTTTCATCAAAATCTTTAATATCTACTTCGTTTTCTATCTTTTCGATTACTGCAGTTCTAATTAATTCAGATACAGTAATACCATGAAATTTTGCATAATCTCTAAATAATTTTTCTTCTTCTTTTGTTACTCTTAATGATATAGCCATATTTTCTCCTGTCTAACATTGTATTACAACTCTTTATACCTTAATTATACAACAATTTTACTTAATATCCATTCAAATGTGCATCTTTTATAATTGTAGGATAGTCAACAAAACAAATGTTGATGTCAACGTTATTGCTCATTACGCCTTTAACCTTACCCTTTGAAGTAAATTGCCATATTGTGTAATTATTATTATAAACCTGAGGATAGGTAGTATCCCATTGGGCAATCCAGACATCATATTTAAAGTTGTATCTTTTTATCATGGCAGCATAGCTGTACACAGCTGGATAATAACCTGCTTCCCTTATGACATCACAATATGCATTTACTAGCGCATTGAATGTATAGCTATCCAGATATTTCTGTGAACCTGTTTCTATATCAATAATTATTGGGTATTCAAATTTTTTTCCGGCAATGCATTCCAGCATCCATTTTGCCTCAATTATCGCTTCTTCCACTGTTGTAGAAACAATATAATGATAGGCGCCAACATCAAGACCAGCTTTTTTTGCTGCTTCATAATTTCTGTCAAAAGTATAATCTTTATAATCCTTATCGTAGGCAGCTCTTAATAAAACAAAATCTACTCCTTCACTTTTCATCAGTTCAAAATTGTAGGATGTCAAATATAAACCATTCCATTCTGACAAATCTAGCCCATAACTGAAAGCATCATATACCTGAATTGGAATAGTTATCGCTGAAGTATAGTTTTCGTTAGAAACAGTTATGTAACATTCTCCACTTTTTTTCGGATAGACAGTTCCTGAACTGTCAACTGTAGCGATATTTTCATCCGATGAAGAATATAACAGAATCGAATTATCATCAACGCTACATCTTAATCTGAATTGTTTATTAACCATAAGTCCAAGTTCATAAAATGGACATGATACTTTTGTTCTACTGACATTCACCGCTACTTTTTTAACTATTCCAGAACCATCATTTGTTTTGACGGTAATTATAGCTGTTCCATTTCTTTTAGCAATTATCCTGCCATTAGAATTAACTTCCGCAATCTCTGAATCACTTGAATAATAGCTCAAAACCTTATTGGCAGCATTATCTGGATATATCGCTACATTAAGATTGAATATGCCACCCTTTTTAAGATTAATGACCATACTATTAATCTTAATATCCTGAATAAGTCTTGAAATACTGGTGTAATAGATAACATCTGTTCCATCACTGGAAATTGTTATCTTGGCAAAACCACTGCCAATAATATCTAAATGACCTGATTCATCAACCATGACAACATCTTCATCACTTGAAGTAAAGACAAAATTATTATTTCCAATAAAACAATCATGATCGTTAGGAGACAGAATCACTTCATCATTGACATCAAGAAGCAAGTATCTGACTTCAGAGGCATTTTCATCATTGACCGTAATATCCAAAATGATGCTGTTTTCACCACTGGCTGTTTTTACTGTTATTTTAACAGCTCCAATACTATTGGCAGTAAGCATTCCCTCTCCAGTTACGGTTGCTATTTTAGGATCTGAACTGTAGTAACTTATTTCATCAGCCAGAATGTTAGCATCAATTATGCTTAATTGTATTGTTTCACCGACTTTTAATGAAGCTGGCATTTCTGCAAAGGTTAAATCGATAAGATCAAAATCCAAGTCGTTTTTTCTAGCATAATTAACCGCTTCACTGTTTTCATAAACGATATACCTGTAATCCTTACTTAAACAATTTTCAGCTAAATAAGTTACTGACTGTGGAATTAATACAATTATCTTCTCATTCTGACCTTGATTGTTATCAAAGGCATGCTTTTTTATTGATTTTAATGAAGCTGGCAAATCAAATGATTTTAAATTATTGTCATTATAAAAACAATACTCACCAATGGATTCAACTGTTTTAGAGAATTCTACTATTTCTAAATTCACAAGGTCTCTAAAAGCATTATCAGACAAATATTTGATGTCATCACTGATTATCAGTTTAAAAATTGCATTACGGCTATCATTCCAGATTCTATCTTCATTTGATTGAAAATCCACCATAAACCCATCTTGACCATAACTTATCGTTAAAACATTAATGTTTTTCAATTCAGAAAAACCTTGAGTATTTTTTAAATGGGCAGGAACACTGATTTTATTGATTTTTTCACAGTTTTTAAAAGCATTTTTACTGATAGTTATTATAGAATCAGCAATAATAATCTCTTCACTTCCAGTACAGTCAACTGCATTTGAAGCAATGGCCGTTACTGTATAGCCATCAATAGAAAAAGGTATGGTAATACATTCAGAGGCTGAAAGTTTATTATATTTGACCAGTGTGATTGTTTCATCATCATTAATCTTATATTCAAACTTTCCTGAAGTTATATATTTAGTTCCTATATGCTTAATACTAAAGAAAGCCATCCCAGCAATCAGTATTAAAACAAATAACAATTTAACTAATTTTTTCATATCATACCTTCTACAATCTTATAACTTAGTATAAACTTCTTCTAACTGTTTGACAATAATATCATATTGCGAAAGGTAGTTAGAAAGCTTATCTTTTTCCATTTGGACTTTTTCTTCTGAAGCTTTTTTAATAAAGTTTTCATTTCCCAACATTCTATTTGAACGATTTATTTCATTTTCCAGCCTTGTTTTTTCTTTCTTCAGTCTTTCTACTTCAGCTTCATAATCAACAATCTGAGCTGCATCAACGGCTAATTTACCAGTACTAAGAGGAATAATAATTAAGTCTTTACCCTGACTGTTGTTCCAATTTACTTTACATAACTTATATAACATATTACTGATTTCTGTATCTACTTCAATCAGTCTGTCATTTTCATCATATAAGGTAATATCAAACTCTAAAGCTGGTTTCACATTGTAGTCTACTCTTAAGGCTCTTACCGCAGTAACAATAGAAATCATTGTTTCTACTTCCTCATTTTTGAAAGTTGCGATTTTTCTAACTGTTGGCCAAGAAGCTATACAGATAGATTCACTTTCATGTGGTAAAGCTAAATATATTCTTTCGGTAACAAAAGGCATAAATGGATGCAAAAGTTTCAATATATCAATTAAAACAACTAATAGTGTTGATTTAGTAGCTTTGACAACCTTTAAATCATCAGAATTCAATGTTGATTTTGAAAACTCGATATACCAGTTACAGAAATCATTCCAGATAAAGTTATATAGCTCATTTCCTACCTGGGCAAATTCATATTTTTCCATATTCCTATTGACAGATTTGATTGTCTTATTTAACTTCTCTATTATCCATCGATCAATATTATTTAAGTTTGATAAATCGATATCTTCTAATGACAGGCCTTCTACATTCATTAATACAAACTTGCTGGCATTCCAGATTTTATTAATAAAGTTCCAACTGGCTTCAACTTTAGTATCAGAATATCTTAAATCAGCTCCAGGAGTTGAATTGGTAGTTAAGAAAAATCTTAAGGCATCACTGCCATACTTTACTTTAACATCTTCAGGATCTACACCATTACCAAGCGATTTAGACATCTTTCTACCTAATTCATCTCTGATCAGACCGTGAATCAAAACATCTCTAAATGGTCTGTCATTGGTCAGATAACGCGCCTGGAAAGCCATTCTAGCCACCCAGAAGAAGATAATATCATATCCAGTAACCAGACAGTCAGTAGGATAGAAACGTCTGTAGTCTTCGGTATTATCAGGCCAGCCTAAAGTTGAAAATGGCCACAGGGCGCTGGAAAACCAGGTATCTAAAACGTCTTCATCCTGAATATAGTTTTCTTTATCTACTGGATCGTTCATTTCACAATATATTTCTCCAGTTTTTTTATGATACCAGACAGGAATACGATGACCCCACCACAACTGTCTGGAAATACACCAGTCTTCAATATTTTCCAGCCATTGGATAAAGGTCTTTTCAAATCTTTCTGGATAAAAATTGATTTTAGCTTCTTTATCTTCCTGATATTTCAAGACTTCTTGCGCTAGTGGTTTCATATCGACAAACCATTGTTTTGACAGGTATGGTTCGACAATGACATCGGTTCTTTCTGAATAGCCAACATTATGTTCAATCTCTTCAATTTCTTTCAGATTTCCTTCCGCTTTGATTCTTTCAACTAATTTTTTACGACAATCATATCTATCTAACCCATCATATTCACCAGCCAGAGCATTCATTGTAGCATCAGGGTTGATACAGACAGGTTTTTCAAAACCATATTTTTCACCAATAATAAAGTCATTTGGATCATGAGCTGGCGTACATTTCATAACACCTGTACCAAATTCCATATCGATGTAACTGTCAGTAATTATTGGCAGCGGTTCTTTATTTGCTGGATTTATTGCATGCATTCCAACAATACCCTTATATCTTTCATCATCTGGATGAACAACGATACAGACATCTGCAAACATTGTCTCCGGTCTGGTTGTCGCAATGGCAATTTTTTGCCCTGTTTCTACTACTTCATAGTAAAAGTGATACATAAATGCTTTAGTCGGTTTATAAATAACTTCAATATTACTTAACGCTGTTAATGCCTGGGGATCCCAGTTGATAATTCGTTCTCCCTGATAAATGAGACCTTCCTTATACAGGGTAACAAATGATTTTCTCACCGCTCTGCTTAAACCTTCATCCAGGGTAAATCTTTCTCTTGAATAGTCTAAGCCCAAGCCCATTGAAGCCCATTGATTACGAATATGACCCGCATACTCTTCTTTCCAATTCCAGGCTTGTTCTAAAAACTTTTCTCTGCCTATATCATAACGAGAAATTCCCTGCTGTTTCAGTCTTTCATCAACCTTGGCCTGAGTGGCAATACCGGCATGGTCCATTCCTGATAAATATAATGTATCAAAGCCACACATTCTTTTATATCTGGTAATAATATCCTGTAATGTATTATCCCAGGAATGTCCCAAATGCAGTTTACCAGTTACATTTGGTGGAGGAATAACGACACAGTAAGGTTTTTTGCTTAAATCTCCAGCTGTAAAATATCCCTTTTTCAACCAATCATCATACAACTCTTTTTCTACTTCCATGTGGTCATATTTATTTTCTAACATACTCAATTCCTCCTAAAATAAAAAGCGTCAACAAAGGACGCTTAACGTGGTACCACCTTATTTACTTCTCAAATGCTTTAACGCAGCCATACGGAATCAACTACTTATTTTCATCAATTCTGCTCCAAGTCGACCTTCATCTGCCTTCTTTATACTTTCTCACCAAACAAGTACTCTCTACAAAATCTGATACAGATTACTCCTACTTTTCTTCGCTATTTACGATTATAAAAGAAAACTACAATAAAATCAAGATTATGTTAAAATAACTGAGGAAAGGATTCGTTTATGAAAAAGAATCAGTTTATATATCTATCAGTTATTATCGCAGTGAGTTTAATGAGCTATGTTGATGCTGTTGTTTTACCAGGTTATTTAATCAGAAGTATTATAAAGATTTTCTTATTCTGTGGAACAGTTTTTTTATATTCATATCTTTATAAGGATAATATTTTAAAAGATATCAATTTTAATCTGACATCTTTAAAAAAAGTTTTACCTCTGGCTATAGGTGTTTACATTTTAATAATTTCTGCTTATTTTATTTTTAGAAATTTTTTTGATTTTTCACATGTTAAAGAAGCATTACTAAATTCCACCGGTGTTGGTAAAGATAATTTCATTTTCGTTTCTTTATATGTAGCACTGATCAATTCTTTTTTAGAAGAATTCTTTTTCCGTGGTTATTGTTTTTTACATTTAAAAAATCTCGTTGGCAGAAAGTCAGCCTATCTCTTTTCAAGTTTGATGTTTGCTATATATCACTGCAGCATGATGATTGGCTGGTTTAATATTTTTCTTTATCTTTTGTTAATTATTTCCTTATTTGTCTCTGGACTGATATTTAATTATCTTAACGAAAGATATGATTCCCTTTTAGCCAGTTGGTTTTTCCATATGTTTGCCAACTTTTCTATTAACACTGTTGGTATAATACTTTTGCTTTAAAATATAAAAAGCATTTTCAAACTGATAACCATCCATTTTCTTAAACCAATGTAATTAAACAGAAAACTTTAAAACTGTTGCTAAACAGTCTGAACATGCCTCAAAAAACAAATTATCATATAATTTTTATTTTCAACAACTTCAAAACTGTTTTATTGTTTGCCACATGATATGATATATTTTTTGTTAATTACTACTCTACTTAGATTTTCTTTATATTGATTCATATTTCCACCAAAAAAACCTTTCTGAATATTAAGTATTAAGTAGCTGATATCAACATCAGACATCAGAATACTGTCATCATACTCTTCTAGCAATAAACCAGTATATTCTAATAGATTGTCACCCCTTGAAGATATGATTACTGTAACTCTTTCTCCTTTAAATTCTTTAAACATGTTAATACTCCTCTCTATATTCTAAATGTTCTTTACTTCTGAATTATATCATATAAAATTTCAATAGATAAAACATCGTTTTATGGTGGTGTATTTCTAACATCACAAAATTTTATGATACAATTGATTTGTAATTTAAAAGAGGTAGTAAGTAAATGTATCATATTACAGACAATAAAAGAAGAATTGAATCAGCTGAGTTATTATCAGATGCCTTATTTAAAATTTTAGAGCATAAACCTTATGAAGAGATAACTATCACTGATCTGCAAAAAAGCAGTTCTATTTTCAGAAGTACTTTTTATCGCTTGTTCGATAATATCGACGATATCTTTCATTATCAGTTAGATATGATATTTTCAACACTCAAGGAAGAATTAATGCATATCGACCATAAAGACTTATTGGATTTTCTAATTGATAAATGCTTTAAATATCAAAATCTCTTTATTAAAATCATTCAGGCTAGAAAATATTCGATTATAGTTGAATGTTTTGAAAAACATCAAAGTGAATTGTTGGCTGAAAAATCATTTGAAACCGAAGAAGATTATATTGATGCCAAATATGGACTTTCTGTACTTGGCTGTATAATCATAGGCACTTTAAATGTCTGGCATAAATCTGGTCAAAAAGAAACAATTAAGCAGCTGCATCAAAGAATAGTCAGTATTACCAGTGACTTGAATGATTTATTTAATCATTAAAATAATTATAAATTTCATTAAACCTCTTAAAAGAGGTTTTTATAAAAACCTAAATCTATTAAAAAAGAACAAGGTCTTAATCCTTGTTCTTAAGCATTAATCGTATGTTTTAGGACATCTTCCATAGTTTTAACTGGTATGAAATTTATCTTTTCTTTAACAACATCATCAATCTCATCTAAATCCTTCAAGTTATTTTCCGGAAGAATAATATTGTGGATATTGCTTCTGTAGGCAGCCATTGTTTTCTCTCGTAAACCACCTATCGGTAAGACATTACCTCTCAGTGTCATTTCACCAGTCATGGCCACATCGTTACTGACAGGTTTATTGGTCAGAGATGAAATAATAGCTGTTGTCAGCGTAATACCAGCTGAAGGACCATCTTTCGGTACTGCTCCTTCAGGCACGTGAATCTGCATATCGTTTTTCTCAAAGAAATCTTTTTCGATACCCAGTTTATCAGCATTGGCCTTGACATAGCCATAGGCAATAGTAGCACTTTCCTTCATTACCTCACCAAGATTGCCAGTAACAACTAAATTACCTTTTCCATGATATGAAGTAACTTCAATTGGCAGAATATCACCACCAAATTGAGTATATGCCAAACCGGTAGCAATTCCAACCTGAGATCTGGCTTCTTTTTTACCGTACTCATAGATTTCTTTTCCTAACCAGGTATTGACAATTTTCTTTGAAATTTTAACAGATTTTCTTTCACCTTTAGAAATTGAAAGTACAGCTTTTCTACATAATGAAGCAATGCTTCTTTCTAACTGTCTTACACCAGCTTCTCTAGTATAGAATCTGATCAGATATAGAATTTCATCTTTTCCAAGTTTAAATTGCGTTTTTGTCAAACTGTTGGCTTCCATCTGCTTAGGTATCAGATGATCCTTGGCAATATGATATTTCTCTTCTTCAGTATAGGAAGCCATTTCAATTATTTCCAATCTATCTCTTAATGCTGGAGGAATTGTGGAAATATTGTTGGCAGTTGCGATAAACATGACCTTGCTTAAATCATATGGCTCTTCTAAATAGTTATCTGAAAACATCGTGTTCTGCTCAGGGTCTAGAACTTCCAGCATAGCACTGGCAGGGTCTCCCTTATAATCCATTCCCATCTTATCAAGCTCATCAATCAGGAAAACCGGATTGATTGTTCCTGCTCTTTTCATACCCTGAATTATTCTTCCTGGCATTGAACCAAGATAGGTTCTTCTATGTCCTCTGATTTCAGCTTCATCTCTGATTCCACCTAAAGACATTTTAACAAACTCTCTATTGAGTGCTCTGGCAATTGACTTACCTAGGGAAGTCTTACCTACTCCTGGTGGACCATATAAACATAGAATTGGTGCTTTCAAGCTGCCGGTCATATTTTTAACCGCGATATATTCTAAAATTCTTTCTTTAACCTTTTTTATACCATAGTGGTCTTCATCTAAAATTCTGGCAATGTCGTTTATATCATCATTATCTTCGCTTTCCTGCCAGAATGGCACCTTTTGAAGCCAATCCAGATAATTTCTGATAACACTTGCCTCTGATGAGATAGCTGGCATCATTTCATAACGGGCAATTTCTTCAGCAGCCTTATCCTTGATATTTTGTGGATAAGGATTATTGAGGAAATAATCAAGCAATGAATCTCCATCAGAACCTGAACCAATTCCCTCACCAAGTTCTTCCTTGATAGCCTTAAGTCTTTCTCTTAGATAATACTCTCTTTGATTTTCATCAATTGATTCCTTAATCTTTTCTGATATTTTGTCATCAATTTCTTTCATCTGCTTGTTAATTTCAAATTGCTTTAAAACTAGCAGCAATCTTTCATTAACATCAATCGTTTCCAATATTTCCTGTCTGGCTGCTAAAGACATACCTAAATACTGACCAAACTGATCAGCAACAGCTGAAGCTGGAATACCTGAAGCAAACTGTGACATCATTTCCTTTGGAAAAGATTTGATGTTTGTAGCGAATTTTTCAAATTCGTTCATAACTTTCTGTATTAAAACCAATTGCTGTTGTGCATCAGAGTTGACATCATCTTCAACACTGATATTGGCAATAAATACATTACCATTGAAAGTAATAGTATTAGCTCTTGCTCTGGCTAAACCCTTGAACTTTATTTTATAGCTTCCTCTATCTCTTCTGACATTTTCAATATGGCATAATGTACCATAGCGATACATATCTTCGGTAGTTGGATTATCAACCATCATATCTTTCTGTGAAACAATCCAAAGTAAAGAATCTGAGTTAGTTTGAGCCAGTTTAAAAGCTTTAACACTTATTTCTCTTCCTACATCAATTACTAGTTCCTGATTAGGAAATATTACGACACCTCTGGTACATATTACTGGATAATCTACATTTTGATAGATATCTGCATAAATACTCATAATACACTCCTTTCTGATGGAATGTTTATTAATTATTCAGCTTTATTACCTTTTAATGCTTCTAATGTCTTTTTCATTTTGACATCTTCAGCTAAATATTCAGCAGGAATATACTGTTTAATTTGTTCAACTTCCATCTGATATTGTTCAGACATAGTCTTATATTCTTCTTCTAATTCTTCCTGGGTTGCTGAAATGCCTAAATCTTTACCGATTGCTTCTAAAGCCAGTCTTATTCTGACTTTCTTTTCAGCTTCATCTCTTAAGTTTAATTTAAAGTCTTCTTTAGTCATTCCAGTAATTTGGAAATACATATCAATTGAAATTCCCTGAGCCTGTAATCTGTTGGCATATTGATTGTAAGAATCTTCTATTTCTGTATTAATCATTGCTTCTGGAATATCAACTTCACATGCATCACAAATGCCATCTAGTAAAGCATTTGTTGCTTCTTCTTCTGCCTGTTGCAGTTTTCTTTCTCTAATATCATTTCTGATATGTTTTTCTAGTTCCTCAACGGTATTTACATTTTCGATTTCTAATTCTTCAACAAATTCATCGTTTAGTTCAGGCAGTTGTTTAACTTTAATACCTTCAACCTTAACTTTGAATACTGCTGGTTTTCCAGCCACATCAGCAGCATATTCTTCAGGGAAAGTTACTTCAATATCTTTTTCTTCGCCAGTTTCCATGCCAATAATCTGTTCTTCAAAACCAGGAATGAAAGAATTTGATCCAATTTCTAATGGATATTCTGTTCCTTTTCCACCTTCAAAGGCTATACCGTCAATAAAACCTTCGAAATCAATAACTGCAATATCACCGTTTTCTACCGCACCTTCTTCTTTCAGTACTTCAATAGAACCTTCTTTTTGAAGCTTTTGAATTTCTTCTTCAACCATTTTCTTAGTAACGGTTACTCTAGACTGTTTATATTCAACAGCTTTATAATCTCCAAGTTTTACTTCTGGATAAACAGTTAACAAAAACTTTAATGTAACTTCATCAGAAGTCATTGCCTGAACATCTAAAGCTGGTCTATCTACCAATCTGATCTCTTTATATTCATCTAAACCAAACTCTAAAGCTTCCTGAGCAACCAAATCAATTGCATCGTACCAGATTGACTGTTCATTAACAACCTGTCTTACTTTAGCTTCTGGTGCTTTACCTTTTCTAAAACCAGGAATTTCAATATCGTTTTTAATTTTATTAAATGCTTTCTTTTGGGCCTGCTGCCATTTTTCTCCTGATACTGTAACCAACAGTTCTGCACTGCTGTTTTCTTTTAATTCATATACTGCTTTCATAATATTTCTCCTTTTTCGACACGAATTTAATTATATAAACTTTACCAACTTTTTTCAACTAAAAGGTAAAATCTTGTAACATACTCTCATCAATTTTGTAATCTTGTAAAAATTTATGTAAACCTTCATCATCATGATATGCTCTATAAACATATGCAATAACACTGTAGGCAATCTTTTCTGTATCCTCATCTTTGATTAAAAATGGGTAGTTATCATAGATAACATTGATTAATACCATCTGACATTGTTGTAAAAAAGATGGATTGCTATCAATTATAGACTCGATCTTTCTATTAATCACGCCATAATTAGGTTGTGATAAGGGAGAAGGAATCTTGGATGGAATAATAGAATATATTTCATTGTCAATAGTAAAGTTGATGATATTGCTGATTTGTTGAATCTGCAGCTGTTCGATAAGTAGACTTTTTAAAACTCTGTTTATAGAACCATCTACCAATAACTGTTTAATTACTTCCAGATAGTTTCTAATATTGGCCATTGACAATGTTTCTAAAGCCTTATAGGCCTTGCTGCTTCCGGATTTCAAATACTCATAGACTTCTTCTGGTGACAGTATTTCACTTTTCTTTTCTTCTACCAGATTGAATTTACAGATATCATGTAGTTGCTGTAACTTCATCAAGACATCTTGCGGTACATAAGGCATCGATAATTCTTCTTCAATTATCTTATCAGCCCTGCTGAAATCGTTGTTTTCAATCAACTTTTCAATATGGTTAACTATAGTTTGATAGTAATTTGCAGCCATAGACACACTCCTCATCTATATTATACACTGCAAATTAGCACTGTCAAGGTTTAAGTGCTAATAATCATTGACATATTAAAAAAATACTTTATATTTATATTAGGTGATGCAGATGAAAAAAGTAATTATTGGTTTATTGCTGGCAATGTCTTTTACCTTATTTGGAGTTTTTTCTACAGTCTCGTATATGAATTCCAAAGAAGGAAAATCCAGCATTGATATTGCAGTTATTGAAGAAAGAGTCAACTCAATAGCAGAACTTGCTACTGTTGAATACTATTACACTACTATGGCAAAATATGAAAACTATAAGGATTTCTATGGTTGGAAAATACCTTTAACAACTACAAAGTTTTTAATAACCTATGATGGTGTAATCAAGGCTGGAATAGATTTATCAAAAGTTAAAATTTCTTTAGCCGCAAAAACCGTACTTATTGAAATACCTAAGGCTACTGTTTTATCACATGAAGTAAAATTTGACACGATGCAGATTATGTATGAATCTTATTCAATATTTAATCGCATGCAGATTACTGATTACAATAACTTCATGCTTAATGAAGCTAAGGCTATGGTTACCAAGGCTGCCAATGATGGTCTGTTTCAAAAAGCTCAGCAAAATGCCATTAAAACTATTCAGGATCTGATTGAACCATTAATACCTGATGATTATACCTATTCAATCAGATTGAAATAAAAATAATTCGCTTAATTAAAATGGTTAATAAAAAGGGTAACCGAGAAATTTTAGGGTTTGTTCCAATCTTTTAGGGTCACTTTTAGGGTGAGATGGATATGGAATAAAATGAAATAAGACCCTAAAACTTTAC
>JAPXMY010000004.1:0-132281 GCA_033808805.1 Erysipelotrichaceae bacterium
AATTCTAGATACAATTTTAGGTAATACCAAAACAGATTTGTTCGCAAATATAGCTGAAAAACTGGGATTAAAGAAAGAGCAGGTAATGGCTATCTTGATAGCAGTAGCACCTATTTTATTGAAGAAAGTTGCTGGTTTGATTAATACAAATACATCTAGTTCTTCAAAAGAATCAACTTCAACTAAGAAGTCAACATCAACTAAGAAGTCAACTTCAAAAAAGAAATCAACATCAACAAAGAAGTCGACTTCAAAAAAGAAGACAGAAAAACAGCAAGAGTTTGATGTGTCTGATATCTTATCTTCAATTGTAGGTAATGTATTGGATAAAGATTCTGATAAGTCAGATGGCGATTCAGATTTACTGGGTGAAGTAGCTTCGACATTATTGTCAGGCTTATTCTCGAAAAAGAAATAAAAAGGAGACATATTATGGCAAAAAAACAAGAGTTTGTTGCGACAAAAAATGCAGGACAAGGGCCGAAAAAAACTACCAAAGAAGAAAGAAGAGCGGGTGCTTCTGGTAAAAGAATAGCAGCAGTTATTTTCTGGCTTATCGCTTTGGCATTTGAAGTGGTCGCAATATTAGTACTAAACAAGACTATCTTCATTAAACCTTTTACTACTGATTACATGTTATATACATTAATCGGTTTACTGGTTGTGGATTTAATCTTTCTTATTATCGGTTCACAATTCTGGAAGAGAGCTAATGACATTGATCCACCAAGCGCAAAGAATAAATTAAAGTTCTTCTTATGGAATCAAATGGGTCTTATTGCGAGTGTTGTCTGTTTCTTTCCAATTGTGCTACTGCTATTAAACAATAAAGATCTCGATGCTAAGACCAAGAAAATAGTTTCTGCTGTGGCAGTGGTGGCATTGCTGATTGGAAGTGTGACTTCTATTGACTTTAATCCAATGTCAGAGGAAGAAAGAATAGCTTTAGAGGAAGAGATTACTTCTGAAGTATATTACACAACATTCGGTAAGAAATATCACACTCATTCTGATTGTCAGGCAATCGTAAATTCTAAAACTATCTATCATGGTCCAATTGCTGATGCGCTGGATGCAGGAAGAACAGAATTGTGTAAATTCTGTGCTGCAAGGGATGGAAAAGAATAAGTTTTCAAGGGCAGAAAAAAATTCTGCCTTTTTTCATTGAAAAATGAAACATAATTTGGTATAAATAAAGTAACAAAGATAACGGAGGAAATAATATGGGAAAATACGTTGTTAACAAGAAAGAAAACGGCGCTTCTTTCAACCTGGTTGCAGGTAATGGAGAAGTAATTGGTGTAAGTGAGTTCTATACAAGCGAAAAAAATTGCTTAAACGGTATCGAATCAGTCAGAAAAAATGCACCTGAAGCAGGCATAGAAGATCAGACTATAGATGGATACGAAACTCTAAAACATCCTAAATTTGAGATTTATAAAGACAAAAGAGAGGAATTCCGCTTCAGATTAAAAGCACCAAATGGAGAAATCATCCTTGCTTCTGAAGGATACACAGCAAAAGCAAGCTGTAAAAACGGAATTGATTCTGTTGTCAGAAATTCAGACTCGCCAGTAGTCTACAAGGAGTAAAAGGAAGCTTAAACTTCCTTTTTTAATTATTTCAGGCAAATGATTTGAGTGAATCAAATAGTTTTTGTTTGTGAAAATAATTAAAACATTAACAATTTTATGTTAAGATAATGATATGAAAACGTATCAGTATATTTTTATTGCGGTTTATCTTCCATTATTAATAATGTATCTGTTTTCCAAGACAAGTGGGAACTTTAAAAGAAGGGCGGTAAATAAAATTGTATTAGCCTCACAATTTATGTTGTGTGGTTTATATTCATTCTTTTTAAGAGAGAAGAGTTTGCCACTTATCATCTTGATTGTTGCATTATTTTTTTCATATGTAGGGGATGTAGTATTGCTGTGGAGTTTTAAAAAAGGTGGATACTCCTTTATGGCGGGTAATGTTCTTTATTGTATTTATTTATTTATAATTCATTATCAGCACCATTTATGGCAACTGATTATTGTTGCGGTTTTAATAGTTTTGCTATATTCACTTTATCGCTATTTTGTTAAAGTGGGCATTTTAAATTTAGGTGGTATGAAAGCATTTAACATGTATATGGTTACAGTGATTTCACATGGAGCAATGGGCACTGTGATGGCTTTATTTACCAGTGTTAATACAAATAAAATATTGGGTATGGGATTGTTATTGTTTATGATTTCAGATTTCTTTATTTCTTTTCAGAATTTTTATCATAAGGAATCGGATTTAATTAAAAGATGTAATTCACTTACCTATTTTACAGGAATGATGTTAATTGCTCTTTATATCGGTTTATAAAAGAGGGGGATTCTTTATGAAGTATATGTTTATTATTAATCCAGCAGCTGGAAAAGATAATTCAGAAAGGGAATTATTGCGACTATTAAAAGAAAGAGATGATTTTGACTTTGATATTTATTATACTAAAGGGCAAAAAGATGCCACTTATTTTATCAGGCAATATCGCCAGGATAATCCAGAAGGTAAAATCTGCTTTGTAGCCTGTGGTGGTGATGGCACCGTTAATGAAGTAATTAATGGAGTATATGGACTTGAAGATGTCAGTTTTGGTATCTGGCCCTGTGGCAGTGGCAACGATTATGTAAAATATTTTGGTGGGGCAGAGAAGTTTTTAAATCTTGACAATTTGCTGAAGGGCGAAGAAATGAAGGTTGATGTAATGACTGTTGGAAACAGATATTCGGTCAACGTTGTTAACTTTGGTTTTGACTGCCATGTGGTAAGAACGATGGAAAAAGTAAAAAAATGGCCAATCTTAAGCGGAAAACACTCTTATACTGTTGGGGTTGCTGGGGCTGTTTTTACCGGTAGAAAAAACTATGCTAGAATTGTGGTTGATGGCCAGCTGCTTAACCCAGAAGGTGAATATCTTCTGTGTACTATCGCTAATGGCTCATATGTTGGCGGGTCTTATAAATGTGCCCCAAGAAGTGTAGTCAATGATGGTCTGATGGAAGTATGTTTGGCAAGATGTATGCCTTTGTTCAGGTTTGTTTCCCTTGTCGGAAAATATCAAAAAGGCCTGCACCTGGACGATGAAAAAATTGCTGATGTTATAGAATACCGTCAAGCTAAAAAAGTAGAAATTATTGCCGATGAGGAAATGGATCTTTGTCTTGACGGCGAAATAATTGTTGGCAAACACTTCATTATCGAAAATGAACATAGAGCAATATGCTTTAGAGAATCAAAAGAGTAAATTATAACAAACATTTAATATATAAAAAAACATTATAATTGTATAATAAATTTTAATGACTAAATTATGGGCTGAAAGTCCATTTTTAGGTTATAATGAAAGCACTTACATAACTGTGAAGGAAAAGGAGAAAGAGAAAAGAAATGAAAAAATTACTTACAGTATTATTGACTGTTGTACTGGTTCTTACAACTGCAGTTGGTTGTGGACCAAAAGAACCACCAGTAGAACAGTCAGAAGTCCAAAAGATCATTGCTGAAGCTCAGACAATGACTTTGGAAGAGTTAGCTAAAAAAGCTATTGAAGAATCAAATGGAGCTACTTTTTATGGTGTTGGTAACTCAAGCCGTGGTAAAACAGCTTTGCCACTGTTTATTGCTTACCTGCAGACAATTGATCCTTCTTACACTTTGAATTTTGAATGGCAACAGCCAAAGAACAATAAAATCTTTGACCAGCTGACTGCTGATTCACTAAAAGAAGTTGGAACATTTGCCATGACATTAATTCAGGATGGTAACCAGATTGAAAGTAAAATGGTTAAGACAGGTATCCTGGATGCTTTCATTCCAAAAGAGTGGGCAGAAGCTAACGGAACTACACCTGAAGCTTATGAAGGATATTTACCACTTCAGACATTGAACAAAATATTCATGTTCAACAATACTGGAGAAAAAGTTTATGACAACTGCTGGGATTTCGTTTATGAAGGTGAACATGGCTTATTTATGGACATCGACTCAGAAATCGTCGGTAAAAACTTCCTATACATGTTAACCCATGAAAAATATTCTAAATGGTTAAAAGATGCATTTGATGTTCTGCCAGAGGCAGAAAAAGCCTATTTCCAGCCAGTAATTGATGCTATGGAAGAAGAAGCTAAAACTTTAGGTTTAAACGAAAACGGAAAATATGCCTTAACCTGGATTAAGTTATGGGTTGAAAGCTATAATGCTCAAACAGACGATGGCCCTATCTGTAATATCTTAGTTGACCAGTCAGCTACAGACCAATTCGGATTAATTGTTTATTCTAAGTTACGTTCAGTTGAAGAAACTGATACAGTATCTGTTAACAACATCACTGTTGCTGCTTATCAGGATGGCTATGTTGGTATTGGTGGTTATGGTTATAGTCATTACCTATTTGTTACCGACAATTCACCACTTCCTTGGACAGCTTGTGCATTTATTGCTTACATGACTTTAACTGTTGATGGATTCTCTGCCTGGGGTAAAGACATCGGTGGTTACTCTGCTAATCCACTAGTAGCTGCAGGAACTGAAGAAGTAAGAAATCACTCAAAAGGCGGTTATGTTGATGGTGTCAACGTATTTGATGCTAAAAATGACCGTGGCTATGACTGGTGGGTTGCTGAAGATAAAGGTGAATTAGTAATTGAAGATCCAGAATACTGTGCATCAGTAGCATTCACAGTTGGAAGCTGGATTGAGATGTTGACTAAATACGGTAAATAATAAGCAAAATTATTAAAACAACCGCTTATAGACACAAAGCGGGATTGTGGAAAAAAGCACAGTGCCCTTGTTGAACAAGGGCACTATTTTTAAAAAGGAGATATTATGAATAAATCGACTAAAATTAAACTCAATAAGGTTAAGACATATTTCTCAAAACCACATAATGTCATTCTTTTATGTATGGGAATTTTGCTGACAATTACTACCGTTGCTCCAATTGTGGCGATAATTGAAGATACTTTTAAAATTCATCCAGGAACGATAGATGCTTATTTATCAGGAAAACAATCAGGATATTCCTTATATAACTATATAGACCTGTTTACCAGTCCGATGGCTAAAGCCAATTTATGGACACCGCTGCTAAATACAGTTTATCTGGCAATAGGTACCTGTTTTGTTTCTATCATTTTTGGTGGGGTTGTAGCATTTTTGATTACCAGAACAAATATGGCATGGCGAAAATATATCAGTTCGATTTTTATTTTTCCATACATTATGCCGCAGTGGACACTGGCTGTTGTGTGGCAGAATGTCTTTAATTCCAATGCTATAACAGGAACATCTAATGGACTATTGGCTTCGCTGTTTGGAATAGAGATGCCTTTGTGGTGGTGTAAAGGGCTGTTTCCTACAATTGTTGTCTTAGGAATACACTATGCGCCTTTTGCTTACATTTTAATTGGTGGCATTTTCAAAAATATGGATGCCAACCTAGAGGAAGCGGCGACAATACTGGACACGCCTAAACATAAGATTTTTACCAAGATAACTCTTCCAATGATTAGACCAGCTATTTTATCAACAATTCTACTGGTTTTAGGTGGAGCTATGGGTTCTTATCCAGTGCCACACTATTTGAATCTGACAACTTTAAGTACCAAGTATGTTTCAATGAATGATAAATATGCTGGAGAAGCATCAATTCTGGCAATTATCATGATGCTTTTTGGGGTAATAATTATGTTTGTTAACCAGAGAAGTTTAAAATCTCGTAAAAGCTACACAACAGTTACTGGTAAATCAGGACAGATTTCTAAAATCAATTTAGGAAAGATAGGCAAATATGCCATTGCCTCAGTTCTGATAGTTATAACTTTCTTTACCAGTATTTTCCCAATTGTCTCATTTGCCTTTGAAACTTTTTTGCCAAATCCGGGTGATTACAGCTTCCTGTACACAGGAAACTTAAATAATCTGACAACCAAATGGTGGATAACCAATGAAAACATTACTGAAAGTGGAATGTATGGACAGATGGGTATTTTATATAATGACACAATCTGGCGTGCCTACAAGGGAACCATTCTGGTAGCGGTCAGCTGTTGTGGTATTGCGGGTACTATTGGAACTTTAATCGGTTATGCCGTCAGCAAGGAAAGAAGAAGCAAGTGGGCAAACTATGTTAACTCTGTGGCCTTTTTACCATATCTGATGCCATCGGTAGCAGTAGGGGCAGCTTACTTTATCCTGTTTTCCTCTGAGAAGATAAATCTGTTTAACACTTATTGGATTTTAATAATTGTAGGAACGATTAAGTATATTCCGTTTGCTTCAAGAAGTTCTTTAAACTCAATGTTGCAGCTCTCAGGAGAAATTGAAGAAAGTGCCATGATACTTGGTGTGCCATGGTCAAAGAGGATGACAAAGATTATCATTCCAATTCAAAAAAGTTCAATTATAAGCGGCTATCTATTACCGTTTATGACCTGTCTGAGAGAATTGAGTCTATTTATGCTTTTATGTACTCAAGGGTTCATATTGGCAACTACCTTGGACTACTTTGATGAAATGGGCTTATATGCATTTTCAAGTGGTATTAACTTGATATTAATAATCACAATACTGATAAGCAACGCTTTGGTAAACAAGATAACTGGAGCTAGTTTAGATGAAGGAATAGGAGGATAAGATATGCCAGAAATTGTGTTAAAAAATGTAACAAAACGTTGGGATAAATTCTATGCGGTAGATGATTTAAACCTGGTAATTGATGATAATGCGTTTGTAACATTGCTGGGTCCTTCAGGATGTGGAAAAACTACGACGTTAAGAATGATAGCTGGACTGGAAACTCCTACTAGCGGAAGAATAACTATTGGAGATAGAGTTGTATTTGACTCAGAAGAGGGAATAAATGTTCCGGCTAATAAGCGTAAAGTTGGATTTTTGTTCCAAAACTATGCTTTATGGCCAAATATGACGGTCTATGAAAACATTTCTTTTGGTTTAACAAATGTTAAAGAGGAAATGGAAAAGGTAGACTTTGACAGTAGAGTTAATGCTAAACTTGTAGAAATTCTAGCCAAACCTGAAGAAGTGGTTAAAGTAATAGAGGAATGCTATGACAAGAAAGATAAACTGGATGAGAACAAGGCTACTTTAAAACTGATTGATCATTTTGAAATATCTGAATTTACAGCTAAAAAACTGATGTCATACAAGTTGAATAGCAAAGACAGCAAGGCTATTGCGATAAGAAAAACTGAGGAATTGAAAGGCTTGCTGGCTAAAGCTGAAGAAAAAGCCAAAAAAGATGGTTTCACCTATAGTGAAAAATATGTTTATTTAAAAGATGGTAATCCCGTGATGGAAAACCGCAAACTTACCAAAGAAGAAATTGATTTGATTGTTCGAAGGGTTTCTAGAATTGTAAAAATCGGTATGTTTATGGACCGTTATCCGGCTGAACTGAGTGGTGGCCAACAACAGCGTGTAGCTATTGCCAGAACCCTGGCACCAGAGCCAGATGTCCTGTTTATGGATGAACCATTAAGCAATCTGGATGCGAAGTTAAGATTGGAAATGCGCTCAGAACTTCAGAGATTGCATTTGGAAACAGGTTCAACATTTGTCTATGTTACCCATGATCAGATGGAAGCTATGACCTTGGCTACTAAAATCTGTCTGATTGATAATGGTATTCTACAGCAGTATGATGCTCCGCTTGATGTCTATTCAAAACCAAACAATCTATTTGTTGCTGACTTTGTCGGTAATCCGGCTATTAACTTTATTGAGGCTAAAGGAAAACAAAATCAGGATGGCAACATCGAGTTAGAAATCTTTGATGGCCAGAAAGTTGAATTTGTTCCTAACGAAGAAATTGAAGTTTCTAAATGGTATAAAGAACAAAACCTGAAAGACGAAAGGAAAAAGGAAGAAGAACACCATAAAGCCAATCAAAAAGGTTATGTTGAAAAAGTGAATAAAGAGGTAAGCTTCAAATACCGTATTCCATTGATTGATGAACGACAGGATTTTGATGATGTTGAAATTGTTACAGAAGAAGACTTTGTTATTGGTATCAGGCCGGAGTTCATCGATATTAGAGAAGATGGTAAAATTGATGCTGAAGTATATTCATCAATGCCTACTGGTATGGAGACAACAGTTAGAGCGGCAATAGGGAACTATCTGTTAACTGGAGTGATGTTTGGTGGAGTCATATATTCTTTAGAAGAAAAAATCAAATTGGATTTCAAAGGTAAAAATGCTATGCTATTTGCTAAAACCAATGGCAGATTTATCTCACTGGGTTCAATCAAAGTAAAATAATTGTAAAAAAAGGCTACTTAGGTAGTCTTTTTTATGAAAATCAATGAAAATCCTTACATTTTTGATGAAAATAGGTGAAAAAATGCTTGAAAATAATTACATTGTGGTGTAAACTTAACGCATTACTAAAAGGGAGGATTTCAAAAATGAAAAAATTGTTGGTAATATTAATGATTTTGGCATTATTGACAGGTTGTAATGGTGGCGATAAACCAGCAAAAGAAAAGGTTGTAACTATACAGGTACCGTCAGATGTCATATCAATGGATACGCAGATTGCAACAGATGGTGGTTCGTTCAGCGCTCAAGATATGTGTATGGCTGGCTTGATGACCTTAGATGAAAACAATCTGCCTGTGTTGGATTTAGCTGAATCTTATACAGTTGATGAAACCGGAACAGTCTACACTTTCAAAATTAGAGAAAATGCATACTGGTCTAACGGAACTCCTATTACAGCTCATGACTTTGTTTATGCTTGGAAAAGAGTTGTCAATCCTGATTTCGCTTCAGAATACAACTGGTTTTTGGAAACAGCAAACATTGTTGGAGCTAGCTGCTATGATCCTGATAGTGGATATACAGTTGATGATTTAGGTGTTTCAGCTTTGGATGATAAAACTTTCCAGGTTACTTTAACTAAACCATCAGGCTTCTTCTTAAGTATGTTGGCATTTCCAACTTTATTCCCATTAAATGAGGAATTTGTAGAATCTCAAGGTGACCAATATGCGTTATCAGTAGACAATATGATCTATTCTGGACCATGGGTAATGTCTGACTGGGAAGCAAACTATTCATATGAATTTACAGTTAATGATAAATATTGGGATTATGAAAACTTTAAGACAGATAAGACTCCAGATAAAATTGTCTTCCGTGTTGTAAATGACACTCAGACAGCATTGTTAGAATATCAGTCAGGTTCACTTGACACTGTTAACTTATCTGGCGAACAGGTTGAAGCTAATAAAAATACTGCTGGCTTTGTAAATCGTTTATCAGGATATCTGTTCTATCTATTAATCAATATTAATAAAACAGTTAATCCAACTGATATGGCTAACGTAAATGCTAGAAAAGCAATGTCTTATGCGATTGATAGAGAAGCGATTGCGACAGTATTAAATGATGGTTCTGTAGCAGCAGAAGGTATTATCCCTATTAATCTGGCTAACAACCCTGAAACAGGAGTAGACTTCCGTATCGACAATGGACCAGTAGTAGAATACAATGAAGCAAAAGCGAAAGAATACTATGATCTGGCAGTCGCTGAATTAGGTCATGACATTACTATCAATCTGATTTATTCTACTGACCAGGGCGATCCAGAAATCAAAGCTGCTGAACAGATTCAGTACTTCTTAGAAAAAGTTGGATTTACAGTTGAATTAAATGGTAAACCTAAGAACACTCGTCTAATGATGCAAAGAGCTACATTGGAAGGTGGAAAAGCTGAGTTTGATGTTTCATTAACTCGTTGGGGCCCTGACTATGGTGATCCACAGACTTATATGGATTTATTTACCAGCTGGCAAAGTACAGGTGGCTATGACAGTGAAGTTTACGATGCTTTAGTTATCCATGCTGAAGCAGCAACAACAGATGCAATTACAAGATGGAATGATTTCTTGGAAGCAGAAAAAGTATTAATTGTTGAAGATGCTGCAGTAGTTCCAATTTTCCAGGCTGGTGGAGCAATGATTATCAATCCTAAAATTACAGGAATCAGATTCCACGTTGCGGCAGTAGACAGTTATCGTTATATTGTCTTTGTTGACTAGTTATTAATAAGCTTATTAGAACGATTATGCAAATAATCGTTCTAATTCGTTGCAAGGAGAGAAACTTTATGAAGAAATATATATCAAAGAGAATTCTTATATCTATAGCAACTCTATTTTTTATTTTACTTGTGCTCTTTATTCTCATGGACCTGATGCCAGGATCACCTTTTAATGATGAAAAATTGTCAGAAGCACAGATTGCAGTGTTGTATACCAAGTATGGATTAGATAGACCTGTAGCAGTTCGCTTCTTTCTTTATGTTAAGAATATGTTGAGTGGTGATTTAGGAGTTTCTTATGCCATCAATAAAAACTTCGCCATTTCACAAATGGTAAAGGAAAGATTGGGCATATCGATATTGGTTGGAGCCATGGCGATGGGGTTTGGTACAGTCTTCGGCTTGATTTTAGGGATAACATCAGCCTTAAAACATAATAGCTGGATAGATAATTTCTGTTCGGTAATTTCGGTAATAGGAGTAAGTGTTCCTTCTTATGTCTGTGCGATGTTGCTGGCATATTTTATAGCTTTCAAATTTAAGCTCTTTCCTGTTTTGTACAACAAAAGTATGCCAGTATTTTCGCTGATTTTGCCGGCTTTGGCTCTTTCGGTTTCACCAATGGCCAATATTGCCAGATTTACCAGAAGCGAAATGATTGATGTTTTATCAAGCGACTATATATCTTTAGTTCAATCAATGGGAATTAAAGATTACAAGATGATTATTACTCATGCGATGAGAAATACTCTGATACCGGTTATCACAGTTATGGGTCCTATTCTGGTTAATCTTTTGACTGGTTCAAGCGTAATTGAAAAGATTTTTGGTATTCCAGGTATTGGCTCACTGATGATTAATGGTATTCAGCAAAATGACTATAATGTAACGATTGCCTGTGCCTTTGTCTATTCGGTAATGTACATTATTATGATGCTGATTGTAGATATTCTGTATGGTGTTATTGACCCAAGAATTAGAATCAGTAAGGAGGAAAAGTAAAATGACAGTTTATAATGAACGTGATTTTCATGAAGATGACTTCCTTTTTGCTCATGAAAGTGGCAAAAAAATAATTGATAAATCTTATAAGGCAACATCATATTTAAAAGATGTCTGGTCAAACTTTAAAAAGAATAAAGGAGCAATTGCTGGTTTTATTATTATTGTCATTATTATTTTGATGGCGATAATTGGTCCATCAATGAATGAGCATACCTATAAATCTATTATTCATGGTCATGAGTGTTTGACGCCTAGAGTTCCATTTTTAGAAAAACTGGGAATTTTTGATGGTTCATATCATGGTCAGGATTATTATGCCGCTAAAGGTGCCAGTGATTATTACTATTGGTTTGGTGCCGATACTCAGGGACGTGATATCTGGACAAGAGTCTGGCTGGGGACAAGAGTTTCACTGGTAATTGCTTTCAGTGCTGTGGTTATTGATATCTGTTTTGGAATGATTTATGGACTTATTTCTGGTTTCTTTGGTGGAATAATTGATATTGTCATGCAGAGATTTGCCGAGATTTTAAATGGAGTTCCAACTCTGGTTGTAGTAACTCTATTGGGTTTGGTACTTCCAGCAGGAATGGTTTCTATTATCTTCGCCCTGATGATTACCGGCTGGATTCCAATGGAAAGAATTGCCAGAGCCCAGGTTATGAAGGTAAAAGAACAGGAATATGTTTTGGCAAGCAGAACTCTGGGAGCCAGCAAACTTTCCATAATATTCCAGGAAATATTACCAAATATCTTTGGTCAGGTTATTATTACCAGTATGCTATCTATTCCAAGTGCAATTTTCCTGGAAGCATATTTGTCGTTTTTAGGGTTAGGGGTTCCAGCTCCAATGGCTTCTCTTGGCTCACTGGTTGCTGATGGTTATAAATCGATGACTACCTTTCCACATATTTTAGCTATTCCAGTAATTATCATGTCTTTACTGATGTTATCGTTTAATCTGTTTGCTGATGGTCTGAGGGATGCCTTTGACCCTAAACAGTTAAATAAATAGGAGGGTATGGTATGGAAAAAATAAAAAAAGATAAAAAAGACCGTGTCCTTTCTTTGCGTAATCTAAACATTTCATTTAAGACAGCCTATGGTACCGTAAAAGCTATCAGAGGTGTCAGACTGGATTTGTTTAGAGGAGAAACGATTGCTATTGTAGGTGAATCAGGCTCAGGAAAATCAGTAACTGTAAAAACAATATTGGGAATTCTTGATAGTAACGGAATAATTGATGAAGGTTCAATTATCTATAATTACACTGACGAAAATGGACAAGAGCAATCAGTTGATCTGGTGGCAATGTCACAAAAAGATATCAGATATAAGTTTTGCGGCAAAAAGATTGCCATGGTTTTCCAGGATCCGATGACATCGCTTGATCCAACAATGACAATAGGTAATCAGATTATGCAACCGATGATCTATCATTTAAATATAGATAAAAAAGAGGCTAAGATAAGAGCGATTGAACTTTTAGAAGAAGTAGGGATTGATCAGCCTGAAAAAAGATTTAAACAGTATCCTCATGAACTATCTGGTGGCATGAGACAGAGAGTGGTTATCGCCATCGCTTTAAGCTGTGATCCAGAAATTTTGATTTGTGATGAACCTACTACTGCTCTTGATGTAACAATTCAGGCTAAAATATTGGAATTGATTAAATCTATTCAACAAAAAAATAATATTTCTGTAATTTATATTACTCATGACTTAGGAGTAGTAGCTAAGGTTGCTGATTATGTAGCTGTAATGTATGCTGGCAGAATTGTCGAAAAAGGAAACATCAATGAGATATTCTATGATCCTAGACATCCTTATACCTGGGGACTGCTAAGCAGCATGCCTGATACAGACACTAAAAGTAAAAGACTGTTTACTATCCCTGGTTCTCCACCGAATTTACTGGAAAAAGTCAGTGGTGATGCTTTTGCGGTTAGAAATCCGTTTGCCCTTAATATTGACTTCAGGGAAGAGCCGCCAATGTATGATGTTGGAGGACAGCACCGTGTAGCCAGCTGGCTTTGTGATGAGCGAGCTCCAAAGGTAGAGATGCCAGTTGATTTAAAAGAAAGAATTGAAAAGATGAAGGAGGAGGCAGCTGTTTATGAGTGAAATTAAGCAACCTTTACTTCGTGTTGAAAATTTAAAACAGTACTTCAGAGTTTCAAGAAACTTTACTACTAAAGCGGTAGATGGTATCAGCTTTAACATTTATGAAGGAGAAACATACGGTTTGGTAGGTGAATCAGGTTCGGGAAAATCAACGACTGGTCGTTCTATTATTCGACTGTATGACCCTACAGAAGGAAAGATTATCTTTGATGGAGTTGATATCTCCGGAAAACTTTCAAAAGAAGTTGAAAAGCATTTAAGAACCAATATGCAGATGATCTTCCAGGATCCAATGGCTTGTTTAAATCCAAGAAAAAAGGTAAAAGAAATTATTGCCCAGGGATTATTGATTCATCATAAGTTTGAGACTAAAGAAGAGTTGAACGATAAAGTCAATCGAATCTTAGATAAAGTAGGTTTATCTGCTGAGCAGGCTACAAGATTTCCGCACCAGTTTTCTGGTGGTCAAAGACAGAGAATAGGTATTGCCAGAGCTCTGGTTATGAATCCGAAACTTGTTATTGCTGATGAATGTATTTCAGCTCTGGATGTTTCGATTCAAGCTCAGGTAGTTAATCTGATGAAAGATATTCAGGAAGAGCTTGGGACAACATATCTGTTTATTGCTCATGATTTATCAATGGTAAAGTATATTTCAGATCGAATCGGGGTTATGCATTTGGGACATATTGTAGAAACGGGAACAACGGACGAAATATTTCAAAATCCTGTTCACCCCTATACTAAGGCGCTGCTTTCAGCAATACCGCATCCAAATCCAATATTAGAGAAATCTAGAGTTGCTTTGAGCTATGACAAAGAAAAAGAAGGTGTAGATTATGTTAATGCTGTTGAGCACAAAATAACTGACACCCACTATGTCTTGGCTACAGAAGAAGACTTTAAGAAATGGTATAAATAAAAACAATATCGTGGCTATAAGGTCACGATATTGTTTATTTATTATATAATGTATAAGCGAGGTATTTTTTATGAACACAGTTAAGATGTTGTATAATGGGAAAATCTATCAGGGCGAAGGAAATTTCTGCCAGGCTTTACTGATAGAAAATGAAACTATAGCAGGTTGTGGAAGTGATGAAGAAATACAGCTGCTAGCTTTAAAATATAAGAATGTTGAGAAACATAATTTAGAAGGAAAATGTGTTATTGCTGGTTTTAATGACAGTCATATTCATCTTTTGAAGTACGCCAGACAACTGATAAGAGCTCAACTTCAGGACTGCAGATCAAAAAAAGAAGTTATTGATTTCTGTAAGAAGTATATCAAGGAAAATCCTGAACTAACAAGAGAAGGCTTAAGGGGCAGAGGATGGAATCAGGATAATTTTGATGATGGGAAATTATTAACTAAAGATGACCTGGATTTAATTTCTCAAGATATTCCAGTGGTGCTGGTCAGAGTATGCGGTCATATGTGTGTCTGTAACAGTAAAGCTTTAGAGCTTTTAAACTTTGAAAGTGAAGATGGTATTCTGACTGAAAATGATGTCAATCTGACCAAAGATTTATTTTCTGAAGATGATGAGCAATTAAAAAAATTATTTCTTGAAGCTAGTAGAATAGCCTTATCATCAGGAATTACTTCGGTTCAAAGTCAGGATATTGATGACTTAAATGAAGAATTAAATATTGTTGCCCTATTAGAAGGTGTATATCAAAATAACAAAAAATTATGTCGTTACCATTTACAGGTGGGTTTTGACAGTGTGGACAGTTTTAAAAAGGCTTTAAAAAAGGGCCTTTATAAATTTAATATAGATGATGAAAGATTGACCTTTGGTCCGGTAAAGCTGTTTAAAGATGGTTCCTTAGGCGCAAAAACAGCTCTTGTATACGATGGATATATTGATGATAAGAATAATAAGGGACTTGAAGTAGTAAATCATCAGCAGATGAGAGAGTTCATTAGAGTGGCTGAGGATAATAATCTGCAGGTGATCGTTCATGCTATTGGTGATAGAGCCATTGATGAAACCTGTGAGGCCTTTATTTCTGAAATGGATCAGGAAAATAAACTGAGACATGTTGTCAATCACTGTCAGATTACCAGTTATGAAATATTAAAGAAAATTGCCAAAAACAATATCCTGGTGGCCTATCAGCCAATATTTCTGCAATATGATCTGCATATGGCCAAAAACAGAGTTGAAAAGCCACTTTTAGAAAGTTCATATGCCTTCAAGACCGCATTGGATTATGGTATCAGATGTTCTTTGGGAACGGATTGTCCAGTAGAAAGTTTAAACCCTTTTTACAATATTCATTGTGCTGTAAACAGACAGGATCTTGAATATCAGCCAGAGTCTGGTTATTATATTGAGCAGTGTTTAACTGTACAGGAAGCAGTAGATGGCTATACGATTGGCAGCAGCTATCAGCAGTTTATGGAAAGCAGCAAAGGAAAGCTGCAAAAAGGGTATTTAGCTGACTATGTTGTAATTGACAGGGATATCTTTACCTGTAATAAAAAAGATATTAAAAATACTGAAGTTCTTATGACCGTGATTAATGGTAAAACGGTCTATGAAAAGTAAAGTGGCACAACTGGAAGTGTGTGCAATAGATCAGATGAAACCTGTGTCAATAAAAAAGTTTAAAAATCTTTAAGTTTTTATGATTTTTTTGTTGACATAGGGTTTCCTTTGGAGTAATATTAATGAGCAGATTGAATGGGCGAAAGCCCATATTAAATCGAAGATATATGGCACACCCGGTAATGTGTGCAAAAAAGAATATAGGAAAGGAGTAGAAATAATGCCTACAATTAATCAATTAGTTCGTAAAGGGCGTCAAACCAAGCAAGGAAAATCAGCTTCACCAGCTTTAAATAGAGGATATAACTCATTAAAGCGTCGTGCTACACAGATCAGCTCTCCTCATAAACGTGGAGTGTGTACTCGTGTTGGAACAATGACTCCAAGGAAGCCAAACTCAGCTTTAAGAAAGTATGCACGTGTACGCTTGAGTAATGGAATGGAAGTAACAGCTTATATTCCAGGAATCGGACACAATTTACAGGAGCACAGTGTTGTGCTTATCCGTGGAGGTCGTATTAAAGACCTGCCAGGTGTTAGATATCATATCGTTCGCGGTACTATGGACTGCGCTGGTGTTACTAACAGAAAACAGGGCCGTTCATTATACGGTACTAAAAAACCAAAAGCATAGGTTGATGAAAGGAGAGAAAGAAAATGCCTAGAAAAGGACATGTTGCTAAAAGAGATGTATTAGCAGATCCAATTTACAATTCAAAACTAGTTACTCGTTTAATCAACCGTATTATGGTCGATGGTAAAAGAGGAACAGCTCAATCAATTTTATATAAAGCATTTGAAATTGTTGAAGAAAAAACAGGAAAACCAGCAATGGAAGTATTCGAAACAGCATTAGAAAAAATTATGCCAGCTCTTGAATTAAAACAAAGAAGAGTTGGTGGTGCCAACTATCAGGTACCAGTTGAACCTTCTGCCGAAAGAAGATTAACTTTAGGTCTAAGATGGTTAGTAAACTACGCACGCCTGCGTCATGAAAAAACGATGGAGTTACGTTTAGCTAACGAAATTATTGATGCTTCAAACGGACTTGGTGGTTCTGTTAAAAAACGTGAAGACACCCACAGAATGGCAGAAGCGAACAAAGCTTTCGCTCACTTCCGCTGGTAAGGTTAAAGGTGAATTATGCCTCGTGAATATGATTTACAACATACACGTAATATAGGCATTATGGCGCACATTGACGCTGGGAAAACGACAACTACAGAACGTATTCTGTACTATACCGGTAAAACTCACAAACTAGGTGAGACTCATGATGGCACAGCTGTCATGGACTGGATGGAACAGGAACAGAAAAGAGGTATTACAATTACTTCTGCAGCTACTACAGCAGCTTGGAAGGGTCATCGCATTAATGTTATTGACACTCCAGGACACGTAGACTTTACAGTTGAAGTTGAAAGGTCACTAAGAGTTTTAGATGGTGCTGTTACAGTACTGGATGCTAAAGCAGGTGTTGAACCGCAAACTGAAACAGTTTGGAGACAGGCTACAACATACGGTGTTCCTAGAGTTGTCTTTGTAAATAAGATGGATGCTACAGGCGCGGACTTCTATATGTCATGTGACAGCATAAGAGACCGTTTAGGCGCCAAAGCTTATCCAATCCAATTGCCTATTGGTGTAGAAGATAATTACAGTGGAGTTATTGACATCATTGAAAGAAAAGCTTATCAATTCTCAGCGGATTTGCAAAAGCATGATGAGGAGATTGAAATTCCAGCTGCTATGGTTGATGATGTTGAAATTCATCGTCAAAGATTAATCGAAATGATTTCTGATTACGATGAAGAATTTATGATGAAAGTTCTTGTAGGAGAAGAAGTTACCATTGAAGAGATAAAAAATGCGATTAGAAAAGCAACAGTCTCTGGTGAATTCTTCCCGGTAATGTCAGGAGCTGCCTACAAAAACAAGGGTGTTGTGCAAATGCTTGATGCATTAGTAGAATACTTACCTTCACCACTGGATGTTAAACCTGTTAAAGGTATTAATAGAAATGGTGATGAAATAGAAGTTGCTGCTGATACCGATGGTAAGTTTGCTGCACTAGCTTTCAAAATTACAACTGACCCATTTGTTGGAAAGTTAACATATTTTAGAGTTTATTCTGGTAAAGCTACCAAAGGCTCATATGTCTACAATGCCACTAAAGGTCAAAAGGAAAGACTTGGAAGAATAATGCAGATGCATGCTAACCACAGGCAGGATGTAGATGAAGTATATGCGGGCGATATTGCTGCCGCAATTGGCTTCAAATATACCACAACTGGAGATACACTATGTTCTGATGGACATTATGTAATTTTGGAATCAATGGATTTCCCTGATCCAGTTATCAATATGTCTGTCGAACCAAAGACAAGAGCAGATCAGGATAAGATGGGACTTGCCTTAGCGAAGTTAGCTGAGGAAGATCCAACATTTAAAACTTATACCGATACTGAAACAGGACAGATAATCATTGCCGGAATGGGTGAATTACACTTGGATATCATTGTTGATAGGATGAAAAAAGAATTCAACGTTCAGTGCAATGTTGGCAAACCGCAAGTTGCCTATCGTGAAACAATTACCAAGATGGGTGAATGTCAGGGTAAGTTTGTCAGACAATCTGGAGGTCGTGGTCAATATGGTGATGTCTGGATCAGATTTGAACCTAATGAAGGTAAAGGATTTGAATTCATTGATGCTACTATAGGTGGCAGCGTACCAAAAGAATATATCAAACCTACTGAGGAAGGTCTAAAAGCTGCACTAAGCGGCGGACTTCAGGCCGGCTATCCAGTAATTGATATTAAAGCTACGCTATATGATGGTTCCTACCATGAGGTAGACAGTAGTGAGAATGCTTATAAGATAGCAGCAGGTTTAGCGCTTAAAGAAGCAGCTAAAAAATGTGGTGCAGTTATCTTAGAGCCAATTATGAATGTTGAAGTTGTTGCACCAAGCGAATACTTAGGAAATGTAATAGGAGATATTACTTCCAGAAGAGGTCAGATTATTGATCAAAGTGAAAGAAATAATGCCATTGCCATTAAAGCGATGGTTCCATTATCAGAAATGTTTGGTTATGCGACAACACTTAGAAGTTTCACTCAGGGAAGAGGAAACTATGTAATGCAGATGGATCATTATGCGGAAGTTCCATTCTCAATTACCCAAGAGATTATTAAGCGTAATAACTAGTTGTTATTATTGCATTAAATTGTAATTTGTTTTAAAATGATTTTTGAAGGAAAAAACCAAGAAATATAGGAGGAAAATTAACAAATGGCAAAACAAAAATTTGATAGAAGTAAAGAACACGTTAATATCGGTACAATTGGTCATATTGACCATGGTAAAACTACTTTAACTTCTGCAATCACTAAAACATTAGCAGATGCAGGTTTGGCTGAAGCAAAAGATTATAGCCAGATCGACGGTGCTCCAGAAGAAAAAGCTAGAGGTATCACTATCAACACTTCTCACGTTGAATACCAGACAGCTAATCGTCACTATGCACACGTAGACTGCCCAGGTCATGCTGACTATATTAAGAACATGATTACTGGTGCTGCTCAAATGGACGGCGCAATTCTAGTAGTAGCTGCTACAGATGGACCAATGCCTCAGACTAATGAACACGTTTTATTAGCTAAACAGGTAGGTGTTCCTGCAATGGTAGTATTCTTAAATAAATGTGACATGATGGAAGGCGAAGAAGAATTCGTTGACTTAGCTGAAATGACAGTTAGAGAACTGTTAGACAAATACGGTTTCGATGGCGACAATGCTCCAGTAATCCGTGGTTCAGCATTAAAAGCTATGGAAGGCGATCCATACTATAAAGAAAAAATTATGGAATTAATGGATGCTTGTGACACTTATATTCCAGCTCCAGCAAGAGAAGATGACAAACCATTCTTAATGGCTATTGAAGATACAATGACTATCACAGGTCGTGGTACTGTTGCTACAGGACGTGTTGAACGTGGTGTATTAAAAGTTAACGACCCAGTTGAAATCGTTGGTATCAGAGAAACTCAAAAAACTGTTGTTACAGGATTAGAAATGTTCAGAAAAATCTTGGACTTCACTACAGCTGGTGACAATATCGGGGCTTTATTAAGAGGTATCGCAAGAGATGACATCGAACGTGGACAAGTTTTAGCTAAACCTGGTTCAGTTAAACCTTTCAAAAAGTTCAAAGCTCAAGTTTACGTATTATCTAAAGAAGAAGGTGGACGTCATACTCCGTTTGTAAGTAACTATCGTCCTCAGTTCTACTTCAGAACTACTGACGTAACTGGTGTTATCAATTTACCAGAAGGCGTAGACATGTGTATGCCTGGTGATAACGTTGAAATGACAGTTGAATTAATTTATCCAATTGCTATTGAAAAAGGTACTAAGTTCTCAATCCGTGAAGGTGGAAGAACAGTAGGTGCTGGAAACGTTACTGAAATTATTGCTTAATTTTAAGTACAATAATTAATTAAAGAGTTGTCTGATGACAGCTCTTTTTTAGTTTGCCTTTATAATACAGGCTTTGGTATAATTTAAGTAATAGTAAAAGAGGTGCATAAAAATGATTGGTATTTTATTGATGAGCCATGGAAAGATGGCAGAGGGCATGCTTGATGCCAGTAAACTATTTTTTGGTGATGATGTTCCAAATATTAAAGCTTTAACTTTAAAGCCAGAAGATAACCCTGAAGAATTCGATGTAAGAATTAAAGAAGCAGTTGCTGAAATAGATGATGGCAGTGGAGTTATCGCGATGGTTGACATGTTAGGTGGAACTCCTTCTAATAGAAGCATGTTTGTTTTGAATGATAGAATGCAGGTTATTACTGGGATGAACCTGACTATGCTGCTGGAGCTTTTAGGAAGAAGATTAAGTGCTGAAGATATTGATGAAATCGACATTGACGGATTAATGGAAATTGGCAGAACTGGAATTGTCAGCCTGAATAAATTAATGGCAGAATTGCAGTAATTAAATGATTGTTACCGTAACATTAAATCCAGCGATAGATTATCATATCTATGTCGCTGACCTTAAAAAAGATAGAACAAATGTTATGGCTAAAAAGGAAATTTGTTGTGGAGGAAAAGGGATAAATGTTAATAAAGCATTATCGCTTTTAAAAGAAAAATCCGTTGCAACAGGTTTTCTTTTTTCTAATGATTTATCTTTGTTTGCGAAAGAATTAAATGATAAATATATTACCAGTGATTTTGTTGTTGTTAAGGGTTCAACCAGAACAAACATCAAAATCAACCAACAGGATGGAAGTTTAATTGAAATAAACGATAACAATGAGGTAAAAGAAACAGATTTTGATAACCTGATGAGTAAAATAGACAAGTATCTGTTTAAGGACAATATTATTGTTATCAGTGGCTCTCTGCCACAAGGGCTCAGTGAGGATAGCTATCTGAAACTCTGTTTAAAAGCGAAGGAAAATGGCTGTAAGGTTATTTTAGACAGTTCTAAAAAAGCTTTGATGTCAGCTTATAAGTGTTGTGATGTAATAAAACCAAATATAGAAGAATTTATTTACTTAACCGGTTTAGATTTTGATTGTTCTTTGCAGTCTGTGGTTACAGAACTTAAAAAATTAGACAATGAACTGGTGGCTTTGTCTTTGGGTAAAGATGGGGCGATTTATAAATATAAGGATGAAATCTATCAGGTTAAACCTTTGGAATTAGAAATCAGATCAACTGTTGGTGCTGGAGACGCGATGGTTGGAGCAATAAGCTACGGTTTAAATAACAGAAAAGAAGTTGAAGAGATTATTAGGTATTCCAGTGCTCTTTCATCATTGATGATTACCGATTATGATAAAGATAATTTCCTTAATCAGTTGGAAGAGATGAAAAATATGATAGAAATAGAAAGGCTTAAAGCATGAAATATATTGAATATGGTGTTGAAGTTGTAAAAAAATATGTTGATAAAAAGATATTGGCCGGAGCGGCTATCAGTTTTGTTACCAAGGATTCTATTGATGAATATTACCTGGGGAATAAAAATTTTGAAAAAGACCCAATTGATGAAAACTCACTTTATGATTTAGCTTCAGTAACCAAGCCGATTGCGACAACAGTTTTAATTTTAAAGCTGATTGAAGAAGGTGTAATAACTTTTGAAACTAAAGTTAGCGATGTCTTTGAAGAATTTCCTTTTAAAGATGTTACAATAATGCACTTATTAACTCATACTTCAGGAATCACAGCTGATAACAAGGATTATCGTAAATGTAAAAACAAAGATGAGCTGTGGCAGTTTATGATTTCTTTAAAACAGAATAATCCAACTGGCAGCTTTGTTGAGTATTCTTGTTTTGGATATATTATTTTAGGGAAAATAATAGACCATTTTAAAGGCGATGTTGAGCAGTATGCTCAAGAAGTAATATTTAAACCTTTAGAATTAGATGGTTTAATGTACAACGCTAAGGAAAAAGGCAAACAAAAAGATTGTGTTCCATCAGAAATCACTGAAGAAAGAGGGGAAATAAGAGGAATTGTCCATGATGGTAAAGCTAATATTATCGGTGGCAAAGCTGGTAATGCCGGTCTATTTGGCAATTTAAAATCGGTCAGTAAAGTAGCACAGATGTTTTTAAATAATGGAAAATATAAGGATAAGCAGATTCTAAAAGAAGAAACGATAGAGCTTTTAAAAAGACCATATACTCAAGATTTAAATCTTTCTAGAACTATTGGTTGGATTTTCGCCCAAGAAGATGAATCAATGGGCTTGCATTATAGTGATTGCTGTTTATATCACACCGGTTTTACGGGCACTTCAGTGTATATTGACTATGTTAGAGAAATAGCAATTGTCTTTTTAACTAATGCTGCCTATCCAACTAGAGATGAAAAGATGATTACTATCAGAAGAGAATTTCATAATTCAATCTTAGAAAAAATGTAGATAAATACATATCACAAAAAAAGCAACCCTTTATAAACTATGCGACAGTTTACAAAGGGTTTTTATTATGTTATTGCTGTGCTTTTACCATTTTCATGAATTCTTTTGCCGCTGGAGAAAGGGAAATATCCTTAAGCTTAACACATTGAATTTCTCTTTCTAAATCGAATTCATCAATCCTGAGAGGCCAAAGATCACCATGCAGCACTTCTCTTTGAATAGCCTTTGTGGAGATAAAAGAAATTCCCAAGTTATGAATAACAGATTCTTTAATGGCTTCCTGCTGTCCGATAAATAACTTGTTTTCAAAAACAAAATTTTCACTTCTTAATAGGGAATCAATGAATTTATATTGTGATGAATCAGGAGCTTTTGTAATATAAATTTCATCTTTCAAATCTTTGATGCTGCAACTGGTTTTACCGAAAAGGCGATGGTTTTTTCCGACAATCAGTTGAAGCTCATCATGTTTATATTTGTTGATTTCATATCTATCAGTATCTTGAGTGATATAGTCAGAAATAAAAGCAAATTCAAGCTGGTTTAAATGCAGTTTTTTTAAAATATTTGTTGATGAATTGATGGTCATGTTAATGGTTATCTTTGGATATTTCTTTTTGAATCTGGAAATAATTTCGGGCATCAGATAAACGCCGATAAAGTTTGTGGCCCCAAAGTTTAAGGTTCCTTCCTCCAGATTTTGGATTTGACGAATATGCTCCAGGGCGTTGTTATAAGCTGCGATGGTCTGTTTGGCATAGTTGACCAGCATTTCTCCTTCAACAGTAAGAAAAGTTGACTTTCCTACTCTGTTGAACAGAGTTACTCCAAGCTCATTTTCTAAAGTCTGAATCTGCTTGGTTAAAGCAGGTTGAGATAAATAAAGCTGGTCAGCAGCTTTGGTAAAATTTTTAACTTCCGCCAAGACCAAAAATGATTGTAATTTGTTAAAATCCATTGTTTAAAAGCTCCTTATTTCTTTATAAAACTATTATAACAAAAAGTGATTAAAATGATAAAATAATCAAATTAAGTTATTGCTTTTTCTACCTTATAATACTATTAATAGATAGTTTACTATTTAATAGCTGGTGATGTTATTAAATGTGAATTCTATAAAATCATAATAAGGAGGAATTTATGAGTTCTAAAAAATTCAAAGAAAATCGCGGAGCCATTATTGGTACAGTTCTAGCGATTCTGGCATTCCTTTTGATCTATTTTATGCCTCTTCCTGAAGGCATGACTCCAGAAGGTCAAAAGAGTTTGGCGCTCTTTGTCTTTGCGCTAGTCATGTGGATTGCTCGCCCGATCCCTATTTATCAAACTTCGATAATTGTTGTTTTATTATTGCCATTATTAGGGGCAGTAGCTAAACAAAAAGATGCCTTTGGCTGTTTGGGGTTTGACATTATCTGGTTAATGGTTGCTGCTTTCGTTTTAACTTCCGCAATGAGTTCTACCAACCTGGGTAAACGTATTGCTCTTACTCTGGTAACAAAATTTGCGAAAACACCAACTCAAACACTCGTTGTATTTATTATTGTTAACTTTATCCTTGCTTTCTTTGTTCCATCTACAACTGCAAGAGCTTCATTACTTGTTCCAATCACCCTGGTAATTCTGGAAATCTTTAAAGCTGTTCCTGGAAAAAGCAACTTCGGTAAAGTTATGATGTTACAGGGAGTTCAATCAAATGCTATTGCGACTTCTGTAGTTATGACTGCAACTTCTGCGCAGGTATTAGCTATTGGCTTCATCAATGAGCAGGCAGGTGGAGATCTTGGATATCTACAATGGATTTTAGGTTCAATCCCACAGGCACTAATAACTGTAGTTTTGATGTTCTTTGCTGGTTTATTCTTATTTAAATATAAAGATGAATTTGGTGAAAAAATCGGTGATGTCGGGGCAGCGTTAAAAGGCCAGTTAGAAGAATTAGGCCCAATGACTAAAGCTGAAAAGAAAGCTGCTGTTATCTTTTTATTCACACTTCTTTCTTGGGCAACTGGAGATTACCAGAAAGATTGGTTTGGATTTGAACTATCAACAGAGCAGACAGCGGTGTTAAGTATGTTATTATGTTTGCTTCCAGGTATTGGAGTTATTACTTGGAAACAGGCAGATATCAAATGGGATTTAATGATTTTCTCTGCGGGTGCCTATGCAGTCGGCAATGCAGTTAATGATACAGGCGGTGCCAGCTGGGTTATTGATAAAATGATTAACGCTACTGGATTGGACCTGTTACCACCGAGTGTTGTGGCAGTAGCACTGATCTTTATTACGATCTTCAGCCATTTGATCTTTACAAGCAAGACTGTTCGTACAACTATCCTGATTCCATCAATTATCGTTTTAGCAAAACAATTGGGAATTGATCCAGTTCCACTGGCATTGGCTTGTGCTTATGGTATTTCTTATACAATTACATTGCCACCACATTCTAAAGTTAATACACTTTACTTTGGTACTGGATACTTTGATGTAAAAGATGAATTAGTCTATGGTCTGATCACTTGTTTCTTTGGCGCTGTAGCTATAAGTCTGGTATATTTTGCTTGGCTTAATATAATATTGTAAAATTATAGCAATAACATAATTTAAAAGATTCAAATTAGAAAAGGAGGATTGTGTGAAAAATAAAATATTACTTTGTATTGCCGATGGCATAGGTGATCGTCCATGTGAAGTGTTAGGATGGAAAACCCCATTGCAATATGCAAACACACCTCATTTAGACCAGTTGGCTAAAGATGGTCAAAGTGGGATTATGGACCTGTATCAGGCAGGAACGCCTGTTGGAACAGATCTTGGACATATGTGCATGTTTGGATATGATTTGAAAGATTATCCTGGTCGAGGCCCAATTGAAGCTTTTGGTGAAAATGTTGAACTTTTGGCTGGCGATGTGGCTTTTCGTAGTAATTTTGGTACGGTTGATGAAGATATTAATGTTATCGATCGCCGTGCCGGAAGAATAAGAGAAAAGACAAAAGAATTAGCTGCTGCTTTAAGCGGTATGCAGATTGAAGATGTTACAGTTTTATTTAAAGAAGCGACTGAACATCGTGCTGTTTTGGTATTAAGAGGTCCAGGACTTTCTGATGCCATTACTGATACTGATCCTAAGGTTGAAAAAGTTGCTGTAAAAAAACCTAAAGAAAAAGATGACAGCGAAGCAGCCAAAAAAACAGCCAGAATACTTCTGGAGTTCCAAAGACGCTCTCATGAAATACTGTCTAATCATCCAGTCAATATAAAGCGTGTTGAAGAAGGCTTATTGCCAGCAAACTATATTTTGACTCGTGGTGCCGGCAGTATGCCAGACATTAAGAAAGTTGCTCAACAGTTAAAGTTTAAGGCCTGCTGTGTGGCAGAAGAGTCGACAGTATTAGGCGTAGCAAGATTGGCTGGTTTTTCAACCATGACAGATCCAAGTTTTACCGGCAATATCGATACGAACATTGAGAAAAAAGCTGAGCTTGCTGTCGAGGCTTTAAAGGAAAACGATTTTGTGGCTCTTCATTTTAAAGCTCCTGACTTAATGGGGCATGACAACAAACCGGAGGGTAAAGTTAAGGCAATTGAAAAGTTTGATGAGATGGTTGGTCATGCGATGAAGAGAATAGAAAATGCTGATGTTGGTAATGTAATTATCGCCTTGGCAGCTGATCATTCAACACCTTGTGAAAGAAGAGAGCATAGCGGAGACCCTGTTCCTATCTTGATCAGTGGTAAAAATATCCGTAAAGATAATGTTGAGAAGTATGACGAAGTCTCTTCAGCAGCTGGTGCAATCTGTCGAATTAAGGGGAAAGACCTATTCTATACACTTCTGGACTATTTGGAAGTAACAAAAAAAGAAGGTAACTAATATTACTCCCGATACTTTAGTAGCAACTAAAGGAAAGAAAACAGTGCTCTATATAAAGGATGCACTGTTTTTTAGTTTCAAACATATGAAACAATGTTATTGCATATACTTTCCGCCATTAGCTAACAGCGCCTCGCCATTAACATAGTCGGACAGGTTAGAAGCTAAGAATAGTATGCAGTTAGCTATATCTTCACTTGTTCCCATACGACCCAATGGCAAAGAAGAAAGGACATTTTGTCTGTATTCTGTGGTCCAAGTCTTGGTAATGTCTGTATCAACTGGACCAGGACAGACAGCATTAGCGTAAATGCCTTTTTCTCCAAATTCAGCAGCAATATGTCTTACTAAATATAGCAAGCCGGCTTTCGAGGCTCCGTAAGAAGGAGAGGCTCCGAGATTTATATTTTTTCCAGCAGTAGAAGAAACCATAACAATTTTTCCTCCACCGTGTTTTAAAAACTCTTGTATGGCAATTTGTGAAAGAAACATAGGGTAAGTTAGATTAACTCTTATTACTTGCTCCCATTGTTCAGGCGTCATTTCAAGAGTCGGTTGGCGTAGTGCCATTCCAGCATTACATACCAAGATATCTACTTTTTTAAATTTTTTTATAGCAAAAGAAAATATTTTTTCAACACTTGTCAGGTCATTCCCATCTGCAACAATGTATTCACAGATACCAAAAGCATTAATTTCGTTACAAACTTCTTGTAATTCTTTTTCTCTTCTTGAAGTAATAACAACTCGTGCTCCCTCTTTAGCGAAAGCAATAGCTGAAGCTTTCCCTATTCCGCTAGAAGCTCCTGTAATTATTGCGGTTTTATTTTTTAATAAAATATTCATAACAAATCCTCTCTTATTTATTCTATAATATTAATATGGAAAAAGTAAATGTATTGGTAATTGCTCCTTATGAGGGACTTAAGGAAACTTTTTTATCCGTTGCACCAGATTATGCAGATTTGATTAATCTGGATATTTATGTCGGGAATTTAGCTGAAGGGTTAGAAATTGTTAAAACAATAAAAAATCGCTATGATATTGTAATCTCTAGAGGTGGAACTGCTACTCTTATAAGAAAGTCAACAGATATGTTTGTAATGGATATTACAATATCTGGTTATGATTTTATGCGAGCTTTTAAAATGGTTGAAAACATTCAAGGGAAAAAGGCGCTGGTTGGTTATGAAAATATAATAAAAGGAGCTCATAGTGTTGATGTATTTATGAACACGGGAGTAGATTTATTTACAATTACATCAAACGACCACCTCACAGACCTTTATAAAGAGTTGCAAAAACAGAATTATGAACTGATTATTGGTGATACTGTTGCTTGTCAGGAGGCAGAGAAAAAAGGCATTAATAACCTGATGCTTATATCGGGCGAAGAAAGCGTTAAAGCAGCAATAGAGAACGCAATCATAATTGCACAGAGACTAAAGCGTGATAATGATAGGCTTTATTTTCTTGAGCTGATACATAATAGAAAGTCTTGGACAAGCGTAGTGTTTAACAGTAAAAAAGAAGTTGTAATGTTCTATTCGAAAGATGATAAATTGACTTTGTCAGCTGAAATGTTGAGGGAACATTTAACGCTGGAGAATCACGACTTATACTTAGAAACAGAAGATGGTTTTTATGATTTAAATTATAGATCTTTAGATGATGGATATTTTTTGGTTCAATTTCGTAAAGTGTGGAATCAAAATCAAAGAATAAGAGGTGTTTATGTAATGAATGCCTCAGAAAAAAGTACTTTAAAAGAAAACTGGGCTGATAGATTCTTTTATAGTGAGAAAATACTTATGCTTATAGACAAAGCCTCAAAATCATCTCGATCAGTGCTTCTTGTTGGTGATACTGGTGCTGGGAAAATGGAGATTGCAGAATCAATACATTATTCTTCTTCAAACAAAAAATATGCTTTCTTTTCAGTAGATTGTTCAGTGGTCTCATATAATGACTTGTCAAGCTTTTTGGATATGATTAATGGGAAAAAAGGAACACTTTGCTTCAGTTCTTTAGAGTGTCTTGATGATATGAGTCAGAGATATTTGTTAAAAGTAATTCCGCAGCTTAATAGAAACGGTTTAAGAATAGTAGGTGTAGCAAATACTAAGATTAATGATTTCCTTATTAACAAACAATTTGATGCAAGATTGCATAGAATTTTTGCTGAATTGTCATTTTTTGTTCCTAATATTGAAACAAATGATAAAAATTATACAAACATTATTAATCGTTTAATACTTAAAGCGAATGAAAACCAGGGAAGACAAATTACTGGGATTGATAATGATGCAATTAAAGAATTGATTAGTTTTGACTGGATATATAATTATGATCAGCTTACAGTAGCGATAAACCAACTTGTAATGATGACAAATGATACGAGGATACGATTAGAAGATGTAAAAACACTGTTAAAGCCTTTATCGATAAAAGAAAAGCATAACATTTCGCTTGATGGAACGCTCGATGACATAGAGAAAAAAATTATTGAAACAGTAATAAGACAAGAAGGTGGAAATGTTACCAAAGCTGCAGAGAGACTTGGCATAAGTAGAAGCACTATTTGGCGCAAAACCAAATAGAGATTCAAAATCAAATTTTTTATAACCCCTATTTTACAACAACTTAGGCAACTACATGTCTAGGTTTTTTAATTTCAATTCAATATAAACAGGTGTATTAATAAAGGCGTTTCCAACATATTTAAGATAACCATGCACAAAAATACATGGATATCCCAATGACAAATGGCACAAAAATGTTTCAAAAACGAACAAACGTTACATATTGAAACACTTATTAAAATTTATTTATTTTTTGTTGCAAAAAGAAAGTCAATATATTATGATTAAGATAAATAAATAACATATAGGTGTTTATAATGTTTCAAATTGAAACAAAAGGGGAAAAGAGGAGATAATATGAATAAACTTCCAATTGTCGGAATTACTATGGGCGATCCAGCTGGTAATGGGCCTGAAATAACTGTAAAGGCTTTAGCTGATTCATCAATGTATGAAAAGTGCAAGCCTCTTGTGGTGGGAGATGCTCGTATGATTGAAAAAGCAGCCAAAATTGTTGGCCATCCTGAAATAAAAATTAATAGAATAGAATGTCCCAATGAAGGATTGTATACTTATGGAACAATTGATGTGCTCCATTTGGATCTTATAAAAAATGTTGATACATTTCAGTATGGAAAAGTTAGTGCTGAAGCAGGAAATGCTGCTTTTGTATCAGTCAAGAAAGTAATAGAACTAGCTTTGGATGGTCAAGTAGACGCAACAGTTACCAATGCTTTAAACAAGGAAGCCATGAATTTAGCAATCAGTAAGGATGGATTGAATTTCGATGGCCATACAGAAATATATGCTACGTATACTAATACTAAAAAATATACAATGATGCTTGCTCATCATGATTTTAGAGTAGTTCATGTTTCCACTCATGTTTCTATGAGAGAAGCTTGTGACTTAGTAAAAAAGGATAGAGTTTTTGAGGTAATAGAATTTGCCTATAATGCATGTAAAGATTTAGATATTGAAAATCCTAAAGTTGGTGTCTGTGGATTAAATCCACATGCAGGAGAAAATGGTTTATTTGGAAACGAAGAAATTGAGGAAATTATTCCAGCAATTAACAAAGCTAAAGAAAAGGGAATAAATGCTATTGGTCCCTTACCACCTGACAGTGCATTCTCTCAAATGATAGGTGGATGGTACGACATTGTAGTTTGCATGTATCATGACCAAGGTCATATTCCTACAAAAACCATTGGTTTTGTTTATGATCGAGAAAAAAAGAAGTGGAAGGCAGTGGAAGGTATAAATGTGACTCTAGGATTGCCTATTATACGTACTTCAGTTGACCATGGAACTGGATTTAGATCAGCTGGGAAAGGAACAAGCAATGAACTTAGTTTGGTTAGTGCTATAGAATATGCGATTAGAATGGCAAGAACAAAAAGAAAAAAGGAGGGCTTGCAATGAAAATAGTTATGACTCAGTCCGTTTGTAGAGAAGGCCTAGAAATAATGGATAAAAATGGCATAAGTTATTACGATGCTAATGGCAATAATCCTAATAACTATTTAGATTTAATGAGTGACGCTGATGGAATAATAGTCAGGATTGCAACCTGTGATGCTAATGTCATTGAAAATTCTCCAAATCTTAAAGTTATAGGTAGAACAGGTGTTGGCTATGATTATGTTGATGTGAAAAAAGCAACTGAAAAAGGTATACCTGTTGTAATAACTCCAGGAGCAAATAATAGAAGCGTTGCTGAACATACTGTAGCAACCATACTGGCAATGTCCAAAAATTTATATGAGTCAGAAAGTGAGTTTAGAAAAGGTAACTGGAACATTAGAGGCAACGGAAAAATCATTGAAATTGAACACAAGACAGTTGGCATAATAGGAATGGGCAACATTGGGAAAATTGTTTGTGATTTGTGCAATGGTTTAGGAATGTGCGTCTTGGGTTTTGATACTTTCTTCAGCAAAGATCAAATTGAAGAAATGGGGGCTGAATATTGTGCAGATAAAGAAGAATTATTGAAACAATCAGATTTTATTACTGTTCACATCCCATTATTTGAAACAACAAGAAATACAATTGCTAAAAAAGAATTTGAAATAATGAAGAAAACAGCTTTTCTTATAAATACCAGTAGAGGAGGAATTGTAAACGAAAACGATTTAGTAGAAGCACTGAAAAATGGAGAAATTGCTGGAGCATCACTTGATGTATATAGCCAGGAACCTCTTGAAATGAATAATTCGTTGTTTTCAGCTCCGAATTTAATGATGACACCTCATATAGCTGCCCAAAGCAAAGAGGCAATCGTGAAAATGGCTGAGATGTGTGTTAACGGAATGATAGCTGTATTAAATGGAGAAAAATGGCCTTATGTTGCAGACAAAGCAGTATACGAACATCCAAGATGGAAAGGATAATAATATGAAAAAAATTATGGTAATTGCGGATGATTTAACTGGGGCTTGCGATACTGGGATAAAGTTCACTCAAAAAGGATATAGGACTAGGGTAATTGTGCCAAAAGAAAATGATAAATCTCTTTTGGATGAAAGTGTGGATGTTTTCTCTATAACGACTGATACAAGAAACTGCGATTCTAAAGAAGCAAAAATAATTATGAGCAAAATGTTAGATTTTTATGGAGATAATTACCACTTCTATAAAAAAATTGATTCAGTTTTAAGAGGAAATATTATCAGTGAACTAGATGTCTTTTTGGAAAAGGGATACGCAAAAAAAGCTATTATCTGTCCTTCCTTCATAGAAGAAGGAAGAACGTTGGAAAACGGATTTCTTCGAATCAGCAGATCAGAAGGCGAAGCAATAATGAATGTTGGAGAAGCTCTTGGGTTGAATAGCTGGGAGCACGTTTCCCTTGAAACTGTAAGAGCTGGCCATGAATTTATTGTTGAAAAAGTAAAAAACAGCTATCAAAAATACATAATAATAGATGCTGTTACAAACGAGGATTTAGAAATTGTCGCAAAAGCTTGTGAAATGCTACCAGAATGTATTCCTGCGGGAAGCTCAGGACTTGCTAGATATTATTACGAGCCAATATATCCAAAGAAAATGAGTGGAGTTGAATTTGAAAAAAAAGGAGTGCCTTTAATAGTTGTCGGTACTAAAAATCCAATTACCGTAAGGCAGGTACAAAAGCTTAAAGAAGTGGAAAATTTGGAAGTTTATTTAGTGTATATAGCCAATGACGGAGTAACGGTGATGAGTACTGCTGTTTTAGAAGAGAAGAGTAACAAGAAAGGAATTCTGTTGACTACGAATGTTGTTTACTTCAATGAAGAAAATACAGATTATCTATTATATAGAAATTTCAGCAATGAAAATATAAAAGAAATTATTGCAAAAGAAGCATTTCATATATATAGCAAAAATGATATTTCATCAATAATTGCAACAGGAGGTGATACTGGCTCTTGTGTGCTTGAATCACTAGGATTAGACAGAATAGATCTCGTAGAGGAAGTAATGCTTGGCATACCTTATGGAGTAGCAAGTGGCACAAAAGGAAAAAAAGTGAAAATTGTTACTAAGTCAGGTGGGTTTGGCAAAGAAGATGCACTTATAAAACTATTTGAATATATGAGGTAATAATATGAAGTATCCAAAAGGCTTAATTGCAGCAATGTCAACGCCATTTTATGAAGATGAAACATTAAATGAAAAAGAACTAAGACATCAAGTAGATCGCTTAATTGATGCGGGGGTTCATGGAATATTTACGCTAGGAACAAATGGTGAAAATTATACGATGGGCTTTGATGAAAAAGTTAAAGTTATGGAAATAGTTATTGACCAAGTTAGACATAGAGTACCAGTTTTTGTTGGAACAGGTTGTGTAACCACTAAGGAAACTTTGGCGCTCAGTAAGAAAGCAAAAGAATTTGGTGCTGAATATCTATCTATCATTTCTCCTTGGTTTGCGCAAAGCACTCAGGAAAATTTATATGAACATTTTTCCACAGTTGCCAAGGAAGTAAACATTCCCATAGTTATATACAACATGCCTGCTAGGACAGGAGTCAATGTTGATTATAAAACAATGGAAAAATTAGCGAAATTTGAAAATATTGTTGGCATTAAGGACTCCAGTGGAAACTTTGACAATATGCAGAGATATTTAGAAATACCAGGTCGTAAATTTTCGGTCTTATCTGGAAATGACTCCTTGATACTCCCGTGCCTTTTGGCAGGCGGTCAAGGGGGTATAAGCGGCTTATCAAACGTAATTCCAGATAGAATGGTAAAAATTGTTACAGAATATGAAAAGGGAAACATTGAAGAAGCTTGGAAATTACAGCGTAGTATAAGACCGCTAAGGGATTGCATGCAAATGGCTAATCCAAATTCGGTAGTAAAATGTGCAGCAGGTATATTAGGTGAAAATTTGGGTCCCTGCAGAGCACCTTTCAATATAAATGATGAAAACTTGAAGCAAGCTATAGTGAAAAGTTTAGCATTGATTAATGATTAAAAAGGAGATGAAGTCAGTATGTTAGAAAAATTTACTTTAACAGTCCCACAAAATGTATATTGTGGTAAAGGAACTTTAGACAAACTTCCTGAATTGTTGAGACAAAAAAAGTTGAAAAATATCGCAATTATTGTAGATAAAACAGTTTCAACATTAGATGTATATAAAAAACTAAATAACAAGCTTAAACTTGAATTCAACATTAAGCAATTTACAGATGTACCACCTGAGCCAACAGATGAACAGGTTAAAAAAGTGGCAGATAGCGTTATGGAATTTGATACTGAAGTAATTGTAGCAATTGGTGGTGGAAGTGTAATGGATTCTGCTAAATTCATATCTGTTATGTTGACTAATCCAGATTTTTATGTTGATCTTACTGATAAAGAGAAAATTGTAAATAGACCTATTCCTTTGATTTGCATTCCGACATCCGCTGGAACAGGAAGTGAAGCGACACCAAATGCAATTATTTTAATCCCCAAAAAACAAGTTAAAGTAGGTGTGGTACATAATTATTTTCTACCTTCAGATGTAATTTTAGATCCATTAATGACAAAATCATTGCCTAAAGCAGTTACTGCTGCTACAGGATTGGACGCATTCTGCCATTGTATTGAAACATATATTTCCAAAAAAACAAATCCCTTTGCCAGACTATTCGGTTTGGAGGGGATTAAGCTAATAAATAAATATCTAAAAACGGCTTATGATAATCCCGATGATATGGAGGCTAGAGAGGGAATGGCTATAGCTGCATTTTATGGAGGTGTGGCTATAACATCTTCATCTACTGTTGCTATTCATGCTTTGTCATATCCACTTGGTGGATCGTACAATATTCCTCATGGTATTTCTAATGCCGTACTATTACCATATGTAATGGAATACAATATGGATGCAATTGAAGATAGCATTCCAGCTTTGTGTGATGCAATGGGATTGGATAATAAAGATTTAAATATTAAAGAAAAAGGTGAATGGTTGGTAAAAGAAATATTTGCGTTATGCGAATATTTAAATATTCCGAAAAGCATAGTTCAGTTTGGTGTCAAATCTGAAGATTTAGATAGATTAGCAGCATCAGCTAGTGAGGTTCGAAGACTTCTTGATCAGAATCCAAAACAAATGTCACTTGAAGACATTAAGTCGATATATATTCAACTTTTATAGTTGATTAAAATATATTTTCATAAAAGAAAAGAAAGGGAGGAAAAATTTTTATGAAAAAAATAATTACTTTATTATTGGCACTGTTAATGATTTTTTCATTTACTGGTTGTAATGGCAATGATAATAAACCCGGTGAAGATGATAAACCAATTAAAATTGGTTTAACAGATGCGTTCACAGGTGATAGAGCAGGGAATGGACAGTACACAAAAGAAGGTGTCGAAATGTTCCTTGAAGACATTAATAGCAAAGGTGGAGTCTTAGGACGTGAGGTTATAGTTGTATTTGAAGATGACCAGGGCAATGAAACCGCAGCTGTTAATGCTTATCAGAAACTAATTTTAGAAAATGAAGACTTAAGTGCAGTAGTTCTTAACAAATATTCTTCAGTTGTTCTAGCTATGGAGCCATATGTTGCTGATAGTAAAATTCCAGCAATATGCTCAGGTTCTAACGTTAAAATTGAAGAATGTACAAATCCATACCTTTACTCAACTCGCCGTTCTGATTATGGTTCAGGCGCTACTATGGCTGCTTTCATCAAGCAGGAGGGTGCTAAGAGAGTTGCAATTCTTTATTCACCAGATGCTTTAGGAAAAGGAATGAGTGAAATTGTAATCGAGAAATTACAGGAAGCTGGCATTGAAGTTGTTTCAACTCAGCAATTCTCTGAAGGTGAAAAACAATTTGCTAACTATGTAGCAAAAATAAAAGATTCAAATCCTGACTTTATTGTCTGTATTGCTCAAACTTCAGAAACTGGCTTAATTGTAAAAGCAATATATGATGCTGGATTAAATCATATTAAGTGCATTGGCAATTCTGCATTTGCACAAGCAACCACAATTGAGCAAGCAGGTATAGAGGCTTCAGAAGGTTGGTATTCTATTACAGCATTTGCCGCTGGCACAGAGGAAGAACCAACTGCATCGTGGATTAGAAGATACACTGAAAAATATGGACATGCTCCTGAAATGACTTCAGTTACAACGTATGATGCTTTATCAATGATTTGTTATGCAATAGAACAAGCTAATTCAACCGATCCTGAAGCTGTAAATGCAGAGTTAAAGAAACTTTTAAATTTTGAAGGTGTCGTTGCTACTTACAGTTATAATGGAAATCCAATGTTGGCCAACTCTGAGTTTGTTATTCAGATTCAAGGTGGTAAGGCTATAGTATTAACCAAAGTTATTGGTTAATTGTAAAGTTAATCATTTTAATAATTATGCTAGGCAGAAATGTATATCTCTGCCTAGCATAAAACTTAATTCGGAGGTAAATTCCTATGATATTGCAATTATTTATTACCGGTATCTCCATGGGCATGCTATATGCGTTGATGGCAATGGGATTGATTCTGATTGTTAAAGCAGTCGGAGTTCTTAACTTTGCACATGGACAGCTGTTCATGTTAGGCGCATATATAACATGGTCGTTAACCAATCAATTAAATCTGCCTCTTTGGGCTATGATTATTGCTATGATTGTGTGTTTTTGTATCGTTGGCTTGTCCTTTATGTTTACTGTTTATTGGCCGCTAAGAAATTCGCCATGGAAAGTAACTGTTGTTATTTCTACTCTTGGAGCATCTATTGCCCTTAAGGAAGCTGTACGTCTTATTTGGGGGTTTATACCACTTTTAAGTAAGCCATTGATTGATAAGGTCATTCGAATTGGTGATGCAGTTATGAATGTACAGTATATTTTTATTATTGTGATAAGTGGAGCATTGATGCTTTTCGTATATTTCTTATTTGAAAAAACATTTATTGGAAAAATAATGCAAGCCACAGCCCAAAATCGTTATGCAGCAGAATTGATAGGAATTCCTTCTGTTGTTGCAATTGCTGGGACGTATATGATAAGCATGTGTATGTCTGGTGTGGGTGGATGGTTAGCTGCACCATTATTTCTAGTTTCACAATCTCTTGGGACATTTGCTCAAAAGGCGTTTGCTGGAATCGTTGTTGGTGGATTTGGCAGTATAAAAGGTGCTGTTGTCGGTTGTGTTTTAGTTGGTTTAATTGAGTCGTTTTCAATATTGATTACTGATGCCTATAAAGATGCTGTTGTATTTGGAGTGTTAATTCTCGTACTGATAATTCGTCCAACAGGTATCTTTGGTGAAAAAATTGAAGAAAAAGCTTAAGAGGTGATAGATATGGAAAAGAAAAAAATTCTAGAACCTAAAATAATTGGGATAATTATAGCATCTATAATTATAATTGCTGCATTCATTATAATTCCTCTTCCTGGAGTTATAAGTAGGTATATGCTCAAAATCTTTAATGATGGCTTAATTTACTTTATTGCTGCATTAGGTTTGAGTGTTATGCTCGGTATGGGAGGGCAAGTCACCTATTCAACAGCTGGAATTATGGGTGTTGGTGCATATATAACCGCAATTCTGTCTACTAAATATGGCTGGAATACTGGCCTTGCCATTATTGTTGCCTTGATTTCTGGTGCAATCTTTTCATTTATAGTTGGTTTAGCATTATTTAGATTGAAAGGAAGTTATTTTTCGTTTGCATCGATTGGGTTGACAAACTTGCTTGTTACCATTTTTTCCAACTGGATGGAAATGACAGATGGACCAGATGGCATAACAAGAATTCCAAAACTGGATCTTGGATTTATAAAATTTACAGATTTTAATAGCTATTTCCGCATTTTATTTATTGTTGCTCTTATTTGCTATTTGTTTGTTTTAAGGTTGCGTAAAACAAGTTATGGTAGAGCCTTAGCTTCGGTCAGAGATAACGAGATTACTGCTGCATCATTTGGCGTCAACTGTTATATGACAAAGGTTTATAGTTTTGTCATAGCTGGCGTATTTGCCTGTCTTGCAGGAGGGCTATATGCAGTACACGCAGGTTTTATTTCACCTGAACCGTTCAAATATGACCAATCAGCTATTTATCTAATCATGGTTATGCTAGGTGGTGTTGATAATACTTTTGGAGCATTTTTAGGAACTACACTATTAACGATAATACCAGAGAAAATGCGTTGGTTGAACGATTACTATAAATTAATTTATGGTATTGGTGTCATTGTCTTGATGATATTTATGCCTATGGGATTGATGGGCATTGTTGAGAACATTAAATATAAAATAAAATCCAAAATTAAAAAGCGTAGGCAATCAAATGTTGTGGAAACGGAGGTTAACTAATATGGGAAAAGTATTGTTAGAAGTTCGTGATGTAAATAAAGCATTTGGTGGCGTTGTAACAGCTAAAAATGTTGATATGAAGGTCAAAGCTGGAGAAATTCATGGTTTAATTGGACCTAATGGTGCTGGCAAGACAACCCTTCTAAATCTTATCAGCGGTATATATGAAGTAGACAGTGGTCAGATTTTCTTTGAAGAAAAAGAAATAACTCACTTGCCGGCACACAAAAGAGCAAGACTTGGTTTAGGTAGAACTTTCCAGTCGCCGCGTTTCATGAATCGTGCAAGTATTAAAGATAATCTTGAATTAGGTACAGATCTACGTAATCAGTTTTCATATACTCAATCTTTTTTCGGGAAAAAAGGAGCAGATTTCTACAGTGAATTAGAAGAACTTATGGAAATTGCTGGTTTTACATTTGATTGGAACGAACATATAACCTCGCTACCATATGGTCAACAGAAACTTTTAGAAATTGTTAGAGCAATGCTTGCACATCCAATAGTTATTCTAGTTGATGAGCCAGCTGCTGGACTTAATAAACAAGAGCAAGAAAGAGTCTCTTTATTGTTGAGAAAAGCAGTTGATAGTGGTATGGGAGTTGTACTGATTGAACACTCTATGGAAATGGTTATGAATATTTGTGACAATATTACAGTTTTAAACTTTGGAGAAGTAATTGCTAAAGGAAAACCACAGGAAATTGCAACTAATCCACAGGTAATTGAAGCGTATCTTGGAGGTGAAAACGATGCTTAAAATTAACAATCTTCACGCTTACTATGGGCCTATTGAAGCACTTAAAGGCATAAATTTACATGTTGATGAAGGCAAAATTGTTTGTCTTATTGGGGCAAATGGTGCTGGCAAGACAACATTGCTTAATGCTATAAGTGGGATGGTGTCAAAAACAGGAGAAATTTTTTGGGACGATATAGAGCTCAGCAAGTTAAACAGTACAAAGATAGCTAAGGAAGGTATTATGCACGTTCCCTCAGGACGTCATATTTTCCCAGGACTGACAGTTAAAGAAAATCTAGAATTGGGAACTGTCAGCTGGCGTGGCCCTTTTGGAAAAGGAAAATATGATGAAGATTTAGAAACAGTATATAATCTGTTTCCAAGATTAAGAGAAAGAGAAAATCAACTTGGTTGGTCTATGTCCGGTGGTGAGCAACAAATGTTGGCAGTAGGTCGTGCTCTGATGGGAAGACCTAAACTATTGCTTCTTGATGAACCATCAATGGGGCTTGCTCCTGTTATTGTTGCTGATTTATTTGAGAAAATAGTAGAAATAAATAAAACTTTGGGATTAACAATTCTTTTGGTTGAACAAAATGCCAAAATTGCGCTCAAGGTTTCTGACTATGCCTATGTTCTTGAAGATGGACATATTACTATTGAAGGAAAGTCTTCAGATTTACAAGACGATCCTCGAATTGTACAAGCGTATTTAGGAAAATTTGCTGCAGGGAAGGGAGATGAATGATATGGAAAAAGAACTTTATCCTATACAGGGTATAATAACAACGGTTATTTCGCCTTTTATTGGTGAAAATAAAGAATTAGATCTTGAATCACTACGAAATGAAATTGATATGGCATGTAAAGCTGGTGTTACAGGTTTTTTAGTGCCATGTTTGGCTAGTGAACAGTGGCTATTGTCAAATGAAGAGAAAAAGCTTCTTGTTTCAGAAACTAAAAAAGCTGCAAAGGGAAGAGCTAAACTAATCACATCAATTACTGCTCCAACTGTTAAAGAAAGAATTGAACTTATGAATAGTTTCCGTGATCTTGGGATTAATGGATTTAATATGCAAGTTCCTTTTGACACAAAAGAGAACTTCGATGAAGCAATAGCAGCTGTTGATGCACAAAACCCTGAATTTCTATTTATTCAAGATGCTGATTTTTCAGGCAATGGGATTGATCCCGATTGGCTTGTCGATGCTTTTAATAAGTATAAAAGTGTAGTAGGTGTAAAAAGTGAAGTAAAGTTCACTGCCCCGAAGCTTACTAAATTAAAAGAAGCAACTAACAATAAGATGGTTTTAGCTTCTGGATGGGGTAATGATCAGTTGCTTGAACTGTTAGATAGAGGGGTTCACACAGTGATGCCATCAGGTATGTTTGAACTTTGGGTAAAAGTTTACGATTTGCATAGTTCAGGCAATCGTGATGCTGCTCAAAAATTATTTTATGATATGTTACCAATAATTACCTTTACAAGACAGTCACAAGAGCTAAATAGATGGTTCCATAAACGCTATCTTGTCAGATTTGGCGCTTTTAAAGAAGAAATATCAAGAGAAGAGGTTTTTCTTGATGAATATCACGTTAGATATGCGGATGAATTAATAGAAAGAGCTAAATTCTTGATTGACCATTTGGATGAATATAAATAAAAGGAGGGTATAACTTAATGCATGAAAAAGTTTATGGCATAATTGCTGCTATGGTCACTTCTATGAACGAAGATGAAACATTGAATGAAAAAGAAATTAGAAACCAGGTTAATAGGCAAATAAATGCTGGAGCAGATGCTGTTTTCTGTTTGGGAACAAACGGCGAATTTTACATCCAGACCGAAGAAGAAAAATTGCGTGTTATCAAAATTGTTGTTGATGAAGTTGCTGGTAGAGTGCCAGTATACGCAGGTACAGGATGTACAGGAACGAAAGCTACTATTGATTTATCATTAAAGGCTAAAGAACTTGGAGTTGATGTACTATCAATTATAAGTCCTTACTTTGCAGCAATTTCGCAAAAAGAAATATTCAATCACTATAAGAGTATTGCTGAAGCCGTTGATTTACCGATAGTTATGTATAATATGCCTGCACGAACAGGTAATAATATTGACCCGGAAACAGTTGCGAAACTTGCGGTAATTCCTAATATTGCCGGCATTAAGGATAGTTCAGGAAACTGGGACAATCTTAAAGCGTATATTGATGTTACAAAAGGGATGGATTTTTCTGTATTATCAGGAAACGATTCGCTAATTCTACCTTGCTTAAAAGAAGGAGGCCACGGCGGAATTACTGCTGTTGCCAACATTTATCCAAAAACAATGGTATCAATTTATCAATTGTTTAAAGCAGGCGATTTAGAAGGAGCTGAAAAAGCACAGGATTCTATTGCTTCAATAAGATCTTGCTTTAAATTTGGAAACCCTAATACAGTAACTAAAAAAGCAACTAATCTAACAGGATATCCGGTAGGACCTTGTAGGGCGCCATTTAACTATCTAAGTGATGAAGCTGTAGAAGTGATTAAACTAACGTTAGATAAAGACAAAGAAAACGGAATGGAATAAATTAATGATTTATTCAAACGGGACGCTTTCCAGGTAGTCGAAATGAAAATACTTTACTATGAGATAGATGACCTGCATCAGGCAGGTGTATTATCTGTGGATGGAGACACCGTATATTCATTTAAACAGTTGGGCTTACCATGGAATAACATTCAAGAGCTTTGTGATGATAAGGACATCAACAAGTTAAAAAAAATAAAAAGCCGAGTTGAAGAAGTTTCTATAAACGGAGTATCTTTAAGCAATATTAAAATTCTCTCTCCTATTCCAGAGGTTAGAAGGGGAATAATTTGTATTGGTTTTAACTTTAAGAATCATGCTCAAGAAGTGGCTGTTTTAAGAGGGGAATCAAAGGATACTGCCAATATAGCTCATCCTATATATTTTTCTAAAAGAAATGCGACTACTACTGGTCCTGGTGATGACGTTCCTTATGTAAAAGGATATGCAGAAAATCTTGATGTTGGTGTTGAAGTGTGTGTAATCATTGGCCAAGATGCTCTAAATGTGCCAAGAGAAAAAGTTAAAGATTACATACTTGGATATACTATTGCTAACGATATTTGTGACACCAGAATAAATAAAGTCTATACCCAACCTTTTTTAGGGAAGAGTATTGATGGCTATATTCCAATAGGTCCTTGGATAGTGACAACAGACGAATTTGAAGAAAATCCATTATTTGACTTAAAACTTACGGTTAATAAAGAAGTGAGGCAAGAAGGCAATACAAGAGATTTGGTTTTTGATATACCTTATATTGTGTCTGAGCTATCTACTAATATGACTTTAAAAGCAGGGACAATTATTGCAACAGGTTCACCAGCTAATATTGATGCTGGTAATCCAAAAAAACTTATGTTGTTACCAGGGGATGTTATCACTTGTGAAATAAGTCAAATTGGGACTTTGACCAATATAGTTAAAGAAAAAAATGATACGGAGGCATGGCGATGATATTTACTGTATATGCATATAAAGGCAAAACCTTTCCTTCGCTTTATAAAGATGGAAAAGTTGTTTCTTTAAGGAGTCTAGGATTAAATTATGCTACATTAGAGGAAACAGCTAGATTTATAAATGAAAAACAATTTGAAACATTAAAAAATGTTGATTTTTCTCAAGGTATAGAAGTCTCAAAAGTTACTTTAATGCCAGCTATTATGGAACCAACCCAAGATATAATAATAATGGAAAACAATTTTGTTGATAATGGCAATCCATTGCCAACGTATTTTTATAAAAAAGTTAATTATGCAAATTGCAGTGGAGGTATTGTTCCATCTTATCCAGGCCATGTTACAGAACTTGATTATCAAGTTGAGGTTTGCGCAGTTGTAAGAAATGATGCTTATCAAGTTTCTAAAGAACAAGCTTCGAAGCATATTTTTGGCTATGTACTTATTAATAATATAATTGCCAGGAATCTAACCGCGCGTCATCGTAGACCATATATTGCCACTAGTTTAAATGGTTATCTGCCAATGGGATACTTTATTGCTACTTCTGATGAATTTGATAAACCTATAGAACTAAAAAGTTATGTGAATGGAGAATTAAGACAAAAAGATATAATCAATAATGTTAACTTTGATTTTAATTATGCTATCAGTGATTTGTCTAGAATTAGTATTTTAAGAGGGGGTTCTATAATTTCGTCAGGCACTCCTTTTGGAACTGCGAAAGATTTAAATAAACCATATTTATCAAGTGGTGATATTGTCTGTGTTGAAGCTGATAATCTTGGAACAATTACGAACATTGTAGAATAGGAGATAATTATGCATAAGATAATGATAACTTATCCGTTGTTTGGAGAAGCTATGGATATATTACATACCAGGGCAGATTTATTTATGTCTAATTCTGGACAGATAGAGCCATTTATAAAACAGTTGGCAAAGGCTGAGGCTTTTATTACTAGAAATGTTCATCCTACTATAGAACAATTGGAAAAATGTCCCAATCTCAAAGTTATAGGAATACCTGGAGTAGGTTATCAAAACTATGACATAGATTATTTGAATCAGAGGGGAATTGCTCTGGTATATTGCCCGGGAATAAATTTTAGAAGCGTTGCTGAACATGCCTTAACATTGGCACTTTCTTTAAGTAAAAATATTGTCAGGGATAATAATGAAGTAAGAAAAGGTAATTATGGTATTAGAAACAGTTTTGACAATTGTGAGATGCTAGGTAAAAACGTTGGAATCGTTGGGTATGGTGCCATAGGCAAAGAAACAGCTAAACTATTTAATGCTATTGGATTAAATGTCTATGTCTATGATCCTTTTGTCGAAGAAGAAACATGTAAAAAAAATGGATACATTTATTGCTTTACACTAGATGAACTGTTGTTGAATGCTGATATTATTTCACTGCATATGCCATCAACCGATGAAACTCGTCACATGTTCTCGTATCATCAATTTGAAACAATGAAAAAAGGTGTAATAATTATCAACTGTGCTAGAGGAGCAATTATTGATGAAGATGCACTATTTGAAGCTTTGGTTTCTGGCAAAGTATTAGCAGCAGGATTAGATGTAATGGAAAAAGAACCATTTGATTGTAATAACAAATTATTTAAGCTTGATAATGTTTTATTCACTCCACATGTAGCAGGGGTAACTACTGAATCTTCAAGTAAAATTCATAAAATGGTTGTTGAAACATCACTAAAATTATTGGATGGTGTATATATTGATAACATCGTCAACAAAGAGGCTCTTAAACATTCAAGATGGAAGAATTTAAAAAACAATAAAGTAATATAAAAGTCTTGCATAAAAATATAAGATAAAGTAAAATTTAAGGGTGCTAGAAAGAAATAAAAACAAAGAAAGAAAAAAGCAGTTGCATTACTGCTTTTTTTGTAGTATTATGAATGTTGCGACCGTATAGATATGCGAGGTTGCCGGCGCACTGGTATCCGTTGTCATGGTGTGCAGTCGGGGAATTCGCATGGAACGGGTCTATCATGGAAATAGACAAGCAAAAAAGGAGGAAATATCCATGGCAAGAAACATTGTAAGAATTCGTCTGAAAGCTTATGAACATCGTTCTTTAGACTCAGCAACGCAAAAGATTGTTGAGGCAGCATTAAAGCACGGTGCGAAAAAGGTTGTAGGACCAGTACCACTACCAACTGAAAAACAGGTAGTAACAGTAATCAGAGCTACTCACAAGTACAAAGATTCAAGAGAACAGTTCGAAATGAGAACACATAAAAGATTGGTTGAAATCGTCGGCCCAACTGCTGAAACGATTAATGCGTTAAGCGGTTTAGAGTTGCCAAGCGGTGTCGATATTGAAATCAAACTTTAGGAATTAGGAGGAGACATCATGAAAGGACTAATCGGTAGAAAACTTGGCATGACTCAAGTATTCGCCAGTGATGGGACACTCATTCCAGTTACAGTCGTTAAGGTATTCCCTAATGTGGTTACCCAGAAGAAAACAGTGGAAAACGATGGTTATGTAGCACTACAACTTGGAATGGAAGACCTAAAAGAACACAAAGCTACAAAGGCAAACAAAGGGCATGCTGCCAAGGCTAACACAGCACCAAAGAGATTCTATAGAGAAATCAGAACTGATGAAATGGCTGATTTAGAACTTGGCGCAGTCGTAACTGCAGATTTATTTGAAGCAGGCGACAAGGTTGATGTTCAGGGAACATCTCGTGGTAAAGGTTACATGGGAGGCGTTTACCGCAATAACCAGAAATTATTATTTGCAACCCATGGTGCAGGACCAGCACACAGAACAATTGGTTCATTAGCTACCAACGGACGTACTAACGCTCGTATTAATAAGGGTAGAATAATGGCTGGTCAGGAAGGTAATTACACTACTACAAATCAAAACCTGGAAATTATCAAAGTTGATATGGAAAATGAATGCCTGTTAATTAAAGGAAATGTTCCAGGACCAAGAAGAGGTGTGGTAATTGTAAAAACAACAGTTAAACCTGTTAAACACGTTGACCCAGTTGAATTGGTCAACTATGAAATTTAGAAGGAGGCTCACATATGTCATTGATTGTAAAAGTAACTGACCAAAAAGGTGCTCAATTACATGATATCGAATTGAATGAAAATGTCTTCGGTATTGAGCCAAACCAACAGGCGATGTTTGATGCGGTAGTTATGCAGCAGGCATCACTAAGACAAGGCACGCATAAAACAAAAGGGCGTAGCGAAGTTAGTGGAGCTAACAAAAAACCTTGGCGTCAAAAGGGAACTGGTCGTGCAAGACATGGTTCAAGAAAAACCCCACAATTCGTTGGTGGTGGAGTGGTATTTGGACCAACTCCAAGAAGCTATAAATACAGAATTAACCGCAAGGTGGCAAGATTGGCTTTAAAATCATATCTATCAACATTTGCTGCTGAAGGCAATATTAAAGTTGTTGATAAGATGGTATTCAATGCACCAAAGACTAAAGATTTTGTTCAAGTAATGAAGGACTTAGGTGTAGATAGAAAAGTACTATTCGTTTTCGATATAGAAGAAGATTGGGAAAATGCTGAATTAAGTATGAGAAATATTCAAAATGCTACATTCACATTTGCAGAAGGCATCAACTGTTTAGAATTAGCTAATTCATATACAATTGTTGCTACTGAATCAGCAATCAATAAGATTGAGGAGGCATTAAAGTAATATGGCAGCTAGAGATATTATCATTCGTCCAATCGTGACTGAAAAAACAATGTTGCTTCAGGAGCAAGATAACAAAGTAACATTTGAAGTTGCTAAGGGAGTTAACAAAACTGCAGTAAGACAGGCAGTAGAAGAAATCTTCAATGTAAAAGTTGAAAAAGTAAACATTTCTAACACAGCTTCTAAGAAAAGAAGAGTGGGACGTTATGTTGGTACAGTCGGTGGTTATCGCAAAGCTGTCGTTAAATTAGCTGAAGGTTACTCAATCGATCTGTACGATAAGGACTAAAAAGTAGTTCTTAAAAATTATCGGAAGACAACGCTATTTCCGGACAATTGCGTATAGGAGGAAAAGAAAGTGGCAATTAAAAAGTATAAACCTACGACTCCTGGTCGTAGAGGAATGACTACAATTGACTATAACAAAGTATTAACTGCAAAAAAGCCAGAACGTTCATTATTAGCTCCTAAGAAGTCTCAAGGTGGTCGTAACAATACAGGACGTATCACTACCAGACATCAGGGTGGAGGACATAAAAGGGCGTATCGTATCATTGACTTTAAACGCAACAAGGATAATATTCCTGCAAAAGTTGCAACAATCGAATATGATCCAAACAGAAGCGCTTTTATTGCATTATTAAATTATGTCGATGGTGAAAAACGTTACATCATCGCACCAGAAGGATTAACAGTTGGGCAAACAGTTATCTCAGGCGAAACAGCTGACATTTTAACAGGTAACTGCTGTCAGATGAACAACATGCCAGATGGTACATTCATTCATAACGTTGAATTAAAACCTGGTAAGGGTGGACAGCTGGCAAGAAGTGCTGGTTGCAGTGCTCAAATTCTAGGTTCTGAAGGTAAGTATGTTTTAGTTAGATTATCTTCAGGTGAAGTTAGAAAAATCTTAGGTGTCTGCCGTGCAACCATTGGTACAGTAGGTAACTCTGATCACAGTTTAGTAAATATTGGTAAAGCTGGCAGATCGCGCTGGCAAGGTAAAAGACCTACAGTCAGAGGTTCAGCAATGAACCCAGTTGACCATCCACATGGTGGTGGTGAAGGAAGAACTCCAATCGGACGTAAATCACCAATGACTCCATGGGGCAAGAAAGCTATGGGTGTAAGAACCCGTAAAAGCAAAAAGAAGAGCAGTCAACTAATTGTTCGCCGTCGTGGCAAGAAGTAATGAAAGGAGATAGATTTAAATGAGTCGTAGTTTAAAAAAGGGCCCATTCGCCGATAAACATCTATTGAAAAAAGTTGAGGCAATGAACGCTAGTGGAAGAAAAGAAGTTATTAAGACATGGTCTCGTCGTTCAACGATCTATCCATCATTCTTAGAACACACCTTTGCTGTGCATAACGGTAAAGAACATGTTCCTGTCTATATCACAGAAGATATGGTTGGTCATAAATTAGGTGAATTCGTTCCAACGAGAAAATTTGGTGGACACGGTGACGATAGAAAGACTAAGAAATAGGAGGGAAAATTAATATGGAAGTAAAAGCATTAGCCAAAAACGTCCGTTTGACTCCTAGAAAAGTCAGACTGGTCTTAGATTTAGTAAGAGGAAAGAACATTGAAGAAGCATTAGCAATTTTAAAGTTCACTCCAAGAGCTGCATCACCAGTTGTAGCTAAATTAGTTAAATCAGCTGTAGCAAACGCTACAAACAATCACAACTTAATTGAAGATAAGTTATATATCAAAGCTTGTTATGCTGATGAAGCAAGAACATTAAAACGTTGGAGAGCAAGAGCTAGAGGCTCTGCATCTCAAATCTTAAAAAGAAGCAGCCATATTACAGTAGTGGTTGCAGAAAGAGAATAGGAGGAAGATTTATGGGTCAGAAAGTATCACCTATTGGAATGCGCGTAGGCGTTATTCGTGATTGGGAATCAAGATGGTTTGCTGAGAAAGAATATGGCACTTTATTACAAGAAGACATTAAGATCCGTGAATGCCTGTTCAAAGAATTAAAAGATGCTGAAGTAAGCAGAATTGAAATTGAAAGAAGCAAAAACAGTGTCCAACTATTCATCAAAACAGCAAGACCTGGTGCTATCATCGGTCAAGATGGTGAAAGAGTTGAAGCGTTAAAGAAAAAATTAGAAAAAATCATTGATGGCAAGAGATTAAATATTAAAGTAGTCGAAATTGCCAACCCTGATTTAGATGCTCGTTTAGTAGCTAGATCTGTTGCTGATCAGTTAGAAGGAAGAGCTTCATTCAGAACTGTTCAGAAAAGAGCAATCCAAAAAACTATGAGAGCTGGAGCAAAGGGAATTAAAACTTTAGTTTCAGGAAGACTTGGTGGAACTGACATTGCTAGAAGTGAAGGTTATTCTGAGGGTGTTGTACCATTACATACAATCAGAGCAGACATTGACTTTGCACATGAAGGCGCTATGACAACTTATGGTATTCTGGGTGTTAAAGTATGGATTTGTAGAGGCGAAGTATTAAGAGGCGAAATGGTTAAAGAACCAGAAGCTCCTAAATATAATGTTCCTAGAAATACGCGTAGAAGAAACCCTAGAAGAGATAGCTCAAGAAGAGACACAAGATCTAGAAATGCATCAGTTGAAAATAAGGAGGTTGCTGAATAATGTTAATGCCAAAAAGAACAAAGTACAGAAGACCTCATAGAGTTAGCTACGAAGGCCGTAGCAAAGCTGGTAGAAAAGTACATTTTGGTGAATATGGTCTGGTTGCAGAACAAGGTGCCTATATCACCAATAACCAAATTGAAGCAGCACGTATCGCAATGACTCGTTATATGAGACGTGGTGGTAAAGTTTGGATTAAAATATTCCCACATTTAGCTAAAACAGCTAAACCGTTGGAAGTTCGTATGGGTTCTGGTAAAGGTGCTCCAGATGGATGGGTAGCAGTTGTACAAGCTGGACGCGTTCTATTTGAAGTAGCTGGTGTATCTGAAGAAGTAGCTAGAGAAGCATTACGTTTAGCTGCTCATAAGTTACCTATCAAGACTCGCTTTGTGGTAAAAGGACAGGAGGAAAAATAGTTTATGCAAAAAATGAAAGAAATTCGTCAACTATCTGATGCAGATTTACTAAGACAGATTGATACATTGAAAGAAGAACTATTTGACTTGCGTTTCAAACAGGCTACAGGCTTCTTGGAAAACCCTGCACGCATCAGAGAAATTCGTAAAACAATTGCTCGTATTAAAACAGTTTTGACAGAACGTCAAAACAATGCTTAAGGAGGATCTGAAAGATGAAAGAAAGATCAGCTCGTAAAGTTTACCGCGGTGTTGTAGTCAGCAATAAAAGCAATAAGACAATCGTTGTTGAAGTTACAACTTCAAAAGACTATGGAAAATATGGTAAACGCGTAAAATATTCAAAGAGATTTGCTGCTCATGATGAAAACAATGTTGCCAATATTGGTGATAAAGTTGTAATCATGGAAACAAGACCTTTATCTGCTACTAAACATTTCCGTTTAATTGAAGTAGTGGAAAAGGCTCAAGAGTTATAGGAGGTAATGATAAATGATTCGTAATGAAAGCCGTTTAAAAGTTGCCGACAATACAGGAGCAAAGGAATTATTGGTTATCCGCTGTTTAGGTGGATCTGCTAGAAAATTTTCTTCTATCGGTGATGTTGTAGTGTGCACAGTTAAAAGTGCTACTCCTCATGGCGCTGTTAAGAAGGGTCAAATTGTTAAAGCGGTTATCGTTAGAACTACTTACCCAGTAAGAAGAGACAACGGTACATATATCAAGTTTGATGATAACGCTGCAGTTATCATTAAAGAAGACAAGTCACCAGTAGGGACTCGTATATTCGGCCCTGTAGCTAGAGAAGTCAGAGAAGCTGAATATACCAAGATTGCTTCCCTTGCTGCTGAAGTTTTATAGGAGGCAAAAAAGTATGAAAATCAAAAAAGGTGATAAAGTACAGGTAATTGCTGGAAAGGATAAAGGCGTTACAGGTGATGTATTGGCTGTTTATCCTGACAAGAATAAAGTTGTTGTTGAAGGTGTTAATATTTTAAAGAAACACGTTAGACCTTCACAGTTAAATCCAGAAGGTGGAATCCTGAGTCAGGAAGCTCCAATTGATGCTTCTAACGTCATGGTTTATGACACAAAGAAGAAAGTTGCTGGAAGAGTTGGCTATCGTTTTGAAGGTGGCAAAAAAATTAGAATTAATAAAAAGAGCGGTAACGAAATCAAGACCGCTAAAAGATAAGGAGGAGAAAGATGAATCGTTTAACTCAAAAATTCAATGATGAAGTTGTTAACAAATTGATGGAACGTTTTAACTACTCTTCTGTTATGGAATGTCCAAGACTTGATAAGATTGTTATCAATATGGGTGTTGGTGATGCTATTGGCAATCCTAAAGCTTTAGAAGAAGCCGTTGAACACTTAACACTTATCTCTGGGCAAAAGCCAGTTATCACTAAAGCTAAAAAATCAATTGCTAACTTCAAATTAAGAGACGGTATGTCAATTGGCTGTAAAGTTACTCTAAGAGGTGAAAGAATGTATGACTTCTTTGATAAGTTGATTTCTATCGCTTTACCACGTGTACGTGACTTCAGAGGCGTTTCAAAAACAGCATTTGATGGTAGAGGTAACTATACTTTAGGTGTTAAGGAACAATTAATTTTCCCAGAAATCAGTTATGATAAAGTAAATATTACTAGAGGAATGGACATTGTTATTGTAACAACAGCAAAAACAAACCAAGAGGCACATGCTTTATTGCAAGCATTGGGAATGCCTTTTGCTAGATAGGAGGATGAGGAAAAATGGCAAGAAAAGCAATGATAAACAAGGCTAATAAACGCGCAAAATTTTCAACCAGAGCATATACTAGATGCGAGCGTTGCGGAAGACCTCATTCAGTCTTAAGAAAATTTAAATTATGTCGTATCTGCTTCAGAGAATTAGCTTATAAAGGCGAAATTCCAGGAGTCAGAAAGGCTAGTTGGTAAAAGGAGGAAAACACTATGTCAATTACAGATCCAATTGCTGATATGCTTACACGCATTAGAAATGCTGTACAGGCTAAACACGACAGTGTTTTAATTCCTTGCAGCAAGCAGAAATTAGAAATCGCTAGAATTTTAAAAGAAGAAGGCTTCATTAATGATTATTCAGTTGATGCTAGTGATAGTGTTAAAAAGAATATTGTTATTTCATTAAAATACGGAAAACATGGCCAGAAGATTATTCATGGAATCAAACGTATTTCAAAACCTGGCTTAAGAGTTTACGTTGAAGCTGACAAATTGCCAAGAGTTCTAAACGGTTTAGGTATCGCTATCATCTCAACATCTAGTGGTGTTATGACTGATAAAGATGCAAAAGTTAAACACGTTGGTGGCGAAGTTCTCGCCTACGTTTGGTAGAATTTAATTAAAGAAAGGAAGACACAAAATGTCACGTATCGGAAATAAAACGATTACCATTCCTGCAGGTGTAGAAATTAATGTTGCTGATGGGAATGAGGTGACTGTTAAAGGGCCTAAAGGAACTTTAACTCGTCAGTTTGATAGTAGATTAGAAATCGTTGTTGACGAAGGAACTATTACAGTAAAACGTCCAAGTGATGAAAAATTTATCAAACAATTACATGGTACAACCAGATCATTATTGAATAATATGGTTACAGGTGTATCAGAAGGATTCGTTAAAGAATTAGTTATTGAAGGTGTTGGTTATAGAGCTGCTGTTGAAGGTCAAACCTTAAGATTGAATATGGGCTTTTCTCATCCAGTAATTATTACTGCTGAAGAGGGCTTAACAATAGAATGCCCTAAACAAACACAGATTATCGTAAAAGGCATCGATAAACAAAGAGTCGGTGAATTAGCTGCAAATATTAGAGCCGTCAGAAAACCAGAACCTTATAAAGGTAAAGGTATTGCTTACAAGGGTGAAAAGATCCGTCGTAAGGAAGGTAAGACTGCAGCTTCAGGCAAGTAGGGAGGGAGTTTAAGATATGATTAAAAAAACACCTAGAAACAAACAAAGAATTCGTCGTCATATTCGTGTTCGTACCAAAGTCAGTGGTACAGCAGATACTCCACGTTTAAACGTATTCCGTTCAAACGCTCATATCCATACACAGATTATTGATGACACAAAGGGAACTACATTAGTTTCAGCAAGTTCAGTTGATATGAAATTAGCTCATGGTGGAAACATCGAAGCTGCTAGGCAGGTTGGTGCAGAAGTTGCTAAACGTGCTTTAGAAAAGGGTATTGATAAAGTTGTATTCGACCGTGGTGGTTATGTATATCATGGTAGAGTAAAAGCTTTAGCAGAAGGCGCAAGAGAAGCTGGATTAAAATTCTAATAGGAGGAAAAACAGTGACAGAAAAAGAAAACAAAGTTGAAGAAGTTGCTGAAGTAGCTTCTCAACCAACAAAAGAAAGAGTCGACAGAAGAAGTCGCAGAAGTGGCGAAAGAACTAGAAGAGTAAGAACTGAACGCCCAGAAAAAGAATTTGAAGAAAGAGTTGTTAAAATCAATCGTGTCACCAAAGTAGTTAAAGGTGGCAGAAGAATGAAATTCACGGCTTTAGTAGTAGTAGGTGACAAAAAAGGTCGAATCGGTTTTGGAACCGGTAAAGCAAAAGAAGTACCTGATGCTATTAAGAAAGCTACTGAAAAAGCAACTAAAAATGTTATTAGAGTTTCACTTGTTGATACAACTTTACCTCATGGTACAGTGGGTAGATATGGCGCTGCTGAAGTAGTGTTAAGACCAGCTGCAGATGGTACAGGCGTTATCGCTGGTGGTCCAGTACGTGCAGTATTGGAACTGGCAGGTGTTAATAACGTTTTATCAAAATGTATTGGTTCTAGAACTCCTGTCAACCTGGTAAGAGCTACAGTTGAAGGATTAAAGTCAATGAGAACAATTGAACAAGTTGCAAAAGCAAGAGGCAGAAAGCCTAACGAAATTCGTTACTAGGAGGTGTGCTCAATGAAATTACATGAATTACAATATACTGAAGGTGCTCGTAAGAATGGCTTCAGATTAGGTAGAGGTCACGGTAGTGGAAAAGGCAAAACTGCTGGTAAAGGTCATAAAGGCCAATTGGCAAGAAGTGGTGGACAGGGTAAATTAGGTTTTGAGGGTGGACAGACTCCACTGGCAAGACGTTTACCTAAACGCGGGTTCACTAATTATACTCGTAAAGAATATGCTGTAGTTAACCTGGAACAATTAAATAGATTTGCAGATGGAACAGAAGTTACTGTAGAGCTGCTACAAAACTGTGGAATAGTAAAAGATCTAAAAAATGGCGTTAAAGTTCTAGGCGATGGCGAACTTGAAAAGAAGTTAGTTGTTAAAGCGAATAAGTTCTCTAAATCTGCTGTAGCAATGATTGAAAAAGCAGGTGGAAAAGCAGAGGTGGTCTAGGATGATCAAAACTCTAATAGACTTATTTAAAAATAAGGATACCAGAGCAAAAATTTTGTTCACACTAGCAATGCTCTTTGTCTTCAGAGTTGGAGCAGCAATTACCGTTCCGGGAATTGACACTTCAAAATTAATCTCTGGATTATCAGGCAACTCTTTAGTTGCCATGATGAATATTATAGGAGCAGGAAGTTGGCAGACATTTTCAATCTTCTCGATGGGTGTTGGGCCATATATCACTTCCAGTATCGTCGTTGAACTGTTAGCAATGGATATTATTCCTCCATTAGCTGATCTGAAAAAAGACGGTCAAAAAGGACGTCAACAACTTGACAAAATTACGCGTTATGTTGCTGTGGCACTGGGCTTTTTACAGGCCTATACATTGACGATGACATTTGATGTATCATATGGCATATTAGTTGATGGAAGTCCGACAACATATTCATATATTGCGACAATCTTGACAGCAGGTACATTTTTACTGGTCTGGATTGGTGATAGAATTGCAGCATTTGGCATCGGTAATGGTATCTCAATGATTATCTTTGCTGGTATCGTAAGCTCAATGCCTTATCAGTTCTATGCATCGTTTATGACCTTGGTAGATTTAAGTGCTGATTCAGCCGCAATATTCACTGGATTATTGAAATTTGCACTTATAGTTATCATGTATGTAGCTATCATTGTGCTGGTAATCTTTACCGATACAGCGCAAAGAAAAATCCCGGTTCAATACACTTCAAGCTCAAGCAGAAGAGGAGCCAGGGATATTAACTACCTGCCATTAAAGATTAACAGTGCTTCAGTTATGCCAGTAATCTTTGCTTCTATTATTATGGTAGCTCCAAAAACTATCATGAACTTAATCAGTGGAGCAAAATGGTTCAAATCGACAGATTTTACAAAAACATTAATTAACGTATTTGATTATATCTCAGACTTTACTAAGCCTGGTGGATTAATCCTTTATGTTGTCATGATTTATGCATTCACTTTCTTCTACACTCATATTCAGGTTGATCCTGAAAAAATCAGTGAAAATTTGAATAAATCAGGAACATATATTCCTGGAGTAAGACCTGGAACAGAAACTAAAAACTATATTACTAAAGTATTAAATAGAATCACTGTTCTTGGCGCATTATTCTTATGTTTCATTGCTTCATTACCTTATCTGTTAAGTATGTTTACAGATATTCCAAGTACGATTACAATGGGTGGTACATCAATTATCATCGTTGTAGGGGTAGCTCTTGAGACCGTAAAGGACTTAAAGAATCAATTGACACAAAAAGAGTATAAGGGCTTTATGAAGAGGTAAGTAATATGATGTTAAAAATTGTTATTATGGGACCTGCTGGGTCAGGTAAGGGGACAATGTCTGATGTAATTGAGGACAATTATCCTGTGAAGCATATTTCAAGCGGAAGTATGTTTAGAGATGAGATCAGAAATAATACACCACTGGGACAGAAAGCAAACAGTTACATTACACAAGGTTTGCTTGTCCCAGATGATGTTACTGTTGAATTGGTTAGAAACCGCATAACCAAAGATGACTGTAAAGATGGTTATCTTCTTGACGGATTTCCAAGATCGCTGATTCAAGCAGAAGCAATTGATGACTTGGGAATTAATGTGGTGCTCAATTTAACAATTGAAGAACATTTATTAGTTGATAGGATAGTCTATCGCAGAATATGTGAAGATTGTAAGGCTATCTACAACGTCAAACTTAATCCATTGAAGGATGAAGAACATTGTGAAAAATGTGGTGGAAAACTGTATCAGAGAAGTGATGATACTTATGACAAATTAATGGTCAGACTACATTCTTATGAAGAAGAAACTAAACCGGTAGTTGATTATTATCGTCAAAAAGGTATTGTTTATGATGTTGATGCAGGACAATCTGTAGAAGATGTTTACAAACAAATTGACGAAATCTTGACAAAAATTATGGAGGAAGAAAACTAATTAATGGCAGACAAGAATGATGTAATTGAAGTCGAAGGCATTGTGGAAGATACACTTCCTAATGCACAATTTAAAGTGAAGTTACCGAACGGACACACTATTTTGGCCCACGTTTCTGGTAAAATCCGTATGAATTACATTCGCATTTTACCAGGTGATCGTGTCACACTGGAAATTTCACCTTATGATTTAACACGTGGGCGTATAACATTTAGACATAAATAGTCTAGGAGGAAACAATTTATGAAAGTTAGACCATCAGTCAAACCAATCTGTGACAAGTGCCGCATTATCAAACGTAAGGGACGCGTCATGGTTATTTGTGAAAATCCTAAACACAAACAAAGACAAGGTTAATTGGAGGGAATTAAATTATGGCTCGTATAGCTGGAGTAGACATCCCACGCGATAAGTGTGTTGGTGTCGCATTAACTTATATTTATGGAATCGGCGCAACTAGAGCAAAGAAGGTGTGTGAAGCAGCAGGTGTAGACACATCAATCAGAGTTAAAGATTTAACAGATGAACAAGAATTTGCAATACGTACTGAAGTCGATAAAATCAAAACAGAAGGTGATTTAAGAAGAGAAACAAACTTGAATATTAAACGCCTTATGGAAATTGGCTCTCATAAGGGTAAACGCCATCGTGCAGGTTTACCAGTAAATGGCCAAAGAACTAAAACAAACGCACGTACACGTAAAGGACCACGTCGTACAGTGGCAAATAAGAAGAAATAAGCGAGGTAATATTATATGACTGCAAAGAAAAGAGCAACAGCTAGAAGACGTAGAGTTAGAAAGAATATTGCCAAAGGTGTCGCTCATATTCATTCTACTTTCAACAATACAATCGTTACAATCTGTGACGAACAAGGAAATGCAGTAGCATGGTCAAGTGCTGGTGCATTGGGATATAAAGGTTCACGTAAATCAACACCATTTGCTGCTCAACAGGCTGCAGAAGCTGCTGCTAAAGCGGCGATGGAATTCGGAATGAAATCAGTTGATGTTAACGTTAAGGGACCTGGTCCAGGAAGAGAATCTGCAATCAGAAGTTTACAGGTTGCAGGTTTAGACATCAGTTCAATTAATGATGTAACACCAATTCCACACAATGGATGTCGTCCACCAAAACGTCCACGTGGTTAAAACAATAAAGGAGGAATAGTTGATGCAACAATTTGAAAGAGCAGAATTAGAAGTTCAAGAATATATTGAAGATGAGCATTATGGCAAATTTGAGTTTGGACCTCTGGAAAGAGGATTTGGAACTACAATCGGTAATGCAATACGTCGCGTATTATTGGCTGCTATGCCAGGTGGTGCTGTATATTCAATCAAAATTGATGGAATTTACCACGAATTTACAGCTATTCCAGGAATCGTTGAAGACGTTACTGCTATCATCCTAAATTTGAAAAACATGGTGTTAAAAATTGAAGATGAAGAAGATTACACATTAAGACTTAATGTAACTGGTCCTGCTACGGTAACAGCTGGAGATATTGTATGTCCTACATATGTTACAGTATTGAATCCAGATTTAGTAATCTGTCACATCTCAGAAGGTGGAAAACTTGAGATGGAAATGAAAGCGCGTAAAGGTAGAGGTTACTTAAGTGCTGAGGAAAATAAGGCTTTATATCAAAGCTCTTCACAGGGGATTGGAACAATCTATACTGATTCAATCTTTACACCAGTAACTAAAGCTACTTATGAAGTCAATCCTACACGTGTTAATCAGAGTGCTAAGTATGACAATTTAACGCTTGAAGTTTGGACTAATGGTTCAATTCATCCGCAAGAAGCAGTGGCACTGGCAAGTAAAATTTTAACTGATCATTTAGTTCTATTGACTGAAATCAACCCATGTGTTTTAGAACTGGGAGACAGTATTAAAGAAACAAGTACAGTTGAAGTTCCAGATGAAACAGATCGTAACATCGAAGAATTAGAACTTAATAACCGTGCTGTTAACTGCTTAAAACGTGCAAATATTCATACGGTAAATCAACTGTGTTCAAAATCAGAAGATTATATCTCAAAACTGAAAAACTGCGGTAAGAAAACTGTTGAAGAAATTAAAGATGCACTACATAGAGTTGGCAGAGAACTTAACAAATCTGAAATTTAAAATAGGTAGAGGGAGTGAGCTAATATGCAAAATCGTAAATTAGGACGCACATCTGATCATCGTAAGGCATTATTACGTAATTTAGCTACAGATATGATCGTTCATGAAAAAATAAATACCACCGAAATGAAAGCTAAAGAATTAAGAACTGTTGTTGATGAACTGGTTACTTTAGCAAAAAAAGGTGATTTACATTCACGTCGTAGAGCAGCCAGAGTTGTAAGAAATGTCATCGCTGACAAGGCAACTGGCAAAACAGCTTTACAGAAATTATTTGAAGAAATTGGACCACGTTTCGCAGAAACCAATGGCGGTTACACAAGAGTTGTAAAAACTACCGTTAGAAGAGGCGATGCAGCTCCAATGGCGTATATTGAATTTACAAAATAATCATATATAGATAAAGTAAAAAAAAGAAGCTAGCAAAAACTTAAGAAATCAAGTGAGAGAGCAGCTTCTTTTTTGTTGGGTATTTTATTTTTAAGAAATGCTTGATGACAAAAAGATAAAATACACAGATAAAGTAATATTAGTATCAAAAAACAATTGAATGTGAAATTCTTAGAATATTTTTAACAGGATTTGAGTAAGTCTTGAAAAGAATAAAAAATACACATAATAAAATTTCCGTGTTAATATGGATATATAGTTATATTTTTAATAATAATGATAGGAGTTAAAGGGGTATATGAAAAAAATAATAATAAGTTTATTGAGTTTATTACTTGTTTTAAGTTTAACAGGGTGTGATGATATAAAAATACGCCCTGATAAACCTGAGTTAGCTGTATTGAATGCAGATACAGCTGTAAAATATGTAAAAGGTCTTTATTCTGATGCCAGAATAACCAGGTGGATGGGACCTGTAGAGAATTTACTTCATTTGAAAGCATCATTTACTTATGATGTTGAGGCATTTAAAATATTTATCGATGCAGACGAATTTGAAAAAGTAGAAAAAAATAAATGTGGTTTTTCTGTTGAAACATTTCAAAAAAGGATAGATGAAATATTCGGCAAGGATAGATTCAGAGTGCAGGATTTATTTAAAGATGAACTTGACGATGGTTATGTGATGTTCAAAGTAAACCCTGACGCTACAAAGTTTCCTGAAATAAAAGCGATCAGCTATTCAGCTTTAGAAGTAAAAGAGCACTATGTTGTAGTGGAAAGATTATCAGAATATGATGTCTCATATGAAGGCAAGAATTACAATGTAAAATTAAGAGATTTAATTGTTGTTTATTCAACTTTAGAAGGATTAAAGGTTTGGGATTGTCAATCTGGATTAATTGATTCAGATTTAGAGTTGAACTATTTTCCTCCATTACCACAAAAAGAAGTTCCTGAAGAAAATACCAGTTGGATAGACATGACATTTACATTAGAAGATATAGTATTCAATTATCCTTGGTCAGTTAAAATGTTGGAAGAAGTTAGCTGGGTATGCTGTAATGATCCTACAATGACTATTAAAGCGGGTGAAGGATTATATACTTATATGGATTATCCTAAGTATGCTGGTTATGTAGAAACTATCTTCATGACTTTACAGGTTAAGAATTATTCAGATGAAGATACAATATTGAGAAATTGTTTTGCCTGGAGTATAAAGTTTGAAATAATGGCCAACAATAGAACAAAAGAAATAGTTGATGAACCATATAGACTTGTACTGGCTAATGGAATTACCTGGGGTTCGACAGAAGAAGAAATTATTGAAGCTTATGGTGAGCCTCAATCACTAATGGATGGAAATGATGGCAGCAGCTATACAAAAATAGAGTACGAATATTTTGATGGTCAATATAGATGCGCGATGGTATTCTGGTTGAGAGATCATATTGGATTATATGAAATAGAGTTAAAGAAGTATATATATTAAAAAGTTAAAACTTTATAGAAAATTAACATTTTTAAGATTAATATAATGATTATTTTCTTTATTAAGAAAAAATGTTTTAGTTGTGTCTTTTTGTCAGCAAAAGGACCTATAATTAACTTTAGCGGTGCCCTGTTCCAAGTGACTATGTTCATAAGGGTTCATACAAAAAAATAAAAAACTTGTTTTATCTTTTTAAAATTGTCGATATAAGATTAAAAAGGCAAGATTATATGTTCTTGCCTTTAAAACTATCTTTTGGTTCCAATATCATAATTCGTTATAACTATTGAGTCAACAACATTTTTGACAGAGTCAAATAATGTAACATATCCTTTTAAAGACTTGGCCTTTACTTTTAGAATTTCTGATCTGGGGTTGATAAATATTTTTGTTTTTCCTTTTCCATTTTTAGCTTCCTGTACCAGGTTGGCAACAGCTGAATTGCCATCAAAGGCAAATAGAAACGAATTTCTTCTTTCGAATATTTCATAATTAAAAGATTTATATATTCCCATTTCCTGAGATTCAATAGATAGTCTGATACCGGTAATATCAGCTTTAGAAAGCGCAGCTGCCTGAGACTTATCCATTAGAGAGGGGATAATGCAATAGATATCAAAATTGCGTCTATTATTATTTAACAAATATCTTTCATAGGCTAACAGTTTGTGGCCGATTACAAAGAATACTTTTTCTGGGTCCAGTCTGTTTAACATTGAACGGATTAAACGTCTATCGAAATCTGTTATTTTAATTGCTTTATCATCAGTGGTAAAGCTGGCACCAGCAATAATAATGGGGAATTTATCCCAAGGCAATTCTTTGATTTTTTCTTTAAAAATTGGATAAGAAGGCACTTTATTAATTTCAAATTTTACTTTATTTTCTGTTGTAGCATTTTCAAATAATTCAGTGTAGTATTGTTCAACGGATTTATCTTTTCGCTGTTTGTTAAATTGTTTTGATTTGTATAAAAATGCCTTTTGACTTCTTTCAATAATTTCTTTTTCTGTTTTTTTCATTGTTCTGAATTGATTATCAGTTACTTTTAAAAGATTCATTAAGGCTAATTGTTCATCAATGCTATCTGTGCCATATAAACCACAACCATCAGTGCCCATAACGCATTTGATATCATTTTCTAAATATGTTTTAAGTGGATGAGCGGATAAGTCAGTCAAGTTATTTAATCTGACATTACTCGTTATTTGGAATTCCAAGACAACATTTTTATTTTTAAGTGTGTTTAATAACCTTTTACCTTTGACTGATTTTAAATCATCGGAATAGATACCGTGTCCAATTCGAACATAAGGAAACTGTTGATTTTCATTCAGTGAATCTTCAATCAACTCTATAGCCTTAGCCATATTATCTTTTAGGGAATCGTTTTCACCAGCATGCACTCTGATGGTCCAGTGTTTATCCTTATTGGCAATAGTTGAAACTATTTCTCTAATTACCGACTTTAATTCGCTGATGTCGTTTATTTCTTCACCGACAAAATCACTGCCAACGACATATGGGTCTTTGCTGACAATTTTTAAGACACTCATTGCTTCCGTCAAATAGTTAGCTGATTGAATGTCATCTCTAACCAAAGTTAAAGGGATTCTTCTAATAGCTGCTAAAAATCTGATGTCAACACCAGTTTCTTTTTTAGCAAGAGGCAGAATGTGATGAATCTGTTTAAGCAAATCAATAGCTGATTGCTCTTTTTTAACTAAAGTAGTATCACTTATTTCTACATAATTGATTTGTTGAGCCTGGTAACTTCTGGCTATCCATAACAGCTTATCTTCAAAGAAGGTTAATTCACGATAGTTTTTATTATTATAATCTTTGAGCATCCTGACTAAATAACGATAAACATCAACATCCTGAAGTTTTTCAAAATTGGTTAGAGGAATTCTATAGGCACTTAATTTAGGTTTAGTGAAGACATAACGATATAAGTAAAGCTTTTCCAGATTAGTAAAAACTGCCTGTGAATCTTTTAAAATAGCCAGAGAATTTCTTATTTTAGAAATGTTTTCCACAGAGTTTTCCAAGTTTAGAAGAATTAAGTCAGCAAAGTTGATAAAAGTATTATCGTCAATTTTTCTATTCAGGTGTTTATCGGATAAAGAAGAATCAATGACTGTTAAAGCTACCTGCTCTCTTTGTTTTTCCAACATGTGATACTGTCCATCAGATAGTTTTAAATTTAATTTTTTTACATAATAGTATGGATAATCTATCTGATGCTTAATACCTAAAGCAATTAAGGCATCAGGAGTCAGGTTAGCATTGGCATGAGTGTGCAAATCGGTTCTTAGTTTGATGTCTTCTAAGATATAAGACTTTATCAAAGTGTCTCTAATATCAAAATTGTATTCTTTGGTTTGCGACATCAGTGTTTTAGAAATAGCTGGCACAAGAGCATTGATTTCTACTTTACCATTGGGATAGATGTTGGCTATCTTGGTTTCATTCAGTCTAAAGACATAAACTCTTTGTCCATCACCTTTGATGAAACAGGGGATAGTTCCTTTTATTACCAAACGATTATTTTGATGAACAGTTTTCTGATTTAAGACTTTGGCTAAATTGACAATCAGATTATCTGTTTTATGATTTGGAGTAAAAAGGCAATAAGAAAGGATATGTTTGGACATATCTAAGTTTATTGCTATATCTTTCTCTTTATCTAAATAAAACTTACCAAAGTGACTCATCTTTAAAATTGATTATTTAAAGTATAGTATAAAGAAAAACTGATAACAACCAGTTTTTCTTTATTTTAAAATTTATTGTGAACTTTTTCAGCAAATCCTATTTGGCCAGTCAGTGAAATGAGGGTTCCATCATCTAATATACAGTCACCATAAAATCTTCCAAAGACCTGATGCTGGTCGGATTTAAGTATTATAATGTCTGTACAGCTGGCTCTATCAATAATAGGTTCAAAGCGCAATGTCAAGCGATTATCATTGCTGGTAAAATTCCAGGTTCCATAGTAATCGTCTTTGCCATCTTTAGTCGGTAAACCAAAATCAACTTTATCCAGTTTGTGAGCTTTTCCTTTATAGAACAGCATGTTTTCAGTAGCTGCTGATGTGTTTCCAAATCCATATCCCAGGTTGAAACCAAAAGGCTGGCCATCAACATAGGTGCTTAGTGAAGCCCAAAACCAGGTGTTATCATAAGTCCATATCCCTCTTCCCCAGTCCAAGACAGCTGCAGAATCTTTCTTGTTAAAGACATATTCATCATCTCCGATAGAGACAATACCGCTGGCTGCCATACAATTCAATTTCTGGTTGTAATAGAAGTGTCCAGGTTTATCAAAAGGTGTCGCAATAACCATGCTTTCCGCTGGTATATCTGTTAATTCAACACTGAAATTAATAGTTTTCTTGTCTTTAAAATTATTCATGTAACCAGACAGGATTCTTTTATTGCCTTCATTTCTAAAGGAGATATTATATTTCTTATTGCCATAACTTATATCACCGGTAACTGAAGTTCTAGGGAAATTTTTCTTACCCAGGGTTAAAAGCTGCATTGGTGATTTGGTGACTTCCCACTTTTCATTGAAATCAATGAAAGATACAGAATCAAGACCCATATAACCATTATCAGCCAAAGTAAGACAGAGGGCAAATTTATCATTCGAGATACAATAGTAATCCCATTCTTTAGTTTTAAAACGAGTCTTGAGATCGGTTTTCTTATTGTAGATCGGTAACATCTTTTTAGCATAACCAGGTTCTATTAAATTATTATTTTCATCCAACAGATTACCTGCAGTAGTAATTTCATGTTGCATATTATAGCTCTCCTCTCTATATAAAAATAATACCATATAATCAAGTTGAAAAAATGTTGAAAATAAAATAAAAAATGTAAATGATTTCATACAAATTTCATAATTATATAGTTTAATATAATTGTAATAGAGGAATTTCTCTCGTTTCCCCCTTCTTGAGTAATAAATATTTCAAAAATAATGGTGTCTATTGACACCTTTATTTTGTGATAATATGATTAAATCAGGTGATGAAAATGATTTTGGTTAAAAGACTGCAATATGGAAATGATTTAAAAAGAGAAATAGAAAACTTATGTTATGAAAATAATATCACCAGTGCAGTTGTAATCTCTTCAGTTGGCTGTGTCTACAAGGCAACGATCAGGCTTGCTGATGGTAAAACGATTAGAGAATACAACGATAACTATGAAATTTTGTCAGTTAATGGAACGATAAGTAAGGATGGCAGTCATTTACATATAAGTTTCAGTGATATAAATGGTGACACATTTGGTGGCCATTTGTGTTATAATACCTTAGTTAATACGACCTGCGAATTAGTGCTGGCTGGTATTGACGAATATTCTTTTAAAAGAGAATTTGATGAAAAGACAGGATATGATGAACTTGTCATCAATAAAAAGGAGGATTTTTAAATGGATTTAACAAAATATTTCCCAGGATCAGCAGAGGCTAAAAAAAGCGTTTTACATTTAGTGGTAGTTTTAGTATTTTATGCTGTAGCAGTATGGGCTGCACAATTCTTGGCTGCTATCTTATCAATCATTCCATTAATTGGAGGTTTAGCTGGGTTAATTATCGGGATAGTTAGACTCTATATTGGTATAGCGGCTATCGTAGCATTTCTAGCATTCTTTAAAGTTGTTAAGTAACTTAAAAAGCTCAATAATTTCTATTGAGCTTTTTTATGGTCGAATCTTTATTTATCTGAATAATCATCAAAGTATCCTTTGATAAGCACTACTGGTGTTCCTTTATCTCCTGAACCACTGGTCAAATCACATAGTGAGCCAATCAGATCAGTCAATTGCCTTGGAGTTGTTCCCATGGTAGTTGGACTCTTCGATGGTTCATTCTCTTTTTCTCTAATAGCCGTTGAAATGGCTTCTTTTAATTTTTCACCAGAGAGGTTTTTGAAATTATTATCAGCCAGGTATTTTAGTTTGACTTCATTTGGTGTTCCTTGCAATCCATCTGTATAGGCTGGTGAAACAACAGGATCTGCCAACTCCCAGATTTTCCCTTTTGGATCCTTGAAAGCTCCATCACCATAAACCATGACTTCAACATGTTTACCAGTTCGATCTAGTGTTTTCTTTTGGATATCCAAGACAAGATCTTGACACTGATAAGGAAACAGTTTAATGGTATTCTCTGTGGCAGCATTAGAACCCAATAAACCATATAGACCATTATAGCCAGAACCATTATGAGAAACAGTCAATATATCATCTAAGCCATAAATAGTTTCAGCTCCATTTTCCTTAAGAATTCTTTTAGTTCTAAAACGGCTGTGAACATCACAGACCAAGACATCTTTAGTATAGTTTAAAATGACTTTCGGATTGTTGGCAAAAATGATTTCAGCTTCACAGTCCTCATTTTCAATTACATCCTTATAATGAGTAATATAGTCTACACCAGTAAAAGGGTGAATGCTTTTCCCAAAAAGTTTATGGTACTCTTCTAAGGTAAGGACATCACAGTAAGGATTGACATCTGAATGTTGCAGCTGATCACAGGTTAGAAGTTCATTACCAACTTCATCAGCAGGATATGAAAGCATCAAGGTAATTTTCTTGGCGCCTTTGGCAATGCCTTTTAAATTTATCGCAAATCTGTTTCTGCTTAAAATAGGAAATATTACACCAATATGTCCTTTAGGAAATTTATTTTTAATATCAGCAGCAATGTCATCGACGCTGGCATAATTACCCTGAGCCCTGGCAACAATAGATTCAGTAATAGCGATAATATCTCTATTATCTATGTTAAACCCCAGGCTTTCACAAGCCTCTAGGACACTATCGACGACAATTTCTGCTAAAGCATCATTTTTTCTAATTATTGGGCATCTTACTCCAATTGAAATTGTTCCTGTTTTTCTTTCCATATTGGTAACCTCCCTGCTTAAATAATATACCTTATTTTGCCTGAAACGACAACAACACAATTTTTTAATGTGTTGTTATTTTATCAGCAATAGATATAAATCGTTAACATTTGTATCTGTTGGACCAGTGATAATCAACTGATCTAATTGTTTAAGACAGCTGTGACTGTCATAGTTATTCAAACAGGCATTAATATCTAATCCTAAGGACAGTGATTTATTGAAGGTGGTGTTATCTACATAACCACCGGCAGCATCAGTAGGGCCATCGCTGCCATCTGAGCCAATGCATGCGATAGTCGTATTTTTAAAATCTTTTATTTTCTCTGCACATGATAAAGCCAGATGCTGACATCGTCCTCCTAGACCATCTCCTTTTACTTCGATGGTTATTTCTCCAGTAAAGATAAAGGCTAGTTTGGCATTTTGATGTTGATTTGTAGATGCTAAACCAATCAGTTTATCTTTAAGAAGCTGGAAGTTGTAATTAACATTATTTTCAACAATAGTTGAGTGATACCCCAGTTGGCTGCAGATTTCTTTAGCGTTGGCAGCCAGCATTTTTACTGAGCCAATAAGAGTAGTTCTAATATTGTCTAAATCTTTGATGGTATCATTGTTAATGACTGATTCAGGAAGTTGCAGATTGTATTTTTTGTTTATTTCAATTACCTGCTCTTTAACAGTTGAATCATTGACTGTTGGTCCTGAACCTATTGAATCGATACCATCAGAAATGACATCACTTAAAATAAAGTTATGTACAGTAGCAGGATAGCAATGTCTGGCAAACTTTCCGGCTTTAACATTGGAAAGTCTTTTTCTGATGATATTGATTTCCTGGATATTGGCATTTGAATAGATCAGCTTTTCATTAATCTTTTGAAGATAGTTTAAATCAAAATCAGTGTCTTCAAAAAGAGCACTGGCTCCACCAGATAGAAGAAAAACGACATCATCATTACTGCTTAATTGTGCAGTTAATTCTAAAACCCTTTTGGTAGCTTTCAGACTGTTTTCATCCACAATAGGATGACCGGCTTCATAGAGTTCAAAATTATCTATTTTACCTTTACTATGATTATATTTAGTAATAATGATTCCTTTATCAATTTTTTTATCAATTAATTGAGCTACTGTTTCAGCCATCAGCCAGCTGGCTTTACCTATCGCTATGACAAGTAGTTTACCACTATTAAAAGTAACGTCTTTTAAATATTTTTTTAAAGCTACATCAGGTTTGCTCTGATTAATTGAGTAATCAATTATTTTATAAATATCACTGTTCATACCTTTATTATAGTTCATTAACAGAAAAAATATTAAAACTTTATAAAAAGCAATGATATTTATTACTGTAAAAAAGAATTTGGTATAATAAAGTCAGTTAGATAAGAATTTGGAGATATAAAAATGTTTTATTTTATTAGACATGGAAAAACTGATTATTCAGAAAAAAATACAAAAATATATAAAGGCTTTGGCGTAAATCTGTCGAAGCTTTCAGAATTGGGCATTTCACAGGTGAAAAAGACGGCCAAAGATAAAAGACTTAAAAAGGCCGATATAATTATCAGCTCTCCTTATACAAGAGCATTGCAGACAGCAGCAATTCTATCAAGAGAATTGGATATTGATATTATGATAGAAACCGATCTGCATGAATGGCTGGCAAATAAAAGCTATATATTTGAAAGCGATGAAGCAGAAGAAAAAGCCTATCTTGAATATAAAAGTGAAAAAGGCCGATATCCCGATGGTGAAGAACGATTATGGGAAAGTGCTGATTGTATAAAAAAACGTGTCTTGAAAGTATTGAATAAATACCATGATTACAAGCGAGTAATAGTTGTCGGTCATGGAACAATGATAAAAGCGACAACAGGAGTAGAACAGGTTAAATGTGCTGAAATCATTGAATTTAATTTAATTGACTAATTATACATACTGTAATGTGAGGAGATTTACTATGAAAAATAAGAAAAACCTATTGACGGCTCTATTGTCTCTTATCATTTTATTTGCAGGATATCTTTTAGTGAGATACCCATTGTTTGAAACTCATGGAATGAAGGGATGGCCACGTTTTCTGCTTGTTATATGTGTTTTTATAATCGCTATCTCATATATATCAAAAGCAAAGATATTACCTTTAGCGACTTCAATTTCATATATGGTTGGATTCTTTACTGGCCTTCTATTTCACACAACAGTAGTTGATGATATCGTTGGAAGTACTGATAATTTGTGGATTATTTGGACTGTTGTGATTCTCGTCACAGTAATTATTTCTGGAATTGCGGATTTTTTGTCAGCAAGAAAGAAAAATTGATTTTATTTCAATTGCTTATACTCCAGTTTTCAGATTGTTGAAAAGAAAAAAATTAATTAAAGGCAAAATATTTCAGCGAGCAATCTAAAACATTCTTACAGGTAAATGAAAATCAAAAAACCTCTTGCAGATAAAGAGGTTTTCTTGTCATGGCTGGGGATAAAGGATTTGAACCTTTGAATGACGGAGTCAGAGTCCGTTGCCTTACCGCTTGGCTAATCCCCAAATTGCTAGTTTATTATACAATAAGAAATTGTAAATATCAATCAAGTATTGAAATCATCACACAAAAATAATAAATTTTCATTACAAACTTGAATTGAAAATACAAACACTTTTTCATTTGAAAAGAAAATATTTTCATAAAAATTTATTCATTTATTAGAAAAGTACATATAAATATTTATTTTTTTCTATCAATATAGTATAATGAGCATGGTAGAAAATAAATTTCAATAGATTGTTATTAGAGAGGGCGTCTAAAGAAATGAAAATATTTAAAAAAATCTGCAGTTGGTTAACAACTGTTATTGTTGTCTGTGTTTTTTTGGTTGCTTTATTTCTGGTGGGCACAAAATTTGCTGGAATAAAGATTTTTTCAGTTATTTCTGGATCTATGGAGCCTGCTTACCGGATGGGCTCTTTAATATTTGTTAAACCTGTTAAATATACGGAAGTGAAAGTAGGAGATGCTATCACTTTTGTTTTGTCTGATGAGACAATCGCTACTCATAGAGTAATAGCAATTTCAGATGATAATAAATATTTTTCTACCCAAGGGGATGCTAATGATTTTGAGGATGGAAATCCTGTTTACTTTGAAAATCTAATTGGCGTTCCTGTTTTTACTGTGCCTGTTCTGGGATATGTTGCAAACTTTATTCAACGCCCACCAGGGTCATATATTACTATAATATTTTGCGCAGCCATGATACTGTTGGTGTTTTTGCCTGACTTTCTTGGTAATTCAGAATCTAAAGAAGAAAAGTCAGCCAAAAAATTAATAACACCTAAATATCATAAAATATAAATTTCATAAGAATGCAGAGGAGGAAATATTATGCAAACTAAAACTAAGAAATTATTAATTGCGATTGTTTCAGTATTGATTCTAATCACTGGTACTATTGGAGCTACTTTAGCGTGGTTTACTGATAAGACACCAACGATTCAAAATACCTTTACGGTAGGCAATATTGACATCAAATTGGAAGAAACTGAAAGAACTTATAAAATGGTTCCAGGCTACACTCTTCCCAAAGATCCTACAGTAACAGTAGAAAAGGGTTCTGTTGATTGCTGGTTATTTATTAAAATTGATAAGTCAACGAATTTAGATAATTTTATTGAATATACAGTAGCTGATGGATGGTTACTGTTAGAACCAAATATATATTATCGTGAAGTTGCTGCTAACGAATCGGCAGATCAATCATTTGCGGTACTGAAAGATAATCAGGTTACTGTAAAAACTACTGTAACAAAAGAAATGATGGAAAAATTGACTGGTACAGCAGGTGAAAATCCTTATCCAACACTATCGTTTACAGCTTACGCAATACAGAAACATGGTTTCAATACTGCTGCTTTAGCTTGGGCTGAAGTCAGTACAACAACACCATAGGAAATTTAAATTTAAAACGGAAGTTCAGGTTTTTTCACTGGACCGAGACTAATTAAAATATCTTAGTTATCAATATGCATGCCTAACTTCAGTTAGGTGTGTAGATGAATAATCAAATATTTTTAATTATTTTTCTATGCAGAAATGTGATATGTAAAGATATTGCTACGTTTGTAAAAAGGAGAGATAGATATGAAAAGGAGAGTTTTTGTTACATCTATTATAGTTATATTACTTTCAATAGGTGCTTTGAGTACGCATGCTTATATTGTGGCTCAGGGTACAGCAACAAATATCATCACAACGGGGAAAGTGAAAATTGAATTAAAAGAATATACGCTAGATGAAAATAATAAAAGAATAGAATATGGTAACGAACCAATAGCTGTTATCCCATCAATGCAGGTTGATAAGATTGTCAATGTTAAAAATGTGGGCAATCAACCGGCATATGTCAGAGTGTCAGTCAAAGTGCTGGTTAATTCACAGACTCAGCAGAACCCGGACTTGAGCAAAATTATTATTGACTACAATCAGACAGATTGGACATTTAAAGATGGTTATTGGTATTACATGGCAGTTTTAAATGCTGGAGAAACTACAAAGGACCTTTTCACTTCAGTAGAATTTTCAGCAAATATGGGAAATGAGTTTATGAATAGTACTGTTACAGTAGATATACAGGCGCAGGCAACACAGTTTGCTAATCAAAATGTAGCTGATGCAACAGATGCAAAAGGTTGGCCAACAGATTAAAAGGAGGTAAATATGAAATTATCAATTAAAAAAGTATTGTTTATCTTATTGACCTTACTGGCAATTACAACTACTTCAGTGCTTGCTGCCGGACAGGTAATCTACGATGGTGATGCTCAAGAATTTATCTTTATACCGGGCACTGGTTCAACAGGAACCGACCTTTTTGGCGGATTTAAAAATATGATGCCTGGAGATAAACGAACTCAACAGGTATTAATTAAAAATCCAGCAGATAAAATGGTAGATATTGAGATTTTTATGAAATCAACAGGCTCAATGGTTGGTAGTGAAGATTTTTTAAATCAATTTAAATTAAAAGTAACTGCCAGTAGTGGAACAATTGAGCTATTTGAGGGACCTGCTGATCAAAGTGTTCAACTGACAGACTGGGTTTATTTAGGAAAAATCAATTCTGGTGGTGAGGTAGTGCTGGATGTTGAGTGTGAACTTCCGATAACTGCTGGAAATATTGCCAATGACGGTATTGGTTATTTACAATGGCATTTTAAAATTGAGGCTTATGATGTACCACATACTGGTGATAATTATAACTTTACACTGCTTTATGGAGTAATGGGATTATCTCTAGCAGCGATTGCTGGTGTGGTGTATTTGAAAAAGAAAGTTTTAAAAGATTAATTACTAAAAAGAAAGATAAAAATATAAAAATTTTTAACTAATTTTAAAAATAGATTGAATAATAATGATTAAACCTTTGGCATTATTAGCAAAGAGGAAATGAAAATATTGACTTGATATAAAAGTAAAAAAAGTCAAAAGATTAATAAATTATCAAAGGTTAGAAAGGAAGAAATGATATTAATGTACAAACAAAGTATAAGTTTATCATGAAAGGTTGCCTATGAAGAAAAAGAAATTTATAACCTTGTTGTTAAGTCTATCTTTTATCTGCACGCTGATATTTCCTGTTGTGACAACTAAAGCACAAAATGGTGAAGGAGGAGATCCTAGCACGGATGGCATGGTCATCAGCAAGACCGCTATAGACAATGGTAATGGTACTTATACCATTACGTTGGAAGCCTTTGCTACTGGTGAAACAATAATCAGTGAAATTGCAGAAGATGTTCCTTTAGATATTATTTTAGTACTTGACCAATCAGGTTCCATGAACTTTTCAATTGGCACTGTTTCTTTTAATGCATATAGTAGTAGTGAAAGTACAAATATACTGCACTATGATCGTCGCCATAATGGCGGAACTTCAAACCTTTGGCATAAATTGAGTAATAACAGTTATGTTCCTGTTTCAGTGGATAGACAAGTAGTTATTACAGGGTATCAGCAATTAAGTACAAGTTTAACTAACTATGACTACTATTATTATGCAGATAGACTATATGAAAAAGTTGGAGAGGAATACAAAAAGGTTAATTTAAGCAGAAGACAATATTATAATTATTATACTTATTCATATTACTATGTATATACCTATGATTTTTCTGATGGAACGAGAATTAATAGTTATTATAGTACAGGTTATCCTAACTTGGGTGCTCGTGCACCACTTTATGCTGCAACAACAGCTTATGAATATACATATACTTATACAAACGGTGGTGGAGTAACGCAGACAATCGGAACTTCTACTGGGTCAAATACTCAGTTTGTTACCCCATTATATAGAAGAACAGTCAACTCAAATTCTGGTATTTCAAGATTGCAGGCATTAAAAAATGCCGTTACGACCTTTGTTAACAGTGTAGCTACTAAAGCTGCTGGTGCAGATGGAAGTATTGGAACAGCTGATGATGTAAATCATCGTATCGCTATGGTAGGTTTTGCATCAGGAAACTATCGTCCAGAAGAAGGGGTATATTATCACTATTTAAATACGGAAATATTTATTGGAGCAACTGAATATAGATATGGTACAGCTGCACAGAGTGTTTATGGAACGGCTTTCCAAAGTATGGATACTCAGGTAGGACAGGACAATATAACCGCTTCTATTGGAGCTCTTGATGGTGATGGAGGTACTCTTGTTCATTTAGGTATGGAAATGGCAAATGGAATTTTAGATGCCAACCCTATTCCACAAAATGAGGAACGTAAACGCGTTATTATTGTCTTTACAGATGGCACTCCTGGTTGGTCAGGATATGACGCTAATATGGCAGCATCAGCAATTAATCAAGGAGATCTTGCAAGAAATAAACAAACAACAATTTATACAGTTGGAATTTTTGATGGTGCGGATGCTAGCAGTCCAGGAAGTAATGCTAGTGGAGCAACAACAAGTCAAAAAGCTAACTGGTTTATGCAGAATTTATCGTGTAATCAAGGAACACCACAGGATCCGAGTTTTTATCTATCTACTAATAATACTGAATCATTAAATAATGTATTCCAGCAATTAGTTGAGCAGATTGTAACTGAAAGATGTGGAACGACGTTAAATGAATATGCAGTTATTAAAGACGTTATTTCTCAAAGTTTCACATTACCACAAGGAGTATTAGAAAGTGATATTACTTTAGAAACTTACGCATGTACTGGAATGAATGGACAAGAATATATATGGTCAAAAAATAATGATGCTATGGGTGCTACTGTTGATATAAGTGAAGATAGAACTCAATTGAGTGTTACTGGTTTTGACTTTTCTGGAAATTATGTAGGTACTATAACTGAAAATGGAAATGTTACTTATCGTGGAAATAAATTGGTGATAAAGTTTGATGTAATACCTCGTCCAGGCTTTTTAGGTGGCAATCAAGTTAAAACTAATGCTAGTGCTGGCATTTATGAAAATATTAATGCTACTGATCCAGTTTTGGTATTTGAAGATCCAATCGTGGATGTTGCTATTCCTGCTATAGAAATTACTGTCCCTTCAGGGGCAAAGGACATTTATCTTTTACAAGGAATCCCTTTGGAAGATATTAGTGAAGGTGTGGCAGTTAAAATTGGAACTGTGAATTTTAATCTTGATCCAAATGCTGTCAATTGGGGCTTGGAAGCTTGGCAAAATGAATACATAGATGTAGTCATCACTTATATAGATGCTAATGGTAATCCAATTCCAGCAGAAGGTTTACAAAATATTTCTAGTGACACAAGTTATTCTGTAAGTGTTTCAGTTGAACTAAAATATACTGGAACAGTTTCAGGAGCAGGTGGAACTCAAACTGGCGGCGTAACAATTAATGTCTTTAAACCAGAGCTTACTTTTAAAGACGGTTCAGTCTATTATGGTGCTGCTGTTCCTACAGATGCTGAGTATGCCAGCAATTTAACTAGTACAATATGGAAACATAATGGGGTTGAGGCAAATGAAAGTGAAATGGGAGTTGCTCCAGTTTTGACTTTGACTTATACGCCAGAAAGCAGCAAGATTGTAGATGGTAAAATTGCTGCTAAAGATGATATTAAGGTAAATACAATTGTAAAGATTGGAGATGTCGATATAACTGATAAGACTGTATTTTTGCATACTCCATGTAATCCTCCTTGTGATTGGAATGAAAATATATTGGATGGAAGTCCTGCTTTCTTACTGCATGTCAAAACTTGTGCTTTGACAGTTGTTAAGACTGGGGGAGCTGAAAATGAATCATATGTCTTTGAAGTTAAAAAAGATGGTGTTAAATATACTGAATTAACAATTTGGGGTAATGGAAGCAAGACACTTGTAGAATTACCTGTCGGCAACTATACTATTGAGGAAAACACTGGTTGGAGTTGGCGATATAATGCTGATAATGGAGGCACTATTATTTTAAGTGCAGCTAATCCTGAAGGAAGCATTACTTGTACCAATAGTTCAAATGGCAAAGATAATTGGCTAAATGGGTTTAGTGAGATAGTTCAAAACATCTATAATGCTATCAATTAAGGAAGGAGTGAAACAAAATGACTGAAAAAAAATATAGAACACGTCGTTTAAAAAGAAGACGAATAAGAAAAGAAATAATTGTATCACTACTTCTAGTACTGTTTTTAGTTATGATGGTAACAGTTGGGAAAACTCTAGCCTATTTGTTAGATAAAAGCCAACCTATAAAAAATACTTTCACTAAATCTAGCGTTACCTGTCAAGTAACAGAGGATTTTACAGATAAAAAAACAAAGAAAAATGTAAATGTTACTAATACAGGTGATACCGATGCTTATATTAGAGTGAAGTTAGTAACTTATCGAGTTAATGAAGATGGTAATCAAATTGGTGGACTAGCCCAGATACCAATGTTTACTCCTGGTACTAATTGGATAGAGTATGATGGTTATTATTACTATACCCTTCCAGTTGCGCCTGGTGCATCTCCTGCAAATCCTTTAATTGGTGAAAATGGAATTATTTTAGAAGGTTCTTATTCTGATGCTGATGGTGGAAGGCAGGCTATTGATGTTATTGCTGAAGCTATTCAAAGTTATCCTGCTAAAGCAGCGGGTGAAGCCTGGGGTGTAAGTATTACTGAAGGATCAGTTTCTATTTATCAACCATAAAAAGGGGAACATTTAATTAAAGTTATTCTATAATTCAGTTGAAATTTTTAAAGTGAATAAAAGGAATGGTTTGCCTATTGTCAATGAATCATTCCTTTTAATTTAACTTTTATATTTTCATTTTGTTAAATTGTATTAAATGTTATTTTACTGATATAATGATAGGGTTGAGTAGGTGAGTATGTGAATAAAGTAATAGAAGTTAAGAATTTAAAGTATCAATATACTGATGATAATATGACTATTGATGATATTTCTTTTTCTATTGAAAAAGGTAGTTATACTACAATCATTGGTCACAATGGTTCTGGTAAAAGCACAATTGCTAAATTACTTTTGGGCTTGCTGGAGAAGAAATCAGGGTCTATTTTTATTGACGGCATTGAGCTTAATTATGAGAATTTAAATCAGATTAGAAATAAAATAGGTATCGTCTTTCAAAATCCAGATAATCAATTTATTGGATCGACAGTAAGAGATGATATTGCTTTTGGTTTGGAAAATCATTGTTTTGATAGAAATAAGATGGATTCAATAATTGAAAGTTTTGCCAAGAAGGTTAATATGACTGATTTTTTAGAAAGCGAACCAACCAAATTATCAGGTGGGCAAAAACAAAGGGTGGCAATTGCTTCTGTTTTAGCTATGGATTTAAAGATAATTGTTTTCGATGAAGCTACAAGTATGCTGGATCCTACTGGAAAAAGAGAAATAAATAGATTAATCAAAGAGTTGCACCAGGAAAATGAGATTACCGTAATCTCTATTACTCATGATATTGAAGAGGTTGCTCAAAGTGACAATGTCTTGGTGATTGATAATGGTAAACTGGCGATGTCAGGTAGTCCTGAAAAAGTATTCAGTAATGAAAAAGTAATGGTAAAAATGAAGTTAGATATTCCCTTTGTCTATAAACTTAGAAACAGTTTAAGAGCTAAAGGAGTAAAAGTATCTAACACCTTAGATTTAGAAAGGCTGGCGGAGGAAGTATGTCAATACATTTTGAAAAATTAGATCATATTTACAGTCCTGATACTGTCTTTGAATTTAAGGCCTTAGAAGATGTTAATTTAGATATCAGTATGGGAAAAATAACAGCCATCATTGGAGCTACCGGCTCTGGCAAAACAACACTGGTTCAACATCTGAATGGTTTACTGTTGCCATCAAAAGGCTTTTTAACAGTCAATGATTTTACTATTAAAGCCAATGAAAAGCCTAAGAAGATCAAGGATTTAAGAAGGCAGGTTGGCCTGGTTTTCCAGTTTGCGGAATATCAGCTGTTTGAAGAAACGCTGATCAAAGATGTAGCTTTTGGTCCTAAAAACTTTGGTGTCAGCGAACAGGAAGCCGAAGAGATAGCAATCAGAGCTTTAGTTACTGTTGGACTTGATCCAAGAGATTTCAATAAATCACCGCTGGAATTATCAGGAGGGCAAAAAAGAAGAGTAGCAATTGCTGGTATTTTAGCTATGGCACCTTCAATTCTGGTGCTTGATGAACCAACTGCTGGTTTAGATCCGCAGGGAGCTAAGTCGATGATGGAACTTTTTACAATGCTGAATAAAGAAAAAGGAATTACAGTACTGATTGTTACTCATAATATGGAGCATGTTTTAGAATACTGTGATGAAGTGGTTGTTTTAGAAAGTGGAAAAGTTATTATGCATACGGATAAAAAAGAGTTTTTCAAAAATGACCAGTATATGGAAAAGGCTTCAATTGATCCTCCAGTAATCATTGCCTTTAAAAAGATGTGCCAGCAGCATGGTATTAGTTTTGACAGTGATGTTTTAACTATTGATAAGCTTGTCAGTGAAGTTGTTAAGAAAAGAGGTAAAAGATGAATAATATAGCTTTAGGTAAATATATTCCTTTGAACTCTTTTGTTCATAAATTGGACCCTAGGACTAAAATTATTGCGATGATGATTCTTTTAGTCGCGATATTTATTCCAGTAGGTTTTTCAGGATATGGTATTATTGGCATATTTTTGTTAATTTCATTAATTTTAAGCAAACTATCTCTTTCATTTGTCTGGAAGAGTTTTAAACCATCATTATTCATGCTGGTATTTTTGCTTGTTATTAATATATTTATAATTAAAACTGGAGATATCTGGTTAACAATTGGAACGTTCAATTTATATAGTGGAGCAGTAATTCAAACTATCTATATTGTTTTAAGACTATTATTGATGATTGTTATTACTACAATGCTGACAGCAACAACCAAACCGCTGGACTTAACAATGGGGCTGGAAGATCTGCTTTCACCACTGGCAAAACTTAATGTTCCAACTCATGACATCGCAATGATGATTTCTTTGGCATTAAGATTTATTCCAACATTGTTAGAAGAAGCTCAAAGAATCCTGAAGGCTCAGGCATCACGAGGGGTAGATATGGAAAGTGGTTCTTTTAAAGAAAAGATTCAGGCTATTCTTTCTTTAATTGTTCCCTTATTTGTTTCATCATTCCAGAAGGCTGATGATTTGGCTGATGCAATGGAAGCCAGAGGTTATGTTGTCGGGGCTAAAAGAGTTAGATATAAACAGCTTAAATTTACTTTCAGTGACTTTATAACTTTGGTTGCTGTTATATCGATACTGGCAGGTTTGATTTTATTAAAGGTGCTGTAAGATGAGATATAAATGCGTAGTTCTTTATGATGGCAGCAGTTATTCTGGCTGGCAGAAACAGGCAGATTCTTTAACAATTCAACAAACTATCGAAAAGGCTATCGCTAAAATTGTAAATCATGAAGTATCAATTGTTGCCAGTGGCAGAACCGATGCCAAAGTGCATGCTTTAGGGCAGGTCTTTCATTTTGATACAGAAAAAAAGATTAATAACTTTAAAAAAGCTATCAACTCACAGCTGCCAAAAGACATTTATATTAGAAGTATTGAGGAAGTATCAGAAGACTTTCATAGCCGATTTGACGCTAAATACAAGAAATATGAGTATATTATCAACAATGGTGAATATAACCCTTGTAAAGCCAATTACAGCTGTCATATCAAAGATAAATTAGATCTTGAGCTGATAAAAAGGGCTGGCAGGTTATTTGTAGGAACCTTGGATTTTACCAGTTTTAATGCGACAAAACTGACGGAAAATGAAAATCAGGTAAGAACGATTTATAAGATATCTATAAGAGAAGTCAATGATTATGTATATATATCTTTTGTTGGTGATGGTTTTTTAAGATATATGGTCAGAATGCTGGTTCAGACTCTAATTGAAGTAGGATTGGGTAATGTTTCAATTGACGAGGTAAAGCAGATGTTGAGAAAAAAAGATAAGACTGCCTGCAGTTATAATGCTCAACCTCAGGGTTTATACCTGATTGAAGTAGGGTATGATGAATATCAGCAAAACATGGATTAAGCCATGTTTTTATTTGTCTATTGTAAATATAGAAAATTAAGCAGTGAAATGATATTATAATAATGGCATCAGGCATCGGTGGCGGAATGGAAGACGCGTACGTTTGAGGGGCGTATAGCAATTGCTGTGTGGGTTCAAGTCCCATCCGATGCACCAAAGATAAAAAATCCGAACCAGACAGTTTTTTAAAAGTAGGTTCGGATTATTTATTCTAATTATAAAATATAAAGATAAACAATTATTTTAACTTGTTGACCTGCTTTTGAAAGGCCAGCAAATGGCTTTCAGAAGCATTCTTCAAAGCAGTGAATACTTTAGCAACATTTTCTGGTAAATCGTAAGTCAAGAAAAGTTCGTACATGGCAATATTGTCAATTTCAGCCTGTACACCTGTTTGTGCTGCTTCCAGTAAACTGGCAGGTACAACAACATGATCAGAAGAAGTGTCTTCTGGAAAATCAAGTCCATAGGCAATATAAAGCTCTTTTAATAGATCAAGGTGGGTTTCTTCAGATTTAGCAATATTGGAATAAGGTTTCTGGACATCAAAAGTATCCATAATTAGCATATATTCAGCATGTGCCATGTATTCATCTTGAACTGCATACATAAGCATATCCACAATTGTTAAATTCTTATCTGCCAGAGCTCCTTTTGAACCATATCCTTCAAGGGATAGTATCATTTCATCTTCATTCAGGACCGCTGGATTCATATCGATGTTATGATTAATAACTGGCTTATCGTTAGTGTTTTCTTCAACTGCATTATTACAGCCCGACAAAAGCAGAACAGCTAGCATGCAGACAATAATTGTCTTGGATAAGTTATGGGTTAACGAAATTTTATTTTTTTTCATAGTAGTTCCTCCATTAATTAAATTTCTTTTTTTAAATAGCTTGGTCTTTATTTTTCGCTACATATAATTAATGCAATAAGGGATGAATTTATTGCATGTTTATTAAAAAAAATTAAATATTTTACTTATCTGTTTTTGAACCCGTCAAAATGTCAAACTGTTTTATAAGAAGTAAAATAAGTATAATGCTGCTCTTAAATAGCAAAATCATACCATGTTTAAAAGTGGACAACTAATATTGAAAATTATAAAAGACCACAATAAAAAAAGCCCTGAATCAGTCAGGGCGATTAATAGTATTATGATACGGTCCAGCCTTTGTATAGGCCATTGTATTCAGTTAAGTCTTGAGCTAACTGCAGGATAGATTTGCACAATGAGATTTTATCAGAATCTAAAGTATTTAAGATAATCAGCTCATTTTCTCTATCGCTGTGCAGGACATGATGGCCTTCAATAGCGGCGATATTGGCATATCTTTCTTTGTCTTCAACACTGGCAAACACCGCAAAGTGCTGTAAATTGATGGTGTCAGTTACTTCGATAGTATCTAACATTATGCCAACCTGTTTGATGATCAGTCCAATCTTGTTTTCTTTGATGCCGCTATATAAGTTTATACATCTATCCAGGAATTCTTCTTCGGTTAATAGTGAATCATCGACAACAGGTTCTTCATAGATTGCTGTTTCAACAATGTCTTCTAAATCTTCAATCGCTTCTTCAACAGAGTTATCTTCATCCAGACTTTCAATGATGTCATTGATTAGATTGATTTCGCCAACTGTTTCATCAACAACCTTTAAGATAGTTTCATCATCATTTTGCTGTAAATCAAGTGGTGCCAAATAAGGCATTACAGGAATATTATCCATCGTCGCAGATAGCACTTCTTCAATATGTTCCTGTTGAGCCTGTAAGGCAACTTCTTTCATTATTTCATCAACTGAAATCTCTTCTTCAATAGTATCCTGCTCGAAAACTTCTTCTTTGACAGGTTCAACAGTTACTTCTTCTTCAATTACTTCATCAATAATTTTTTCTATTTCCTGGGTAATAGCCTCATTGATAAGCCTTTCTTCTTCAGTGATAATGTCAGCTACGATGTCATTGATAAGAAGTGCTTTTTCCACAGTATCATCAGATTCGACAACTATTTCCTCTTCAGTATCCTGGAAGTATTCGTTTTTTTCTTCATCATTTTCCTGTTCGATGTGAGATTCAGCATTGCTAAAGAAATCTTCAATTGGTTCAACAATATCTTCATCATCTTGAACCTCTTTTTGAGTTTCTTCTTCCTCGATTTCTACTTCATTTATATTTTCTTCATCTTCTTCATCGCCATGTTTTGCTTCAGAAATGATTTCTTTTATTTCATCAACGCCTTCTTTAATCTCATCAATGATTTCTCCAAAATCAGTTGGGTCTTCAATAAATGCTTCTACTACATCTCCAATGGTATCAACAGTTTCAATAAGAATTTCTTTACCTGCAGAAACAACAGTCCCAGCAGCATCACTGATTTTTTCCAAGGTTTTCTTGCCAGTTTATTTGGGTTTAATTTCAACCTCAATAAAATTAACTTTATTTTGCTTATCTATTCTTTTCTTGATGTAAGTTGCAACCGCCGCAACAGCAGCAGCGGTAACTATTACAGCAGGTATTATTTTTCTCATAATATTAACCTCACTTTTCTTATTTATATAAAAGTATTATAATATAAATGTGATTATTTTGCACAAAAATATGGAGGTTGATTAAATGCGTAAAAAAATTGTAATAGCATTATCGATATTATTGGTACTGGCAGGATGTTCTTCAAAAGATTTTGACCCTATTGTTTCTCAGGTTGTAGAGATTATAGAATTAAATAGTTCTGAAGATCCTGTAACCTTTCTAAAGGATGTCGAAGAGGTTGGCCTTGTATTTACTGTTGTATCTTCTGATCTTGATGTGACTAAAGCTGGAGTGTATACAATTGTCTATAATATTTCTCAAGGACGCAAAAATGTTGAAAGATCCTATACTGTGAAGGTTAGAGATTACGATGGCCCAGTTATCACAATTGAAGATACGATTGATATTCTATATGGTGGTTCATTTGTCTTGAAAGATGTAGCTACTGCCCATGATGAAACCGATGGTGATGTCAGTGAGTCTTTACATTATCAGGGCAGTATTGATAACTATACAGTTGGAAGCTATAAAATTACTGTTGTAGCAACTGACCAGTTTGACAATGTAACTACTAAGGAAGTAGTTGTTAATGTTAAAAATGATGATAAACAGTCTTATGCTAAAACAATTTGTGGAACCTATGAAGATATCAGCTATTTAACAGGACAGGCTCCGACATTGACTTTAAATGAAGATGGTACTTTTGAATTATATTTAAACAGCTGTTCAGTTGTTAATCTGGTTACCGGTAAATATAAGCAATATCGTGATACCCTGTATCTGGTAAGTGATGGTTATCGTTTTAATACAGTGGATGAAGAAGATCTGGTAAGGTTTAAAATCCAGATAGATGGAACACTGATATTTGACTCGCAATTGAATTTATGTGCTCCTAATTATGGAGATATCTTTAGCAAAGAAAAAAATAATGACTTAGGTGAATAAGTCATTTTTTATTTTACATCAAATGAAGTTTCCTGTTCATCGACAGGGATTTCTTTCATAAAATAGTCCTCTATCACAATAAAGTACGATTTTTTTTGCAGGTTGTTGATTAAGAAAAGAATATCACTTTTTTTGCCCTGTAGCTGGGCTTCAACAGTTCCGTCAAGTCTATTCTTAACCCAGCCAGTGATATTTAATCTTATAGCTTCACGATAAAGAGTGTACCTGAAACCTACTTTTTGTACTCTGCCTTTAAAAATTACGTAATATCTTTTCATGACTTTATATTAATATTTTACTAAAAAAAATCAACTGATTTTTAGAAAAAGCACTTGCAATAGCCAAAATGCTATGATAATATATATAAGCGTTGAGGAATGGGCCTGTAGCTCAGTTGGTTAGAGCGCACCCCTGATAAGGGTGAGGTCGCTGGTTCAATTCCATTCAGGCCCACCATTCAGATTCTCGGGGCGTTAGCTTAGTTGGGAGAGCGCCTGCCTTGCACGCAGGAGGTCAGGGGTTCGACCCCCCTACGCTCCACCAGAGAACAAACAAAAACCTTGAAAAAGGTTTTTTTTGTCTTTATAATGACCTTAACAGAGGTACACTTATGAAAAAATTTTTTAAGGTGTTAGTAAATTTAATTAAGGTTCTGGTGATTGTTTTTCTTCTGGCTTTAATTGTTTTCTTGCTTTTAAGTTATTGGCATATTAAAAATACGGACCATGAAGATAAATATCTTACCAGTATTATTGAAGGTGAGATGAGCCCTCTGGAAGACTGTTATTATGATGTTGAAAAGAAAAGTTTAATCTTCAATTTGAGTGATGAACTCATTTCTTCATATGTGAAATTTGATGCACTGAATAGAGAAACCAAAAAATATGAGATGGTAATTGAAAAATATGGTTTTGATATTGATGTTGATAAAAAGGAAGTTTATCTTTATCTGAAAGTCTTATATAAAGATTTTTTATCACTTGATGGTTATGTATTGTTTAAATATGAAATAAAAAATGATGTTGTTTTATTAGAGATGCAAGAAGTCAAAGTTGAAGATAAATTGATGATATCTCTAGAAAAATTACAGAAGTACAATGTCAAGACAAATTATTGGTTTAAATATCCAAAGATTGAAATTTCTCAGATGATTGTTATTGATAGAAATTTTCTAAAAGCTGTTTCTTATGATAATGATATTTTAGTTATCAGATACAGTTTGTTTGACTATATCTATAATCACTATAAAAAAATATATGAAAAGGGCGATGACAGTTACTATATTTATCAGACAATAGAAAAATATGGCCTGGATAAATATGTTGAAAATAACTACCCATATGTTATTGCTGAACTTCAAAATTGTGGCATTGAAATTAGAAAATAGAAATTAAACAATTATCTGAAAATAAAAGTTAAAATAACTGTTAGACTGTTTAACAAGCTTTATTATTTATTAATACTATCCAACTATTGTATAATAAAGGTGGTGATTAGATGAAAATATTAATAAAAGGACCTAAAATGGAGCCAACAATGATGGAGTTTTCTCGTGATATGCAGGCTGAGGAAATTTTAAATCTGGTTAAAGATAAAATGCCATATCCAATATATGGCTGTAAAGTGGATAATTCCTATCGCGGCTTGCTGCATAATGTTCATCGAGATTGTACGGTGGAATTTTTAGATATCAGAACTTCAGCTATCTGGTATGTCTATCAGAACTCGCTGATTCTGCTGTTTATAAAAGCTGTTCATGATGTGTTAGATAAATCAGTTTTAGTCAATGTCAACAATTCGTTAAGTAAAGGTTTGTTTATTACCTTGAATCGGAATATTGATCAGAAAATGATAGGCTTGATTGAAAAGAAAATGCATGAACTGGTTGAAAAGGATATACCGATAATCAAGCAGCATATGTCACGAGCTAAAGCAATTGATTTAGCTAAAAAACATAAACAGGAAGAATCATGTCGACTTTTGGAAAGTATTCCTTCATTGAGTAATGTTGAAATCTATTCTTTAGATGATGAAGTAGAAATCTTTTATAACTTTTTAGTACCTTCAACCGGGTATTTAAAATATTTTGAATTAAGGAATTATAAAAATGGTCTATTGTTGAGATTTCCTCATCAGCGAAATCCACTGGTAATTCCAGAATTTGAAGAACAGAATGTACTTTATAAAGCCTTTTCTGAGGTAAACAGATGGGGACAATTAACCAATACAAATTATGTTTCTGACTTGAATGAGCAGATTTTGAATAAGGGATTAAAAGAACTGTATCTGATGCAGGAAGCTTTACATGAGAAAAGAATTTCTGATATTGCTGATGAAATCTTAAAAAGCAAGAAAAGAATCGTCCTGATCTGTGGCCCCAGCAGCAGTGGGAAAACCTCTTTTGCCAACAGGTTGAGCATTCAACTTAAGGTCAATGGCTTAAATACACTGTGTCTGGGAACTGATGACTACTTTGTTAATCGTGATAAGACACCGCTGGATGAAAATGGCCAAAAAGATTACGAAAGTATAAAAGCTGTAGATACAAAACTGTTTATCAGTGATGTCAGAAAACTTTTGGAAGGAAAAGAAGCGGATCTGCCTTATTATGATTTTACTGATGGTGTAAAGATTTTTGGCACCAAGATTACGAAAATCGACAAAAGACATATTTTGATTATTGAAGGAATCCATGCTTTAAATGAGAAATTGACAGAAGGGATAAGTGCTGATGAAAAATTCAAGATTTATATCTCACCATTTTCACCAATCAGCATTGATCATCACAATCGTATTCCAACAACTGACTGTCGAATGTTAAGAAGAATGGTCAGAGATTATCAGTTTAGAAACAGAAGTGTCAAACAGACAATTGCCGAATGGCCAAAGGTCAGAGCTGGAGAAGAGAAAAACATCTTTCCTTACAGTGATCAGGCAAATGTGTTTTTCAATTCTAACTGCATATATGAGTTTGCGGTGCTTAAAAAATATGCTGAACCTCTTTTAAATGAAGTTCAACCAGATGAAGAAGAATATGCTGAAGCTCAAAGAATGCTGTCATTTTTGAGATTCTTTGATGTAGCAAGTGATGATGAAAAAATTGTCAACAATTCAATTATTAGAGAGTTTATCGGTGGATCTATTCTGGTTCACTAAAAGAGGTGATTATGATAAATATGGAACAACCAGCAGCTGTTTCACTTAATGGGAAAGTTGAAAGTCAGCTGTTAAAGAAAAGTGTAAAAAAATATGCCGACTTAAAAAGCTTTTTTGAACTGGCTGATGATAATATCGGTGATGATACAATTATGTATGAAGTAGATATGGTGGTTAAAGATAATTGTGATATGCAGTATGCTATTACGACAATTCATCCAATCCTGATAAACGGTCAGTGCAATATGACTCAGGGGCATTTTCATGGTGATGAAAATTTTGGTGAGATTTATCAGGGGATTTCAGGAAAAGGAGCTTTACTTTTAGTAGATAAGAATGGTAAAACTACCGTTGAAAAGATTTTCCCAGGGTCAGTTCATCTGTTGGCTGGCTATATTGGACACAGGACAGTTAATACTTCTGATAAAGAAGATTTGAAGATTGGCTGTTATTGGAGCAAACATACAAATGGATATGACAGACAGGCTATGTCGGATAATCCGTTTACAATTTATATTTATTTAGAAGATGGAAAGGAAATATTGAAGCAATATGTTTAAGGATCTGGTTTTAGATTATTATCGTAAAGAAAATGATCTTTCTTGTTCTGAATCAATGATTAAAGCAGGTAATGAATACTTTAAATTAAACATGGATGAGGACTGTTTTAGAGTTTTTAGTGGCTTTTCTGGTGGCATGTATGGTAATTGTACCTGTGGAGCAGTAACTGCGGCAGTAGCTATTCTATCGCTTCTGTATGTGGAAAATGGTGCCCATAATTCACCTTTGCTAAAGAAGAAAGTTTCTAAATTTGTGGAATTGTTCAGAAAGCAACTGTCAGCTACAGAATGCGAAAGACTAAGAGAGTTGCACCACACTCCAGTAAGCAGATGTCAAAAAATGATGGAAGTAGCTGCTGAGCTGATAGAACAGGTAGTTAATGAAAAAATGGACTGTGAATAAACATAGTCCTTTATTTACTGTTTTCACAACTGCTGATTTGTGATAAACTTAAGGGTGACGATAAAAGATTGAAAAGGGTGATTTTATGAATAGAGAATCATATAATACCAAAACCATTATCCTTAAAAAAATAGGACTGATGGCTCTAGATGCTTTCACTGTGCTTTTATCAATGTATGGTGCTCTGCTTTTAAGACACAATGGAGATATTAATCCAATTTATATTGAGCGTCTATACAAAGTAGGTATTTTGCTTGTCTTGTTTGATGTTGCTATTTTTTATTATAAGAGTTTTTATCATTCTCTATGGGCTTATGCTTCAGTTCAGGAATTGACCAATATTGTTATTGGCACATTATTAGCTTCGATAGTAAATATTGTTATCTGTGAACTAACTTTCAATTCTATGCCAAGAAGCTGCTACTTTATCTTCTTTATGCTTCTGACAATGCTGGTAGGTGGTTATAGGTTTATTTATCGTTATTTTGTGACCGATTTAATGACCAAAAAAAGAGTTAATGAAAGCACCAACCATGTAATGATTGTTGGAGCAGGAGATGCTGGAGAAAAGATTGCCAGGGAAATAATTACTTCAAAAGAAATAAATAAGAAAGTTGTCTGCTTTATTGATGACAATCCAAATAAAAAGGGTTCACTGCTACATAATGTAATTATCTATGGAGGCAGAAATCGCATCAAGGAAGCAGTTGAAAAGTTTGATGTTGATGAAATATTTGTTGCTATTCCAAGCGCTACCAGAGAACAGATAACGGAAATATTGAATATCTGTAATGAAACCAAAAAACATACTGAAGTTTTACCAGGTATTTTCCAGCTGGTTAATGGCGAAATTAAACTGTCGGATTTAAAAGAAGTCGAAATCGAAGACTTGCTGGAAAGAGAACCGATAGAAGTAAATATGGATGAGATAATGGATTATATCAATGATAAGACGGTTCTGGTAACTGGTGGAGGAGGCTCTATTGGTTCTGAACTATGTCGCCAGATAGCTAAAAATAAACCTAAAAAGTTAATTATCTTAGATATTTATGAAAATAATACCTATGAAATTCAATTGGAATTAAAGAAAGATTATCCAAGTTTGGATTTGCATGCGATGATTGCTTCAGTCAGAGATGAAGGAAAGATAGATAATGTCTTTAAACAGCATAGGCCGGATATCGTTTATCATGCCGCAGCACATAAACATGTTCCACTGATGGAAGATGCTCCAAATGAAGCGGTTAAAAACAATGTCTTTGGCACCTATAATGTTGCGCAGGCCTGTTATAAGTATGAAGTTGAAAAGATGGTTCTTATTTCTACCGATAAAGCGGTAAATCCTACCAATATTATGGGAGCGACCAAAAGAATCTGTGAGATGATTATTCAGGCTTTTGCTGAAAAATCAACCAGGACAGAATTTGTAGCCGTAAGATTTGGCAATGTCTTAGGTTCAAGTGGTTCAGTGGTTAATCTATTTAAACATCAGATAGCTCAGGGAGGGCCAGTTACTGTAACTGATCCAGATATTATCAGATACTTCATGACTATTCCTGAGGCGGTAGCACTTGTCTTGCAGGCAGGATATTATGCTAAAGGAGGAGAAATATTTATCTTTGATATGGGTAAACCAGTAAAGATTTTAGATATGGCTAAAAAACTCATCCGCCTGTCAGGCTATGAACCAGATAGGGACATTCGTATAGTCATTACAGGTTTAAGACCTGGAGAAAAACTGTATGAAGAATTACTGATGGATGAAGAAGGTTTGCAGGAAACACCTAATCATCTAATCCATATCGGCAAACCGATTGAAATGGATTATCAGAAATTTTTTAAGCAATTGTCTGAACTTAAAGATTTAGCTTATCAGGAAACTGATCAGATGAAAGAAATTGTCAGTCAGATGGTTCCAACATATAATTATGAAAAATAGAGATGTGATTGTTCACATCTCTATTTGATTATTGTTAATGGTTATCGTTTTTAGTGAAAGTAAAACTGTAAGAAATGATAGATATTTGTTTACTATATTCAACAGAAGTTTCACCTTTATTTGTAAAGCCTACAGCTTTAGTAACGAGTACCGGATGGTTTGGTTGTACATTTAATATTTCAGCTTCTTTTTCAGTTGCCAATCCTCCTGAAAAGGTATATTCCTGACTGTCTATGACTATGTCGTAGTTTTCTCTTAATATTTGATATAGAGAAAATCTCTCGAAATTAAAACGATCAAGTCCATCAGCAACTTTTTGAACTATATGGGAATATTCCAAAGTAACTGGTATGCCATTTAGAAATCTTGTTCTAACTAGGCGATAAACCATATCATCATAAGAAAGTTCGAGCAATTTGCGGATTTCCTCACCAGGATAGATTAAATCAATGTCCAGAACTTCATTTGTTACAACTTTACCATATTTTTCATGCAACTCTGTAAATGACAAAATCTCATCTCCTCTTGAATAAAACTCTCTCAAAACGAAATGCCCTTTATTCTTTATTTTGTAAATAACGCTTTTATTAATCAGATATTGCAAGGCTCTAGATATAGTTACTCGAGATACACCATATTTGTTTTGGTAAAAAGACTCACTTTCGATTTTGTCACCTGGTTGTAAGTTTTTTCGAATATCATTTTCGATGTCATTTGCAATTTCGACATACACTACCTTTTTCATAAACATATTATAGATTAAAATATGGAAAAAATAAACAGAAACGACTTGACTATTATATTGTATACAATTAAAATAAATGTATACACAATATATTATAAATAATAATAATATAAGTATGTGCACAAAAGGAGGATAAAAATATGAATAAAGGTGTACAAGCTGTTTTGCAAAGAATGGCAAGAGCTTTCTTAGTTCCTATCGCTTTAATTTCATTTGGTGGTTTAGCACTAGCTGTTGGTAGTACTTTAACATCAGGTGATTTAGTTAAAGTGTTGCCATTTTTAGAATGGGGACCAATTGTTTTCTTTGCTAATGCACTTACAAACATTGGTTTGATTGTTTTGGTTAACCTGCACGTAATTTATGCTATTGCATTAGCATTTTCATTTGCTAATAGCAATAAAGAAACAGCTGCAATGGCTGGGTTTGTAGGTTTTTTCGCGTTTATTAAAGGTATGAATTATCTAATAACAACTTTTCCTCAAGTTAGGGAAATGTTCCCTGCAGGGGGCATTACTACGGTACTTGGTGTTGAAACGGTAAACGCAAATATTGTTGGTGGTATCATAGCTGGTATGATTTGTGGATGGATCCATAACAAGACGAAAGATGTTGAATTACCAATGGCGTTTGCCTTTTTAATGGAGTAAGGTTTACACCTATTGCTTGCTTATTTGTAATGTACTTTTTTGGATGTATTTTCCCATTTGCCTGGGTATGGATAGCAAAAGCAATTGATGCTTTAGGTCATTCAATGAACAATATTGGTGTATTTGGACCATTTGTCCACGGTACTGTAGAAAGACTGTTAATACCAACAGGATTACATCAATTATGGAATAATCTAATTAAAACTACATCAATTTCTGGAGAATACATTTTCCCATCTGGTGCATTGGCAACAGGCGCTAATGAAGCATATGCTTTATATTTAGCGGAAGGTTTACCAGTATCTCCTCCAGGAACAACTATTGCTGAAATTGTTAAATATCAATTTGGGCCACAGATTCCAATAATGTTAGGAGCGTTACCTGGCATCTGTTTAGCAATGTACAAATGTGCTGATGATGATAAGAAAGCTAATGTAAAAGGTATGTTGGTTTCAGCTGCAATGACTGCGATTTTTGCTGCTGTTTCTGAACCAGTAGAATTCGTTTTCCTATTTGCAGCTCCAGTACTATATTTTGGTGTTTATTCAGTTTTAAATGGTTTAAGCTGGTTAATATGCTATTTATTGGGCAGTGGTGTTGGAGGAGGAAACTCTTCAATTATAGGTTTAGTTGTTGCAGGATTCTTTAGACCTGAATCAAGAGTATGGATTGTCTGTATTTTAACAGTTGTTTATTTCTTCTTGTTCTATGCGTTATTTAAATGGTGGATTATTAAATTCGATGTTAAAACTCCTGGTCGTGGTGGTTCTGATTACGACGAACAGATGGCTTTTGCTCAGGAAATAGCAACAGGAAAAGCAAAAGAATTGAATGTTGATAATCCTGAAGTATTAAAAGCACAATTAATCTTACAAGGACTTGGTGGCAAAGAAAATATCAAAGAAATTGAAGCATGTTTTACAAGACTAAGAGTTGTTATGCATGACATGTCAAAATTCAATGAAGATTTAATAATGAAAACTGGATGTAATGGAATTAATAAAGTTACTGATGAAGAAGTTCAAATTGTTTATGGTGCTGCCATTAACTTGATTTACAAAACAGTAATCAAAGAGATGGAAAAATAGCACAACACAATGAATATGAGGGCATTTAATTGCCCTCATATATAAATGTTATTGAGGAGGTATAGAATATGAAAAAATTTTCTGTTGTAATAGCTGGTGGAGGGAGCACATATACTCCTGAGATAGTGTATCTGTTATTAAACAATACGGATAAATTTCCTATTCGCGCTATAAAACTGTATGATGACAACGAAGAAAGACAAAACAAGTTAGCCAAAGCTTGTGAAATTATGGTAAAAGAAAAAGATCCTTCAATTGAGTTCGTCGCTACTGTGGATCCGGAAGTAGCTTATACTGATGTGGATTTTTGTCTGGCGCATATAAGGGTAGGATTATTGCAGATGAGAGAAAAAGATGAAAAAATAGCTGCAAAATATAATTGTGTAGGACAAGAAACCTGCGGTCCTGGTGGATTGGCATATGGATTGCGTTCTATTCAGGGAATGTTGGATAACATTGATTATATGGAAAAATATTCTCCTGATTGCTGGATGTTAAATTATTCAAATCCTGCTGCAATTGTTGCTGAGGCAACAAGGAGATTTAGACCTGATTCAAAAATAATCAACATATGTGACATGCCAATTGGCTTAGAGGATTGCATTGCAAATATTGTTGGATTAGAAGATAGAAAACAAATGGATGTTAGATATTATGGGTTAAATCATTTTGGATGGTGGACTGAAATCAAAGATAAAGCTGGAAATGATTTAAAACCAAAATTAATTGAATATATGAAAAAGGATGGTTTTGTTTCTCCTAAAATGAAAAAGATTGAAAGAGATCCATCTTGGTTGGAAACATATTATCGTGCTAAAGATCTTTTACCATTAGATGAAACACACATTCCAAATAGTTATTTTATGTATTACCTGTTACAGGATGAAATCGTAGCTAAACAGGACCTGAATTATAGCAGAGCAAACTCAGTTATGGATCATAGAGAAAAAGAGGTGTTTGAAGAATGTGCTAGAATTGCTGAAAGAGGAACAGCAGTAGGCAATAAATTAAACATTTCTAACCATGCAATATTTATTCTTGACTTATGTATAGCTTTAGCCTATAACACCAAAGAAAGAATGCTGTTAATTGTTGAAAATAATGGTGCAATTAGTAATTTTGATCCACATGCGATGGTTGAAATATCTTGTATTGTAGGTAAAAACGGCTATGAGCCACTATCATTTGGAACTATTCCTACTTTCCAAAAAGGATTGATGGAGCAACAAGTGGCAAGTGAAAAATTGGTTGTTGATGCCTTTGAACAAAAATCATACACTAAAATGTGGCAAGCATTAACGATGAATAAATGTGTTCCGAGCGCTAATGTTGCAAAGAAATTATTGGATGAATATATAGAAGCAAATAAAGGCTATTGGCCAGAATTAAAATAATGGAATTTTTAAAAACATATTTTAAAGATTTGATGAAAGAGATAAACGGGTGTAACTTAATACAATTGATAATTGTTGTGCTTTGTGGTGCTCTGGGTGTCTTATGGCCACTAGGAGGAATTATTGTTTTCTTATTTTCTAAAATAACAACATTTAAAACTTATGGTAAAGTTGCATTAACAACTGCGCTGATCAGAGTGTTTATGTTTGGTTTTGGCCAAGGTGTCAAATTTTTAATTAGCAACTAAAGAATATGCAGCTTAAAAAAAGCTGCATATTCACAAAAAGGAGTTGAAACTATGAAAATTGAACATATAGCAATGTATGTCTGTGATTTAGAAGGTGCTAAAGATTTTTTCCTTAAGTATTTTGATGGAAATTCTAATGAAATTTATATTAATGAGGTAACGGGTTTTAAATCATATTTTATAAGTTTTAATGGAGAAACTAGATTGGAAATTATGAGCAAAGTAGAAGTCGTTGATTCAAAGAAAGAGATAAACCGCACAGGATATTCTCACGTTGCCTTTTCGGCAGGTAGTAAAGAAAGGGTAAATAAACTTACTGAAAGACTTAGAAGTGATGGCTATGAGATTATAAGCGGGCCAAGAACAACCGGAGATGGGTACTACGAAAGCTGTATTGTGGGGTTTGAGAATAACCAAATAGAAATAACAGTTTAATAAATTGCAATTTTATCAGCAGTTTGAAAGGAGAACAGAATGTTTAAATTTGTCACTAAAAAAAGAATGGTAACCAAGATTTTTTCGCCTTTAAATGGTCTGGTTCTGGATATAACAGATGTTAAAGACCAGGTTTTTGCTAATAAAATGATGGGAGATGGAATTGCTATTATTCCGGAAAATAGTGAAGTATATGCACCAATTGATGGCAGAATTCTAGCATTTGATAATATGTATCACGCAGTCGGAATCAGCTCAGGAGATGGTATTGAGTTAATTGTTCATTTTGGATTAGATACAGTAAAATATAAAGATAAAGGACTAAAGTTATTAGTGGAAAATGGACAAATGATAAAAAAGGTGAAAAAATAATGGAAGTAGATTTAGACTTCTTTATTGGAGAAAATGTTGATATATCTACACCGGTATTAATCACAAATCCTGTAAATTTTGAAGTTATTAACAAATGCCCATCTGGCAAACGTGTTAGAATTGGAGAAGTTTTATTTGAAGTTAAAAAAAGATAAAATATTTTCAAACACGTAATTTCGGGATTATTGTAGTAGTGGAGAAGAGGTGTTGAAATGTATCAAGAATTTGAAATGGAAAGAACAAGTTTAGAAAGCCAAGGTGTAAACTCTAAAGGAATATTAAATTTTATTAATCTTATAAAAGAAAGAAATATTAAATTACATACTTTTACTTTAGCTAGAAACGGAAAAGTAATCTGTGAAATAAAAGGGTTTCCCTTTGAGCATAATTATCGTCATGTTATTAATTCCTGTACGAAGACTTTTATTTCTTTAGCAGTTGGTATTTGCTATGATATGGGATTGATAGATATTGATGATAAAGTAAGCAGATATTTTAATGTTAATGCGAAAAAGAACAATTTACAAAATTTGACTATCCGACATTTATTGACCATGTCAGTTGGTCATGACATGGAACCATTTACTAATGAAAGCAAACCATGGGCTGAAAGATTATTTGATAAGCCCTTAACCTATCCTAGTGGCAGCAAATTCCATTATAATAATTTGGCAAGCAATACGTTGTCTTCCATAGTCACTGCTGTTAGCGGGAAAAACGCTGAACAATTATTGAAAGAATCATTTTTTGATAAATGTGGCATTGAAGACTATTATTGGATAAAGGACGATCACAACAATTCTCTTGGAGCTGCTGGTTTGTATATTAAACCAACTGATTTATTAAAACTGGGACAATTGTTTTTAAATAAGGGAATATTAAACGGACATAGAATTGTCTCAGAAAAGTGGATAGATATGGCAACTGCAAAGCAAATAAGAACTGACGATGTTTATGATGCCAAGAAAACGGAAAGCACACAAGGTTATGGCTTTCAACTATGGAAATGTACTCATAATGGTTATCGCGCTTCAGGGTTGTTTGGACAAGTATGTTTAGTTTTGCCAGATAAAAATATTGTAGCTGTTTTTAATAGTTCCACATCAGGTTCTCAGCCTCTTTTAGATTGCTTTTTTGAAACTATATATCCTTACATTTTAGATGAACCTGTCAAAAGTAATTACGAAGCTGTAACAAAAATTAGAGAAGCAGAAAAGATGCTGGATTTAAAACCGGTTGTTTCTGGAAGTGAATCTCACTATCAACAAATTATTGATGGTAAAGAGTTGAAGTCTATTGAAACAAAAAAGAAATATAAATTTATTTTTGGTGAAAATGAAGATTGCATTTTGAAAATTTATGATGATAAAAAGTATACAATATTTTTAGGAAAGGGAAAGTATAATAAAATAGAAAGTGATTATGACCACTATATGGCTAAGATAAACCCGTTCTATAAAAGACTTGCCAATAGAACGACAGCAAAAAAACCAATAACTTATGGTAGTTATGGTTGGATTTCCAACAGTCATTTAAAAGCAGTTGTTGTTAATAAAGATTATACTGCTTACAGTTATTTTGATTTCTATTTTGATGATATGTATATTATTGTAAACGAAAGAATTGAATACAATTCAGATGGATATGAGAATCTTTATTACGATATATTGGAAATGGTAAAATAAATAAACAGTTAAAATAAGTGAATAATTATAGGAAAAAAATAGTTTTTAATACAACTATATTGCATATAGAAAAAGGGGGAAGATGATGAAAATTATATTAAAGAAAATTGAAGCTCCAAAAGTTGATGAAACATGTCAGGTTATTTTAACCGATGAGACAATGCGAGAAAGAAAGGGAAAAGTTTTAAAATTAAAAAAAGAGGCTAATCTTGATTATTTAGTTGTGTATTCAGATTTGGAAGATGGTAGTAATTTTGAATACTTAACAGGATTTTTAACTAGATTTGAAGAGGGATTATTGGTAATTGGTCCCGAAAAGAATTATTTAATTACAGGTAATGAAAATGTTGATAAAGCTTCTATTTCTCGCATTGAAGTTGAAGGAATTTTATATTCACCTTTCTCTTTACCTGATCAACCAGATATGTCTAATAAGTCATTGACTGATATTTTCATAGATATTGGGATGAAAAATAAGAGAATCGGTGTTTGTGGCTGGAAAAAAATAGAAAAAGGTTTTGATTTACCTTCATTTGTAATTGATAGTTTAAGGGAAGTGTCAGAGGATTTAGTAAATGCTACAGCGCTTTTTATAGATCCAGAAAAAGGCGCAAGGATTACAAATAATGCTAACGAAATAGCCCATTATTATTATGGAGCATCATTAGCTTCAAAGGGTATTTTATTAGCTATGGAAAAAATCAAAGTTGGAATGAAAGAAAAAGAATTGGCACAGTATTTGAATAATGAGGGACAAAGAGGGTCAGTTATAACGATATGTGCTACTGGTAAGCGCTTTGAAAATGCCAATATATATCCATCAGAAAAAGAAATAAGGAAAGGAGATATCATCTCTCTGACTGTAGGCTATAAAGGTGGGTTGCAATCGAGATGTTGTTTTGTGGCTGATAGTATAGATGATGTTTCTGAAAACAATAAAGGATATTTAGAAAAATTAGCTATTCCTTACTTCAAGGCAATTGTCAGTTGGTTAGAAAAAGTAAAAGTTGGAATAAGCGGCGGTGAAATGTTTGATCTAGCTGAAGAGTTGCTGCCTTCAAACATTTACAATAGAAAACTTAATCCAGGACATTTAATTGCTGATGAGGAGTGGCTGGCTTCACCGATATATAAAAACAGTGAAATATTGCTACAGTCTGGGATGCTTATTCAGTTTGACATTCTTACTTCCTTAACAGGAATGTCAGGTGTCAGTGTTGAAGGAGGAATAGCTTTAGCTGATGAAAAACTGCAACAGGAAATAAAGCAACAATACCCTGAGCTATATAGCAAATTTATGGAAACAAGAAAATATATGATTGAGACTCTAGGTATTGATTTGCATCCGGATGTTTTACCGATGGGGAATGCTTCTGGATATTTCAAACCTTTCCTGTTAACTGATGAAGCCTTGGTAAAGGAAAGATAGGGATACTTCTTATGAGTACGAATCTGAAAAGGATTATTAATGATTTAGAAAAATTAGCAACTTTTACGGCTACTCCGAATCAAGGTGTAACTAGAGTCAGTTACAGTAAAGAAGACAAATTGGCTAAACAGTTTCTGATTGATAAAGCAAAAAAAATGAAACTGCATTATTATGAAGACGGTTATGGAACGTTGTTTATTAGAAAAGAAGGTAAAATTAAAGATGCTCCTGTTGTTATGCATGGCTCACATTATGACACGGTTTATAATGGGGGAGCTTTTGATGGTGCAGCAGGGATTATTGCTTCTTTGGAAGTAATGAGAGTTCTGGTTGAAGAAAAATTTGAAAACGATTATCCAATAGAAATGATAATTATGAATGCTGAAGAAGGTGGCATTTTTGGCCCAAGCACAGGAGTTTCTAATTCTAGAGCAATTGTGGGAACAATGACTGAATGGGAATTGGATAACACAAGAAATAAATACGGACTAACCAAAAGGGAAGCGATGAAACAATATGGTCTGGAAGTAAATTTGGAAAAAGCTAAAAGAGATCCGGATACTATAAAGAATTTTGTTGAATTACATATTGAGCAAGGATCTATTTTAGATAGAAAAAATAAAGATATTGGAATTATTGAATATTTAGCTGGAATTGGACGCTATTGGATCAGGTTTACTGGAGTCGGTGCAGATTCAACGATGAAAATGTCAAAAAGAAGAAATGCATTATTAGCCGCTTCTGATTTCACCGTTAGATTTGATGAGATAATTACTGAAATGGGTGAAGATATAACTGGCATGGTTGGACAAATGAAAATCATTCCTAATTCTAGTCAGTTTGTTCCTGAGTTTGTAGAGGGGAAAATTGAAATAAGAACTTTTAGCAAAGAGATTGCCTATAAATATGATTTCAATAAAATAATTTTAGATTTACTAAACAATGTTGGCGACAAATATGGTGTTGATACATCTTTTGAAGAAATCAGGCGGATTAATTATCCAAACCCAACATCACCAAGTATTATGAATCAAGAAAATGTTGAGATACTAAAAGAAATATGTAATGAATTAGGATATTCCTATCTGATAATGAACAATGGAACAGGACACGATTCAATGATTATGACAGATTTTGTTGACACCAACATGATATATGTTCCAAGTAAAAATGACGGTGTTTCTCATTGCCCAGAAGAGCTTACTGATTATCAGGACATTAAAAAGGGAGCTGATGTTTTACTTAATTTTATTAAAAGAATAAGTGTTAAATGAATAAATTATTTGAATACCGATTCACTTGATTAGATATTAAACTTATAGTTATAAATAAAAGATCGATAGAATTTTGAGTCAACCCCAAAAGCTGAAAACACAGCTTGAGGGGTTTTTAAATATATAAATTAAAATAGGAAAAATATATTTAAATACCAATTGACATCTATACAAACATTGGATAATATAAAGTTAGATGGAATATACGAAATTTTGTATATTAAGTTCTGGTGTATTTCTTATAATAAAAATTAGAATTGCTGCGGTTACAATTCTAAAGAAGAAATCTTTTTTTGTTTTAAAGAAAATACTGCCAGAAACTAAATCATAATGAGCGGCGTTGAAAATTGCTTATATAGAAAGGAGAGTTTATGCGCTATATTGTTATTTTCCTGGCAGGGGCACTGGGTGCTTTACTTGCTAACCGTGGTATTGCTGTATTTAATGATGCTGTACGTCCAATTGTTCCGGAATATCGTGAAGGACGTATGTCACGTGTTGAATTCGCTACCACAACATTTGGTTTGAGTTTTGGATTGGTTATCGGCTTCGGCTTGCCTTATTCATTACTTTACTCAATAATACTGGTTCACTCACTCTGGTTAGGAACTGATATTATTGGGGCAATCTTTCCAGCAAAAACTGGTGATAATTGGTATCGCGACAAAGAAAGTCTGTTAGGTGCTGCTGGTGCATTTTTTGTTGGTGGGATTTATGGTGTAGGTCTTTTAGCTGGTTTAGAAGGTTTAAATGCTTTCTTCCAGGCGCTTCCAGTAAATGTATTCAGTGCTTGGATGAGCATCTCCAGTCCTATTACCTATGCTTTCATTGCCTTCCCGATTGTAGCTATTTTTAAGGATTATGGTTGGATTAAAGGATTAATTTCAGCAGTTGTCGTTATTGTTTCCAGACAGGTATTTATTAAATTTGGCCTTGGTTATGAAGATGCCATAACAATGTTTTCAGGTATTTTAATGTTGATTATTTTTGCGGTAACAGATAAAAGTGAAGAGCAGACAGATTTGGCTTCTCTTTTCTCGGACCGTATTGTCAACATTAGGAAAAATATTATCTGGATTGCAATTATGGGAGCTATCTATGGATTAGCTTGTAACATTGGTTTACTGATGGAAGGCCCTACTTCATTAGGACAGGTTGCTGAAGGTGATATACCAAACGCAATTGCTACAACTATCGCCCGTGCGTTGAGTTTTGTCCCTTTAAAAGGATTGACAAGTTTAACAACAGGAACATTTGTTACTGATGGTTTTGGTTTTACTGCTACTGTAGGTTTGCTGGCACCTAATGCTATAATAGCTGCTGTTTTGGGTGCAGTAGTTATGTCTGCAGAAGCGTTGAGCTTGATTGTAGTCGCAAAATTATTTGACAAATTCCCTGGCATAAAGAAATCAGCTGATTCTATGAGAGATGCTATGACAGCATTGTTGGAAGTGGCTTTATTGGCTGGTTCTATGATTGCTGCTGGAAATATGATTGGTAATTTAGGTTATCTTGTTGTTGCTTCACTATATTGTGCAAACAGGTATTTCAAAAATCCAATCACAACTTTAGCTGTTGGACCAATAGCTACAATAATTGTTGCTTTACTAGCTAACTTATTAGCCTTCATTGGATTGTTTTAATTAAGAGTAATTTAAAACAACAATAAAGACCAGTACCGTATGACAGGTATTGGTTTTTATTAGCAGTTACATTAACTTATATATTAATTATAAATAAAGAAAATTGGTGTTATACTGAAAGTACGGTGATTTTTAGCAATAAATCTGATAAAGTCATCTGAACTGATACAGTTTTAGGAATTATCATTGTGTTAAGGAGAATTTATGGAAGAAAGAATAGATCAGGCTCCTGTTTTTGAAACTAAGGGAATTGTGATCGCAGGTCGTGGTGTAGGGAAAAGAATTGGAGTTCCAACCGCAAATTTAAAAATCGAAAACAAAGAAAATCTACCAGCTCCAGGGGTATATGTATCGAGGATTTTTCTTGATGGTCAGACTCTATTTGGCGTTACCCATATTGGAGAACGCCCTACCTTTGATGACAGCAGAGATATATCTTTTGAAGTCCATATTCTTGATTTTGAAAAAAATATTTATGGATGTGAAATTACAATCCAACTGTTTTATAAAATAAGAGAACCCCAGAAGTTTACTGGAGCAGAGACTTTGGTACAACAAATCAATAAGGACTGCAAGGTTGCTAAAGAATATTGGAAAAGTAAAAATGAAGGTCTTTAAAAGATATATAAAAAAACTATACCAAACATATAAAACCACTTTAATCGAATAGGCTTGAGTGGTGTTATACTGAAGATGTAAACAGGAGGGTTATGTTTATGAAAATGTATGTTCAACAAAAGATATTCAGACTTGCTGATGAATTTACCGTTTATGGAGAAAACAAGGAGCCTTTGTATTATGTTTATGGAAAGTTATTTTCTTGGACTAAGCAGTTACTCATCTGTGATGCTGACAAACAGGATGTTGGTTTTATAAAACAGGAGTTTTTCTCTTTTCTGCCAAAATTTTACTTTTATGTTGATAATGTACAAATAGGAGAAATACAAAAAAAGTTTACCTTCTTTCGTCCCAGCTATTATGTTGAAGGATTAAACTGGGAATGTGAAGGAGATTTCTGGGCTCATAATTACACAATAACTCAAAATGGCGAAACTATCGCAACGATAAAAAAAGAATGGCTCAGCTGGGGCGACCATTATACCATTGATGTAGTTGATGAAATTAACAGTTTAGAAGTATTACTGGTCTGCTTAACAATAGATGCCTGCCTGCAAATGGAAGGTAGCAGCGCCAGTGCCAGTTCAGCTGATTAAAGGAGAAGACTATTATGTTTGAGTTTATGTTTGCGCTTGTACCACTACTTGTTTTGGGTGTGTTCATATATACTGCCTATACTTTAATAAGTCAAAAGATCAAAGATGATGCTTCACCAATCTTAAGAGTGCTAGCGACAGTAACAGCTAAAAGAATAAATGTTTCGACTCATCTTCATACAACAGGAACTAATCATCACCATCACACTTCAACAAGTACAAGCCACTATGTAACTTTCGAATTGGAGAGTGGTGAAAGAAAAGAATTTCATGTTTATGGTAAAGAATATGGTTTGCTGGTTGAAAAAGATCGTGGTTATCTGACATATCAGGGTAGCAGATTCAAAGGCTTTGAAATCATATCTTAATGGTTTTGCTTGTTAGTTTTTAATTTATAAATTAAAATAGATATGTTAACTTAAAAAGGAGAGGGTTATGAATATGAAAAAGATTTTACAATTACTGCTGGTAATATTAATGGTCTTATCTTTATTCGGATGTAAAAAACCCGAAGTAGTTGTGGAGGAAGATCCACTTGATGAAACTTTCCAACAAATAATTGATGAATGGTTCATTGAAGATATGAGCGAGGATTATCTAAGTCTTCACTTTGGCCTTGTCAATCCAGAAAAATTTGGAATTACCGATGTCGAAGTTACTTTAGGAGAGATTGAAATTGAAGATGATTATGATGGTTACCTTGAAAGACTGGAAGTTTTGAACAACTATGATATTAGTAATTTAAATAGAACACAGCTGATTACCTATAAAGCTTTAATTTCCTATTACAATAAAATGCAGTCATATTTAGATTCTGAATATGATTATGGTTTTGTCTTTACCCCTAATAGAGGTGTCAACAACAACCTGATTACCAACTTTACGGAGTTTGAACTTAGAAGTGAACAGGATGCTAAAGATTTGATTACCTTAGTTTTGGATGCTGAAAGATACATCGATTTATGTATTGATTATACTAGAGAACAGGCTGAAGAAGGTATTGTTCAAAAGGATGCAGTAATCGATAAGATTATTGATTCCTGTGAAAGATTTATTTCACGTGTTGAAGATAATGAAGTTATCAAGGCTTACAATGCTTCTATTGAAAAGCTTGAGCTGGCTAATGAAGAAGAGCTTAAACAGCAGCTCTCTGATGCGGTTATCAATACCCTGATTCCTGCCTATCAGAAAATAATTGACTTCTATCAAGGCCTATATGGTAAATGCACTAATCCTGATGGTTTGTTCTACTATGAAGGTGGAACAGCTTATTATGAAGTAATCTTTTTGGGTGGAGTATCTTCAACTGATAGAACTGTTGACAAATGGGCGGCTACAATGAGAAGTGCAATTAAAAATGTTATTAAAAAGATTACTGCGGTATCTAACAAGATGAGCTATAACGATTATAACAAGTGGTCAAGTGGAGCAAACCATTATGGTTATAAAGATCCTTATGAAATGATTGAATTTGTAAAGGGTCAGATGAAAGATGACTTTCCAGCTATTCCAGATGTTGAGTATTCAGTTAATTATCTGGACCCTACAGTAACAAGTGACAATATTGCGGCTTACTATCTGATAGCAGCATATGATAATCTGTCAAATAACGTTATTAAAGTAAATGAAACCTATAGTAAGGATTCACCAGATGATATGGCAATAACCTTGGTACACGAAGCTTATCCGGGACATTTATATCAACATACCTATTACTTCACACACCATCCTTCTCAGAAAATCAGATACAATGTTGGATTTATCGGTTATTCTGAAGGTTGGGCAATGTATTCAGAAGAATATGGCTACAGATATTATGAAAAGAGCAAGGATATTGCAGAGCTTGAAATTCTGTATTTGAGATTTAACTATTATCTACAGGCTTATTGTGATATGTTGATTAACTATTATGGATATCAGGTTGATGATGTAGCTAATTATTTAACCGAATTCTTTGGTGAAAGCTATGCTTACTCTTTAGCAGAAAACATCTACGATACTTTGATTGGTGATCCAAGTATGTTTACGCCATATGCCTTCGGTTATTATCAGATGACTTCACTTTATGATAAAGCCCAAAAAGCTTTAGATAAGGATTTCAATGTTAAAGAATTCAATACTTTAATTCTTGATACCGGTGATGTTGACTTTGATACCTTAACCTGGATTGTTGATGAGTATATCGCTTCAAAAACAACACCAAAGGAATAAAAATATATATAAAAACAGGGAGAACATATCGTTCTCCTTTATTGTGCTTATTATTACTTTATTCACAAGGAAGCTAAAAATATTCTTTTTCAGCTGTCTTTTTGTTAATATTATATTAGGTAGAATAAAAATAAGGGCAATAATTTAAATAAGAAAAGGAGATAATAATATGATTTTAACCAAAGATCAGCAAGCTATTCTCGACGGCAGCAAGGGGGAAACCATGGCAAAAGTCATGAAAACTCTTGTTATGTACGGGAAAGCTTTTGATGCTGAAAAAATGGTAGAGGTTACCAGCAAGCACAACCATCTTGTAACCTCTTTTGGTTTGGGTGTTCTAGATCCGGTATATCAGTTGATGGATAAATTGATTGAGGCGGATGCTGTTTCACTTCAGACCTTCAGCTGCGATCCTAGACCGGTAGATAAAAATGTTCCTGCCAACTTTATTCAAAGACTGGTCTTCAATAAATTCATGTATAACAAACAGGATTTCTATGAAGGCCAATTACAGAAATTAGGCTTGATGGATAAAGATGCCTTTACCTGTACCTGCTATATGGATCAGGTAGGAAACAAACCTGATAAGGGAGAAATTTTATCCTGGTCTGAATCAAGTGCTGTTGTTTACGCTAACTCAGTGCTGGGAGCAAGATGCAACAGAAACTCAGGAATTATGGATCTTATGGGTTCAATTGTGGGCTATGTTCCTTATTTCGGCTTGTTGACTGATGAAGGAAGAAAGGCTAAATGGATTATCAAAGTTGAAACAACTAAAAAACCAGAAGCTCAACTTTTAGGAAGTGCTATTGGTATGAAGGTTATGGAAGATGTTCCTTATGTAATCGGTTTAGATAAGTGGCTGGGAACAGAACTGACAGAAGAGGCATGTACATATCTGAAGGATTTTGGTGCTGCTACTGCTTCTAATGGGGCGGTAGGACTATATCACATTGACAATCTGACACCTGAAGCAAAAGAATCAGGCAGAGAACTGATTGTAGAAGATGCCAAAGAATATGTTATTGATGACAAGGAAATACAGAGAATATATGATAGTTATCCGATAATCTGGAAAGATATTAATGCGAAACCTAAATTATGTTTTATGGGCTGTCCTCATATGTCTTTACAACAGTTAAAAGACTGGACAGACAAAGTTGAAAAAGCCTTAAAAGAGTATGGAAACAGCAAGGTAGTTATTCCAACGGTCTTTACAGCTGCTCCAGCAGTAATTAAGGAATTTAAGAAAACAGAACATTATTCTCGTTTTGCCAAGACGGGAATCATCTTATCTTATATTTGCCCACTGATGTATATGAACAATCCTACTGTTGGCAAAACACCAGTAATAACATCAAGTAATAAACTGCGCACCTATACAAGTGCCAGATATTACACTGATGATGAAATTCTGGTTCAAATCACCAAAGGAGGTAACTAGTTATGAAACAATTTAAAGGAAGAGTAGTAACTCCAGGAACAGTTACGGCGGAAGCTGTTGTAACAAAAGCTGGTTTTAATACTTTGGCTTCTTTACAGAAATCACTGCAGTTTGGTGATAAGACAGCTAAGGTAACTGATCAGAATAATCCTGAATTATATGGTAAACCAATTGCGGGCAAAGCATTATGTTTACCACAGACAATTGGTTCTACTACTGGAGGTCTGGTACTATATTGTGCCTGTGCCATGAAGAGAAATCCAGCCTGTATGCTATTTGCCAATACCATTGACTCACTGGCATGTGCTGGAGCGGTGCTGGCGGAAGTCTGGATTGATGATGTCAGTATGCCGGTAGTTGATCAGTTGGGTGATGAATTTTTAAATTATGTAAAAGATGGAATGACAATCACCATTAAAGAAGATGGTATTGTCGAAGTGGAGGGTTAATAATGGAAGAAAAATATAGTGCCTTGTTTACTCCTTGGAAAATAGGAAATTTAGAAATTAAAAATAGAATTGTCATGTGTCCAATGGGGGGCACCAGTATCTTTGGCTGGATGGAACCAAACCATTTTGATAAGGAAGCTGCCAACTTCTTATTGGAAAAAGCTAAAAACAATGTTGGACTGGTTATTCCTGGTATTGCACCTATCAAAGACCCAATGGGCGGCATGTGGTTGTATCAGAATAAGGGTAAATTTAAAAAGCTAAAGGAGTTTATGGATGAATTCCATAAAACTGGGGCCAAAATGTTTATTCAGCTGACGGCTGGTTTTGGTAGAGCAATGGCTGTCAATCATTTAATGGTTCTGATGCTTAAAAATAAGGTTGTTGGTACCTTGGGTAAGCCAATCTTTGATATGGATTATATTACTGCCAGTGCTTCAGCTACACCAAACAGATGGGCAGATGATATCTATTCTCGTCCGATGACAAAAGAAGAGATAAAAGAGATAGTTGAAGCTTTTGCGAAAACTGCCAAGCTTTGTATGGAAGCTGGAGTAGATGGAGTAGAAATTCACGCTGTCCATGAAGGTTATCTGTTAGATCAGTTCACTTTGAAGTACTCTAATTTCAGAGAGGATGAATATGGTGGTTCTTTTGAAAACAGATATCGTTTTCCAGTAGAAATAGTTCAGGCAATTAAACGTGAGTGTGGTAAAGACTATCCAGTTTCACTGAGATATTCAGTTGTTTCTAAAACCAAGGGTTTTAGAAGTGGGGCTTTACCTGGTGAAGAATATGTTGAAGTGGGAAGAGATATGGAAGAATCAGAAAGAGCTGCCAAGTACTTACAGGATGCAGGTTATGATATGCTTAACTGTGATAATGGTACTTATGATGCCTGGTACTGGGCTCATCCACCAGGATATATGGATAAAAACTGTAATCTCAAATACGTAGAACATATTAAAAACTTTGTTGATATTCCAGTTGTCTGTGCGGGAAATATGGATATCGCTGATGGAGCTGAATCAATTGCCGAAAACAGAATTGATGGTTTAGGAATTGCCAGACAGTTTTTGGTTGATCCAACCTGGGTAACCAAACTGATGGCTGGTAAAGAAGAAGAAATTAAACCATGTATCCGCTGTCACAATGCCTGTTTTACGATGGCTAAATATGAGGGTAGTGCTAATGATCAGGATTTAATTGATGCCTTGAAGATGGCAAGATGTGCACTGAACCCAATTACCATGCAGACTAAAAAATATAAGGTTGTAGAAACCAACAATCCTAAAAAAGTAGCTATAATTGGTGGTGGTGTTGGCGGAATGGAAATAGCCCTGCTATTAAAAGCTCGAGGACATCATCCAGTGATTTATGAAAAGAATGATGTTTTAGGTGGTATCTTTATTCAGGCAGCTAACTTCCCATTTAAAGAAAATGATAAGAAATTGCTGCAGTGGTATTTAAGAGAAATCAAAGAAAAAGAAATTGAAGTCAATTTCAATACTGAAATCAAGGATATTTCCACTTTAGATGCTGATGAGATTGTCATCGCTACTGGTTCAACACCAAAAACTCTGCCAATTAAAGGTTTTGAAAAAACAATAGATGCTACTGACTATTTAAGAGGTGTAGAAGTTGGTGAAAATGTTGTTGTCATCGGTGGAGGTTTGACTGGCTGTGAAGTAGCCTACGATTTAATCCTGAAGGGTAAAAAACCAGTTGTGGTAGAAATGAAAAATGACTTGATTGCGGTTAAGGGAGTCTGCCTGGCTAACAGTTCATTCTTAAGAGAAATGCTGGCTTATAAAGAAGCGCCAGTCTATCTGAATTCGGTAGCTACTGAAATCAGAGATGATGGAGTAACTATTAAAGATAAAGATGGAAAAGTTACTGACATCAAGGCAGATAGCGTAATTTCAGCAGTTGGATACAATCCTGCCCCACTGACATCAAAAGCTAAAAATGTTCATCTGGTTGGTGACTGTCGAAAAGTAGGAAATCTGAGAACAGTTATCTGGCGTGCCTGGGATGTGGGAATGAGAATTTAAACAAGTAAAAAGACAAGTTTTAGCGCTTGTCTTTTTTTGTGATTTAAAATTATTAATATTTTTATTCTATTTCATTAACTTCTTTTAAAGTCGGAATGGAGTCAGCTGCTCCTTTTCTTTGAACGGTTAATGAACTTGCTTTTGTTGCTAATAGTAAACATTTTTCAGGATTAAAACCTTGTGATAAGCCATAGGAGAAGTAACCCATAAAGGTATCTCCAGCTCCAACAGTGTCAATGGCTTTTACTTTGAAAGCTTCCTGGAAGATTCTATAATCACCATCCTGATAATATGCACCAATGCTTCCTAAGGTTAAGATGACTTTAGCTTTTGGATACATAACTTTTAATTCATCCAGGATTCTAAGCGGATCTGTTTCATTGGTGAAGCCTTTTCCTTCAACTTCATTGATGAAGAAATAATCAATTTTTCTTAAAGGATAGGTGTAAATGTCATCATTGAATGGAGAAGGATTTAACATAATGGTTAAACCAAGTTCACTGGCTTTGTTAATCAAATAAATCTGATTGTTGATTTCGTTTTGCAGAATCAACAAATCCCCTTTTTCAAACTTCGAAAGAACCATATCGATATATTCAGTAGTAATTGATTGATTGCTTCCACCATAGATGAAAATAGAGTTTTCACCATTTTCATCAATTTGAATAACGGCATGACCATTTGGCTCGTCAACTTTGTTTAAATAGGTAGTATCAACTTTATTATCAGCTAAAACTTTTTCTAATATTTTAGCATCATTACCAATATTGCCAGCTAAATAGACATGCACACCACTTCTAGCTAAGGCAATAGAGGCGTTTAACCCTTTACCTCCTGAAACAACGTTGTATTCTTTGGCGAATATTGTTTCTTTTGGTTTGGCAATTTGTTTAACATAATAATTATGGTCGATGTTTAATGAACTAAAAACTAATATTTTCATTGTCAATTCTCCTTTCTACAATTATAACATTAAATGAATAACAGACTAAGAGCTATCGCCAGTTGTCCCAGATAGTAAAGCAGCAGATTGGTAACTCGCAGATAGAATTTACTTGTTTTACCAAAAGTGTTAAAAATCAGAACAATATCACTGATAGTAAAAAGAATAGCTCCCAATAAGTAGATTAAACCGTTTGTTTGGGGATTGCTAAAGTAGTTTATTAAGGCCACACTGCTCATAATAACAATAGCTCCAATATAGAAAATCCCAAAAACCTTGAAAGCCATTTTGGCTTCGATTTTTGAAAAAATCCATATTAATATTAATATCGTCAAAACCAACCCAATAATAAAAGCTAACAGCCTGTTGGTGCATAGAGGCAATAGTGCCAATAAATAAAAGATATGGCCTGTTAGGAAAACTAGAATTCCAATTAAGAAAATTAGATTTCCCTTCTTTTCAAAGACGTACCTTAGATTAAGCAGGATATCACCCAGCATGCCGAAAATTAAGCCTGTTTTAACCATTTTAGCAAACTCTGTGTTGATGCTTTTTTGAGCACAGATAAAACCTAAAACAACAAATATTAATGAAGCAGTCCCTTTAAGAATAACTGCAGGAAGATATTTTTGATCATGTTCAGCCTTGATAAATAAAAGTTGAACTAAAATACCGATAGCACCGATTAGTAAATATTTCATTGGCTGGCTCCTTTTATTTAATTATATTATACAACGAAAAAAGGTAAAATAATTGTGTAGTTGAGAGCTCATCTTCAGAAAAAAAGTAAGGTAGGACATTTCTAATAAGTCTTATAAAAAAGCTGATGAAAATAAAACATCACTTTCTATTAATATTGATTTTTGGGATATTTTTAAAACCATTGATTAATTGAATTAATGATTATAAATGACTTATAATTTATATAGGAGATAACAACAATTATGGATAATCGTAAAAAATACTCATTTTTATCACAAATGACGCTCTTTGGTGTTCTGGTGTATAAGTATTTTAAACAAAAGAAAAGAGAAAAGAAATATGCTAAGGAACTGGCTGCCAATAGGGAACGTCTTGGACTTGATAAAGAAATTTATCCACAAAAGAAAAGTGAAGATAAGGTATAAAAAGGTATTTAACTTTATTTTCTAGTATCTTATTAATAAAATGGATAGATTATTTACTGTTCAGTGTTTTCTTATGGGTATATTTTAAACTATTAAAAAAATGAATAACAAATAAGAAGTGTTACAATGTAATAGATAAGGAGGAAAAAGATGAAAATTGCAGTTTTATTGGCTTCTGGTTTTGAAGAGGCGGAAGCTTTATTTACAACCGATATTTTTAGAAGAGCAAATATAAAAACGGATTTAGTCAGTATTAATGCTGAAAAAACAGTTGTTGGCTCGCATAACATTAAAGTTATTGCGGATTGTGTGTTAGATGACAACATTTATAATTATGACATGATTGTTCTTCCTGGTGGCTTACCTGGCGCAACCAATCTTAGAGATGATAAAAGAGTTATCGAAGCAATAAAATATTTTTACGAAAATGATAAGTACATTGGCGCAATTTGTGCGGCCCCTATTGTTTTAGCTGAAGCAGATATAATCAAAGGGAAAAATATTACCTCATATCCTGGATTTGAAAAAGATTTAAAAAAAGGAAACTACCTGGAAGATAAAGTTGTTGTTGATGGTAAAATAATTACTGCCAGAGGACCGGCTATAACAATGGATTTTGCTTTTAAAATTATTGAATTATTAGGCTATGATGCTTCTAAATTAAAAGAAGGCATGCTTTATAATATGCTGATGCAGACAAAGTAAAATAACTGTCCAAAAATCTATTTAAGAAGTAGATTAAAGGACAGTTTTATTTTTGACCTTTAGAGTTTTGATTTCTCTATGGCAAGCAAGTAATTGAATTAAGAGGTAAAAATGTTATAATTTACTGAAGGAGGTAAATTGTATGAAACTATATAATTCGTATACCTTAAAAGTTGAAGAGTTTAAACCAATTATTGAAGGGCAGGTTTCCATGTATGTTTGTGGACCAACAGTCTATAATCATGCCCATATTGGAAATGCCAGACCGATAGTTGTTTTTGATACGTTAAGAAGGGTTTTTGAAGCCTTGGGCTATGAAGTCAAGTTTGTCAGTAACTTTACTGATGTTGACGATAAGATTATCAACAGCGCTTTACAAGAAGGAGTAGATGAGGGAATCATCGCTCAAAGATACATTGATGCTTACAACGATGTAAGAGCTGCTTTAAATGTACTGCCTTTAGATGCAACTCCGAGAGTTACAGAAACAATGGATGAGATTATTGAGTTTATTGGTCGACTTGTAGAAAATGGCAGTGCCTATGAAGTAAATGGAGATGTCTATTTTTCCGTTGATGCTGACGAGAACTATGGTCAGTTATCTCATCAAAATGTGGAAGATTTAATGGCGGGAGCCCGCATAGAAGAAAATGATCAGAAAAGGAATCCTTTAGATTTTGTTTTATGGAAAAAGACTCAAGAAGGAATCAAATGGGATTCACCTTGGGGACAGGGAAGACCTGGTTGGCATACTGAGTGTGTGGTTATGATTGATAAAGAATTTGATAACAAGATGATTGACATTCATGGTGGTGGAAGGGATTTGAAGTTTCCGCATCATGAAAATGAGATGACTCAGTCTGTAATGTGCAATAATCATCATCTGGCTAACTACTGGATTCATAATGGAATGCTGGAAACTGAGGGTGGAAAGATGAGCAAATCTTTAGGAAATACTCAGTGGGCTAAAGATGTTATTGCTGAAAATGGCGCTAATTTGACCAGATGGCTATTGTTGAGTGCTAAATATCGTGACACTCTGATTTATTCAGATGAAACTTATGAAGCCAGCAAGGTTGAACTGACTAAGATTGAAACAATTTTAAGACAGGTTGAAGTTAAAAAACAGCTGGACAATGTTGTTTTTAACCAGGATTATGATGAAAAGCAGTATCAGGAGTTTTTAGATGCCATGGCTAATGATTTAAATACTCCTAATGGCTATAAGGTTATCTTTGATACAGTTAAACTATTAAACCAAAGTTTAAGAGTCAGAGAAATTGATTATGAAAAAGTTGAAAAACTATACAATGCGATTAAAAAGATGCTCTATATTTTAGGTATTTATATTGATGAAGTGATTTTAACTGAAGATGATAAACAAATCTATGACAGTTGGAATAAAGCCAAGGCTCAAAAGGATTTTGAAACAGCGGATAAATTCCGAGCCATTTTAATGGAAAGAAACATTCTGTAAAAAAGGTTTGAAAAAACCTTTTTTCAAAAAGAAAGGACAAGCGTAATGGATATAAACAAATATGGTTCTTTACAGCTGGCTTTTATCGGTGATGCTCACTATAATCTAATGGTTAAAAGAGACATTATAGATGAAAAAGTCAAGATGAATGATTTACAGAAATTAGCAGCTACTTACTGCAGCGCCAGATTTCAGGCAAAAGCAGCAATTTATCTGCTTGATAATAATTTGTTTTCAGAAGAAGAACTTAGAATTTATAAAAGAGCCAGAAATCAAAAAAGTCATGCCGCGCCAAAAAATACTGATATAGTTACCTATAAAACCTCAACAGGGTTTGAAGCTGTATGGGGGTATTGGTATTTGACATCTAATACACAAAAAATTGAAGAAATATGGGAAATTATTAAAAATTTAGGAGATGATTAATATGACACAATTGGTTTATGGGAAAAATGTTATTCTAAATTTGTTGAAGAAGAATAAAGAAATCGATTTTTTATATATTCAAAAAGGTAGAACTGATGATGATGTTTTATATCTGGCAAAGAAAAATAATGTCAGTTACCAGATAGTTGACCGAAAGTTTTTAGACAAGCTGATAAAAGGAAATCATCAGGGTTATGTAGCTCAAATCAAAGAGTACAGAACATACACGATTGAAGAGATCACAGAAGCTATTCCTGTAGACAAGCAACCACTTCTAGTTGCTTTGGATGGTTTAGAAGATCCTCAGAACCTTGGAGCAATACTGAGGACTGCAGCCTGTGTCGGGGTTGATGGGGTGATTATTGAAAAAAATCGAAGCGTCTCTTTAAACAGCACCGTAGCCAAAGTGTCGGTTGGAGCGATTGATGTTGTCAAGGTTGCCAGAGTAACCAACCTGTCTCAAACTCTTAATAAGCTTAAGGAAGATGGCTATTGGATTATTGGCTCCGATATACAGGAAGCCCAGGATTATCGCAGTGTTGACTACAATCTGCCGCTGGTGCTGGTTATCGGTTCTGAAGGAAAAGGAATGCGCAGATTAGTGAAAGAAAACTGTGATATAAAAGTAATGCTGCCGATGGAAAGTGATATTGGTTCACTGAATGCTTCGGTAGCCTGTGCGGTTCTGCTTTATCAAATTTACAGTCAACGATTCCCGCTTAAATAAATAAGAGGGTTAGTATGGAAAGAAATAATGATTACGAATTGTTGTATTTAATTAGAAACAAAGATGAAGGGGCTTTAGAGAAATTGATTGAAAACTATAAGCCAATAATCTATAAAATGTATTATCAATTACGTCGTAAATTAGATTCTTTCCACTTTGATGATGGCTATCAGGCAGGACTGGTCGGTTTATATACAGCAGTCAGCTACTATAAGGAAGATAAGAATATGGCTTTTTCCACTTTTGCGATTATGTGCATTACCCGGGAAATGTATGCGACATATCGCAAAGAGAGAAAAAACAACTATGCTCAAAACAGTCGAATCCTTTCTTTGGATATGAAATTAAATGAGGCAGAAGAATTATATCTATCCGATGTAAATCTGATTGATCAAAAAAATGATCCAGAATCACTGGCCATAAGCAGTTGCCTTTTGGAAGAAGTTTATGGAATATTGGATAAAAAGGAAGCTGAAGTTTTGCAGTTGAAAGCTAAAGGATACACTTATCAGGAAATGGCTGACCATCTTGGAGTCAAAGCCAAAACGATTGATAACTATATTCAAAAAATCAGAAAAAAATTGCAGTCTTTGTTTGACTAGATAATGGCTTTATGTTAAAGTAAATAGTACGAATGAAGGAGTGTTTTTGATTATGGGTTCAACAAAAAATAAGGTAATCATGACTTGCAGCGAGTGTCTGTCAAGAAATTATACAACCAATCGAAATCGCAAAACTTCAAGTGAACGTTTAGAGTTATTAAAGTATTGTAAAAAATGCGATAGGCATACATTACATAAAGAAACCAAGTAGGAGGATTTATGGCAAAATCAAAAGGTAAAAAAAGTAAACCAAACAGTGGAAATCCAATTTCACGTTTTTTCTCAGGCGTAGCAACTGAAATAAAAAGAATCAGATGGCCAAAGTTTTCAGAGTTAGTAGCTGACACAGGAAGGGTATTGGCATTCTGTATTTTATTTGCTATTTTCTTCGTTTTATGTGACTTAGTTGTTTCAAAATTCTTGATTATGATTGGAGTTGGCAGATAATGGAAGAAAGAAAAGAGTGGTACGTTGTTAATACCTATGCTGGACATGAAGCCAGAGTAAAGGATAACTTAGAAAAAAGAATTATTACAATGGGTTTACAGGACTGCTTATTCAGAATTGAAATTGCTGAACATGTGGAAGTAGATTATAAAAATGGAAAAAGAGTTGAAAAAGTTAAAAACATGTTCCCTGGTTATCTGTTTGTAGAAATGATTATGACAGATGAAGCTTGGTATGTGGTCAGAAACACTCCAGGAGTAACTGGATTTATCGGTTCTTCTGGTGGTGGCGCTAAACCGTTCAGTGTTCCTGAAGAAGAAATTGAAGCTGTCTTAAGAAGAATTGGTAAAAGTGATCAGAAGATTGTTGTTGATTATCAGGTTGGAGATCGAGTAAGAATTTTAACAGGACCTTTTGCAGGTGTTGAAGGGGTAGTTGAAATGATGGATGATGAAACTGAAATAGCTACAGTATTGGCAATCATGTTCGGTAGAGAAACTCCAACAGAAATTGATTACGGTGATTTAGAAAAAACTGAAGATTAAGAAGAGAGACTAAAAAATCTCTTCTTTTTATGTTAAAATTAACTGGTGAGGAAAAGATATGCTGCGATGTCCAAAATGCCAGGAAAGATTAATAAAGGATGGTAAACGTTACCTTTGTAAAAACAATCATAGTTATGACATTGCCAGAGCAGGCTATGTCAATTTAATTTTGGCCAATCAGAAAAGCAGTGCCAATGCTGGTGATAATATTGATTCTTTAAATGCCAGAGACAGGTTTTTAAATAAAGAATATTACAAGCCATTAGCGGATTGTTTATCTTCACTGGTCAATAAATACCTCAAGGATGGAAACAGCTTTTTAGATGCCGGATGTGGAACAGGCTATTATTTACAGCAGCTGATAAACTCATGCAACAAAGATATTTCTTTTCTGGCGACAGATATCTCTAAAAAAGGGGTAATGATGACTAGCAAAAAATGTCAATCGGCAACCTGTTTTGTGGGGAATGTTTTTCATCTTCCTTTTGAAGCGGCAATTCTTGATGGGGCGATGAGTGTATTCTGTCCTTATTCAAGTGAGGAGTTTGCCAGAGTAATAAAACAGGATGGATATCTGTTTGCGGTAACTCCTGGGAAACAGCATTTATTTGAATTAAAAGAAATCGTTTATGAAAATCCTTATCTAAATAAGGAAGAAGGATATAAACTTGAGCAGTTTGCCCTGGTTGAACAGTTTAATGTTACCTATATCATGAATTTGAAAAGCAATGATGATATCCTGTCTTTGTGGAGAATGATGCCTTATTATCATACATCTTCCAAGGAAGATAGCAGTAAACTGGAAGGTGTAGAAAAAATAGACTGTACGGCTGATTTTCTGGTTTCAGTTTATAAGAGGTACTAAAATGAAAAAGATATTCTATGTAGTATTGCTGGTGGTTATAATTCTTTTTTCTTTTGGCTGTCAAAAAGAAGATAAATATTCGAAATATATCAGGATAGCGGTTTTATCAAACGAAGAAACAAATGTAAGCAAAATATTGTTTTTAAATGCTGACCATCAGGTTGTCTATGAATTGGAAACTGAATTTGTTGATGAGGTAGTTCATATTGGTGATAGACTGTATATTGGAAAAGATAAAAATAATTATCAGACAATTGACTGTATTACCATTGAATTTTTAGAAGATATTCATATTGAAAAGGGAGTACTCTTACATTATTCAGAAAATGGCAGCTATGTTATCTATTTGGATGGCAGATGTAATGTAATTGATAAAGCTGGTACCAGAAGGCAATTGGAGGGTTATCTTCTCAACTGTCTGGTTTGCGACGACCTGTTTTATGTGATTGATTATTCTAATTATCTATATTGTTATAGTGTCAATGATTATGAATTGAAAAGCAAAACGCAATTATTTAATTCTGAATTTATTTCTCTGACAGAAGTCGATGATAGATGCTATATCGTATCCAGCAGAGGTTTTACTTTGATTGAAGATGGTGAGGCAAAAGAAACCTTTGTCTATCCTTATGATTTCAATGAAGTTTTAAGTGTTTATAGAGATAAAATCGTAGTCAAAGAAAATAATGAACAGATGGTTTACAGGGTCTTATTTGATGAACATAAGATGACGTTGGAGCCTATATATGATGAGATATATTACACAAATATTAAATTCAATGAGATATTTAAAGAATACTATGATTCAGGTTATAAAGTAGTCTACTATGGAGAGAAATAATATGGATGTAAAAGCGGTTATCCTTGATGTTGATTCAACATTGACAGCAGGAATAAATAAGCCAGTAGTTGAAAGTGCCATTAAAGCCTGTCGATTGCTGCAGGAAAAGGGAATAAAAGTAATTATCGCCAGTGGACGGCCACATTATGGCATTCCTTCTATTGAAGGAAAGATCTTTCCAGATTACTATATTGCCTGTAATGGTCATATCTTTGCTGATAAAAATCTAAACGTATTAGATGCTAAGTATATAGAACGTGATTTATTTACCAGAATAAACAGCTTTTGTCTGGGAAAAAATATCGGTATATTCTGGAAGTTTGTCGATGGTTGCTATGTCTATGTTTATACAAAGAAGATGGATCAGATATTGAGCTCGTTAAAAATGAATTCTACCGACAAGCACCCTGATGAAAAAGCCTTACCAGTAGCTGGAGCTTTAGTAGGAACTAAGCAAGAGATGGAGATGGTAAGAAATGAATTTGAAGAAGAGATGGATGTTATTGATGGTGGGTTTATTCTGTTTGATTTAGACCAGAAAGGTATCAGCAAGAAAACGGGAATGGAAATGCTGGAAAAGGTTACTGGAATTACAGCGCAGCAGTGTGTAGCCTTCGGTGACAGTGATAACGATTTGAAGATGATTGAATATGCTGGACTTGGAATCGCTATGGGAAATGGTTATGATACAGTGAAGTCTATAGCTGACTATATAACTGATACAGCCCAGAATGATGGAATAATGAAAGCGCTAATAAAATTTAAAATATTATAAAAAAGGTAATTTTTTATGTTAAAATCAATATGTTGTTTGGAGGTGAAATCTATGACTAAGATAGCTTTTGACAGTGAAAAATACATCAAAATGCAATCAGCAAAAATAATGGAGCGAGTAAATCGTTTTGACAACAAACTGTATTTAGAGTTTGGAGGAAAGCTATTTGATGATGGACATGCTTCAAGGGTCTTGCCTGGTTTTCCAAAGGATTTAAAGATTCAGATGTTATCTTCATTAAAAGATAAAATTGAAATAATTATCGTAATTAATGCTCATGACATTGAAAGGAACAAAAAAAGAGGTGATTTAAATATTACCTACGACCAGGAAGTTCTTAGAATGATTGATGCTTTCAGAGGCGTTGGTTTGCTGGCTGGTTCGGTAGTAATCACTCAATATGTTTCACTGCCGGTTGTAGATAACTTCAAAAGACTTTTGGAAAGAATGGATATAAAGGTTTATCTGCATTACTTTATTGAAGGCTATCCAAATGATGTTGACCTGATTGTCTCAGAAGAGGGCTATGGGAAAAACGATTATATTCAGACCGAAAAACCGCTGGTAGTAGTTACCGGTCCAGGTCCTGGATCTGGTAAAATGGCTGTCTGCTTAAGTCAGCTTTATTATGAGCGAGTTCGTGGTATTACTGCTGGGTATGCTAAATTTGAAACTTTTCCAATTTTCAATTTACCTTTATCTCATCCTGTTCATTTAGCCTATGAAGCAGCGACAATCGATTTGGATGATGTAAATATGATTGACCCTTATCATCTGGAAAAATATGGAGTCATGGCCACCAACTACAATCGTGATGTAGAAATCTTTCCTGTCTTATCGCGAATCTTAAAACAGATTACCAATGAGGACGTCTACAATTCTCCTACTGATATGGGAGTAAATATGATTGGCTTCTGTATCACTGATGAAGAAGTAGCTAAGAAGGCCGCTAATGATGAAATCATTAGAAGATATTATAGAGCAATGGTCGACTTTAGAAATGGCTATATTGAAGAAAATGTCTTGAATAAAATGCAGGCCATTATGAATAAAGCCGGTGTCAGTATCAGTGATAGAAAAACAGTGGCAACAGCTTTGGCTAAAGCAGAGGAGACAGATGGTCCAGCAGTAGCTATTGAACTGCCAGATGGAGTTATTGTTACAGGGAAAAATTCCTCACTGCTAGGAGCAGCCAGCGCAGCAATACTGAATGCCTTAAAGCATATCTGTAACATCAATGATGATACGATGCTGCTTTCTCCCAATATCATTGAACCTGTTCAACATTTAAAGGTTGACTATCTGGGTAACAACAATCCGAGGTTGCATGTTGATGAGGTGCTGATAGCTTTAACTATCAGCGCTCAGATGAATCCTGCTGCCTATCAGGCCATACACGCCTTGCCGAAATTAAAAGACAGTCAACTTCATTCAACGGTGATTCTGGCGGCAGTAGATATCAATACCCTGAGAAAGCTGGGGATGATGGTTACCTGTGAGCCAAAATATCAGACCAAAAAGCTTTATCGTCCTGGCAAGTAAAAACGGATTAAATAAGTAAAAATAGATTGACAACACTCCTCAATTAATGTAGTATTATTATGCTCGCATTTTTTGCGGAGTGTTTTTTGTGGAAGAAGGGCAACCCTTCGTACCACACATAAATTTATAAAAAGAAAGGAAAAAAGTTTATGAAGAGAGTTGCAAAAGTATGTAAGCTTCAATTCCCAGCGGGTGGAGCAAGACCTGGTCCAGCGCTAGCAAGTGCTGGTATCAACATGCCTCAATTCTGTCAGGCCTTTAACGATGCTACTAAAGACAGAAGCGGGGACTTAGTACCTGTAATTATTACAGCGTATGAAGACAAGTCATTTGACTTTGTCTTAAAAACAACTCCAGCAGCACACATGTTAAAGAAAGCCGCAGGCATCACTAAAGCTTCAGGCACACCTAAGACTGTTAAAGCTGGAAAAATTACAGTTGATCAATTAAAAGAAATCGCAGAATACAAAATGCCAGATTTAAATGCGAATGATGTTGAAGCAGCAATGAGAATTGTTGCTGGAACAGCAAAAAATATGGGCATTAAGATTGAAGGATGGGATTAAGCTATGGCAAGACGCAGTAAAAATTACCAGGCGGCAGCTAAACTTATCGAAAAGGATAAGGCTTATCCAGTCGCAGAAGCAATTGATTTAGTTAAGAAAGTTTCTTATGCTAAATTTGATGCTACAGTCGAATTAGTATTCAGATTAAATGTTGACCCACGTCATGCTGATCAACAATTACGTGGAGCAATTGTTTTACCAAATGGAACCGGTAAATCACAAAAAGTATTAGTTATCACTCAGGGACCTAAAGAGCAGGAAGCAAAAGATGCTGGTGCCGATATCGTGGGTGGTAAGGAAATTTTAGAAGACATCAAAAAAGGTTGGTTTGACTTTGACGTTATTGTAGCTACTCCTGATATGATGGGTGAATTGGGAAAACTAGGAAGAATCTTAGGACCTAAAGGCTTAATGCCAAACCCTAAAACTGGAACAGTAACAATGAACGTAGCAGCAGCAATCGAAGAAATCAAGAAAGGTAAAGTTACCTACCGTACTGATAAAGAGGGTAATGTAGCAGTTATCTTGGGGAAAACTTCGTTTGATACTGATAAACTGGTTGAAAACTACAAAACTATTTATGATGTAATCTTAAAAGCTAGACCTGCAGCTGTAAAAGGTACATATATGAAAAACGTTACTGTTTGTGCATCTATGTCACCATCAGTCAAGGTTGACCATCTTGTATAATCAAGATAATTAAAATTTATTGTAAACAATATACCATAGACAGCAACGACCGAAAAGGTTTAAGAATGTTGCCGAGGTAAAGTTGATAAGAAAACTTTGGCCTGTTTTGTCTTTGGAGAAAATAGGCTTTCATTTTTATAAAGGTATATTGAACAAAAAAACTTAAAGAAAGGAAGAACATTATGAACCAACAAATACTAGAACAAAAGAAGCAGTTGGTAAATGAAATCGCTGAAAAGATGGATAATGCTGCTTCAACTGTAATTGTTGAGTACTGTGGCTTAAAGGTGAAGGAAGTAACTGAATTGCGCAGACTGTTGCGTGAAGAAGAATGTGAATTCATCGTTTACAAAAACACCATGGTTCAACGTGCTTCTGAAAAATTAGGTTATGACTCACTGTTGGAATCATTAACTGGTCCTAACGCTGTAGCACTATCATCTGATTCTGTTGCTCCAGCAAGAGTCCTATACAAATTTGCAAAGAAGCATGAAAAATTAGTAATTAAAGCTGGTATCGTAGACAAAAAAGTTGTTAATGCCCAAGAGTTGAAAGAATTATCAAAGCTTCCAAACAAAGATGGCATGATCTCAATGCTGCTTGGATGTTTACAAAGCCCAATCCGTTCATTTGCTGCTACAGTTAAAGCTATAGCTGACAAGAATAATCCAGCAACTGAACCTGCTGCCGAATAATTAGATGGAGGAAATAAAAATGGCAAAATTAACAAATGAAGAAATCATCGCATCTCTTAAAGAGATGACAATTTTAGAACTAAACGATTTAGTGAAAGCTATCGAAACAGAATTTGGCGTAACCGCTGCAGTAGTACAGGCTCCTGTACAGGAACAAGAACCACAAGAACCAAAAGGACCAACTGAAGTTACAGTTATGTTAAAAGAAGTAGGCCAAACTAAGATCGCTGTTATCAAGGCTGTTAAAGAAGCTACTGGTATCGACTTAATGAGTGCTAAGAAAATCGTTGACGCATGTACACCTGATTCACCATCAGTAATCAAAGAAAACGTTAAGATTGAAGAAGCAGACACTATTAAGGAAGCTATTTTAGCAGCAGGCGCTGTTGTAGAATACAAATAAGTCTAAACAACAAATCTATGACAAGGCCGAGTTATTGTAAATTAATTCGGCCTCGTTTTATCAAATGGAGGATAATGGATGAGCTATTATTTTACCAATGAGACAGACAAAACATCAAACCGAAAGAAAATTGACTTTCGGTTTTCGGGCGTTTTAAGGACCTTTATTTCTGGTGATGGAGTTTTCTCGAAAAGCACTTTGGACTTTGGTTCTAGAGTATTATTGGAAACTTTACTGGATGAAGGTATTGAAGGACATGTTGTTGATATGGGTTGTGGCCTTGGCTACATCGGCATTCTATTAAAAGAATATAAACCGGATATTACATTAACGATGGTTGATGTAAATCTGACCGCTGTAGAATTGGCTAAAGAAAATAGCGCATTGTATCGTCAGAAAAATGAAGTAATCTGTTCTGATGGTTTTGAAAACATTACCAAAAGTTTTGATGTAATAGTTTGCAATCCACCAATCAGAGCGGGAAAGAAAGTGATTTATAAAATATTTTCCGCTGGATATGACCACTTGAATGAAGGTGGGATTATGTATCTGGTAATTAAAAGAAAACAAGGTGCTGAAAGTGCCATCAGATATCTAGAGTCCATAAACTTTACGGTAGAAGTAATCAATAAGGCAGGCGGATACTGGGTGATTAAAGCATCTAAAAGATGATTAAAAAGAAGTTGACAATTTTTCAGTATATTGTTATTATATATAATTGCATAATAGTATATTAAAATGGGTAAGAATCGTGTTTTTTACCCAATATTAAGGAAGGGGACGTAATAATGAGCAAAAAGCCATATCGTGAAATCATGCGTGGTAAAGCAGTCCGTAGAGACTATTCTAAAGTAAGTGGAACCCTGGAACTACCTAATCTCGTAGAAATTCAAACCGAATCTTACAGATGGTTTGAAGAAGAAGGCATCCGTGAAGTATTTGAGGAAATTTATCCAATTCAAAATGCTAATGGCAATATCAATCTTGAATTTTTAAGTTATAAGTTTGGCGAGCCAAAAAATGATATTAATAAATGTAAAGCGGGAGAGTTGACATATTCAGCTCCTTTAATTGCGTCTATGAGACTTACAATCATCGATGAACAAGGTGAGGTAATTCAAAGAGATGTTGAAGAAGTATTCTTAGGAGACTTTCCAAAACTGACTCCAACCGGAACATTTATTATCAATGGGGCAGAAAGAGTTATCGTTTCTCAAATCGTAAGAAGCCCAGGTGCTTATTTTGCGACAGCTATTGAAGATAGAACAAACAAGGACCTTTATACCGGTGAATTGATTCCATCAAGAGGAACCTGGTTGGAATTTATGACGGATTCTAAGAAAGTTAATCTTGGCCGTATTGTCAATATGAGCGTTGATAGAAAACGTAAGATTTTATCAACAGCTTTATTCAAGGCAATTGGCTTATCTTTGAATTTGGAAAAGGGTGATGATGCCTATGATTCTAATGAAATCAAAAAATTCTTGGCCGCAATTGATTTGCCGGTTTTTGAAGAAATTGAATCTGATATTGAGCAACAGGAATTTTTGAATATTTATCTGCTGTTATATGCCGGTGTTTTTGGTAATTATGAAGAAATAAGAAATACATTGATGGCTGACAGTAGAATCAAGACAACCGATGAATCATTGAAGGCAATCTATGAAAATCAGAGATCAGATGATATCCATACTGTTGAAGGTGCAAAATCTTTAATGAATGCCAAGTTTTTTGATTCTAGAAGGTATGATTTAAATAAAGCTGGACGTTATAAAACTAATTTGAAACTGGGTGCTTATGCTCGTTGTAAAAATAAATATCTGGCTGAAGATTTAAAAGATGAAAACGGCAAAGTTGTCGTTAAAAAGGATGTATTGATTGATACCAAGGAATTATTGGCGACTATTGAGAACACCTTGAACAAAGGTCTAAATATGGTTGCCTATCCTCAAAGATATGAGTTCTCTCATCCGGATGCAGTTATCGTACCTGTAAGCTATGGGAAAGCATTAGCGGGCAGAATTGCCGCTAAAAACATTGATATGGGTAACAGAGTAATTGAAGTTGGAACGGTATTAATAGCTGAAGATATTACAGAGTTAGTTAAAAGTGATATCGAAATGATTTCTGTCTATGGTGGAATCATTGCTCAGGAAGTCAGATTAAACAGTAAAAATGTTGCGGCAGTATTGAACTATGGCGGAAGGTTATATTGTTATGGCCGTCTAGTGGAAAATGGCAAGGATGTTTTCCATAATGATGAGCTGGTTGTTGACAGATATATTCCAGATACCGAACAACCAATCCTAGATAATGAAGCAAGGACTTTTGTTTATGACAGTGTAAATAATGGGGCAGAATATTCACTATATCTAGTTGGATCTGCTAACCAGGTTATCTACGTAAAAAGAACTGCTGAATCTGATGAAGTTATTAAGGTTGTAGGTAATGATCCATTGACCAGAAAGAAAACAATCATCATTTCTGATATGTATGCTCAGTATTCATACCTGTTAAATAGAACTGAAGATATTGGCAGTGATGATGACATTGACCATTTAGGTAATAGAAGAATAAGAACTGTTGGTGAACTTATCCAGAACCAGTACCGTATTGGTTTTTCAAGAATGGAGAAAAACATCAAAGAAAGAATGTCTATTTCTGATATCAGCACAATTACCGCTAAAAACCTGACGAATATTAGAAGTTTACAGGCGGCAGTTAAAGAATTCTTCTCATCTTCTCAATTATCACAGTTTATGGACCAGGAAAATCCATTGGCTGAACTGACAAACAAGCGTCGTATTTCAGCTTTAGGACCTGGTGGACTGACTAGAGAAAGAGCAGGTTTTGAGGTTCGTGACGTTCACAATACACATTATGGAAGAATCTGTCCTATTGAAACACCAGAAGGACCAAACATTGGTCTGATAAACTATCTGACTTCATATGCGAAAGTTAATGAATATGGCTTTATTGAAACACCATATCGTAAGGTAGATAGAAAAAGCTTCAAGGTCTTGGATGACCAGGTAGTTTATCTGTCTGCTGATAAAGAAATGGATTACGTTATCGCTCAGGCTAACGAGGTTAAAGAGGGATATTTAACTGAAGGACCATGTGTCTGTCGTTATCAGAGTGAAACAGTCATGATGGATAGAAGTGAAGTTGAATTGGTTGACGTTTCACCTAAACAGATTATCTCAGTAGCAGCTGCCTGTATTCCATTTTTGGAAAACGATGACTGTACCCGTGCTCTGATGGGCGCAAATATGCAAAGACAGGCAGTTCCTTTAATCAAGCCTCATTCTCCAGCTGTTGGAACAGGTATGGAGCATAAGATTGCTCATGATGCCGGCAGTGCGGTAATTGCGGAAAGAAGTGGTGTGGTTAGTTATGTTGACGCTACCAAGATTGTTGTTCAAACTGATCAGGGAGCCGATACATATGACTTGATTAAATTCCGCAGATCAAATACTGGAACATGTATTAATCAGACTCCAATTGTTAAATTGGGAGAAATTGTCCAGGCTGATGATATTATCGCTGATGGACCAAGTATGGAAAAGGGCGAATTGGCATTAGGTCAAAACGTAAAAATCGCTTTCATGACCTGGAATGGTTACAACTATGAAGATGCGATTATCATGTCGGAAAGTCTCGTTAAAAATGATATTTTCACTTCAATTCATATTGAAGAGCATACAATCGAATGCCGTAAAACTAAATTAGGTGATGAAGAAATTACCAGAGACATCCCTAATGTCAGTGAACAGAGCATTAGAAATCTGGACTCTAGAGGTATCATCAGAGTTGGAGCAGAAGTTAAAGAAGGCGACATCCTGGTTGGCAAGGTTACACCAAAAGGCCAATCAGAAGGTACTCCTGAAGAAAAGCTTTTAGCAGCCATCTTTGGAGAAAAATCTAAAGAAGTCAGAGACAACTCATTAAAGGTTCCTCATGGAGGAGCAGGCATTGTTCAGTCAATCAGAAGATTTACCAAGGACAATCATGAGCTTCCTTCAGGCGTAGAGGAAATCGTTAAAGTATATATTGTTCAGAAACGTAAGATTTCTGAAGGTGACAAAATGGCTGGTCGTCATGGTAACAAGGGTGTAATCTCAAAGATTCTTCCAGAAGAGGATATGCCATTTATGGCTGATGGAACACAGATTGATGTCATGTTAAACCCATTTGGTGTTCCTTCACGTATGAATATTGGCCAGGTATTGGAAGTGCATTTAGGATTGGCAGCTGAAAAATTAGGTTGTAAATTCGCTACTCCAGTATTTGATGGAATAAACAATGAAGAACTGATGGATATCTTAAAAGAGACAGGTGCTTCTAAGGATGGCAAGGTTCAACTGTTTGACGGTAGAACCGGAGAGCCGTTTGATGAAAGAATTGCTGTTGGTGTAATGTACATGATTAAGTTAGCTCACATGGTTGACGATAAATTACATGCCAGAGCAACAGGACCTTATTCATTAGTTACTCAACAGCCATTAGGTGGTAAAGCTCAAAATGGCGGTCAAAGATTTGGTGAAATGGAAGTCTGGGCTTTAGAAGCTTATGGTGCTGCCAGCATCTTATCTGAAATGTTGACTATCAAATCAGATGATGTTATGGGTAGAACAAGAACTTACGAAGCAATTATCAAAGGAAAACCTATCCCTGAAAGCAGTGTAGGTGAGTCATTTAGAGTATTGGTTCATGAGTTAAAAGCCTTATCACTGGATGTTCAGGTATTGGATAAAAATGGTAATATTATGGACATTTCACAAAATGAAGAGGACTCAAAACCAGCAGAAACAGAAACAGAACAGGTCTTCGATAGAGCTGAAGGCTATGGGATTGTAGATGTTGATGGTGAAGAGAGCATTCCTGCAGAAGCAGTAATTACTGCTGATGATATGGGTTATGATTTTTAAGGAGGTACTAATAAATGAATATCAATGATGTAGCAAAAGTTAAAATTGGTTTAGCATCTCCAGAACGTGTTTTAGAATGGTCTTATGGTGAAGTTAAAAAGCCTGAAACCATCAACTACCGTTCTCAAAAACCAGAAAAAGATGGTTTATTCTGTGAAAGAATCTTCGGCCCAGCAAAAGACTGGGAATGTAGTTGTGGAAAATATAAGAAAGTCAGATATAAAGGTGTAGTTTGTGACAAGTGTGGAGTTGAAATTACCAGAAGCTCAGTAAGAAGAGAGAGAATGGGACACATCAACTTAGCTGTACCTATTGCTCATATCTGGTATGTCAAAGGAACTCCAAGTCGTATCGCATTACTGCTTGATGTTTTGCCTAAGCAGCTGGAAGAAGTTATATACTTCGTCAAATGGATTGTTACCGATCCAAAAGATGTCCAGGAATTAACTTATAAGCAGATTATTACTACCGCGGATTATCGTAGGTATCGTGAGTTGTATGGCGCAAACTCTTTTGAAGCAAAAATTGGTGCTGAGGCTATCAAGCTGCTTTTAGAACAGGTTGATTTAGATAGAGAATACAATATTCTAGTTGAACAATTAGAAGATGCAACTGGTGAAAAGCGTAAAAGATTGATCAGACGTTTAGAAACAGTCAGTGCTTTCAGAGATTCAAATCAACGTCCTGAATGGATGATTTTAACAGCACTTCCAGTTATTCCACCTGATTTAAGACCGATGTTACAGTTGGATGGAGGAAGATTTGCGACCAGTGATTTAAATGATCTTTATAGAAGAGTTATAACCAGAAATAATCGTCTGCAAAAATTGTTGGATTTAGGTACTCCGGCAATCATTGTTCAAAACGAAAAACGTATGGTCCAGGAAGCAGTAGATGCTTTAATTGACAACGGCAGAAGAAGCAAACCGGTAACTGGTGCTGGCAACCGTGCCTTGAAGAGTTTATCGCATGCCCTGAAAGGGAAACAGGGACGCTTCCGTCAGAATCTTTTAGGTAAGCGTGTTGATTTCTCAGGTCGTTCGGTTATTGCGGTTGGACCAGATTTAAATATGTATCAGTGTGGCCTGCCAAGAGAAATGGCTTTACAGCTGTTTAAACCATTTGTCATCAATGAGCTGGTCTATCAGGAAAAAGCCAGCAATGCTAAAGGTGCTGAAAAGATGATTGATAGAGCAGACCCAAGAATCTGGGATATTGTTGAAGAGGTAACAATGGATCATCCGGTATTATTAAACCGTGCTCCAACTTTACATAGACTTGGTATCCAGGCATTTATGCCTAAGATTGTTGAAGGTAGAGCTATTCGTCTGCACCCACTGGTCTGTACAGCATTTAATGCTGACTTTGATGGTGACCAGATGGCGGTACACGTTCCTTTATCAGAAGAAGCTTGTGCTGAAGCGATGATTTTAATGTTGGCTTCTAACAATATCTTAGGTCCAAAGGATGGGCAGCCTATCGTAACTCCTTCACAGGACATGGTTTTAGGTAACTTCTATTTGACAATGGAAGAAACTAAAGAAGAGTTCTACGAAGAAGCTCAGCGTTTAAGAAAGCTGGGTGAAGAAGACAGTGCTGCACTATGGGAAGGTTATGGCGATTCAGAAGGAAGAATATATAAGGATGTCGAAGAAGTATTATTAGCCTATGATACAAAACAGACACATCTACACACCAGAATTGCCTTAAAAGCCAGTTCTTTAAATAAAACTATCTTTACTGAAGAGCAAAACAACAAGTATTTGATTACTTCAGTAGGGAAAATTATCTTTAACCAGATGTTCCCTAATGATTTTCCTTATGTAAATGAGGTTAAAGGTAACTGGAATACTCATGTTTCAGATGCATACTTTGTACCATTTGGCACAAACATTCCTGAATATATCGCTTCACAGCCAAAGCAGGAACCGCTTAAGAAGAAAGATTTGAGTAAAGTAATAGCTGAGGTATATAAAAAGTATTCTCATGAAGGAGATACCTATGTCTACCTTGATAAAATCAAGGACAATGGTTTCAAGTATTCAACTATTGCTGGTATGACAATTTCGTTATCTGATATTAAAGTGGCTTCTAATAAAGAAGAAAAAGTTGCTGAAGGTAAAGAAAAGGCTGAAAAGTTAATGAGACTTCACAAAAGAGGTTTACTGACCGAACAGGAATGGGAAAAACAACTGATTGATTTATGGGGTGGAATTAAAGATGACATCGGTGACAGACTGATGTCTGAACTTCCAACTAAAAACCCGATCAATATGATGGCGGTTTCTGGCGCACGTGGTAATAAATCACATTTTACCCAGTTAGCTGGTATTCGTGGACTTATGGGCAAGCCGACACAGGCTAAAAGTGCCAAGGGATTCCAATCATCAATTATTGAAGTTCCAATTTATTCAAACTTCCGTGAAGGACTAAATATCAGTGAGTTCTTTATATCATCGCATGGTATCAGAAAGGGTCTGACAGACACAGCTTTAAAGACAGCTTCTTCAGGTTATTTGACAAGAAGGTTAGTTGACGTAGCTCAGGATGTTGTTATTGTTGAAGATGATTGTGGAACGGATAATGGTTATCGTATTTCAGAAATCAAAGACCAGAAAACTGATACAGTTATTGAAAGTCTATATGATAGATTGGTAGGAAGATTTGCGAAAGAGGATGTAGTAAATCCAAATACTGGTGAATTAATCGTTGCTGAAGATGAATTCATTAATGAAAAAATTGCTGATGAGATTGTTTCAGCGGGAATTAAGGAAGTTGTGATTAGAAATGCTTTCTCTTGTCAGTCAGAATATGGTGTCTGTAGAAAATGCTATGGACGTAATATGGCAACCGGGAAATTAGTTGAAAATGGTGAAGCTGTAGGTATTATGGCGGCTCAATCAATTGGTGAACCTGGTACACAGCTGACAATGCGTAACTTCCATACCGGTGGTGTTGCTGGTGGTACAGATATCACTCAGGGTTTACCACGTGTTGAAGAATTGTTTGAAGCAAGAAGTCCAAAACATCCGGCAGTAATTGCCAAGGTTTCTGGAACAATCAGTGATATTACATCAGCTGATGAAAACGGTATTGTCAGAGTAGTTATTACTAATGAGCAAGAAGAAAACATTGAACACAAGGTTACCAGCACTCAGATTATTCGCAGCTGGTGGCAAATTGGTTCATATGTCAATGCTGGCGAGAAACTGACTGAAGGAACAGTTAATCCAAAAGAGCTTCTGGCAGTTGCAGGTTTAAAAGCTGTTCAGGATTATATCTTAAAAGAAGTAATGAAGGTTTACCGCTCTCAGGGTATCGATATTTCTGATAAACATATTGAAATTGTGATCTGTCAGATGCTAAGAAGAGTTATTGTTGAAGATGGTGGCGATACGGATTTGATCAAAGATGCTACTATTTCCAAAACCAGAATTACTGAAATTAACGATGAAGTTTTAGAAAATGATGGCAATCCAGCAAAATTTAAACCAATGTTATTGGGTATTTCAAAATCTTCAGTTGAAACTGATTCTTGGCTGAGCGCTGCTTCATTCCAGGAGACAACCAAAGTATTGACTAACGCTGCCGTAAAAGGTAAAGTTGATGACTTGGTGGGCTTAAAGGAAAATGTTATTATCGGTAAGAAGATTCCGGCTGGAACAGGCTCTGTTTCAGAAAGAGAAACAACAAGATTGGTCAATGAAATGGCTGAAGAAATGAGACAGGCCAAAAATGACCGTTTAGCAATCGTTGCTGAAAAAGAAGCGGAAAAGAGTGCCAGAGAAGGAAGAAGACTGGAAAGAGAAGAATAACGAAGAGTTATAAAATAAACTAAGCAAGGTTCAACTGAGCCTTGCTTTTGTCTGATAAAAGTGAATTAAAATCTAAAACAGATATAGGTTGCTCTATTTGGAAATGTCAGCTTATTTTGATATAATTTATAAGGAAAGTTAGGAGACCTATTATATATGATTTATGCAGAAATACTTGCCGGTGGACAAGGTAAAAGAATGGGCAATACTGAGATGCCTAAACAGTTTTTGATGCTCGGTTCTAAACCGATAATTATACACACTATTGAACAGTTCATTATTAATAGAAAAGTGGATAGGATTATTGTCTGTGTACCTAAGGATTGGATCAGCCATACAAGAGATATCATCGAAAAATATTTGCCTGGAAAAGAAGTGGAGATTGTTGAAGGCGGTTCGACAAGAAATGAAACCATAATGAACGGTTGTCGATATATTGAAAAAAAATATGGACTAACTGATGAGGATATTATTGTTACTCATGATGCTGTCAGGCCTTTTGTAACTACCAAGATAATTGATGACAATATAGCTGGTATTAATGGCTATGACGCTATTGATACTGTTATTGCTGCAACAGATACAATTGTAGAAAGTAAAAACGGAGAATATATCACGGATATACCAGATAGAAAATATATGTATCAGGGTCAGACGCCACAAACTTTTAGAATAAAAAAATTAGTAGAGGTTTATAATTCTTTAACAGAAGCGGAAAAAGAAATTTTGACAGATGCCTGTAAGATTTTTTCAATGAAGGATAAAAAGGTCAAGATTGTTCAGGGCAGTCCGACAAACATCAAGATAACCAACCTTTATGACTTAAAACTTGCTAATTCAATGGTGATGGAAAGAGGTAATAAATAATGATCAGTCAGACATACCGCTTATATTCACTCAAACAGATAAGAATGGATCAGATAGATGAACAGCTGGATGAGGAAAGTATAATTGTCAGGCCAACATATCTGTCGATCTGTGCAGCTGATCAAAGATACTATAACGGAAAAAGAGATCCGAAAGCTATGAAGGAAAAACTGCCGATGGCTCTTATCCATGAAGCAGCAGGAGAAGTAGTTTTTGATCCACAAAATAAAATAGAAAAAGGAACAAAAGTTGTCATGATACCAAACACACCTGTAGAAAAGGATGAGGTAATTAAAGAAAACTACTTGAGAAGTTCGAGATTTAAATCCAGTGGATATGATGGTTTTATGAGAAACATTGTCTTAATAGATAGAAAAAGAGTTATCCCATATGATGGCTTTTCGGATAAGATAGCATCTTTTATAGAACTTTTAAGTGTCACGATGAATGCTTTGGAACATTTTGACCGCTACAGTCATATAAAAAAGCAGGTGTTAGGTGTCTGGGGTGATGGAAATCTTGGTTTTGTAACCGCGTTGATATTAAACTACACCTTTCCAAAAGCGAAGATAGTCGTTTTAGGTAAACACCCACAAAAACTTGATTATTTTCAGTTTGCCGATGAAGTTTATGAAATAGATCAGATTCCAGATGATTTTTATGTAGACCACGCCTTTGAATGTGTAGGCTCCTATGGTTCTGAAGATGCGATTAATCAAATAATTGATTATATTAATCCTGAAGGAAGCATTGCTCTTATGGGAGTTTCAGAAAGAAATGTGGCAATTAATACAAGAATGATTCTTGAAAAAGGTTTAACTTTAATAGGTAACAGCAGAAGTGGTTATGATGATTTTTATACAGCAATTGAATTTATAAAAGAAAATAAGGATGTAGAAAAATATTTGAATACTATTATCTCTGATGAAATTGTCGTAAGAGAAATCAAAGATATGCACACCGCTTTTGAAAGAGATTTGACAAACGATTTTAAAACAATTATGAAGTGGGAAGTTTAAGAAACAAGAAAAAATCACAACTTAAAACAATAAATTTATAATAAGTAAAAGCATCAGGCAGATTATCTCCTGATGCTTTTAAATTGGCGTAATAATGAGAAAAAAGATAAATAACACTTTATTTACAAATAAAACAATATATTTTAGAATAGAAATGTGGAATATGTAATTAAATAAAACTAATTTTGTCGATAATAGGAAAATGTTCTATTATATTAGATTTGTTTTTATTGCTTTTTTTTAAAAAAAAGCAAGGAGTTAAACGGCATCAAAAATAGTACCACTAAAAGTAAACCTCTTCATTTATATGGAGATAATAATGGGATTTATGGAATGATTGGAACTGAAAAATATTTAGTCGCAAGCCCTGACTCAACCGTTAAGATACCTGCAGCAGTTATGGGAGAAAGAAATGAAGTTACCATAAATAATTGTAATGAATTTATATATGATTTGAGTATGACACCAAGCACTAGATTCAATGGTGGCTACTGTAATTGGTTTTCTTATTATACAAGTGGAATAGATAATTTATGTTGTGGGGTTCAAAGCCTCTGGAATATTTATATGAATATGGGTTGGAATGAGTTTGGTAGTTACGAAAGTTTGGGAGATGACATAAAAAGTGTAACCGGAAAACTTACTTACACGACAATAGTAATGTCTACCATTTTAAATTATTTTTCAGCTAAGAACATTTATTCTAATCATAGTAGCAGTGGTTATATGTCATTATCTGCTGTACAAACGATGACACAATATAACCATAGATATGGCATGGCATTTAACCACGGCCCTAGTATTGGACACATAACTTCAATAATCGGTTATTATGCATCTACAAATGGAAGTTATTATATTATGCATGATTCTCATGGAGGACCAGGAAACGGAAGAGTTTCTGTAGATTACACACTAAGAACATTTACTTCTTGTGGAGTTTCATATATTTGGAGCGATGGATACATTGCAAATATAAGAAGATAGGGGAAAATTAAAAATGAAGAAAAAAAGAATAATATTATTGATTTTAGTAATGTTAAGTTGTTGTTTTGGTTGTTCTAAAACTCCTGAAGTATATTATCAAACACCTAAAGGAGAGTGGTTAGAGATATCTTCCAATCAAGCTAAAGAGCTGTTAGATGCATTAAATAATCTTGAACTTGTAAAATATGAGGAATTAGAAGATACGAAAATATATGGTTCTTGGATGTATCGATTTAAAATAATAACAGAAGATGGTGAAATAACATTACACACATCAGAATATGGTATCATACTTTATAATGATACTTATTATATCCAAAGCATGTTTGAAAAAATTTTTGATATATCAAGAAACATTTATAAAGGTGTATATGATGAAGTTTATCAAGAAAAAGAGTATACTTGGTATTGCTTAGGTGATAAAAAATATAGTCACAATATCGAGGAATGGGAAAAATATAATAGTGAAGAATTATTTGTCGATGGTAGTTGTAGGGTTAGTGAGATAGCAAGTTGGTATAAAGATACTGTTGATGAAGATAAGACAGTTGAAGAATTATTTGTATCCAATTCAAAAACCGAACTTAACTCTGTAATAGAAATTGCAGGGAATTATAGCTATACCATTAAAAAAATATCAGACTATGAAAATGTGTATCTAATGAAGTGTAATGGACCAACATTGGAATAGAAACATTAAAATAAAGAAATCAATATAAAACAATTTTAAACTAAGAGGCTGTGAAAAGTGTGGATATGATTTAATTTGAATAAATCATAGCTTACATGCATTACACCCTCTTTATTATTAATAGAACAATATGTTTTGGATTAAATACCAAAAATAACTACCAAAATAATTGGGTTAAGTAAACTGCTTTTTTATGTAGGTTCTTTCTTGTTGCTTTAAAAATGACTTCATTTTCTAAAGGCGAGACATTGGTAGAATATAAATCTTCGCATTGGTTTTAATGACAGAATCATAATCAAAGTATTTACTTTGTTTTTCGTTCATACGTAATTTAACCTTTTTCATTCTATGATAAACTCTTCCAAATTATACAATGGTTATCACAGTATAATTGGGACATTTTCCCGTATTAATATTTAAGACATTATCACGTATTAATCACAAGTAATGATAAAAAAGATAAATAACACTTGCATTATATTCATTTCGCGCTATTATAAATGAGCGCCTTAAATTGAGGCGGCAAAAAAGTAAATATATTCTTCAAAAGTGATTGAAAAAACATGATGAAATTAAAAAATGATGTTGACAAGCTCAATCAAAATTGATAGAATAATAAAGCGCCTTGAAAAGAGTGCGCGAATCGTTCTTTGAGAAACAGACAGAAACAACGTCAATAAAAAAGAGTAATTAATATAATTACGGATAGCACGCAAGTGTAGAAAGAAAAAAATAAAAAAAGAGTTAATATCAAACGGAGAGTTTGAT
>JAPXMY010000005.1:0-124131 GCA_033808805.1 Erysipelotrichaceae bacterium
ATTATAAAAAAATAAGTAATTTTGTGGATTACTTACTTAATTGTTTTGACCCTAAAAGTCACCCTAAAAGTTCATACCCTAAAACTGACCCTAAAAGTCCAGACCCTAAAAGATTTCGATTACCCGATTATTCAAAGCCTTATTTTTGTCTAAAAGATAAAAAAATATAAATGATGATTTAAAATAGATTAAATCAGCTTTAGGTTTGATTAATTGATTAATTGCTACGCGATTGATTAATTGCTATTGTAATTTATCATTTTTTTTAGCTATAATTGATTAAGAGTATGGAGGAAAAAATATGAAAAATACATTTAAACTACTTTTAGTTATCTTGCTTTTAGTAGTTGGCTTGTCAGGATGTGACAATGAGGTTGGTGTTGATGATGATAAGGCTATGACTCAACAGGAATTATGGGATTATTTAGGTAAGTATCCACGCTATTTATCTGAGTGGGGTGCAGATGACTGTGCACTTGTATTTGATGATGGCGATGATCTTACTTTTGACTATTCATTTTACATGGGGGAAGAATATAACTTTTATTTTACTGAACTTATAAGTTTTAACCACGAGGGTAATAATGTGTATAGAATTGAGTATAATAATCCGTATCCAGATAATTTTGAAAGTGCCATCTTCTATATTGATTTAGGGTCAAAAGTTAACAATGGATTTAAATTTGCTTCGTATAACAATGAACCTTCAGATTATGTCAATGTCTATGCTGATATCGGATTAACAACAAAACAATTATATGCTGAACTGGCTAAATATAAAAACTGGATAGAAGTTGATGCTGATATTTATGGTGGCTATTTTGTCAATGCACATGATAATGATAAGTTTGATTTGGGACTTATGAACAGTGGCTTCTGGACTCAGGGGACTATCATGAACGTTGAATATCATGGATATATGCATTATACAATGACTGTGGATTATCCAGGATATGAAGGCGATGAAATGACTGATCCTTATGATGCCTACACAGCTGATTTTTATCTGTACTATAATCCTTTCTTTGAAATGCTGGTTATTCAACTTTATGAAGAAGCTGTTGAGTTTGCTCCTGAAAAAGAGCTGTCAGCTGATGAATTCTTTGCAGAACTGGCAAAATATGATATCTGGTATGAAGTTGACAGTGAAGATTATAAAGGATTTTTTGCTAAGTTTTCTGGTCAGGACACATTTGATCTAGGTTTGCAGCAATCTGATTTCTGGCTTCAGGGAACAGTTACAGATGTCGAATATTATGGAAATATGTACTATGTAATGACTGTTGATTATCCAGAATTTGAAGGTAATGAGTTGAGTGATCCTCACGAAGCCTACACAGCTGAATATCATATCTATTATTATCCAAATAATGAAGTTTTATTAATAGGTCTTTATGATACAATGGTAGAGTTTACTCCTGATGCAGAGCAGGGATTAGACCAATAAAATAATACATTTGTATACTAGGATATCTAATTAATTATTTTAAATAGTTTTGTAGAAAAATGAGACAAAGATGGAGAATTAAAAAATCCATCTTTTTCACATTACCAATCGTTAAAACAATAGATAGTAAATTTAGAATTTTGTGAATAAATCAACTATTTTAATAATTTGATAAATTAACATTGAAAGGAATATTTTTAAAATATATACTATAGTTGTCAGGATGATTAAAAAACTAATAGATAATAAAAACAATTTGTTTTAGTTTTTTTGTTTATCGTTAGCCAAAAAGAGTATTTAATCAATACAATAATTAAAAAGGTTGATGATAAATTGTTGTTGTGCAGGTAATCTTATTAAGATAATAGGCTGCTGATAATTATTTCATAATGTTTAGATTGGATAATTTTAAATCTAATTAGTTAGAATTTTTTCTTGGTAAACAGCTATATTAAAAGATAGCTATATTAAAATATTGAAATATTAAGAATATTATTCAAAAAAGGAGAACAAGGATGAAAAAAATATTTACAATGCTTTTAGTTGTGATAATGGTGCTTGGTTTAGCTGGATGTGAATTGCCATGGTTTAGTCCAAGTCCAAGTCCAGGTCCAGGTCCAGAGCCAAAACCTGATCCAGACCCAGAACCTACAGATAGTGGGCTTACTCTGCAGGAATTATGGGACTATCTAGATGATTATCCATGTTATCTATCAGATAACGGACTAGATGATTATGTTGTTGTTTTTGATGATGATCATAACATAACTATTGATAATTTTAATGTGCTTGAAAAAGAATCGATCAACTATTATTTCAATATGTTGGATAGTTTTAATTATGAAGGAGATAATGTCTACAAATTAGAATATATAAATACATATAGTGATAGATTCAATAATGGTACATTCTTTATTAAGTTTAACGAAGAAACCAAAGATAAAATAGAAGTTGGAATGTATTTTAATAACACTTTGGACTTTTTTGAATTGCGTGCTGATACAGGGATGTCACTTGATCAGCTATTAAGTGCTATTAGAAAGTATGAATGGCTTCAAGAAAAAGAATTGCTGTGCTGGTTTATCAGAATTTATGACAACGAGTTTTCCCATGGCATAGTAGCCAGCAGCTACTGGTTTTATGGGCCTGTAGCAAAATTGAATTATTTAGGAAAATTTATGTATCAAATAACCATCGATTATCCTGCAAAGGAAGAAGGAATTAACCCTGCCAATGATGCCTATACTACAACACATCTTCTGTTTTATGATCCTGTTCATGAAAGAATCAGGTTTATAAATCATGATGATAATTATTGTTGGTATTATCCAGACACAGGCGCAACAATTGAAGAGTTCTTTGCAGCAAATGACGGCTACAAATTTGTGGGACAAAAAAACATAAATTATATTTTTTATAAAGATAATGGTAAATATTATGTTTATTTAAAAAATACAAAATATAATATCTCTAATACTTTAGAAGTAAAATCGATTAAATATGAACAGTATAATCAATATGAATTTGTGGTTCTAAATGGAAGTGATACTGAAATCTGGAAAATAGAATATAATATTAATTCTGGTTATGAAATGTCCATTAATAAACCAAACTTAATTGATTATGCACAAAAAAGGAAACAATAATTTGTAAGAAAAAATTGATTTTAAATATTTTATATTTTGCATCAAAAATTGATTTAGTGTAACTAATAATAATTTAATGTTCATTAGATTATTATAGTTTGTTTTATACATTCGTTTAAGAATTAGAAATTATTTACATTTATTTAGAAAGGGGAAAGAACATGAAAAAATTAGTCAATATGTTTTTGATTGCATTGATGCTTTTAGCATTGACTGGTTGTGAAATTCCGTGGCTAAATCCAAATCCAGAGCCAGATCCAGATACTGAGACACCAACTGAAGGTTTAAATCAGGAAGACTTGTGGGATTTTCTAAAAAACAAGTGTTTTATTACTGAATATGGGATTTTGGATTATGCTTATTACTTTAAAGGCGGTGATGAGTTTGTTATTTCTGCCGATCATCTTAATTATGGTGAAAGTTATTATTTCAGCGATTTGATTGATTTCAAATATGATGGAAACAACACTTATATATTGGAATATGAAAATCACTATGATGCCTTTCCACATGGTATATTTGTTCTAATATTTGATCCAAAAGAAAGTAATCGACTGACAATATATCAGGATATGTATGGAGACAGGGTAAGTGTTGATTTATTTGAAGATGAGCCTTTAAATGTTGAAGAAGTAATGGCTATTCTGAAGCGATATAATTACTGGTATTTTAATGCCTATACTGGAAGTCGTATAGATGATTATTATTTCTTCATTGATGAATATGATGAGGATGTATTAACTGAACGTGGAAGCACCAGTTTTGGAAGAGTTGGAGATATAGTAGATGTTGAATATTTAGGAGTCACTTTATATAATATAAAAATCTATTATCATGGAATGCCTGAACGTCTTGACTTTGCCTATGATGATTATTATAGTACCAATCAAATGGCTATTAGTCCATATGTGGATTTTATTGGCTATAATACTGAAATGAAGTTTGATGATTTAAGATTTTTCTATCCAGAAACTGGACTTACTTTAGAACAATTATTTGAAGATTTAAATGGTAGAACATACTATGGTGAAGAAAGAATTTATAATTTTGAAATCAGAGATGATGGTACTTACCATATTGTAGTGGATAATGGCTTTAAATATTGGGGTATAGATGACTGGCAGGTTAAAGACTTCAAGTTTATAGGGAGTGGAAGTCATAGGTATGAATTAAAGCTTGCTTATTTAGGAATGAGGGTAATATATAGAATCTCCTATGATTATAGAGAACCTGAACATATGTACATTGATGCCTTTTATTTAAATGGGGACTATCAATGGTATGATCAGTTAGTATGGGATTAGTTGTAATTAGAAATAATAATCTTATTTTCATTTGAATTTTATTTAAAGAGGTGATACAAATATGAAAAGACTTTTAATGTTGTTTTTGACCGTGGTAATGGTAATGGGTTTAGCTGGATGTGAATTTCCGTGGTTTAGCCCAAATCCAAAACCTGATCCAGAGCCAGTAGATGCTGGATTGACTCAACAGGAATTATGGGATTATTTAGATAACTATAATTGCTTTACAACTATTGAAGGGGTAAGAGATCCGGTATTTATCTTTGAGAATGATAATGATTTTGTTGTGGATTTCTCATTTGAAGGTTTTTCAGAAGAAAACTTCTATTTTACTGAACTTTTAAGCTTCAGTTATGAAGGTAACGACTTATATAAGCTGGAATATGAAAACCCTTATGAATGGGCATTTGAAAGTTCAGTTTTCTATTTTGAGTTTAATCCTGAACGCTATAACACTGTAATATATGGCTGTTATGATAAAGGAGAAATTTATTATCGTTCGCTTTTTGGCGATGAAGCATTAACCATTGACCAAATATTGACTATTTTAGGTAAATATGATTATTGGTTGGAAGAAGAGGGGGTAACCAGTCATAGTTTTGTTACCATAGAAGATGATGATATGTTTTGTCATGGGTTGATGAATTCCAGTTTCTATCGAAATGGAACTATTATTAAAGCTGAATTTAAGGGCTTGACAACCTATGAAATAACAATTGATTATCCGGCAAGAGCAGCTACTGGGATGGATGAGGGCTATGAAGCGTATTGTAAAACTCATAAACTGGTAATCAGTCCATATGTAGGCTTTATAGGTTTTGAGACTGATGTAATGCCATATAAATTCAAATGGTTTTATCCAGAAACTGAATTTACGATGTATGAACTATATCAAAAATTATCAGGAAAGTTATTTGAAAGTGATGAAAGTGGATTGGAGTATGGTTTCTATATTGAAGATGAAAAATACTACATAGAAGTTCATGATACAAATACCATTGCATTAACCGCTGTTCATGAAGTTGCTTCTATTGAATATTTAGGAAATGGCTGGCATATTTATGAGTTTACTATTGCTGGTGATGGTAATGTAAAATGGTGGATTTACTATAATCATATTGATTGGCGTCATTTGGAGATTGCCATATATTCAAATGAAGAATTAACTTTTACCGATAAAGCAACAGCATCTTATATCAACCATTAAATGAAAAGGATGAAATTCATGTATTTCATCCTTTTTTAAAAGGTATTAAAATTAATTTTTCTATAAAAAATTATATTATTTATTACTGTAAGCTGCAACCAAGAAAATTGAGAATTTTTAATTGAGCTCTTGAGCTGTTATAAATTAATCATAGTAGACAAAAGTGGAATTTATATAGCCATTCAGTTTTTCTTTGTCTAAAATGATGTATCTTCTTTTTTCTTTTTTAAGAATTCCTTTTTCGCAAAAAGAACAGATTACTCTTTGCAGGTGTCGATAGCTGACACCTATTACTTCGCTTGTTGAAACTAGACTGTTGTCAAAAACATTATTCTTTTGATTCTGTAAAATGAAAGATGCCAATCTGTTTTCAGCATTGGTACTCAGATAGAAAGCATAGCTCTTGTTGGCATTTTTTAAACGATCAGATAGAATTTTACAGATATGTCTTAAAAAATGAGTGTCATTTAATAGTAAATCACGATAGTTGTTTAAGCTTATGGCTAGACAATAGGTAGGCTCTAGGGCTTTAACACTGTTTTCTGGTATTTCGTTCCAGATTGAAGAAGCTTCACCAAACACTTTAAAAGATTTAGTTGAGCCAAATATGATTGTGTTACCAGCTTCAGAAATAGAAGAGTAGACAACCCTGCCTTTAACCATAAACAAAAGATAAGGTGATTCTTCTCCTTCTTTAATCAAGTATTCATTTTTATCAAAAAACAGCAGTTCAGCATATTTTACAAAGTCTTGCTCGAAATATTTTCTGAAACTGGTTTTTTTGATATAGTAATTAACAATTTCTTTATCATAGATTCTTTTCACATAATTATTTTACCACAACTTTACTAAAAATGTGACATTTGTCATATAATTTTGTAAATATCAAAAGTATTATAAAAATAAGTATGGTCTAAATAGGAGGAGACAATATGAAAAGAATTATTATCTTATTAATTTCTGCAATGATGGTTTTATCATTGGCAGGTTGTGGTGACAATACAGGTAAAAATGGTGATAAAGACAATCCATATGCTGATTATAAGATTGCTATGATATCTGATACTGTCGGAACAGATCAATTTATTTTACAGGCAAAAAATGCTTTGGAAGCATTGGCTGCTGAATATGGATTCCATCATACAATTATCGAGTGTTCAAACACTGATGACTGGGCACAGAAATCGCGCAATGCCTGTGAGGCTGGTTATGATTTGATTGTTGGTGTCGGCTGGGTTGCCGCTGCTCCATTATCTCAATTAGCTGACGAATTTCCTGATGTAGAATTTGGTGTAATTGATACTATAGCCAACAATGAACGCATCATGAGTATTAACTTCAATACAACTGATGGTTGTTATGTCTTAGGTGCAATGATTGCTACAGCTTTCCCTGATGATACTGTCTTTGGTTATATTGGTAACTTCCAACAGCAATCTAACTTTGAATATAAGTATGGTTTTATGGAAGGTGTCAAATCAATTAATCCAGATGCTAAATTTGTCAGTGCTTATGCTGATACATATAGTGACACTCAGGCTACCTACAACAAAGCAGTTGAAGTTGCAGCAGCTTTAGGTGATAATGGTCATTTCATTATGGGATCAGTTGCTAACAGTGCCAATGCTGGAATTTACCAATATGCATTAGAGCGTGGTGAAACAGGAAATAAAATCTATACTTCAGGATTATCTGTTGACCAGACTACTCCAGACAACCCATATATTATTACTGGATTGACAAAGAATACCGCAATTGCGATGGAAACAATTGTTAAAGACTTCTTAGAAGATGGCAAGGTTACAGCTGGTAAAACAACATTAGGTGTTAACGAAGACGCATTCTGCGTAGTCGGAATTAACTTCGAAGCAAACTTCCTGAATTCAGAAATTCTTACTGATGCTGCAATTGAAGCAGGTAAAAAAGCAGCTCAGGATTTAAAAGATGGAACAGTTGTCTTACCATATGTAATGGAAGACGATTACCAAGAGTAATTAAAAAAATAATAGATGTGTGAGATATTCTCACACATCTATTCAAAAGGTTGATTATTGAAAAATAATCAATTTTTAATTGAGAGAAGGTATTATATGGAAAAAATATTAGAAATGAAAAATATCGTCAAGACCTATGGTAGAGTGGTTGCCAATGACGATGTTAGCATTGACCTGAGAAAAGGTGAAATATTAGCTATTGTTGGAGAAAATGGAGCCGGTAAATCAACTTTGATGAAGATTTTATATGGTTTGGAAAAAGCTGATAGTGGTGAAATCTTTTTACATGGCAAACCGGTCAAAATTACCTCGCCTTCAGTAGCAATGGATTTACAGATAGGAATGGTTCAACAGCACTTTATGCTTTTTGGACCTATGACTGTAACGGAAAATATTGTCTATAACAATGAAATATCTAAATATAGTTTTTTTGATAAAAAGAAAAATGAAGAAAGGGTAGCAGAGCTATCTGAAAAATATGGTTTATATGTTGATCCGACAGCAATTGTTGATAACTGTCCTGTAGGAACTCAACAGAGAATTGAAATTCTAAAAACGCTTTACCAAAATGCTGATATTATCATTTTTGATGAACCAAGTGCGGTTTTAACACCAAATGAAGTTGATGATTTGCTGGATACAATGAAAAATCTGGCTGCGGCAGGTAAAAGTTTGATAATTATTACCCATAAGCTGAATGAAGTAATGTATGTAGCTGACAGGGTAGTGGTTTTAAGAGCAGGAAAATTAATTGATATTGTTAACAAGGAAGATACATCGATTGAACAATTGTCTTATATGATGATTGGTCGACAGGTAGCAAACTTAGAAATTGTTGAACATAATACTGATAAGACCTTATTGAAAGTCGAAAATTTGACTTTAGGTTCTGAACTTGGCAAGAAGATTTTAGATGATGTAAATCTTTATGTAAATGCTGGAGAAATTGTGGGAATTGCTGGAGTCAGTGGCAATGGTCAGACCGAACTGATACGCTGTATCAGTGGACTGGAAAGAAATTATCAGGGCAAGGTAATCGTAAATGATCATGATGTTTCTAATTTTGATGTAGCATCAATCAGAAAGGCTGGCCTTTCGCACATTCCAGAAGACAGATATTTATGGGGCAGCGCTAAAGAAGCTTCAATTTCAGATAACGTTTTAATGGGTGAAGAAGATACAGCCAGATTCAGCAAAAATGGTATTCTGAAGCAAAAAGAAATCGACCGCTATGCTGATGAATTGATTGAAAGCTATGGTATCAAAGTAGATAATAACAAGCAGAAAATCAAAGAACTATCTGGTGGAAATGCTCAGAAAGTAATAGCAGCCAGGGAAGTAGAAAGAGATTGTCCTTTTACCATAGCTTGTGAACCAACCAGAGGTATTGATATTGGTGCCATGGAGTTTGTTCATGAAAGACTGGTCGCAAAACGTGATAAGTTTGGCGGCATCCTGTTAGTCACATCTGAGTTAAGCGAAATAATGAAACTGTGTGACAGAATTTATGTTATTTATAATGGTTCTATCAATTATGAATTTAAAAATGAAGATATTGATGACCATAAATTAGGAATACTGATGTTAGGAGGAAAAGTAGATGAAAACAAAGCTGTCAATTAAAAATTTCTTCCATCATTTCAGTGATGTTTCTTATTCGCTGATTGCTGTTGTTATTGGACTGGTTGTTGGTGCCATTATCATGGCAGCAACAGGGTTTAATCCAATTGAGGGTATTATTGGTCTGATAAAAGGCGGTTTCTTATCACCATATGCTATAGCCTCAACATTTACCAGAGCTACGCCAATTATTTTTGCTGGTTTATCAGCAGCCTTGGCTTGGGGAAGTGGATATTCCTCAATGGGAGCACAGGGTCAGATGATTATGGGAGCCATTACTGCTGCTATTGTTGCTCCTTTGGTTAAAGGACCGGCAATTTTAGTTATAATTGTAACATTATTGGCAAGTATGGCAGCTGGAGCACTGTATTCATTAATATCAGCTTATATTTCAGCTAAATTTGATGCCTATCTATTAATTGTCACATTAATGTTTAACTATATTGCTGATTATTTTGCTTCATATCTGACAAACTATGTCTTTTTAGATCCATATGCTTTAGATAAATTAGCTATTCAGACACAGCTGATTGAAAATGGAACTATACCTAGAATTTTCAGTAGATATACAACTCACTATGGATTCATAGTCGCTTTATTATGTGTAGCAGTTGTATCTTTCATAATCAATAAAACAAGTTTTGGATATAAAGCCAGAATGAGTGGCTTAAATCCGAATTTTGCTGAATATGGTGGCATTGAATCTAGAAAGACGATGTATAAGGTTTTACTCTTATCCGGTGCTTTAGCAGGACTTGGTGGAGCCTTGGAAGTATTAGGAAGTAAATTCAGATATGTTGATAAGATGATTACTTCGCCTGGCTATTCCTGGAGTGGTATTACTGCTTCACTGATGAGCAACTACAGTGCGGTAGGTGTTTTAATCAGTTCAATTTTCTTGGCTGGTATTACTGTTGGCGGTTCAAGTATTGAACTATTGATGTCGATACCATCAGAAATCACTTTAATTATTCAAGGCATAATTACAATGCTGGTTACAGCTAAATTTGTGATCAAGCTGCCTAAGTTTTCAAAGAAAGAAGGTGACAACAAATGATATTTAATTTAGAGTATATCAGTGCCATAATTTCTTCCACATTAAGAATGGTATCTCCGATTTTGCTTTGTTCACTGGCAGCAGCCTTATGTTCAAAAGCCGGAGTATTTAATATCGCTATGGAAGGATGCATGATGATCAGCGCTTTCTTTGCTATTGTTGTCAACTATTTTTCAGGTGGAAGTATTTTGCTTTCGGTTTTAGCAGCAATAGCTTCTTCAATGGCGGTTTCTGCTATCTTAGCTTTCTTTATCATTAAGCTGAAGGCTTCGCCGGTTGTTGTAGGCATGTCCATAAATACAGCCAGCAGTGCTGTAACGACATTCTTTATGTATATCTTTTTCAAGACGAAAGGATTATTCCAACATCCGGATTTAGTTGGTTTAAAAAAAATTACGCCATTTTTTGCTGATGCTTTTCCTGATCTGGCTCAAATGTTTTTTGGATTGACCTTTATCGATTATCTTTCTTGGATTTTAGTAATTGTTGTTTACATTTTCTTATATAAAACAGTATTGGGTTATAGAATAAGAGCAATTGGCATCAATCAGGAAGCAGCCAAATCTTTAGGTACGCCAGTAGAGAAGTATCAGTTTGTTACTATGACCATGTCAGGTATTTTATGCGGATTAGCTGGAGTTTTACTTTCAATGGGTTCAGTTACTCTGTTTATCCAAAACATTGCCAGCGGTAAAGGGTATATAGCTATGACAGCTAATAACTTAGGAAAATCACATCCTGTTGGAGTATTTTTAGCCTCACTTTTCTTTGGCATATCACAGGCAGTCGGAAGTTTCTTACAGCAGACACAGTTGAAAGGACAGATTACCGCATCAATCCCATATGTAGCAACTATCCTGGCTACCATCTTTGAATCTATCAGATATAAATATTTGAAAGAAAAGAAAATTAAAGAATCAATGAAGTTGGGTAATTAAGATGAAATTTCTACATATTTCAGATTTGCATTACTCAAATGATTATCAGAATAAAGGTGGTCCATTTAATGAAGTTTTTATTAGAATGACCAATCCTTTTGAACAGATAAAATCACTAATCAGACAGAATAAAGAGTATGACTTTGTACTTGTTACAGGCGATATATGTGAATTTGGTACAGTCCAGGAATATAGAGAAGTTAAAAACTATTTAGAAGATTTGTTTATGTGTCCAGTCATTGGTACGCCAGGCAATCATGATAACATTGAAAATTTTGAAGTTGGATTCAATCCTTTGTTTTATGTAAAAGAAGTAGATAAGGTAAAGGTGATTTCTTTCAACAGTGCTGATGCTGCAAATGATGATGGAATAATAACTGAAGAAACGATAAATGTTCTTCGAAATGAATTGGAAAAAGAAACAGATAAAAAGATTATCCTTCTTACCCATCATCATCTGATAAGACAGCAGTTTGTGCTGAATAATGCCGAAAATTCTACAAAGGTTGAAGATATAATCAAAAACAGCAAGGCAACAGCAATCTTCACTGGACATACCCATCACTTTTATGTAAATAGTTTTGCTGATAAACCATATTTCACTACTGGAAGTGTTTCATTTGTGGTTGAAAACGAGAATGGCGGGTTAAATGTATACCAGCAGCCTCTGATAAATGAATATAAATTAACAGATAAAGCCATTATATGTCGACCTATAAAAAAGAAACAAAGAAAATTATTGATATCTAATTTAGAAATCTAAAATAAAAAGGACTAATATAATTTTATATATTTAGTCCTTTCTTTTGATCAATAATTTGCTTTTGCAGATTTTATATTAATTTTACCTTGATATAAAGAGTATAAATTAGTAAAATTTAGTAAATTGAAACATTGCAATAGAATATTTAAAAACTATAAAGAAATATAAAAATGAGGTTAGGTTAATAATTATAAAAATATAATATATACTGATATTAAAGAAAGGAAAAACAAAAATGGATGAAAATAAACTTATAGAAGAAATTAAAGAAATTTTATTAAAGCATAAATGTTCTGAAAAAAGAATAACATCAGGTGAGATTGCTAGGCGTTTAAATATAGATCCAGATGATCAGACAACTTTAAGAACCAGAAACTTAATTCGTAAAACAATGGAAGAAACAGGCTTACCTATAGCTGCTAATTCAAAAGGTTATTGTATTATCACCAGTGAAGATGAATATAAAAATTATATAAATAATTTGAGAGCAAGAAGAAAAGGTATTAAAGAGAGAATGAGTTTAGTTGAAGAAAATTGGAAAAAATATGATGAAAAAAATAACAATAAGAAATGATGAATTATATAATTTAAATGATACTGAAAATATAATGTTTCCAAAATATACATCTCAATTGATTAATTGGGCAAATCAAAATGCACAAGGTACCAGGCCTAAAGTAGTAGGACAATTATCAGAAGTGTTTCCTGAATACATAGGACACTCTTCAAATATTTCTTTAAATGAATGGGAGAAATGGTACAAAGATAAATATCCGAATGCAATTGATAAAGCTACAGAGAAAATCTATTTACAGGTTGAAAATTTAAAAGAAGCTATAGTAAAGATAGATAAGGAAATGATTAATAACTGGGTGTATGACTTAGTAATAAACAAAACATACAATGGATTATATATACAAAATGCTATAATTAAAAAAATTGCTCTGTTTAAAAATACAGATAATTTTAGACTTGCTACGAAAGAAGAAGAGTCAAAAGGTATCGATGGTTTTGTTGATAATGTTGCTTATTCGATAAAACCACATTCTTATAAAACAATGAATAGATTATCCGAAAATATCGATGCAAAAATGGTATATTATGAAAAAACTAAAACTGGACTTGCAATAGAAATAGAAGAATAAATATTTTTTGATGGTAATAATGAAAAAGGCTCTGTGAAATCAGTGCCTTTAATTTTATTAAAAGAGATTGTTAAGATTTATGATTTTAAAAATGAAATAAATTTCTTTTTATTTTTATAGTCTGATTTTTTGTCAACGTCTACTAATCCATTTTTAATTAAATGTGCATTTATAAAAGTTCTATTAGACAAATAAACATATGCTTGAATTTCATCATTATTTTCATGAATGGTATCATCATATTTTATATAAACTTTTTTCTTTAAAACTCTATCGTTTAAAAATTCGATCGCTTCATTCTTTTTGGCAGGATTAGTTTTTATCCCAATCAATCTAATACTTTCTCCAGTATTTAATTGTATTATTTCAGGAGAAATTATTTTTTTAACATTGAAATACTCAATTTTCTTTTTTGTATTTTTATCTATTGTAGATCCAAATTGAAGTTTTTTTACATCTATTTGTTTATCAATTTTATGAGGATCTTTAAAAATATATTCATTTTCATCTAATGATTTATTTATTCCTTCTTCATCATAAATAAATTCGATATCAAAATCATTCAGAAGAGAAATTTGATTAGCTTCTAGTTTGCTTTCAATTATTTGTTTAAATTCATAATTTATTTCATACCCTATGGAATTTCGTCCCAGGTTTTTAGCTGCTAATGAAGTAGTTCCACTACCAAGAAATGGGTCAAAAACGGTTTCACCATAGAATGAAAACATTTTAATTAACCTTTTTGGCAGTTCTTCAGGAAACATTGCTATGTGTTCTATCTGTCTTGCACCACCAAAATTCCAATGTGATGAAAAGTATGTGTTCCATTCTTCTTTGGTAATTTTCGATAATTCTTTTTGTTCTTTTGTAGGTTTTGGAGCTTTACCAAGTTTTTTGAAAATCAATATAAATTCATAATCAATTTTTAAGATTCCGTTTCTAGGATATGGATAGCTGCCCATAACTGAACCACCTCCTGAGGTATTCATGGTAGTAGCTTTTTGCCAAATTATAGCTCCCATATAGTCAAAACCTATTGATTCACAATATTTAATTATTTCAGTTCTTATTGGAATTACTTTATATCGGCCATAATAAACAGATCTTGCAAACTGATCACCAATATTAATGCATAATCTGCATCCATCTGATAAAATTCTATTGCATTCTTTCCAAACTAAATTTAAATTATTGATATATTCTTCATAACTATCGTTAAACCCTATTTGATCATCAGTACCATAGTCTTTTAGCTGCCAATATGGAGGAGAAGTAATAATTAATTGAACCGATTTATCATCGATTTTGTTAAGAGATCTACTATCTCCGAATACGATTTTATGTTTAGTCATAAAAAACACCTTTCTTCTATGTATTATATCATATTATATTTAAAAAAATTAACGAACACCATATTTTGAATTTATTTCACAATGTCTTTCATTGATTTTGAAATAGAAAAGGACTAATATAATTTTATATATTTAGTCCTTTCTTTTGATCAATAATTTGCTTTTGCAGATTTTATAACCTTGATATTTGTTTTGGAAGGGTAGTATTCACTCTAGTTTTACTATAATCAAATATAGGTTATTTACCATACGCAAAGCAAATATTGATTTAGTTGATTTTTAATTAAGAAATCAATCTTGCGATTAATCCCATTACAATTCCCCATAATGAGAAGTCTTGGCCACCATATACCAACATCCAAGGTTGGATTGTGTTGTTAAAGAAGTGAGCACCAAAACCAACAAGGAATACCATTACAATTCCAGCAACAGCAGAACCGATGATACAACCTCTGACTCCGCCAGTAGCATTAGCGATAATAGCTGCTGTACCGATTTCAAAGAAACAGGTAAATGTTAACGGAATTACAACTGTTGGGAACATTCCTGCAGTTAACAGGATGGTAATAGTTGAAGTAATCATTGCGGTAATGAAACCAATAATTAATGCATTAGGTGCATAGCCAAAGATAATTGGACAGTCAAGTGCTGGAATAGCTCCAGGAACAACTTTTTCTGCAATACCTTTAAATGCAGGAACAATTTCCGCAATTAACATACGAACACCCTGCATCATGATTGTTACACCAACACCAAATTTTATTGCGTGAGTAAAAATATAAGTGAAAATACCAGTTGAACCACCAGCATAACCCCAAACTTCTCCAGGGTTAAAACCGTTAGCTTTTAAGATGATTGCCATAACAATATAAGTTAAAGCCATAACGATAGTACCGGTAATTGATACTTCTCTTAAAAATCCTAAGCTAGGAGGAATATTCAGCTCTTCAGTAGATTTAGATTTATCTCCTACCAATTTTCCTAAATATCCTGCAATCAATGATAAAGCAGTAGTAGGATGTCCAATAGTGAATGAATCATCACCAGTAACTTCTTTAACCAGTGGTTTCATCAGGTTAGGAGAAACAATCATATATACAGCTGTAAATAGCGCAGCCAGAGCGATTAATTTGCCTCCAGTTAAACCGGCATCAACACCAGCAGCAATAAATACAAATGGGAACCAATATAACATATGAGCTGTCAGGAAAACTGATTTCCATTTTGTAAATCTTGCAAATAATAAGTTGACTGCAAAAGCAACTAACATAACGATACCTATCTGTGTACCGTATTGTCCCCCGATATCGACTGTAGCAGGTGGCGCTGCAGCTTCAGGCATCAACACATTAAACGCTGTAGCGATACCACTGATAGATTCCCCAGCGATAATTCCAGTACCAGCATTTAATACGAAGAAACCAATAGCTGTCATAGCTGTACCACGAATTACTTCAGCCCAGTCTTTCTTTTGAATGATTAACCCAACAGCAGCTACAAGTGCTAAGAAAATAGCCCCCTGGCCAAATATTTCGTTAATAATAAAATCAAAAATTGCCATAATTTATTTCCTTTCTATTTTACAATTCTTTTAAATAAGCTAAAACTTTTTCTTCGACTTCTTGTTTGTTCATGAAATTGTTTAAGATAATCACTGGAACTTTGGCACGATCTGTAAGTCTAGCTCCCAATTCCCTTGAAGTGAAAATTACATCGCACTGATTAGAAGCAGCTGTTGTTATGTCACCACAAAAAACATCTACATCATAACCGTTATCCTTTGCGATCTTTTCAATATTCATTTTCAGCATCATTGAAGATCCAACTCCAAAACCACAAACAGCTTGAATTTTTGTTTTCATACTATCCTCCCTTCTTTTTATCCGTCTATTAAGTCAGATATTTAATCCAATGTCAGCCATTGGATTATTTTTTATTTTAAATGGTTTTCAAACATTTTTAAGTAAGTTCTAATGTTAGTCTTAAGCTTTATATGACAAATAAACATATGATGTTGAATCATAAACTTTTTATAAAACCATTCTATATTTTTCTAACTTCTGTCTTAATTATAGATGAACTTATCAAAAAAGAAAATGAAAAGATAATTATTTACCTAAAATCTAAATTGCTTCTATAAATCAAATTTAAGATAAATAAGTTTTCACTGTTGCTGTATATTGTCTTTACAGGTAATCTTTTTTATCTTTAATAATCAATGATAAACAAATGATAAACAAAACAGAAACTATTAAAATAGCGCAGTTTTTAAAATATACTTCTGGCAGTATCAGAATTATTTCATCATATCTATGATCAAAAAGCCAGTTGGTTTTACCTGGAAAAAATATCTGGTGAAATATAACAAATGTCCTGCTGAAATTAGACAGACTGAATAAAATGATACTGATAAAAATTGCCAGTAAAAGATTAGCTGCATAATAACTGTTGTTGTGATTATTGAATCTATAAGGTATCAGATTTTTCTTTTTCATTATTTTAGGGGTTATTAAGATATTCAGACCCGAAAACAATAAAAGAGATAAGTCTAAAAAAATCAGGTTTTTGACATCGATAAAATGATTCATACCATCAACTGAATACTTTAATTTTCCAGTAGAGAAATAATCTGTCAGTCCAAGACAGAAATTCATCATTTCATCATAAGCTGTTTTAATTGTCTGATAATCATATCCGGTTTTATTGACCAAATCCAACATGTTTATATGAAGATAATAGAAGGGTCTAAGTAAGACAGGTATAGAGATAGAGAAAGTAATGATAAAAATTATTATCATAACAATCATATAGAGAGATAGAATCTTGCTTTTTTTCATCTTTTCACCTTCTTATGTATTATTATAAACTATTAGCTATTAAAAAAATATTGATTATGTGTTAAAATGAATAAGTTGAATTAAAGAGAGGTAAAAAAAGAAATGGCTAAACAAGTATTTAGTATGGATTTCAACGGTAGAGAGTTGACTGTTGAAACAGGGGAATTAGCCAAACAGGCACGTGGTGCTGTATTAGTTAGATACGGAGATACAGTTATATTATCTACAGCATGCGCATCTAATGTCGCAAAGGATACAGATTTCTTCCCGTTAACGGTAAGCTTTGAAGAAAAATTGTATTCTGTTGGAAAGATTCCTGGAGGATTTTTAAGAAGAGAAGGTAGACCTAGCGAACATGCTACATTGACAGCACGTTTAATTGATAGACCAATTAGACCATTATTCGCAGAAGGTTTTAGAAATGAAGTTCAAGTAGTCAATACTGCGATGAGCTGTGATTATGATTATTCGCCTGAAATGGCAGCCATGTTTGGAGCTTCACTGGCTTTATCAATTTCCGATATTCCATTTGAAGGACCAATTGCCGGTGTTATTGTTGGATACATTGATGGAGAATTTGTGATTAATCCAACTGTTGAAGATTCTGAGAAGAGCGCATTGTCATTAACGATGGCTGGTAAAAAAGATGCTATCATGATGGTTGAAGCAGGTGCCAAAGAAGTAAGTGAACAATTAATGGTAGATGCTCTGGAGTTTGGACAGATGCATATTGCGAAATTATGTCAGTTCCAGGAAGAAATTATTGCTAAGGTCGGCAAAGAAAAAGTAGCTGTTGAATTATATGAAGTTCCTGCTGATTTGAAACAGGAAGTGTATGATTATGTAGCTGACAGATTAAAGACAGCAGTTTCAATCAAGGATAAATTAGAGTGCTATCAGGCTATTGATGATTTAACCAATGAAACAGTTGAATATTTTGATCAGAAGGAATATGAATCTGAAGCGACAAAAAATAAAACTTTGAAGATGGTAAGAGAAGTTTGTGACAATATCGTCTCTGATGAAGTCAGAAGACTGATTATTGAAGAAAAAATCAGACCTGATGGTAGAGGTTTAAATGAAATAAGACCTTTGGATGCTCAAATTGACATCTTGCCAAGAGTACATGGTTCAGGTTTATTTACCAGAGGTCAGACTCAGGTATTATCAGCTACTACCTTAGGGGCATTGGGTGACAATCAGATTATTGATGATCTGACAGAAGTTGAAGAAAAACGCTTCATGCATCATTATAATTTCCCACCTTATTCAGTAGGTGAAGTTGGAAGAATGGGGTCACCAGGAAGAAGAGAAATCGGTCATGGTGCACTGGGAGAAAGAGCTCTAAAACATGTTATTCCATCAGAAGAAGAGTTCCCTTACGCTATAAGAGTTGTGGCAGAAGTATTAGAATCAAATGGTTCTTCTTCACAGGCATCTATATGTGCTGGTTCTTTATCATTAATGGCTGCAGGAGTTCCAATCAAAGCTCCAGTTGCCGGTATTGCTATGGGACTGGTTGAAGATGGTAAAAATTATTCAATCTTAACTGATATTCAGGGAATGGAAGACCATTTTGGCGATATGGACTTTAAGGTAGCTGGTACCAGAGAGGGTATTACAGCTTTACAGATGGATATTAAAGTTCAAGGTTTAAGCAGAGAAGTATTAGCGCAGGCTATGGCTCAGGCAAAAGAAGCTAGATTACAGATTTTAGATGTAATGGATAAGACAATCGGTAAACCAAGAGAGCATGTTTCTCAATATGCTTTAAAGATTGCCAGATTAGATATTCCAGTAGATAAGATCAGGGACGTAATCGGTACTGGTGGAAAGAATATCAACCAGATTATCGAAGCCAGCAATGGTACCAAGATTGACATTTCGGATGAGGGTAGAGTATTAATCTATCATGCTGATCAAAAAAGTATCGATATTGCGGTTAAGATGATTGAAGAAATTACAAGAGTTGCTCAGGTAGGAGAAATATTTGAAGCAGCAGTTATCAACAGAATTGAATCATATGGTATCTTTGTGGAATTATTCCCTGGAACTGATGCTTTAGTTCATGTGTCAGATTTAAGATGGGAAAGAGTAGACAAACCATCAAGTCTGTACAAAATGGGTGATAAAGTTAAAGTAGTTGTTAAAGCAGTTGATGAAAGCGGCAAGGTCAGCGCCTCAGTTAAAGAATTATTAGATAAACCAGAAGACTTTAAAGAGCCGATCAGAGATTATTCAAAAAACAAAATTTTTACTGGCAAAAGAAATGTAAACAGAAATAGAAAAACAACTAAAAAAACTGAAGAATAATAGCTTAAGGACTGAAAATTCAGTCCTTTAATTAATTTGTTGAATAATGACGTTTTTTCTCTTAAAATATAGATGTGATATTATACAATAATATACTTTCTAAAAATATGGAAAGCAGCCACATTATTTGTGAAATTAAAAATGTGGTACAATAGTCTAGGTGATATTTTATGAGAATGAGAAAAAAACCATGGGCGAAAGATCTGATTCAACAAAGAATAGATTGTGTTATAAGTAATCCAGAAACCTTAAAAGGAAAATGGAAAACATTTGGTTATGATACAATTGTGGTTGAAATAGGAGCTGGCAAAGGTGACTATTGGATTGGAATGGGTGAAAAAAATCCTGGTGAATTATGGGTTGCGGTGGAAAAGAATATTGATGCAGCTGCTATGGCTTTAAAAAAGAGTATCGACTGTACAAGCGAGAATATGAAATTCATCGTCGGCGATGCAGAGAAGATAGATTTGTGGTTTGAAGAAAGAGAAGTAGATAGAATTCATTTAAACTTTTCCGATCCCTGGCCAAAAAAAGCCCATACCAAAAGAAGATTAACCTATGGTACTTTTATAGAAAGATATAAAAAAGTCTTGAAAAATGATGGATGCATTATTATGAAAACTGATAATGCTGAACTTTTTGAATATTCTTTAATTACTTTTAGTGAAAATAAATGGTCATTAAAAGATGTAAGTGTAGATTTTAGAAGAGAAACTCACGATGAAGATGTCATAACTGAATATGAAAATAATTTTATGCAGTTAGGACAGCCGATATATCGAGCAATCTTTAAGGTGAGTGATGGAGAAAAAAGTGGTTAAAAAGATTTTTACAGCATTTTTAATTCTTATAATTTTATCAGGATGTGTTACAGACACAGACTCTCTTTATGATGAATTGAATAAAGCTGTTAATATTGCCATTGGTGAAAAGATTGAAGATTACACTTACAACAACTGCACAAAAACATACTATTCATACTATCTGCCTAAAAGTATTGGTAAAGTAGATGGGGATGAGATTTCTAATAAATTTAATATCGATGGTAATATAGCATCATTATCATTAGATGTTACAGCTATTGTCAATGATGCCATAACTACCAATAAAGATGACAGTTTAAGAGATATAGGGACGGTCAAAAATCCTTTCTTTACTAGAAGTGGAAGATATTTGAATAATGCTGATGAGACTGTGCTGTTCAATATATCGGTTTCAGAAACCAAGGATGGATATTTTATCATGATCCAGACTTCGGAGTTCATATTTATTTCTCTGGCTAATAAAGGTGGATGTTCAAATACCGTTCATGATATGCTTATACTATTGAGAAGCTGCAAGGTAGAAAAGAAAAAATTAATTTTAGATTATGCTTCTGATACACTGGTATCTTATACGACGAGTATTGTTACTTTATTTGAAAGCGTTGTTCCAGAGACAGGTTATTTTGTGGACTATATTGATGACTGGAAAGATGATAAAACATTCATTATAATAGATTTAGAACAACAGGATTCTGAAGAACCTGATGGTACAATAGAGGATGGACAAAACAATCCAAACCAGAATGATTTAGAAGAGGGTGAATAGCAATGGCAGGGTTTTTAAAAAATTTAAAAAATAAATTTCAAAATTTCTTATTTGAAGAAGTTGTAGTTGATGAGCAGGGAAATGAAAAAGTTGTTGACAATAAAGTTGACAGAAATATTTCTTCCAGAATAGATGTAGTTGCTGACTATACTGAAATAATTGAGGAACACATAACTGAAAAAGAAATAGATTTGGAGAAAACTATTGAAACTAAACCGGTGATAAAAGAAAAATTACCTGAAAAAGAAGTTGCTTCAAAACAAACAGAAGTTAAAAAGGAAGAAAAACCAACTAAAAAGTCTTCAATGTTTGTTGATTTCAACACTTCTAAAACTGATTCTACAGATAAGAAAGTGGAAGTTAAAACTGAAAAAGTTAAACCAGCCTATGTTCCTCAGAGAGTTATTTCACCAATCTTTGGCAGTGACAAGGATAGCTATGCCATCACTATCAATAATTTGGAATATGATAGTGAAAAACCAAAAAGAAGTGTTATTGGAACTGTGTTTTCACCAATCTTTGGAAGAGATAGAATTATAGAGGATACTGTTGATGAAGTAGATGAGAAAATTGCTAATATGACAACGAGCGATTTTATAAGTGATGATATTCAGCCTGAAAAGAAAGAAGAAGATTTAATCGAGGAAGTTGAATATTTAGAACCACCTAAACCTTTGTATACAAAATTAACTGTTGAAGAAAAACCGGTAGTTTATCTGGAAAAGTCAGCTGAAACTGAAGATGAAGTAAAACCAATTGAGAATGTCTCTTTATTTGATGCTGAAAGAGTCAACAAGGCCTTAAATGAAGCGAAGGTGGCTTTTGATGAGATAGAAAAGGCTGCTAAACCGCTGGAAAATACCTCATCATATGAAAATATAAGTTTATTTGATTAAAAAACAGAAGCCTGAAACAGGTTTCTGTTTTAATAACGTTTAAACAAATTACCAAATAATAACTCTATTCTACTGTTTAGCTGTTGATTTGTTTGATTTTGACTGTAAAGACAAATATTTATATAAATCTTCCTTTGTGTTGTCTAATTTGTTTTTTATTACCAAAGATAATATTCTGTTTAACTGTTTAGATATCTCTTGATTTTCATAACCGAATTTTTGAATGTCATTACCATCAATGGCTAAATCTTTTAATTGATATGGCAATTTGTTTTCTTCAATATAATCTAAGGCCTTAAGACATAGATTGTAATAAACTTTATCGAGATGGTCGCTTAAATATTGAATTTTCAGTAACTTCATTAACATATTTTTTCCCATCTTATTTAGACTGAAACGAAGTGAGATATCATCGACTTCAATTAAATCATAATAATGTTCAATGAGAAAGGATACCTCATGGTAAGTTTTATTATCAACTTTCAATCTTTTTAAGATATTTCGATGGTTTTCTGCCGGTTGTAAAAAGATTGCCAGGATAATTGATCTGTCTTCTTTTTCTCTGGATAGATTATCCAGACTCTGAAGAAATTTATACCTGGAAACATATTTAAATTCTGGTATGAATTCTTCTATGACTTCCTTATAGAGTGATAAGACATAATAGACGTATTTTCCAGTTAAGATTTTTATTAATTCAATGTAGATTCTTTCAACTGAAATATTTAACAGTAAATCTTTTTTTTCGAATATGGCTTTTTGAGTTTCAGCTTCAATTTTAAAACCTAATGTACTGGCAAATCTTATCGCTCTAAGAATTCTCAGAGCATCTTCCTGAAAGCGCTGGTAAGGATTGCCTACACATCTAATTATCTTATTTTTCAAATCATCATATCCATTATGGTAATCTATTAACCCATCTTTACTGTTATAGGCAAAGGCATTGACAGTAAAATCTCTTCTGGCCAAATCATGTTTTAAACACGATGAAAACTCAACTTTTTCAGGATGACGACAATCTGTATATCTGCCATCAATACGATAAGTAGTTATTTCAAAAGCTTCACTATTTAAGATAAGTGAAACGGTTCCATGTTTTAAACCGGTTTTATAAATCTTATGGTCTTTAAATACTTCTATAACTTGGGCAGGTGTAGCATTGGTATTGATATCAAAATCACTTGGCTGAAGCCCTAAAAGAATGTCTCTGACACATCCTCCAACAATATTGGCTTCAAAACCATGATCATTCAATGTTTTGATTATGTACATAACTTTTTCATCAAGTTGGTAATTCATATTTAAATTATATATGAAATATACCATTTATGTAAAAAAAACATTATAATATTAGAGAAAGAGGGTGTAGTGATGAAAAAATACTTTAAAGAAGATCAGATTTTATTTAATGTAAAAAAAGTTCATATGATTGGCATCGGTGGAAGCGGTATGTGCCCTCTGGCGGAGATTCTGCACTCAAAAGGGTATGAGATAACGGGTTCAGATAATAACGAGTCAGACCCTTTAAAAATGGTCAGAAAGATAGCTGATGTATCACTAGGTCATGATGCTGAAAATGTTAAAGATGCCCAACTGGTAATTTATTCAGCAGCGATATTTAAGGATAATGTCGAACTTGTGGAGGCGAAAAAGAGAAATATTCCCATAATGGAAAGAAGTGAAGTCTTAGGAGCTCTATCAAGAATGTTTAATAATGTTATAGGCATAAGTGGAACTCATGGGAAAACAACAGTAACAAGTTTGATAACCCAAATATTGATTCAGGCCGATTTTAAACCCAATGCGGTTATTGGCGGGAAGCTTCCTTTAATTAATCATTATGGGATTACTGGTGATTCAGATATCTTTGTGGTTGAATCATGTGAGTTTGCGGATACTTTCTTAAAGTTATCACCTGATATTGCGGTGGTATTGAATATTGATAATGACCACCTGGAATATTTTAAAACAATGGATAATATGGTTTTATCCTATAGTAAGTTTGTCAGCATGGCTTCAAAAATTTTCATTAATGGTGATGATAAACTGGTTTTAAAAGCTGTTGAAGATACTGTTAATGAAATATTTACTTTTGGTTTTAATGAAAGCAATGACTACTATCCAAAGAATGTTATAAATGATGAAAATGGTTTTGATTTTGATGTTTACTATAAGGGTGAGTTTTTAGCATCGGTAATTAATCACATTCCAGGAAAGCATAATATTTATAATGCTTTAGCTGCTTTCAGCGTTTGTCATCATCTAGGTGTACCTGTAGAAAAAATAGCTGACAGTATTGCGCAATTTAGCGGGGCAGGAAGAAGGTTTGAAAAAATCGGGAATTTTGGTTTCGATCTATATGATGATTATGGACATCATCCAACCGAGATTGAAGCTACACTGACATCAGCAAAGCACCTGGGCTATGACAGGGTAGTTGTTGTGTTTCAGCCATTTACCTTTTCCAGAACTAAAATGCTGAAAGATGAATTTATCAAAGCTTTATCAATAGCCGATGAAATTATACTGACTCCAATTATGGGGTCCAGAGAAGTTAATACCTATGGTATATATTCTGAAGATCTCCAGAAAGAGTTGAAAAACAGTATTATCATAGATGGATTTGAAAAGATAAAAGACTATCTGCTTGAAAACTATCATGAAAATGATCTGGTTATTACAATGGGTTGTGGCGACATATACAAGGTTTGTCGATTGATAAGTGAAGAAAAGAATGCCTAGGCATTCTTTTAGTAATATTATTAATCAGGATTCTCTTTTTATATTCTAAATCTTGACATCGAAGTCTGTTTTACATTTAGGACAGTTGACTGTATGTTTACCTTTTTTGTTTTTAAGTCTTAATGTCTGTTTGCAGTTAGGACAGACTCTGAAACGATAATCTTTTCGTTCCTTGAATTTTCTTATCTGTAAATTAAACCAACTTTTGAATTTCTTTGAATATTTCAAATAAAGCTGGTTTTCTTTATGTCTGGCCTGATGGTTTTTAGAAAAAACACGATAAAAACTATAGATTAAGACAGCCAGTGTAAATAGATACAAAAATTTTGGTTTAAAGAAGATTTGTATGAATAATAAGATATAAACTACAACAGTTAAAAACCTGTAAAGATGGTCAATACCATATCTTCCAGCCAGTATCCTGTGCATAAAGCTGGAAATATTATATCTAAGTTTTTGTAAATGATATTTAAAATTATCCATTTGAAATTCCTCCTGTTAACAAAAGAAGCAAGGTAAGAAGTAGCAGAATCTTCCCCCACCACAGAATACACAGAATAGCTGCATCAAGATATATGATAGACATAATCTGTTATTTGAATAGGGTTGTGAATAACGGGAATAGGAAGTTCTATAACTGCTTCTGTTGGTTCTGATCTGCTCTCTGGTTTGTTGATAGACGGCATTATCTGGTTCGTATAGACAGGCTTTTTCAATATGTTCTCTAGCGGTAATTGTATTGCCAATATTAAATTGAGCTATGGCACTTAGATAATACCATCTGGCATTTTTGACTGGAATATCTTTCAGCACGTTTAGTGCCTGCTGATACTGGCCATTTCTAAGGAAATTTTCCGCTACATCATAGTCATCGTAGGAAGTGTTTTGCTGACGACTGAAAAAGTCAGAAAAGTCATAGAAAGTAAAAGGACCATACTGATAGCCGGTACGATTATTATAGTTGGCAGACTGTTGCTGATATTGGTAGGCTTTGCCACTTTTTATAGTATCGTAGGCGACATTAATTTCCTTTATTTTTTCCGCCGCATATGGATCATCAGGGTTTAAGTCGGGATGATACTTTTTAGCCAGGGCACGATAGGCCTTATTAATTTCTTCCTCGCTGGCATTTCTGCTGACACCTAAAATTTGGTAAGGATCTTTCATTTTTTCACTTCCTTTGCTTGTCTTTTTTGATGCAACTGATATTGAGACCAGATTCCCGAATAGATAATATTATCCAGTATATTCTTATTTTCTCTCAATTGTAATTTACTGTAATAACTATCACAATCATCCATAATCGACAGTAGCATCTCATGATGATCATAGTTTTCTAAAGCGACCAATGGATTATAGACTTCTTTTTTTAAATCACGTTTAAAATCAATAACAGCATCAGCTATATAGATAAATTTCCCTAAATGATAGCCACATCCTTTAAGGTATTCGTTATTGTTTTCCTTGTCCAATAGACAGGCCATAATATTACCAAAAGCATTGCTTCCCAGATCAGGGTTCAGGATGTTTTCTTTTTCAATTTCACCGATATATTCTAAGTTCTCTTTGATAACTGCAGTTTGTATTGGATATTCTTTTTCAACTTCCTCTAAAAACTGCTGAAGTTTATCAGCCTTAATTTTAGCCCTTATTGAGTTATCATCATTAACATCATCAAGATGTTTATAGTAGCTTAAATAGATATTCATGCTGGCAGCATATTCGGTGTACTTATTGAATACAGCCAGATGTTTTTTAATGGGGCGAACAATACATCTTTCTTCAATCGTTTCATTAATTGGATTATATACATCAGTCAGAAGTATTGCTACAAAGGTTAGATCATAGGTTAAAGTAGAAGCTCCAGTCAGACCATATTTATTTCTGAGCCTGTTGCAAAGACCGCAGTAAAAACTTCGATATTGATTTTTCTCTTCTTTAGTCAAAATATCAATGTTAGCAAGCAAATATCCAAACATATAACTCCTTTATAAAAGACTTCTTCAACGGTTAAAATATAAAATATTTTTCTTTTCCAGTCAATATTTCAGCATTATATAACAATTTTTTAAAAAAGAGAGAATTGATTCTCTCTAATCTATTAGCATCAATAAAACTAATTTTTATACCTGTTGTCTTTTATCTTTAGACAAGTACAACATCTTTAACTTCAGAAATTGCATCCATGATATTGGTTTTAATTCCGTTATTAAAGGTAATTCTTCTCATTGGACAATTAGCACAGGCACCAGTCATACGAACCTGTACAATTCCGTCAACGTAGTCAACAAATTGCAAATCGCCACCATCATTCTGGATGTATGGTCTGATCTGTTCAATAACATTTTTAATTTTTTCTACTGTATCCATTAGATTGCACCTCCAAACCAAATATAACATATATATGATACAATTAAACCCAGTATAACACCACCGGCAACTTCAAAATAAGTATGCCCTAAAACACCTTTCATTTTATCCATATAGATTTTGTCATTTAAAACGATATCTGAACCAAATAAATCTTTTAAATCATCAATAAGTTTTTGAGTTACTGAAATATTCTTTCCGGCATAAAATCTGACATTGGCTGCATCATAGCAGACAATAACTGAAAAACACAAAGCGATATAGAAGACGTTGGTATCGAAACCATCCGTCAACCCAATAGCCAGAGTTAAAGCGGAAACCAGCGAGGAATGGCTTGAAGGCATGTCACCACTGGAAAAGACAAGTCTTGGATTCCAATCTTTGTGAATCAGATAATGCCCTACAGGCATTAATAGTTGTGCCAGTATGCAGGCTGAGGCAGCGGCGACAGGCACATAAAACTTATTCATATAATCACCCTAATCAATTATATTATTTTGTCTGACAAAATACAATTATCAGATTTGATATGGTATAATGTGATAAGAGGAAAAAATGTATAAAACAGGACAGGTAGTACAGGGAACAATCACAGGAATTAAACCTTATGGAGCTTTTGTTAAGGTGGATGAAGAAACCTACGGTTTAATTCATATATCAGAAATTAGTGAGTATTATATTGATGATGTTTCATATTTTTTTAGAAAAGGTGAGAAGCTGGTAGTGAAAATAATAGATATTGACAGAAACGGTCAATTAAAGCTGTCATTAAAAGCTATTCAAACTAATAGAAAGTATGCTGTTCCAACTAAAAAGGATATTGCTAAAATTGAAAAGATCGGTTTTAAATCCCTGAAAGAAAAACTGCCAGTCTGGATAGAAGATACATTGAAGGAGAGGTTATGATTAAATTAGATTATTCACATGCTTTATTAAAAGAGGATATTAATGATTATCAGCCACAGGTTGATGTAATACATCAAAGTATCATTAATAGAACTGCTAAGGGAAGCGACTACTTGGGCTGGGTTGACTGGCCAGTTAATTATGACAAAGAAGAGTTCAGACAGGTCAAGGAAGTAGCTGAAGAAATCAGAGAAAATGCTGATGTGCTCTTAGTATGTGGCATTGGGGGTTCTTATTTAGGGGCAAGAAGTGCTATTGAAATGATGAATGGTTTATATGCTGGTGATAAGGTTGAAATTATCTATGTTGGAAATACCGTTTCAGCAACCTATATTCAACAGGTATTAGACCATATCAAAGGGAAGAGCGTTTATTTAAATGTTATTTCTAAATCAGGTTCAACTACTGAAACAGCAGTGGCTTTTAGAATTTATCAGCAGTATGTTGAAGAAATTTATGGCATTGAAGAAAGTAAAAAGAGAATTATTGCGACAACCGATAAAAATAAGGGAACTTTAAATAATTTAGCTAAAGTTAAAGGTTATAGAATGTTTGTCATACCTGATGATATTGGTGGCAGATATTCAGTCTTTACAGCTGTTGGCTTGTTGCCTATTGCTGCAGCAGGTTTGGATATCGATAAATTAATGGCTGGCTGTCAAAAAGCAAGAGAAGATTTCTCAACCAGTGATTTGAGCAAAAATACAGCTTATCAGTATGCAGTACTGAGAAGAATGATGGAAAAGCAAGGCAAGACCGCAGAGTTTTTTGTTACTTACGAACCACATCTGGCAATGATTGCTGAATGGTGGAAACAGCTATATGGTGAATCAGAAGGAAAAGAAGGAAAAGGTATTTTACCTGCTTCTGTAAACTTTACAACTGACTTACACTCAATGGGTCAGTTCATTCAGGAAGGTCTAAAATGTTTCTATGAAACAGTATTGATGGTTGAAAATCCACCAGTTGATGTAGTGTTCCCTGCTTGTAAAGATGATTTGGACAATATGAACTATTTAGCTGGTAAAAATGTTAACTGGGTAAATCAGATGGCCTTTGAAGGGACACTGGCAGCCCATGTGGAAGAAGGAGAAGTTCCTAACATTGTCCTGTATTTAAAGGATACCAGTGAGTTTAGCTATGGCTATATGATTTACTTCTTCTTTATTGCCTGTGCAATGACGGTATTAATGCTGGATGTCAATCCTTTCAATCAGCCAGGAGTTGAAGTTTATAAGAAAAATATGTTCAAATTATTAGGGAAAGAGTAATTTGTGTTTAAAGGTTATACCATCTTAAAAGAGCAAAAGGTTAAATATCAGGGATATTTAAAGGAAATAAAACCTTCTTTTAAGATGGTTTTTCCTTTGGCTACCAATCAATCGATTAAATCAGTATGTACGGTTAAGCTAAACGATAAAGTAAAAATAGGTTCTTTATTAGGTTATTGTGATGGAGATGTCTATGTTCCTATCTACAGCAGTGTTTCAGGAACGGTAGTTGGTTTTGAAACGCTGGAATACTGTACCAATCAATATGTCAGACATGTAGTGGTGGAAAATGATTTTAAAGATGAAAAACAGAAGCTTTTTGCACCTTTTGATTTTAATGAATTAGATAGAGAAGAGTTGATAGAAAAAGCTAGAATTTCCGGTCTAGTAGGTTTATCAGGAGCAGGGTTTGCTCTTTATGGCAAATATTTAAGTAATAGCATTGACACCTTGATTATTAATGGAATTGAGTGTGAAGGATATTTAAGCAGTGATTATGCCAATGTTTTAGAAAATGTTGCTGACCTTCTAGAGGGAACACTGATCTTACAAAAAATGTCAAATGCCGATCGTGTAGTAATTGCCTTGAAAGAAACATTGAAAGATCAGGTAGAGCTGGTTAAAGATAAGATTAATGTCGATAAGAAATACAGTCATATTGAAGTATATGAAAGTGTCGACAACTATCCAGCTGGCTGGGAAAAGGTTTTAACCAATAGAATAGCTGGACGAGATTTTGATGTCTATACCACCGAATGTGGAGTGATAGTAAATAATGTTTCTACAACTATTGCCATTAATAAGATTTTTAATACTGGATTGCCGCTGATAGAAAAGATTGTTACTGTTGGCGGTGATGGCATAGCTGAGGGTAAAATCTTCAGAGTAAGAATAGGAACAATGGTAAGTGAGCTTGTCAAAGATCTTATAAAATATGATCTTAATGAAGTTGATATCCTGTGTGGTGGATCCTTAATGGGAGCTAAGATGAAAAATGCCGATTTTCCAATAGCCAGTCCATATAATGGCATAACTATTTTAAAAAGAAAACATAAAACTGAAAAACCTTGCCAAGACAACTGTACAATCTGTAATGACGGATGCTATTTGAAACTGGATGTCTTGAAATTATTGAACCTATGCAGGGACAACAACCTTCAAAAAGCTCAAGAATACAATGTATTACAGTGTATTGAGTGTGGAATATGTACTTATGAATGTCCTTCTGACATTGATATTAGAGAATATATTCGTAAAGTGAAGGTGCAGCTGCTATGAAAGTAAATGATAAGAAATACGAAATAATAGAACTGTTAGGAAAAGGTAAAAGTGGCTATTCCTATCTGGCAAATTATGAAAATGTTTTTTATACATTAAAGAAGATTCACCATGAACCTTGTGAGTATTATACTTTCGACAACAAGATAGAAAGTGAGTTAAGAGATTATAGAACACTATCTGATCTTAATATCCTTATGCCAAGACTGATAGAAGTTGATAAAGAAAAAGAAATCATTATCAAGGAGTTTATTGAAGGTAAAACAGTACTACAGAAAATTACCAATGATGAAGATGTCAGTTTAGAAATAAAGTTGGTTAAAGAGATAGCTGAACATTTAAAGAAGAATAATATTAATATAGACTATTATCCCAGCAACTTTATTTTATATAATAAACAACTTTATTATGTCGATTATGAATGTAACAATTATATGCCTCAGTATGATTTTGATAACTGGGGAAGTCAGTACTGGTTTAAGAATAAGGATGCTTTATAAAAAATAATATAGCAACCATACATAAACAATATGATATAAATTGCTCATATACGTATATAATATATTTGACAGGAGGTGTAATCATGTTTAAAAAATTTAAAGTTTACACGTTAATATTATGGGTTATTGGCTGGGCTATAGCTTATTATTTCCTTTTACCACCAATCAATCCAACAAATATTGGTTTCTGGATCTTCTTTTTACCAGCGGTTTTTGGGCCGATATTTATTGTAATTCAGACAAAAAGTATCAGCAAAGGATTCAAGAAAGGAAAGGCTTTATATCCAACTATCATTGTTGGAGCACTTATTATAGTTTACTTATTGGGAACAGTAATCTTTTCTCCAATGTTTTCTTCAAAGATATACAAAAATAGAATACAGGTGACCAATGGTTCATTTATTGAAGACATTCATGAAGTTGATTTTAATAATCTTCCACTATTGGATAAAGATTCAGCTCGCAAGGTGGGAGATAGGGTCGTAGGACAAATACCAGAACTGGTATCACAGTTTTCTGTAAGTGATGAATATTCTTTAATCAATTATAAAAATAAAATTGTTCGAGCTACACCATTGGAACATAATGGATTTTTCAAGTACTTGGCAAACCAGCAAGGTACTGCAGGATATATCCTGGTTGATTGCACTACCGGAGAAGCTACTTTGGTAAAAACTGAAGATGGCTTAAAGTATTTGCCAAGCGCTTACTTTTTTCACAACCTGAACAGACATTTGAGATTCAGTTATCCTTTTACAAACTTTGGAGACATTTCATTTGAAGTTGATGAACAGGGTGTTCCTTACTGGATTGTTCAGACTGTAAGGTATACCTGGGTTAATCTCAAAAAAGAAGTCAGTGGAATTGTTGCGGTAAATGCAATAACTGGTGAAACTCAAAGATATGAAATAGAGAATATCCCAGTATGGATTGATGAGGTCTTTGATGCTCATCTGGTGATCGAAGAAATAGATTCATGGGGAATGTATCAGAATGGTTATTTAAATAGTATCTTTGCTCAGAAAAATGTTGTTCAGACAACTGACGGATATACCTATATAACGATGAATGATGATGTTTACATGTATACCGGTATTACTTCAATTTCATCAGATGAGAGCAATATTGGTTTCGTCCTGGTAAATTTAAGGACTCATGAAGCGAGATTTTATGATGTACCAGGTGCAGAAGAGTATAGCGCAATGGATTCAGCAACAGGTCAGGTTCAAGAGAAACAATACACGACTACTTTTCCACTTTTAATCAATCTGAATGGTCGACCAACATATTTGTTATCTCTAAAAGATGATGCAGGTTTAGTAAAAATGTATGCTTTTGTAGATGTAATCAACTATCAGAAGGTTTCTGTAACTGATGCTTCTTTAGGTATTAAATATGCGGCTGAACAATATTTGAAAATGATGGGTATTTCAACGGAAGAACCGCATGAGCTGACAGATGCAACAATCATAGTTAAAAGCTTGAGCAGTGTTGTCGTTGATGGAAATACATATTATTATATTGTCAGTGATACTGATGAAAGATACAGCATCAAGGTCAGCATTGATTTATCAGTGACTCCATTTATTGAGGTAGGCAACAGTTATCAGGTTGAGTATTATCATGATGGTAAAATAAATGTGATAATGTCAATAAAAGAAGAGAGTTTAGAGTAGAACAGGAGGATTATTTATGAAGTCTAGTATATTGAAACAGAGAATACAGGATGGTAGATTTGATGAAATCTTTATTGATCTGTATCAGGATAAATCTCAACTGGAATATCAAAGGAATAGATATATCAAGGCCATAGAAAGATTTGAAAAGCTGTATGGTGAGGATGATGTCAGTCTGTTTTCTGTTCCAGGCAGAAGTGAAGTTTCTGGCAATCACACCGACCATCAGAATGGCAAGGTATTAGCCTGTGCTGTAAATATTGATATAATTGCTGTTGCTGCCCCTAATCGAAGTAGTTTTGTCAATATTACCAGTGATAACCGCAGGTGCAATGGTGTGTCAGTTGTTGATTTAGAAAAAAAAGAAGAAGAAAAAAGATCGACAAGATCGCTGGTCAAAGGGGTTTTAAAAAGACTTGATGATGAGTTATTTCGTGTTGATGGTTTTAATGCATTTATGACCAGTGATGTGGCTGTCGGTTCAGGACTCAGTTCCAGTGCCGCCTTTGAAACAATGGTAGGCTATATTGCTTCAGGTTTATTTAATAAGGGTGCTATTGATCCAGTTATTATTGCCAAGGCAGGGCAGTTTGCGGAAAATGTCTATTTTGGTAAACCTAGCGGGCTGATGGACCAGGTGGCCTGTTCTGTTGGAAATCTGATCAATATTGATTTTGAAGATAACGAAAATCCAAAGGTTAAGAAGGTTGAAGCAGATTTTTCTAAATCAGGCTATAGTCTCTGTATTGTTGATTCAAAGGGATCTCATGCTCATCTGACTGATGATTATGCAGCTATTCCTTATGAAATGAGAAGTGTCTGTGAGGTTTTGGGAAAGACACTGGTAAGAGAGATAGATACTGAAGAAATATTAAGTAATATTGATGAGATCAGAGAAAAATGCGGTGATAGAGCTCTGATCAGAGCTTTACATGTTATCTATGAAAACGAAAGAGTAGACAAAGCTGTCAAGGCTTTAGAAGCTGATGATTTCAATGAATTTTTAGAAGTTATCAGACAATCAGGAAATTCATCATTTAAATATTTACAAAATGTATATTCCAACCATGATGTAAAAGACCAGTCGTTATCAGTTGCCCTAATGTATTCAGAAAATATTTTAGGTGATAATGGTGTCTGTAGAGTTCATGGCGGAGGATTTGCTGGAACAATCCAGGCATTTGTAAAAGATGAATTTGTAGAAGAGTATAAAAAAGAAATAGAAAAAGTATTTGGTGAAGATTGTTGTCATATTTTGAAAGTTAGAAAATATGGCGGCAGACAATTAGTATAGAGGTGGATAATGACAGTATATCTAGTAGATTTTGAAAATGTTAAAAGTGATGGTTTATATGGCATTGATGAATTGTCTAAGGATGATGTTGTTTATATTTTCTACAGTGTAAATGTAGATAAGATATCATTTACAGTTCATAAAAAGATTATCGAATCTAAAGCTGATATCCATACTTTCAGGGTAGAAGTTGGTCATAAAAATGCTTTGGACTTTCAATTGGCCAGTTATTTAGGTTTTTTGATGAAAGAAGACAGTTCAAAAGAATATGTCATTGTTTCTAATGATGCCGGTTTTGGACCGCTTGTCACTTTTTGGAAAAAGAAAAGCTACAATGTTATTTTAGCTACAGATTTAACGAAACTTAATCAAAAACAGAAGTATACAAAATTATATAATCAGGTTAAAGGTCTAGTAGAAGATACAGAGCAGGCAAAATTACTGACCGACTGTATCCTGAAGTATAAAACCAAACAGGGGTTAAATAATGCCATCGTGAAAGTTTATGGTACAACAGTAGGTGGTAAACTCTATAAGGCGATAAAACCACTGATTATGGATAAAAAAGGGAAGTAGATGAAATAGATTTAGAAAATTTACTAATTTATTGAAAAAGTTTTCAAAGTAAGTTAAAATAAAGTAGAGGTATAATTTATGGAGTTTTTACAATTAATCAGTCAAGTTTTTGGCTACATTTTGCCAGTCGCAGGTGTTATTGCCCTGATTATTTTGATAGTACTTTTACTAAGAGTGACGAAGTTAATTCAAAAAGTGGATAACTCATTAACAAATGTCGATAGTGTGGTGTCTAGTGCTAATAATGCAATTGGAAACTTGAATAAAACTATTGAAATGGCAAACAAGTATGTAGATGATTTTGGTGTAACATCAAAGACAGTTAATAACGTATCAATGTCGATTGAAGCGGTAAGATACACTTTAGAACAGATGATTAAAAAGTTTATCGCCAGATGGACAAAAGAATACGAACAAATAAAAAGTCTGATACTATCTTTTTTGGAAAGAGCAGAGGGCAAAGATGAAGAAGTCGTAAGCGAGAAAAAAGAAGATGTAAGTCAGAAAGAAAGTGAGGAATAAAATGGAAGAAAATAAAGTTGAATGCACTGAAGAATGTGTCGAAGAATGTGTTGAAGAGCACGTAGAAGAATGCGTAGAAAAATGCCCTGAAGAGTGTGCGGAAAAATGCGCTGAAGATGGCGATGAAGCAGAAGGTTTCGAAGAAGTAGTAGAAAACGTTAAAAAGGTTGTTGAAGATGTAAAAGAAGGCATTAAAGAATCATTTGCTAAATTAATGGATGGATTGAATGAAATTGATTTAAACAAAGAAACTTTAAAAGGTTATCTTGATGAATTTTCAAACAAGGCAAACGAGTTATCTGCAAAAGCTAAAGAAAAGTTTGAAGAGCTTAAAGAAGAAAGCAAACAATCAGAAAAGCTTGCTAAGGCAAAAGAAACTGTTACAAACGTAGCTCATCAGGTAAGCGAAAAAGCAACTGAATACTACAATAAAGCTTTAGAAAACGAAGGTGTTAAGAAAACTGTTGATGCTGTAACTGATAAAGCAAAAGAAGCATCAGAATTTGTCAGTGGCAAATATCAGGAATTTATTCGTGATCCTAAGGTAAGAGATACAGTTGTCGGAGCTAAAGAAGCAATCGAAAACGTTTTTGAATCAATCAAAGAGTCAATCAAGATTGAAAAAGAAGAAGTTAAAGAAGAAGTTAAAGAAGAAGACAAGCAGGAAGAATAGTGTATGAGCGTGTCAAATGATGGAAAGAAAAAAGTAACTATTTATTCAGTAGCTCACGAAGCTGGTGTATCATTAGCTACGGTTTCTCGTGTCATTAACGACTCATCGCTGGTAAAAGAAGAGACAAGAAAAAGGGTTGAAGAAGCTATCGTTAAGCTTGGTTATCGACCAAATGCCGTAGCACAGGGATTGGCTCTAAAAAAGACAACCACAATTGCCCTGGTTATTCCGGATTCCAGTTTTCTGTATATGGGTAAGATTATTAACGGATTGTTGGATGTTGCTAAAATTTATAAATATAATATTGCTCTGCATACAACCAGCAGCAGTATCAGTGAGATGAGTGAAATAATTGATAATATTGTTAAATCCAGAGCTGATGGAGTGATTGTATATAATGATTGTCTGACAGAGAGTGAAATAGCGATATTAAACAGTTTTTCTACCCCAATGGTTTACATTGGTCACAAAATAAAAGCAGAAGATGCATGTAATGTTTATGTTGACTATAAAAAAGCATTATATGAATTAACCGACAAATACATCCAGGCTGGATATGATGATATAGTTTTAATCCAGGATAAGAAAAACCCGATGATGATGGATGAGCTTCTTCAAGGTATTGAAAAGGGCTTCAGCAAACATAACCTGCAGTTTAAAGGTTTAATTGAAATTCCAGAAAAATATCATAACTCTTATGATTATTTAAATGAGTATTTTAAAGATAACAAGCATCAGTTAGTCATTACTGTAAGAGATTCTCAGGCCATGGCTGTACTTAACGCCTGTACTGAAAATGGAATTGATATTCCTAAAGAAACTGATCTGGTCTGTGTTATGGACTCTAGATATACCGATATGGTACGTCCAAGAATTTCGTCATTTTTCATCCCGTCATATGACTTGGGAGCTTTGGCTATGCGAGTTATGACCAAGATGTTAAATAATGATGAAGTTAAAGAAAAAGAATATCAATTGAGCTATATTTATAAAAATAAAGCATCAACGAAAATTTAGGAAGCAGTTAGACTGCTTCCTTTTTTTCTTGAATTTCAATTAGCATTAACAATAAAGTCATAATGTGATAAAATAATTAGGTATGAGGTGATACGTATGACTTTTTTAGATGAATTAAATTGGCGTGGCTTAATTAAAGATGTCACAGATTTAGAAGGTTTAAAAGAAAGATTAAAAACTCCAATTACCTGTTATTGCGGTTTTGACCCAACAGCAGATTCTTTACATGTTGGACATTTACAGCAAGTGCTTTTATTGAAAAGATATCAAAGTGTGGGGCATACTCCAATTATTTTAGTTGGTGGGGCAACAGGTATGATTGGTGATCCAAGAATGACCAGTGAAAGAAATCTGTTAACATTGGAAGATGTCAGATATAATGCTGGCTGTATAAAAGAGCAGTTGGCGCATTTTCTTTCTTTTGAAGGAGAAAATGCGGCCAGGCAGGTTAATAACTATGACTGGATCAGTGAACTTAATGTTATTGATTATTTAAGAGATTATGGCAAATGTTTCAGTGTCAGTTACATGTTGGCTAAAGATGCTGTAGCTTCTAGACTTGAAACAGGTATTTCTTATACTGAATTTTCGTATATGTTACTTCAATCTCTTGATTTTTTACATTTATACAGGAATTATAATTGTGAGTTACAGATTGGTGGCTCTGACCAGTGGGGTAACTTGACCAGTGGCTGTGAATTAATTAGAAAACTGGAAGATGGTTCGAAGGTTTTTGGTGTTACTTCACCTTTAATTACCAAATCAGATGGTTCTAAATTTGGAAAATCTGAAGGTAAAAACGTCTGGTTAGATTCCGAAAAGACCAGTCCTTATGAATTTTATCAATTCTTTTTCAATATTGCTGATAATGATGTTGTCAATATGTTGAAAAAACTTTCCATGAAAACGGTTGAAGAAATTGAAGCTTTAGCAATTAAAGTTGAAACTGAGCCACATTTAAGAGAAGCTCAAAGGGCTTTGGCAGAAGAATTAACTGAACTGGTACATGGAGAAGAAGGTCTTCAAAGTGCACTTAATATTACAAAAGCATTATTTGATGGAAGTGTTAAGGATTTAACCAGTAAAGAGATTAAATATGCTTTTAAAGATGCCAATACTATTGATATTGAAGATAACATTTTATTGATAGATGCTTTAGTCAGTTCAAAGGTAGCTTCAAGTAAAAGAGAGGCCAGGGAATTGATTAATAATGGTTCAATTTCAATAAATGGAGACAAGTGTGCTTCATTAGATAAAACTTTAACCACAGAGGATACTTTGGATGGTGAAACAATTATCATCAGAAAAGGCAAAAAGAACTATTTCATTTTTAAGGTTTAATTACTCACAGGATGGTTAGAAATGAAGAAAATATTAATATTATTACTTTTAACAGTTGCTTTGCTTGGCTGTCAGCGCGATGAGGCAAGAGAAATTGATAAAGAAAAATACAATGCCTATCTGACTTATTACCAATCTATTTTAGCGGCTGAAAACAAGCAGCAAGATTCCCAGTGTTTTGATATTGAGTTAGTTGTTAATAAACTTGATGAGAATAATTATCGTTATGATATTATAATTGACAATCCAAGAGTTGCAATGTTTAATATCAAGGCTTTGGCAATAATAGAAACCCTGTCTTTGGAAATAGATAAAGAAAATATGATGCCATCTGTAGGTATTTTAGATGATTATCATTTCAATATGGTTCCAGGTCAGGTTGACAAGAAAAATGATTTTTATGAAGGAATAATTCTTTCTTTAACCAGTAAGGAAAGTTCTTTGAGGGTTTCTGTAATGGTTGATTATAAGCCGTTAAATGATGAGCATACAGTTCGTCAGTATTTCTCTTTATACACGATATACGAAGAATTGGAAGCTGAAACAGGAGAATGAAATGGACAAGAAGAAAAGAAAACAATCTATTGTTGCTGGTGCCTTAACTGGTAGTGCAGGTATATTTATTACCAAAGCACTATCTCTTTTATACGTTATTCCATTTAATGAAATTGCCAAAGAAGCAACTGTTTTCTATTCTTATGCCTATACTGTTTATGATGCAGCACTTCAGGTGTGTCTGTCCGGTTTGCCATATGCTATTGCTACTTTAGTGGCAAAATATGCCACCAAAAACGATTATGCTACGGTAAACCTGGTCAAAAAGGTTTCCAGAAGTATTATAACGATAATAGGGGTCATCAGCTGTGTTGTACTGATCAGTTTGGCTAAACCTCTATCGTATCTGATTGTCCCAACTGATTTACAGTCAACAGTGTATATGAAAAATACTCAAACTGTTTTAATCATTGTTGCTTTTGCCTTGATCTTTGTTCCTTATTTGAGTTATTATCGCGGATTTTATCAAGGTTTAAAAGAATTTAAGACTTATTCTGTAACTCAGGTTCTTGAGCAGGTAATTAGAATTGCCTTTCTATTAACAACAAGCAGTATTTGTATTTATGCCTTAAATCTAGATAGAGTCTGGGCCGCTTATATGGGAGTGGCTTCTACCAGTGTCAGTGCAATTTTCACCATAGTGTATTTCATTGCTTTTGATAAAAAATATGTTTTATCAGAAACAGATGACAGTAAGGAAAGTACCTATTCAAATAAAACAATACTAAAAGAACTGGTAAAGGTTTCTATTCCTTATTTATTAAGTGCCTTGATGCTGTCAGCTAGTTCGATGTTTGTTTTACTGATGTTTGCCAGTGGACTGGAAGCTTATGGCACAGATGCCAAATTGATTACAGTATATCAGGGAATCATCAATTATCAGGCATTAAAATTATCTTCGATTCCACAGATTATCATGTCTGGCTTCTGTTTAGCTATTATTCCACATATTACAGAAGCAGTTACCAACAGGGATGATAAAAGAATCAGTCAACTGCTGCATAAAATTATGGAAACTGTCAACTATTTAACCGTTCCAATCTGTTTCTTTATGATTTTCTTTGCCAAAGAGGTTTACTATATCATGTATGGTAATTATTATTTAGATATTGGAACTAATATGCTGACTAAAACTATTGTCTGCCAGTTTTTTATGAACTTTCTAGGAATCACGATTTCTACTTTAATAGCACTACAGTTAAGAAGAATCTATCTGATTTTAGAATTTTCCAGAGTATTGTTTATGTTAATCTTCTTTAAGCCTTTCTTGGTCAACTTTGGTGTGAATGGATATTTTATTGCTTTAGCCAGTGAATATATACTGTATATAGTTGCAGGTTTAATTATTATCAAGTCCAGATATTATATTAATTTAAGAAAAATGTTTGATTCTTTCAGCAGAAGCTGGATGGGAGCAATACCGATGTTTATTATTGCTGCCATCTATGTCCAATTTGAAATAAATATAGGGTCTATGAACAGGCTGGCGGTATTGATTCTGACAGGAATTATGTTTGTGGTTTGCGTTGGAATGTATGTATTCATTACAAATAAACTAAATGTGGTAAATGAACTGTTTAATGTCAAGATAACAAAAGATACGTTTATTGATATAAAAAATAAATTATTTAAGAGAGAAGAAAGGATTTAAATCCTTTTTTTATGAAAAAAAGAATGGCATTTGCCATTCTTTCAGTTTGAAAGTTAATTATTTCTTTCTGTTGTAGAATTCAACTACCAGTAATTCATCGAAGTCTTGATTTAGTTCACTTCTTTCAGGAACTCTTACAAATTCACCTTTCATAGTTTTTCTATCAAAAGTAACAAATGATGGAGTATTCAGTACTGCTTCCAGTGAATCAATAACTGCTGGGTTATTTTTCATTTTTTCTTTGACCTCAATAGTTGAACCAGGATTGACTTGGTAAGAAGGGATATCGACTTTTTTTCCATTTACCAGGATATGACCATGATTTACCAATTGTCTAGCGCCTCTTCTAGTTCTAGATAATCCCATTCTATAAACAACATTATCTAAACGAGATTCCAATAATTGTAAAAATACAGTACCTGTAACACCTTTTGATCTTGAAGCTTTATCAAATAGATTTGAGAATTGTCTTTCATTTACTCCATAGGTGAAACGGATTTTCTGTTTTTCTGCCAACTGTAAACCATAGTTTGTCTGTTTGACTCTTCTTGTTGGACCATGCTGTCCTGGAGCATAAGCTCTTTTTCTTAATTCTTCACCAGTTTCTAGGATAGAGAAGTTTAATCTTCTTGCTTTTTTCCATACTGGTCCTGTGTAACGTGCCATTTTTAATTTCCTCCTAGTTTTAAATACACTAGCCTGTGTGAATTAATTATCTGGGTGTTGACCTTTCACTTAAACAGCAAGCTACTTTCCTTTTAAGATCAACGCACACAAAACAACCTTCACATGCTGCTATCGGCTTAATTAATTTACCATTTATAAATCATAATGTCAAATCAAATTTACTTATTTTTATTAATATTTAAATATGCTACAATACTAATGTGAGGTGAAGTGTATGCCAGTGGCTCAATTGTTGGAAAAGATTATAAATTCAGGCTGGATTTATCTGATAATTGCTTTATTATTCTTTTTTATTGTTCTGATATTTTCCAAAATAAATAAAAAGAAAAAAATGAGAAGAAGAATTGATGCAGTGCAGATCAAGATGAACAATTTAAGGAGTCATCCTTTTAATGCTGATATCTCAAAAATGGATGCCATTGCTAGAATTAACACTAATATAAAAGATACAGCTCAGCAGTGTAAAAAGGACTTTGATATTATACAAAACAACTTGAAAAATTGTACCAGTTTACTGCAGGATGCTTTAGAGGCTTACGACACTAACAATTTGAAAGTATGTGATGAGAAACTTGTTAGTATTGAAGCTGTTTTGGAAGAAACAAGAATTTTAACTAATAAGCTTTCAGATGTAACAAATGCTGTTTTAAATCAATCATCACTACAGAGAAGAAGAATCAATGAATTGAAAGACAAATATCGTGATATCAAATTGATGATTAACAACAATCCTAACAATTACACTTTTTCTTGGGAAGCTGTAGACAAGATTTCTAATGCCCTGTCTCATAAATTTTCAGATTTTGAAGCTATAATGGGAGCCAGCAAATATGATGAAGCTGCTATTTTATCAGAAGAGATTTCTTTAGCGATAATTGAATTCAATGATTTAGCACTGAGACTTCCTGAATTAATAGAATTAGCCAGAGATACAATTCCAAACAAGATAGGAGAATTGAACTCTTCATATCTGGTGGCTAAGGCTCAGGGAGCTTATCTGGGGCATTTAAACGTAGAACCTGCTATTGAAAAAATCAATGAGACTTTAAATTCCTTGTTAGCCAGAATTAAAGTTTGTGATATTGAGTCAGTGGATAGTAAATTGACAGACTGTGAAACAAGGGTTAACAACCTGTATACTTCAATAGAAAAGGAAAAAGTTGCCCATCGTAAACTTGTAGGTATTGTTGAAGAATGCAATGTATTGCTGGAAACAACCAGAGAGATTTTAGAGGCTTTAAAAAATAAGGAAAAAGATTCGATTGAAAGATACGAGCTGACAGAAACAGTTGAAAACATAACTAAAGCGAACAAAACTTATGTGGGAAATAAAACAGCCTATGATTCTTTGAAGGATTCATTTGATGCTAACAGTATTCCTTCAACAACGTTATTAATCTCTTTTGAAGAGCTATTAAATGATATAAAGGCAGCTCTTAAACAATGTAGAGCTATAAATACAGAAATAGCTTCAACAAAAACTCAGGAATTGAGAATAAAAGAACTGGTTGACCAGTATATTGTTGTTTTAAATGAAATTAAAGCATCTATCAGATTAGCTCGTTTACCGAATATTTCTGATAAATACCAAAAAGATATTAATGTAGCGGAGAAAAATTTAGAGCAGTTAGGTGAAATGTTGTCGAGTGAAGTGGTAGATATCAAAAAAGCTGATGAGTTTTTAAAACAGACACAACAGCAGATCTGGTCACTGTTAAACAATGTGGAAACGATAACTAAAACTACTGCAGCTATCGAATCATGTATTATTGTTGCCAATCAATATCGTCCAATCTATCCAGAAGTTGATTCAGCTCTGTATTCAGCTGAACTGGCTTATCGTAATGGGGAATTTACTAAAGCTAAAAGACTTATTGTCTCAGCTATTGAAAAAGTCAATCCGGATTTAGCAAGAGAAATTAATAATAAAATTGATACCAGTCTCAGCCCACAGAAGGAAGTGTAAAATGTATACTTACTTTGATTATTCTTCGACAACACCAGTAAATGATGATGTTTTAAACACGTATTTTAAAGTGTTGAACAAATATTATGTAAATTCAGATTCAATTTATCCAAGAGGGATGGAAGTAAACAATCTGATGGAGAAATCTAGAGAAAAAACCGCTTCTTTATTAAATGTTTCAGCTAAAGAAGTTATTTTTACTTCCAGCGGTTCTGAAGCCAATAATTTGGCAATTAAAGGAACAGCTCTTAAAAGAAGTGAATGTGGAAAACATATTATCAGCAGTAATGTTGAACATTCAAGTGTTACAAACTCATTAAAATGGTTAAAAGAGTACTGTGGCTTTGAAATCACCTACCTACCTGTTAATAAAAATGGAATTATTGAAATAGATGATTTAGAGAAAAATATAAGAAAAGACACAATTTTAGTCAGCATCATGTATGTCAACAATGAATCGGGAGCAATTATGCCAATTGATGAAATAAAAAGAATTGTCAGAAAATTTCCTAACTGCTATCTGCATTGTGATTGTGTTCAAGCTGTTGGTAAAATTGACTTTGACTTAAGTGATATCGATATGGCCTCAATATCAGCTCATAAAATATATGGATTAAAGGGAAGTGGTGTTTTAATAAAAAAACAGCATGTCCAGATTGCTGAGATTATTTCTGGAGGTCAGCAGGAATATCATTTGCGTGGTGGTACAACAAATGCTGCCGCTAATATTGTCTTTTCCAAGACTTTAAGATTGGCTTTAGAAGCATTTAAGGCCAATAGAGACAAGATTAAGAAATATCATGATTACTTTATTCAAGAACTTAAAAAGCTTGACAAAGTGGTTATAAACAGCCCAGAAGATGGCTGCTATGGGGTAATAAATTTTTCTTGTCTAACTATTACTTCTCAAGTTATGATGAATGCTTTATCATTAAAAGGGTTTGAGGTATCAGCTGCCAGTACCTGTGACAGCTTGCTGGCTATCAGCAGAGTGATATCTCAGATGTATAAGGAAGAGAATCGCTTAAAGGGTACAATAAGAGTTTCGATTTCTCATCTTCATACCCTGGATGATATAAAGGGACTGTTGAAAGCAATAAAGGAATGTATAGAAGACTATGGCTAAACTGGTTTATGAATATATACTGATCAGATATGGTGAATTAACTACCAAGGGAAAAAACAAAAATGAATTCATCAAAAGATTGGCTGACAATATGAAGTCAGCTCTTTCAAACTATCCAAATTTGTCTTTTGAAAGAACCAGAGATCATATCTATATCCATTTAAATGGAACAGATCCTGATCAGTTAACGTTAATTCTAAAAAATATCTTTGGCATAAGAAGTTTTGCTAAAACATTAAAGGTTGAAAATAATATCGAAGCAATAGTCAAGGCAGCCAAAGATATAATGAAAGATAAGGAAGGGACTTTTAAAGTTATTACCAAAAGAGTCAATAAGAAGTTTGAAGTTCGCTCCGATATGGTAAACAGAATTGTTGCCTCTGAAATATTGAAAAATTTCAGTCCAACCCTTAAGGTTGATGTCCATAATCCTGATTACAGGTTAGTTGTTGAAATCAGAGAAAAGAACACTTATCTGATGGCTGAAACTATTCTTGGAGCTCAAGGTTTTCCAGTTGGAGTTGGTGGAAAGGCAATGCTGATGTTATCTGGAGGAATCGATTCTCCAGTTGCTGGCTATCTGACAATGAAAAGAGGAGTAGAGATTGAATGCATTCACTATGCTTCGATGCCTTATACTTCTTTAGAAGCATTAAATAAAGTAAAGAAATTAGCGCAGCTTATCAGTGTCTATCAGGGCAAGATAAAGTTACACATCATTCCATTTACTAATACTCAAATGGAAATTTATCGTGTTTGTGATGAATCTTACGCTATCACCATGATGCGCAGGATGATGTATCGTCTGGCTCAACGCTTGGCAGAAAAAAACAAGTGTTTAGCTATTATCAATGGAGAATCAATTGGACAGGTTGCTTCTCAAACCCTGGAGAGTATGTCAGCAATTTCTGAAGTTGTTGATATTCCGGTAATCAGACCATGCGCGACTTTAGATAAACTGGAAATTATTAATATTGCTAAAGAGATAAATACTTATGAAACAAGTATTTTGCCATATGAAGACTGTTGTACTATCTTCACCCCCAAAAATCCAGTTATTAAACCGAAAAGAGAAAAGTGTCAATGGTATGAAGGAAAATATGATTTTGAACCATTTTTACAGGAAGCTTTAGAAAATGTTGAAACAATCATCATAAGTCCAGCGACTGAATTTGATGAGTATGAAGATTTATTTTAATTGAAAGGAGAAAAGATTATGGCATTTGAATCGTTAAGTAATAGATTGACCGCTGCATTTAAACATGTTGTTGGCAAAGACAAACTTTCAAACAAGAATATGGAATCAATGCTGAGAGAAATCAGAACAGCTTTATTGGAAGCTGACGTTAACTATAAGGTAGTCAGGGATTTTATTGAACGTATCAGAAAGGAAATGGTTGGTGTTCAGGTTGCTGAAAGCTTGGATCCTTCAACCATGGTCTATAAAATTGTCCGAGATGAAATTACCAGACTTTTAGGTGATGGACAGGCAGAACTTTTATATAAGCAATCCGGTATTACAACTGTAATGATTGTTGGTTTGCAGGGTACTGGTAAAACAACCTCAGCAGCCAAGATTGCTAAATTAATTAAAGAAAAGCAGGATAGAAAACCTTTACTAATTGCTGCTGACATTATCAGACCGGCAGCGATTGAGCAATTACAGACTTTAGGAAAACAGATTGACTGTGAGGTATTTACTCTAGGTAATAAGGTAAATGCTGTTGATACGGTAGAAAAAGGGTTGGCCCATGCCAGAAGTAATAATTATGATACTGTTATCATCGATACTGCTGGTCGTTTACATATTGATGAAACACTTATGAATGAACTTGATCAACTGAAAAGAAGATATCGACCAGATGAAATACTTCTGACTGTCGATGCTCTAACAGGACAGGACATTGTCAATGTTGCCAAAGTTTTTGATGATTTATTGAATATTACTGGTTTAGTAGTCACTAAATTTGATGGTGATGCACGAGGTGGCGGAGTATTATCGGTTAAAGCGGTTACCGATGTACCAGTTAAATTCGTGGGAACTGGTGAAAAAGTCGATGATATTGATGTCTTTTATCCTGATAGAATGGCTTCTAGAATCCTGGGAATGGGAGATTTACAGACTCTGGTAGAAAAGGCTGAAGAAGCATTTGATATGGAACTGGCTAACAGGGCCATGGAAAACATGATGAATGGCACTTTCTCTTTAGAGGACATGCTGGTTCAGATGAAACAGACCAGAAAGTTAGGATCAATTGGCAGTATTTTGAAAATGCTTCCGGGAATGAATCAATTTGCGTCTCAGATTGATTCAGTAGATACAGATGGAGTATTTAAGACCTATGAAGCAATAATTAATTCAATGACTCCATATGAAAGAAGATATCCAGAAGATTTAAGAAGTTCTCATAAAAACAGAATTGCCAAAGGTTCGGGAACATCAGTAAGTGAGGTTAACAAACTGATCAACAGTTTTGATAAAACCAAGAGAATGATGGCTTCGATGGGACTTGGCAGATATCGCAAATTTTAACTCAGATAATTCTGAGTTTTTTTTGTAATTTTCTAACAATGATTTATAATAAGATTAACAGGGAAATGAATATGAAAAATAAAATTATCATACTGGCTATTTTGATTTTTACGCTAATGGTTTCATTTATTATCCTGGATGAAAATGAAATAGTTTTTGAATACGACAAAAATCTAGATTGCCAGTTAGAATATCAAAGTGAATTTATATCTCCTGTTGTCAAGGCCTATTATCAGAAGAAACATTTTAAATTAATTAGAAAAATGCTGGAAGTCGAAATAATAGGAGAAATCAACACCTTACTGTTAGGAGAACAGACGATTACATATAAATGCAGCATCAACAATCAACAAAAAGAAATTACTTTGACCTTTTTAGTTGCTGATACGACCGCTCCAATAATAACTCTCATTGAAAGTGATGACTATTTTACTGAATATGGAAACGATTATATCGAAGAAGGTTTCAGTTGTTTTGATAATTATGATGGCGATATTACTGACAAGGTAATTAGAAAAGTCATAGATGATAAAGTTATTTATACAGTAACTGATTCAAGTGGCAATACTACAATAAAAGAACGAGAAATTAAATATGTTGACACGACAGCTCCTGTAATCAGTTTTGACTCACCATATACGGCAATAGAGGTAGGAGAAGACTACAGTGTTGGTTATAGCGCCTTTGATCTGAAAGATGGTGATTTAACAGAATATGTTGTAATTAGTGGAGAAGTAGACATTAACAAGGTGGGAATTTACACTTTAGCCTATCTTGTCAGCGATTCTGCCGGTAATGTTACTTCCGTAAATAGGGATATCTATGTCTATAAAAAACAGGCAGATCCACAGTATTTAAATCCAACGGGAAAGATTGTCTATTTAACCTTTGATGATGGACCGAGTGGTTATACCAGCAGACTTTTAGATATATTGGACAAATACAATGTTAAAGCTACTTTCTTTGTTAATGGTAAAAACAGCGGCTATTTTTATAATGTGGGAAATGCTTATCAAAAAGGACACAGTATAGGAAATCACACCTATTCTCATAATTATGCCAATGTTTATTCATCAATAGATGCTTTCTACAGTGACTTAAACTATAATGGAGAACTGATCTATCAGCAAACTGGCACCTATACAAAGCTTATCAGGTTTCCTGGTGGCTCAAGTAATACTGTCTCAGCAAACTATTGTAAGGGCATCATGTCTGCTTTAGTTGGTTCAGTAACCAGTAATGGTTATAAGTATTTTGACTGGAATGTTTCAAGTGGTGATGGAGGTGGAAGTAAAACCAGTGATGCTGTTTACAATAATGTTATCAAAGGAATTAAAAAATATAATGTGTCAATAGTTTTGCAGCATGATACTCAGGGATTTTCAGTAGATGCTGTTGAAAGAATAATTTTGTGGGGCTTAATTAACGGTTATACCTTTTTGCCATTAGATTATTCAAGTCCAACCTGTCATCATGGAACAAATAATTAGGGTGTCAAGTAAAAATGCTTGACACCAGTTTTTAATAGTAGTATTATACTTAAGGAAAAGAAAAAAGAGGTATATTTTATATGGTTAAATTACGTTTAAGAAGAATGGGAGCTAAAAAAGCTGCTACTTACAGAATAGTTGCTATGGATGCAAAAACAAGAAGAGATGGTCGTCCAATTGATACACTTGGTTACTACAATCCTCAAACAACGCCTGCAACTATCAAAATTGATGAAGAAAGAGCGCTATACTGGTTAAAAGAAGGTGCTCAGCCAACTGAAACTGTTCGTGCAATCTTATCGAGAGAAGGAATCATGAAGAAATTTCATGACTCAAAGTAGGTTAGAATGATTGATTACGAAAAAACTTTAATGGACATTGTTAGACCGATGGTTGATGAACCAGATAAAGTTTCGGTTCAACAAATGGATAGTCTTAACAAAAATGAAATTGTATTATTTGTCCATGCTACAAGCAATGATATTGCCAGATTGATTGGTAGAGGTGGAAGTATGGCTTCCAGTATCAGACAGATGATGTCAGTTTGTTCAAGTATTGAAAACAAAAGAGTATCAATAAAATTTGAATCATATTAGGATGCGTTATTTTAGCATCCTTTTTTGGAGATTAAGTTATGGAATATGTTAGAGTAGGGAATATTGTAAACACTTTTGGCTTAAAAGGGGAACTAAAAATAAAATCACATACCGACTTTGAAGATGTTCGTTTCAAGGTGGCCCAGCAGCTATATATTAGATATATGAATGCTTTTGAACCTGTGGTTATTAAAAGTTTTAGAAAACATAAAGGATTTATTCTGCTTTCATTTTTTGAAAAGCAGGATATTAATCTGGTTGAAAAATATAAAGGTTGTGACATATTCATTAAAAAGGATGATGTACATACATTAAGTGAAGGTGTATATTACTTTTTTGAACTACAGGATTGTTCAGTCTATTATAATAACCAAAAAATTGGATATGTTTCAGCAATTGAAGATGGTTATCAGACAGTATTAAGAATCGATACTGCTGATAAAGAAGTTTTAATTCCTTTCGTTGACAGGTTTATTAAAGAAGTCAATGTTGAAAACAAACGCATTGATATTGATGTAATTGAGGGAATGTTATGAAAATAACTATTTTGACAATTTTTCCAGAAATGTTTAATGATTTTCTAAACACTTCAATCATTAAAAAAGCCAGACTTAAAAATCTGGTAGAAATAAATATTGTTGATTTTAGAAGTTTTTCACAGTTTGCTTCCAAAAGGGTAGACGATTATCCATATGGAGGAGGTGCAGGAATGGTACTTATGTGTCAGCCTGTCTTAGATGCCTTAGAGAGCGTTAAAACAGAGAAGTCATATGTAGTCATTACTTCACCAATTGGTTCTAAATTTGACCAGCAAATGGCTGAAAAGCTGCTTGAAAAAGAGGAGATTATCATTATTTGTGGTCATTATGAAGGTTTTGATGCCAGAATTTACAATTTTGTTGACCAGCATATTTCTATAGGGGATTATATTTTAACAGGTGGAGAACTACCTGCAATGGTAATAACTGATGCCATTATAAGACTGGTCAAGGATACAATAAGTGAAGATTCAATTGTTGAAGAGTCTTTTGAAAATGGCTTATTAGAATATCCGCAGTACACCAGACCTGAAATATACAATGGCTTACAGGTGCCGGAAGTACTGTTAAGCGGACATCATGAAAATATAAGAGTGTATCGCTTAAAAGAAAGTTTAAGAACAACTTATTTAAATAGAAAAGACCTTTTAGAGCAAAGAAAGTTTACGGAAGAAGAAAGAAAACTGCTGGAAGAAATTATTGAGGAAGAAAAGAAACAATAATTTCTTTTTTTATGATAAGATTAAAGAAATTGTATTGAGGTGAATTATATGTCTGAAGTTTGGTTTTTCCCATTTGAAGAAACGTTTATTATCTGGCTGCAATCATTAGGTTTAGGAACAATCCTGCATACCATATTGTTTTATTTAAACCAGTTCTTCTCAATGTTTGGAGAAGAGACAGTCGCGGTAGCGGTAATGGGGTTCATATATTGGGGTATCGACAAAAGAAAAGGTGAAAAAATCGGCACTGCCATTATGCTGGCAGCAGTTATGACACCATATTTGAAAAACATCTTTAAAAGACTTAGACCATATCAGTGTTGTGATGGGATTGAACTTTTAAGAGATGTTGGTGGCTATTCATTTCCTAGTGGACATTCCAGCAGCAGCGGGGCACTTTTTTCATCAGTGGCACTGATGTTTAAGGAAAGTAAGATTCTGCAGGTCTTTGGAATATTGATTCCTCTATTAGTAGCTTTTTCTAGAATCTATCTGGGAGCACATTGGCCGACTGATGTTATTGTCGGTTTGGCAGTAGGTTATTTATGCACGCTGGCAGCAATTATGGCAACTGATAAATTTAAAAGTAAATATACTTTTTTAGTTTTTTATGCAGTAGCAGCAGCATCAGGATTTTTCTTCTGCAAGACAACAGATTTCTACAATGGTTATGGACTTCTTTTAGGACTGCTAAGTGGAATGTATTTTCAAGAGAAGTTTGTAAACTTTGAAAATACAGATAAGTGGTATATTGCGTTAATTAGAACTGCTATTGGAGCAGCCTTATACCTGGGCATAAATACAATATTAAGAGCAATATTTGCCCCAGTATTTGCCGAAATGACTTTAGGTTACTTTATTTTGAGAACCTTAAGATATGGTCTTAATTGTTTTATTCTGGTAGCTATCTATCCAATGCTATTTAAATTTGAAAATAGAATATTTAAATAATTATTGGTTGAAATATCCTTTTTGATGTGGTAATATTATTGAGCGTATGCTAGATAGTTCCGCTGATAGTAAGTTCATGAACTATTGAAAAATGTGTGAAAAGGAGATAGTTATGGATTTAAGTTTAGTTGACAAGATTACCAAAGCTCAAATCAAAGATGTTCCTTACTTTGAACCAGGTTGTACAGTAAAAGTACACGTTATCATCAAGGAAGGTGACAAAACACGTATTCAGGTATTTGAAGGTGTTGTAATTGCGATGAGCGGAAGAGGTATTGCTAGAACCTTTACAGTTAGAAAAATGTCAAGTGGAATTGGCGTAGAAAGAACTTTCCCAATCAATTCACCAATCATTGATAAGATTGAAGTTGTTCGTTTTGGTAAAGTCAGAAGAGCTAAGTTATTCTACTTGCGTGGACGTTCAGGTAAGGCTAGCAGAATTGAAGAAAAACGCAGATAAAGATAAAGGCTGTTTAATCAGCCTTTCTTTATAGAGGAATTATTATGGTTGAAAAGTTAAAGTTAAAAATATTAGATTTCTTTGCTACAGCATTTATCGCAATTTTAATCTATCTAGATGATATTGTAGATTCAATAATAACTGTTTTTATCACGATAGCTGTATCTTTAATCATGGTTAATTTTTTCTTTATGCCAATTGTGGTTAATGGATCAAGCATGTATCCAACTTTACAAGATAAATCCTATGGTTTCTCAAATATTTTTTCTCGAAGAGTTTCTGGTATTGATAGATTTGATATTGTGGTTGTATATTTAGAAGAAAGAGATGAGAATCTGGTAAAAAGAGTGATAGGCTTACCAAATGAAACTATTACTTTTACCAACGATACCTTATATGTCAATGGTACTCCAATTGACCAGACATTTCTGGATCCAGAATATGTAAAAATGTCACAAGATGGTTCCTATGCCGGTTTATTCACCAATGACTTTACTGTTACTTTAGGTGATGATGAGTATTTCTGTATGGGTGATAACAGACCAAGATCAGCAGATTCAAGAATGTATGGTGCTTTTAAACAGTCACAAATCGTTTCTAAAGATATCTTCATAGTTTTTCCGTTTGATTTATTTGGTAAGGCAGAATAGATAATCTTTAATAAAAATTGCTTTAAAGTATGAATAATTTTATTAAGCAGAATTAGATCTGAATTGGAAAATTCAGGTCTTTTTATACGATGTATCAGGCGAAAAACAGCAATTCTAACTTGTGAAAAAAATAGCTTTTTAATCATTGACAACCACTGATATAGTATTAAAATTTAATTACCGAGGTGAAAAAAATGAAAAAAATATTGGTAATTTTATTTATTTCTGTATTGCTTTTGACCTTTTCAGGTTGTGGTAATACTGACAAACCTAACGGGCAAAAGGACTCATATCCCGATGTCAAAGTAGGCGACATTGTTTATTATGATCCAACTATTGGAGCAACACAAGAGCAGTTGGAGTATGTTTCTAAAAAGGGCTATTCTATAACAGACGGCTATAACAATTCAACTGGAAATGGTTATAGTGATCAAGAGTTTTTAGCAACAGCAGATGACAACAAATGGATTGTCATTGGAAAAAAAGATGATCAGATAATACTTATGAGCTATGATGTAAAAGTCAGCACGACAAATGAAGGTCTGTATATCAGTGGTGCAACAGCCTTTCTATTTTCTGAACAGGAACTTCACAATATCTGCAGTATCTATGGTCATGGAAAAGGAGCAGCCAGTGATCCACTTTATCCTGTGAACCCTAAAATAGGTGCTCCAGGCTTTGATGAAGAAGATGCTTTAGATTTAATTAAATCAGGAGCAAGGTGTATTACTTTGGCTGACATTGAAGAATTAACCGGTATAAATACAAAAGAGCTAAAAGAAAAAACTACAAAACACTATGCTGAAAAATCAAACTATGTAGATTGGTACAATAATGAATTTATTAATTTCTTTATGACAGACAGTATATTAACTGAAGATATTATTGTTCCAACTCTGACAAATTATGTAATGGGAAAACCAGTTTTTACATTTTACAGTATCCTTAAGGATGATCCTTTGCTGAAACAGGATTTATTGGCTTACTTGTTTAATGTCGATTATTATTGGGTAGCTGGAAAGATGGTATCTTGCAGGGCTACAAGTTGCAACTTTATTATTCCGACTGTCAATTTAAATGGCTTACAGAGTGTTGTTTTATTTGAATCAAACTCAGATATGGTTATAGATTGGATGGCTTGCTATAATATCAGACCAATAGTTGTACTGGAAAAAGCAATTGAATTAAAAGCCAGTGATAAAGATGGATTTAACTGGGAAGTTAATCAAGAGTAAAATTGAATCTGTATTTCAAAAAACTTAAAGAGAGTCTGACTCTCTTTTTAAGTGCTTTCAAATGGTAATTTAGTAGTTTATCTATTTAAAAAAGGTATAATATAGAAGAAGTTGATTGGATGAGAAGGTTATTTATTATTTTATCAACCAAATCATATAACTATTGTTTTATAATTTGCTTAGTTCATTATTGAAAGACAGGTGGGTAAAATGGTATTAGAATTGGAATATTTGAAACTAGAGTATAATGAAAATTTAGAAGAATTAGTAAGTGAAATAAAAAAAGAGCTGGAAGAAAAAACCGAGAAGATAATTTCTTTTTTCGCTATTGTTAATTTTAAAATTACATTAAAGATATTTGATTCTTCATTTGAGTTTAAAAAAGAATACTTGAATAATAATTCTCATTATCAGACTATAGAAGAAATCCCTGATTGGGTTTGTGGCTTTGCCTTAAATAAGATAATATATGTTTTGTCATTAGAAGAATTTAGGAAAATTGAAGGCAATGAAAATTTACAAAAAGAAGACTTAGTTAAATTGATAATTCATGAATTTGTTCATCTTTGTGAAGATTATTGTTATCCGCAAGATAAGTATTTGTGGATAAGTGAAGGAATGGCTACTTATTTAGCTAAGCAATATGAAAATGATGCTACTATTGTTTTTGATGCTGATTTAAATGAATTGCTTGAAGATAATGCCACATATTCTAACAATTATCTCTTGTTTAAATATGCTTATGAGACTTATGGCAAAAGTTATATTATAAAATTATTGAAGAATAGCGATTTATTAGAAAAAGAAACGATAAAACTATATCAAGAATTAAAGAAAGTGGTTTAACTGATATAAGTATTATTAAAGTATCAAATGGACAATTAGATTTTATCTAGAAAATGATGGTAAAATATGGCAAGCAGCTAAAGATGGAATAAACCGGGTTTACAAAGCTGAAAAATTAAAACTTAAATAAAAAAAGGAGATAATTCCCATAGAGAACAGAATAAACATCAACTGGGAAATGGCTGTATATTGAGAAAAACTCACAAACCATTATAGAATAAGAAAAGTAGCAAAAAAAGTTTTTACACTTTTTTAAATAAAACAGGAGGCATATTGATGTTAAAAATTATCGAAGCTGATCCTAAATATCTGCCTCAATATGAACAAGCATATATTGAGTCAATCAAACAAATAGAATTAGGAAACATTAAAAAGCATGACATGATGTTTTTGAATCCAAAGGAAAAAGATGTGGTTAAGATTTTTGCTGAAAAAAGAGATCAGTCCAAACTTCCAGAACACTATGTTCCATCATATAACTTCTTTGCAGTTGATGGTGATAGATTTATTGGTGTTATAAATATTAGAGTTAGACTAACTGATAATTTATTAAGATATGGAGGTCATATTGGATATGCTGTACATCCAAAATATTGGAGAATGGGATATGGGAAAAAGCTCCTTAAACTAGGTTTAGGCTACGCTAGAAAAATTATTCAGGAAGATAAAATTTTACTGACATGCGATGATGATAATGTAGGATCTTGTAAAATAATTGAAGCTAACAAAGGTATTTTAGAAGATAAGGTTGAGAATCTAGAAGATGGTGAACTTTTTATAACAAGAAGATATTGGATAGAAAAATAATATAAAGAAGTTGATACTCTTGGAAAATAAAGCAAACATTAACTGAGGTAATACTGTATTGTGAGAAAAAATTATAAAACAAATGAAAAAAGGAGACGATTCCCATGGAAAACAAAATAAACATTAACTGGTACCCTGGTCATATGACCAAGGCTAAAAGGGAAATGAATGAAAAAATCAAGTTAGTTGATATGGTAATTGAAATACGTGATGCGCGTATTCCTTTAAGCAGCATAAATCCACTTCTTAATGAAATTATTGGCCATAAACCACGATTGATAGTTTTAAGTAAAGCTGATAAAGCAGAAAGTGAAGAAACAAAAAAATGGATTGAATACTTTAATAATCAAGGATATCAAGCTATTGCTTTAAACTTGATTGGTGATAGAAATGTAGCTAAGACAATTTCCGATTGCTGCTTATCAATTATGAAGGAGAAAATAGATAGACTTAAGGCTAGAGGACTAAAAAGGGTAGAAATCAAAGCGATGGTTGTCGGTATTCCGAATGTTGGTAAATCCACACTGATTAATTCTGCAAGTAGAAGAAGGATTGCCAAAACTGCAGATAAGCCAGGTGTTACCAGAAATCTTACCTGGATAAAAGTTTCTAACGAAGTAGCTTTACTGGATACTCCAGGAGTTTTGTGGCCTAAGTTTGAAGATATGAATGTTGGTTATATGTTGGCGGTAACTGGAGCCATTAGAGATGATGTACTGCCGATGCAGAGTGTTATTGAGTTTGCGATGGCTTTTCTAATAAAAAATCATCGAGATAAATTAGTCAAGCGCTATGATATAGAAGTAAGTGCTGATATATTTGAAACAATTAAAAGTATTGCTGTATCTAGAGGATGTATTCAGCAGGATGAAACTATTGATTATAAAAGGGTTTATGCTGTGATATTGAAGGATATCCGTGATAATCAATTAGGTCCAATCAGCTGGGAGAAAACTGATGAAGACGGAAAATAATTATGAAAAACATTATTGGGCTTTAGATAAGCTGGTAATAGGTATTGATGAAGCTGGCCGGGGTCCCTTGGCTGGTCCGTTGGCAGTAGCGGGGGTAGTTTTTCCCAAGGGATATGTTTCAGAAGAGATATATGATTCAAAAAAGCTCAGCGAGAAAAAAAGAGAAGAATTATATGAACTGATTATTAAAGATGCTCTGTATTATCAGATAATAATTGTTGATGTTGAAACAATTGAAAAGCTGAATATTTTAGAAGCTACTAGAAATGCTATGAGTCAAATCAGTTTAAAAGCTGATGTTGATGTCGTTTTGACTGATGCTATGAAACTTCATATCGACAAGGAAGTAGTAGATATTGTTAAAGGCGACAGTAAATCGGTCTCTATTGCTGCTGCATCAATTCTGGCAAAAGTGACAAGAGATAGAATAATGTATGATTTGGATGAGAAATATCCGCAGTATAACTTTAAAAACAATAAAGGATATCCAACCAGAGAGCATTTTGAAGCTTTAGAAAAGTATGGCATTACTGAAGTTCATCGTAAAAACTATAAACCGGTAATTAAGGCAATGCAAAGCAAATTATTTTAGGAAGATTACTGTTTTATTATCAATAATGGAATTGGTGATAAAAATGCGTAATCTTTTAATTTCTTTAGCTATAAAATATCAGGGTGACTATTTTAAAATAGAAAAAGCCATAAAAAACAATGAAAAGGTAAGAGAAGACATTGTAATACAACAAGCTGTTACCATTTTGGATAAAGAATACCCTAAACAACTGCTGGACTTGCAGTATCCACCTTTTGTTCTGTTTTATCAGGGTGATATTAGGTTACTGGAAAATGATTTAATAGCTGTTGTCGGTTCAAGAAACTATAGTGAATATGGTAAAAGGTGTACAATAGATATAGTTAAAAGATTAGATAAAAACTATGTTATTGTATCGGGTCTGGCTAAAGGTATCGATAGTATCGCTCATAGATATGCTAGAAAAACTATTGCAGTTTTGGGTAATGGATTGAACTATTATTATCCTTATGAAAATAAAGATCTTTATGAAAAATTACAAAAAGATCAACTGGTCATCAGTGAGTATCCCTTGAATGTAAAACCAAAAAAATATCACTTTCCATTTAGAAATAGAATAATAGCGGCTCTATGTAAGGATATAATTGTTACGGAGGCTTCCTATAAATCAGGAACAATGCTTACTGTCAATGAGGGTTTAACATTAAATAGAAATATTTATGCTGTGCCTTATCGTTATGATGAAGCTTTAAATTGTGGCACAAACATATTGATTCAGCAGGGAGCCAATATATTGACACAGGAGAACATAAATGATTTATTTGACAAATTATAGATGATTTGTTCTAATATATACGATGATTTTTTAGAAAAACAAGTGAGTGAGATATATGAGTAAAAAGAATTTAATAATTGTAGAATCGCCTTCAAAAGCTAATACAATAGAAAAGTATCTAGATGACAAGTATGAAGTTGTAGCATCAAAAGGTCATATCAGTGATTTAGCTACAACCGGTAAGGGAGGTTTGGGAATTGACGTTGAAAATGATTTCAAAGCCAGATATATCATCCCAGCTGGTAAGAAGAATATTGTCAAACAGTTAAAATCAAAAGTTGAAAAAGCGGATAAGGTATTATTGGCAACTGACCCTGACAGGGAAGGAGAAGCAATTGCCTATCATCTGGCTACTAACCTAGATATTGATCTAAAAGAAAACAATCGAGTAGTTTTTCATGAAGTTACAAAACCAGCCGTTGTTAATGCTATTGAAAATGCTAGAAAAGTAGATATGGATTTAGTTGATTCTCAAGAAACCAGAAGAATTTTAGACAGAATAATTGGCTTTAAATTATCAACTTTATTAAATAGCAAGATAAAAAGTAAAAGTGCCGGTAGAGTTCAATCGGTAGCTTTAAAACTGATTGTTGATCGTGAAGATGAAATCAATGCTTTTATCAGTGAAGAGTATTGGTCAATTGCTGCTGATTTTATTTATGAGAACACTAACTTTGTTGCTGATTTGACTAAAATCAATGATAAAAAAGCAGAAATAAAAAACAAAGAAGAAGCTGATGCTATTGTCAATGCTTGTGATAAACAACCTTTTATTGTTAGTGAAGTAAAAGAAGAAGTTAAAAATAAAAAGAGCAGACTTCCTTATATTACTTCAACTTTACAACAGGATGCTTCTACAAAATTAAACTTTTCTGCCAGAAAAACAATGATGGTAGCTCAAAAATTATATGAAGGAATAAATATTGGAAGTGCAGCTACTGGTTTAATAACCTATATGCGTACTGATTCAAACAGGTTATCTAATATTTTTATCAATGATGCCAAGGCGTATATTAAAAAAGAATATGGTGAAAACTATGTTGGAAAATATCGTTCAAAGGCCAACAAGAATGCTCAGGATGCCCATGAGGCAATCAGGCCAACCAATATAGACAATACTCCTGATGCTATTAAAAAATATTTATCGAATGATGAATACAAACTATATAAACTAATCTATGAACGTACTTTAGCTGCTTTAATGGCTGATGCTGTGTACAATAGTAAAAGTGTGAAACTGAATTGTGGAATACATGAATATTCAGCAACAGGCAGAACACTTATCTTTGATGGTTATTTAAAAGTTTATCCAGAAAATGATAATGATTCACTATTGCCTACATTAGTTGAAAATCAAACACTTATTCCAGAAAAAGTTGAAGGAAAGCAGCATTTCACTGAACCCCCTTTAAGATATTCAGAAGCCAGACTGATCAAAGCGATGGAAGAAAATGGTATTGGCAGACCATCTACTTATGCCACTATTGTTGATACAATAATAAAAAGAGATTATGCCAAGTTACAGAAGTCTTCCGAAACATCAAGGACAAAGGTATTTGTTCCTACTGAACAGGGTATTTTAACGACTAGAAAACTTGATGAGTTTTTCTCAAGTGTCATCAATGTGAAATACACCGCCAATATGGAAAGCCAATTAGATGAGATTGCTGAAGGTAATATGGATAAACTGACCTCATTAAATGAGTTCTACAATCCTTTTATGGAACTGATTGATAATGCTAAAGAAAATATGGAAAAAATAGAGCCTGTTAAAACAGGCGAGTTATGTCCTGAGTGTGGTGGTGATCTGGTAATCAGAAAAGGAAAATATGGTGAATTTGTAGCCTGCTCAAATTATCCAAAGTGTAAGTATCATCATGATTTGGAAAGTGAAAATGGAACAGACCATGGTACTTGCCCTGAATGTGGTAATAAACTGGTAGAAAAAAGAGGAAGATATGGCAAGTTTATTGCCTGTTCAAATTATCCTGAATGTAAATATATTGTTAAAAATGAGAAAAAGCCTGCGAAAGAAACTGGAGAGCTGTGTCCAGAGTGTAACAGCCCACTGGTAGAAAGGGTTTCTAGATTTGGTACTACTTTTGTTGGTTGTTCAAATTATCCAAAATGCAGATATATTGTGCCAAATAAAAATAAGGGTTCAAAACCGAAGAAGGTATCAAAAAAGAAAGATGAATAAGATTGTAAATGTTATTGGTGCCGGGTTAGCAGGATGTGAAGCAGTTCATCAGCTGACAAGAAAGAATATAAAAGTAAGACTATATGAAATGAGACCGGAAAAAACAACAGGAGCTCATCATACAGGAAATTTTAGTGAGCTTGTCTGTTCAAATTCGTTAAGAAGTAACGCTTTAACCAATGCTGTCGGCTTGCTTAAGGAAGAGATGAGAATGCTGGATTCTTTAATAATTAAAGTTGCTGACAAGCATGCTATACCGGCAGGAAGTGCCCTGGCAGTTGATAGAGATAACTTTTCAAAAGAAATTACCAATATTATTAAAAACAATCCCCTGGTTGAAGTTATCAATGAAGAGATAACAGAAATCCCTTCAGGGCCGACAATTATTGCCACTGGACCTTTAACATCAGATAAAATGGCAAATGAAATTAAGAAATATCTAAAGCAGGATTCTTTACACTTCTTTGATGCTGCAGCACCAATAATCACTAAAGAGTCAATTGATATGAATATTGCCTATTATAAATCAAGGTATGATAAGGGGACTGCTGATTATATCAATTGCCCTTTTACCAAAGAACAGTTTGACAGGTTTTATTATGAATTAATCAATGGAGAAACAGCTCAAAGCCACAGCGTTGATAAAGAGATTTTCTTTGAAGGATGCATGCCGATTTAAGTTATGGCTAAAAGAGGTCCACAGACTTTAACATTTGGACCACTTAAACCGGTAGGCTTACAAAAAGAGGGCAATCCCAGACCTTATGCAGTTGTACAGTTAAGACAGGATAATGCTATTGACACATTATATAATCTTGTTGGTTTTCAAACCAATTTAAAATGGGGTGAGCAGAAAAGGATCTTTTCAATGATTCCTGGACTTGAAAACTGTGAGATAGTCAGATATGGTGTCATGCATCGTAATACCTATATCAAATCACCGCTGGTACTGAAGGAAACGTATCAGTGCAGATATCGAGAAGATTTGTTCTTTGCCGGCCAGTTAACTGGAGTTGAGGGATATGTAGAATCTGCAGCATCAGGGTTAATAGCAGGTCACAATATGGCACTTTATATCTTGGAAGAACCGTTAATAAAAATGCCTGATACTACAATGATTGGAGCATTATCATATTATATAACCAGACCTTCAGATAACTTTCAGCCAATGAATGCCAACTTTGGAATTTTCAATCTGGTAGAAAATGTAAGAAAAAGTGAAAGAAAGCAGGCTTATAGCAAACAATCTTTAGAAATAATTAAAAATTATAGTGAAATGTGGTAATTATGGAAAAGCAACTGGAAAATTTTTTAAATTATATCGTGACAGTCAATTCAGGTTCGCAGCATACAAAAGATGCTTACTCCAGAGATTTGAAAAGGTATATTGAATATTTAAGACAGGAAGGAATAGAAAGTTTAGATGAAGCAGATCGAACTATCGCCTTGGGTTTTATCAACTACTTAAGGACAGATAAACGATTTAAAGAGATTTCCAATCGTTCACTTTCTAGAATCTTAAGCAGTTTGCGTTCCTTCTATCGTTTTCTTTTGGATGTAAAAGAAGTCAGCAGCAATCCTTTTTTAGCTGTTAAGATTCCTAATGAGAAAACCAAAATACCAGATTATCTATTTGAAGATGAAGTAGATATGCTTTTAAACAGTTTTGATTTGAATGATGATTTTGGCTATCGTGATAGAACTATTTTTGAAGTAATGTATGGCTGTGGTCTGCGTTTATCTGAACTGTGCAATTTAAAGATTGAAGATATTGATTTTAATAATCAGTTATTGTCAATATTAGGAAAAGGCTCAAAAAGAAGACTTGTGCCTTTTTATAATATGATCAGGCAGCTGCTGGAAAATTATATCAGCAATATTAGAGGCAAATATATTAAAGAAGAACATGGATATGTCTTTATCAACAAAAATGGTGGCAAGTTATCTAATAGAGGAGTACAGTATTTATTAAATAAGACTGTTAAGGAAAATAATCTTCCTTTACAGCTTAGTCCTCATACTTTGCGTCATTCATTTGCGACGCATCTGCTTGACGCCAAGGTTGATATCAGAATTGTTCAGGAACTGTTAGGACACAGCAATTTATCAACAACTCAAATTTATACTCACATTACCGTTGACAGGTTAAAAGAAAGCTATAACAAGGCTTTTGACAGTAATTAGACTAACCAATATAATTAAACAAGAGGACAGGTATGAAATTTTTCTTAGGAATGTTAGCCAGTAAGGTCTACTTTAGATTTTTTGAAAAAAATAAAGAAGCTGATAGGATGGGAATTGTAGCTTTGACTTTTGATGATGATTTTTTATATCACATCGCTAAACCAGAGCTGGTCATTGCTGTAACGGGAACCAACGGGAAGACTACAACCTGTAATTTTCTAAATGATATTTTCACCAGGGCTGGCTATAAGGTAGCTTTTAACAGTGATGGCTGTAATTTAAGGCCTGGATTAAGTAAAGCCTTGATTTTAAATACCAGTTTATTCAATCGGCCTAAGGCTGATGTGGCAATCCTTGAATTTGATGAACTTAGTACAAAAGATCTGATGGCGGCAGTAAAACCTGATATTATCTGCTGCACCAATCTATCAATTGATTCAATGGGAAGAAACGGTCATACTGATTATGTTTTTTCTAAAATTAATTCAGGACTTCCTGAAAAGGTAAAACTGATATTAAATGCTGATGATTTAATTTCTTCTCAACTTGGAAGAAATAAGGAGCGAGTCTTTTTCAGTGTTAAACAATTGAAAAATGAATCAAGTAAAAGAATTGTCAGAAAATCTGAGATCAAAATATGTCCCAACTGTTTAAGCGATTTAAACTTTGATTTTGTCAGATATCATCATGTTGGAAAGTTTAAATGTGAAAATTGTGGATTTACCAATGAGAAGAGCTCATATACTGTTACAGATATCAAAGATGGCTATATGGTTGTGAATGACAGAAAATATAAGCTTATCAATGATTCGATATTTAATATCTATAATCAGCTGGCAGCACTGGCTGTCGCCAGTGAATGCGAAATTAAGAATATTGATACATATTTTGAAGAAATGGAAATTGTTAAATCAAGATATCATACTGAACAAATCGGTGATATCAATCTGGTATTGCAAATGACTAAAGGTCAAAATCCTGTATCTTTATCGAGAGCTTTTGAATATGTAGCTAACTTGGAAGGCAAGAAGAATATTATCATTATCATTGATGACTTATTTGATGCCAGAGCAACTGATAGAAGTGAGGTAATATCTTATATCTACGATACTGACTATGAATGTCTCAATAGGGATGATATCAGTAAAGTTATAGTAGCTGGTGTAAGAAATGCTGATTACAAGGTAAGGCTATTGTTTACGGGAATTGATGAAGAAAAAATAGTTGCCTTGGAAAATGAAGTTGATGTTGTGAATTATCTGGATGAAGATGTTGAAACCATCGGCTTTGTCTATGATATTTACCAACATAAGAATGCCAAAACAATCATCGAAAAAATCAGGGAGAAAAGAAAATGATTATAAATGTAATGTATCCTTCTGCAGCCAGTTTATATGGTGACAGCTTTAATGTTGAATATCTAAAAATGGCAGTTAAAGATTGCAAGGTTGTTTATTCTTCATTTAATGAAAGACCATATTTTGCTGATCATGATATCGATATGTTTTATATGGGGTCAATGATGGAAAGATATCAGAAGACTATAATTGATGAGCTTCAACCTTATAAAGAAAGAATTATCGAACTTATTGAAAGTGGTGTAGTATTTTTATGTACTGGAAACAGTTTTGAAATCTTTGGCAAAGCAATTAATGATATTGAAGCTTTGAATATTTTTGATTATCAGACTGAAATAAATTTTGATCATCATCATAATTCCTGCTTTTTAGGAGAGTATAAAAATATGGAAATTGTCGGATTTAAATCTTGCTTTTCTTCCACTTTTAATAATAATTATGATTTTATTAAAGTTAAAAAGGGATTTGGCTTTAAAGACAATAATTTCAATGAAGGAGTCAGGTATAAAAACTTTTTTGGTACTTATCTTATCGGTCCATTATTAGTGTTGAATCCACATTTTAGTGAATATTTATTGAATTTATTAAAAGTTGAATATCAATTGCCTTATCAGGAAGCAATAGATAATGCTTACAATATCAGGGTCAAAGAATATAATAGCTATAAGGAAATAAGAGAGTTTAAACACTAAAAAGTTAATTGATTAATAGCGTCATTTATGTTAACATTATAAATGGCGTTTTATTATGGCCAAATACACACATCATAGATTCGATATTCCGTGCTTGAAAAAGTTAATATCGTTAGAAGTGATGGAGGAAAACAACGGAAAGAGAGGAATTTATTAATGTCAGTTGTTACAATGCGTAAATTGTTGGAATCTGGGGTCCATTATGGACATCAAACCAGAAGATGGGATCCTAGACAGAAAGCAAACATCTATGCTGCAAAAAATGGAATTCACATCATTAATCTGGAGAATACAATTGAAAGTTTAAATGATGCCTATGCAGCGATGAAGGAAATTGCTGAAAGAGGCGGTAGAGTACTATTTGTCGGTACTAAAAAACAAGCTCAGGCTACAGTTATGGAAGAAGCTTTAAGAAGCGGCTCATTCTATGTTAACCAGAGATGGTTAGGTGGAACATTAACTAACTACCGTACAATTCAAAGAAGAATTAGAAGACTGGTTGAGATTGAACAGATGGAAGAAACTGGAACAATCAATAACTATCCTAAAAAAGAAGTTATCTTAATCAGAAAAGAAGCAGAAAGATTAGACAATTTCTTAGGTGGAATTAAAGAAATGAAAAAACTTCCTGATGCAGTATTTGTAGTAGATCCACAAGAAGATCATATTGCTGTGTTGGAAGCAAGAAAATTAAAAATTCCGGTATTTGGAATTGCGGACACAAACTGTGATCCAGCATTGTTAGATTATCCAATTCCAGGAAATGATGATGCAATTAATTCTATTAAAGTTTTAGTCGGCATCATCAATGATGCGATCGTAGAAGCTAAGGGCGGAGTTTTAGAATATGCTTATCAAACTGATGAAGCTCCTGAAATTACCATGAGTGATGTAATTATTTCTGTTGCAGAAAAAGCAGCTGAAAACGAAAGAAGAAGAAGAGCAAGATTCGAAGAACAGAGAAGAGGCCGTGGTCAATACAGAAGATATGAAAGAAGAGAAAGAACTCAACCTGCAGCTGAAGCTACTAAAAAAGAAGAAAAAGTAGATGAAAGTAAAAGTGAGGAAGAATAAAAATGGCTAACTTATTAGAACTGGTAAAACAATTAAGAGACCAGACTGGTGCTGGTATGATGGATTGTAAAAAAGCTTTGGAAGCTAGTGATAACGATTTAGAAAAAGCAGTTGATTGGTTAAGAGAAAAAGGAATTGCTAAATCTGTATCAAGAGAAAGCAGAGTAGCTGCTGAAGGTTTGGCTAATATTACTGTTGATGGTAATTATGCTGTTTTAGTTGAAATCAATACAGAAACTGACTTTACAGCTAGAAATGAAAGATTTAAAGACTTGGTCAGTAATGTTGCAGCTGTTATCTTGGCGCATAAACCTTCTACTTTAGAAGAAGCATTGGAATTACCATCTGCTGAAGGTACAGTAAGTGAATTAATTTCTGCTGTTTCATTTGCTACAGGTGAAAAAATGACTTTAAGAAGATTTGAAGTTGTAGAAAAAAATGATGATCAATTATTTGGTCAGTATGTTCACCATGATGGTAAAACAGCAGCTATCGTAATCTTGAATGGAACAAATGAAGAAGTAGGAAAACCTATTGCAATGCAAATTGCTTCTATGAAGCCTCAATATGTTGATAGAAACAGTATGCCTCAGGAAATTGTTGAGCATGAAACACAGGTTCAAACAGAAATTGCCAAAAATGATCCAAATAATGCTAACAAACCAGCAAACATAATTGAAAAAATGGTTACTGGAAGAGTGGCTAAAGCATTACAGGAAATGTGTCTGGTAGATCAGGCATTTATCTTGGATGGCAACCTTAAAGTTTCAGCTTACTTAAAGGAAGCTGGCATGTCTGTTGAATCATTTGTCATCTATGTAGTAGGTGAAGGTATCGAAAAAAGAAAAGATTGCTGGGTTGACGAAGTAAACGCTGCCCTGAATTGTAAATAAAAGATTTTTAAATAAGCATTTCTATTTATAGAAGTGCTTTTTCATTGAAAATATAATAAAAAGCATGAGAATGATAAATAATTGCTAAGAAATTTATTCATTGAAAAATATTTAACTTAATTAAATATATATTATTTAATATTTTTCCTTATTTTGTGATAGAATATACATGAATATAAAATATTTATAGGAGGATATTATGCCATTAGTTACATCAAAAGAAATGTTTAAAAAAGCTTATGAAGGCGGTTATGCTATTGGTGCTTTTAACGTCAATAACATGGAAATAATCCAAGGTATTACTGAAGCAGCAAAAGAATGCAATTCACCAATTATTTTACAGGTGTCAAAAGGCGCTAGAGCTTATGCAAACAGAACTTATTTAGTCAAGCTTGTAGAAGCTGCAGTTATTGAAACTGGTTTACCAATTGTTTTACACTTAGACCATGGTGACAGTTTTGAAACATGTAAGGAATGTATCGATGATGGATTCACATCAGTAATGATTGACTGTTCATCTTTACCATTTGAAGAGAACATTAGAATTACTAAACAGGTAGTTGACTATGCTCATCCAAGAGGTGTGGTAGTTGAAGCTGAACTTGGAACACTTGCAGGTGTTGAAGATGATGTAGTTGTTTCAAGAGAAGATTCTAAATACACTAAACCTGAGGAAGTTGTTGAGTTTGTTGAAAGAACTGGTTGTGACTCTTTAGCGATTGCTATCGGTACATCTCATGGAGCTTTCAAATTTACTCCAGAACAGTGTACCCTGAATGAAGAAGGTAAATTAGTTCCACCTCCACTTCGTTTTGACATTTTAAAAGAAATACAGGAAAAATTACCTGGCTTCCCAATCGTACTGCATGGTGCATCATCAGTACCTCAGGAATATGTTAAAATGATTAATGAAAACGGTGGAAAACTGAAAGATGCTGTTGGTGTTCCTGAAGAACAATTGAGAAAAGCTGCTTCAATGGCAGTTTGTAAGATTAATATTGACTCAGATCTGCGTTTGGCAATGACTGGAACTATCAGAAAATATTTCAATGATAATCCAGCACATTTTGACCCACGTCAATACTTGAAACCAGCAAGAGCAAATATTAAAGAAATTGTTAAACATAAAATTATTAACGTTTTAGGTTCAGACAATAAAGTTTAATAGCTGATTAACCTCGATTTATTCGAGGTTTTTTTATGAATAGCTATTTTGAAAAAAAATATAAACACCGTTTAAATGAGTTTATATTTTTTTTAAATAGTAAAGTGTATTTAAAGACCAGGTAAAATTGTAATAAAAAAGTAGAAATGACTATTTTATGGATAATATAATTAGGATGATCATAGATTTAGATATAAAAAGAGGTAGAAAATAATAAAACATACAAAAGAGATATAGGAGGTATTATATATGATGACAATAATTTTTGACAATAGTAAAAGTGATATTACGGATGTAATTAAAAATACATTCTCTAAAAATGATGAAAACATAGTTTTTTTTGCAGCTGAGAATCTAAATATTGAACCCTGTATCGGTTGTTCAAGCTGTAGTGGTAAAACATATGGTCATTGTGTAATAAAGGATGATATGAATAAATTGCTTTCTAAAATAGTCAGAAGCAATAAAATAATACTGATTTCTCCTATTGTCTATGGTTCAGTAAGTTTTCATATTAAAAAAGTAATGGATAAAATGGCTGTAATTGGTGATCCGCGATACTATATAAAAAATGGAGAAATGGTAAAAAAAATGAGAATTCCTAAACTTGAATATTATATGATTGGTTTTAAAGAAGATCTGACTGAAGAAGAAAAACTGGCTTTCATTAGTCTGCATAAAGAAAATATCAAGATAATGGATGTAGCAGGTAAAGTTTATGCAATAAATAATCCGTTGGATGGAAATGCTTTTAGAAAAATAGTCAAGGAGATTTGTTATGAATAGTTCAAAGGTATTGTTAATTTGTGCCAGTCCCAGAAAAAAAGGAACCAGTGTCATGCTGTTGGAAAGAATAAAAGAAGCTATTGGTGGAGAGATAATTTTTCTTCCTCAAAAGGGGAATTTGGAAGAATTAATGAAAAAGATGAAAGCAGCCACTACCATAGTTATATCTGGTCCTACTTATGTTAATTCCTATCCAGCAAGATTATATGAACTACTTGAAAAAGCAGCTGTAGATGGATATTTTTCTCAGCAGCATCTTTATGGAATTATTAATGGTGGTATGCCTTACGTTCATACTCATGAACACGGATTAAAATATCTGAAGTTGTTTGCAAAAGAGAATAATCTTTTGTGGATGGGTGGATTTGTCTTGACAGGTGGAGCAATACTTGATGGCCAGCCATTGGAAAACCATCTTAATCATAAAAAAGTTGTTCCTCTTTTTGATGAGTTTACAAATTGTATTTATAAAAGGGAATTTGCCTGTGAAAGGTTATATAAGGAAGCAGAAAAGCATATTCCTGAATTAATAACCTTTCTTATTTCAAAAGCCTTGACCTATAAAGTTAACAAACATTTAAAAGGATATGGACATAATCCCGATGATTCAATTTATTATGCAGATGAACCTGATTGCCAGTATTAGATATAATTTATCATCACTTAAAGAAAAAAAGCTTAAAAAAGGTCAAATTGATTGACCTTTTTTGCTAGTAGTTTCCTGGATAATAGTTATCTTTTCAGCAACAACAATAACTTCATCATTATTGTTTTCCAGACGACCTTTTAAACAGACTAAACTGCCTTCAGCATATTCTCTGATGGTATCATGCATTCCGCGCCATAATCGAACTTTAAATCTTTCTTTTTGATATTGCCCATCGACATCTTGAAAGTTACGATTTAATTCTATGTAACAATCCCCATTAAACTGTAAAGTCTGTTTTAATTCTTTGTCACTATAGATATAGCCTACTAGCACTACTTGATTGACCATAAGACTCCTTTCGCAATTATATATTAGCAGGATAGAGGTGATAATCCTAAACAATTTGATATAAAGAAAAAAAAGAATTATAATGTAACAAGTGAATTGAGGTTTATCATGAGTCAAATTAGATTTTATATTACATTATATATAGCCAAATTAATAATAAAGTTTATGAAGCTTTTAGGTTTTAATGCGACCGATACACCAGGCAGAATTGCATTGATTCTTTGTCCTGATATTATTGGAAGAATAAAACCTCCTAAAAAAGTTTTGGCTGTTACAGGAACAAATGGGAAAACCAGTACTAACAATATCCTGTCTCAGGTATTGAGAAATGCTGGCTATAATGTTATGGATAATGCTTTTGGTGGTAATATTGCCAGCGGTATAGCATCCTGTTTAATTACCAACAGCAATTTAAAGGGCGTCTGTGATTATGATTTTGCCTGTCTGGAAATAGATGAGAGAAGTGTTGGAAAAATATTTCCATATTTAGTGCCTGATTACTTGATTTGTACCAACCTGCAAAGAGATTCAATGATGAGAAATGCCAATGTGGAATTTATTTTTTCAATCATAGATAAATATCTTCCAGTTTCTACCAAACTTATTTTAAATGGTGATGAATTAAACTGTTGTCAGCTTGGAAAAGGAAGAAATAAGTCAAGAACATTTTTCAGAGTCGATTTACAGGAAAATGAGGTGTGTAGAGATAATATTATCAAGGATGTTACTGTTTGTCTGGAATGTGGCAGTGACATTAAATGGGATTTCATCAGAAATCATGCAATTGGACAAGGGCATTGTATAAATTGTAGTTTTGGTTCGCCACAGTGTAAATATATTATGCGCAAATGTCAAAATAATGAATTATTTATTGAAACTGCTGGAGAGATTAAAAGATATCCTTTAGTCGGTTTTAGAATTGTTGATTACTATAATCAGACAGCAGTGATAACCTTGTTAAAGGAGCTGGGATTGACTGATGAAGAAATAATTTTGGGATTAGAGAATACAATAATACCTAAAAGTAGATTTGAAGAATTCGAAATCAATGGGAAAAAGATAATTTCTATTTTGTCAAAAGGAATGAATGCGATAGCGGTAAGTTCTTCCTTTGATGTAGTGGAAAAAGATAAGACAAAAAAAGCGGTCTTAATGTATCTGGATGATGCCCGTGATACTGAAAAATCATCAGAAATGATTTGCTGGATTTATGATACTGATTATGAGTTTTTAAATAATGAAAAAATCAATCAAATAATTATAGGTGGAAAAAGAAGCATAGATCATATGGTAAGAATGCTTATGGCTGGTATTGAATCAAATAAAATATCCTATAGTTTTGATCCAATGAAAATGGCTGATGTATTTAGTGCTGAAGATATAGAAACCATCTATCTTTTGTTTGATGTTTATAATGTTCCAGCCTACAAGAAGGTTCTAAAAGATGTCAAACAGATGTGCCAAAGGGAGGTAGCATAAATGATAATTGAAATATTATATCCTCATAGCTGTAATCTTTTTGGCGATAGAGGAAATGTCATGTATTTAAAAAATAATCTGCCTGAAGCTACCTTTATTGAAACAAGCCTTAATGATAAACCTTATTTTGTTGAAAATGAAGTAAATTTCATATATTTAGGTCCAATGAGTGAATCAATGCAGGAAAAAGTAGTTGAAAGACTTAAGCCTTTTAAGGAAAGATTAAACGAACTGATTGAAAACAAGGTATTCTTTCTTTTGACAGGCAATGCTGTTGAAATATTTGGAAAAGAAGTAGCTGATAAGGATGGTTCAGGTTTCAAAGGATTAGGACTATTAGATATAACTTGCCAAAGAGATATGTTTGGAAGGAAAAACTCACTATTTAAAGGGAAGTATGAAAATATTGAAGTTGTAGGATTTCAAAGCCAGTTTACAATAACAAATTCAAACGAAGAGGGTTTATTTGAAAAGATCTATGGTTTAGGTCTAAATAGGCAGTCAAAATACGAAGGGGTAAAAAAGAATAATTTATATGCCACTTATTTAACTGGGCCGCTGTTAGTATTGAATCCATATTTTACTGAGAAGCTGTTTGATTTGATGGGAATTAAAAAAGAAAGACTTCATCTGGAAAATGAGGTAAAAGAAGCCTACAGATTGAGAATTGAAGATTTTGATAGAGCTGCAAAAATTCAAAAATTGATTTAGGAGATAGTTTTATGTTGCATAAGGAAATAAATGAAGCTTATTATGCTGGTTTAAGAGCACAGGATGCTTTAAATGAGGCGCTTTATTATCTTGAACAAGCCAAGGATTTGGGTATTTTGGATATCACAGGAGGAAAGTTGATTATTTCTCTAACAAAATATAAGTCTATTGACAAAGCTAACAGCTATATTGATGAATTTGAAAGAAATATGAGAGCTTTTGCCAGAGAATTGTTCGATGTAAGACTTACAGGAAATTTAAAAGTGGAGATCAGTAATTTTTTGAAGATAACGGATATTTATTTTGACCAATTGGCTTCGGATACTATTGTTCAAAAGAAGCTGTTTGATTCTTTAAAAGTGGCACAACAACTGAAACCTAAAGTAGATGAAATAGTTTTAAAACTTAAAGAATTATCAGGCAATTAGAAACTGCTGTTTTAATAGGGAAAAATAGACTAAAATAAAATAAGAGGTGATAATAATGAAGCAATATTTAGACATGTGTAGGTTTGTGCTTGAAAATGGGCAGGAAAGAAGTGACAGAACGGGAACTGGAACTATTTCGACCTTTGGTTATCAGACAAGATACAATTTGGAAGAAGGTTTTCCATTATTGACTACTAAAAAAGTCTTCTTTAAAGGTATCTTGTATGAACTTTTATGGTTTATAACCGGTTCAACAAATATTCAGCCTTTAGTAAAACACAATGTTAAGATATGGAATGATTGGCCATATGATAAGTTTAAAAAGAGTGAGGAATATAAGGGCGAAACAATGGAAGAATTTATTGAAAGAGTAAAAAATGATGATGAATTCGCTGCACTCTGGGGAGAACTGGGACCGGTATACGGTAAACAATGGAGAGATTTTTTTGGCGTAGACCAATTGAAAAATCTGATTGAGCAGATTAAAAATAATCCTTTTTCAAGAAGACATTTGCTGGTAGCCTATAATCCCGCTCAGGTAGAAGATATGGCTTTGCCTCCTTGTCATGCCTTTTTCCAGTTTTATGTCAGTTCTGATGGAAAAAAACTGTCTCTGCAGCTATATCAGAGAAGCGCAGACGTCTTTTTAGGTGTACCATTCAACATTGCATCATATGCTACATTATTAATGATGGTTGCTCAGGTTTGTAACCTTCAACCATATGAATTTATTCATACATTGGGTGATGTTCATATTTACAAAGACCATATTGAACAGATTAAGCTTCAACTGAGTAGAGAGCCAAGAAAACTTCCAACTCTTAAGATTAATCCTGCTATTAAAAATATCGAAGATTTTTGTTATGAAGATTTTGAAGTTGTTGATTATGATCCACATCCAGCTATCAGAGGAAAGGTAAGTGTTTAGTTATGTTCAGTTTCAGTGTAGCTTTTGATCCAAATAAGGGAATTGGAATCAAAGGTGTTTTACCATGGCACATTAAAGAGGAATTACAACTTTTTAAAAAGAATACCTTGAATAAGAATATCTTGATGGGGCAGACTACCTATGACAAACTACCCGGAAAATTAAAAGATAGAAATATCTTTGTTGTTTCCTGGGAAGATGGATACCAGCCAGAAGGTGTTACCGTAATTAAGGATTTAATAGAGTTTTTAAAAGAACATGAAAATGATGAAGAAGAGTATATCATCTGTGGCGGGGCATCAATCTACACCCAAGCTTATCCTTACTGCAAAAAAGGATATGTATCAGTCATTAAAGAGGAGTATGAAGTTGATGCTTACCTGGATTGTTTCAATATGGCTGATTGGAATATAATTGAACAGGTTGAATATGATAAATTTATGTATTATTTACTAGAAAGGAAAGAAGATGGAATTAATAGATAACACAGCTCTTTATAAAATCAGTTATGGTTTATATGTTTTAACTACCAATGATGGAATAAAAGACAATGGAATGATTTGCAATACTGTTATGCAGGTTACTTCTAAACCATTGACAGTTGCAGTTGGAATAAATAAAGCGAATTACAGTTGTCAGACAGTTATTAAAACAGGCAAAATGAATGTTGTTACTTTGACAGAAAAATGTGATTTTTCAATCTTTGAAAGATTTGGTTTTGCTTCAGGGAAAGATAAGGATAAATTTGAAGGTTTGAATTATTGGAAAAGCCAGAATGGATTAGCGGTTTTAGTTGATGTAACCAATGGTTTTATCTCTTTAGAAGTAAAAAATACAATTGATTTAGGTACCCATTACCTGTTTGTCTGTGGTGTAACAGAGGCAAAAACTATCAATAATGATGATTCGATGACTTATGACTATTATCATAAAAATGTAAAAAGAAAAGTCGATACCACTAAAAAGGGGTATGTATGCACTATCTGTGGCTATATTTATGAAGGAGATCCGTTGCCTGAAGATTTTATTTGTCCAATCTGTAAATATCCAGCCAGTGCTTTTAAGAAACTATAAAAAACAAACAGGATTATTTTAAATCCTGTTTTCATAAATTGATTGTGATGAATTTATGCGGTTTTAATTGTTGAGTAATATGGGAAGAAATGATTAAGGTTCTTCCTTTTAAATTGTCTAGGATGTAGTTAATGCACAGTTCAATATTTCTTTCATCTAAGCCGTTGAAAGGCTCATCCAATATCACACAATCACTGTTTGAAATCAAAGCTCTAATAATACTGACTTTTTGTTTTTGCCCACCTGAGAGGCTGTAAACAGGTTTATGGATGAATTCCTGACCGAGAAGATGGCTGATAATTTCTTCCAGATTTTCTTTATTGCTGATAATTTTCAGATTTTCAATGACGGTATATTTTTCCAATAATCTGGTTTGTTGAAAACTGCAGGAAAAAGTGCAAAAGCAATCAACAAAGCCCTCATCAGGTTTTTGCAGACCCATAATAATATTAAGCAATGTTGTTTTTCCGATACCGCTTTCTCCAATAATCAAATATTTTTCATTAGGATAAAAATGAAAAGAGAAGTCAGATAAGACTAAGTCATCATTAAATGATTTGGTGATATTATGAAGTTTAATCATACTTTACCTCCCAGTCTGCTAACAAGAAAAGTAATTGACTTTTCAAAGAAATAGGAAATAACAATTAAAGCAAAACTATAGGAAAACAAAGAGGCGCTGTCCAGGTAGATCTTGGAATAATAAATCTGTTCCCCGATAGTACTTATGGTATTGCCAATTATTTCAGCTGCAACGCTGCTTTTAAAAGCTAAAGAGCAGACTGTACTGATAGAATTTTTTAAAAAAGGAGTAATCGATAAGCGATATACATATAATATTTTCTTTAAGAAAGAAAATCTGAAGATCTCAGCTACTTCCATCATTTCTACCTCAATATTTTTTAAACCAGATAAAAAGGCGTAATAGAGTTGAGGAAAGACTACAATAAAGGATATGTAGATACTTAAATATTTCGAACCAAACCAGATCAGGATAATTACTATTATTGAAGCAACGGGAACAGTTTTTGAAACAAATATGATTGGACTAATAAAGTTTTCAAAAATTTTACTTTTATAAGCCAAAACAGAAAATATTAGACTTGAAACAAAGGCTAATAAAAAGCCTGAAACAGTAAAAGTTAGAGTTTTAAATATAGATATCCAAAATATTTTTGTTTCTATTAAAGTAAGAAAGGTCTTTAAAGTGTCAGTAAAACTGGCAAAAATATATGGTTTATTAATAAAACCAGCGATTAATTGCCATAATATAATCCAAAATATGATTGCTGAAATTTTGCTTATATTTTTTTTCATGGTAAGTAATAAAAGTTATCATCAGGTAAACTGTTACCGATGCTGGCTGGATTAAACTCTAAAAGAGTAGACAGGTATCCCTGAAGTTTACTTCTCATTTCTTCAGAATCAATATATACAATATTGCAGTAAGGAATAGCTGCAGTAGCGATTTGCTCATTTTCAATGATGCCCAACTCTTTAATCCATTTACCAGCTTCAGATAAGTTGGAATTGACATAGTTTACTGAATTTTTGTATTCAGCTAAAAACTGTCGAATTTGCTTTTCATATTTCGCTAATATTTCATTTCTGACAATAGTAACTCCAGTTATTAATGAGGAATCCGAAGACACTTCATTCCAAACCTCATTTAAATCCAGACAGATTCTCAGATCAGGGTTTTTATTTAGGGCAACCATCACAAAAGGTTGAGGCAATAAGCCGACATAAGAAGAATTATTACTTAAAATACTGACTATTTCAGTAGCTTCACTGGCAAATTCCAAAGTTACATCATTTTCTAATCCGTATTGATTTAATAAATGCCTTATCGCATATTCCGGAGTGGCACCTTTACCAGTTAATAAGATTGTTTTACCTTTTAAATCTTCAAAGCTATTAATTTGATTGTTGTTTTCAACCAGATATAAAACGGAAAGGGTATTGATACATAAGACAGTATAGTCTTTAGTTTTGTTATATAGGTTACTGGCAACATTCGCTGGAAGACAGGCAATATCACATTCGCCATTTGATAAGGCTGCAACAATACTATCGATAGCTGTTTCAATATTGAAATTATAAAATTGACTGTCATCATTTATAAGTTTAGCTAAGCCGATTGTAGTAGGACCCTTTAGGCTATAGATATTTAAAACTGTTTTTTCATCCTTTTTTTCATTACATCCGAAAAGAAATAAAATAATAACAAGAACAATAAGTTTCTTTTTCATCCTATTTTTCCTCCTTGTGATAGATTGTTTTAACTGAAACACCTTGCAACATTCCTAATTTACCGCTTAATGAGGAGATGATGTTATTTTCTGCTTCAATTACAATGCTGATAATCGAAATGTTTTTTCCTTTATGTGGCAAGCCCATTCTTCCGATAATGTATTCACTAAACTGAGACAATATTTCATTTAGTTTAGTTACGCTGTTTTTATCAGAAACAATGATGCCGATTAAAGCTATTCTTTGCATAAAAACCTCCCTTAAAAAATAACCTTGCCTGAAAAGACAAGGTTAAAAGAAAAATTAAACTCTCGTCTTTTATCGCAGAACTGATCTTTGATATCAGATTATATGTTGATTTTAGCATATAAAAAAGAAATGTTGAATACAATCATGTTACTAATTAAAGGTTATATAAAAAATAATACAGATGTGCTAAAATAATCTTGAAAAAGGTGGGGAAATTAATGAGAAAATTTGATACCAAGGTTCAGGATTTGAAGTATAGAGTTTTAAAAGAAGTCGCTTCTTTAGCCTGGCAGGATAAACTTTTAGAAAATATTATTGATATTCCAGCAACCATTGTTCCAGGTAAGACACCTACAATGCGTTGCTGTGTCTACAAGGAAAGAGCAATTTTATCCGAACGAGTAAAAATTGCGATGTATGGTGACAAAAACAATTTAAACGTTATTGAAATAATTGATATTGCCTGTGATGAGTGTCCTGATGCCGGTTATGTAGTTACAGAAACCTGTCGAGGATGTCTGGCACATCGCTGTTATGATGTCTGCAAGATGGGGGCAATTACCTTTGATGCTAATCATGTTGCCCATATCGATAAATCAAAATGTGTTGAATGTGGTTTATGTGCCAGAGTCTGTCCTTTTTCTGCCATTATCAACAGGATAAGACCATGTCAGGCTGCCTGCAAAGTCAAGGCGATATATTTCAATGAAGACAATGCTGCAGAAATCGATGAAAGCAAATGCATTCAGTGTGGCGCCTGTGTTTATCAGTGTCCTTTTGGAGCTATTGATGATAAATCATATATTTTGGAAGTAATCGACTTTATTAAAAACAAAGATGAGAAAAATAAAGTTGTCGCTATGGTTGCACCAGCAATTGCCTCACAGTTCAGCTATGCCAAGCTTTCTCAGGTTGTTACAGGGCTTAAAAAGCTAGGTTTTGATCTAGTAGTAGAAACAGCTCTGGGAGCTGATATGGTGGCTGAAAGCGAATCTAAGGAGCTGATAGAAAAAGGTTTTCTAATTTCCAGCTGCTGCCCAGGATTTGTCAGCTATGTTGAAAAAAACTTCCCTGAATTGGTGCAGTATCTTTCCCACAACCTTTCGCCGATGGCTCATCTGGGTAAAGTAATAAAAGAAAAAAATCCAGAATACAAGGTCGTCTTTATTGGACCTTGTACCGCTAAAAAGCAGGAGATTTTAAAAGAAGAAGTAAAAGATTATATTGATACTGTCATTACCTTTGAGGAGTTACAGGCGCTATTTGATTCCAAAGATATTGATATTTCAACTCTGGAAGAAACTGAGCTGACAGATGCTTCCTATTATGGAAGAGTATTTGCCAGAAGTGGAGGTTTAACTGAAGCGATGGCTCACGGAATAAAACAGCAGGATACTGATTTTGAATTTAATCCGGTGGTCTGTGATGGTATTGACAGTTGCAGAATTGCTTTATTGAAAAAGAAAAATAATGTATTGAATGCCAACTTTATTGAAGGGATGGCTTGTGAAGGCGGCTGTATTGGTGGTGCTGGCTGTTTGACCCATACAGATAGAAATAAGATTACTATCGATAGATATGGTAAGCAATCACCACATAAAACCATTTCAGCAGCCTTGAATAAAAAGAATGGATGAAAGACGATGAAAAAATTATTTGTATTTATGATAGATGCCCTGTGTGCCAGCGATATAGAAAAGATGAAGGAAATGCCAAATTTTGGCAAACTTATTGAAGAGGGTTCTTATGTGGCCTCATTGGAACCGGTATGGCCAGCTTTAACTTATAGCTGTCATACTTCAATTGTTACTGGAACATATGTTGATAGACATACTATTTGTAATAATGAAGAAATGGAAAGAGGATGCAGACCAAAAGATGTCTGGTATGGTTATAAAAGCCAGATAAAAGATCCGACAATTTTGGATTATGCCAGAGAACATGGCTTGACAACTGCTTCTATTGCCTGGCCAGTAAGTGCTGGAGCTGACTATACCTATAACTGGCCAATGATTGTTCCATATAAATATAAAGATTATGATGCAGAGAAGTATCTGATTGGAAATGCGACTGAAAATCTGTTGGATAAATACTTCTGGAAGTATGGTTTGCATCAGAAGGGACCTGATGCTGAGCTGGACAGGTTGACAATGTCTGTTGCACCAGATCTGATTAGAGATTTTGGACAACCTGATGTGATGTTTGTCAAAATGTGTGATTTAGATACCCAAAGACATACCTATGGTATTTATTCTGAGGAAGCATATATTCAACTCAGAAGACATGATCTGGAACTGGGTGTGCTATTAGAATCGATAAAAAGATATGGTGATTATGAAAATACCAATTTCGTTATTATGGGTGATCATGGACAGACTGATATTGAAGATGTTTTAAATATCAATGTCTTGCTTAAAGAAGCAGGTTTTATAAGAACAAATGAAAACAATGAAATGATTGATTGTGATTGCTATGCTCATTCAACAGCTTTAACCTGTTGTATTGAACTTAAAAATCCAGATGATGAAGTTATGGCTAAAAAAGTTAAGGATTTCTTACTTTCATTAAAAGATGATGAAAATATTCAATTAAGATATGTCTATGACAAAGAAGAAATGAAAAAACATTTCCGTGTAGCTGGACCTTTTGATTTTATTATTGAATCAAATAGAGATATTTCTTTTTCTGATAGATTAAATAGAAATACCATCTGGGCTTCAACTGAACCAGGAGATCATAAGATTGGAAAAGCAACGCATGGTTCAAGAGGTGACAGAAAAGAGACTACTTTATTCATTGCCAGCGGACCATCAGTTAAAAAAGGTGTCGTTATCGAAAAAGCCAGTATGGTAGATGAAGCTGTTACTATGGCCAAAATGATCGGCTTTGATATGCCAAATACTGATGGCAGATTACTTGATGAATTGTTGGCTGATTAAAAGGTAAAAGTTTTAAAAGATCTGGAGTTGTCTGGATTTTTTTAAAGAGAACAATTACATACAATTTACATAATTAAACTATAACTATGGTATAATATTACCGGTGATATATGTGTTTATCATCGCGTTTAAAGTAAAAAAACATTAGGATTGGAGGTGTGATAATTGAAGACATTGATTCTAAGCTGCAACTTTGGCGGAGGTCATAACAGTTGTGGTCATGCCATAAAAGAATATTATGAAAGTCAAAATGTTGAATGTGAAATGTTAGACGCATTATCTTTTATTAATGACCTTTTATCAGATTTACTCAGTAAAGGTCATATTACTATCTGTAACCATGCGCCATTTATTTTTGACAAAGGATATAAATTAGCTGAAAATAATCAAAAGTATTTTAAAGACTCTGTATTTTTAAAGTTGATAAGTAAAAAATGTGAAGATTTGTATAACTATATTACTGACAACAACTATAGTCAGGTAATATGTACTCATGTTTTTGCAGGAATGATGATGACAAAAATAAAAAATGATTATGATTTAAAATGTAAAACAAGTTTTGTATTTACAGATTATACCTGTCATCCGGGTTCCAAATATTTAAATGTTGATTATTTCTTTGTTCCTTGTAATTACATAAACGAGGAATTGCAATATCTGGGTGTAGATGGAGACAAAATCATCACCAGTGGAATTCCTATAAAGGACAAGTTTTATCAAAATTACGACTTAAGAGATAATGGTAAAAAGAATATCCTGATATCAACCGGTTCGCTTGGTGGAGGTCCACTTAAAAAGGTTGTTACATCTTTATTAAATGATGTGAAAGATGGTTATATTAAAGTAGTTTGTGGGAAAAATGATAAGTTGAAGAAAAAACTTGAAAAGGAATTTGAAAATAATCCTCGAGTAGAGGTGCTTGGCTTTATCAGCGATATTGATAAACTGATGGATGAAGCAGATGTATTTATCAGTAAACCTGGCGGTATTTCTACTACTGAAGCGGTAAATAAAATCTTACCGATGTTATTTATTAATATCATAGGTGCCTGTGAGGATTACAATAAGCAGTACTTCGTTGATTTGGGCTGTGCAAAAACTTTTGATGATGTAGAAACTTTATCGAAGGAATGCTACAACTTACTTAATAATCCGGATGAATATAACGAGATTATGGAAAATTTAAAAGTTCTAAAAAAATATAACAGCGCAAAGATTATTTTTGAAACAATGGCTAAATAGTCATTGTTTTTTGTTATAATTAGTTAAAGAGGTGTTAGGTATGAAACATATATTCAAATACTTTTCAATGTTATTGATATTGCTTTTTGCTTTAAGCGGATGCAAGTTTATCAGGGATATTAAAGAAGAACCGGTAGATCCAGATTATGAATCTGGTTTGACACAACAGGAATTGTTTTCTTATTTAAACAAGGGGATTGGTTATAGAGAAGATAAGGTTGATAATTATGTTTACTTTTCTTTTTATCTGGATCATAAGATAGTGTATTCCTTTTCCAATGAAGAAATAGAGTACACTGGAAGTGTTATTGATTTCAGTTATAAAGGAAAAAATCATTTTGAAGTGAGTTGTCAATTTGATCCAGAAGAGGAGCAGAATTTTACCAGTTTTGTTAAAACTTTTGATATTTTCTTTGAAGAGCTGAAGCCTGATAGAATGGAAATTTCATTTGATGGAAAGGTTTATAAACTCATTAATGATACTGGATATGATTTTGGAAGTCTGCTATTGGCACTACAGCTGTATAAAAACTATTATATTGACTTTGATGATGTAAGTTTATATGTAGGATTCCATGATAGCAATCAATTCTATTATGATGATGGCACAAAAACTTTAACTGGTATAGTCGATAATGTCACCTATCTGGGAAAGGATGTTTATGATCTAAACATAAAAATTACCGATGGAGAAAATCAATATCACAATTCATTTTTATTAACTTATTCATCAGCTTACCCAGAAAGAATTTTCATTGAGTTAAAAGACTTTGGATTAGTAGAAATGCAATGTGATAAGGGATATGATACTATCGAAATTTTGACTATTCTGACTACAGATGGTCCTTTTGAAGAAATTGATGGAAAAAACATCAGAATATTCAATGTGGATAATTTTAGCTATACAAAAACAAACAGCAATGGAGATTATATGCTGAATGGTTTAATAACGTTGTTTGAATATCAGGGTAAGGGTGTCTATAAGATGACTGTTCAGTTTTCTGCCGCTGGAAATCTGGAAAGTGATGAAAACAAATACAATATTGAAGTTATATTTGAATACGATCAGAAAAACAAAATTCTTAAAGTCAGAGAGGATGATGTTTCAAGAATGATTGTGGAAAGTTATACATTCAAGACTAAAAAATAGAAGCCTGTGCTTCTATTTTTTAATCAATCTTTTGTAGCATAACGGATTTTTTCTTGCTGTTTTCATCAATATATGAAATTATAACAGTGCTGTTTTGATAGTAGATATCTTCAATAGAACTACACGCCAAATTATTATCTGGACAAATTATCTGTCTATGGGTCAGGGCAAGTTTAGTTTTTTTATTTGCTAAAGCATAAGAAGAAATATATGTTATAAAACCAGCGCATATTTCTTGTTCCTCATTATTCAACAAATAAAAATTTTTCTGACTAATTTTTTAAATAAATGTTGCGGATTTATACACTCCATCTAACTCATACATAGTGATACTTCCTTTATAGTATAACTTTAACACAATCCATTTTTCCTTTAAAGACCAGTTGGTTGAATTTAATTCAATTATGTTATAATTAAAAAGTAGAAGGAGATCATATGATAGAAAGGGCATATCTATGTATTGATTTAAAATCTTTTTATGCTTCAGTCGAATGTGTTGAACGCGGATTAGATCCGATGAAAGCCAACCTTGTTGTTGCTGATAGTGAAAGGACAGATAAAACAATATGTTTAGCAGTCAGCGTAAACATGAAAAAGTTAGGCATTAAAAATCGATGCCGCCTTTTTGAGATACCCAAAAACATAGACTATGTTATTGCTACACCTAGAATGCAAAAATATATTGATTATTCCTGTGCTGTTTATGATCTGTATCTGGATTACTTCTCTAAAGATGATATCTATGTATATTCAATAGATGAATGTTTCATTGACATAACACCATATCTGAATATATATAAAAAGAATCCTAGAGAGATGGCAGAATTTTTACTAAATGAAATAAATAGAAAGATCGGTATCAGAGCCAGCTGTGGGGTTGGGACAAATTTATATCTGACAAAAATAGCTTTAGATATCACCGCCAAAAAAGCCAAAGACTTTATTGGAGAATTAAATCAGGAAAGTTTTAAGGAAACTTTGTGGAACCATCAGCCATTGACTGATTTCTGGCGTATTGGAGTTGGAACGCAAAGAACATTAAATGAAATGGGGATTTATACAATGGGTCAGATTGCCTGGGCCAATGAAGAGAAGCTGTATGAAGTTTTTGGTATTGACGCTGAACTTCTGATTGATCATGCCTGGGGTATTGAACCGGTTACAATCACTGATATAAAAGAATATAAACCTAAGAGTAATTCTTTTTCCCAGGGTCAGGTGTTGGCCAGAGATTATAGCTGCAAACAGGCTGAAGTTATTGTAAAGGAAATGATGGATTTGCTTTCTTTACAACTGGTGGATAATAAATTGTATACCTCTAACATTTCCTTAATGATCGGCTATAGCAATAGATACAATTTATCCGCTTCAACTGGCAGTATGACACTGGATATGGATACAAACAGTGATACCATATTAATAGAAAATGTAGTTAAACTGTACAATAGATTGGTTAATAAATCTGCCATGATCAGAAGAATAAGTATATCCTGTAACAAGCTGACCGCAAATCCAGTAAATTTCTTTCAGACCAATCTTTTTGAAGAAATCAGCCAAAAGGATATCGAAAAAGATAATGCCGCTCAAAAAGCAATTATTGAAATTAAGAAACGATTTGGTAAAGATGCAATACTGAAAGGAATGAACTTTGAAGAGGGAGCAACGACCAGAGAAAGAAATCATCAGATTGGAGGGCATAAAAGTGGCAAGTAAACCGAAAAATAAAATGAGTGTTTCTGATCGAGCTAAGCAGTTTATGCCATTCAGCGCTTTAACTGGGTTTGAAGAAGCTTTAAAACAGGTGGAGTTAAAAAGAGAAAAAGTAGATAAGATAGAACTGTCACAATCACAGAAGGAGAGATTAAATAGTATAATAAAGCGACTTCAGATAAATGATGAAATAAAAGTCGAATATTATGATGGTAACAGATATCAATTGATAACAGGTCTATTTAAAAAAGTAGATGAAATATATTATAATATTCATATTGGACAGGAAATAGTTGATGTTGAATCAATTAGAGACATTGAGGTGTATCAGTGAATATTATCAAAAAGACAACAGAATTGGATAAATATCTGTTTAAACCATATTTAAATGAAGAAAGCATAACCGTTGATATGACCGTTGGAAATGGTAATGATACTTTGTTTTTAGCTTTAAACAGCAGGAAAGTATATGGTTTTGATATTCAAAAGACAGCTATTGAAAAAACTGAACAATTGCTGAAAGGCCATGGTTTAAGTAATTATCAGCTGATTTGTGACTGTCACAGTGAAATAGATAGATATATTAAGGAAAAAGTAGATGTCTTTGTTTTTAATTTTGGTTATCTGCCAAAGGCTGACAAGACAATAACAACCACAGCCGAAAGTAGTCTTTCAGCTTTAAAGAAGGCTTTAAAACTACTTAAGGTAGACGGCTTGATTGGTATGACTCTGTATTACGGACATGAAAGTGGCGAAATTGAAAGAAAAGCGATACTGGATTATGTTGAGCAATTGGATTATAGTGAATTTCATGTTGTATATATAAAAGCAATTAATCAAAAGAATAAACCGCCTGAAATACTTTTGGTTACCAGAAAGAAGTAAGTTATGAAAAAAATATTGTTGATTTTAATAATTTTGTTAAGCGGCTGTTCAGCCTTTCATGAGCACCAGTATACTGATGCCAATTACCAACAGCCGGCCATTTGTACAATCTGTCAAAAAGAAGCGGGTTTTCCTTTGCAACCTGATTTTAGCAAATATGACATTGTTTTAAATATGGAATTGAATAAAAGTTATTTACTAAAGACGGTATGCAAAGATGATAAATCTATCTATACTACTGCTACAGTAGAAATAATTGAATATATAGATGATTATCAAAATGAAAATTATCAGAAGAATGAAAATTATCAATGGAAAAGAGTAGTAATCAAACTTACCTTTGATGATGAAAATGTAGTAGAAAATGGCGTTTCAATTAATTATCTGACCACAAATTATTACAATATCGGGCAGTATGTTTCGACCTACAGCTACAATTATGACCAATCTTGTTATGAGTTTACAGTTAATTACTATGGAATAGATTATAAAGATTGTAAACTGAAAGTTTCTTCAACGGACAATAGCTGGGAAAAAAAGGGCGAAAACCATATTAAAGAATATTTTCTGACTTTTGATTTCTATGTTCCGAAAAACTTTGATGGAATTGTGGTAGGTGTTAGAAATGCTGGCATTGATGCCAGTAAGTTCTCTTATTTTTATGAGTATTATGATAGTGAGCAATTTTTGCTGTTTAGATTGGATTAATATATGGAAATTACGTATTTAGTAGATGATGAGGATATTGTTTTAGAAAAAACAAAGAAAGATAAAAAAATAGTTGAGATTTTATTAATGTCGGCGGTTATTTTCTTTCTGGAATTGGCTGCCAGATTTTTCTGTTTTGGTGTTTCGATAAGTAAAGCAATTGCTTATATTGCCCTGTTTTCTCTGTCATCTGGATTGCTGTTAAGTAGTTTTATTATGCTCTTTAAAAGAAGAAATCTTGTAATTTCAATAATATTAATCGTGCTGATTTTCTTTTATGGTTTCAATATTGTTTATCATTCAATATTTCATTCGTTTTTCAGTTGGACGACATTGTTTATGGCTACTGATGTAACTGATTTCTATCGTGAAGCAATTGCAGGTATTATTGATGCCTTACCGAAAATAATTACTATCTGTATTCCACTGGTTCTATTTTTAATCTATAAAAAGAAGATTGAATTATTTGCCCGCTTCAGCAGAAACCATCTGGCAACTTTTATTGCTGCTGTTTTAACAGGCTGTATTTTAATATCTTCGATTGGTCTGGTAGAGAATAATAAAAAGCAGATATTGTCTTTACAGCTGGATTATTCAGAAGTTGTTAAAAGTTTTGGACTGGCTGTTGCCAATATTGAAGAAGGCAGAGAACTGATATTTGGAGCTCCCGATATAGAGGTGAAAAACCCTTATGAAGTTACGATTACTCTGTCCAATCAAAGTGATGTTACCTTAGATATTGAAAGGCTGATTTTCTATAACACTTTGAATATTGATTTTGACAAGCTGATTGAAATTGCGCCAAATAATACAATCAAAAAGATGCATGAGTACTTTGCCTTGAACCCTGCCAGTGATAAAAATGATTTCACAGGTTATTTTGCCGGTAAAAATCTAATCTTTTTAACCTTGGAAGCATTTTCTTCGCAAGTAATAATACCTGAACTGATGCCAACCTTATATAAGATGGCTACTGAAGGATTTGTTTTTACCAATTCATACAGTGGACAATGGGGAGGATCAACAGCTTCAGGAGAATATGCAAATTTAACTGGTAACTTTTATACTTCAGCATCCTGTCTGAAAAATTCTGCCTACACCAATGCCTATAGTGCTATGGGTAATTTATTTAAAAGAAGTGGATATAATACCTATGCCTATCATAACTGGTATGGCACTTATTATGATCGTGATAAATCTCACCCAAATTTTGGCTACAACTACAAAGCCTATAATATGGGATTAAATCTTACTTACTATTGGCCAACAAGTGACTATGAAATGGCGACTAAATCAGTAAATGACTATATAAGCTCAGATAAGCCGTTTCATGCCTATTATCTAACGATGTCAGGACATACCAACTATACCTGGGGAGGAAACAATATGGCTGCCAGACATAGAAGTGAGGTTCAGAATGTTGAATTTACCAATGAATACATCAAAGCGATAATTGCCTGTAATATGGAAGTTGAAAATATGCTGAAATACCTGATTGAAAAATTGGAAGCAGCAGGAAAATTGGAAGATACCGTTTTTGCGATGAATTGTGACCATTATCCCTACGGTTTACCTGATGCAGCTCTGGCTGAGTTATATGGTCTGGAAGCTAAGAATATTCGAGCTAATATAGAATTATATAAAAATCAGTTTATTTTATGGAGTTCCAGCATGGAAAAACCGATAGTAGTGGATACTCCAATGGCGGCTTATGACATAGTCCCGACTCTGGCTAATTTATTTGGGATTGAATATGAATCGAAAGTAATTACAGGAACTGATGTTTTTTCCAACAAAGAAAATATTGTCATTATCAATACCCTGACAGGAAATGGAGGAAACTGGAACTGGAAGACAACACAGGGAACATATTATTCTGTTTCTAAAAAGTTTGTCAAAAGTGAATACTGTACTTTGAAGGATGATGAAATCGAAGGCTATGTTGCAGCTATCAACAATAGAGTAAGTGCCATGAGCAAATATTCTATCGATATATTGGACTACAATTACTATAATTATTTATTTGACAGTAATGGTAAACCGCGATATACCAAAGATTGAATTCAAAATTATCAATTGATAATATTTTAAAATTATCTATTGATAATTTTTTTAGATGTGTTATATTATAGTTGATGACAGAAAATAAGAACCACTATATATTGAAAAAAAGAATAGCAGTTAAGACTTTTAGAGGGATTGAGGTGGAATATAATGAGAGTTATTATATCAACACTGATACCAATGATGAAGTCTACTTTAGGAGTGCGGAAAAGGAAAATAATAGAGAATTAATAGAAGCTTACAAAAAGAAGGTAAATCTACTAACTTCTGAAGAAATCAAGGAAATAAGAAAAAAATATAAGTTGACTCAAAGAGATTATTCTTTTGCTTTAGGCTTAGGTGAGATAACTGTTCATCGCTTTGAAAAAGGTTCGATTCAGTCTGATGCTGATAATCAGTTAATGTTATTATCTAGCAATCCTGAACATTTCATTAAGATGTTAGATGATAATAGAGAAAGATTTGCTAAAGAAAGATATAAAAGGATTAGGAAAGAACTGGTTGAGCTGATAGCTTTAAAGGAACACCAGATTGTAAAGTTTGATGTTGAACAAATGAGACAGTATAAGATGGTTACAACTGAGATTGAAGACATAGTTGTATATATTGTAAATAATTACAATGCTTCTACGATTGATGGAACCACCATCAACCAATATAAATTACATAAAGTTTTATATTTTCTACAAGGTTTATCATTGTATATTTATAAAAAACCAGCGTTTTCAGAAGATATATATACATCCGATAAAGGGCCATATATCAAAAAGTTAAGTCTTAAATATGGTGGAAGTGAAGTAAATGTAGTTAAAGAAAAAGTGTACCTGAATATGGGTGTTCACAAATTAATTGACTTAATATTAGAAGCCTATGGTAAGTACGATAGCAGTTATTTATGCAAATTGACTCTTGAGGAATTTGAATTCAATGGGCGTGAAGAAAAAATCAACAATGAGCAATTGAAATATTATTTTACAAAAGTATATGATCAACAATGAAGGAGAAGATTATGAAAAACATCAAAAAGTTGACGATATTGCACTCAAATGATTTACATGGAGACTTTCTGGCAGAGCATATAGATGAGCATCTGGTTGGAGGAATTTCTCTGTTGTCAGGTTATATTAACAAGACAAGAGAAGAAAATGAAAATGTTATCTATGCTATTGCTGGAGACATGTTTAGAGGTTCAGTTATCGATTCAGAATATCGTGGGATTTCCACAGTTGAAATAATGAACGCTTTAGCTCCGGATGTTGTAGCTATTGGAAATCATGAAGTAGATTACGGAGTTGCCCATTTACTGTTTATTGAAAAATGTGCCAAATTCCCCATTATCAATGCCAATATGTATATTAAAACTAATGGAGCAAGATTATTTAAACCATATGAAATAATAGAAATGGATGGCATGAAGATCTTATTTATTGGAATTGTAACCGAAGATGTCCTGGCTTCAGCTAAAAGCGAAGGGTTGATTGGTACAATCATCAATACTGAAGATGCTGCTAATGAAGTGGGGAAAATATGCAATGCCTTTAATGGAATTGATATTGACTTTACTGTTTTGCTTACTCATATAGGTTTTGAAGAAGATAAGAAACTGGCAATGATGTTAAAACCTGAATGGGGCGTCGATTTGATTATTGGCGGTCATTCTCATACGGTTTTAGATGAGCCAGAAATTATAAATGGCATTCCTATTGTTCAGGCTGGAACAGGTACAGATGCTATTGGTCGATTTGATATAGATGTTGATACCGATAATAACTGTATCGATTCATATACCTGGCAATTTATTCCGATTACCAGTAAAAACTGTCCGAAAGACTATCAGATTGAAGATCTTATTTTAGGATATAAGACAGTTACTGATTTAAAATATGGCAGAGTGGTATCAAAATTCAAACATATCCTGACCCATCCAAAAAGAAATCAGGAAACTTCATTGGGAAATCTGGTTTCAGATATAATTAAAGATGCCTTGGGATTGGATCTGATGCTATTTGGCTCAGGGTCAATAAGAAGTGCTGAGCTGGGACCAATTGTCACCTATGGTAAATTATCTGAATGTTTCCCTTATGTTGGAAAGGTTTATCAGATAAATGTTACTGCTGATCAGTTAAGGAAGATGTTGCTACATGTTTTCAGGGATGAAGCCTGGACTGGTCACACGGAATTCTATCAATTCTCAAAAGGGATTAAACTTATTTACTCTAAATCAAAGAAAGAATTTGAACTGGCTAAATTAAATGGCACTGACATTAAAGGAGATAAGGTATACAAGATTGGAATTCAAGATTTTCATTTCATGAACTTTAGTGACTTTTTAGGATTTGAGATTGAAGAAACATACATCAATGGCAAGCCTAGAGTTATTTCAACAAGTGATTTTGATATCATAAATGAATATTTGTCTTCACACAACGTTGTTGATAGTGCTGTGCAAGGGCGCTTGAGAGTTGTTGAATGATATATTTAAAAATTATTAATAAGTAAAGGAGATGTATTTATGGGACTTATTAGAGCTGGATTGAGTGCTATTTCAAGCACAATGAAAGATCAATGGAAGGAATACTTCTATTGTGAAAGTATGGATGATGATGTATTGGTTGTAAAGGGAACAAAACAGATTAATGGTTTATTTGCCAGCAACAGAGGAAGTGACAACATTATCTCTAACGGTTCAGGAATCGTTGTAAACGAAGGACAATGTATGATTATTGTTGACAATGGACAGGTTGTTGAAGTCTGTGCTGAACCAGGTGAATTTACATATGACACTTCAAGTGAACCATCATTATTCCATGGTGATTTAGGCGATGCTATCATCAAAACTTTAGAAACAATCAAAAATCGTTTTGAATATGGTGGAGAAATAGGAAAGGATCAAAGAGTTTATTATTTCAATACTAAAGAATTAATGGACAATAAGTTTGGAACTCCTAATCCAATCATGTTTAGAGTTGTTGATTCAAAAGTAGGCTTGGATCTAGATGTTTCTATCAGAATGGCGGGAGTATATTCTTATAGAATTGCTGACCCAGTATTATTCTATACAAATGTAACAGGAAATGTTGCTAATGTTTTCACAAGAGCTGAAATTGACAATCAGCTAAAGAGTGAATTCTTATCAGCTTTACAACCTGCTGTTGGCAAATTGAGTGCTTTAGAATTAAGACCTAATGAAATTGTCAATCATAATTTAGAGTTAGAACAATATCTGAACCAGGCATTATCAACAAAATGGAGCCAGTTAAGAGGTCTAGAAGTTGTAAATGTGGCAATTTCAACAGTTACATTACCAGAAGAAGATGCTAAAGCTATTAAAGATGCTCAGCTTGAAAGCAGATATGCTAACGAAGGTCTGGCAAGAGGCGCAATGGTTGAAGCTATGAAAGATGCTGCTAAAAATCCAGGCGGAACTATGACTGGAGTTATAGGCATGGGCGCTCTTGGTGGAGTTGCAGAAGGTTTGGCAGGCTTGTTTAAAGGCGGAAAGAAAGAAGTAGAAAATGGCTGGACTTGTGGCTGTGGTAAGGTAAATGATGGTAACTTCTGTTCTAATTGTGGAAAACCTAAACCAACAGCTGATTGGAAATGTTCATGTGGAACAGTAAACGATGGTAATTTCTGTTCTAATTGTGGCGGTAAAAAACCTGAATAGGAGGTTTTAAATGGGATTATTTGATAAGAAGTATTGTGGAGCCTGTGGTAATCAGATTAAGCTTCTTGGTGGAAGAAAAGTTGATGATGGAACAATCTGTAAGGATTGCAACAACAAACTTTCTCCATACTTCACAGGCAGAAGAAAAACCAGCTTAAACGATATCAAGGAACAGCTTGCCTATAGAGAAAAAAATGCAAGAGATCTGTTGTCGTTTAATGCGACCAAAGTTGCAGGAAAAGGACCTAAAGTATATGTTGATACCAACAAGGGAAAATTCATTGTCTCAAGAACAAACGACTATATTAAGGAAAACTGTGACATCATTGATTTAAGCAGTATTATCGCTTTTAATACCAGAATTGATGAGGATAAAGATGAAATATATGATATTGACCAAGAAGGTAAAAGTATTTCATTTAATCCGCCAAAATATGAATATGAATATGATTTTGAAGTTGAAATCACTTTAAATCATCCATATATTGATGAAATCAATTTCTCTTTAACTGGTTTGAAACCAACTGATCCTAATTCGAAAGAATTTAAAGAAAAAGAAAAGATTCTAGGAGATATAGCAGAAGTTTTGACCGGAAAAAGAACAGATGTAGATAAGAGCAATCTGTCGTTTGAAGATTTTGCCAATTTAGCAGGACAGGTAATCAGTGCAATTACAGGTAATAAGGTACCTGCTGCTGATGGCAATTGGTATTGTCCTAATTGTGGAAGTGCCAATACTTCAAACTTCTGCATGCAGTGTGGAACTCAGAAACCAGTGATGGGTCCTAAGTTCTGTCCTGACTGTGGTTATAAATTTGAAGATGGAAAAACTGCAAAATTCTGCCCACAATGTGGAAAGAAATTTTAGGTGATGAAAAAATTATTAGGAGGTTTTTTGGCAATGCTGATGCTTTTTAAGATGTCGGGTTGCCAAAAAAAGCCTAATGTCACTGATGAGAATGTTGTTGGCCTGAGTGTTTCATGCACACATATGGCGTTTAGTTATTCTTATAATTTTAAAATATATGTGCAAGAGAATAAAACACTGTTCAGTTGTGATTGTTCAATAGATAGAGAAAGTTATAACGATACTAGAGTATCGTGTAAAGATGTGCCGATTGAAGATAGATACTTTGATCAGCTTATTGAGATACTTAAAGTCAACAATGTTACAGAAGAAGTACTTAAATATAAGGAAAAGATAAACTGGTTTTTTGTAGCGGATAAAACAGAATATAAAATTACTTTATTTTTTGAAAATGACAAGTACAAAGATGCTTCGTTACATTTTGAAGAGTTGTATGAGTTTTTAAAGCATTTAGCTGGTTTATATGCAACGGAGGTTACTTATGAGTAATATAAAACAATATAAGTGTCCAAGTTGTGGTGGCCCAATTAATTATGATGTAACAAGTGGAAATCTAAAATGTCCATATTGTGGTTCAGAATTTGAGATTGACACCTTGCAAGGATATGATGAAGATTTAAAAAAGACGGTTGAAGAAAAATTGAATTGGTTAGACAAACCGGGTTTAGACTGGACTGAAGAAGAACAGTCAAAATTGCGTCATTATGTCTGTGATAGTTGTGGTGGAGAAATTATTGCTGATGTAAATACAGGGGCGACAAGATGTCCGTATTGTGGCAATCCAGTGATTGTTCCACAGAAGTTCAGCGGTATTTTAAAACCTGATTTAGTAGTTCCGTTTAAGATTGAAGAAAAACAGGCAAAGGAAGCATATCGAAATCATTTAAAAGGTAAGCCCTTATTGCCAAAATACTTTAAAGATGAAAATCGTATCAATGAGTTAAAAGGAATATATGTTCCGTTTTGGCTTTACGATGCAGAAGTTGATATGGCAGCCAGATATAGAGCTACTAGAACAAGAAGCTGGTCTGATTCAGACTTTGTTTACACCGAAACAAGTTATTATTCAATTTTTAGACAAGGTGAAATAGGTTTTGATAACGTACCTGTAGATGGTTCAACAAATATTGATGATGCCTTAATGGAATCAATTGAACCATTTGATGCAAGTGAAGCAGTTGATTTTAAAACAGCTTATTTGGCTGGTTACCTGGCAGATAAATATGATATTTCTGCAGAAGATAGTAAAGAGCAGGCAAATCAGCGTATTAGAAACAGTGCAGAAACAGCCTTAGCTTCTACTGTCAGAGGATATGACAGTATTGCTCTGGAAAGCATGAATATGGGATTAAACAACCATACGGTCAAGTATTGTCTATTACCTGTTTACATTTTAAATACAACTTATAAAGGTGAGAAATTTACCTTTGCGATGAATGGTCAAACTGGAAAGATTGTTGGCGATTTACCTATTGATAAAGGTGCCTATGCCAGATATTTTGGTATTATCTTTATCGTAGTATCTGCAATAGCTTACATTATCCAGATGTTGAAATAGGAGGGTAGTAAGATGAAAAGATTTATTAAATTTTTATTAATAGCATTTATTATTACCTTAACTTTTTTACCAGCCTTTACCATTTTAAAAGCTGAACATCCAGATAGAGTAATCGATGAAATGGGACTTTTGAGTGAAAGTGAAAAAGAAGAGCTGGAACAATTATGTGATGAAATTTCTGAAAGACAAAATGTTGATGTGGTAATTGTTATTTCTGATGTATTTACCTACGATAATATGCAAAATGAAGCTGATGATTATTATGATTACAATGGTTATGGTATGGGAGAAGATTATTCGGGAAGTTTGCTATTAGTCGGTAAAGATGAAGAGGGATATTTTGTGTATATCTCTACTTCTGGATATGGTATTTACTGCTATTCAGACTATGGTATTGAACATTTAATTGATGTTCTTGTTGAAAATTATGATGATGGTTATGACTGGTTCAGTGGTTTGAAGGCCTATGTCAATAGATGTGATGAATTGATTGAACTGGCTAATAATGGTGAACCATATGATATATACTATCCTGATCCAGAACCTGAACCAGAGCCAGAACCACCTAATCCGGCAGTTGAAGCAGCTAAATCAGCTGGCATATCAGCAGGTGCAGGTGGAGTTGCAGCTTTAATTGGAACGACTTTACTGAAAGGTAAAAACAAGAGCGTTTATAAAAAGCGTGAAGCTAAGGATTATGCAAGACCTGGTTCTTTCAACTTATCTAGTCACAGAGATTTATATTTATTTTCTAGAACATCTGCTACTGTTCGTCCAAGAGAAACATCTAGCAGCAGCAGTGGTGGAGGATATAGAGGTGGTTCTAGCACCCACACATCCAGTTCTGGAAGAAGCCATGGCGGAGGAGGCAGAAGACTATAATGGAAAAAACTTTTACTTATGATAAAATACCTCAAAATGTTGAGAAATTAAAAGCTCTTTCAGATTTAAAGGATGAATATGAAGTAGCCAGTTTGGTTGTATTAGTACTGGCTGCTTATGAAAATAATGTGGAAGAGATGATAAAGATGTATGACTATTTAAACGGTCCTAATGAAGTAAGTAAATATCAAAGACAGTTCATTGATGACAGATTAAAGGGAAAGGAGTATGTTGCTAGAAGTTACTTTAATGGAACTTCCCCACAAAATAACTATACTCCAGATATTCCTTATTCAGTCACGGTCAGAGATAATCCATATTCTTATGATCAACAGGGATATGTAACATTGTTAATTACTTCAAGTGGAGCTGATAGCGATAGAAAAGTACAATTGAGAAAAAAAGGAGATCAATACTTTTTGTGGGAATGTTACTTATGGCCTGACATAAGAATTCCTGTTAAAGATGACCCTTGGGCATAAAAACCTAAAAAAGCGATGGATGAAAATCATCGCTTTTTTAATCTGTCCAATAAAAGATTTAAACTAAAAATTATAGTTGTCTGTCAACAATATTTGATAATTACCTAGATAAAAAAACAATATTGAAACATGTGATATCTTGTTTAAACTATATTTGTATAACTGAGCAATAAGATTATTTATTTTGTTGGCTAGTATAATTTTGAAAAATAACGCTTTTTCAAAAAATATGATAAAATTTAGTAAACTAAATTAGAATTTTAGGAGGAAAATGATGGACAGATTAAAAGAACTCAAAGAAGCTAAAGCAGCAGCACAGCAAGTTATCGCAAGAATAGACAATGCAATATCTTCATTGGATAGTGCATCGTCTTTGGGAATTGTAGACTTGCTTGGTGGAGGGGCATTTTCAAGTTTTTTTAAAAGGGAAAAAATCAAAGATGCAAATAATTATGTTAAAGAAATTTCTCGTTCATTGAGTTTGCTAAATAAAGAACTTGAAGATGTAAATATGCATTTACCTGCAGAGGTTAGCGATACAATGAGCGATAATGTCTTTGACATTTACTTTGATAATATTTTTACAGATTTAAAGGTGCAGGGAGAAATAAAAGAAGGACTGAATGGGTTAAAAGATTTCAGAAAATCTTTCGTTGAACTGATTGAAAAGTTGAATTACGAGATTGAAACTTTTAAATAACAAATTCCAATTTCTAAAGATTAATGCATTCATCTAAATTATACGATATTAATCATATTCTAATCTAGGATATTTTCTCATGATACTACTTAGGACATTATCAATTATTAATCACACAATTTAGATTTAAAATTATTGTTATCTTTACTACATTGTTTGTTTGTATTATAATTGAATAAGTGAGGTTTAAATAAATTTTAAATAAATAGGAGGAACTTATGTACAAAATTGTGTCAAGAAAAGAATTAAACAATTCAGTAACACAGCTTGAAGTTTTAGCGCCTTTAGTTGCTAATAAGGCTAAACCTGGTCAATTTATCATCTTAAGAGTTGATGAACTAGGTGAGAGAATCCCATTAACTGTAGCTGGAACAAATCCAGATAAGGGAACAGTTAAGATTATTTTCCAGATAGTTGGTGGAACTACTGAAAAACTTAATCATGTAATGGAAGGTGAATATATTCAAGACTTTGTTGGTCCACTTGGTACACCAAGTGAATTGGAAGGCTTAAAAAATGTCTGTATTGTCGGTGGTGGAGTTGGATGTGCTATCGCCTTACCTACTGCTGAAGCATTACATGAAATGGGAGCAAATGTGACAAGCATCATCGGCTTTAGAAATAAAGACATTGTTATTTTGGAAGATGAGTTTAAAGCTTGTTCTGATAAATTAATTGTTACTACTGATGATGGAAGTTATGGCTATCATGGTAATGTTACCGCTCCATTAAAAGAAATGTTGGAAGCAGGAGATAAATTCGATGAAATTATTACTATTGGACCAATTATTATGATGAAATTTGTTGTTGAAACAGCAAAACAATATAATGTTCCTTGCACAGTAAGTATGAACCCAATTATGATTGACGGTACTGGAATGTGTGGTGGATGTAGGTTAACACTGAACCAGAATGGCAAGAGAGTTACTAAATTTGCCTGTGTCGATGGTCCAGATTTCAATGGTTATGAAGTTGATTTTGATGAAGCGATGTCACGTTCAAGAATGTATTCAGATTTTGAAAAACATGCTTATGAAGAAACATGTAACTTATTTAAAAAGGAGGTTCAGTAGTCATGGCAATTATTCCTAATAAAAATCCAATGCCGGTTCAGGATGCAAAAATTAGAGGTACTAATTTTAAAGAAGTAGCTTTAGGCTATTCTGAAGAAGCAGCAGTTGCTGAAGCTGAAAGATGTATTAACTGTAAAAATAAGCCTTGTGTTGCAGCTTGCCCGGTAAATATTCAGATTCCTGAATTCATCATGAAGGTTAAAGATAGAGATTTTGAAGGTGCTTATCAGATTATTTCTGAATCTTCATCATTGCCTGCAGTTTGTGGCCGTGTATGTCCTCAGGAAACTCAATGTGAAGGTAAATGTACTTTAGGTATCAGGTTTGAACCAGTGGCAATTGGTAGATTAGAACGCTTTGTAGCTGACTATCATTTAGAAAATTCTAAAGAAGATCCTGTTAAACCTGAATCAAATGGCAAGAAAGTGGCAATTGTTGGTTCTGGTCCTGCTGGATTAACCTGTGCAGGTGATTTAGCTAAAAAAGGTTATGATGTTACCGTTTATGAGGCTTTGCATACAGCTGGTGGTGTTCTAGTTTATGGTATTCCTGAATTCAGATTACCAAAAGCTATCGTAGCTAAAGAAGTTGAATCATTAGAAAAATTAGGCGTTAAGGTTGAAACTAACGTTGTTATAGGCAAAACATTAACTATTGATGAGTTATTTGAAGAAATGGGCTTTGATGCAGTATTCATTGGCTCAGGTGCTGGTTTACCTAATTTTATGAATATTCCTGGAGAAGGTTTAAAAGGTGTCTATTCAGCAAACGAGTACTTAACAAGAGCTAATCTAATGAAGGCTTATAGTGAAGAAGCTGATACTCCTATTTCTAAGGGTGGAAAAGTAGCTGTAGTTGGTGGTGGTAACGTCGCAATGGATGCTGCAAGAACCGCTTTAAGATTAGGAGCAGAAAAAGTTTATATTGTTTATCGTCGTTCAATGGAAGAACTTCCTGCTAGGGCAGAAGAAGTTGAACACGCTATTGAAGAAGGTATTGATTTTAGATTATTGAACAATCCAGTAGAAATTTTAGGTTATAATAACCCAGATAATCCAAGAGATCCTAAAAATGGCTGTGTTGAAGCTATCAAATGTATCAAGATGCAATTAGGTGAGCCAGATGAAAATGGCAGAAGAAGACCTGTTGCTATTGAAGGTAGTGAGTTTATACTGGAAGTTGATACAGTTATCATGTCTATTGGTACTTCACCAAATCCATTGATTAAAAACACTACTGAAGGTTTGGAAGTTAACAGATGGGGTGGAATCATCGTTAATGAAGAAAACCTGACAAGTAGAGAAGGAGTCTATGCTGGTGGGGATGTTGTTACCGGTGCCGCAACTGTTATCTCAGCTATGGGAGCTGGTAAGGTAGCTGCTCAGGGAATCGACGATTACTTAAGTAAATAATGCAAATAAAAGTGTATGGATAAAAAAACATACACTTTTTTATGTGTTGATACTACTTTATTGATTTCTTTTATAAGTGATTTTTTTATGATATACTTTAAAAGGTGAGTAATAGTATGGAGTTTTTTGTTACGATTGAACAGTTTGAAGGACCACTAGATCTGATGCTTCATCTAATCAAGGAAAAAGAATTAGATCTTTTTGATTTGGATGTAAATGTTCTAACTGCTCAGTATATTGAATACCTTCATGCTATGGAAAGTATGAGATTGGATATTGCCAGTGAATATTTAGTAGAACTGGCAACGTTAATTGAATACAAAAGTAAAAAACTTCTTCCAAATGTAGAGGCAGAGTTGGATGATAATTATCAGCAACAGCAAGAAGTTGATTTAGTTAACCGTTTAATTGAATACAAAAAATATAAGGAGGTAACTGCGGTACTTGATGATTTATATCAGGAAAGAAGTTTAAAATTTGATAAACCACAATCTGAAATAGTTAATCAGTGGATTGATGTCAATGAAAACTATGAGAGTACCAGTGCCTATGAACTGATTAAAGCTATGAACAGATGTTTAAAAAGATTTCAGCTTGCGCAACCTTATGAAGTCAATATAACGCAAAAGAGAATCAGTATTGATGATAGGAAAAAGCAGTTAAAAAATAATATTAAGAAGTTTAATGAAATCTTTACCTTGAGTAATACTATGTATGACTGCCGCGACTTATATGAAGTAGTTATAAATTTTTTAGCCATTCTGGATTTAGTAAATGAAAATGTATTATCTTTCACAGTAAAAGATGATGAAGTATATTTTAAGAAGGTGTAGTTATGAGTGATTTAAGACCTATTATAGAAGGAATATTATTCGTAAGTGGTGATGAGGGGGTCAGCCTGTCACAATTATCGGAAGTTTTAGTTATCAATGAAGATACGCTGTCAGAAATGATGGATAACTATATTATGGAATTTAACAGCGATGAATCTAGAGGCATTGAAATGGTTCGTTATGGAAAAAGATATAAGCTGATTACTAAAGCTGTTGCTCATGAGTATTGTCAAAAATTGTTTGAAGATTCTTCAAATAAACAATTTTCTCAGGCAGCTTTGGAAACACTGGCTATCATTGCCTATAAACAGCCTGTTACAAGAGTTGAGATTGAAGAGATAAGAGGAGTAAGTTGTGATATGATGATTCGCAGATTGCTTGCTAAAAATTTAATCAGAGAAGCTGGCAGACTTGATACTATCGGCAAGCCTTTCTTATACGAAGTTACGGAAGATTTTATGGATATTTTTTCCCTTACATCTTTAAGTGAGTTGCCAGAATTACCAGAATACCAGACTGTAACAGAAGAAGGGGAGTTGTTCTACTAATGGAAAGACTACAGAAAGTAATTGCTAAGGCAGGAATAGCTTCAAGAAGAAAAGCTGAGGAATTAATTTTACAGGGTAAGGTTAAAGTCAATGGTGTAGTTTGTACAACTTTAGGTACTCAGGTTTCCAACAAAGATGTTGTTTCTGTTGATGGAAATATTATTGAAAAAGAAGAATTGGTCTATTTTTTATTAAATAAACCTAGAAAATATGTCTGTACAGTAAGTGATGAGCACAACAGAAATAAAGTTACGGATTTAATTGACTGTCAGCAACGTATTTTTCCTATTGGAAGATTAGATTATGATTCAACAGGAATGCTGATTTTGACAAATGATGGAGATTTTGCCCAGATGCTGGCTCATCCGAAATTTCAAATTCCCAAGACCTATCGCGTTACTGTAAAGGGTATTTTAAACAATAAAGATTTAATGAAACTTCAAGGTGGTATCAGACTGGATGATGGAATTAAAACTTTACCAGCGAAGGTAAGTATGACTTCCTATGATCTTAAAACTAATAGATGTGTTTTGGAAATGACTATCTCTGAAGGTAGAAATAGACAGATAAGAAGAATGATCGAAGCGGTAGGAGCGATTGTTTCCAAACTGCATAGAACACAGTATGGCTGTCTGAAAGATGATAATTTAGCAATGGGTGCTTATCGTCGTTTAAGACCTCATGAAATAAAAACCTTAAAGAAAATGGCCAATGAAGGAATCAGTGAATAATGAGACAGTATTTTGTTGATAAAAAGATAAATCCTGATGAAACATTTTACTTTGATGACAAACAGTCTCATCATATTAAAACAGTTTTAAGAATGAAAACTGCTGATGTCATAAGAGTTGTTGATATTGATAACAATGTCTTTTTAGTAGAAATTATCGTTGATTCAAAGGTTTCAGCAAGAGTTTTAAAAATAATTGATCAAAATTTGGAAGAATCTGAAATAATCTACTGTGCTGCTTTGATAAAAAAAGATAAATGGGATTATCTATTACAAAAAGCAGCTGAATTAGGGGCTACAAAAATTGTTCCCTTGATAACCAATCGTACAATTTTTAAAGTAGATGAAGAAAGATTGGATAAAAGAGTCGAAAGATGGAATAAAATAACTCTAGAGGCTTGTCAGCAGTCTAATCGTACAAATAAATGTGAGGTTTTAAAACCAATAAAATTAAAAGAAATAGATAAATTTTTATCAGCTAATAACATTGTTGGCTATGAAGATGAAAAGGATATTTATTTATCTGATGTAATTGATGATAAATCTATCACTTTTGTTATTGGCCCTGAAGGTGGATTTTCTGATGATGAAATTGAATATCTTAAGAATTTAAATTTTACCTGTGTCAGTTTAGGTAAAAGGATATTAAGAGCAGAAACAGCTGGATTATATGTGTTGGCAGTGATTGATGCCAAAAGGAACAGTTTATGAAATTTGCAATATGTAATCTAGGATGTAAAGTCAATAACTTTGAAGCCAATTGGTATGCTCTGAAGTTAGAAGAAAAATATCAGCAGGTTGATTTTAAAGAGTTCGCTGATATTTATGTAATAAACAGCTGTACCGTAACTAATACGGCTTCTTCAAAGAGCAGACAAATGATTCGAAAAGCAAGAAAACAGAATCCTGATGCGGTTATTGCTGCTGTTGGATGCTATGTTCAAATGGAAGTTGATACTGTAGATGCTTTTGATTGCTGTGATATTCTGATAGGTTCGAAAGATAAAACGAAACTACCGGAACTGATAGAGCAGTTTTTAGTGGATAGAAAAAGAATAAATATCGTTGAAGAATTTAAAAAAACTGAATTTGAGGAAATGTTTATTAGAAACTTTAATCAGACTAGAGCCTATCTGAAAATTCAGGATGGCTGTAACCAGTTCTGCAGTTACTGCATTATCCCTTATGCCAGAGGTAATGAAAGATGCTTAGATGCTGAAAGTATAATTAAGCAGGCTCAACAGCTGACCCTGGCTGGACATAGGGAACTGGTATTAACAGGAATTCATACTGGAAGATGGAATGATAAAGGTTTAGAGCTGGCTGATTTAATAGAAAGAATATTAATAGAAGTAAAGTCACTTGACAGACTGAGAATTTCTTCAATTGAAGTAACTGAAGTAAGTGATAAACTGATAGATCTGATGTTGAAAAATGACAAGATTGCCAAACATCTGCATATTCCTCTACAGGCTGGTGTAGATAGACTGTTAAAACTAAACAATCGTCCCTATACAACAGAAGAGTATTTTAAAAGAATATCTGAGATAAAAAGCAAGATAAATGATATATCCATTTCCAGTGACATAATTGTTGGCCTGCCAACAGAAACTGATGATGATTTTAATAAAACAAAAGAATTCGTAGAAAAGTGTCAATTATCATTTTTACATATCTTTCCTTATGCCAGAAAAAAAGGAACTGCCAATTTTGAAATAAAAGAACAAATCGATGAAACAACAAAAAAACAGAGAGTAGGCTGTTTGACTAATATAAGTGATAGATTATATAATAAATATGTTGAGGGTTTTGAGGGGAAAACCTTGACTGTCTTATTTGAAAGGCATAAAGATGGTGTTTCCAGCGGTCATTGCAGTCAGTATATTTTAGTAGAAACAGCTACTGAAACGGACTATACAAATCAGTTTAAGGATGTTTATATTGAAAAAGCCGAAGGGAACATCTTAAGGGGTAATATTGTTTAAGGGGAGCATATGGTTATTAGTAGTATTTTTGAAAATGCGCCAGATATAGAAATTAAGGATATTATGACTGATTCTAGAGTAAAGATGGAAGAAGCCATCTTTTTCTGCATTGTAGGATTGGTTAATGATGGGCATAATTTTATCGCTCAAGCTATTGAAAATGGGGCAATCTGTATTGTGCATTCTAAAGAATTGGACAAGTATTATGAAGGAATTACCTATTTAAAGGTAGATGATACTTTGACAGCTTTAAATCAGTTTGTCTGTGCCTATTATGGCGATGTAACAAGTGATATGACAGTTTATGGTGTTACCGGTACCAATGGAAAAAGTACTGTTGCCTGGATTATCAGGTATCTGATATCAAGATTTAAAAAATGCGGTTATATTGGAACTATGGGCTACATGTGGGACGATACAGTTAATGATACCTTTTTGACGACGCCAGATGTCGAAGTTTTACACAAAATGTTGAAGGAAATTTATGATTTTGGTTGTCGTGATGTTTCGGTTGAAGTATCTTCACAGGGGTTAGATTTAAGAAGAATTGATGCGGTAAAATTTGATTATGTAATTTTTACCAATCTTACCCATGACCATTTAGATTACCATGGTACAATGGAAAACTATTATCTGGCTAAAGAAAAGATGTTTAAAATTGTTGGATCAGAGCAGACAGGTATCATCAACATTGACGATAGCTATGCTAATAGAATAATCAAGGCAGCTAAATGTAAAACTGTGACTTTTGGAATTCACAATGAGGCTGATTATAAGGCTGATAATATAAAATTATTTAAGGACCATACGGAATTTGACTTTGTCTGTAAAGGAAAAACTTATCATATCAATACGAATTTGGTCGCTGAATTTAATGTTTCCAACCTTTTAGCGGTATTGGCGACATTATCTGAAGCAGGATATGACATTGAAGATCTACTGCCATATTTAGCTACAATTCCACAGGTTATGGGTAGAGTTCAGATCATAGACTGTGGGCAAAATTTCAATGTAATTGTAGATTATGCTCACACTCCTGATGGATATGAGAAAATTTATGAGTATATAAATTCTATAACTGAAAAAGGGAAAAGAATTATAACGGTTTTTGGAGCTCATGGTGCCAGAGATTATAAGAAAAGACCTATGATTGGTAAAATTGCTGATGATAATAGTGATGTTCTTATTTTAAGTGCTGAAGATGATCACTGGGAAGATCCATACGAAATCTGCAAAGAAATAGCTGGAGGAATTACTAAAAACTCCTGGGTTTATATTGAGGATAGATATGATGCTATCAGACAGGGAATTGAATTGGCCAATGAAGGAGATACAGTCTGTATCCTGGGTAAAGCGGCTGAACAATATTTTAAAATCGGAGATGGAAAAGTATACTGGATGGGTGATGACAATGCAGCTATCGATATACTGAATAAATATATAAAAGGAGATAACAGTCATGAAAATTAACAAATACATTGATCACACATTGCTAAAGGCAACAGCAACAACCAGACAGATTACTGAATTATGTTTAGAGGCAAAAAAATATGATTTTGCTTCTGTATGTGTCAATACCTGTTATGTTCCACTGGCAAAAGAAATTTTAAAAGACACCGATGTCAAGGTCTGCTGTGTGGTTGGATTTCCACTGGGGGCAATGGCAACAGTTTCTAAAGCTTTTGAAACAGAGCAGGCCATAAAAGATGGAGCAACAGAAATTGATATGGTTATCAATATTGGGGCTGCAAAAGAAGGTAACTGGAAATATGTTGAAGAGGACATTAGAGCAGTTGTAGAAGCAGCACAGGGTAATGTTGTTAAAGTGATTATTGAAACCTGTCTATTAACTGATGAAGAAAAAGTAGAAGCTTGTAAATGTGCACTGAATGCAAAAGCTCATTTTGTAAAAACTTCTACCGGTTTTTCAACATCAGGAGCAACTGTTGAAGATGTCAGACTGATGAAAGAAACAGTAAAAGACCAAAGCTTAGTTAAAGCAGCTGGCGGGATAAGAAGTTTAGCCGATGCAGAAATGATGATTGATGCAGGTGCTGATAGATTGGGATGTTCAGCTGGTGTCAAAATAATGGAAGAAATTCAGCAGTAACAAAACTTCCATTATTGATTTTACTTATGAAATAATTGTGAAATTTTTACCCACATAATTTCACATTCACCATTGCAAAGTAAAATTATATGATTTATAATAATTAAGGTTTATACATTTCAGAAGGGAGGGTAGAACATGGCAAAAGTAGTAGTTAAAGACAACGAACAGCTTGATGATGCTTTACGTCGTTTTAAAAGACAAGTATCTCGTAATGGTACCCTTGCTGAAGCTCGTAAAAGAGAATACTATGTTAAACCAGGCGTTAAACGCAAGTTGAAACAAGAGGCTGCAAGAAAGGCTAGAAAGAAATAGTGGTTTAAACCACTTTTTTTGTAATATAATTAATATATTGGAGGTAGTAGCTATTGGATAATATTGTATGTGACTTAAATAACCTTGATCATGATACTCTAGCAATGATTTTAGGAGACGAAGATAAAAACATTCGATTAATGGAAAATTTTTATAACATTAACATAGAAGTTAAAGGTTCTACTGTTTATTGTGATGACAAGACAAAAGTTAAAATCTTGAAAAAAGTATTTGAAGCATTAATTTCAGAATGTGAAACAAGTGGTTTTATTGACAGTCAGGATGTTAATGGCATCTTGAATGATAATTATTATAAAAAATTTATCGCCAATGGTGTGGGCTTGAAAAAGTTTTACTTAAGGACCAAGGGTCAAAATGAATTATATGAAGCCTTCGAAAATAATGTAATAACAGTTGCTGTAGGACCGGCTGGTACTGGCAAGACCTTTTTGGCGGTTGTCTATGCCTACAATCTTCTAAAGAAGGGCGAGGTAAATAAGATTATTATTACCAGACCTGTTGTTGAATCAGGTGAATCATTAGGTTTTTTACCAGGAGATTTAAAAGAAAAGGTTGATCCATACTTAAGACCAATTTATGATTCTTTTGATTCTTTAATCTCAGCGGAAAACACTGCCAAATTAATAGAAAAAGGTATTTTGGAAATTGCTCCTTTGGCTTATATGAGAGGTAGAACATTAAATGATGCCTGCATTATTCTTGATGAAGCTCAGAATACTGTTCCAAGTCAGATTAAAATGTTTATGACACGTTTAGGTTTCAATTCTAAAATGATTATCACTGGTGATATTACTCAGATAGATTTACCAAAACCTAAAAAAAGTGGTCTGATTGAAGCAATAAAAATAATCAAAGATATTAATGAAATAGAAGTAGTATATATGAGTAACAAAGATGTGGTAAGACATCCGGTAGTACAAAAGATAATTGATGCTTATGATAAGGTAGAACTGGGATAATTATGGAACTGAATGTTATTAATAGAACTAAAAGAAAAGGTTATGTCAATTATCGTAAAGATTTTGAAAACATTGTTTCAAAAGCAATTGAAGTATTGGATTTAAATGAAGATATTTGTTTAAGTGTTATTTTTACCTTAGATAAAAGAATGCGTGAAATCAATAGACAGTATCGTAATGTTGACAGCAGCACTGATGTTATCTCCTTTGCCTTAAATGATTATCAGGATGATGGCGATTTTTATGATATTGAGTTAGGAGATATTTTTATCAATATTGAAGCTGCTCAAAAACAAGCCCAGGAATATAACCATAGCGAAAGAAGAGAAATATGTTTTTTGTTTACTCATGGACTATTGCATTTGTGCGGTTTTAATCACTTAAACACAAGTGAAGAACAAGAGATGATTAAATATCAAAAACTTATTCTTGATGACATCGTGCCTAGAGAAGAAAGGTAGGGAGGATTTATGGATAAAGAAAGTTTAATAAAATTAGCTTTTAAAGCTTCTGAAAATGCCTATTGTCAGTACTCCAACTATAAAGTAGGTGCCTGCTGTCTGTGTAAAGATGGCAACTATTTTCTAGGTGCCAATATAGAAAATGCTTCATATGGAGCTACTATCTGTGCGGAAAGAAACGCTGTTTTTGCTGCATACAGTAATGGCTATAGAAAGAATGATATTGAAGCTCTGTGCATTGTCAGCTACGGTAAAAGATTAGGTTCTCCCTGTGGAATCTGCCGTCAGGTTTTATGTGAATTATTAAATCAGGATACTCCAATTATTTTAGCTAACGAAAAGGAAAATTTAGTAACTGACATTGCTGAATTGTTACCAATGCAGTTTACAGAGGAGGATTTAAAATAATATGAGTTTTAAAAGTGGATTTGTAGCTTTGATAGGAAAACCCAATGTTGGAAAAAGCACATTATTAAATACAATTCTAGCTAAAAAGATTGCCATAGCTACACCTAAACCGCAGACTACAAGAGATAACATCAGAGGTATTTTGACAACTGATGATTCTCAAATTGTCTTTATTGATACTCCTGGAATTCATAAGCCTAAATCAAAATTAAATCAGGTAATGGTTCAAAGTGCCTACAGTGCAGCTAGAGATGCGGATATTATTTTATTTTTAATTGATGCTACAAAAGGCTATGGAAAAAGCGATCAGATTATTGCTGAAAATATCCAGCAGATCGATAAGCCAAAGCTGTTGATAATAAATAAAATAGATAAACTGACAACCAGAGAGTTGATTGAATTTTTACACGGCATAGATACAAATGATTATGATGAGATTATACCTTTAAGTGCTTTAAGAAACAGAAACGTTGATGAATTAATAACTACAATAAAGAAATATCTTAAAGATGATATTCAATATTATCCAACAGATATGATTTCAGATTATCCTGAAGATTTTATGATTGCTGAAATAATAAGAGAAAAAGTTTTAATCAATACCTCAGAAGAAATTCCTCATTCTATAGCGGTAGTAATTGAGAAAATGGAAACTAAAAAGGATTTGATCATCATTAACGCAAAGATAGTATGTGAAAGGGACAGTCAGAAGAAAATTATTGTTGGAAAACAAGGCTTGATGATTAAAAAAATAGGAACTTTTGCCAGGGAAGAGTTAGAATTGAGAATGCAAAGAAAAATTTTTCTAGAATTATTTGTTGCTGTGGAAGAAAATTGGCGAAATAAAAATCACCAACTTAAGGAATTTGGATATTGGGATAAATAAATGAATGATCTAATTAAAGGAATAGTAATAAATTCAATAGAGTACAAAGAAAATGATGCAATAGTAACAATCTTAACTGAAGAATTTGGGAAAGTTGCCCTATATGTCAAAGGATATAAAAAAATAACCAGTAAAAATGTCTATGCTACTCAACTTTTTGATCATAGTAATTTTTTATTTGACTATAATCCCAACAGATCAATTCAAATACTTAAAAGTGCTAATTTAATAAATCAGTTCAGCAATATTAAAACTGATTATGAAAAAATAGCCATAGCTTCAGTTATTTGTGAAACAGCTACTGCCGTTGAAGAAAATATCTATGATTTATTATTTAAAACATTGACTTTATTAAATGATGACAAGCAGCAATATTTAGTTTTAAATGTTTATTTGGTGACAATGCTGAATATTTTAGGTATTGCTCCTTTTGTAGATGGCTGTGTCAACTGTGGAAGAATAGATAGTATTGAATCAATTTCCATCAGTGAAGGAGGATTTATCTGCTGCTATTGTAATAGAGAATTTAATGATGAAATTTTTGATTTAGAATTTCTTAAAAAATTTAGAATAATCAATAAAGCATCTTTTGATGTTTATGATAAACTTATAACACTAAATTTAAATGATTTTAAATTAACCGATATGTTAATGGGGATTTTGGTTAATTTTTCCGGCATTTATCTTAAGAGTTATCAAAGTTTAGTAAATTTAAATAAATAGGTTTACTTTTGTGAAAAATAAAAGTATACATTAGTATGGAAGAATAGAAAAGAGGTAATATTTATGTCTAAATATACATTTGAACAAATTGTTAATCACCTGAGAACTTCAGGGTTTGTCTTTCAGGGCTCTGAAATTTATGGTGGATTATCAAATACCTGGGATTATGGTCCATTGGGACAGAATCTAAAGAAAAACATTAAAAATGCCTGGTGGAAAAAATTTATTCAGGAAGATGTCAATAACGAAGGAATTCAGGCAGCTATTTTAATGAATCCGGAAGTATGGGTAGCTACAGGACATGTAGCGAATTTTTCTGACCCTTTAATTGACTGCAAGAAGTGTAAAACCAGATATAGAGCTGATCAGTTGATTGAAAACCAGGCCAAGGGTAAAGTGGTTGTGGAATCAATGTCAAATGATGACATGGTTAATTATATAAATGAAAACAAGATTAACTGTCCAAACTGTGGACAATTGGATTGGACCGATATTAGAAAATTTAATCTGATGTTTAAAACTTTCCAGGGTGTTGTTGAAGATAATCAGAGCACAATTTATCTGCGCCCAGAAACAGCGCAGGGGATGTTTGTAAACTTCAGAAATGTGCAAAGATCAATGAGAAAGAAATTGCCATTTGGTATTGGTCAGATTGGGAAAGCATTTAGAAACGAAATTACTCCAGGAAACTTTATCTTTAGAACCAGAGAGTTTGAACAGATGGAATTAGAGTTTTTCTGTACTCCTGGTGAGGATGATTATTGGTATCCATATTGGAAACAGTTCTGCTTTGACTGGCTGAAGGATTTAGGCCTAAAAGAAGATAATATGCGTTTTAGAGATCATACACCTGAAGAGTTGGCTTTCTATTCAAAAGGTACCTGTGATATCGAATATAAATTTCCGTTTGGTTGGGGTGAAGTATGGGGTATCGCTAACAGAACAGATTATGACCTGAAACAGCATATGGATCATTCAAAAGCAGATTTAACATATTTTGATCCTTTTACAAACGAAAGATACATACCTTATTGTGTTGAACCTTCAGTTGGTGTTGAAAGATTATTTTTAGCGTTTATTTGTGATGCTTATGATGAAGAGAATATTGGAACAGAAGAGAAAGAGGATATTAGAACAGTTATGCATTTTCATCCAGCACTGGCTCCTGTTAAAGCAGCTATATTCCCATTAAGTAAGAAATTATCTGAGCAGGCTTTTGAAATCTATAGAAACCTGGCCAAATCTTTTGATGTTGTCTATGATGAAACAGGATCAATAGGAAAACGTTATAGAAGACAGGATGCTATCGGTACACCTTTATGTATTACTGTTGACTTTGATACAGAGCCAAATGGAACTGTTACTGTTAGAGATAGAGATACGATGAAACAGGAAGTTATCAGGATTGAAGATTTAGAAAACTATATTGCTGAATATACAAAGTATTAGGAGAAAAGATGAGAATACCTAGAGAAGTAATTAATGAGATTAAGAGTAAAGCTCCAATACAGGATATCATTGGCAACTTTATTCCGATCGTCAAAAAAGGCAACAATTATCAGGCGTATTGTCCTTTTCATGATGATAATAATCCTTCATTACATATTTCTGTAGATAAACAGATTTTCAAATGTTTTTCCTGTCCACCTGAAAATAAGAGTTCTGGTGATGTATTCAGTTTTGTGATGAAATATAAACACCTCAGCTATATAGAAGCTGTCAAACTGGTAGCGGAAATGATTGGCTATAAATATGATTTTGGTGAAAATAGAGTTAATGCATTTGTAGAAACCATCAGTCATAAGATAGTCAGAGAAGCAGTCAATTACTGTCAATATGAATTGAAGTCAAAAGGAGGAGAAATCTATAAGAATTATCTGTATAAAAGAAATATCGATGATAAATTAATTGAGAGATTTCAAATCGGTTATAATCCAAGAGATGATAAATTATATTCTTTTCTTTCAAAAAAAGGATATAGTGATAATGATATTATTACTGCCAATCTGGCAAGACTGACCAATAAAGGAATAAGAGATGTCTTCTTTAATCGTATTATGATACCTATAAGTGATATAAATGGAAACCCGATAGGATTTACAGCAAGAAGTATTGACCCTAATGTTGATATTAAATATATAAATTCAACTGATACTCCTATATATAGGAAAAGTAATGTTGTGTTTAATTTACATCGTGCTAAAGAAAAAATTAGAGAAACAAAGTTTGTTATATTAGCTGAAGGGCCAATGGATGTTATTGCCTTTGACAGAATAGGTTTTCAGAATACCGTCTGTTCTTTAGGAACAAATACGACAAGAAATCAGCTTCTGGCAATTAAAAAGTTCACTGACAGAATTTTACTGGCTTTTGATGGGGATAAAGCTGGTCAATCAGCGATATTAAAGACAGGTAAGGATTGTCTTCAGGAAGGTTTTGAAGTAATTGTCTTAAATAATGATACAGTATATGATCCTGATGAAATCATCAATAAATATGGGGCTGACAGATTGACTGAGATGATTGTAAAACCGAAAACCTGGATTGAGTTTATCATTGAATATTACAAGATGTCTTATGATTTAGAAAATTATACTGCCAAAAGAGAATATACCTTTAAGGTGATGGAAGAAATTAAAAAGGTTAAAAATGATTTTGATCGACAGGTCTATATCAACAGATTATCGGAATTGACAAAATTACCTGTAGCGATATTATCTTCGGACGTAAGAACAGAGGAAATAAAAAAAGAAACTAAAAAGATTACAAGACCTGTGTCATCGCTACATAGTGGAATTGAAATTGCTCAAAACATAATTGTCAAACAAATACTTTTTTCGGCTAACAATATTAATATTTATAAAAATGAACTGGGGTATTTACCTGATAGGCAATTGGATAATATAACCAAGATGATAATCAATTTCTATGATCAGAATCAGTATATATCTTTAGGCAATCTGCTGGCTGAAATAGATGATGATGAAACAAGAACACTGATATGTAAAATTGAATCTGATAAAACTCATTGTGAAGATGAAGATGAACAGCTTTTGAAAGACTCGATAATAAAAATAAAAGCTTATGAAATTGAAAAAGAGTTGGAAAAATTAAAAGCTGCAGCAGAAAATTATACTGATGAAAATATGAAAAAGAGAGTTAGCGTTGAGTATGCAGAGCTTAAAAGAAAACTTAATGATTTAAATAAACAGGAGGTAGTTAAATGACGAATAAAAAAGATTTAGACACAATTAAAAAAGAACTGATGCAAAAGTCTAATGCTGAAGAAGAAATTACGCAAGATGAAGTGTTGAAAGAAATCGAACATCTAAAACTGACTGAAGATGAAATTGATGATTTTTTACAATGGACCAGAGACAATGGAGTTATCCTGGATGAAGAATTAGATGATGACGATATAATCATATCTGATGATGAAGATCTGGATGATGATTTAGATTTAGATGATGAAGATGATGAAGGAAAAGAACTATATCGTGTCTATGCAGATATTTCATCTATTAAAACTAATGATCCTGTAAAAATGTATTTGAAAGAAATTGGAGTCGTACCGCTATTAAAAACTCACGAAGAAAGAGAGATTGCCGCAAGAATCAAAGAAGGTGATGAAGTCGCAAAAGATGAACTTATCACTGCCAACCTGCGTCTTGTAGTAGCCATAGCTAAAAAGTATGTCGGAAGAGGACTGCTGTTTTTAGATCTTATTCAGGAAGGAAATCTGGGCTTAGTAAAAGCGGTAGAAAAATTTGACCATACCAAGGGATTTAAGTTTTCTACCTATGCCACCTGGTGGATAAGACAGGCTATTACCAGAGCTATTGCGGACCAGGCAAGAACAATTCGTATTCCTGTTCATATGGTTGAAACGATTAATAAGCTAACAAGAATTTCCAGACAACTAGTACAGGAATTAGGCCGAGAAGCAACAGCTGAAGAGATTGCTGAAAGGATGGGAAATAATATGACTGCCGATAGAGTAAGAGAAATTCAAAGAATTGCTTTAGAGCCAGTTTCATTAGAATCACCAATTGGTGAAGAGGATGATTCTCATCTAGGTGATTTCATTGAAGACAAACAAGCTATCTCACCAGAGGAATATGCCAGTAGAGAACTGCTTAAAGATGAAATCAATGCAGTTTTGTCAACCCTGACCGATAGAGAAAAGAAAGTTTTGGAGTTAAGGTTTGGTCTAATTGATGGTAAAACCAGAACATTAGAAGAAGTCGGAAGAGAATTTAATGTTACAAGAGAAAGAATCAGACAGATTGAAGCTAAAGCGATTAGAAAACTGAGATCTCGTTCCAAAAGCAATCGCTTGAAAGATTTTGTAGATAAAATATAGAAAAACTATTATAGAAAAGAGTATATTGGAGCAATCCAGTATACTTTTTGTGTTAGAATATCACTATGAGTGATTCAAAAATAAAATCATCAGATTTGATAACTATAAACGATTGTTCAAGAGAAGACTTGGATGATTATTTCACTGTGGAGCATTATAACTATGCCAACCACAATTTTTTTAGAAATGTTGCAAGTCTGGAAAAACAGGAAGAATATAGATTGTTTGAAAAGTTGAAAACTGGTGATAAGTCAGTAATTGAAAAAATTGTTTTCCACAATTTAAAATATGTTTATTTTATTGCCAGAAGCTATACCAATGATCCGTATTTACTGGAAGAGTTATTTCAGCAGGGAAGCTATGGCCTGATGAAAGCTTTAAAGACTTTTAATCATAAAAAAGGTTATAGATTTTCAACCTATGCTTCCTACAGTATTAGAAAGTATATCATAGAATTTTTTAGCAATTATAATTTGATAAGGATATCAAGAGATGATTATAAAGAATTAAATAAGTTGGAAAATAAAATTTCAAAATTGGAAAATAAGTATCAGCGAACAGTTTCTGATAAGGAGATTTCCAGACATACAGGATATACTATAGATGAAATCAGAGAGATAAAAAAAAGGAAATTAACTTTTATTCCGCTTGAGCAAAATGATAAGGATGATGAAAATCTAAGTGTGATTGATTATTATTATGACAGTACATCTAAATCAATTCATATAGATATGGCCAGTGACATCATAGAACAATTAAAAGATGAAAGAAACAGCTTTATATTAAAAAAGTATTTAGGAATTGATGATGGAGTTGAACATACCTTTGAAGAAATAGGGAAGATATTAGGTATCAGCAAGCAGGCTGTAAAGAAAAGATATGATAAATCAATTGAAGAAATTAGAGAATTGTTGAAGGAAGATTATGACAAGTAAAAGAATTAAGGAAATAGCAGATTTAATTGATAATGAATATTCTTTTGTTGATATTGGTACTGATCATGGATATTTGGCACAGATGGTTAGAGAAAACGGCAATAAAAATCTGATTATCTGCAGTGACAACAAGATTGGTCCTTTAAACAATGCCAGAAGAAATCTGGAAAAATATGAAAATATTCTATTTGTTTTATCCGATGGTCTAAAAGAGATAACTGTTCAAACTGATGTTGCTGTTTTAGCAGGTATGGGATTTAAAACAGTCAGAAACATTATTGTAGATTCAATGGATTATTTCAGAAAATGTAAAAACATTATTATTCAGGTAAACAATAATGTTTCTGATTTAAGAGAATGGCTAATGAAAAATGATTTTAGAATAGTTGATGAAAAGATAATATTTGAGTATAAATATTATGAAATACTCGTTGTAGAAAATGGAAAAATGAAATTGAATGAAGAGCAGATTTTATTTGGACCATACTTGTTGAAGGAAAAAACAAAGACTTTTGTGGATTATTACAATAGTCAGAAAAAAAAGATAAAAAATATTATCAAAAGTTTAAATGATGAACATCCAGACAAAAAAGAATTGGAAGCAAAGCTGACAAGGATAAAAAAAGTGTTGGAAGATTAAATTCTCTCAACATTTTTAAAATTCATTTTAGCAACCTTTTTCAATTCATCAATACCATATTTTTTTACAAACTTTCTGGCAAAATCATCAACTGCCAGACTGGCTCCTTTAGGTATTTCCATTTCGAATTCAGCTGACAGGTTTTTCAATTTCATTAAAAAAGCATATCTTGAAATTATGGAACTTACGGCTACCGAAAGATACTTGCTTTCTGCTTTTGTTTCAAAATGAATATTTCTGATGACAGTATCTTCATTTTTTAGATACTGGTAATATTTATCTTCGCCACAGAAATCATCAATAATAATAAGTTCTGGCAATTTTTTTAGTTTCTTTTTTAGATTTATATAAGCCTGATTGTGCATTTTAGCTTTTATTTCATTCATATTGTTATTATCTATAACCTGATTATATTTTTCGTTATTTAGGATGAGCAATGAATGTTTAACATTTTTAATCAGAAAAGGAGCTGTTTTTAGAATATAATCATCAGTTAACATTTTTGAATCTGTTAAATTAAGATTACTTATTTTATTATAGCTTTTTTCATCCAGGTAGGAAGCACAGACACAGACTGGTCCGAAAAAATCACCAGTTCCTACTTCATCACTGCCAGCTTGAGGCAATAATAGATTTTCTATTGGTTTAAACATCTCATAATAAATAGCAGCATCTTTTCCCTGAAGAACAACTTTTTTAGAAGTATAAATAATGATTGAGAGATTTTTTCTAGAAATCTTATAAAGCATATAATCTCCAGGTGAAGAAAAATCTTCTTTATTAAAATAAGAAGTTATTTCAGCGATAGTTTTCTCATCGGCAATAAAAGTATATGTCTTCATAACAATATAATAATATGTTGAAGTTAAATTTTCAAATTATTACAGGTATGATATAATTTATAAAACAAGGAGTGATTTTTATGACATTATCTAGCAACAGTGTATTATTTATAAATATTGGAGTAATTTTATTTTTACTTATATCAATCATTTTAGGTTATAAAAGAGGCTTTTTATGGCAGGTTATAAAAACTATCGGTATTTTAGCAGTATTGCTGTTGAGTTGGATTTTAGCACCTGGTTTTTCGGATTTAATTAAAATATTCCCGAAAAAGTATGCTCCATTTCAAGATACATCTTTAGCGGATGTATTTTATGAAAAGATTAATATGTTAGTATGGTTTGTGATTATTTTCTTTGTTGGTTTAATTCTTATCGCGATTATAAAACCACTCTTTAAGGTAGTTTTAGAATTGCCGATAATTAAACAATTCAACAGTTTGTTAGGTGCTATATTTGCCCTGGTGCCAGCTTTTATTATTGTTATTTTAATTACATTTTTGCTGAATACTGCCATTTTCACCAATGGAAAAGATATTGTTGATAACTCAGTTTTAAAGTACACAAATACGGTAACTGAAAAGATAACAAATATACTGTCAAAATCATTTAAAGAAAATCTGGCTATTCAAAAAATGATTTCAGATCCGCTTTCTTTAGATACCGAAGATATCAAGAGTATCATTGAATGGTTAAAAAAGGCTAATATTTCAAGTGAAGATATTTATCAATTTCTGATAAATTATGGACTAGATGTAAATAAATTAAATAAACTGATTAATCCAGGAGAATAAAATGAGCGAAAGATATGATGGTTTACAGTTTGATGAAGTAAAACAATTAATAACTAAGTATACTTCTTTCTCTTTAGGCCATCAGATTATAGAGCAGCTACAGCCAAGTTTTAATAAACTGGTTGTTGAAAGAGAAAATGGAAGGTTAAAACAAGCAATCGGCATGGTAGTTTCATATGGTACTATGCCTTTTGGTGGTATATATGATGTCTCACAGGAAGTATCACTGGCAATGAAGGATGTCAGCTTAAGTCCTTTGGATTTAACAAGGATAGCTTCTCAGGCGTATGGAATTGCTCAGATAAAAAAATATATTTCCAATTGTGATGGTGATAAAAACCTGATAAAGGAGCTATCCGATTCTTTAACTGCTTTTGAAAACACAGCAGCAACAATTAATAAATGTATTTCCTATTCAGGAGATATCCATGATAACGCTTCAAGCAATCTAGCATCAATTAGAAGAAAAACAAAAAATCTGCAGAAGAGCATTTCCAGTAAGCTGAATGAATTTATCAGTAAAAACCAAGCAATGCTGCAGGATAATATTATTGCCTATAGAAATGGCAGAAGTGTTATTCTAGTAAAAAATACCTATAAAAATTCCATTGAAGGTTTACAGTATGGTTCTTCTTCATCAAAAGGAGCAACTTACATCGAACCTAATGCCTTTATTGGATTAAACAATCAACTTCTACAGTTGATAGAAGATGAAAAACAGGAAATTGCAAGAATATTGTTTGAATTATCGCAACTGGTAAAAAAAGATGGGGCTGGTTATTTGGCCAATGTAAATACCTTAGGCTTGTTAGATGCCATATTTGCCAAGGCTCAATGGGCAAAGGAAGTTGACGCTACAGTAGGTGAGATATCCTCAGTAGATCTGATTTTAAAAAAAGCCAGACATCCTTTGATTGATCCTGCCAAAGTAGTGGCTAATGACTATCGAATAATCAGTCCAGTGAAGACTGTCTTGATAACTGGTCCTAATACAGGTGGTAAAACAGTTTCATTAAAGGTAATTGGTCTATTCTCAGTAATGTTTTTATCAGCAATGCCACTTCCAGCCAGAGAAGCTCAGATTCCTGTTTTCGACAATATCTTTTATGATATTGGTGATGGTCAGTCGATTAATGCTGACTTATCATCTTTTTCATCACATATAAGTAATATTTCCAGCATCTGTAAAAAAGTGACAACTAGAAGTTTGGTTATTCTGGATGAGTTAGGTGGTTCAACTGATCCAAATGAAGGTCAGGCTTTTGCCAGTGCCGTATTAGAATATTTTCGCAGGAAAAATATTTATGTTGTTGCGACAACTCACTTTTCCAAACTAAAGGCTTATGCCAAACAGCATGATAATATTATGCTTTCATCAGTAGAATTTGATCAGAATAATCTAAAACCAACCTTTAAATATATTGAAAACTCAATTGGTTCATCCAATGCAATTGAAACAGCTAAAAGATTTGGAATAAATGATGAGATAATTGAATTGGCCTATGAGTTTAAAAAACAACAGTCAAATGTTGATGATACATTAATTGAGAAACTTCAGCAGCAATTGGAAACAGTAAGACAAAAACAAAAGCAGCTGTTAAATCAGGAACAATTATTAAAACAACAGTATCAGCAGTTAAATGAAGAAAAAGAAAAGCTAACTATTGAAAAAGAAATAATTATTGAAAAAGCTAAGAATGAAGCCTTGAATATTGTCAGTGATGCTAAAGCTCAATCCGAAGAGATAATTGAAGAACTTAAACAGCAGAAAACCTATCAGATTAATGAAGTAGCCAAATTGAAACATCAGCTGAATCAAATCGTTGAAGTAGAACAAAAAGAGGAAATCCTGGAAGGCGATATAGAAGTTGGTGATTATGTTAAGGTGAAATTAACTAATCAGAAAGGAAAGGTAATTTCACTGGATAGAAAAAATGTTCTTATCGATGCAAATGGCATCAGAATAAGAACAGCTATTTCAGCAGTAGTCAAAACAGGAAAACCTGAGTTAAAAAAGCTTAAAGCAGTTAAGACAAAAGTTAATTCTGCCAGAAGTTTTTCTATTGAACTGAATTTAATCGGCCTGCGTGTTGATGAAGCAGTAGATACGCTAGATAAATATCTGGATGAAGCATTGTTAGCTAATGTTCCTTTTGTAAGAGTAATTCATGGTTATGGAACGGGAGCTTTACGCAATGCAGTCTGGGATCAGCTGAAAAAATATAAATTTGTCAAAACCTATGAACATGGTTCGGCTACTGAAGGTTCCAGTGGGACAACAATAGTCTATTTTAAGGAGTAATTTATGATTAAAAATAAACTGCTTACTTTGCCTGCGGAACCAGGTTGCTATCTGATGAAGAATAAAAAAGGTGAAGTTATCTATGTAGGCAAGGCTAAAAATATCAAGAATAGAGTTAATTCTTATTTCAGAGGCTCCTCTCATGATAACAAGACTACAAAATTAGTGAGTAATATTGTTGATTTTGATTATATTGTCACCAATTCGGAAAAAGAAGCTTTGATATTGGAATATAATCTGATTAAACATCATAAACCTCGTTTTAATATAATATTTATGGATGACAGTTCTTATCCCTATTTAAGAATAACAGATGAAAAGTATCCAACTATAAGGCTCGTTAGAGATGCTAAAAGGATAAAGAATGCCAAATATTTTGGACCATATCCAAATGTGGGATACGCCAGAGAACTGCTTAGTCTGATTGAAAAAATCTACCCTTTGAGAAAATGCAAAAGTATGGGCAGTAAAGTGTGTCTTTATTATCATATAGGATTATGTTTAGGTCCCTGTGAGTACGATATAGATTCTAAAGTGTATGAAAAAATGACAGAAGAAATTACATCTTTTCTAAATGGAAATACTTCAGTAGTTAAAGATGAATTGATAAAGAGAAGAGATGAGTTTGCTAAACAGCTATTGTTTGAAAAAGCGAAAGATATGCAGATACTTATTGAATCTATTGAACATGTAACTACAGAAAACCATATGCAGATAGATCTCAATAAAAGTGCGCATGTCTTTGCCAGTTATGTTGACAAAGGTTATATTGCCATTGTTGGTCTATTGTACAGTCAGGGAAAACTATTGCATAAACATTTAATAATGAAGCCATTATATGATGATACAGAGCAGACTTTTATATCCTATATAGTTCAATATTATCAGTCAAATCAGTTGCCAAAAGAACTTATAATGCCTTACGGACTAAATTTAGAAGCTTTAAATGAAGTCTTGGAAACAAAAATACTTCAGCCTCAAAGAGGAGAAAAAAAGAAACTCATTGAACTGGCAATTGAAAATGCCAAAATACATTTAGAACAGAATTTTGAAGTTGCCAGTAAACAGGAACAATTAAACGAAACAGCATTACAGCAGTTAAAAGATTTAATACAATGTAATACGACAAGAATTGAGCTATACGATATTTCTCATACTGCAGGAGAAGCCGCTGTTGGTGCACAGGTAGTCTATGTCGATGGTTTTGCTTCAAAAAAAGATTATCGATTATATAAGGTTTCAAATAAAAATAACGATTTTGCCAATATGCAGGAAGTAATATATCGACGTTTGTTTAATGCCAAAAAGAATAAAACAGTTCTTCCGGATATTATTATAGTAGATGGTGCTAAAAGCCAGATAAAAGCTGCAAAAGAGATTTTAGAAGCTCTGGATATATCATCAATCTGTTTATTGGGACTTACAAAAGATGAAAGACATCAAACTTCAGCACTGATGAATGATAGTTTTGAGATATATGATCTTGATAAGGAATCGGAATTGTTTTATCTGTTAACCAATATGCAGGATGAAGTTCATCGCTTTACAATTTCTTATCATAAACGTTTAAGAGAAAGAAAATTTAAAGAATCAATATTGGATGAAATAGAAAATATCGGTATTAAAAGAAAAGAAAAACTGCTTTCTCATTTTAAGACGATTAACAGAATAAAAAACGCCAGTCTACAACAGCTGGCAGAAGTAATCGGTCACAAAAGTGGTCAGGCTGTCTATGATTTTTTCAGAAAGGAAAAAGAAGATGTTTAAAAAGATAATAAGTATTATTTTATGGATTGTAGGAATTTTTATAGAGACATTAACTCTCCTTAGTCAGAGTAGAAATTCCCCAAAAGTTATGGTTGATTGTATCTGGATTTGGAATTAGTCTATCCTTAGCTTTAGCTGCTTCTAGAATCTGGAAGTCTTCTTTCAGTTATGAAAAGAAAAAACTCAATCTGAAAGAAAAAAATAAAAGATTTGTATTGGAACATCTTTATATCTATGCCAGTATTGCCTGTTTTGTACCGATAGGTTTTTACTTTATGTTGGACAAATCGATAGATGAAAAAGCCAAAAAAAGCATCTGGTTAGAGATGGCAATGCTAACTTTCTGGATGGTCTATATTATCATGACTGTACAATAAAACGATAAATGGCTTAAAACTAATTATAATCAAGGAGAAGATGAAATGAAAAAAATATTGCAGATTTTTTTGATAACTGTATTGTTATTTGGACTTATTGGATGTAATGATGAAAATAAGCCAGTTATAAAAAAGAAAGAATTAAAGACCACAGAATTGGGAGATATATTGATTGAGAATTATAATCAGATACCCGAAATAACAAGTGCGACAAGAGATTATCTACCAGATGAAATCTATGATGTTGCTGATGACTATATCGTATTTACTGGAGCTTATAAAAATGGAGCAACTTCAGGTTTTGCGGTAATTGTAAACAGTGAGAATATGAGTAAAGTATTTGATTACGCCATGAATCTGGCAAATTCCAACTATAAGGATCTGCAAGAAGACGTATATGGAATATCAACACTCTTATATAACGACAGTGTTCCGATAACTATTTCAATCAGCAAGGTAAAATTGGATGATGGTGGCTATATCATTACTTACGAAGCAATTGAAATGACATTGGAAGATTGTTTCTCATTTGCCAATTAATAATCAGGCAGAGTTTTATTGAAGAAGATTATCTGTTAGGTCATCTAAAGCAATTAAGTGATTATCTTGAAAATATAATGTGATAGTTATATACTTTTATGGTGGATTATATAAAAGTTGTTGTTATGAGTGATTCACATGGCTATAGCAGTAATGTCTACTTTGTCATGCAAAAAGAAAGTGATGCTCATTATATGTTTCATCTGGGCGATGTCTGTGATTGGCCAGACATTTTTGATGATTTAGTAATTGTTAAAGGAAATAATGACTATTTCGATTTGCCAGATAAAATTGTTACAGAAATTGGTGGCTTAAGATTCTTTTTAATTCATTCACATCGCCAGTCTGGTTTTAATATGAAAAATAGATTAGCAGATTTAGCCAAAGAAAATGATTGTGACATTGTTCTATATGGTCATACTCATATGTATAATGATGAATATGTTGATGGCATAAGACTATTGAATCCAGGATCTTTATACTATAATCGAGATAGAAGCAATATTGGTTATATGATAATTAAGATTTATGAAAATAAGGAATATGAAGTAATTAGAAAGTTCATTTAATTGTTTTGTTGTAAGCTTGAAAGGAAGTAAATCCTATGAAAAAACAAAAGATTATTAATTTAGCAGTAATAGCTCATGTTGATGCTGGAAAGTCGACACTGGTTGATGCTTTCCTTAAACAATCAGGAGCTTTTTTAAGAAGTGAAGATGCTGTAAGCAGAGTAATGGATTCCGATGATTTAGAAAAAGAAAGAGGCATTACCATCTATTCAAAAAACTGTGCAGTTTTTTATAAGGACTATAAGATTAATATTGTTGATACTCCTGGCCATGCAGACTTTTCAAGTGAGGTTGAACGTATTATCAAAACTGTTGATACAGTTATTTTGCTTGTTGATTCATCAGAGGGACCAATGCCTCAGACTCGTTTTGTTCTGCAGAAGTCTTTAGAACTAGGCTTAAAGCCAATTCTTCTGATTAATAAAATCGACAAGAAAGATGCTCGTATAGAAGAAGTAGTTTCTCTTGTCTATGATTTATTCTTTGATTTGGAAGCTGATGAAAATCAAATAGAATTTCCTATTCTATACGGAATTGCCAAAGAAGGAATAGTCAAATACAATGTTGATGATAAAAACGAAGATATTATTCCGTTATTTGAAACCATCATTAAACATACTGCAGCATATCCTGATTTAGATGATGAACCACTTCAAATGCAGATATCAAATCTCAATTATGATGAGTATATAGGAAGACTCGGTGTTGGACGTATTTACAAAGGTACCTTAAAAGTTGGTGAACAGGTAGTTTTGTGTAAAAATGATGGTAAACAGCATCGATGCACTATAACTAAATTGTATAACTATGAGGGTATAAAAAGAAAAAGTATCACAGAAGCTTGTTCTGGAGATATAGTTATTGTTGCTGGTATTGCTGATTTGAGCATTGGAGATACAATCTGTGATAAAGATTATATTGATCCATTGCCACCGATTCACATCGATGAACCTACCTTGAGTATGAACTTTATGGTTAATACCTCTCCATTTGCTGGAAGAAGTGGTAAATATGTTACCAGCAGAAATATCAAGGAAAGACTGGAAAGAGAAATGGAAGTTAATGTGGGATTAAAAGTTGAAGAAACTGATTCTACTGATACTTTTAAAGTCAGCGGCAGAGGAGAGTTAGGCCTTACAATTCTAATTGAAAATATGAGAAGAGAAGGCTATGAACTGGCAATTTCTAAACCACAGGTAATTTATAAAATTATCAAAGGGAAAAGATATGAACCTGTAGAAAAGGTAATCTGTGAAGTGCCAAGTGTATATCAGGGAGTCTGCATTTCCAAGCTGAGTTTAAGAAATGGTGAAATGTTGGATCTTGTTGAAAGAAATAACTATGTTACCATAACTTTTAAGGTATCAACTCGAGCTTTAATAGGTTTTAGAGGTGATTTTATCAATTTTACCAGGGGTGAGGGAATCTTGATCAGATCATTTGATGGCTATGAACCTTATCAGGGACAAATAAATACTAGAACTAATGGAGTAATGATTTCTAATGCTACAGGAGTAGCGATGAAATACTCTTTATACAATCTACAGGAAAGAGGAGCCTTCTTTATCGGTCCTGCTACTGAAGTCTATGAGGGAATGATTGTTGGTTTTTGTTCAAGAGATATGGATATGGCTGTTAATCCAACTAAAAATAAAACTATGACCTCTATTAGAAGCACTGGTCATGATGATGCGATGATTTTAACTCCACCAATTCAATTGACTTTAGAATATGCTTTGGAGTTTATAGATGATGATGAGCTTGTTGAAGTTACTCCTGATTCTATCCGTTTAAGAAAGAAATTTTTAACTGAATCAGAAAGAAAAGAAGCGTATCGTCAGAATAGAAGATTAGAAGAATTTTATTAAAAATAGCGTTTTTTATTGACAATGTTCATAAATAAAATATACTTATATTATTAGATAGAGATATTTAAATCTCGCTATAGTTTGAGGGATTAAAATGAAAAAGAATAAAAAATACATAATGTATATAATGTTAGTAATTGTTTCTTTAGTTGTAGTTATTTTATTTTTGAATAGAAAGTCTAATGAACTAAGACCTACAGTTAAATTTATAGAAAATTGGCAAGTAAGAGAAGAACCATTAGATACAAAAGAAGCATTTACAGTAATAAATGGAGAAGGATGGAAGATAACTGCAAATCCAGAGACAATTGATATTTCTTTACCTGGTAATTACCCATTTACAGTGACCTTAACTAAAGGCAAGGAAAGCATAAGCACGGGTGCAACTTTAGTAGTAACCATAGAAGAACCGACAAATCATGAACATACTTTTGGTTCCTTGTTAAATTATGAAGGTTGGTCTAATTGGGTAGTTACAAAAGAAGCAACTTGTACTGAAAATGGCATTAAAGAAAGAACCAGAACTTGTAATGATTGTGGTTTTGTAGAAAAACAAACTGAAGTGATTGCTGCCACTGGTCACAAATATGATAATGGCACCATTACAAAAGCTCCAACTTAAACTGAAACAGGGTTGAAAGTATTTACTTGTACAAAGTGTAAAGAAAAAAAGCAAGAAACAATAAATGCGTTGGGACATAATTGGTCTTCTTGGGACACCGTAAAGCAAGCGACTTGCACTAGTGAGGGAAAGGAAATGAGAAGTTGTAGTCGATGTAATCTAACAGAAACAAAGACCATAACTGCTTTAGGTCACAGTTATGGAAACTGGATTGTTACAGTTCAAGCGACTTGTACTCAAGGTGGTTCAAGAGAAAAAGTGTGCAGCAATTGTAATCACAAAATTGTTGAAACCCTTAATCCACTAGGACATAACTGGTCAGATTGGGTTATAACACAACAACCAACTTGTACTAGTGAGGGAAATAGAAGCAAAACTTGTAGTAGATGTAATGAGATAGATTCAGAAAAAATTATGCCACTGGGACATAATTGGTCAGATTGGGTTATAACACAGCAACCAACTTGTACTAGTGAGGGAAATAGAAGCAAAACTTGTAGTAGATGTAATGAGATAGATTCAGAAAAAATTATGCCATTGGGACATAATTGGTCAGATTGGGTTATAACACAAGCAGAAACATGTACTACATCAGGTAGTAAAAAAAGAACTTGTAGTCGCTGTAGTTTAGTAGAGACAAAAACAATTTCGCCACATCCTCATAATCTAACTTATGATTATGGTGCGACAACAGATCAAATACTAGCTTATCGCTATGAGTGTTTACAGTGTGGCTGGGTTTCAGCAGAGCATGCTTGGAATAATACTGCTTGGAATGAATATTATGCTCACTTCAATCAAAGTGGTTGTCAAGTAGGCTTTAAGTTGTGTGAAAAAAGATACCCTAAATGCTTAGAATGTGGACAGATATTTACAGATTTACCTCCTGGTTGGGCTTGTGCAATCTTTGATTAGCAAAAAGAGTTTTTCTAAATAACAAATATATAAGGGTTAGCAATAACCCTTTTACAGTTGAGAAAAATATAATTATTTCGCTTGATTAACGAATAATATACCTAGGTATTATAAACTCTACAGAATAATTGATAACACCTGGTATACTCATAGGTAACTATAAATTCAAACCATTTTGATATACCAATCATAGCCGGTATCCTTTCATTGTCATTAGTATCAAAAAATCTTCTTAGAAAGACCAATAAAAAAAGATATCTGTTTATATACTTGGTAGCGACACTCTTAATGTAAACAAACATTCTCTTTATTAAGCTATGAATATAACTGGCAGTATTTAAATGTTCTACCTTGTTGTAAGAAGTATGTGTCTTTAA
>JAPXMY010000006.1:0-113728 GCA_033808805.1 Erysipelotrichaceae bacterium
ATTTCATCTTTGCTGCAATGATACTTAATAAACTCTGCAAGTTATCCACAGAGCAACACTCAATTTTATTGATGATATTCTTATTATACCAGACATTTTTCATACACTCCCTTGTACGGATACTCATTTGAAAAAAAGGGAAGCAATATTCAAGAAGCTATTAGGATTGAAAGAGATATTAAGGAATATATTCAAGCTTGCGTTGAGGTGGGATTTAATTCATATAAAGATAACTATTTCACTGAAGATTCATTTAATAAGATTTTAACTTCTTGCTTAGAGATTATGGAGGAATAAAATGAGAATATATTGTACAAATGAATCAATTGATAATATTCCTGAAGGATTTGATGAAAAACTAGATATAACAAATAAAAAAGATATTGGTTTTAATTTTTGGGATAATTACATTAAGTTAGAGAAAGAATTTTCAAAATCAGCCATTGATTTATTATATATATCTATTTTTGTTTTTGTAGCTGATCGAATAGTAAAAAGAGATACTCAAAATGATGGTTGGACTAGGACTATCAAACTAAATGTTCCTGTATCTGACATTGATTTTTGGAACTCTCAAAAAATATTAGTAACTGATATGTTGAATTTTTTAAGTGGTGACAATTGGACTTTTGAATTTAGACCTAAAACTGTGTATCAAGAGCAAATATACTATTCATCTAAAAAGTATCAAGAGTTGGATAAGAGGAGCTATGACAAAATTTGTATGTTTTCAGGTGGTTTAGACTCTTTTATAGGAGCAATAGACTTACTCGAAGATTCAACCTCTTCAATATTACTAGTTAGTCATTACGGTGGAGGAAAAGGAACTAAAAGCTATCAAGATGATATTTTTAAAGCTGTAAAGAATAAATATGAGTTAGATGATAGAGATCAGGTTCAATCATATGTTGTTGCTAGGAATGGTAAAGAAGATACAACTAGAACAAGATCTTTTATGTTTTTTTCGCATGCAATTGTTTATGGCTCAGCTTTTGGTAGAAAAACTCAGCTATATATCCCTGAAAATGGTTACATCTCCTTAAATGTTCCCTTATCTGGATCAAGGTTTGGGAGTAGCAGTACAAGAACTACACACCCATACTACATGAAAAAACTACAAACTTTAATAAATAATATGAATTTAGATATTAAAATCATTAATCCATATCAATTCAAGACTAAAGGTGAGATGTTGAAAGAGTGTAAAAATAGTAGCTTCCTAAAAGAGCAGTATGTTAAGACTATGTCTTGCTCACACCCAGATAATGGTAGATTTAAAAAAGAAAAGACATCAAAACACTGTGGAGATTGCATACCTTGCATAGTTAGAAAAGCAGCTATAATATCAGCTTATGGTAAAGATGAAACGGAGTATAGACATAAAACCTTAGAAAAATCTGAAGCTGGAATCTTAAACAAAAATGCTTTTTTACAAATGCTTGAAAAGCATAATCCTAAAAGAGCGGTATTTGAGATACAGAAATCTGGTCCGTTAACAGATAACTTATTAGAGTTTGCAGGCGTTTATAATAGGAGTATAGAAGAATTAAATAAAGTATTTAATGAGGTAGATTTGAATGAAGTTGATTGATTTTCATTGCCATCCAGATTTATATAATGACAATTTTAAAATGTTAAACAATGGTAATAAAATAGTTTTTATGACAAATTTACCAGTTTTGTTTGAAAGATACTATCCAAAATATAAAGATTCTAAAAATATTTTTTTAGCTTTAGGCTATCATCCAGAATTGATTGAAGAGTACCCTAATTATTTTGAAAAATTTAAACAAAATTTGTATAAGACAAGGTTCGTAGGGGAAATAGGTCTAGATAATTCTGAAAGAAATAAAGAATCTTTTGAAAAACAACTACGAATATTTCGAGAAATAATGGATGAGTGTAATAAAAGTAATGGTAAGATTATATCAATTCACTCAAGAAAAGCTGAAAGTTCTATATTTGAAGAACTAATTAACAACAATAATATATATATTCTACATTGGTACACAGGAACTCTTAAAAGACTACTAGATGGTATGATGAAAAATCAAAACATATATATATCTGTCAATTTAGATATGACAACAACAAAAAAAGGTGCTGATTTAATTCACAGTGTACCTATAGATAGAATTGTTTTAGAAACAGATGCTCCTTTTACAAAAGAAAGTAAAAAAAGATATGATTATAAAATCTTAGAAGATACTATTACTCAAATAGCAAAAATAAAAAAAAGTAACTTAGAGGATATTACCATTCAAATTCAAGCTAATTCAAAGAAGATATTAGGATAGGAGGTAGTTACCTCTCTACTTTCTTTCCATAATAATTTTCATAGTTTTTCCTATATTGAACAAGGTCATAAAATTGTTCTTTATTCGAAGAATACTCTTGCATAAGGGTGTTATTTTTTATTGTAAATTATCAAGCTTTTATAGTATTTAAATTTAGTTCAATTCGAAATTAATGTATTTCCTAACTGTACTCCTTGACAACCTAAACTTCCTCGCAGTTTCAGATATATTCCCATTCTCATGATAATATTCTTTAACTGCTAAAATTAATTTTTCTTTTTCTTCTCTTTTTTGTTGAGCTATAACTTCTTTTTTAGTATAAGGTTTGAGGCATGACATAAACTGACTTTCTTCTTCTGAAATATCTAACCATTCCATGATTTTTTTGTTTGATAATTTCTTGTATTTAGAAGCTATATTCCTTATAGCACTCCTCCATTTCGATTCTATATATCTCTCTTTTTCGAATCCTCCGCCAATTAAACTTCCGATTCCATATAAAATATCTTTAGATAGGTCTCCATTAATAATTGTCCAAGCTGCTTGAATCATTATTTTATCTCTACTACCAACAAGTGTATTATTTTCCTACCTTATCTTAATTAATGTTTTATAATCATCAATTCTTTTTAAACTTAGTTTTTCAATGTTTGTTTTATGGATATATTTGCTTTTATTTATATCTTTCTCTGGCTTTAATTCATTTATCCACAAGCCGAGATAATATCTAGGAAAATCGTTAATATCTATTAGAGTACCTTTTGATTTAGCTGAGCTATTATAGGATAAAGGTAATCTTATAATTTGTAATATATTTGATCCAACGTTTTTATCTAAATCAATGTTTTTTAACGCATAGACATCTGCGTCTTTTAATTCAGAGATTTTTTCATACAAACTTTCTTTTAGATATGCTGCACAATCTTGGTACAAACTTATCTGTTTTTCTTTTTTTATTTTGTCTTTATAAAAATAGATGGGTTCTATTAAATAAAACAGATGTAACCCTCTACCTGAATTAAGTATTATATGAGGACAAAGGACATCATCAAAGACATTAAATGTTTTTAATGCGTTATAAACTTGCTCTGCTTTTTCATGGCTCCATTCAGAAGATCTGCAGTAATCTAGGTCAACAACAATGTAAGAAACACGCTTTATAGTATCTAAGTCGATAATTGCTTTGTTTGTTGTGTTATTAAATGAAGGGAATCTTTCAGCAACTGAAATATAAATATTTTTTCTGTTATAATATTGAAGTTTTTCAAGCTCTATAAATTTAACTGTATGCTTTCTGCTTTTTATCCTCATGTAGACAATTCTTTTTTCATTATTCTTAGGATAAAGAAGGTTTAGAAGCTTATCTCTAATTTCGTTATCTGACATAAAATACTCCTTTTAATTTCTTAAAAGGTATATGTCAGAAAATTTTTAAAACTTCGTTTTTATTTCATATCTTTGATAAAACATAGGTGGTAAAAAAATCCGCTATTACAGGGGTACTTTACTGATGCCTTAGCAACATACATACTTATGTTATAGGAAGTTAACTTTAAACTACTATTTATAATCCTAGATTTTACTTATACATCTATTTATTTTAGTACAGATAAGATTGAGCTATTACATCAATACGATTATGTCCTAAGTATTTGCTGGTTATTAACATAGCTTTTCGATCTAATATTTCTCCAGCTCTATCATTTCTCATGATGTATCTTTCTCCGCCTTCTGAAATTAAACCACCAGGTATTTCATCTATTGGTCTTGCATAATGATTATAAATTCTCTTGGCGTATACAGCTCGGTAGTGGTGGTTGTCATAATGAGAAGGTAATTTTGGTGCTATTTTAAGCTCTCCAGCTTCTTTAAAAATATTTATTATTTCTTCCGTTTCTTCTTTATCCTTGCCCATGATTAAAGCCAAGCGTTTTTTTCCACCCTTTCCTTGTCTAACTTTTACATAATATTGTCCGTTGACTTCTTTTAAATCAACCCCTCTTACAGCTTCCATTTCTTTTTTTCTTAATCCTGTAGAGCTTGTTATTTTAGAAAATTTTCTTTCTAGATCTTCTGATATGTGTTTATCTCTATTAGCTTCATATCGACTTCTTTTGATTGATTTTCTTGTCCTTGGTGGTGTCGCTATGAAGTTTGTAGATGATGTTCTTAAAACCTTTGCTATAGCTGATTTGGCTGTGCTAATTGAGTAAGCAGATAAGCATTGATTAGTTAAGCTTTTCAGATATTCATTTACATGTTCTGTTTTAACTTGTTGTACTTTCTTTATTTCAGGATAATTTTCTTTCAAAAATTCTGCAAATTTATAACATTGTTGTTTGTAAGTTTTATAAGTTGTAACGCTATAAATTTTATTGTTTGCAGTAGCTGATGAATCGTGCTTATCATCATTTCTTGATGTACTCATACCATCATTTAACATTCTTGTTAATCTATCATAAATCTGATTTTTTAAAATATATTTCTGCTTTCTTTTATCCCATTTTTTAGTTTTTTTCTTTTCGTTATCTAGTATTCCAAATGCTTTGTTAAAAGCTTCGTTTGTGATATTAAATGACATAAAATGCTCCTTTCGAATATTTACTATCTTTTTAAAATTAAAGCTCTTAAAATCGATTCTATAGCCTTATTTGCTACTCTAATTGTTAAGACTAAGCTTTTTATACTACCGAGTCCGTAGAAGCTTCTAAGTTGTCTAATCTAAGACAAAACACATTTTTTAAAGAGCTTGGCTTGCTCTAAAGTACACATTTTTAGATTGATAGCTTGGCTTGCTATTTAATGCTTTTGTAAGTGCATTCCTACACTATACATTTTTTTACCTACTTAAAATTTTTGCTCTATAAATCTTTTTTATTTTTTCCTTACTCCATATTTTGCAACTTCCTTTCTTTGTTTCCTCATTTTTGATCACTTCCTTTTTTTTATTTTCTCCATGCCATCAATCTTCTATCTATAATTTGTCAGAAAGGGTCCTTAATAACAAAAGAGTTTAAAAACTTATCCTTGATAAGTACCATAAATCTGTTTATACGTCCATAAATGGAGCGTATAAACAGATTTTTTGTGAGTAAAATAAATTAATAGTATTTTTGTAAATTAGGTCATTAAGTAAGTTCTAAAAAAATTTCTGACATATACAAGTTGAAATTAAAATATCGGAGGATTTCAACTTGGATAATATGTCAAATAAAAACAATCAATTAGATTCTTTGGCTGTGCTTCTTCAAGAATTAATAGAAAAGTATGTAGATCAAATAGACTTTGAAAAATTGGAATTACCGCCAAGATTTTCAGAAAAAAATAAAAATGAGGATAATATTAATTCGTCGGATTAGGCTACTGCATTGACTTTTATATTAAGACTTATGTAAAATATAGGTATAACTATAACGTGAAAATATGTCCAAACTAAAGGTGGAAAAAATGAAAAAGAAAAAAGCGTATGTATATACAAGAGTGTCAACATCTATCCAAATTGATGGTTACTCACTTGATGCTCAAGAAGAAAGAATAAAACAGTATGCAAAAGCTTATGATATAGAAATAATACAAACCTATAAAGATGCTGGGAAATCAGGAACATCTATTACAGGTAGAAATGAATTTATAGCTATGCTTAATGATATAGCAGCTGAAAAAGATAAAGTTGATTATGTAATGGTTTTTAAATTATCTAGATTTGGAAGAAATGCGGCGGATGTGTTGCAGTCATTACAAGTCATGGAAAATCATAATGTAAATCTGATTTGTGTTGATGACAGTTTGGACAGTTCTAAAGATTCTGGAAAACTTGTTATAACAATTCTTTCAGCAGTAGCAGAAATGGAACGTGAAAATATACTTTCTCAAACTATGGAAGGAAGAAAACAAAAAGCGAGGGAAGGTAAATGGAATGGTGGTTTTGCTCCAATTGGCTATTCCTTAGATAATGGAGAATTAGTTGTTAATGAAGATGAAGCTAAAGCAGTAAGGATGATTTTTGATTTATATGCTAATTCAGATATGGGAGCCAATGGAGTATCTAAGTATTTAGTTTCTTTAGGTATTAATAAACCTATAAGACAAAATGGCAAAAATCCATATTTTTCAGCCAGTTTAATAAGACAAATATTGGACAATCCTGTATATAATGGGAAAATTGCATATGGTAGAAGAAAAACGATTAAAGATAAAAATACTGGTAAAATTAAATTAGAAAAATCTGATCATTATATTATAGCTCAAGGGAATCATGAAGCTTTAATTGACGATGAGTTATGGAATACAGTTCAGGAAAAAAGAAAATCTCAAGCTAAAAAATATGAGAAGATAAATAGAGGAAAAGATGAGAGAGTTCATATCTTATCAAATTTAATAAAATGCCCATATTGTGGTGCTGGTTTGTATGGAAATAAAAGCCGCAAACGTAATAAAAACAAAGAAGGAGAGCATTACAAAGATTATTACTATTACGGCTGTAAACATAGACAAATGATGAATGGACATAAATGTACTTTTAATAAACAAATTAGGGCTGAATTAATTGAAAAAGAAGTAGAAACAATCATTACTCAAATAGTTAGTAATTCTAATTTTGCCAAAAAAATTGAAGAAAAAATCAATATTCAAATAGACACAAAAGAAATTGATGAAGTTATTAATAAACACTTAGCGAAGATTAGGCAATTAACAGGTACAAAAGCATCACTAATTAATCAAATAGACTCTTTAAATTTTGAAGATAAACATTATGATAGAAAATATACTGATTTAAATCTAAGACTTGATGCAATATATGATCAGTTAGAATATGCAGAAATGCAGTTAAATGATATCAGAAAAAGGAAAGAGGCAATCCTAGAAGAAAAAATAACCTCAGATAATATTTATAAAATTCTTGTTAATTTTAATAGTCTTTATACAGTCCTTTCAGATATCGACAAGAAGAGATTACTTAATGAATTGATAGAAAAAATTCAAATTTATGACGAAAGAACAGAAAAAAGCACTTGGGTAAAATCGGTTGTTTTCAAGCTTCCGCTTATAGATTATGACATTGACTTTAGTTTGGACAATAAAGACAATGTCGAAAGTATAGTAATGATGCAGAGAAAGAAATTTTAGCCCCCCTTTTTAACAGATTTAAAAGAGTTTTAATATTTATAACGAGCTGATACATCATATTATCGTTGCGAAAATACTGCTGCACGATTTTAAAGTTATACAAAGTAAAATTACGTGGATAGGTATTTTTCACTTATTGACAATATGTTGCATACGACATATAATATTTTTAGAGGGAAAGGGATTATGATGTTCGAGATTATTTTTTATGATACAGAAGACGGAAAATGTCCGGTTCAAGACTTTCTTGATTCATTGGAGCCCAAGTTGTTAGCTAAAACATTAAGGACAATTGATTTATTGGAAACCAACGGACACAATCTTAGAGAACCCTATTCCAAATATGTTGGAGAAGGATTGTTTGAACTCAGAGCAAAACATGGTTCCAACATAACAAGAGTGCTATATTTCTTTATTGTAGGAAAAAAAGCAGTATTAACAAACGGTTTTATTAAAAAGACAGACAAAATACCAAGAAACGAGAAAGAAATTGCCCAAAATTATAAGGCTGATTATGAACGGAGGTATGGCAATGAGTAACTATAGAGATTATAAAAACAAGATTCTTCAGAATCCAGAAGTAAAAGCTGAATATGATGCTTTACAGCTCGAATATGATATTATCCAAGCAATGATTGATGCTAGAAATGAACAGAATCTTACCCAAAAAGAACTGTCTGCAAGAACCGGTATTACACAGGCAGACATTAGCAGAATCGAAAACGGTACGAGAAATCCAAGTTTGAAAATGTTAAAAAAATTAGCATATGGTTTAGGTATGCAGATAAAATTGGAATTTATTTCAACGCCTGATAGAGAATGATAATTAATTGCGTGTAAAACCCGTAATACTTTTTCTAATTGATATATGCGCAATGGAAACATATAGCGCTATTACGAAATAAGTCATGAACATGAGATAAATCGTAATTGAGGATTGAGAACTATATCCTGAGAGATTAATTGACAGAAAAGAAAACGGAATAATAAAGGTTATAACTGGAATAAGGCGATGTGGTAAATCCTATTTGTTATTTGAAATTTATCGTTAATGTTTGTTGCATTAGTGCTTACTTTACATTGTGCTGTAAGCATGAATACAACAAGTAAGTTGTATAGTGGGCTAAGTGGAATAAACATAATTAAAAATAAAAAGTTAAGTTATTACAAACAAATTGTAAAAAATGCTCTTTTCGATGCTCTAAATTATTTTGTGATGATTTAATATATAGGAGAAAACTTATTGAAGAAAAATGCCATATGGGGCAAAAAACTTCAATATTTATGCTTAGTAAAATTAATGCTCAAAAATTTTATTTAGAAAAGATATTTTTACTCTTAGTAAAACAGATTTGACTTATGAGGTTATAATCTTGAAATTGGAAAATAGTAGAGCAGTAATATTAAAAAGAATGCAGAATGACTATGAGTGCTTTATTTCGCAAATTAAAAGGTAAATATAAGGTATAGTTAATATAAATATGACCGAATGAAAATTCAAAATTTGACCGAAAGGGAATTTAAAATATAATTGGTAAGTTTTATATTTTTACTAGGAAATAGTTATGAGTAATATTGAAAAAAAGAAAGATCATTATAAATTAATTAAAATGTTACATTCTAGAAATGATAATTTTGATATTGCTAAACCATTTCAAAGAGAAATATTTCTTTTGGAAACACTTGTCGCAAAAACTAGTAAAATAGAAGGACTTGAAAAAATAGAATCACAAATTCAAATAGGTGATAAGCTAACTTTTTTAAGAAATAAAGATAATGAAAACGATCGAGCAAGCATCGTTGTTTTTACAGAAAGAAATGAAAAGATTGGATATGTTCCAAAAAATGACAATATCATACTTTCAAATCTTATGGATGCGAACAAAAAAATATATGGAAAAGTTTCTGATAAAGAAATGCGTGGAGTTTGGTTAAAGATAAAGATGAAAATATATCTTTGTGATTGATGTTTATGAAAAAATACGTAACAAGTAATTTTATAATTGTAGATTATAAGTGTAAAAATATAGAGTTTAAATCTCCGTTAAAGTGTTTTATTATCTGGCATTTTGCAAATGGTGATTTAAATATTTTAGAAGATAAGATAAGCAAGATAATACAAGCTGGATGTCGATATTTTAGACTTTTTGGACAACATTATGCAATTGTTTTTGATTTAATAAAAAGACTAGATGTTTCTGATGAGTTTGAAGTGTATGGTAGTCAGGTAGATTTGGATAGAATTACTCAGGATATTATTTTTTATCATAGTGAAGAAAATATCCCATATTGTTATTTAATAGAAGACATTAGTGGTTTTTCAAATATGATCATAGAAGATTTCGCAATTAATCATAAGACTTTAACTGAAATTGTTTTAGAGAAAATAGAAGAAAATAGTAATGTTGTAGAGTTTGAATATAATGGTAAAGATTGTGTTGTAAGCTTGCAGGAAGATTTAATAATTGGATATTTAGGGCATGAAAGAAGATTTGATTATCCTTTTTATGCATTAAGTATGAATGTATTTGATGGTAAGTGTTTATTAGAAATTTGGGATGAAGTTAAAGATCAGTTTATGTAAAGATGTTTTGTAGAGGATAAAAAATGTCCAAAATATATAGAGTTGTAGAAAAATATGAAATTGAAACTAGAGGAATTGTTTTTATAATTGAAACTAGAGGAATTGTTTTTATAATTGAAAAAACATTGATTGTTTTAAAATTGGTGATTTGTTTTATGATTTACACGGTCATAAATTTAAATTAATAAGTCTTGGATTGTTACGAAGAGTAGAAAGTACAACCATATTAGAAAGTACAGAAATTATTTTAAAACCTATTGATAAAAGTGATATAATCGGCAATATTTTGGTTAAAGAATATCCATGCATTAACTTTCTATTTAGCAGTCATCCATTAATGTTTAAGATGGTAGACGATGATTATGAAAGTGAATTTAATATTGCTCAAAAAAAGTTTAAATGTGGTTTATTTAGCTTAGAGAGATTTCTTGAAGATAAAAAATTTATCTATGGTGATCAAATAACAGGACTAACTATTTATCGTGGATGGATGTTGTCTGTTGATGTTTATCAAAGATTGTATATTGAACTAGAAAAAATAGGTATTTATTTGATTAATACACCTGAAGAATACGAAAGGTATCGTCATTTGCCAAAATGGTATAACGATTTTAAAGATTTTACTCCTTTCTCTGTTTGGAATAACAGCAACAACTTAGATGATGCGTTAAAATTAACAGAAAATTTATCAGGATCCTATATTGTCAAAGACTATGTTAAAAGTAGAAAACACGAGCGGTATGATGCATGTTTTATAAAAGATATTAAAAACAAACAAAAAACCAGGGAAATTTTGAGCAACTTTATCGATAGACAAGACGACATGTTGGTAGGTGGTGTTGTTTTAAAAAAGTTATACAAAGCAAGAAATAAACAGACACTTTACAAAGTCGCTTTAACTTTATATAATTAAAGCGAGATTGTAAGGGGGTTAACATGAATAATTTAAAAGCATTTCTAACAAAACATCCGGTCATTACGAATAAAGAAGCTGAAAGTATAGGAATAGGAAGGCATATATTATCCAATTTAGTGAATCAGGGAAAACTTGAAAGAATCAGACCTGGTGTCTATCAAAAGAAAGGCGACATCATCGATGATTTTATGCTAATTGCATCAAATAGCACAAGAATTGTGTTTTCTCATCAAACCGCTTTGTATCTTCACGATTTATCTGACCGCACACCAAATATTTTTTATATATCTGTACCCCAGGGTTATAATGCAACACATATCAAAAAAAGAGTTGAAAATCTTCAAGTACGATATGTGAAAAAAGAGTTGTATCAAATTGGAATCACCAGTGTAAAAACACCTTTAGGAAATAGTGTTCAAGTTTATGATCCAGAGCGGACAATTTGCGATGTGATTATTGATAGAGACAAGATAGACAAGCAGATATTCACAGAGGGACTTATAAGGTACTTTAACCGAACGAATAAAAACTTGAGAGCACTTATTAAATATAGTAGAGAATTCAATATTGAAGATGAAGTCAGGCAATATATGGAGGTGCTTTTATGATTAACATCGAAAGCGTAAAAGGAAAGATTAGACATTTAGCTAAAGAAAACAAATTAAGCACACAGGAAGTCTTGCAAATGTACTTTTTTGAACGATTCTTAGACAGATTGTCAAAATCTGAATATAAAAAAATTTTGTCATTAAAGGCGGACTGCTTATTTCTTCCCTGATTGGTGTGGAAAACAGAACGACAATGGATATGGATACGACTGTTAAGGGAATCCGCTTGGAAGAAAAGCTGATTAGAGATATTGTAGAGCAAATATCCAATATTGATATTGGTGATGGAATCGTATTTGAAATAACCGGCATAGAGCATATTAGAGAAGATGATGATTATGATAACTTCAGGATCTCACTGATTGCCGCCGCAGGAAAAACGAAAAACCCAATGAAAATTGATATCACAACTGGAGATCCTATTACACCAAGAGAGATTGAATATAAATATCCTTGCATTTTTACAAAAGACAATATAGAAGTGCTTGCCTATCCTTTAGAAACAATTCTTGCAGAGAAATACGAAAGCATCATAAAGAGAAATATTACTACAACACGTATGAGGGATTTCTACGACATCTATACTCTTTGCATATTGAAAGAAAAAGAAATAAATTTTGAAACCTTGAGAACAGCAGTCATCATGACAGCAACAAAAAGGGATAGTTTGGAAATTTTGAAAGATAGCGAAGAAATATTAAACGATATCAAGAATGATAATTATCTGAGAAGATTGTGGGAAGTTTATATCAGTGAAAACAAATACATAGGAGATTTGGCGTTTGAAAAGATAGTTGACGTGTTAGCACTACTTTCAAAAAAAATATATCTGTAAAAGGACGAGCAAAAGAATCCGCTTTAAAAGCTTTACAGCAAATTTTATAACTGAAGACCAGGAAATCTATTAAAAGATAAAATAAAAGCATAAAATTGACTTTTTACTATGGATATTTATAAAATGAAGTGTAAAATAAACGTAAGGGAAAGGTAAAGGAGAAGTAAAATGGATATATTAATGGATTTACTGCTCATGTTAGGAGGAGCCGCTGTATTCATGTTCGGTATGAAGCAGATGGGCTTGGGACTGGAAAAAAGCTCGGGGTCAGGAATACGTAATTTTTTCAGAAAAATTGATGTTAACAGTTTTATAAATTATGGAGTCGGGATTATAGCTACTATACTTGCTCAATCTTCTTCAGCTACATCGATTATGACAATTGGTCTTGCCCACGCTAACATTGTAACAGTTAAGCAGGGTTCAGGATTTGTCTTGGGCGCCAAAGTAGGAACTACACTGACAGCCTTTATGTTTGCAATGTCAGGTCTCAGTAAGGGTGGTTTTAACATAAGTTATGTTTTTTCATCATTAGCATTTATTGGTGTTTTAATTGTTTATTCTACAGATAATGAAAAACTTAATAATTTAGCACCATTGTTAATAGGATTTGGAATGCTGTTTATCGGCCTTGAGGTTATGGAAGTAGCTATTGGTGGAGCAGATTCGCCTTTGTGTATTGAACTTTCTAAAGTATTTAAATATGAAATTATGCACAACCCAGTTTTATTGGTGATATTAGGTGTTCTGTTTGCCGGCATTATACAATCATCAACAGCAGCAACTGGTGTTTTTATTACTTTTTTGGCTACTGGAATTATTCAAAATGTTGACCAGTCATTTTATTTGGTTATGGGTGCCAATATTGGAACTGTCAGTGATGGAATTATGGCTTCTCTTACCACAAATGCCAACGGGAAGCGTATAGCCTTATTTCATGCGCTTACCAGTGTAATTGGGGCGGTTGCATTTTCTATTATATTGACAATTTTTAGAGAACCTATAGTTAACCTGTTCAATTATATGTTTTCTGGAAACCATCAGTTCAGTCTGGCAACATTTAATTTGCTTTATAATTTGATTTATACTTTGATTTTACTCTTATTAATTGATCCACTGGTTGATTTAGTGACAAAAATGATAAAAGACAAAGAAGAGAAAATGAAAGAATTGCTGTATATTGATGAGAGCTTTTTGCAAACTCCAGCTGTCGCTATTGAACAGGCACTGAAGGAATTGCATTATATGTTGCTTCTTGCAAGGAAGAATATTGCTCGTTCTTTTGCTTCATTGGTAAATGAAGATATGAGTGAAAGTAAAGAAATCGCTGATGTTGAGTATCGTATCGACTTTTTGACAGGTGAGATTACCAGCTTTTTAATTAAAATTTCATCGATCACTGAATCTAGTGATGATGAAAAATTGATTGGTGGATTGCATCATGTAGCAAACGATATTGAGCGTCTGGGCGACTATGCGGTGCTGATAATAAAAGAAACTAATTATATGAAGCAAAAAGAAGTGAGATTTTTAGAGCAGACCAAGAGTGAACTTAATGATATCTATGAACTGATCAGTAAAATGTTTGATTTGGGATTTGAGACATTTACCTTACGTAAAATAGATAATTTAGAAAAAATTGGAAATCTTCACAGAGAGATTGAAAATCTTATCGCTTCAACACGTGAAGAACATGTGCATCGCTTAAACTCTGGCATGTATCCTGTTGAGATATCAAAATCTATTTATTCTGTGCTGTTTTCATTGCAGAGAATATCAGACCATATCGTAAACATTGCCTTCTCAATACTTTCTACTACTGGTAGTAAAACAGAAGCCATGGAAGCTATTGAAAAAGGTCATAAGATCATAGCATAGACTTGACTTTTTAATAAATTTAATGACAAATATTAATATTTTAAATAATAACAGGCGTGTTTTTAGTGGATGCGTGTTATTTGTGTGAAATAATTGTTGGCAAATTAATACATTATAACAATTTACAATATCAAACAGAATTTTTACAAAGACAAAAAAACATCAACATCACACAATTTCACAAAATTTAATTGACACTGAAAAAGTCAAATGGTAAAATTATACAACTGAGTTATAATTAAAAACAAAAAATTGTTTGTTTAAAGAGGAGGAAAAATGATTAGAGAGCTAATAAGCAAGAAAAATTGTGTAATTCTAGATTCTGTAAAAGACTGGAAAGAAGCAATTCATGTATCGGTTGATTTATTGGTAAAAGATGGGGCATGCTCTGAAAAGTATGAAGATGCTGTGTTAAAAGCAACAGAAGCATATGGACCATATTATGTATTGAGTGATCATATGGCTTTGATTCATGCTTCAGGCAATGATGACATTGTTTATAAAACAATGCTGTCATGTGTTTTATTAAAAGAACCAGTTGCTTTCTCAGAAGAAAAAGATAAGGTAAGAGTGTTGATTGGTTTATGTGCTGTTGATTCAACTGCGCATATGACAGGAATGGTCGCAATTTCCAGTATCTTTGGAGATCCAGAGAATGAACAAAAATTTTTGGAGGCAACATCAGCAGAAGAAATTTACGAATTATTTGTTTCTCATGCTGATGCTCAATAAAAAATCTATAATTAAAGGAGGTTAATATGTTAGATTTTATTCTTAATATCCTTGCCACTCCAGCAATGCTTGTTGGTATTATGGCACTCGTAGGTCTTGTTTTACAGGGCAAACCTATTGAGGACGTAGTTAGAGGTACTGTTAAAACTATCGTCGGGTTCTTAGTATTATCTGCAGGTGCTGGCTTCTTGACAGGCGGCTCATTAAATGCTTTTGGTGATTTATTTAACTATGCGTTTAATATGCACGGTGTTGTTCCAAACAATGAAGCTGTTGTTGCTTTAGCACTTAAAGATTTCGGTTTAGCTACATCTTATATTATGGTGTTAGGTCTAATCCTTAACGTTGTATTGGCTAGATTCTCAAAAATGAATTTCATTTTCTTAACTGGTCACCACTCATTATACATGGCATGTATGATCGCTGTTGTACTGAGTGTTGGAGGTTTGGAAGGATTACCACTATATATCGCTGGTGGATGTTTATTAGCGTTTGTTAGTGCTTTCTCACCTTGGTTCTTACAGTCAACAATGGAAAAAATTGTTGAAACTGACGAATTAGGCTTTGGACACTTTGGTGGATTTGGCTACTGGGTAAGTGCTCAGATTGGTAAATTATTCAAAGGTTCAAAATCAACTGAAGAAATCAACTTCCCTCAAAGATTAACATTCTTGAGAGATACTACAGTTTCTATTGGTTTGACAATGGTTGTATTCTTCTTAGTAGTTACTGCAATCGCAGTAGGAAGAGGAATCCTAGATGCTGATCCAGCTCAATTTGGTAACTTAGGTGACTTATTAGTTGCTGGTGAAACAAAAATTCACTGGGCTGTTTGGGCTATTACTAAAGGTTTAAGCTTCTCTGGAGCAATCTACATTATCTTATCAGGTGTACGTTTAATTGTTGGTGAAATGGTTCCAGCGTTTAAGGGTATTGCTGAAAAACTTGTTCCTGGTGCTATTCCAGCTATTGACTGTCCAGTTGTATATCCATATGCACCAAATGCAGTTCTAATTGGTTTCTTGGTATCATTCTTAGGTGGTATCGTTGGATTATTAGTATTAGGTCTTATGAATAATGCAGGTATTGCTATTGCTATGATTCTTCCTGGTGTAGTTCCTCACTTCTTCTGTGGAGCTTCTGCAGGTGTCTTCGGTAATGCTGAAGGTGGATTAAAAGGTGCTGTTGTTGGATCATTCGTTCACGGCTTATTAATCACTTTCTTACCAGCAATTGTTATGCCAGTATTTGGAAACTTAGGTTTCGCTAATACTACATTCTCAGATGCTGACTTCTCATGGATGGCTCTAGTATTTGGTAATATCGCTAACGCAGTTAAGGGTATGCCATTATTAGTTATCTGTGTATTGGTGTACTTAGCGCCAATCGCATTGTCATTAGTTTCTAAAAAGAAATAATTTAAGGAAATAAATATGGCTGTAATTAGAAAAATTATGTGCTGTTGTGGAAGTGGACTGGGAAGTTCAATGATGGTTCAGCTTAATGTCAACTCTATATTGAAAAAACTAGGAAAAGATGGAGTTGTATGCGAACACACTTCTTTATCAGAAGTTAACGTCAACTCAGCAGACCTGTTTGTTGTAGGGAAAGATATTTATCCACAACTAAAAAATTATCCAAGAATTATTGTACTTGACAAAATAATGTCAAAAGTCGAACTTGAGGAAAAACTAAAAGCTGCCTTTGAAGTGGAAGGCGATGAAATCCGTATAGGAGTATAAAACCTTCTAAAAGCTATTAACTTATAAGAGGCGGAAAACCCGCCTCTTTTTTAGAAAGGTACAGGAAAAAATATGAATAAGAATAAAAATTTAAAATTATTAGCAGCAAAAATTCGTCTTGATGTCTTAGAAATGCTAATGCATCGTGGCTATGGACATATAGGTGGCTCGATGTCAATTGTTGAACTATTTGCTGTGTTATATGGTAAACATCTTAATGTAGATCCAAAAAATCCGAAGAAAGAAGACCGCGATATGATTGTTCTTTCAAAAGGACATGCTGGGCCAGCATGGTACAGTGCACTGGCTGAAATGGGATTTTTCCCAAAGGAAGTGTTAATGACTCTAAATGAAGGTGGAACAATTTTACCTTCACATCCTGATAGAAACCTGACACCTGGTGTTGATGCAACTACTGGATCTTTAGGTCAGGGAACAAGCATTGCTGCTGGTATTGCAACGGGTCAAAAGTTAAAAGGAAATAATGCCTATACTTATATGATTGTCGGTGATGGTGAATTAAATGAAGGCCAATGCTGGGAAGCGTTTATGTATATTGCGCAAAAGAAACTTAACAACTGTATCGTAATCATCGATGATAATAAAAGACAATTAGATGGATATACCAAAGATATTATTAATCATTATGATCTTAAAGCTAAAATGGAAAGTTTTGGGTTTAAAACTCTAAGAGTTGATGGAAGCGATATTGAGGCAATCGATGCTGCAATTACTGAGCTTAAGGGAGTAAAAGACAAGGCCGTCTGTATAGTGTTAGATACAATTAAGGGTCAAGGTATCAAGTACTTTGAAGACTTGTTCTCTAATCACTCTGTAAAATTTAATAACGAAGCGATTAATAAAGCTGCTGATGAAGCAGTCAAAGAGCTGAAAGCATTTATTGAAAAGGAGGAAGCCTAATGTTTAAGTTAGTAGAAGATAGAAACAAAAAAGGAGAACAGCTAAGTACAACTTTCTGTTTAACTGTTTCTGAATTAATGAATGATGATGATAAAATAGTTTTTATCGATTCTGACTTGGCTTCTCCAAGTGGTTCAGCTTTAATTGAAAAAGCTCATCCAGACAGATTTATCAATGTTGGTATTGCTGAAGCAAACATGGTAGGTGTGGCTTCTGGATTATCAATTGAAGGTTTCAAGCCATTTGTTCACTCATTTGCCCCATTTGCCTCTAGAAGAGTATTTGACCAGATTTATCTGTCTGGAGCTTATGCTAAAACTACTATCAATGTCTATGGTTCTGACCCAGGTTTTACTGTTGGTCCAAATGGTGGAACACATACCAGTTTTGAGGATGTCGCTTTATATAGAACAATTCCTGATGCTGTAATTGTTGATCCTGCTGATGTCACACAATTAAAATGTGCTGTTAAGCAGGCGGCAAGTGAAGAGGGAATTAAGTATATTAGAATTAATAGAAAAGCAGTTAGAAATGTCTACGAACCTGGTTCAAAGTTTGTTTTTGGAAAAGGTAATGTAGTTAAAAAAGGAACTGATGTTCTAGTAATTACTGCCGGACAGATTCTTAGCGATGCCCTGGATGCTGCTGAAGAGTTAGAGGCAAAAGGAGTTTCTGTAGAAGTAGTAGATATTTATACTATCAAACCTCTTGATGTTGAACTGATTCTTTCAGAAGTTAAAGGCAAAAAAGCTGTCGTAACCTTTGAAAATCACAGTATAATCGGTGGTTTAGGCTCTGCTGTAGCAGAAGTTCTGGCAGAAAACAATGTTAATGTTGTATTTAAAAGACATGGCGTAACTGATCGTTTTGGTCAGGTTGGAACAGCTGAGTTCTTGCAGGAAGAATACAATCTAACCAGCAAAGATTTAGTTAACACTATTGAATCATTGCTATAATCTTAAGATATAATCAGATTTATAAAACAAGCAGATATCCACTCAAAAAGGGTGGATATTTCTTTTATGAAAACAATGACTTTAGGAATAGTGATTGGCCATAATTGCTGCTGTTGGCCTGTTTAGTGAAAGTTTGCTATAATATGACTTACATTGGAAATATATATTTTTGATATTTTCCCAGGTAATAAAAGTAAATTATTTAAAAAAATATTCAATCAAGAATATTTTGATATTAATTTAATTGTGTCTGAGTTAATAAATAAATATTGTTTAAAGATATTTTTTGGAAAACAGTGACTAAAAATTGGAAAGGAGATAGAACATGAGTTTACCTAATTGTCCTAAATGTGCTGCATCATACACTTATGAAGATGGCAATATGCTGGTTTGTCCGATGTGCTTCTATGAGTGGACAGAAGAGAGTCAAAAACTGGCTGAAGAAGCTTTAAAAGTGCGAGATCCTTTTGGGAATGAAATAGTTGATGGCTCGGAAGCCATCATAGCGATGGATATCAAATTGGGTTCTGACACCATAAAACAGGGAACAAAAGTCAAAGGGATAACGATACTTGATTATCCACAGGATGGTCATGATATCCAGGGAAGAGTAGATGGTTTTGGACTGTTGCTTCTAAAATCATCAGTTATAAAAGTAAGATAAAATAAAAAATGAGTAGATTTACCTTAAATGAATCTACTCATTTTAATTGACTTAATTTTGCTGAGATAGTTTTTGAGCTATCAGTGGAGAAAGAATGGAGGTTATTATACAGGCCATCGCCACAATTGCCATTGCACTTTCTACCTGATTTCCAAACAGTAGAGGAAAGGCCATGGCAATGGCAGCGGGATTACCGATAGACATACCAGCCACATTCCAGATAGCTGCTCCATCAACGCCATTGTTCTTTTTAAAGACATATTTATCCATCAGAATCAGAGGTAGCATCAGCACCATAAACAGGATACTCATAATAATACCAGCGGCACCAGAGCCAATAGCTGAAAAAAGATTCATATCAGTGCCCAAGTTCCAACCTAGAAATGGCAGTAATTTTCCCATCAGAGGAGAAAAGAACTCGCCAAAAGCAGGATCTAGATTACCAAGTATCAGTCCTAAAATTAAAGGCAGAAAGACAGATATTATAGGCATCCATTCAATGGCTTTTAAATCCCCACCTGAGGTAAGTAAACTTAAAACAATCATCGGGGCAAACTGCATACCCATAATGCCATATAATCCATAAACTCCACCAAAATTCTTGTCTCCATATTCGGAATGTATCGCAAATGCTACAGCTGGATTTAAGGAGAAGATTACACAGCCGAAAGCTAAGATATTGATTCCTAAAAATCCTTCCATACCAAAGACTTTAAAAAATATTACCAGAAGTAATACTGACCACAAGGTTTTAAATAATATCATAGGAAGGTGACGTTTTAATAAAGGAACCAGACTTTTGATTTCAATGGTTGTGCCAGCTGCGAAAACCAACAGTCCGATGATTACCCCTGTACCATGATCAAATAGTTCTGCCATTGTTCCACCTACAGCGCTATACATATTTGGGAAAAATGATATCAGCAGCATGCTCACTATCATAGGTACTAAAAACATACCTGCAGGGATTTTATTAATGGCTTTATACATCAGTCTTTACCTCCTTTGTCAGTAAATTTCATTATTTTAATTATTGTTTTTGGTAATTATTTTGTCAAGGTTTTTATTTCATTATTGGCTATCAGAATATAATTTTTGAAAAGTAGGCAAAAATATAATATAATTGAATTACATAAAAGTGCTTACATATAAAATAAAGAAAAGGGGGTAAAATATGAGTAGGATACTTTTTAAAAATGGCTTGGTAGTAAGCCCAGACAGTACTAGAAAACTTGATGTTTTAGTTGAAAATGAAAAAATCGTTAAAATTGCCCAAACTATCTGTGCAGACAGTGCAGAGCGCATTATTGATGCTGATGGTAAATATCTGATTCCTGGTTTAATTGATACCCATGTTCACATTGGTTGGCCTGATTGGGATGTAGTTAAATCTTATGAAGCAGAATCAATCTCCGCTGCCTTTGGTGGAGTCACCACAATGATTGACCGTATGAATCTTGATAATGGTCCAATTGAAGAACAGATTTTCAAAAAAGGTGGCAGAATTGATGTTCTTGAAGCCAATTCTTATATTGATTGTGCTTTGCAATGTGCTCTTTATACACCTGAAAACCTTGAAGAAATTCCAAGTCTGTATGAAAAGGGAATTCTAGGGTTTAAATTCTACATACCTTATCGTGGCAAGGAAGCTGTTCCTCCACAGGTAGGAATCGATGATGGTATAATTTACTTTGGTTTTGATAAGATTGCGAAAACTTCGCCATATGCCCAAGCTCAGGTACATGCAGAAAATATCGAAATTTTCTTCCAGTATAAAGAGAGAATTCTAAAGGATGAACAGTTCAATAAAATTGTGCGTTGGGCAGAAACCAGACCAAATTTTGTTGAGCTGGAGGCAATTATCCGCTGTGCTTATTTTGCCAAGATTACCGGTGCAACACTTTATATCGTTCATCTCAGCACCAAAGAAGGCCCTGAGTTGATTGAAAAGTTGCGTGGTGAAGGTATTAAAATTATTGCTGAGACCTGTCCACAATATCTGGTCATGAACTATGATGATGCTGATCGAATCTTAAGTAAGGTCAATCCTCCAATTCGTACCAAACAGGACAATCAGGGATTATGGGATGGTATCAATAAGGGTATTATTGAAACCTTGGGTTCTGACCATGCCCCTTGTGCTAAAAAGCATAAGCAGGAATTCTGGTCAGCAACAGTTGGTATGGCTGGAATTGAAACCATGCTTCCAGTAATGTTATCTGAAGGAGTTAATAAAGGCAAAATAACTTTAGAGAAACTGGTAGAAATATCAAGTTATAATTGCGCAAAACACTTCAATCTATTGCCAAGAAAGGGTTTGATTGATGTTGGATATGATGCAGATATTGTAATGGTAGATTTAGAAAAAGAATATACCCTATCTGTTGATGATTTGCATAGCCTTTCTGATTTCTCGCCTTATGATGGCTGGAAATTAAAAGGAGCTCCAATATTGACAATGGTTCGTGGTAAAGTAATCGTTGAAAATGGAGTGCTGAAAGGCGAAAAGGGACATGGTAAATTTATTCCTTCTGAAGCAAAATATTAAAAAGAAGTCAGCTAAAGGATGGTAGTCTAACTGTCATCCTTTGACTTTAGGAGTATAAAATGGAAAACAAAAAGCAGAAAAATATAAATTATGATGAAATACTAAAAGAATCCCTGGCCTATGGCTCAAAATACCGTGGGAAGGGTTCAACTATGGATTATTTAGGCATCAAAGATGAAAAAGAGCTGGATAAATGGGCTTTAGCTTTAATAGATGATAAGGGAAATGTCTTTCAGGCAGGAGATGCGGAGCAGCGATTCTCTATGCAGAGTGTTTCCAAGGTTTTGACTTTTCTAATTCTATTGGAAAATAAATCTTTAGCTGAAATAACTCAGACTATTGATATAAAACCGACAGCTCTTCCTTATAACAGTATCATTGATCTAGAACTGGGAAAAAGAAAACCAAGAAATCCGATGGTCAGTATTGGTGCCATTGCGACAATTGCTTTATTATATGAGATTTATCAGGAAAATACTTTTGAAGTAATTTTAAACCATCTTAAAGAAATTACTGGAAATCATGAGCTTTATTACAGTGAAGAAATCCTTATTCCAGAAATGGCTAGAGCCTATACTAATATTTCAGGTCTGCATTTAATGATTCAGGCCGGTACTCTAGCTAAAGATACGAAGATAAAGGAAGTTATTGAAATATATTATAAATGTTGCACTATAATGGTAAATACTATTGAGCTTGCTCAGTTTTCTCATCTGCTTTCTAATGATGGTTATCATATTTTAAAAAGAAAGCAGCTGTATAAACCAGAAAATGTGCAGATACTGCGCTCTATTATGGCTCTTAGCGGTATGTATAATCATTCTGGTGAGTTTGCTGCTTCGGTAGGTTTACCAGCTAAAAGTGGAGTGGGTGGTGGAGTGCTAACTTCTACCAGATGTAAACTGGGAATAGCGGCTTTCAGTCCAAGACTTGATGAAGCTGGAAACAGTATCGTTGCGGTCAAAAGTTTAGAGTATTTGTCAAAAAAATTGAACCTTTCGATTTATTAAAATATAAAAACATCTTCAAAAGATGTTTTTTGTTTGGGTTTATTACTTTTAATTAATTGACACTGATTTTAGCTAACTTTATAATTTATCTATGATAACAAACAACTATAATGCCTTTATTTCCTATCGACATCAAAGTCCTGATCAGGAAATAGCTAAAAAACTTCATTCTTTAATTGAAAATTACAAGATACCTTCCTCTTTAAAGAAGTCTTTGGGCATCTCTAAAATGGGAAGGGTTTTTCGTGACCAGGAAGAGTTGCCTCTTTCTTCTAATCTGGGTGAAGATATTCGTCAGGCTTTAGAAAACTCAGAGTGGCTGATATGTATCTGCTCGCCAAGATATCTACAGTCAAAGTGGTGTCTGGAAGAAGTAGACTATTTTATTTCTTTGGGAAGAAGAGATAAAATACTGGCTATTCTAATTGAAGGAGAACCAGTTGATTCTTTTCCATTAGCTCTGCGTTTTGAAGAGATTGATGGTAAAAAAGTAGAAAGAGAGCCACTGGCCGCTGATGTTAGAGCGAATTCTTTAAATGAATCATTAAAAAAGTTAAACAACGAAAAACATCGAATCCTGGCTCCGATGCTTAATGTCAATTATGATGATTTGAAGCAAAGGGATAGAGTTAGAAAAAATAAAATCAGAGCTGCAGTCAGCGCTGGTGTAATAATGGTCCTGTCAATATTTTTAATGTATGTTGTTATCAAAAATAAACAGATATCCGATGAAAGAAATGCCGCCCTTATCGCCGAATCAAAATGGCTGGCCCAATCGGCCAATCAGGCACTGGATAACGGTGATAAGAATCTGTCTTTATTGTTATCGCTGGAAGCTCTGCCAGAAGATGGCGATAATCCAGATCGACCAATTGTAACCGAGGCAATAAGCTCTCTTTATAATGGTCTTATTTATGGAGCCAATGATCAATATTCAGCGGTATATGATATTAAAGCAGAATATCAGGAATATTATGGTATTTTAAATTATCTGGCTCTTAAAAATGGAGAAGAAATAACTTTTTATAATAAAGGCGATGGAATGCTTAACCTGGAGGTTAATGATAATACTTTAATATATAAAGAAGCTTTTGATTATCGAAAAGAAGCCAGTAATTTCTTTGATAATTTAACCGAAGAAGAGCTTGAAAAACTAGGGATAAGTAAATACAGCTGGCACCATAATGTTTATCGTGGTGAAAACGAACAGGGAAGCCTAAAAGCTTACACCACAGTATATTTAACAGCTGATCTTAGAGGGAATTTCTATTTATATGACGGTAGTCTGTTTCTTCGTCATTGCTATACGGTTGATTTGAAACAATATCGTGATGCCGATTATTTCAGTTACTATGAAAATGATGGCGAGAGTTTAATTCATCTTGATTCTACAAAAGATGGTGATTATATTATTGCTCTTTATAAACCGTATCTTGTAATCTGGGATAAAGCTACTGAAGAAATAAATAACATTCTGTTCTATCCAGATTTTGATAAAAGTTTCTTTAAAGCAATGAATATTGCTCCTTTAGAATCTATTTTAGCCATCCAGACAACCTCTGGTAATATCTATACCTATGACATAATAAATAAAAAAACCATTTGTCGAATGGATAATAAATCCAATCCAATAGATGGATTCTGTTTTAATGCTGATGGCTCAAGAATTCTGGCTTATAGTACGGAAAGAAAGATGATAATGCTGTTTAACGCCAGCAATGGAGAAATGCTGCAGGATTTTAAAGTCGATTTTGCTCTGGAAAAAGCTCACTACTTCTATAAAGATGGTTATGGTAATGCTGTTAGAGATGACTACATTATTGCCAGTGGAAAAAATATTTTACGTGTCTATATGGCTGGTAACTCATCTTCCCTTGATGTCATAGCTCCTTTAAAAGGTACTATCGCTATCAACGAACCAAATTTTTCAACTCTTTCCAATAGTGGTAAAATAGTTGTTTCTTTTGTTATGAATCCTTCGGCCGAATGTTTTATCTATATCAATGACCCATTTTCTGGTGAAATATTAAATGTTTATCCAGTACACATGTTCTCTCATCGTTTAAAAGCCTTTGAAAACAATGAGATATTTCTTTTAGAAACCAATTATTTACAAAAAGATAAGGATAATGATTATGCCTACGTCAGAGTTTTTGATGGTGATACAGGAGAAATAAAGGATACAATTGTTTTTGTTCCAGATTTTGACTATGACGGAAAACCTGATGAAGGTTCAGCTAAAAGATCAGCTTGCAATGATGTATTGTATACCAAAGAAACAGACACAATACTTGTTTTGGTAGAGGATGGCTATGCTTCGGGAAATTATCCGGCATCATTATTTGTTTTAGATGGTCAAACTCATCAGTTGCTTTGGAATCTGTCAGCTAAACTCAGTGTCCACAATCTTCAGTTTGAACTAGAAAAGGATGATGCCATCGGTATAAAGGCCCAGTTTATCAATGATGGCAAAGAGATATTAATTGTTTATAACTGTATGTATCAGGGTGTAAGACCTTACAAGGGGGCAGTGGAGATAAGAGACAGTAGAACTGGTGAGTGTAAGGCAGAGTACTTTTTAGAAGTAGAAAGTGGTTTAATGCTGGAAGATAAAGATTGCTATTTTGTTGATGAAGAAAAAGGTCTTTTATATGTCAGATCAAGGATTTACTCAAAAAAAGAAGTTGATGTTTATGATTTATATAGTGGTGAACTGAAAGAAAAGATTTTAACTGAAGAATATAAAGGAATTTTCAATGACAAACTTTTAAAAGAGAATTTCTGGCTTTTCGGCAGTCATCGTGTTAAAACCAAAGATAATATCATTTACGATATTGATAGTGGGGAAACAATTATGAAGTTTCAAAAAAATATCATTATTGTGTCTTCTTCAGGAAATGGTGAGGCCCTGGAATTTGTCTATGAAGGTAGTGAAGCTCTATTAAATGATACCTTTTATGTCATTCACAATGTTGATGTAAATACCCTGATAAAGGCCGCAAAAGAAATGCTGAAGGGCAGAGAGCTGACTGCAGAAGAAAAAAAGGCCTACTTCCTGGAATAATAAAAGAAGAAAGATATAACTATTTAAAAAACAATAACTCTAAATACAGGAGTGTATCAATGATTTATAGAAGTGAAGTAACTGATCTGGACAGGTTGTTTGAAAATGGGACATTTTCAATTGATAGGTGGAAACATTATATTGAAAATGTTTTTTCAGGTTTATCAGAAGTTGTTATAGAGGATTCAAGTGGTTATAACTTTGAAAAAGACATTCTTCCTATAATCAATAATGTATATGATAATAAACAGAGAATAAAAAAACTAGAAATTATATTTCATGACCTGCTTAAAGATGTAGATGAAATAATAAAAAAGAAAACAGGCAGAAATCTTGAATGTGAAATCATTCTGTATCTTGGTTTATGTAATGGTGCCGGATGGGTAATAGAGCATTGTGGCAAAACTCTTATCTTATTGGGGATAGAGAAAATATTAGAATTAAATCTTGATAAATATGATGAAATGCAGAAACTGATCTTTCATGAACTGGGACATGTGTATCAAAGTCAGTATGGTACTTTAAATAAACAATTTGACAGTAAATCTCTTCAACTGCTTTGGCAACTGTATACAGAAGGGATAGCGGTATATTTTGAACAAAGCATTATGGAAGGTAACACTTCTAATACTCAAAATTCAAACTTCTGGAAAGAAGGCTTAGAAAAAATACTTCCTCAATTGAAGGAAGATTTTAGAAAAGACCTTGATGTTTTAAATGATAGATTTACCCAAAGATATTTTGGTGACTGGGTTTTTTATAACGGTTACTGTGATGCGGGATATTTTCTCGGTGAGAAGTTTGTTAACTATCTCTGTCTTAAAAAAGAGTTTAACGACATTCTTGATTTGAGTATCGAAGAGATAAGATCTGAATTTAATATTTTTTGTAATCTTTGATTTACAGCTCTATTTTGAAAGAAGATTAAAATTCACCCACATATTTTTACGATATTCTTTAGGGGTAAATCCTGTCAGCTGTTTAAAAATACGATTAAAATGAGAACTTGATGAATAACCCAGATAGTCACTGATCAAAGTGATGCTTTTAGAGTCATCCATAAGCAGTTCTTTGGCTTTTTCAATTTTTATCTTATGAATATAATTGTTAAGACTGATCCCGGTTTCTTTTTTAAAATTAGTTGATAGATGACTTCGAGACATATACAAAGCCCTGGCAATATCTTCAGTTTTTATTGGTTCTGATAAATGTTTAATAATATAGAAGTAGACATCTTTTGAAATTTTAGTCTTGTTTGTTAGTTTTTTAAGATTATTGATTTCTCTGGTATAGGTAAATATCATTTCATAAAACAGATAGTTTATATCATCCAGGTTACTGCAGTTTTCACATTTTTGAATAAACAGATCACTTAGTTTAAAAGCTTCATCAACCTTTAAACCACTTTCTATAGCTGCGCGAGCACTCAGGGTAGTAGTTACTATAAAGGTGTTTTTTCTATGCCTCAATAGATTGTCAGATAGTTTTCCACTTCTTAAAGTTGGTGCCTGTTGTGCCCATTTTTCCAGCGTTTCTATATCACCATTTCTGACAATATCCAGTATCTGTCTTTCGATATTATAGCCTTTATAAGCGTCAGCTGAACTTGAATTCTGATAATAGTTAATCCTTTCTGATGCAGATGATTCTTTAAGATGCAAATCAGAAACACTTAGCTTATCACCATTAAGGATATGATTGATAGTACACATCATCTGAATCATACTTTCTAAGGGCATGGGAACGATAGCTGAAATGAAATCCGAAAAAGTCTCATAATCCTTATTGGTGATGTTAAGTTGAAAGGCTAAATCACGAAGTTGTTGATTATCTAAAGGGTTTTCTCTTCCTGGGCCAATAATAATTGCGGTTTCATCAGAATTGATGATTCCATAGTATTCATATCTCTCGGTAAGAAAGTAGGAAACGTTTTCTTTTCTTTTCAGCAAATCATCAATGTAAAGATCTACTGGGTCAATTAAAAATTCAACAACCGAAAATCTGCTGGTAAGCTGGTTGTTTTGATATATTCTGATTGGTAATCCAGACATATCTGTCATCTTGCGACAGAGATATTCCAAATCGAAAGTAAGCGTTTTCATCACAAGACAAATATATCAAAAATAAAACAAATATACAAGAAAGTATTGACTTTTATGTTTTATCATATAGATGTAAAAGAGGGATAATAATATGAAAAAACAATTTTTGAAAAACAGTATCTTTGAAAAACCGTTTATGAATTCAAGAATAAAAACCGAAGAAATGACGATGAAGGAAAAGATTCTCGGTTATCTGGTTGGTCCTTTTGGAATGTTGTCATTACAGGCTGTTATTAACCAGTTAGCGGAGCTTTATTATACTGAAATATTTTATATTGATCAGATTTTTGGGGTAGGCACTTATCTGGTTATGTCCTGGGCTACCAAGATAGTTTCTATTTTGGCGGGACTTCTGGTAGCTTATATTGTTGAACGTAGCAGTTCATCACAGGGAAAGATCAGGCCTTTCGTTTTAATCGGTCAACTCTTGTGTGCTTTTTCTGGTTTCTTTATGTTTGCGATTCCAGAAATTGGACAGGTTGGAAAACTGATCTGGGTGTATATTTTTAACATTTTATACAATGGCTTTGGTATAACGATGTTTTTGTTAAGGAAGAATATGATTACCCTGGCTACCAGAAATCAGAACGACCGCAATCAGATTAACCTGTTTGACAGGGTTTCGAACTTCATGCTGGTAGGGGTAGCTGTGACTATGGTTGTTGGCTCAATTCTTTATTACACCATGTTACATGGTTATCCAAAAGAAAACTGGCTTTTAATTATTGGTATTATAGCTTTAATCAGTATCCCGCTATCTTTAATCAACTATTTCTACACTAAAGAAAGAGTGACTTTGGAAGCCGAGGATATTGAAGGAGCCATCTATAACAAAGAACATGGTACCGACTGGAAGAAGTTTTTAGATTTATTTAAGTGTAGATATTGGAACATGGCTTTTATTATTACAACTTTAAATTTAATTTTGGCCAATCTGCAAGGATATAATCTCAACACCAATTTCTGTACAGTAATTTTAGGAGCCAATGCCCAAAATAATTACAATCTGATTTTTACGGTCGCCTCAGGATTACCGATGGGAATTGGTATTTTGATTATCTATCCTTTAAGCAAGAAGTTTACTGTTCGCAAAACTACGATGGCATTTTCACTTATTTCTGTTGTTGGCTGTATAATGGGACTTTTCTTTAAAGATAATTTTATCGGTGCAGTTATTTCCTACTTTATTTTTAATGTTGGAACTTTAGCCAGCGTCTATGTTTTAGATGCTCTGCTTTTATCGGCCAATGATGAAGTAGAATATAAGTTTCACTTTAGACCAGAGGGAACAGTTGCTCTGGCTGTAACTACTGCCATTGCGACAATAATTTCTGGGGCCTTTGCCGGTGTCTATGAAACAGGATTGAGTTATTTTGGCTATCAGGCTCATCTGGGAGTAAATCAGCCGGCAGGAGTTGTTAACTGGCTGTATTTTGTCAGATATATTGTACCGATTATTCATTTTCTAGTTATATCTGTAGTTTTATATTTTATGGACTTAGAAGAAAAACTGCCACAGATGCAGAAGGAAATCCGTGCTAGAAAAAATGTTGAGAATTAAAAAATACAGGTGATTGTAAGATGAAAGCGATAAGACTGAAAACAGAACATCTGACTAATCCAATTGGTATCAATATTCTTTCACCACGTCTTTTCTGGAATGTCGAAGATTGTATCAAACAAAAAGCTTTTCAGCTGGTTGCTGAAGATGAAAGTGGCAAATTGCTTGTTGATACAGGAAAAGTGCATAGTTCTTCAATGAAATATTGCTGGAATAAGAAGCCGGTAAACTACTGCAGCAGGGTTAACTGGAAAGTAAGGGTATTTGATGAAAATGACAATGCTTCAGAGTATGCCGAAGCATATTTTGAGACCGGTTTACTAGAAAATAAGAAATGGCCAGCCAAATGGATTACTGGCAACTATAAAATCAGCAAGAAAAATCGTTATCCTGTTGATTGTTTTAAAAAAGAATTTGAATGTGACAAATTAAAAAAGGCCAGACTATATATCACTGCCTGTGGACTGTATGAGGCAAGTATCAATGGTATTAAGGTTGGCGATGCCGTAATGACTCCAGGTATAACCGATTACCGTAAAAAAATACACTATCAGACATATGATGTTTTTGATTATCTTAAAGAAGGAAAAAATGTTATCGAGCTATTGCTGGCGGATGGCTGGTATCGAGGCTCAGTTGGTTCCTGGGGTTTAAGAAATCAATATGGCAAAGAAACAAAAATACTGGCGCAGCTGGTGATAGAGTATAATGATGGTAGAAAAGAAACAGTTATTACAGATAAAAGCTGGAGCTGGTCTAATGATGGCAGCATTCGCTTGGCGGATAACAAAGATGGAGAAATTGTTGATGCCAATATGAAGCCTTCATATAATGGTTATGCTAAAGAGACAAACCATAATGTTATCCCAACATCTTCCAACAATGTTTTAGTAAAAGAGCACGAGAATTTTAAACCAAAGCTGATTATTACCCCAAAGGGGAAAAAGGTTTTAGATTTTTCTCAAAATATGGCCGGATATATCAGTTTTAAAATTAATGCCAAAGCGGGACAGACAATATATCTGCGTTTTGGAGAGATGCTGGATTTTGATGGTGAGTTTACTCAAAGAAATATCCAATTGAAAATGAAAAACAAAATAACCCCTTTACAGGAAATCAAATATATCTGCAAGGAAGGGATAAATGAATATAAGAGTAGATTTACGATTTTTGGGTTTCAATATGTTTTAGTAGAAACGGAAGTGGAATTTGAGCCTGAAGATTTTACTTCTATTGCTGTATACAGTGATATCCAGCAGACAGGCTGGTTTGACAGTTCTAATAAGCTGTTGAATCAATTTGTCCAGGCGACTATCTGGAGTGCTAAAAGTAACAGTAATGATCTTCCGACTGATTGTCCAACCAGAGAAAGACATGGTTGGACTGGAGATGCTCAGATTTTCTGCAATACCGCTTCATATTTATTTGATTATCGAACCTTTGGGGAAAAGTTTATTAAAGATATGTATCAGTGGCAGAGAAAAGATGGCTGTTTACCACATATAGTTCCTGATGGCGGAGCGGACTTCTATATGTATGCGATGAATGGTTCAAGTGGCTGGGCTGATGCGGGAATAATCATTCCTTACGTATTGTATAATAAATATCATGATGAAGAAATTTTAAAAAGATATATCAAAGGAATGAGAAAATATGCCAGATTCGTTCAAAAAAGAGTAGGCAGCTTTTATCCAACCGCTAAGAAGCTTAACCTTGATAGAGAAGAAAAAAGATATCTCAACAATGCTGGTCAGCACTATGGGGAGTGGGCTGAACCAGAAGATGTCCATAAGATGCATTGGAAAGATTGTGTCATTACTCATCCTGAAACAGCCACAGCCTATACAATTTATATTATGGATTTGATGAGTGAAATTGAAACAATCCTGGGCAATGATAAAAAAGCAGAGGGCTATAAAAGTTTTGGAAATAAATGTCGTAAGTCATATCAAACTTTAAGAGAAAAATGTCCAGAATATAGCTTAGATACCGATAGACAAGCCAGACTTGTCAGACCGCTGTATTTTGATCTGTTAAATGAGAAACAAAAAGAATATGCTAAAAAAAGACTGATTGAAGCCTTAGATAATTACAACTGGCGACTGGCAACGGGATTTTTATCAACCCCACTTATCCTATATGTGCTGGAAACAATTGATAAGGAATATGCCTATAGACTGTTAGAAAATGAACAGCTGCCAGGCTGGCTGTCAATGCCAAAACATAAAGCGACAACTATCTGGGAAGCCTGGGAAGGTAATGCCAATACCAATGTCGGGCTCTGTTCTTTAAACCATTATTCTAAAGGAGCTGTCTGCAGCTGGCTGTTTGAGTCGATGTGTGGCATTAATATTGCTTATGAAAATAGTTTTGTGATTAATCCTGTTCCCGGAGGAAATTTCAAGTATGCCAGTGCTCAGTATCAGAGTATTTATGGACTGGTGAAATCAGGCTGGGAGAAAACGGAAAATGGTTATAAATATACTGTTGAAATACCAGCTAACTGTACAGCCAGAATAATTCTTCCTTCTGGCAAGACATATACTCAACAGGCAGGAAAGACAATTTATGAAGAATGATCAAATAAGCTTTATTTGAAGAAAGGATAAATAGTATGAAGATAAAAGAAATTATCGCTAAAATGACCTTACAGGAGAAAATTCAATTATGTGTAGGCAAATCTTTTTGGCAGACCAAAGAATTCGAGAAATATGGTATTCCATCCTTCTTTATGTGTGATGGTCCTGCAGGGCTTAGAAAACAGCAGCTGGGAAAAAATACTGATATGCTGGGTATCAATGATTCTGTTGCGGCAACCTGTTTTCCATCAGCAGTATCAACCGCCAATACCTTCAACAGAGAGCTGCTTTATCAGATGGGAAAGGCTATCGGTGAGGAAGCCCGTGATCAGGATGTAGCATTAGTACTGGGACCAGGAGTAAATATTAAAAGAAATCCACTGTGTGGAAGAAACTTTGAATATTTTAGTGAAGATCCACTGCAAACGGGTATTTTGGCTGCAGAGTTTGTCAAAGGTCTGCAATCACAGGGTATTGGCTGTTCGCTAAAGCATTTTGCCTGCAATTCACAGGAAACAAGTCGTTTACTTTCCGACAGTGTCATTGATGAAAGAGCATTAAGAGAAATCTATCTTAAGGCTTTTGAAATCGTGGTGAAAAAAGCTGATCCAGCTACAGTAATGAGTGCCTACAACAAGATCAATGGTGTTTACTGCAGTGACAATAAAAAACTGTTAAATGATGTTTTAAGAGAACAGTGGGGTTTTAATGGTCTGGTTGTAACAGACTGGGGCGGCATGAATGATCGTATTAAAGCCTTTACTGCCGGCAATGATCTGATGATGCCAGGAGGCAGTGACTATATGGAAAAAGATGTCTTAGAAGCTGTCAAAAAAGGGTTGTTAGAAGAAGCATATATTGATAAGTGCGCTGAAAGAATCATAAAAATGGCTTTAAGGGCACAAGAGCTGTTTAAAGAGAAATATAAGGCTGATTACAGTAAAAATCATCAGCTGGCAGTTAAGATTGCCGAAGAAGGAGCGGTGCTACTTAAAAATGAGGATGACATTTTACCATTGAAAGAAGATAAAAAGATTCTTATTGTCGGTGATATGGCTAAAGATGTTCGCTATCAGGGTTCTGGAAGCAGTCATGTCAATCCGACAAACTTAGAACATCCAATTGCTTATCTGAGTTCTTATGATTATGCTCAGGGCTGTGATGTCAATGGTGATACAACACCAGAACTTCTATCTGATTTAGAAAATAAAACCAAAAAGGCTGATGCGGTAGTCGTTTTTGCCGGATTACCTAGTAAATATGAATCAGAAGGCTTTGATAGAAAACATATGAGAATGCCAGAAGGCCATAATGAAATGATTGAAACCGCTGCTAAGGCTAACAAGAACACCGCAGTAATACTTTTCTGTGGCAGTGCAGTAGAATGCCCTTGGCAAGATAAGGTTAAGGGAATCCTTTATATGGGCCTTCCAGGACAGGGGGCAGGACAGGCTTGTTATAACCTGTTATTTGCTAAGGCTAATCCTTCGGGAAAATTGTCAGAAAGCTGGCCATATAAGTACAGTGATGTTATCTCATCTGAGTATTATGCTGAAAGTAGAGATGCCCTGTATTTAGAAAGTATATATGTCGGCTATCGTTATTATGATAAGGCTGAGGTTGAAGTCAGCTGGCCTTATGGCTATGGTTTAAGTTACAGCAGTTTTAAACTTGATGAGTTTGAACTAGCTGAAAATAAAGTTACAGTTAAAGTCAGCAATACTGGAAAATATGCTGGCAGTGAAGTGGTACAGTTTTATATTGGCCAAAACAATCCTGCACTGCATAGACCGGTAAGAGAACTTAAACATTTTGAAAAAATAAGCTTAAATCCTGGTGAAACAAAGGAAGTTACTTTTGAATTAAATGATGAAGATTTTGCAGTGTGGGATGATGCATTTAAAAAGGTTACAGGCAGCTATCGTCTTGAAATTGCCACATCAAGCCGTGACATCTGTTTCTATAAGGACATTGATGTTAATGGTGAAGAAGTAAATGTTCCAGACTGGCAAAAGGATAGCTGGTATGAAAACTGTCAAGGAAAGATTACTCAAGAAGAGTGGCAGAAGATGCTAGGTAGAAAGTATGTTCCGGTTAAACTTGTCAAGGGACAGTTTACAATGGATAATTCCGTTATGGAAATGAAGGATCATTCTTTGATAATGAAGATTATGTATAAGGCTGTAGAAAAAGTCATTTCTAAAGGCTTTGATGGAAAAATTGATTATGATAATCCTGATTTTGTAATGCTGATGAATTCCAGCGCTGGAGCCCCTTTAAGATCAATGCAGATTAGCGGTGGCATTAAAGGAGGAGTCTTCAAGGGGCTGGTGGAAATGGCTAATGGTCACTTTATTAAAGGTCTTATCAAGATGATAAAAGGTTAAAGGTAAAATACGATTAAAGAAGAGTGAGGAGACATTTATGAGTAGATACAATGAAGCTAAAGAAAGATATGCCAAACTGGGAGTTGATGTAGAAAAGGCGATTGAAACATTAAAAAATGTTTCTGTCAGTTTACATTGCTGGCAGGGAGACGATGTGCGTGGTTTTGATACTGATCCAGATAAACCATTAACAGGAGGAATTCAGACTACCGGAAATTATCCAGGTAGAGCAGGCAGTTATCAGCAGCTGATGGATGATATTGATGTAGTTTTAAAGTTGATTCCTGGAAAACCAAAGATGAATCTTCATGCTTCTTATGCTATTTTTGAAGCTGGCAATTGGGCAGATCGAGATAAACTGCAGCCAGAGCATTTTGATAAATGGGTAGAATTCTGTAAGGAAAGAAAACTGGGGTGTGATTTTAATCCGACATTCTTTTCGCATGAAAAGTGTGATCCACTGACTCTTTCTTCAGCTGATGAACAGACAAGAAAATTCTGGATTGAGCATGGTAAGGCCTGTATTCGAATTTCTAATTATCTATCTGAGCAGTTAGATGATGTCTGCATCATGAATATCTGGACTGGAGATGGTTTTAAGGATGTTCCTGGTGATAGACTTGGACCAAGAGTTCGTTACAGGGAAAGTTTGGATGAAATATTAAAAGAACCTTATGATTTTAATAAAGTAAAGCCTTGTATTGAATCAAAAGTTTTTGGAATCGGTGTGGAAGCCTATACTGCCGGTTCAGCGGAGTTTGCCTTAAGCTATGCTGCTTTTAATAGAGATAAGTGCATTCCTTTAATGGATAATGGCCATTATCATCCAACAGAAGTAGTATCGGATAAGATACCAGCACTGCTGACTTTCTTTGATGAGATTGCTTTGCATATTACCAGACCAATCAGATGGGACAGTGATCATGTGGTGCTTTTTGATGATGAAACAAAAGAAATTGCCAGGGAAATAGTCAGATGTGGTATCAATAGAGTAAATATCGCTTTAGATTATTTTGATGCTTCGATCAATAGAGTGGCTGCCTGGGTTATGGGTTATCGAAATGTACAGAAAGCTTTATTATATAGTCTGCTTCAGCCTGTAGAAGAGTTAAAAAAACTTCAGGATGAGCAAAATTTTACCAAACTGCTGGTTGTTCAGGAAGAGTTGAAGACCATGCCTTTTAGTGAAATCTGGGATGAGTATTGTGTTAGATGTGATAAGCCAAAAGATGGTCAGTGGTATCAGGAAATTGAAAAATATGAAAGAGATGTTCTTTCAAAAAGAACTTAGAAGAAGATGAAATATTATTTAGCGATTGATATCGGCGCTTCCAGCGGCAGACATATTATTGGCTGGAAGGAAAATGAAAAAATACATATCCAAGAGGTATATCGTTTTTCTAATGGTGTCATTGAAAAAGATAATCATCTGATTTGGGATGTTGATTATCTTTTGAGGGAAGTAAAAAAGGGAATAAAAGAAGCTAAGAAAGAATACGAGATTGCATCTTTATCTATCGATACCTGGGGAGTTGACTATGTCCTGATGAAAAAAGATAAAGAAGTCTTACCTGTCTATGCCTATAGAGATAACAGGACTTCCAGAATAATTGATGAAGTGCATAAAATAATTCCTTTTGAAAAACTATATCAGAATACTGGAAGTCAGTATCAGCCATTTAACAGTATTTATCAGCTATATGCTGATAAAAAGCAGGGAAGACTGGAAGGTGTGACAGATTTTCTGATGATGCCAGAATATCTGCTTTATAAACTTACAGGTATAAAGAAAAAAGAGTTTACCAATGCCACTACAACTGGGATGATTAACTGTGAAAGTCTGCAGTTTGATGAAATGATTATCAGTAAACTTGGTTTACCAGCTCATCTATTTGGCAGATTATACCAGCCTAAAGAAGTGTTGGGCTATTATGATGGCATTAAGGTAGTAATATGTGCAACTCATGATACAGCCAGTGCGGTAGAAGGAATACCGATGAAAGACAATCAGCTTTATATTTCCTCAGGAACCTGGTCGCTGTTAGGAGTAAAGACAGCTCAGCCGATTACAGATATCACCAGTATGAAAGCCAACTTTTCCAATGAAGGAGGAGTGGGTTACAACAGATATCAGAAAAACATTATGGGTTTATGGCTGGTCAATGAGCTGCAAAGAGAACTATGCCCCGATGAAGAAATAACCGAAATTGTCAAAAAGGCTATGGAAAGCAGTTTTGAAGAAACAATTGATGCCAATGACAGTTTATTATTGGCGCCTGTCAGTATGAAAGAGGCTTTTGATAAACTTTTAAATAGTAAACCTGATAACATTTACGGTTATTTCAGGTGTGCCTATAAGTCTTTGGCTCTGTCCTATAAAAAAGCTATTGAAGAATTGGAAAGCAATACCTCTAAGAACTATGGAGAACTGTATATTGTTGGCGGAGGAGCTAAAAATAGTTTTCTTAATGCTCTGACAGAGCAAAAAACGGGTAAAAAAGTTATTGCTCTGCCAATAGAGGCAACAGCACTGGGAAATCTTAAAATACAGATGGAATAAATAATATTTGATTTTAAATAATGATTTGTGTAATATAGTATAAATAAATCTTATGAAGAGTGATGAAGGGACTAGCCCGATGAAGTCACACCAACTTATTGAATCAGGTGGTAAAACTAGAATGATAAGATAACTTTTTCACTCAAGTAAAGCTATCTTGAGTGTTTTTTGTTATAGGTAGTAAAAGGAGGACGGTAACATGATTGAAAAAGTAAATCCAAGCCATCCAGATAAGATGGCCGATCGTATTGCTGGGGCCTTGGTAGATATGGCATACAAGAAAAATCCAAATTGCAGGATTGATGTTGAAGTCTTGATAGGACATGGGGTATGTCATATTATTGCGGAGACAAGTGAAGCCTTCAGCCAGCAGGAAGTAGAGTGTATTGTAGAAAGAATTGCCGGAAATCTAAAAGTTAATCTGGCTTCAGTCAGGCAAGATGCATCTTTGGCAGCGATTCAAAAGAATAAGCTGAGATGCAGTGATAATGGAATCTTCAAGGGAGTTCCATTAACGGACGAACAGAAAGAAATATCAAAGATAGCCCGTGATATTTACAGCCGATATCCAAGTGATGGCAAGTATATACTTGATAAAGGGAAACTGGTTATCTGTCAAAGTAATGCTGCCAATAGCGAGATTAAACAGTTATATCCTCAGGCGATAGTTAATCCTTTGGGTGAGTGGAGCGGAGGTACAGATGTAGATGCCGGAGCAACCAATCACAAAAATTTCAGTGATATGGCTGACAGCAATACCGGAAGCGGAATCCATGGTAAAGACTTATCTAAATGTGATGTTTCAGTAAATATCTATGCTTTTTTGAAAGCTCAGAAGACTAATAAGACTGTTTCATTCAGTTGCGCTATTGGAGATGATACTGTCGATGGCAAATCATATGAAGAAATTGTAAAAATAGCTAAGGAATATGTTGATGAACTTGGTGGCTTTGAAAGGTTAGCTGAGTGGGGCCTATATTAGAACATTAAAAAAGCTTGATTCAAGTATTAAATCAAGCTTTTATTTTGAAATTTTGTTTATCTTAAGAAGGCTGCGACAATTTCAGCTTCAGCCTCTTCATAGCTTAAGCCTAAAGACATGAGTTTAGTAATCTGATTACCAGCAATTTTTCCTATTGCTGCTTCATGAATTAATTGGGCATCAACATGATTGGCGGTAACATCAGGTACGGCCTTGACAGTAGCGTGGTCCATAATAATGGCATCGCAGGCTGAGTGTCCCTGACACTTGTTATTACCATTGATAACAGAGTAGAAGAATTGTTTAGATTCTCCCTTGGCTACTGAACGAGAAACGATGCTGCAGCTGGAATTTTCGCCTTCCAGCTCAATACGGAAGTCGGTATAAGCACTCTGATGACCTGTGGTAAGAATGACTTCTTTTGTCGTTAAAGAAGCGTTATCAGCTATCGTTGCTTCGGTAAGACGCTTGGTATAATCAACTCCATCAATTTGAGCACTGTCTATTTCCAGTGAGCTGCCTTCAGCTAGATGGATAATAGTTTTAGGACTGATTATTCTGTTTCCAGTTCCCTGGCCTTGTCCGTAGTGTTTTTCTTCATACTTGACTTTAGCATTTTTGCCTATATAGAAGGTATGAATGCCGCTATGCTGTGTGGCATGCAGTCCATCATTATGAATACCACAGCCAGCAATGATATGAATCTGGCTGTTTTCACCGATAAAGAAATCATTGTAGACCAGATCATTTAAACCACTATGATCGATTAGAGTAGGAATGTGGACCAGTTCACCTTTAGTATTGGCTCTTACTATGATATCAATCCCGTTTTTATCTAATTTTTTTACTATTTCAGTGTTTTCACTGTTGTTATGTAACTCACTTATTCCGTTGATACGGAAACTGTAGGCTCCATTTGGGACATCATCCAGTCCAGAGACCTGTTGTAAGATCTGTTTTAATTCTGTTTTCAAAAGTTTACTCTCCTTCCAAAGAAATGGCAATCTTCTAGACCGAACATCAGATGAGGCAAGACTTCGCTACTGCTACCGTCTTTGGCAATTTTTCCTTCTTCCAGTACGATTATACGATCAGCAATTTCTAATATACGTTCCTGATGTGATATGACAATGATAATTCCATTGGTTTTAGTCAACAGGTTTTTAAAGACCTGAATAAGGTTTTGAAAGCTCCACAGGTCAATTCCAGCTTCAGGCTCATCAAAGATGTACAGGCTGACATCTCTGGCTGCCAGCATGGCAATTTCAATACGCTTCATTTCTCCTCCTGAAAGGCTGTTATCCAATTCACGGAAGACATAGTTAATAGCGCACAGTCCAACCTGTGAAAGATATCCGCAAGCCTCTTCAACGCTCAGCTTATGTCCAGCAGCCAGACTTAACAGATCCATGACTTTCATTCCTTTGAAATGTACCGGTTGCTGGAAAGCAAAACCAATACCAGCCTTAGCTCTTTGATGAATGCTTTTAGCAGTTATATCTTCGCCATTAAAGATTATTTTTCCGGCAGTTGGCTTTTCAATACCCATAATCATCTTAGCCAGGGTTGATTTACCGCTGCCATTTGGCCCAGTAATAGCGATGAAACTACCTGAAGGAATATCTAAAGAGATATTGTCAAGTATTTCTTTCTGTTCGGTATTACCATTTTCTACCTGAAAAGACAGGTTTTTTATTTCAAGCATGTTGTTCTCCTTTTTCTTCTATCGCACAATAGTGCTCTAAACAGTCAAAACGACTGATATCCAGTGTATTTACTTTATTTAGAAACAGCATAATAGCTTCTAACTGCTCAGCTTTCAGCTCTCTTAAAAAAGAGCACATTTGCTGGTTAGCCTGCTGATGCTGTAAATCTTTTTCTTTTTTTATTTCTTTTCCCAAATCGGTAAGTTGAATCTTTTTCTCCTTGCGGTTTCCTTTAACAGGGACACGTTCAATAATACCAAGCTGTTCTAGACGACTGAGAGATTGACTGACAGCACCTCTGGAGACATTTAGGATTTTTGCCAGCGTTGTGGCATTTTGGCTGGGATTTAAATCCAGCAGGTCGATAAACCTGAAATCTGCCTGATTCAGCGTTACAATGCCCTGGATTTCCTTGGGTTCTTTCTGTCTCAGCTTGATGCTGTTAATGGTATGATATAGACTATTGATAACTTTACATTGCATATATCTATTTCCTCCAAAGGTAGTATATATAATCATGGTGCTATTGTCAATATTGTTTAGCAACTAAACAATATATTTTTATAATAAAAAAAGAGCATCATACCTAACTGAATAATTTTTTAAAAACAGTTAAGATGATTGCTCATTTATATTTGTTTTTTCTCAATATTATAGCGACTGATTATAAATAAAATTACCGAAAAAATCAGCAGCATTATAAAACTTAGCGTTAATGAAAGACTGTTTTTACTAATTATGGCCCCTTTTAAAATATCAGCCCCATAGGTAAGAGGCAAACAGTAAGAAACAGGTTTTAAAAACCATGGTAGATTTGCTACAGGAATAAACAGTCCACATAGAAACAGCATTGGAAAGCGAAAGAAATTGGATAATGTCTGGGCTTCAAAGACTTGTTCTACTGAAACTGCTACAAGAAGTCCCAAAAGAGAAGAAGTAACTGCGATTAGAAAAACCGCAGCTGAAACCATCAGCCAATTAACTCCACTCAAATCGATAAAGAATCCTGCCAATATAACGGGAACAAAAGCATTAAACATTCCAAAGAGAATTGTTCCGGTAATCTTTGCCAGCATCAAGGTATTTATACTGATAGGAGCTAAAAGAAGTCTTTCAAAGGATCTGCCACTACGCTCAAAAGTAATAGTTACAGCCAGCATTGAGGTGGTACCAAATAAGACACTGGTTGAAATCAAACCAGGAAGCAGTTCTAAAATATTACTGTCTGGTGAACGTAACAGCTGCATCAGTGTCCAGGAAAGTGGAAAGATAATGCCCCAGCTTATATTAGGTGGTTTTAGATAATAGTTGTTAATATCTTTTTTCAAAATGTTAAAAAAGGCAATTAAACTTTTCACTTTTGACCTCCTTTTTCTTTTATAAGAGTAGAAGATTCAATTCCGGTAAGTTTGACAAAAACATCTTCCAATGTTGGCTGAAGCTGACTGGCTTGGTAAACTTCAATTTCCCTTTCATGTAAAAAATTCAGGATGGGAAGTAAAGGAATCTGTTCTTTAGAAGTAATTACTAAAGATTTTTCATCTTTTGTATTAGCTGTACTGCCTTTAAAGCACTTTTCAAACTCCAAGATGAGGTTTTGAGGATTCTTATCAGTAATAAGATGAATACTGTGATTATGTGAGATGCTATCCATCAGCTCTTTGACTGTACCAGAAGCAACAATCTTTCCGTTTACTATAAAGGCCATACGATCACAAAGTCTTTGAGCTTCTTCAATATAGTGAGTAGTGATAAAGATGGTAGTTCCCTGATTTTTTAATGTAAGAATCAGTTCTCTGATCTGACGGGAACTTTCAACATCAATTCCAGAGGTTGGTTCATCTAGAAACAATACTTCAGGACAGTGGATAAGAGCAGCGGCAATTGTAAGTTTACGTTTCATGCCTTTAGAGTAGGCTTTAAAAGGTTTTTTACCCGTATTGTGAAGGTTAAACATTTTTAACAGTTCATTAGCTCTATGCTCACGCTCTTTTTTATTCATCCCATAAAGAGACCCACAAAAACAAAGATTATCAAAACCACTCATTTCGTTGTAGAGATTGCTTTCATCAGCAACAATTCCCATAATTGCCTGAGCCTTTTTAGTTTGTTTTGTTACATCGATGCCACTGATGGTAATTTCTCCAAAAGTGGGCTGAGATAAGCCGATCATCGTGTTGATAGTTGATGTTTTACCGGCTCCATTTGGGCCTAATAAACCAAATATTTCACCTTTTTTAATTTCAAAAGAAATATCATCAACAGCTATGAAATCACCATATTTCTTAGTAAGATTTTTAACGTTTATCATAATAACTGTTTTTATTTATTATCGTGTCCATGACAAAATGATTTAACTTCAGCACTGCATTGACCCTTTTTTGAACAGGTATTTTTTTCCAGTGCTGGGCAATCTTCTTCAGCAGCTGTGCAGCCTACTTTTTCGATTTGTGCTAAAGCTTCAATTTCCCTAGCCAGTTGATGTAAAACTGGCCGATTTACCTCATAGTGCATAAAGTATCCTCGTTTTTCTCCGATAATCAATCCAGCTTTCCTTAGCACTTTTAAATGTTGAGAAATCGATGCTTCAGTTAACTGCAGTTTATCAGCCAAAGCTCTGACACAATAGTTATACTTTAAAAGTAAAATTAAAATATTCATTCTGGTATTATCAGATATAGCTTTTAAAACTTTAATTTTATCCATAAAAAACCTCCTTATTTAATTAAGTGTTCACTTAATTAAATTTTAACAAAGCCCTTTACTTTGGTCAACATCTAATTTAAAACATTTATTTCTTTACAATAATTTTACTGCTATTTTATTACTTGTTTATTGCTTATTATATCGCACTCCGATATAGTGAAAGTGTATCGAGGTACGATATATATTGTTAATACACAGGGAGATAAATCTATGGATCCAAAATTAAAGAAAATTTATGTTCCGATGTCTGAAACGGCCTTCTATATCCTGTATTGTCTACAGAAGCCACAGCATGGGTATGGTATCGGACAATATGTCAAAAAGCTGACAAACAGTGAAGTAAATATCAGTCCAGGAACAATGTATGGCACACTTTCCAAGATGGAAAAAGATGGTTTGATTGAGTTTTTAAGGGAAGAGGATAAAAGAAAAATTTATCAGATAACAGCTTTAGGAGAAGAAATTCTACAGATAGAATTGAATCGTATTAAAAGACTTTATAAAAATAGTAAAGGAGAGGAGTATTATGGCTGAAATAAAGAGATTTACAAAAATATTTACAATTGCTGATTATGAAGAAGAAAAGAAGTGGCTGGAAAACCAACATGCCAAGGGCTGGAGATTGATTAAAATTATGATGCCATTCTTTTACACTTTTGAAAAAACCGAACCAGAAAATGTCATATATCAACTGGAATATAAAGAAGCTGATATAACGGATGATTATCTAAAGATGTATGAAGACTATGGATGGGAGTTTTTGGCTCATATCTGGGTTGGAATTACTTCAGAAAAGAAGCTGGTGCAGCAGCCGATGAAAATGACAGAGAAATATTTTCCGATGCTGAATCGAAAATCAATATGATAGATCAGGTATTCAAAACCAGAATGATTCCTCTGCTTACCGTTTTTATGGCTGTAATGGTACCTAATTTCTTTGGTTTGGATAAGTTGGATTTCTCACCTTCAGAAATAGTTTTTACTATTATCTATCTGCTTCTATTGGCTTTATATATCTGGGCCATATTTCATTGCGCAATCAAGTTAAGCAAGATGAAAAAAGAGCTGAAAAAATAAAATATAAATACAGTGGCATGTAAAAAAAGCTTGATTCATAAAGGGAAATCAAGCTTTTCTTTACTTTAATATTATCTATCTTTTTCAGGTATGTAATTGATTAAAAGAGTTCCTGAAGAAATAAGTACAAGAGCAATTAGAATTCTGATGTTGAAAATATCCTCATTTAATAAAATCCAGCTGAAAAAAGCCCCAAAGATGGGAATAAAAGATTTAAAGATTACCACACTGCTGGTGTTTTTTATTTTAAGCAACAGTGACCAGATACCATAAGCTAAAGAAGCGATAAGCATTAAAACAATCATTACTATCATACCGCTTAAATCCGGTAAAGCTATCTTACCATTGTTAATAATGGCTATCAGCACCATCAATAAACCGCCAACGAAAAATTGGTAGCCTGTTATCGCCATCAGATTATGTTTTTTTACATATCTGCTCATCAGAAGATTGGCAAAGGCATTTGCCAGTGCTGAGAGTAAGACCATGCCTTCACCATTTAAGCGAAGTTGCAAGGTAAAGTTATGATCAATATTTAAGATAAGAATTCCGATAAAACCTAAAATGGTAGCGAGGATTTTCCTAGCTGTCAATGGTTCCATTTTAAATATGATAGTAACAAGAACAACAGTAAAGAAAACGCTGGTTGAGGTCAAAACAGCACCAACTGAAGCTTCAACTACCGCTAAACCTGAATACAGACAGAAGTATTGGATAACTGTCTGAATCAGAGCCAGAATCATAACAGGCATCAGCATACTTTTATCCAGTTTAGGACACTGTTTGGTGAAGCTTTTAGTTAAAAGAAGGGTAATAATTCCCGCTCCGATAAATCTGATACCGGCAAATAAAATAATATTAAAAGTACCGGCTGTATCGACTTTAAAAAGCTGATAGCCAAGTTTAATGGTTGGTGATGCTGCTCCCCATAACATCGTACAGAATAGAGCGCCTAATATCCAAAGATGTTTTTTAATAAACTTCATCATATTTAATAACCTCAATTAAGAAATATTCTTCTAAAACTTTAAGTCCTTTAACATTATAGGACATTGATACTTAATTTTAAAGTCGCATAATTATCTCTTGCTGAAGAAAAGTGCTATAATTTATATGCAGCTGAAGTATAAGGGTATACTTCATCTGAGTTGTTGATAATAGGAATATGTTCAACAATTAAAAGAAGGAAAGAATAAAAGATGAAATTTAAATATAAAAGTACCGATAAAAAATGTTTCAGCCTTCATGATTGTAAAGCAACTGAGGCTGATTTGAAAGATAATGTTTTGACATTTTATTTTCCTGAAGGGATTTTTTATCATGAATATGCTGATTTTTGGCCCAATACCGGCAGTGGGGCAGTGGAATATTTTATTGAGTATTTAGATGAAGTTACTTTTTATCTTTTTGAAAAAAGCTTGAATCAAAAGGTTGTCAAGGAATATAATGTCAGCCAACTTGTCGATAAAATCAACAGTAAAAAGTGGCAGCTGGAGTTTTTGTATCGCTATGATGGCTATAAGGAAGTCATGTTTACGGTTATGGTCTGGTTTAATAGAAAACCTTATAGCTATGAAGGACAGCTTTTTATTCGAAATGTAAAAGAAACTTTTATGTGGAATCCTTTAGAAGACAAAGATTTACTGGAAGAATAGTTGTTTGATTTTTAACAGCGAAGGAGTTTATAAAGATGGATAAAAATGAAGTTTACAGCTGTCTGGATAGCTGCAATATAAAGTATGAAATAACTGAACACAAAGCTGTTTTCAATATGGCCCAACTTGAAGAGGTGGAGCTTCCTTATCCTGATAATCAGGCAAAAAATCTTTTTGTCAGGGATAAAAAAAGAAATTACTATCTAATAACTATCAAGGGAGATAAAAGGGTAAATCTTAAAGAATTTTCTCAGAATCATGGACTTAAAGCGCTGTCTTTTGCTTCTTATGATGCTTTGATGCAGCTTTTAAAACTTGATCCTGGTTCAGTTACTCCTTTTGGTCTTTTAAATGATATAGATAAGGAAGTAAAATTATTTATTGATGAGGACTTTAAAGGTGGATTAATGGGAGTTCATCCTAATGATAATACCGCTACTATCTGGCTAAGGTATGAAGATCTTATCAGATTGATTAAAGAACATGGAAATGAAGTTATCTCAGTAAAGATATAATGTTGGTGAAAGAATATGAAAAGTATCAAAGAAAAACTTGAAGTCTTAACAGCGATTGCCAAAGAGTTTGATAAAAGTGATATTACCTGGGCAATTGGAGCCTCAAGTATGCTGTATCTGAGAAATATTGTTGAAGAATTTAATGATTTAGACCTAATGATAAAAAAAGAAGATGCTTTAAAAGCGAAGGAAATTCTTCTTAAAATGGGGACACTTAAAGAGTCAGTGTCTGGCAGTTATGCGACAGAATACTTTTATGAGTTTGTAATAGCTGATGTAGAAGTTGATGTTATGGCTGGATTTAAAATAGTTAAAGATGATATTATATATGACTGTAGCCTTAAAGAAGAAGATATAAAGGAAACTGTGCTGATTAATGGTACTGCTGTTCCACTTGATTCATTAGAAAACTGGCTGCGTTACTATAGACTGATGGAAAGAGAAGAAAAGGTTTTACTAGTTGAAAATCATAGAAATCTTTCCAGGGAGGAAAATTAAATGAAAAGAAAAATGAGACTGTCACTCGTATTATTAATACTGGTATTTCTTGCTATCTGGATTGTGTGGGGTAATCTGACAGTAGGAGTTACCCACTATGGTGTTGGAAGCAGCAGGATACCTGAAAGTTTCGATAATTTTAAAATTGCGGTTATTTCCGATTTACATAATGCTGAATTTGGAAAAGATAATGAAGACATTGTCAGAAAAGTAAGTCAACAAAGTCCAGACATTATTGTCTTTACTGGTGATCTGGTAGATTCAAATAAGACAGATATTGATTTAGCAGTCAGCCTGGCAAAACAGCTAATGGAAATAGCACCCTGCTATTTTGTAATGGGTAATCATGAAGTATGGCTTTTCAGTCGCTATGAAGAATTGCAGCAAAAACTTATCGATGTTGGAGTAATTGTCTTGCGCAATGAAGCTATAGAGATAACCAGAAATGAAGAGACAATTCAGATCGCAGGATTAGATGATCCGGATTTATATTATACTGATATCTATATGCACAGTATTATTCTGGATGAACATATCAAGAAAATGAATTTAACAGATGATTACTGTATTCTGTTATCGCATCGCCCAGAAACTTTTGATATCTATGTCGCTAATGATATCGATCTGGTTTTAAGTGGGCATGCCCATGGTGGTCAAATCCGCATTCCTTTTTTAGGAGGTTTTTATGCTCCTAACCAGGGTATGTGGCCAAAATATGATGCTGGCAAATTTACCGAAAACTTTACCACCATGATTGTCAGTCGAGGAATAGGGAACAGTATTATTCCCATCAGAATTAACAATCGACCAGAAATCATAATTGTTGAACTTGTCTGTAACAAATAAAAAACAAAAGGAGAAAATTTTATGTGGCTATTTTCAGGTGTCGGGGCAATGGTATTTGCCTTGTTGAATGTAAGTGCTAAAAGTAATGATCTAAAAACACAGTGGTATAGATTTATCAGTCTGTCATTAACAGCTCTTACCTTGTGTGATTTCTATCTTGACGGAGCAAAAAGAGTAGTTGTAGAAGATTATGGTGGTTTAATGGATACCATGCCTGCTTTAAGTTATACCTTACTTTTTTTAACAATTGCTTCAATTCTGATCAATTCAGTTTCTTTATTTAAAAAGAAGGATTAATACAAATCGAAAATATAAAAAAGAAAAGAGGAAAGTTTATTATGAAAAAGATGTTAATTGTTACAACCTGTATTTTATTATTGGTTTTACTTTTTCCGACACCTTTATATCTTAAAGATGGAGGTACTGTAGAATATAGGGCGATTCTATACAAAGTATCTAAAGTTCATCGTATTGCCTCTGATGAAGATATAGAAGCAGGCAAGGAGTTTTATGAAGGTATAATTGTTGAAATTTTTGGTATTGAAGTGTTCAACAATGTTAAATAATCAGTTAGAAATTTGAGGTTTTGAAAATGAAAAAGAGAATATTAAAAATAATCGCTGCTAGTGTTATTTTGGGTTTGGTCATGGTAGCAGTTCAGAATGGTTTCAAGATAGAATCGGAGTTGTTTTTATCATATTATTGGAAATTCTCAATTGTGTTTTTGTTAATGATATTGGTAATCAACATCATTTATATTATGATTTACAGTAAAAAAATCCAAAAAGCATTGGCACTTTTAAATGAAGACAAAATCGAGCAATACATTGCTGAAATGGAGCGTATTTTACAAAAAATCAAAGGAAGAGACTTTATAAATCTGGTAAAAATAAATCTGACAGCAGGTTATCTAAAAGACAGGGAATATCAAAAAAGTTTAGATGTTTTAAACTCAATTGAAGAAAAACAGATAAAAAATGAAATACTAAAACTGGTTTATTTAATTAACAAGGCGGTTTCATATTTCAGATTGGAAAATTATGATAAATTTAAAGAAATATATGACTCACAGAAAGCTATCTTTGAAAAATACAGGGATAATGAAGACTATGGTGAGCCAATCGGCCAGCTGGAAGTTCTATCAGCTGTAATAGAAGAAAGAACTGAAACTGCTCAGCAGTTATTGGATAAGTTGAGAGCTAGATGGGCAAATCTAAGCAATCAGAAAGACTACGATGAGTTAGAAAAGATTATTGAATCAAAAAAAGCGAATTAACTCGCTTTTTTATCAGGCAGTTCACTGATATATTTTAAGACACAATCTTTCAGTTTTTTCATGTTATCGGAATCTTTTCTTTTTATATGGGTAGCCATACCCAGCTCTCTGATAGAAGCAGGCTGTACCGGTACACAGAGGACATCATCGGTACGTCCTCTGATCATCAGCTCACTCATCATTGAAACACCTAATCCTTTACCAACCATTCTGATCACAGTTTCATCATCAACCAGAACAGATTTGATGTTGGTTGTTATTCCTAAAGGCTCAAAAGCTTTTTTTACATCGATGTCAAAACGTCCGTAGGGCATTAAAAACTCCTTATCAGAAAATTCAGCCAAGGGGAAAGTATCAGACTGCTTTAAAGGATAGTTTTTAGGCAATATGGCATATAGCGGTTCATCGTATAGGGGAATCCATTTGCAGAAATCGAAATCCTGTTTGCTGGCAAAAATTAAATCTGTCTGTCCGCTTTCTAAAAGTTCGAAAGGCTCTAAAGCATGGTCAACCATTCTTAAATCAACATTGACATTTGGACAGATTCTTTTAAAACGATAAAGAATTTCAGGAATCCAGTGCATTGCCATACTGGCATAGGCAGCAATTCTGACGACTTCATTTTTGTTGTTTGAAATTTCTTTAATTTTCTTTTCCAGATTGGCATCAGCCTGCAGGAACTCCCTAATAGCTGGAAGCAGCTGTACACCTTTTTCGGTAAGTTTAATTCCGGTATGATTTCTTTCCAGTAAAGGAAAGCCGACTTCTTTTTCTAAAGAATCCATTAAATGAGTCAGGCCAGACTGGGTATATCCTACTACCTCACTGGCTTTACTGAAACTTCCCAACTCAACGGCTGTTAATAGTATTTCTAGTTTTCTGCTATCCATATTGCACCTCTGAAGCCAATTTTGGCTATTACAATTTCTAATACCCCTATTATAATAAAGCATTTCTCAAGATACAAGTGAAATGATAATATTTAGTTGGGTTGAAAAGTGAGGGTATAAAAAGATGAACAGATTATCCTTCAAACAGAGATTTTTAGTAGCTGTAACCTTATTTGGCATGTTCTTTGGCGCAGGAAATTTGATATTTCCAGTTCACTTAGGACAGCTGGCTGGTAAAAATGTAATTGCTGCAATGATTGGATTCATTATTACAGCGGTTACAATTCCTATTTTAGGAGTAGCAGCTATTGGTAATACTCATAGTGATGATTTGCATTCACTTTCTGATAAAGTATCAAAGGGATATGGTTATTTCTTTACCTGTTTACTTTATCTGACTATCGGTCCATTTTTTGCGATACCAAGATGTGCAACCACCTCTTTTACCAGTATTGAACCAATGATTTCTGAAGGAGTAAGTAAATCTTTGATGTTGTTTATCTTCTCCTTGATATTTTTTGCCTTTGTATTATTTTTTTCTCTCCGTCCAAGTAAGATTACTGTCTGGATTGGGAAAATTATTAATCCTTTATTTTTAATCTTTTTAAGCATTCTGGTAGTAACTGCATTATTAAATCCTTCTATTTCCGTTAATGAAGTTACTCCAGTCGATGCTTATCAGAATGCTGCCTTGTTTTCTGGCTTCATTGAAGGATATGGCACCATGGATGCCATTGCTGGACTGGCTTTTGGAATCGTGGTTATTGATATTATTCGCGCTATGGGTTTAAAAGAAGATAATGATATTGCCAGGGAAGTTTTAAAGTCTGGTGTTATTACCGGTATCCTGATGGCTGTTATCTATATTGCGACAATTGTTATGGGAGCTCAATCCAGAGGTCTGTTTGAGCTTTCGGCCAATGGCGGTATTGCCCTGGCTCAGATTTCCAATCATTATCTGGGCAAAGTTGGCGGCCTGGTGTTGGCTTTAACCATTACCTTTGCTACTTTAAAAACTTCTATCGGTTTAGTAACCAGCTGTTCACAGGCTTTTGTTAGAATGTTCCCTAAAGGATTATCCTATAATCTTTGGGCTATCATATTTACAGTTTTCTCATTTGCGGTTAGTAATATTGGTTTATCAAACATTATCAGTTACTCTATACCGGTATTAATGTTCTTATATCCACTGGCTATCACTTTGATTTTATTGGCATTAACAGGAGATCTGTTTAATCACGATAAGATTGTCTATCAGAGTGTAATTGGATTTACCTTGCTTGCGGCAGTATTTGATCTACTCAAGACATTACCTGCCAGTCTGCAGGGGATACTATATGCAGAGAAAGTTACAGACTTGGCCAGAAAGATTCTACCTTTCTTTGATCTAAACCTTGGATGGCTTGTTCCTTCGCTCATCGGTTTAGCAGTCGGTTTAACAGTACGTTTTGTCATAAGGGAAAAACGAGTGGGTACATAAATAAAGTTTTTCTTAATCTTTAACCTCCGGGGGCTATCTCATAATCTAGCCCCCAAACCTTTAAAAACAATGATTGTAAGATTTTACAATCATTTTATTTGACAGCATTTATAGAAGTATTGTTATAATAGTTTAGTTCTCTTTTAAAAGAGAAAACCAAGATGGAGAAAAAAGATGAAATATTATTTAAATGAAATTAACAACTTATATCCAGTAAGAAAAAAATATCAGGATAAAACAAGATTTATCGAATATGTAAAACAGGAAGTAACTGAATATAAGGTAGAAGTACAGGAAAAAAGAAAAACCAGAAATATTGTTATCGGGGATGTTGAAAATGCCAAGGTAGTATTTACTGCCCACTATGATACGCCAGCTGCTTCAGTAATTCCTAATATAATGATGCCAGTAAATAAAATTATTTATTTTGGTTACACCTTTGCCTTTGTAGGAATAATAGTCGCAGTCAGTATTTTTCTGGCTGAATTATTAACAAAGTTTTTAAATGCCAATGACCGACAGATTACTTCAGTTGCCTATCTGGGAATTTATTTTTCCTTGGTATATCTTACGATGCTGGCTTTTGAAAACAAAAATAACAAAAATGATAACACTTCTGGAACAGCTGCTGTGATGACACTGATAAAAAGTCTTGACAAAGAAAGCAATGTAGCCTTTATTTTATTTGATAATGAAGAAAAAGGGTTGATTGGTTCTGGTCAGTTTAATAAACATAATAAAAAAATGATGGAAAGCAAACCACTGATTAATCTGGACTGTATCGGCAATGGTAATGAAATAGTAGTTGTCATCAATAACGAAGCTATGGAAAGTGCCAGTTTATTAAAAGAATCAATAGTCAGTAATGAAAGATATAATGTCAACTTCTTCAACAAAAAACAGGCCATGGGTAACTCTGATCAAAGACATTTCAAAAACGGCGTAGGAGTATTTGCCTGTCATAAAGGAAAACACATCAAATTATATACACCTTATATTCACACAGCTAAAGATACAGTTGCTGATGTTGAAAACATTAAATATTTAACTGAAAGGCTTACTGATTACGTCAATAAACTTAATGAAGCATAATGAGGAAAGATTAGTAACATCTTTCCTTTTTTTTGTTATAATGATTAGCAAAGGTGAAATTTATGAAGAAAGAAACTATTAAGCAAGCCTTTATAAAAACTCTTCCTGTTATGGCAGGTTATTTAGTTTTGGGTATTGGTTTTGGTGTTTTACTGGCGAAGATAGGATATGGACCACTTTATGCTGTTTTAATGAGCGTAATCATTTATGGTGGATCAATGCAGTATGTCGCTGTTTCTCTGATTGATTCAGCAGCTTCTTTAATAACTGTGGCTATAACAACTTTGCTGGTTAATGGAAGACATTTGTTTTATGGCTTATCAATGCTGGAAAAATATCAGAACATTAAAAGAAAACCATATCTTATTTTTGGCATCACTGATGAAACATATTCACTGTTATGTCAGGAAGAAAGTGAAGATGAAGATTATTATTTCTATATAACGATTTTAAATCACTCTTATTGGATAATCGGGGGATTAATAGGCAATTTAATTGGAACACTGATTCCCTTTAACAGCGCTGGTATTGAATTTTCCATGACCGCCTTATTTGTGGCTATTGTGGTAGAGCAGTGGCTGACTACTAAAGATCACTTGCCGGCTGTTATTGGCTTTATCTGTGCGGTTGTCTGTCTACTTGCTTTTGGACCGGAACATTTTTTAATTCCAGCGATGCTGGCTATTGTACTGTTACTTATTGTTATTAGAAAGAGAGGAAATATAAATGAATAATTATCATACTATACTTATCATTATAACTATTTCCCTGGTAACAATCCTGATTAGATTTTTTCCTTTTGTGGTCTTTAATAAACAGGAAAAACTGCCTGATATCATCTCTTATTTAGGAAAAGTTCTTCCAACCGCCATCATGGCCATGCTGGTTGTCTATTGTTTAAAGGATGTCAAAGTTACTGTTTTTCCTTATGGATTAAAGGAACTTGTGGCAGTACTGGTTGTAGCAGCCTTACACACGTATAAAAGGAATACCTTATTAAGTATTACCTGTGGAACAATCTGTTATATGTTATTAGTTCAACTATTTTAATTTTATCTAATGTAAATTTAGTGTATAATATAAGTAGGGTGAATTTATGAATAAAGAAAAATCATGTGGAGCAGTTATATTTACGAGGGATAAAGAAGAATTAAAGTTTGTATTAATTAAGAATATAGAAGGAAGCTATGGCTTTCCTAAAGGGCGTGTAGAAGATAATGAAACAGAAGAAGAAACTGCTTTACGTGAAATAAAAGAAGAAGTTGGTTTAGATGTAGACATTATTAAAGGATTTAAAACTTTTGATGTATATTTGGCAGGAAAAGGTAAAAAGACTGTTAAAACAGTTATATATTTCTTAGCTACCTATTCTAATCAACAACTGGTAGCTCAGGAAGATGAAGTAGCTTCAATTGTTGTTTTACCATTTAAGCAATGTTTAAAAACCTTAAAGTTCAAGGGAGCCAAAAGAGTTTTATCAGAGGCTTATGATTATATTTTGGAAAATAATTTATAGGAAGCAAAATAATTAGTTGTAGAATTTGCTAAAACATTTTTTAATAATAGCATATAAATTTATATAAATATGTACAAAAAAAAGGACAACATATTGAAGAAAAATATTATACAATAGATGTAAATATATGGAGGAAAATAATATGTCAACTACTTTTAGTTATGATATTGGTATAGCCTCAATTGGTTCTGCTGTAGAAAAAGATAATAAGTTAATCTATATGGGAACTAGAGTTTTTAATGAGGCTATTTCTGCTAAGGAAGCAAGAATAAATAGAAGTGCAAGAAGAACAACTAGAAGAAAAACTTGGCGCAAAAGACAAATGAAAGATGCTTTCATAGATTTTGGTGTTATTAGTAAGCAAGAGTTTAATACTCCGGGCTATATGTGTTACACGACTGATAATGAATATTTAAAAAAGCCAGAAGACAATTCTATTTATCATTTAAGGAAAAGAGCACTTTCTGAAAAAGTTACTAAAAGAGAATTGTTATTAGCTCTTTATAACATATGTGGAACTAGAGGACATTTTCTTTTAGAAACTATTGACTTTTCAAAGGGCGGAATTTCTTTTGAGATGTATAAAGAACGATTTTATCAGTTAGCTGGTAGTTATGTAGATTTCGTTGAAGATACCGAGGAATTTGATGAAGTTCTAAAAAAAGTTTTTGAAGGATCGATAAATAATAATGATATCAAAAGTAGTGTCAGTAAAAATAGGTTCACCATTGATGATGAAAGTGAATCTGTTTTAATTGAACTTTTGAGATTGCTATCTAATTACAAAGTAAAACCACAAAAAATTTCAGAAAAACTTGATGATTTTGCTTCAAGTGTAAATATTGAAGATTTAAAAAAGCAGGATGAATTAGGGTTATTTTATGAAGAGGCTATTGAATTGTATGACTTATCTAACATTGCTAGAATTCTAAAAGAATACAATTATTTGTGTGAACTTGCAGTTAATAATATGGATGAATACCGTAAATCTCAAAAACAAGGGGAAGAAGCATACACAAAAATGAAGGAAAGCATTAAAAGCAAAGCTTCTAACAAGGCAAGTCGTTCAAGATCTGTTAAAAACTTATCTAATTCTTTCCCTAATGGTTTATATGTCAAAGAGGCTGGCGATATTTTAAGAAACCAACAAAAGTACTATCCTGAAATAACTGATCGCTTTATTGAAGTTTGTACTTCTATTATTTCAGCTAGAATTCCTTACTATATTGGTCCATTGGATGAAAAGGGTAAAAATGCTTGGTTAGTAAAAAATCAAAACTTTAAATATAGTTATGAAGATACTATGAAGCAATCGGATAATAAAGCAGTTGATGAATATGAAAGCATTAAAAAGTGGAAGTTAAATATGATATCCAGGTGTACATATCTATATGATAAATATGCTCTTCCTAAAGGATCCTTTATCGCTGAAACGTTTAGCATATTAAATGAGTTAAATATATTAAGTGCAGAAGATAAAAATGGGAATGATTATTATTTGACTAGGGTAGATAAAATTAAGGTTTTTGATCGATTGTTTTTAAAAAAGAAAATTGTAAGTTTCAAAGATATATGTGATGAACTTGATATTAGTTACTTTGGACCTTCAAATAAGTCTAACAAAACTAATAAATTTAATAATTCTTTTTCAGTTTATTTAGATGTAATAAAGATAGAAACTAGTTTTAATTTTAATTCGATACTTGAAATATTCAACAACAAAGACAAAGTTAATAAATTAGAAGATTTAATTTTGGATATTAATTTATATAATGAAGAGAAATCTAAGTTAGATGTTTTAATAAATAAACATAAGTTTACTGAGGAAAAAGCTAAAAAGTTAAGTAAAATTAATTCTAAAGGATTTTTTGCATTATCAAAAGAAATGATTATGGAAGAAACAATGAATGAAAAAGGTGAAACGATGTTAGATTTACTTTTTAAGGATAATGTTTCGAGTTATAAAAATGAGCAGATGACAATTATTTATAATGCTAAAGATTTAGATGGTAATGGAAAAGAATATTTTTCCAATAAGTATTTTGATAAGTTGCAAAAAAATAATGGGAAATTATCAATTGATTTGTTAATAGAAGATGGTAAACCATTCATTCCAATTTCAAGACCTACAATAAGAGCGCTAAATGAGTGTATGAAATTATACGAAAGCATGGTTGATGCTTTTGGTGTTCCTGATAAAGTTATCATAGAGACAGCTCGTGATTTAAAAGATAGTAGTAGGGAAGGTCTTAGACCAGAAAAATTTAGGGATACAGCTAAAAAACTATATGAGTATGTTCAAAGTAAATCAAAAGAAAAGAAGGTTACATTTAATCTAGAACCATGGAAGGATATCGATTCTTACGTTGAAAAGAACAAACTTAAAATAGATTTATACATTAGACAAAATGGTATAGATTTATTAACAGGAAAAAGAATAAACATCAATAACTTGAGTGATTATGAGGTTGATCATATTTTACCAAGAGGTTTTGGTGATGATTCAAAAGATGATAAGATGCTTGTTAGTAAATTGGCTAATTCTAGAAAAGGCGACAGATTACCTCTTATGTATATTGAAGATTCAAATACTCCACCAGGTGAGACAGTAACATCATCTCGTTTTATAAAAAGTGTAAAAGAATTGTTTGAATTAGAATTAATTTCAGAAGAAAAAAGGAATCGTCTACTATTAGATAGTTTTCCTGCTTTAACGGAATTCGTTAATAGGAATTTAGTTGATACAAGATACATTATTAGAGAGTTTATAGCAATTTTAAATGCTTATTCAAAATATAATAATCACAAAACAAATATTGTTGGCATTAAGTCCGCATATACAAGCATTTATAGGAAAGCTTTTAATTTAAAGAAAAACAGAGATTTTGGTGTACAACACCATGCTCATGATGCTGCTTTATTAATTGTTGCTGAAAAAACCTTATCTAAATATTATCCTAGTTATGGTAAAGGGAAAATAAATCCAGAATTATATTTTGATTTTGTAAATAAAATAAAATCTGATTCTTCAATGGAGGAAAATAAAAAATTTGTTAGATTCATGTATGAAAAAGCATTTGAAGAAAAATGGCATGAACATAATTCGTTTGTTGGACAGATTAAACACCAAGTTCCTTACTATTCAATAAAGGTTGAGAAAAATTGGACAGGAAAGTTTTTTGATGCGACAATTTATAAACAAGAAAAAAGAAAAGATGATGCTGTTTTATCTATTTTAGGAGTAAATAATGATAAAAGAGTATTTGATAGTGTTGAATGTGTAGCTGTTGATTTTTATAAGTATAAAAACAAAAAAGATAAAATGCAACATATAGCCATTCATATTCCAAAAGTTATAGTTAATCCAGATGGTGAAATAAATAAAGAACTTTATAAAAGACTCATTTTAGACCATTATGGGGCAGAAGAGTTGTTAGAAAATGGAGAGATAAATAAAAAAATATATCGTTTCAGAGCATTTAAAAATGATTTGATTTTTGATACTGAAACAAATTGTCCATTTATTTTTAATATAGGTTCTATAGCAACTAATAAATTAGAGTTAAAATATCTTAACACTTTTTCTTATAATGAAATTTATGATAATGCAGAATATTTAAGAAATAAGATAAATAAGGAGTTTAATTTATTAACCAATCAAAATCAAAATGGAATTAATTACCAAGATTTAAAAATTGATGAAGTTGTTCAATTTTTAAAAAATGAAAGAATTCTTTTATATGATTCTAAACATGATATAGCAATACATAATTTGTTATCAAAAAGTAAAAATATTTTCGATTTAACTGAAAAGATTGCATTTTTGATTAAGATAGTTAATAGGCCTCATACTCCACCAATGATTTTTGGACAAGTTCGACCAACTGTTAATAACAATTTGGTTTCTAAAAATCGTGATGCAGAGTATGTAAAAATTAAAAGTAGTTTTTTAGGGGTTAGATTTAATCATAACAGCAAAGGTAAATTAATAATAAAATCTCCTAAAGAGAAGCGAGGTGCATATAAATTGATAAAAAGAGAAGAATTTTCTTGGAATATCGGTAAGATTGATGTATAATATAATTGTTTAAATAATACGAAATAATTTAATCCGAAAGAATTAAAATTATTTCAAAACTATCAAAAATGGCCGATTGTGGCCATTTTATTTTTTAGATATTATATGGGTTGGAAAACAATAGTTATAGGTTCAGAATGTAAAGTTTCTTTATCAGCAAATAGAATGAGAATTACAATAGGAGAAGAGTATCACAATTACCCTTTAGCAGATCTTGATACTGTAATATTCAGTAATAACAAAGTAACAATAACAATACCTATAATCGCAAAACTTATGGAAAACAATATTGGGATTATTATTTGTGATAGTCGCAATGACCCAATAGGGATATTTCAACCTTTCAATTGTCACTCATTAGTATTCAAACAATTGAAGAAACAAATTAATTGGAAAAATACTAAAAAGAAACGATTTTGGAAATTTATTGTTGAAGAAAAAATTGCCAGTGAAATTTCTAATCTTAGATTATTAAAATTATCATCTGAAGTTATAGAAACATTAAAAGTTTACAAAGAATCGGTATATAATGATGACCAAACAAATAGAGAAGGCTCTAGTGCCAGGATATATTTTAAAGAATTATTCGGGCCAGAATTTACAAGAGATGAACAAATAGCTATAAATTTTGCATTGAATTATGGTTATAAAATAATTGCAAGTTACATCTCTAAAATGATTGCAGCTAGAGGATATATTACTCAATTGGGAATTCATCATATAGGAGAATCAAATCCGTTTAATTTAACTTATGATTTTATTGAGCCTCTAAGGTATATTGTTGATATGTGGGTATATGAAAATATAGAGGATGATTTTAATACCTCGCATAAAATTGAAATATTACAAATATTAGAGTGTAGAATAAAAATCAATAATAAATGGATGAGATTAACTGATGCTATAGAAGACTTAATAGATTCTTATTTTGCTTTTATGAATGAAGAAAGAGATTCGATTATTAGAATAGACTATGAGTCGGGAATAAGAAGCAATCGATGATAAAAAATAGGTTTATGAGACTAGTCGTCATATTTGATCTTCCTACAATTACAAAAACTGATAAAAGAAATTATAGAAAATTTGTTAAGTATTTAAAAAATGAAGGATATATTAGAATACAGTATTCTGTTTATTCAAAATTGTGCATTAATAATAATTCATGTTCTACTGCCTCAAAGAAACTTGAAAATAATGCTCCTAAAGATGGTGATATAAGGTATATGATTATTACTGAAAATCAGTATTTAAGTATAGCAAATATTAATAATGTATATTCTTTACAAGAGCGAATTACGACGATGGATAGAACAATAATAATTGGAGGAATGAACAGTGAAAATTAAAACAGATGAACAAGTATTTATTTTCCCAATTGAGGAAAGTATAAATGTTCTAGTTGATAGAGGGTTTAGAGAAGAATTTATTGAGTGCATGAATTTGTATTTTAACAAAAAAAGAAAAACGAAATGTTTGATATATGATGATGATAATGTGTTGTTGAAGTTTAATGAAATTGGTTTCATTTTTTTAGAAAACGAAAGTATGTTAAACGATAATTTAGAATTTAAGGCAAAAACAGATTTTAACAATGAGCTTAGTTTAGTGATAGAAAATAATCCTGAAATGTTTATTTCTTTAGATGATATTAGAAGAGCTTTTAAAAGTATGTTGTCAGATAAAGGAATGTATGAAATAAAAAGAATACTAGGATATGGGTTGAATAGAAGTATAGAAATTGAAATCAATGAATTTGATATAAATAAAATATTACAAGTATTTGCGATTGAATATGAGGAGTTATCAATTAGTGAAAAAAGATTGATATATTTAAACTTGATGTTATTTATTAATAGAAAGAAAGTTAGTGTTGTTTATATTGATTTTGAAATCGATAGAGTTGTTAGTGAATGGATTAAAAAAATGGTAAAGAAAGGTGTGATATTTATTATTGATAATAATATTATGAATGAAAATGTAAATTTAAAAATAGATAACGTAATAGTGTTATCGCAATTTAATTCTCTTGCTAAATTAGAAATAGAAAAAGAGAAAGTTAAAAAATTATTGTATGCTTTAAATCCTATTGTAGAAAGTAATCTTTCTTTTCAAAGCAAAGAAATTGTTGATTTATATAAGGAATTTTCTGATCAAAATCTAACTTTTTCAATAAAAATTATTTAGAGAAAAAGTAAAAACTCATTATAGATAAAGGCAAAAATGATATATAATAAGTTATAGGTTCTTAAGGATTGAATTATTTTGTATTATTTAAACTTAAAACTGCACAGGTAATCTACGGGCCAGGTTCTTAAGGATTGAATTATTTTGTATTATTTAAACTACCAACGAGGAGTTCAGACAAAAGGTAGGTTCTTAAGGATTGAATTATTTTGTATTATTTAAACAGAAATATGTTAAGTCAGACTTTGCTTGAAGTTCTTAAGGATTGAATTATTTTGTATTATTTAAACTGCTTTCCGGTAAAGCGGTTAAACCTCCAGTTCTTAAGGATTGAATTATTTTGTATTATTTAAACCATAATAAGTTGATCTAAACTGTGATCCAGTTCTTAAGGATTGAATTATTTTGTATTATTTAAACACTGGAAAGGGCTTGTTATGAATTGGCATGTTCTTAAGGATTGAATTATTTTGTATTATTTAAACGGTTGCCAGTTCCGTTGCCGCTGCCATAGTGTTCTTAAGGATTGAATTATTTTGTATTATTTAAACTGTTATTGGGGGCGTTTTGCTTAAAATATTGTTCTTAAGGATTGAATTATTTTGTATTATTTAAACTGAGCAATGTCAAATGGATTAAATTGATGGGTTCTTAAGGATTGAATTATTTTGTATTATTTAAACGAAAAGATTTATCGAAAGCCGATGTTAGTGGTTCTTAAGGATTGAATTATTTTGTATTATTTAAACGAGTTAAAAATGACGCCAAATCAAAAGGTGGTTCTTAAGGATTGAATTATTTTGTATTATTTAAACACTCCTTAGCTGTCATCCCTTACACTCCTGTTCTTAAGGATTGAATTATTTTGTATTATTTAAACGTTGGCTTCAATGCCCATCAAAGGCTTGCGTTCTTAAGGATTGAATTATTTTGTATTATTTAAACAAAAACGGAACACTAAGCGAAGCGCCACTAGTTCTTAAGGATTGAATTATTTTGTATTATTTAAACTGTTTAGGCGGAACTGAAGGCTCTATTTTGGTTCTTAAGGATTGAATTATTTTGTATTATTTAAACGATACTGATAAATTGAGGCATAACGGACAGGTTCTTAAGGATTGAATTATTTTGTATTATTTAAACTAAAGGGACTTATCCCAAGAACAGCTGCCGTTCTTAAGGATTGAATTATTTTGTATTATTTAAACATACTACCTTGAAAAATATCATAGGTGGCTGTTCTTAAGGATTGAATTATTTTGTATTATTTAAACCTATTGCTATTACTTCCCACCTCTTCATCGTTCTTAAGGATTGAATTATTTTGTATTATTTAAACGTTCAAGCAAGTGATGCAGAAGTTAACGGCGTTCTTAAGGATTGAATTATTTTGTATTATTTAAACTTACTTGCTCCAATTGCCTTAAATAGCGATGTTCTTAAGGATTGAATTATTTTGTATTATTTAAACTTTAATGAAGATTGTCTATCAGGAATTGCGTTCTTAAGGATTGAATTATTTTGTATTATTTAAACAGCTACAAATGGATTCACTGCATACACCAGGTTCTTAAGGATTGAATTATTTTGTATTATTTAAACCTAATCCCACTTTTTTTGACAGCAAGCCATGTTCTTAAGGATTGAATTATTTTGTATTATTTAAACGATGGTGGTTCCTGTGGTGTTTCAGTATAGGTTCTTAAGGATTGAATTATTTTGTATTATTTAAACTATTGCGGTGTTAAATCTGTTCCTACAGATGTTCTTAAGGATTGAATTATTTTGTATTATTTAAACCGCCGAACGCCCACAATGTAGTCATAAAAGGTTCTTAAGGATTGAATTATTTTGTATTATTTAAACGAAGTATCAGAACACGAAACTATGATGATCGTTCTTAAGGATTGAATTATTTTGTATTATTTAAACTAAAACTTATCTACTACCACCCCGTCTTGTGTTCTTAAGGATTGAATTATTTTGTATTATTTAAACCAATTGTCAGTGATATATATTTTTCAGTCGTTCTTAAGGATTGAATTATTTTGTATTATTTAAACTTTGATTAACCAGTCGCCAGTAGCAGTTAGTTCTTAAGGATTGAATTATTTTGTATTATTTAAACAACTGAAACAAAAGGCAATCAGGCTTATAGGTTCTTAAGGATTGAATTATTTTGTATTATTTAAACCATCATATTCGAAGATGGGGTAATAGTGATGTTCTTAAGGATTGAATTATTTTGTATTATTTAAACTCAGAATTCATATCTCCAGAATTCCAATCTGTTCTTAAGGATTGAATTATTTTGTATTATTTAAACCCTAGAAAAAAGGCTGAACCAATTCCTAAAGTTCTTAAGGATTGAATTATTTTGTATTATTTAAACTGTTGACGCCGATTGTCCAGTCAACGCTTGTTCTTAAGGATTGAATTATTTTGTATTATTTAAACTATAGTTTCGGATTGCTGACATAGTTCACGTTCTTAAGGATTGAATTATTTTGTATTATTTAAACTAACTCATTTACTGAGTCAGTAAAAGTCAAGGTTCTTAAGGATTGAATTATTTTGTATTATTTAAACTGCTTTCCTTACGTTCGAACCCATACATATGTTCTTAAGGATTGAATTATTTTGTATTATTTAAACACAGCCAGATTTTTTCTTGAAGCGGGTATCGTTCTTAAGGATTGAATTATTTTGTATTATTTAAACTATAACACCCTAAACACAATAACCAAAATCGTTCTTAAGGATTGAATTATTTTGTATTATTTAAACATCTCAGATGAGTTTTTACAGGGTAGGTCGGTTCTTAAGGATTGAATTATTTTGTATTATTTAAACCGAATCAAAGTACGGTGTCCATTTAGGTATAGTTCTTAAGGATTGAATTATTTTGTATTATTTAAACGTTAGGTATAAAAGGAAGCCCGCCTAACCGTTCTTAAGGATTGAATTATTTTGTATTATTTAAACAACATTCATAATAATTTGTATCGATACCAGTTCTTAAGGATTGAATTATTTTGTATTATTTAAACCTACTTGAAGAAGCATCATCAATCAGCTTTGTTCTTAAGGATTGAATTATTTTGTATTATTTAAACCATAAGGCAAACCCCACACTTCAGCCAGTGTTCTTAAGGATTGAATTATTTTGTATTATTTAAACAGGCTCTGTTTAGGTGAATAGACAATTGCTGTTCTTAAGGATTGAATTATTTTGTATTATTTAAACTATGCAATGCCAAAAGTGAAGGTTTAGAGTGTTCTTAAGGATTGAATTATTTTGTATTATTTAAACCCCAGCCTAACAAGCGCATTTCCTAAATTGGTTCTTAAGGATTGAATTATTTTGTATTATTTAAACCCAACCTTACAAGTGCATTTCCTAAATTAGTTCTTAAGGATTGAATTATTTTGTATTATTTAAACTCTATGGTGGAGCGAGTTCTGGTAAGAGTTGTTCTTAAGGATTGAATTATTTTGTATTATTTAAACCTGCAAACAAGATCAACATCATTCCAAAGAGTTCTTAAGGATTGAATTATTTTGTATTATTTAAACCCTTTTTCTAAGCAACGGTTCAGCTTGCGGTTCTTAAGGATTGAATTATTTTGTATTATTTAAACAGGAGAACGTACCAACCTCTCATTTGAGTTGTTCTTAAGGATTGAATTATTTTGTATTATTTAAACCACTTTGGGATAATGTGAAAAAACTGTTTGTTCTTAAGGATTGAATTATTTTGTATTATTTAAACTTAAATATATACCTTCAATAGCTTTAGTCGTTCTTAAGGATTGAATTATTTTGTATTATTTAAACTATCTTATACTGAAATATCTTTTGCAGTTGTTCTTAAGGATTGAATTATTTTGTATTATTTAAACAATTTAAGTGAATGAAATGACTGAAAATTCAATTTTTTATTGTGTGTTAATTAAACTAAATAATAATTAAATTTGCTTTTCTTGGCAACTATATTAATAGTGTAGTAAAATTATCGAAAGAGGAATTAATATGATTATATATAAAAACAACAAAAAAGGATTTGTGGATGATGTAAGAGACGGAGTCATTGCTAGAAAGATTGCAAGTGAGTTTGCAAAGATTAATTTCAATTATGGTAATGATAGAGAGTATCGTTCATGGGCAAATTCACTGAATTTTATGAGAAATGCGATAGATGATTCTGAAATTAGTGATGAATGCCAAATAGCAATTGAGTATAAAATACCACTTACTGAAAAGAGAGTGGATTTTCTTATTGCTGGAATTGATGAAAACAATAACAACAATATTGTAGTTGTCGAATTGAAGCAATGGGAAAATAGTTCTATCACTAATAGTCCTGATGTTGTTGAAACTTATGTTGGTGGAGGAAATAGATTGGTTTGTCATCCTAGTTATCAAGCTTATTCTTATGCAAAGGTAATAGAAAATTTTAATGAAGATGTACACAAAAATGATATTTCGTTAATTCCTTGTGCTTATCTTCATAATTATAAAGAAATAAATAGAAATAATATTGATAATGACTTTTATAGGGAAGCTATTAAATGTGCTCCTGTATTTTTAGAGGAAGATACAAAGAAACTAAGGGATTTCATTAAAAGTTATATTAAGAAAAAAGACAATATTGATTTATTGATGAAGATAGAGTTTGGTAAATTAAAACCAGCAAAAGCATTACAAGATGCTATTGCATCTATGCTAAGAGGTAATGATGAATTCAATATGATAGATGAGCAGAAAGTAGCTTATGAAACTGTTAGAATGCTTGTTGAAAAATCATTGAAAGAATCAAATGAAATAGGTAATCAAAATAAAAAATATACAGTTATTGTTGAAGGTGGACCTGGTACAGGCAAGACGGTAGTGGCTATACAACTTCTAAGTAATTTGATTAACAAAGGATATGCAGTGAATTATATAACAAAAAATGCTGCTCCAAGACATGTGTTTTTTGAGAAGTTAAAAAGAGGAAGATTTAACCTAAATTATATAAAATCTTTATTTAAGGGTTCGGGTTCATTTGTAAATGTCCCCAATAATTATTTTGACTGTCTGATAGTAGATGAAGCACATAGATTAAATGAAAAAAGTGGAATGTTTAAAAATTATGGAGAAAACCAAATTAAGGAAATAATACATGCTTCAAAAGTTTCGGTGTTTTTTATTGATGAAGATCAAATAGTTACAACAGATGATATAGGTTCTGTTGAATTAATAAAGAAGTTTGCGAAAGAGGAAGGTTCAAAAGTTTTTCATGGTGAAGACTATAATTTGGTTTCACAGTTTAGATGTAATGGTTCTGATGGTTATTTGGCCTTTTTGGACAATCTTTTATCAATAAGAAAAACAGCTAATATAGATTTTGATTTTGATTATGATTTAAAATTGTTTGATAATCCAACTAAAATGAGGGAAGAGCTAAGAAAAAAGAACGCAAACAATAAAGCTCGTATGATTGCTGGATATTGTTATGATTGGATAACAAAGAATAACAATGATCCAAATTTATATGATATTGTTTTAGAAAATGATTTTAAAGCTAAATGGAACTTCAATAATACTAAAACTTGGGCTATTGATGCAGACTCTTTTGATCAAGTAGGTTGTATCCATACAGCCCAAGGTTTGGAATTTGATTATTGCGGGATAATAATAGGTAAAGATCTGATTTTTAAAGATAATAAAGTTATCACTGATTATACCAAAAGGGCAAAAACGGACAGATCTTTATGGGGCATAAAAAAGACAAAAAATTATGAACTGGCAGATAAAATAATAAAAAACACATATAAAACATTAATGTCCAGAGGTCAAAAAGGATGTTATTTATATTGTGAGGATAAAGGACTTTTAGATTATATATCTAAAATAACTAAAATAAAAATTGAATAACAGGAAAGGATCATAAAGCGATCCTTTATTTTTTATGTCCAAATATATTCCCAATCTAGCACTGCCTGTTGTATATAATATTATTATAGAAATAAAAATATATTTATTTGTTAAGGATAAAAAAATTAAGTAATATGGAGTAGATTATGAAAGAAAATGAATTTATGTCTAAGCAATCTATGCTGAATTGTGGTATAGATATAATAATTAAGTATTTACAAAAAGAAGGATATAAAATTGAAGGTGTTAATAATGGATTAATAGTATATCCAAATGTTGTAGCTTCTAAAGATGGAAAACTTTATGGAATTCTAGTGGAAGTAAATGAAGTTAGAAAACAACCCAATATAGCTATTACAAGCAAATTTAATATGTTGAGACTTGCTAGAAGATTTAATGCCATACCTTTATATGCTTCGGTTGGAATAGGGGCGGTGAATCACGAAAGATTTGACAAAGAAATATTACTTGAAAATGACCCTGATGGTTATTTAGTTAATTTTGAAGGCTTTGAAGAAATATCAATTAGCAATATTCCGAATAAGGATTCAAAAGAATATATTGAATATGTCATAAATATATTAGGAACAAGTTATGAAATTAAGGATATTTCAATATTAGAACCATTTTTATCAGATGACATTAAATGGGATTCGTTTTATAGTGAAAATAGTTATAAAGAAAAAGAAGAAGTTTTGGAATACTATACTAAAAAGTTTGAACTAATAAAAGATAATACAATTAATTATTTTCTAATTGAATTTATTGGTAGTTGGAGTGAATTTAATGTTTCAGAGATTATACTTCCGGATGGCACTATAAATCATAATGTAAAAGTAATAATGCCACAACCAGATGGAGAAATCGGTCTAATAATAGAACAAAGTAAATCTAATAATGAGAAAGTGGGAATGTCGATGATTGTTTCTTTTGATGATAGAAAAATAAATAAAATCTATATCGGCAATCCAAATACTATGAAATTTAAGGATTATAAATCTTCGTTATAACAAATCATTTAGAGTCCAAAAATTTGACCAATCAAGGTTTTAACTAAGCTGTATAATATTATTATAGGAATAAATGAAGGTGGAGTGTTTAAATGTTAGGCGCAATAATTGGTGATATTGTTGGCTCTCGCTTTGAATGGGACAATATTAAAACAAAAGATTTTGAATTATTTACTGATGATTGTTTTGTTACTGATGATTCTGTAATGACTTTAGCTATTGCTAAGGCGATAATGGAAAGTGATTCAAGTTTTGAAGATCTTGGTAAAAAAGCTGTTATATACATGCAAAAGTTAGGAAGAAAATATCCTTATTGTAGTTATGGTGGAAGTTTTGCTGGCTGGCTGGTTTCTTCTAACCCAAAACCATACAATAGTTGGGGTAATGGTGCAGCTATGCGAGTAAGTGCTGTAGCTTATGTTGGAAATTCGCTTAAAGAAGTAATAGATTTATCAAAAAAAGTAACTGAAGTCACTCATAATCATCCTGAAGGAATTAAAGGTGCTGAAGCTACAGCGGTTGCTATCTATCTGGCTCGCACTGGAAGCAGTCTTGAAGAAATAAAAGATTATATTGATGAGCACTATTATGGAATGAACTTTAAATTAGATGAAATTCGTGAAGGATACCAATTCGATGAATCTTGTCAGGGCACTGTTCCGCAATCTTTGGCTGCCTTCTTTGAATCGACCAGTTTTGAAGATGCGATTAGAAATGCTATATCGCTTGGTGGAGATAGCGATACTCTTGCGGCTATAACAGGAAGTGTTGCTGAAGCTTATTATGGCATCCCACCTAAAGTAAGGGAGGTAGCTATTAGATATCTTGATAGATATTTACGTAATATATTATTTGAGTTTGAAACTAAATATATAAATGAAGGAAAAAATAAATAAAAATGAATTATTTAATTAGCTCAAGTATATTTTTAAGTGGTTAGTTTATGAGCGAAAAAGAATATTTGCTATGTAAAGTCAGGTTTTTAAACAGTTATAAGCCATATAATTATCTAACAAATGATGATTCTTTAGAAATTGGTGATTATGCTGAAGTGTTTGCTCAGGGATATAAAACGATTGTGGAAGTTTTAGAAATTGATAAGGTTACCCAAAAAGATACCTTTTATAACTTGGAAAAAATGAAATGTCTTACTGGAATAATTAAAAAATATGATGAACCTATTTCCCAGGAAAGACCACTATATTTAGAAGTGTGTTTGACCGAAGATAATAATGAAGATATCAGTGTTGAGGATATGTTTGAACCTTTAGAGAACCTTGATTATCTGCCTTTAGCTACACTAGATTTAAATCAGGTAGAAACTTTTGAGAAAATATTTGATTTAAAACTTCCTGTTCAATATAAAGAGATGTTATTAAAGATAGGTAATGGTGTAGAAATACACCGTTTACAAGCACAAGAAGAAATAACAGATTTATCCTTTATTCAGAAAATACAATATAAACTTTTTAATATATTTTCTAAAAAAGAAAATAATGGGGAGCTGATAAAAAAAGATGATAGCGTTGATGTTCGAGTAATTAAAGGAATAATCATGCAAAACATCTTTGCCAACCAAAGGTTATCACGTCCATTTAATTTTTCTAACAGAAAACAAGCAAACATCAGAGAATTTCCTTTTCCTCAATTTAAAGATTGTTTGAAAATGAAATTTGCTGATGTGGTTGGAGTATGTGATATCTGTGATCATCGTTATGAGTGTATTCATTCAAAAGCAGAAAATAATTTAGATACGGTTTTTTATAATGGAACAATCGAAATTTTAAAGTCCGATAAAGAAAATCATTCCTATCACTTAATTTTAAATGGTCCTAATAAGGGAGAAGTTTGGCTATCTAAAGACAATGAAAACTTTACTTTTTTCTGTAAATCTTTTAAAGAATTTCTAAAAATTACCTGTAGAATGAAAGCGCTTTAAAAAGTGATAAAAAATGATTTTTTTTGAATTAAACCCCAATTATATATGATATAATTAAATCAGCAATAGATATTCAGGTTTAATTGTCATTTGAAAAACTCCTTTCAGGCAATTCATATTGCATAATCTTTGGAAAAAGATGTATTTGTATCGATGATTACATCTTTTTCTTTTTACTAATGTGGTAAAATAAAAAGGAAGAAGGTAATCGGATGAAGCTATTGATTGATGCCTTAGCAAAGTTTATTTTCGGATTAATCTTTGTGATGATTTTATTGTTTGTTCCAGCAAAAATAAAATACTTTAAGGCTTTGTCTGATTTTATAGCTTCATTTGTTTTATCGAGTTTAGTGAAGTATCGTTTGATACCATATATTTGGTGAAAGAAATAAAAGAGGAGAGAGAAATAATATGAGAATTGTTGATTTTTATAAAAGTGATATTAAGGAAACAGCTTTAAAGCAATTGAAAAACTGCAAATGGACCTTCAGTGAAACGTTGGTAAAGTTTATTGAAACTGATACTTTTTATCAGCAGTTAGGTAAGGAAAGCAACTTGCTGCTTCTGGTAAATAGAGATAACGATATCGCTGCGTTTTTAACTTTATCGGAAAAATATATTGTTGATGATGAAAAGTTAAGCCCTTGGATTGGTTTTGTCTACACCTTTGAAAAATATCGAGGTAACAGATATTCAGGACTTTTAATTGAAAAAGCTTGTGATATTGCCAAAGAAAGAGGGCACAAAAAGGTTTATATCGCTACTGAGCACAAAAACTTCTATGAAAACTTTGGTTTTAATTATATCGAAAATAGAGTTACTATTTACAATACCTATGCCAGAATCTATTATCGCAACATTGTTGATTTGACAATTAGAAAAGAAGAGTTTTCCCATGAACTAGTTGATAAATTAATTCCTTTATCTGTTATCTGGAAAAAGGAAAGAATTACTCATGGACTGGTTGAGAATACGGTGCTAGATTTTTTAGAGAAGGATATTTATGTCGCTTATGATAATAAACTTATTATCGGCTATGCTTTAGCCAAGATGTATAAAGAAGATGAAGCAGCACCAACAATAGAAAAGAATTCAATTGTTTATGATATTGAGGAGTTTTATATTCTGCCAACATTTAGAAATCAGTTGATAGGTTCAAAACTATTTAAATACATTGAAGAAAGCATCAAAGATAAAGTTGATGTAATTCAACTGATTTCAGCTACTAAAGACTATAAGAAAGCACTGCATTTCTATATTGAAATGTTAGGAATGGATTTCTTTGCGGCAAAATTGTTTAAAAAGATGAAATAGAATAAAAAGGGGAGGAAAGGTTATGTTTTTTAAAATTCCAACACTGGTTTATTTTGAAGATGATTGTATAAAAAATCATCAAAAAGAGTTAGCTGGTTTTGGTGAGACATGTTTAATTGTTACAGGTAAAACAGGAAGTAGAATTAATGGTTCTTTAGAAGATTTAACCAAGGTTCTAGAAGATATCAATATCAGTTATTACATCTTTGATGAGGTAGAAGAAAATCCTTCTTTGCAGACCGTTGACAAGGCTTATCTGCAATATAAGGACAAAAATATCAGCTTTGTCATTGGACTGGGTGGTGGAAGTCCAATGGATGCTGGTAAAGCTGTTGCGGTAATGTTGCATCATAATTTAGATGATGTGTATAAATTGTATGAAAAAGATGTTGATAACAAGAGTTTGCCATTTATAGCCATACCAACAACCTGTGGAACAGGAAGTGAGGTAACAGGAGCTGCTGTTATTACCAATGACAGGATTAAATCAAAACTATCAATCAGTTATCGCATTTATCCTGAAATTGCTTTAGTAGATAGCAAATATTTATATAGTCTGCCAAGGCAGGTATTAATTAATAGTGCTGTTGATGCTTTAGCTCACTTAATTGAAAGTTACATTTCTTCTAAAGCCACAGAGTTTTCTAATATGATAGCCTTAGAAGGTTTAAGAGTCTGGGGTTTGAATAAGGAGAATTTACTGAATCCAGAAAAATTAACCAGAAAAGATTATGACAATTTAATGTTGGCCTCGGTATATGGAGGCATGGCTATTGCTCATTGTGGTACATCGCTTCCACATGGTTTGAGTTATACATTGACATATAATCAAGGTATTCCCCATGGGAATGCTGTTGGTTACTTCACATATGGCTATTTAAAATATGCTGATCAGGAAGATGTGAAAACAGTATTGGATTTAATTGGTTTTGAAAGTTTAAAACAGTTAAGAAATTACTTGACTGAAATATGTAAATTTGAGACTTTGGATAAGGCAATATTAGATCTGGCAGTAGAGAATTTAAAGGATGATAAAAGAAAACTCAGCTACTGTCCTTATCCGGTAGATGAAGAGTTATTAAGAAAAGTGGTCTATGCCTATAGCAATGATGAATAAATCTACACTGGATTGAATCTAAACAAACAGTTACAATATTTAACAAGATACTTATTGAAAAAAGGCAGTATTTTGAAGAAATTCAGATACTGCTTTTTATTTTTTAATGCTGGACTTTGTGAAAAAATAATTAATAGAAATGATTTGATATAGATGGACTATGATATAATTAATTAAAGATATTAAAAAAGATTATAAATAATCCCTTTAATGGAGGTAATATCTATGATAGAAGAACAGGAGAATAATAAGAAAAAATCAAAACTGAAAGAATTTGCTGACAAGACTTCTGCTGCTGCAAAGAAAGCCGTTGAAGAAGCTAAGAAGTTTGCAAGTGAAAAAGCTGTTCCAGCGATAAAGAAGGCTGGAGAAGAAATTAAAGACTTTACTGAGAATAAGGTTATTGCTACCGTCAAAGAAACATCTGAAGCTACCATAAAAGATGTTGAAAAAATGGCTCAGGAAATCAGCAGGAAAAAAGAGGAAATATTGACAGAAGAAAAAATGCAGGAAGTATTACATACTCTCTATAACAGGTCTGTCAATGGAATTGCAAATTTTTCTGTGCCTGTTAAAGATTTGGCTGATGAATATATTCAAAATAACCCAAACATTGAATTGGCGGTTAAATCTCTGATAACGGATTCTATTTTAAAATGTGAAAATTCAGATTTTCTGGCTAATTTTGGCAGACTTTCTACAATGATGGCTGCTTTACCAGTTTCAATGTATGTTCAATTAAGAATGTGTTCAGCAATTGCGGTAATGGGAGGCTTTGACATCAAGTCCTATAGTACACAGACAATGATATTCGCCTGTCTTACCGGAACTGCAATGGGTAATATAATAAAGAGCTCAGGGGTTGACATTGAAAGAAAATTTACTGCTGAAATGTTAAGTGAGATTCCTGATGAGGTTATGACAAAATTAGATAAGAATGTGGTTTTTAAATTGATGTCTAAAGTTGGAACAAAAGGTATCGCAAATATTCGAAGAAATGTTGTTCTTGCTGGTGGAGTGGTAAGTGGTGGTATGGATATCGCTAATACGAAAACAGCTGGTAAAAATGCTTGCCTGATATTTATAAAAAATCAGATACCAGCTGATATAGAAGAAGGCTTTATCAAACAAGCCAGCTTTAAGGAAACAAGCCAGAATGTTAATGATTTCTTAACAGAAAAAGAAGTAAAAAAACAAGAAATGGAAATAATAAAACAGGAACAAGATAGTATTGAAGAGAGAATAAAGAAGGTCAAATATCTACATGAGCAAGGTTTAATTGATGAAGATGATTATAAGCAAAAAATAAAAGAACTGTTATCGAAAATTTAGTTGTCAAGATTAATAAATGAATAAAACAGTAAAAAGTTTGGGAAAATCAATCGAAAAAGAAATCCAAACTTTTTTAAAGGGTTTAATAGTTTAAAATATGCTTTATACTGATTATGTAAGAAAAAAGTGAGGATTAATCAGCATGAAACAATATGAAAGTGAACACTATATCTTTAACTATCATTCAGGCAGTAAAACTGAAGAAGATATTTTAGATATAGCAGCTTTACAGGAAGCTTGTTATAAACATATATGCAATGTTTTAAGAGTAAAGTTGAATTTTAAGATTCAATATTTTCTTTGTGATTCACCGGAAGAAGTAGGTAAGATATATGGTGATAATGAGCCATGCAATGGATTTGTTGATTATCCAGATAAAATATATGCTGTCTATAATAATGATATAAAGTGCGTAGGTTTTCATGAAGATGCTCATTTAATCAGTTATAAAATTAATAGACCTGATTGTCCAGCTATCAGAGAAGGTTTGGCAATGTATTTTGACCGTTACTGGTGGGGAATAAATAATTTAGATTGGACAGTATTTTTTATTAAAAATAATCGCTATGTATCTTTGGTTGAATTGTTGGATAAAGAAAAATTCTTCTTTTTAGATTGTACAATAACATATCCAATAATGGGTGCTTTTACTGACTGGTTAATAAACAGTTATGGAATAGACCGTTATCTATCTTTTTATAAAAAAACTGATTCTATTTCAGCCATTAGTGAAATATATAAAATGACAATAGAGGAAATTGATGAGGCGTTTAAAGATTATCTTTCTTTATTTAAAATTAACAAAAACATCAGAAAGGAAATGTTTAATTTATTAAGTAAAAATGGGTTTGATTGTTAAAAACCAGAAAGATATTAGAAATCTATAGTATTCACATAAGTAGACAAGGGTTTATCCTGAGTCTTTTTTTGTGTAAAAAAATAAAATTAATTATTATCATGTTGATATTTTCAAGTCTTATACCATTTTTTAAAGTTCCCATATCTATAAAAAAATACAACAACTGAAAAAAAAGGTTTCTACGTAAACTAAGTGAAAATAATCACAATCAAACAAATAAATATTGATTATGTTCAATTTTAATAATACAATCTGGGTAAGTAACTGATAAAGAAACTTGAATTATTGTTTCCGAAACTTAAAGGGGGAATACTATGAACAAAATTTTCAAGATGGATGAACTTGATAAGAAAAAAGTGCAAGAAATCCAAGAATTTATCGACAAAGTCGAAGACAAAAAAGGTGATATTATTAAGATTCTTCATTATGCTCAGGAGCATTATGGGTATCTTCCTAAGGAACTGCAGCTATACATTGCCAGAGCTGTAGATTTGCCTGCTTCAAAGATTAACGGTATTGTTACTTTCTATTCATTCTTTAATGAAAAGCCAACAGGTAAATATACAGTAGCTGTATGTATGGGTACTGCCTGCTATGTAAAAAATGCTCAAGATATTTTGGATGAGTTTGCCAGAATATTAAAAATTGGACCAGATGGGTTAAGTGAGGACGGATTATTTTCTTTAAACTCTGTAAGATGTATCGGAGCTTGCGGCCTGGCACCAGTAATTAAAATAAACGAAAAAATTATTGGACATGTAACTAAAGAAATGGTCAAAGGTATCATAGATGATATCGTAAAAAAAGAGCGAGGTGAATAGTTGTGAGAATATCAAATGCTGAACAACTTAAGGAAATAAAAGAAAAGTATTTTAGTGAAGTACATATGAGAGAAGTTGGGGAAATGAGAGCTTCTGAAATAATTGATATCAGTGTGCTGGCAGAAAAATCACTTGAATATGAAGTAATAAGTGAAATGATAAAAAAAGTTTATGACTTTTTTGAAGAAAAAAAGATGGATAAAGTAAAAGTAGCATTCAATGGCTATGAATACGCAGAGGCTGACTTTGATTTAAAAATCAGTAATTTTGGTGAAAAGATTGTTATTAATAAAATAAATTTTAATAACATCAATAGTGAATTGAGAAAAATATTTAAGTAATAGGATTAAAATTGACAGATTGAAGGAGAAAAAATGAGCTATAAAAGATTACAATTTTTGGTTTGTAAGGGTACTGGTTGTGTTGCTTCAGAGAGTGCAGAAATAATCAGGCGCCTGAATGAACTATTAAAAGAAAAGAATATCAATGATGTATCTGTTGTGCCTACTGGATGTTTCGGATTCTGTGGAGAAGGTCCTATTGTCAAGGTTCAACCGGATAATGTGTTTTATGTTAAGGTTAAGGTTTCTGATTGTGAAGATTTGATTAATGAACATGTTTTAAAGGGAATTTACGTAGAAAGACTTTTGTATGTAGATCCAGTTAAAAAAGAAAAAATTACAAATCATCACGACATGCAGTTTTATGAAAAACAGACTAGAATTGCCCTTCAAAATTGTGGGAAACTGAATCCGGAAAGTATCAGTGAATACATAGTTGAGGATGGTTATACAGCTCTTTACAAAGTACTTAAGGAAATGAGTCCAGAAGAAGTTGTAAATGAAATTAAGAAATCAGGTTTAAGAGGAAGAGGCGGTGGTGGATTCCCTACAGGTTTGAAATGGGAGCTTACTGCTAAAGAGAAAGCTGATAAAAAGTACATTTTCTGTAATGCTGATGAGGGAGATCCAGGAGCATTTATGGATCGTTCTATATTAGAGGGAGATCCTCACTGTATTGTTGAAGCAATGGCAATCGGAGGTTATGCTACTGGAGCTAACACTGGCATTGTTTATATCAGAGCAGAATATCCTTTAGCAATTCAAAGATTGCAAAAAGCTGTAGATCAGGCCAGAGAGATGGGACTGTTGGGTAAAAACATTTTCAACAGTGGTTTTGATTTTGATATTGAAATCAAACTTGGAGCTGGAGCTTTTGTCTGTGGTGAGGAAACAGCTCTTATTCATTCAGTAGAAGGTAGCAGAGGCGAACCAACAAGCAAACCTCCTTTTCCTAGCCAAAGTGGCTATTTAGGAAAACCAACTACTGTAAATAACGTTGAAACCTTTGCCAACATTCCAAAGATTGTTCTGAATGGAGCAGATTGGTACGCATCTATGGGTACAGAAAAATCAAAGGGAACAAAAGTCTTTGCCTTAGCAGGTAAAGTCAATAATGTTGGATTAGTTGAAGTACCTATGGGAATAACTTTAAGAGAGATAGTATATGAAATAGGTGGTGGAATACCAGATGGCAAGAAATTCAAAGCTGTTCAAATTGGTGGACCTTCAGGAGGAGTAGTGACAGAAAAAGACCTTGATACCCCAATTGATTATGAAAATCTTAAAGCTATTGGAGCTATGATGGGTTCAGGAGGTCTGATTGTTATGGACGAAGACAACGATATGGTTCAGATAGCAAAATTCTATCTGGAATTTACTCAGGAGGAATCTTGTGGTAAATGTACTCCTTGTCGAGTAGGAACCAAGAGACTGTTAGAAATGTTGGAAGATCTGGTAAATCTTGAAAGCAGTCCAGAAAAACTGGCTGTTATGGAAGATTTATGCCATACAATTATTGATTCAGCAGCCTGTGGCCTTGGCCAGACAGCACCTAATCCAGTCTTAAGTACAATGAAGCATTTTAAAGATGAGTACGACAAATATGCCAATAAGGAAATTAAAAAATCTTACTCTATCTTGCCAGAAAAATGTATAGGGTGTACAAGATGCGTCAGAGCTTGTCCTGTATCATGTATCAGTGGCAAGGTAAAAGAAGTTCATGTTATAGATGAACAACAGTGTATTGGTTGTGGAGCTTGCTATAGCGTCTGTAAATTCAACGCAATAGCAAAGCCCTAAATAGCAGAAAGATAATAATTGGTGGTGAATGAAATGGAAAAAATTAGAGTGGTAATTAATGGCCGAGAAGTATTTTTCGATAAACAGGTAACGATTTTAGAAGCAGCAAAAAGTATTGGCATTAGAATACCAGCGCTTTGTCATATGAAACTTGAAGGTACTGATTTTGAGAATAAACCTGCAAGTTGTCGTGTCTGTGTAGTAGAAGTTGAAGGAAGAAGAAATCTTGTACCTTCTTGTGTAGATAAGATTACTGACAATATGGTAATAAAGACAAACTCTTTCAGAGCAATACATGCCCGACAGGCAAATCTGAAATTGTTGCTTTCAAACCATCCAAAAGATTGTTTGTCGTGTCCTAAAAATCTGAATTGTGAATTACAGGATCTGGCAGAAGAACTTGGAATCAGAAAAAACGAATATGAGGGCGAAAGAATGATTCACAATGTTGATGAAAAATCTGCCGCTATTGTAAGAGATCCTTCTAAATGTGTCATGTGCAGAAGATGCGAAGTAATGTGCAACGAAGTTCAGACAGTTGGAGTATTATCAGCGATGATGAGAGGGTTTGAAGCGACTGTAACCCCAGCCTTTAACCTGGCCTTAAAAGATTCATCATGTGTTTTCTGTGGTCAATGTGCAGCTGTTTGTCCAACCGGGGCAATAGTTGAAAAAGATGAAACATATAAAGTGTGGGCTGCTTTAAGAAATCCCGATAAACATGTGGTCGTACAGGTAGCTCCAGCAATCAGAGTTGCAATCGGTGAAATGTTTGATATGGAACCTGGTTCAATTACTACAGGTAAACTGGTATCAGCTCTTAAGGAAATTGGATTTGACTCTGTCTTTGATACAGATTTCAGTGCTGATTTAACTATCATGGAAGAGGCTAGCGAATTAGTTCATAGAATTACAAATAATGGCAGACTTCCAATGCTTACAAGCTGTTGTCCAGCTTGGGTAAGATTTATTGAAGAAAACTTCCCAGATATGTTAGATGTTCCTTCTACATGTAAATCGCCTCAAATGATGATGGGGGCAATGGTAAAATCTTACTATGCCAGTGAAAGAAACATTGATCCCAAAGATATAGTTATGGTAAGTATCATGCCGTGTACAGCTAAAAAAGAAGAAATCATCCGCGAAGAATTGAAAAACGATGGCTTACAGAATGTAGATATCGTAATGTCTACAAGAGAATTGGGAAGAATGATTCATCTGTTTGGTTTAGATTTCAAAAATCTACCTGAAAGTCAGTTTGATCAATTGATGGGAGAATCTACCGGTGCAGCTGTAATCTTTGGTACTACAGGCGGTGTTATTGAAGCAGCTGTTAGGACAGCTTATGAGTGGATTACCGGTGAAGAACTTGAAAAAGTTGAGTTTGAACAACTGAGAGGTTTTGAAGATATCAGATCAGCTACTGTCAATATCGGTGATAAAAAGCTTAGAATTGGTATTGCTCATGGTTTAGGAAATTCCAGAGAATTGTTAAATGGAGTTAGAGATGGCAAATATGATTTTGATGTGATAGAAATCATGGCTTGTCCTGGTGGATGTATTGGTGGAGGAGGACAACCTTATCATCATGGAGATATGGATATCCTTCAAAAAAGAAGAGAAGCTTTATATCAGGCCGATAGAGAACACAAACTGAGAAAATCTCACGATAATCCAATGATCAAAAAATTATATGATGATTTCTTAGGAGATGTTTATGGCGATAAAGCACATAAATATTTACATACCACATATAGAAAAAGAGAGAAAATTTAATATTTAATTATTAAATAATATTAAGCACCTAAAATAGGTTGTTGAAAAACAATAATTAAAGTCTATAATATTATTGACATATTAATAAAAAACAAGGAGGATTTATTAAATGGCAGACACAACAGCACTGATGTGGACATTTAGTGCAAAAGCAAAACCATCACAGGAAATTATTTCAATACTGATGCCTGGAGAAGAAATTCTGCAGTGTTATCAAACTATAAGAGACCAAGCTGCTTTGACAAACAAAAGAATTATTGTCATGGATAAACAGGGACTAACTGGTAAAAAAGTAGAAATTTACTCATTGCCATACCGTTCGATAGATATGTGGTCAAGTGAAAATGCAGGAAAACTGCTAGATTTTAACTCTGAATTAGAACTATGGACTAAAGCAGGAAGAATAAAAATTAATCTTTCACCAAAGTGTGACATTAGAGAATTTGATAGAATTCTTGGAAATGCAATTTTAGAAAATCATTAACAGTTTAAAAGCTGCTCTTAAAAATGAGCAGCTTTTCTATATTCTTATTATATTTTATACATTTAAACACAGAATCAATTGCTATCAAGCTATAATTTTAAAATATCAGGCATACTTTTTTTCCTATTATGTTGACAGCTAAATGAATATATACTATTACAAAATTAACCTATGAGGTTAATTTTTAATGAAAGAGTTGTGACATTGGAAATTGAATATAAGAACAAAAGAATAAGAAAAATATGTACCGATGCCTCTTTGCTCAGCAAAAACATGGACTATCAACGGCTAAAATTATCCATCAACGTATAGATGAAATAACTGCTGCTGAAAGTATTGAAGAGATGATTAAATATAGAATTGGGAATTGTCACCCTTTAAAAGGAAATAGAAAAAATCAGTATGCTGTTGATTTAGAACACCCATTCAGATTGGTTTTTAAAAAGAAGGAATCTAAAATACGAATTGCACATATTATTGAAATAATTGACTATCATTAAAAAAGAAAGGAGACTTTTATGATAGGGAGTAAAACATTTATCGCCACACCACCTGGTGCTACGATAAAAGAGCAACTTTTTAATCGTGGGATGACACAAAAAGAGTTCGCTTCTCGAATGGACATGTCTGAAAAGCATATTAGCAGGCTTATAAATGGTGAAGTACAGCTAACCAGTGATATGGCGATGCGTTTGGAAATGGTGCTTGGAGTTCCTGCTCGTTTTTGGAGCAATCTTGAAAGCATCTATAGAGAAAAATTGTCTAAAGCACAAGCTGAAAATGAAATGGATGAAGATCTTGAAATATTAAAGAAAATACCTTATAACGATATGGCCAAAAATGGATGGGTTGAAAAAACAAGTAGAAAAGAAGAAAAGGTAATTAATTTACGCAAATTTTTTGAAGTTGTAAGATTGGGGATTCTTAATAAAAAATTAATGCCTGATATAGTTTATCGTAAACTTGGAAATGGAGAAAAAAGTGATTATGCAGTCTTATGTTGGGCTCAAAAAGTAAGAATTGAATCCAGAAATATTGAAACAAGTCCGATTAATATTGAAAAATTGAAGGAAATGATTCCAGAAATACGTAAAATGACGACTCAAGATCCTGAATTTTTTTGTGGTCAATTGCATGAAAAATTAAGTGAATGTGGAATTGCGTTAATATTCATGCCGCATATTAGCGGATCGTTTCTTCACGGTTTAACTTTTTATGAAGGCAAAAAAATTGTTATGGGTCTAACAGTCAGAGGGAAAGATGCTGATAGATTCTGGTTTAGTTTGTTCCATGAAATAGCACATATTGTGCTGGGTCATTTATCATTGTCTGATGATGTCTCGGGTGAGTATGAAAAAGAAGCAGATTTATATGCCAGAAATGTGCTGATTCCGGATTATAGATTTGAGCAATTTACTAAAGAAGGAAACTTTAATAAAATCGCAATAAATAAGTTTTCTAAGGAAGTAGGTATAGATGCAGGAATTACTGTTGGCAGACTGCAAAAAGAAAACTGGATTCCATATGATAAATACAATGAAATGAAAAGAAAATATATTTTGAAAAGCAGTTGATTTAATATAAAATAATTTTGAGATATTAAAGGAGCATATATTAATGAAAAAACAGATATCGTCCTTCGATTTGGTTAAAATAATTGGCAGCCTGATGATTTTTCTAATGCATATAAATGCATTTGCTGATTATGGAAAGCTTGCTTTAGTTTTTGAGCTATTGTCACGCTGGGTAGTTCCATTTTTCTTTATCAGTTCTGCTTACTTTTTATTTTCTAAATCTAAAGACGGAAATATTGATAGAAAAACATTAGAGATATATGTAAAAAGAATAAGTCTATTATATCTGTTATGGGCTATATATAATCTGCCTAATATTTATGCAACACGATTTTATGGGGAAGATTTAAATAGTGTAGATGACTGGATAAAAAGAATTTTAACTTTTTTATTGTCTTCAACATTTACCGGTTCATGGTATTTATTAAGCAGTATTTTTAGTGGCTGGTTTATTTATTCTTTAAGTAAGAAGATGGATAGTAAAAAGGTAATACTTCTAACATCTGGATTTTTAATTATCAGCGTTTTAACCAGTGTATATAAGGGACTGTTGCCAAAGACCGTTTCAACAATTTTGTGCAGCTATGGTAAGTTTCCATTTAATATTTTTACTGGGACTTTCTATTTTGCGGTTGGAAAATATATCTATGAAAAAGAAACAGAGTTAAAAGAAAAGTATAAAGACTCAACTTTATGGCTTGTCATGGTCGCTTTTTATCTTCTTTATTTTATTGAAATTTACATTTCGAAAAAATATCAGTATTACATTTATTCTGATCAATCACTGTTACTGGTTCCAATTGCTATTTCAATTGTCATGCTGTGTCTTAAGTCGGATTTGGTTATTGAAAATGCAGCTATATACAGAAAAGCCAGTACGATAATTTATTGTGCCCATCCTAATGTCATTTTGGTATGTTGGCTATTGGGTGAGTTTGGTGTTCCATCATTAGTTGCTGCCCTGATTGGCTTGATAATACTTTTAATTATTGTAAATATAGTTTTAAGACTGCAAAAAAATAATAATATAAAATGGGCTAAGTATTTATCTTAAGTTGTTATAAATAGAGGAAGTTTAATGAATTATAAAAGTTACTATAAAACTGATAAAAACTTTTCAGATATTATTTTGACCAGTGATGGAAAGTGTCTGACAGGACTTTTCTTTGTTGGTTATAACAGTGCTGATAAGCTGGTTGAACAATTTGAAGAAAAAGAATTAGCTATCTTTAAAGAAGCTAAAAAGTGGCTAGATATATATTTTTCAGGTGAAAAGCCTGATTTTGATATAAAATACAAAATAGACAATTTAACTTCATTTAGAAAAGAAGTTTTAGATATGATATCAGAGATACCTTATGGCCAAACGATTACTTATGGAGCTATTGCCAAAAAGATAGCTGATAAACAAAATAAAAGTAAAATGTCAGCCCAGGCGGTAGGTGGTGCTGTCGGTTTTAATCCGATAAGCATAATCATACCTTGCCATAGAGTAATAGGCTCAGATGGGTTTATAACTGGTTATTCAGGGGGACTAGCTAACAAGATTGAACTATTGAAACTGGAGCAGGTTATTGTTGATAGTGCTGGTTATGTAGTAAAATACTAGTAATGAAAAGGAGGAACAGCGTATGTTGTTTATGGAATATCCAAGATGTTCAACCTCTAATAAAGCTAAAAAATGGCTTAATGACAATGGTGTAGAATACAATAGTCGTCATATGGTTGAAAATAATCCTACTTATGATGAATTAAAGAGATGGTATCAGAAAAGTGGTCTGCCACTGAAGAGTTTCTTTAATACATCAGGAATTCTATATAGAGAATTAAAACTGAAAGAAAAACTTTTGACAATGAGTGAAGATGAACAGTTAAAATTATTATCTACCAATGGCATGCTGGTTAAGCGTCCAATAGTAGTAGGAGATGATTTTGTTTTGGTTGGCTTTAAAGAAAAACAGTGGCAAGAAGTTTTATTGGGCAAATAAATGAACTATAAAACTTTAGCCAGTTATTATGATGCCTTAGTAATTGATGAACAGGCAATCCAGGATTGGGTTGACTATACAAAAAAATATGTTGAAAAAGGAAAACTTCTGGATCTGGCCTGTGGTTCAGGAGATTTTGCGATTGCCATGGCTGAAGCTGGTTTTAGTGTTGAAGCTTGTGATTTATCTATTGATATGATAAAGGCAGCCAAAAACAAAGCAGGAAGTGAATTAGTCAGCTTGCAAGTCTTGAATATGTTGGATTTAGATGAAAATGAAAAATACGACGCCATAACCTGTTATTGTGACAGCATAAACTATTTACAGTCTTATCAACAGTTGAATACACTTATCGATAGTGTTTATAAGGCTTTAAAAGTGGATGGTGTTTTTATGTTTGATATCCATTCTCTAGATGCTTTGGAAAATTATCAGCAAGAGTATATTGAAGAAGGTTATATTGAAGATGTAGCTTATCAGTGGTGTATTTATTCAAGTGGAAACAATTTATACTATGCATTTATTTTTCAGGATGAAAGTGGATTGATGCAAAAAGAACTTCATCAACAATTTATTTTTGATCCAGTTGTAGTTAAAAATATGTTGGAGACCAAAGGATTTGAAACTAGGATTTTGACAGATTTTGCACTGGAAGGGATTGTTGAAGGGGATAAGATATTTTTCAGTGCTCTTAAAAAATAAAATTAAGATGAGCTGTTAGTTATCTTTATCTTTTTAGAAAGTTGATATTAAGCTATAATAGATGTAGAGACGTATGATATAAAAAAGGAAAGGGAAAATATGCAAATAGAAAAAGTTAAAAAAGAATCTTTTGTTGTAATTGGAAAAGAAGGCTCAACATCAGAGGGAGAAAAATTCATTTTAAATCTTTGGAATGACTTCAGTGATCATTTTAGTGAGATAGAACATCTAGCTAAAAAGGATGAAGAAGGAAAACTGTTAGGATTCTGGGGAGCGATGAGCGATTTTTCTCATAGCTTTAAACCATGGGAAAAGAACTTTACCCAGGGTTATTATCTGGCTGGTGTAGAATGTAATGATGATGCTGTTGCTCCTGAAGGATGGACAAGATGGGTTATTCCAGGTTATCACTATCTGCGCATTTTAACTGACAGGGAAGAAGCGCTTTTAAAAGTGTTAGACTATTTAAATTTCAGCAATATCAATCTGGTTGGAGCTATTCACGATTTTACCTGTCCAAAAACAGGGAAAGACTATATGTATGTTCCTGTTAAAGCATTAAAGAAGGAATAATGAGGATAGGGTTGACAATTAATATCTTAAGTCAGAAAGGTTAGGATTGTATTGGCTTTTTTGTGCTCGATGATATCAGTATTTAGATATTTTAAATAAATTGCTATTTTTACTTTAATTTTATATATAAAAGTTTTATTGATAATATTTTACAACAGTGATTCACTATTAGAATAAAAAATGAAAGGAGCGGCTATGAAAGAATTAATTAATCCATTTGAAAAGTTTTATCAGCATTGGGCTCTGGTGACTGCTGGAAATAAGGAGAGTTTTAATACAATGACTGTTGCCTGGGGTTCAATGGGAACTCTCTGGTCCAGACCAATAGTGACAGTTTATGTTAAACCGTGCAGATATACATACAATTTTTTAAACGATAATGATTATTTTACTGTCAGTTTTTATGATGAAAAATATAAAAAGGATCTCTCTATTTTAGGTACAAAATCCGGAAGAGATACCGATAAGGTAGCCATGACTTCTTTAACACCAGTTGAAATTAATAAAACGATGAGTTTTAAGGAAGCCAGCTGTACAATGGTTTTAAAAAAGATTTATTATCAGGATCTGGATATCAACCAGATGCCTGAAGCAGTGATAAAAAGATACTACACTGAAGAAGCTCCACATAGAATGTATATGGGAGAAGTAGTAGAAATAATTGAAGATTAAACAAGATTGGAGGCAAAAGAGATGGGAAGATTCACTCATGAAAGAGTTTCGGATAATCTGATTCAGATTTTTGATAAGGATGTCTACATGCTTCTTATTGAAGGAAAAGACAGGGCGATTTTATTGGATACGGGAAATGGTGTTGGCAATTTGAAAGAATATGTTGATAAACTGACAGATAAACCTTATGAGGTTTGGCTGACACATTCGCACTTTGATCATGTTGATGGTGTTGGCTGGTGGGATAAAGCTTATCTAAACGCAAAAGATTTTGATACCTTTGTGGCTAAAACAAAAGAAGAAAGATTACCAAGGATACTGGAAAGAGTTTATCCAGATGCTACTGTTGATGAACTGGCTCCTAAATTTGAAGGACAGTTAATTCCCTATAAAAATGGTGACATCATTGATTTAGGTGGGACAACTTTACAGGTAGTGGAAGTTTCAGGACATACTCCAGGCTGTTCAATGTTTTTGATGATTGAAGATCGAATTATGATCTATGGTGATGCTGTAGGAAGAAAGTCAGGTTTATGGTCAACTTCAACAGCTTCAGATTTAGTCAAGTCACTAAAGTATTTACAGACTTTTGATGATAAATATGACCGTATTATCAGGTTACATCATGGATTGTGGTGGCAGAAAGGTTTTGCTGATGAGGTATTGGAATGTGCTGAAAATATTGTTGCCGGCACTGATGCCAGACAGGAACTGCCTTATAATCTATTTCCAAATGAAGTGATGTATGCAGCGGCTGAATGTGATCTTGAGGATCCGGAATTTCCAAGAAAAGATGGTAAAACAGGTAATGTTTTCTACTTTTTGAGAAATGCAAAATAGTTAATAAAATACATAAATAAAGAAGGAAATAAAGTTTATGGGATATAAATTGATTTCTACATGGAAGATGTCATATAACAAAATGAAAGATGTAAAAAGAATGCTTAAAATGAAGTATTCTTTACAGGAAATAATCGAGGCAGTAATCATGGATGTAGAAAATAATCCAGATTTTCATAGTGTCGGTTATGGTGGTCTACCAAACAGTGAAGGAAAGGTAGAACTTGATGCCGGTTATATGGATGGTGATACTTTAGCCTTTGGAGCTATCAGTGCTGTAAAAAATATTAAAAATCCAATACTGGTAGCGACCTCTTTAACTAAAGGTAAAACAAACAATTATTTAACCGGTAAAGGGGCAGAAAAATATGCTAAAGATAATGGATTTGAAAATAAGAGAATGCTGACTAAAAAAGCCAAAGAAAAATATTTAAGCAAGGTTAAAGAAAACAGTCACGATACAGTCTGTGTTATCGGTAGAGACTTGAATGGTTCAATGGCAGCAGGAGTCAGTACCAGTGGTTTGTTTATGAAACATCCGGGAAGAGTTGGAGATTCTCCAATAATCGGTTCAGGTTATTACTGTGACAGCCAGATAGGTGGCGCTGCAGCTACTGGGGTTGGTGAAGATATAATGAGAGGCTGTTTATCTATAGCAGTTGTTAATTATATCAGACAGGGATTAGATGCTCAGAAAGCCTGTGAAAAAGCCCTGTTTACTTATTTAGAAAGAGTAAATAATGAACCAAAGTCTATTTCACTGATAGCTTTAGATGCCAAAGGTAACTACGGAGCCTGTTCAACGCTTGATGATTTTCCATTTGTAATATTGGATGAAAAAAATCAAGCCAGACTAATGGCCTATTTAGGGAAAGAAAAAAGAATTATTGAAGCGGATGAACAGTGGCTTGTAAATTATAAAGGTGATTGATATAGTGTAGAAAGGGTTCCATATTAAATATATAATCTAAGAGGATAGATAAAAATGAAAGAAAATAAAATATTGCTTAGTGCTGATGAAGATGTTTCTCTTTATCTAGTTTCAAAAGATATATTAGATAATTTTGACAAGCTTATAGATGAATTTTTTAAGTGGAAGAAAACTAGAAGTTATGATGAGACATTATTCGTAAAGTTTTTAAGAAACAGGTTTGGTGAAGAATCAATTACTTTTGTCAAAGTAGTAGGAGAGTATTCTGGCGAACCGAATAGGATTTTTCTGGATGGAAAAGATGTTACTGAACAGTATAGAGATATTAGATGGTTTAACTTTTAATTTAAAATGTTTTGGAGGAATAGAGAATGAAGTTGGGTAAGGCTAGATTTATTGGAGCTATATTAATTATTGCCGGTTATGTAACTATTGTGATAGGAAGTGGAATCAATAGAGAATTTGTAACATATATAGGACTGGCTATTTCTGTTGGTGGTTTAATCTATACCATCTATCATAGCAAATGTCCTCACTGTGGAGGCTTTCTTAGAAGTACAATGTGGAAGAATTGTCCTCATTGTGGGAAGGAACTGAAGGGTTAAAAAACAGGATAAAATTTATTTGGCTTGTATCTTTTTACTAGAAGCATTGTTTTATATCAGGGAAAATAGGAATAGAGGGTGTAAAATCGCATCTGGAAACGGGTATAAGAACATTGGCAATGGTTTTATAATTTGAAATTGCTGTTTTTTTCTGGAGGAATTTAGATGAAATTGCGTAAGACAAGAAAAATTGTTTTCCTGATATTATTTATCGGTTTTTCTGTTGTTATGATCGGAGCATTAATTAAAAACATTGATTTGATATATTTAGGTTTTGTGATTATGGCTTCATCATTTGTTTTTGATTTTATTTATAGCAGATGTCCTCATTGTAAAGGTTATATCAGATATACAAGTTGGACGCATTGTCCTAATTGCGGTAAAGATTTGAAAGGGTAAAATCTAATGGATAGAATTATTGAATATATTAAAAATAAATATGATCCCCTTGTTATTATTGTCTATGGTTCTTTTGTCGATGGAAGTAATAATCAGGACAGTGATTTTGATGCTTTAGTGATTTCAAAAAATCATAAAAGATTTCACGATACTTCTTTTGTGGGGGGAATCCAGCTAGATGTCTTTGTTTATCCAGATAAATACTTTGAAAATGATTATAATCTGGAAGAATTCAAACAGATATATGATGGGAAAGTTTTTTTAGATTATGAAAACAAGGGATTAAATCTTAAAAATAAGATTAAAAACTATGTTGAAAGTAAATCATTAAAAACCAAAGAAGAAATTGAAGAGAATATTATTTGGTGTCTGAAAATGCTTGAAAGAGTAAAAAGAGAAGATACGGAAGGTGCTTTTCGCTTTCATTGGCTTTTGACTGATAGCTTAGAAATATTCTGTGATATGGAAAAAAAGCCATATTCAGGTCCTAAAAAAGCCTTGAAATGGATGAAGGAGAGTCATCCTGAAGCATATAGTCTTTACAAAAAGGCTTTAATAGATTTTGATATTGCAAGTTTAACTGACTGGATTTTATATTTAAAAACAAGGGGAAAGATATGAAACTTCAACTAATTGGAACGGGTTCCATAAGTGCTCCACAGACAAGTGCCAGTGCCCTGATCGATGATTGTATTCTGGTTGATTGCGGTACGGGGGTAATTAAGGAGTTGATGAAGCAAAAGGTCAATATCTTTGATATTGATACAGTTTTAATCACCCATCTGCATGCTGATCATTTTTTTGATTTGACCTATATCATTCTTTTAAGAAGTTTTAATAAAGTGAAAAACAGATTAATAATATATGGGCCAAAGAAGTTGAAGGAAAGTGTGGAGGCCTTATTTGAGATTGGATATTCTGATTTAGATGATATTGAAAAGATATTTATTGATTCCAAAACTTCAATTGTCGAATTTGACAGTTTAAATGAAAAGATTGATGACTATCATATTGAATCTTTATTAGTCAAGCATGGCAAAACAAAACCAAGCTTTGGCTTTACTGTTCAGAAAGATAATAAGAAAATTGGTTTTTCAGGTGACAGCTGTTATTGTAAAGCAATTGATTATTTAGTTGAATATTGTACTGTTTCAGTATTGGAATGCAGCTTGGCTGACAATAGTGAAGATCATATGGGACCAGAAATAATCAAACAGCTATCAGCCAAAGGGAAAATTATTGTAACTCATATGTCCTTATATACCAGAGAACAATTAGAAAAGATGAACCTGGAAAATATTACTATTGGAAAAGATGGAGATATTTTTTACATTTAGTAATATACTTTTGTTTTGATTTGTGCTAATATTAATTAGCAAATTGCCCGAGTGGTGGAATTGGTAGACGCAGTGGACTCAAAATCCACCGGTAGAAATACCTTGACGGTTCGAGTCCGTCCTCGGGCACCACTTTAAGATGACTAGTGTGTTAACATTAGTTTTATTTTTTTAAGCTATGGATACTTTTAAACATAAGTACTATAATATATCTACTTGCTAAAGAGGGTGTAGTAATGAACAGACGATATATTGATGCAACAAAAGGATCGATTATTAAAAACATTTTATTTATTCTTTACCCTATCTTGATTACTGGGATTTTTCAACAGATATATACAATTTTAAATGGTATGATGATTGGAAAAGTTTTAGGTTCACAGGCTCTGGCAGCTGTTGGTGGTTCTGCCAATAATCTGATCAATATGTTTGTAAATATGTCAAATGGAGCTGTTACCGCATCAATGGTTGTACTATCACAGGATGTTGGAAAAGGAAAAAGAGAAGAAAGTCGAAACAATTTTAAAACAGCTCTGGTTCTTATCTTTGTAATAGCCCTTTCTTTTACAGTTATATACTTTTTCAATTGTCATAATTTCTTAATCTTATTAAAGGTTCCAGCTGATAATCTGGCATTATCAACTCAATTTTTAAGATTCTATTGTTTTGGCTTTGTTTCTAATATGACAGTTCTTATGATAATCAATATGCTAAGAGGGTTGGGGGAAAGTAAAAGACCAACAATTTTACTGATTGCCTTGTACTTGATGAATATCTTCTTTGATTTTATTTTTATCGCCTTATTTAAACTTGGCATACTTGGAGTAGCGCTATCTTATATTACGACTCAAAGTCTGATGGCGATATTTTTGTTGAGAATGGTTAACATTGACTATGGAGTCTTTTCAAAAAACAGCAAATTTGAAATATCAATATTAAAAAGAGTATTGGTAATAGCTATACCGGCATCGATAACTTCGTTTTTATACCAGATAACAACTGCAACGATGCAATCAGCTATTAATGGCTTAGGTTCAGCAGTGGTGGCTGGTTTTGTTATTAACAATAAGATAGAAAACTTCTTCTGGATTTTAATGGCTTCTTTTGGAGTGGCTGTAACTAATGTTGTTGCCCAGAATTATGGAGCTAAAAAGTATGACCGCGTTAAAAAAACTGTTCCTGCAGGACTTTTAATTTCATCTTTAATAAGCATTGCACTAAGCGCTACAGTTTTAATATTTGTTCGCCCACTGGTTTTAATGTTTAACCATGAACCTGAAGTTGTTGAGCAGGCTGTTTCAATACTTAGATTTATAATGCCGATGTTACTGGCCTATGCGGTGGTGGAAACTTTCTTTGCCTTAATCAATGGTTTAGGTAAGGCAATATACTCAACGATAGTTACTCTTTTTGGAGTGGTGGTTGTAAGGATGGCCTGGATAATGCTATATGCTTCTAAAACAGGCAATGTGAAAGCAATTCTGTTTGCTTTTCCTTTAAGTTGGACAGCAACTGCTTTGATATATTCAATCATTTACTTGATTATAAAAAACAAGTTTCTTAATGAAGATAATGAAACTATTGAGGTAAATTAAAATGGAAAATAAAAAATATTATCAACATCTGGATATATTAAGAGTACTGGCATGTGTGGCTGTTATTTTGCTACATACTAACGCTCGTTATGTAGAACAAGATTTTAATTCTCTAAATTTTATTTTTGGGAATTTTTTCGTAGGAATTTCCCGAATTGCAGTACCAACTTTTTTAATGATATCTGGATCCTTACTTTTGGATGAAGGATATAATAATACAAATGAAAAAGATAAAAAACGCATAGTTAAAATGCTGAAGTTTCTTGTCTTTTGGTCTGTATTCTATTCGCTGGTATATAATGTAGCAATCCCATTATTTAAAGGAAGAGATGTTGATATTATTTATACGATTGAAATGATAATTAAAGGACATTATCATTTATGGTTTGTCTATATGATGATTGGTATATATTTAATTCTTCCTTTGTTGAGGCTATGGATCAAAAAAGAGAATATCAAATATGTAAAATATTATTTAATCCTATCTTTTGTTTTTGGTTTTGTTTTACCACAGATAATTGAAGTTGGTTTATTATTTACTGATTTTTTTGCCCATCTTCAGCATGTACTTACTATAGCTAATATGAGCCATGTTGGTGGATTTGTCTTTTATTTTGTTTTGGGCTGGTATTTAAATAATACCGAATTTAAAAATAATAAAATTTTTTATCTAGCCGGTATGATGGCTCTCATTTTTTCCATTATCTTTTCAATTATGCTTTCCTTGTATTTTAACAGGAAGGTTTCAATATATGGCAATATGACGATGAATGTAGTTATGTTTAATATTGGCTTTTATCTCTATGTTAAAAATATGGATTTAAAGTTACAGAAAAAGCCGAAGTTAAAATGGATTATTGATTTAATATCTGAACATAGTTTAGGTATTTACGATGTCCATGCCTTGATTAATACGATTGTCATCAGAATAGTGACAAAGGTTGTAGGAAATTTTTCCTTAATAAATGTACCGATATGTTTGATTATGGTGTTAGTAATATCACTGATAATAACGATAATAATAAAAAAGATACCTGTGCTTAAACAATTTGTTTAAAAAAGCATAATAAAAGCCAGCCTGATAATGAGCTGGCTTTTATTGTGTTATTTTTCTGTTGGTAAATAAGAAGGATAATTTGTTTTCACAAATTCGAAAGTTTTTACATCATATAATGCGAAATTATGCTTTGTAAAATAGTAATTATTTACTTTAGCGATAAAGTCTTCACTTGATTTTAAGAATTCAATAAAGTTATCTTTAACCTGTTCAACATTTGTTTTTGTTATCTGAACAATATAAATACCACTGGAAGTACTGTTTTCAATTGGTGCTGACAGTGTTGGTTCAGTTACCGTTAATAAAAATTGTAAAACATTATAATCAACTTCAGAATATCTGGTATATAAAGATTCATTTGCCAGAGTGATGGCTGCCGAATATTTTTCAGCTACCTTTAAGAATTCTTCACCTGCTTTAATTTCTTCAATGGCATTAGCGGCATTTGTTTTAGCTGTTTCGATATCGTTATCAACATATCTGATATAAATGATTCTTGCCATCAGTGGAGCATATTCTTCTATTAAGGTATCCAGGTTTTCATCAAGGTATTTGGAAGTTAATTTAGTTGCTTTAATAGAAGCTAAAATCTGTTCAAACAATTCTTCTTCGGTTTCAAAACCTAGTTTTTCTAAAGATGCTTGCCAGTCATCAGTCAAGGTTGCTTTATAGGTATCAATCTGTTCCTGAGCTTCAGCGATCAATTCATCAGTAGTTTCAATTTCCAGATTGACAATCATCTTGTTTGCCATATTGATGACAGTATAGCCAGCATCAGTTTCCAGCATACTGTAATATAGATCAGATTTAGTAATCTTGGTATCACCAAATTGAATAAGTACATCACTGCCATTTGATACTTTGGCAGTCTTATTTCCACAACCTGCCAAAAGCAGGGCAGTTAACAGGGTAATAACTAATAATCTAAACTTTTTCATAATTATTCACCATCCTTTACAACGTTTAACTGTTGCATGATGTAATCTTTTACTGCTTCATCCATAAAGGTAATGTCAGCGTTTTGAGCATACTGCCAAACAATTTCATTAGCCAGGTTGGCATTGTCAGTTAAGACAGTTGATAAGAAGTTAGGATCACTGGCATAGTCGGCATAATTTTTTGAATCACACTTGATTAAGAAATAACCATAGTTTTTATCAAAAATCCATTCAGATACCTGTCCTTCTTCTAAAGCTAAAGCAGCCTTCAGGAAAGCATCAACAAGTGCTGAGTTATTGTCAACATAACCCAATTTTCCACCTTTGCTGGCAGTAGAAGGGTCTTCTGAATATTTCATCGCAAACTCTGCAAATGTTTCTGCCGTATAGTCATTTGTCCAACCATCCATTGCTGCATTTAATCTGGCAGTTTCATCAGCTGTTGGATTTTTAGGATCATCAAATTTGATCAGGCAGTAGCTGATAACTCTAGGATTGTGCTTAGCAATAAACTCTTCTGTAACATACTTTTCAGCGTTTTGAGCAATGTAAGCTGAATATAGTTTTTCAGCCTTCAATTGATATTCCACATAGCTTGGAAAATCTGGATAGCCATAATAGTATCTAGCCAATTGGTTTAAATATTCTAAACCGTAACCATAATAGTTGGTGTAGTAGCTGACTGTCTGAGAAATGGCATTGTTGATCTGTTCCGTTAATTCTTCCGTTTCTTCAACATTGGCATCAATAACGCCCATATAGAATTTTAAAAATAATTCTGATTTACCATAAGTTTTATATAACTCATCATATAACTCATCAGCAGTAAAGTTGGTATCGTCAACTGAAAAGACGACATCTTTACCGTTTACAGTTTTATCAGGTAAGTTATCTTTATTCTGGTCATAAGCATAAAAAACAGATATTCCTAAAAAGAATACCGCAATTACAGCTACAAACCAGTTCTGTTTAAGAAATTCTTTCATATAAACCTCCCATTGTAACTCAATTATTATATGCTATTTATGAGTTTAATTCAATTAATACTTGTTTAACGATATAATTATTAGTGTGATATAATATTTTTAAGGACAGATTGAAAAGAAGGTGATAGCTTTATGTTTGATATTGATAAAATCCGTCAAGATTTTCCGATGTTACAGGGAAAAACAAATGAAGGAAAGCCTTTAATATACCTGGATAATGGAGCGACGACCTTGAAACCACAGTGTGTAATAGAGGCAGTCAGTAATTATTATCAGAATATCACCAGCAATATTAACCGTGGTGATTATCAATTGGCCAATATCGTTGATAAAGCCTATGAAGAAGTTAGACAAACAGTATCCGAATTTATTAACTGCCAAAGCAGGGAAATAGTATTTACTTCTGGCACTACTCACGCTTTAAATCAGATTGCTTTTGGTTATGGTTTAAAGTATCTGAAAGAGGATGATGAAATACTGATCAGTTTGGCAGAACATGCTTCCAACACTTTGCCCTGGTACCGTGTAGCTGAAAAAACAGGATGTAAGGTTAGATTCATTCCTTTGGATGAGACAGGCAAAATCACTGTCGACAATGTCAAAAAAATGCTGAGTGAGAAGGTTAAGATTGTTTCAATTGCCCATGCTACAAATGTTTTGGGTCATATCAGTGATGTTAAGGAAATATCAAAGGCTGTTCATAAGGTTGGTGGGATAGTAGTAGTTGATGGTGCTCAATCAGTGCCACATGTTAAAACTGATGTTCAAGATTTGGATTGTGATTTTTTAGCCTTTTCTGGCCATAAAATATGTGGACCAACAGCATCAGGAGTGCTGTATGGTAAATATCATCTTCTTGAAAAGATGGAACCCTTGATGTCAGGTGGAGGAATGAATGCTCGTTTCGATATTGATTTCAATGTTTTATTGAAAAAAGTCCCTTATAAGTTTGAAGCTGGTACCCCAAATATTGAAGCAGTTCTGGGTTTAAAAGCAGCAATTCAATATGTGGAGAAAATCGGTTTGGACAATATAGTCAAGTATGTAAAGCAGCTCAGAGACTATGCCATTGAAGAGATGAAAAAGTTAGATAATATCATTATCTATAATCAGAAAGCCGATACTGGAATAATCAGTTTTAATGTAGTGGATAATGGTCAAATATTGTTTGGCCAGGATGTGTCAGCGTACCTTTCCAAGCATGGTTTATGCTTAAGAAGTGGTAATCACTGTGCTAAAAACCTCTGGCAGCATCTGAAAACTGATTCAACGGTCAGATGTGCCCTCTATTTCTATAACACTAAAAACGAAGTTGATAAACTGATTGAAGTGTTAAAGAATACAACACTTAAAAATTGCATTGATGTAATTTTATAAAAAGACAGGAGAATATTATGAAATCGATTAAAAATAATCCAATATTAAAAAGAGAAATTATTATGGAACATTATCAGCAACCAAGAAATCATCAGCTGGTAGTTGATAAAAGATATAAACAGGTCAATATGCATCATGATACCTGTCTTGATGATGTTTTTCTGCAAGTTTTAATTGAAAATGGAATTATTGAAGATATCAGATTTGATAGTAAGGCCTGTGTTATCGCAACTGCTTCAACCTCAATCATGAGTGAACTGCTTAAAGGATGCAGTGTTGATGAAGCTGAGATAATTATTCAGAATTATTTCAATATGGTTTATCAAAAAGAATATGATGAGAAGCTTTTAGGTGAAGCTGTGGTATTTGATACAGTTGGCAGACAGGTCAATCGCATTATCTGTGCCACAATGGGCTGGAATGGTCTGATAAAGGTAATCAACGAAAGTAAAAACAAAAATGAATAAAGCTGAAAAAATAAAAGCAAGCGTAATTAAAAGCAAGCCCGAGTTTTTAGTTGGTTTAGATGAACACGGAATTGATGATTCAAAAGTACTTATTTATACCAGAAGACAGTGGATAAATTCATTAAAAACAGAATATGGATATGGCTATCTTGGTTGTGGTATTTGCGGCAGCATCTGTACTGCTATTTGCCTCAGTTATTTAAATAATAACTTTGACAACCAGATTATAGTAAATGAACCATATTCTTTTATTGATGGCAACTTTGCCAAATGGCTGATACATTTACTATGGCCACGCATTGAGCCACCCCTGCCTGGTGCTTTTGCCAAAGATATTATCCGAGGTATCAAATGGTTTTATAAAAGTACTTACAGCAACATTGAAAAAGGTAAACTTTTACCCTATAAGAGTAAAGATATTAAGCAATATAAAGAAAGCATCAGTGCCGGTTATCCGGTGATGATGTATTTAAATAAAATTGATAAAAGAATCAGTCCTTATGGACTGCACTGGGTAGTTGGTTATAAATATATTGAATACCAGGATAAAACCTATTTTCAGGTGATAGATACCTGGGGTTATCTGGCCTATATTGATGAAAAGCTGGTTAAATATGCTGTTTGTTTCAGATATTAGGGAAATAGTAGCGAATGGAAAAAATTAAAAAGATCGTCAATAGCATACTGAAAATATTAATAGTCTGTTGTTTATTTGTGACAGTCAGTTTTCTTTATGTTTTTAATTATATTCCTCATTGAAGATACACCAATGATAATTTTGGTATCGAAACTTTTGTCAGTTCTGTTGATAAGGATAATGATGGGATTGATGATCAAAGTGACATGCTGCAGTCAGTTAAAGACTATCTGGCAAGCAACCCTGAATACAAAAGCAAATATTATAGTACCGGCTATCCAGATGATGAATATGGAGTATGCACGGATGTAGTAGCTTTTGGCATGTTAAATGCTGGCTATGATTTGATGAGACTGGTCTATGATGACATCTGGGCTAACAGGGACATGTATGATATTGAAGTGGTGGATATCAATATTGATTTTAGAAGAGTAGAAAACCTGCAGGTCTTTTTTAAAAACAATTTCATTTCCCTTACTACCGATATTTACGATTTAGAAAGCTGGCAGCCGGGAGATATTATTATCTTTGAAGGACATATAGGTGTCATCAGTGAATATCGCAATAAAAAAGGGATACCATTTATTTATCATAATGCTAACCCTTATCAAGCCAATTATTTGGAAGATGTATTAGAATATCGAAACGATATCGTTGGTCATTATCGACTTTCAGAGTAATTTTTTCCCTGGTAGAGGTCTAACTCTACCATTTTTTTATCAATGTTATTGATGACACTGACTTTTTTCAGCGTCCACATTGGAGCCAGCAAGTACTGTTTTAAGCCATCGCCAGTCAGCCTTTCAATGATAATATCTTCCCTTAGATAGGAAAGCTGCTTAGCTACAATACTGACATATTGCTCTTTGCTTAAAAGATTAAAAGGTTCTTTTTGATAAAAATCCCCTAAGGCTGTGTTTTTACAGATATGCAGCATATGAAACTTGATGGCATGAATGGGAAGTTTTCCTACTTCGATGGCGGTCTGCAGCATCATCTGCTCGGTTTCAGTTGGCCAGCCATTAATTAAATGAACACTGATTTTTATGTCGGTGTTTTTTAGTTTTTCAATCGCTTCTAAAAAGTTTTGATAACTATGCGCTCGATTCATTTCTTTTAAAGTTTTATCGTGAATTGACTGCAGTCCCAGTTCAATCCAGACTGGCTTGATTTTTGTCAAAGAGTTTAAATAGGCAATTTTTTCATCATCCAGGCAGTCACTTCTGGTTGAAATGATAATTCCCTTTATTTCCTTACTTTCGATAAAGGGCTGGTAGATTTCTTTCAGTTTTTCTAAAGGAGCATAAGTGTTGGAAAAAGACTGAAAATAAACATAGGGAATACCATCAGGCCATTTTTTAAAAAAGATTTCTTTTCTTTGCTGGTACTGCTTTATCAAATCTTTATCACTTAACTCTGGAAAGGCATTTGATCCTCCCAGACAAAAAACACATCCATCTTTACTTAGAGAACCATCTCGATTAGGGCAGGAAAAAGGACCATCAATAGGAATCTTGATGATTTTATTTTGAAAGTTGCTTTTACCATAATAGTTCCAGGTAAGGTAGCGTTTGTTATCTAAAGAATATTTAAAAGGATTTTTCATAAATATATTATAAGTTAATTTTATAACGATGGATAGTCATTCTGTTTTACCAGCCTTTTACAAAGAAGTATCGAAATCCAAAAGTTTGACTGCCGACAGCGTTTATTTAATGCTTTTTTAGAAGTCAGATTAGTGCTGTCAGGAAATTTTTGTCTGTAAAAAAGATGAAATGGTGCTTCAAACTGATTAATATGCCTATTTTTATTTTAAATATGGTAAAATTATTTACAGGTGTAACAGGAGAAAAGTAAATGACGGTATTTCTACTATTATTAATCATACTGGTATTTTATGGAGTAAAAATTGCTCCAAAGGGTAAGTTTAATGAAGACTATATGTCGATAGAAAAAACAAAACCAATAAAAGGAATTTTTACTGTTTTAGTATTCTTTTCTCATATTAACCAATATTTAATTTTAGAGAGTCTGATTGATAAACCACTTTACTGGTTTTCTTTATTTTTAGGTCAATTGGTTGTGACCTTGTTTTTGTTTTATTCAGGCTACGGAATTATGGAGTCTGTCAAACGCAAGGGATTCAAGTACGCTGATGATATTTTTAAGAAAAAGCTGCCAAGCCTACTGATTCGATTTAATGTTGTGGTACTGATGTATTTTGTCTTACAGCATTTTGTATTTAAGGTGGAATTTGACAGTTTTGTCTTTTGGACTTCCTGGATTGGCTATAGCGGTTTTGGCAATTCTAACTGGTATATGTTTGTTACCTTTGTCTTATATATTTTTGTTTATGTTTCCTTTTCTGTTTTTAAAAACAGGGAAGATGAAACACACTATAACGCTGCACTTGTTTTAACTTTTTTGACTATTTTATTGATTGTGACCTTGAAACTGGCTGGCAAAGAGCATTGGTGGTATGATACAGCTATTTTATTTCCACTGGGCATCTGGTATTCAATTTTTAAAGATCGAATTGAAGAGATTGTAATGAGAAATGAAAAAACATATCGAATGGTGTTATTACTTTTGTTTATTTCATATATAGCTGTAGCAGTCTTCAGGCTTAATATGGATGCCCTGAGCTTTATGATTTGGGGAATTATTTTTACATTTTTAGTTGTCACTGTGACAATGAAATTGTCAATTGGAAACAGGGCACTCAATTTCTGTGGCGATCATGTTTTCAGTATTTATATTCTGCAGAGACTGCCGATGATAGTTTTGGCTAATTTAGGTTTACCAAAAAGTAACAAGTATGCCTTTTTCATCTTATCGGCATTAATTACAGTAATATTGGCTTATATCTTTGATAAAGTGTTTGAATTAATAGAAAATAAAGCCAAAAAACAATAAAAAAATGACTGAATTATAGCGAAAATGACGATTATCAGAGGGTAATCGTTTTTTATATTTACAATATAAAAAATTAGCACTTAATAGTTGACAGTGCTAAACTAATGTATTATACTATTAGCAGTGGCAGAAGTTAAGTGCCAGAAAAGAGGGGAGAAGGATGTTATCTAGAAGACAGGAAGTTATCTTGAAAGCGATTGTTGAAGAGTTTATTAAGACAGCTGAACCAATCGGATCAAAGACCTTGCTGGAGCAATACGGACTAAACTGTTCAAGTGCAACAATTCGTAATGAAATGAATTATCTGGAAACAGAAGGTTTATTAGAGAAAACTCATGCTTCATCTGGTAGAGTCCCGTCAACATATGGCTATCGCTATTATGTTGAATATCTGATGGACTCATTCTTGGATGAAAAAGAGAAATATCAACTACAGACATTCTTTTCCAGTGACTTACCACTTGAGAATGTGATTCAGGCAAGTTGTGATATTTTATCAAATATGACAAATTTGACTTCACTGGTATTAGGTCCCGATGCTAACAGACAGAGTCTGGCCCACATAAAGTTGTTTCCACTGAGTGAAACAAGTGCGGTGGCTGTAATTATTACTGATCAGGGTCACGCGGAAAATAAGACATTCTACTTTGCTGACAGGGTATCGGTTGAAGATATTCAGACCTGTACAAACATCTTGAATGACTATTTAGTGGGGACACTAATTAATGATGTGGTAGCCAAGCTGAATGAAATCAAACCGATTTTAGAAAGATCAGTGAAAAGACATGAGATACTGTTCAATGCCTTTGTGCAGGCGTTTGTAAAATTTGCCAGTGACAATGTATATTTTTCAGGAGCAACAAATATGTTGTATCAGCCTGAATTCAGCGACATTGAAAAGTTAAGGGAAATCATGAAAATGTTTGATGATTCCACCCTCTGGAAAAAAATCGGAACCAGTGAATCAAGTGTCAAGGTCAAATCACCAGACAATAAAGGTGAACTGATATGGGTTAATGATGTGGCTATTGTTTCTTCGATCTTCAATATTGGTGAAGAAGAAGGAAAGTTAATGGTTGTCGGACCAAGCCGCATGAATTATAACAAGATTGTTTCAATATTGGATTTCGCAACGCAGTTTATCGAAAGCCAATATAAGAAGAAAAAATAGAAATTGAGGTTAAAATGAGCAAAAAAGATAAGAACAAGAAAGTTGAAGAAAAAGAAGTTACGGTAGAAATACTTGAAGAAGAAAAACAGGAAGAAGTAGAACTGACTGAAACTGAAAAACTACAACAGACGATTGAAGAACTTCAAAAAGAAGTCACAATCACCAAAAATGCTTATTATAAGGCTTATGCAGATACGGAAAATCTGAAGAAAAGATTGTTGAGTGATGCTGAAAATGCTCACAAATATCGAATTCAGAGTTTCGCCCAAAGCATTTTACCAGCTTTAGATGCTCTAGAAATAGCACTGGCTGGAAAAGATATATCTGATCCTTTCGTCAAGGGAGTTAAACTGACTTACGATCAGATAATACAGGCACTAACCGATGAAGGGGTTAGTCAAATTGATAGTATAGATAAACCTTTTGATCCAAACTTCGAAAATGCGATGGTGACAGAGAAAGTCGAAGGTGTAGAACCGAATATAGTAATTGAAGTTTTTCAAAAAGGTTATATGTTAAAAGACAGATTATTAAGAGCGGCCTTGGTAAAGGTCAGTGAGTAAAAGAAAGAAGGAATAAATTATGGGAAAAATTATTGGTATTGACTTAGGTACAACAAATTCATGTGTAGCAGTATTTGAAAATGGTGAAGCTACAATTATCACAAATCCAGAAGGAAATAGAACTACTCCATCGGTAGTAGCGTTCAAAAATGGCGATAAGATTGTTGGTGATGCTGCTAAACGTCAGGTAGTTACAAATAAAAACTCAGTGACATCAATTAAAAGATTGATGGGTTCAAATCAAAAAGTTGAACTGGAAGGCAAAATGTATACACCTCAGGAAATTTCAGCGATGATTCTGGCTTATATGAAAGATTATGCGGAAGCTTATCTGGGCACAAAGGTTACGGATGCTGTTATTACTGTTCCAGCTTACTTTAACGATGCTCAGCGTCAGGCAACTAAGGATGCTGGTAGAATTGCTGGCTTGGAAGTAGCAAGAATTATCAACGAGCCTACAGCAGCAGCTTTATCTTTCGGTATTGATAAGACGCATGTGGAACAGACAGTATTGGTTTATGACTTTGGTGGCGGAACATTTGATGTCAGTATTCTGCACCTGGCTGATGGTACTTTTGAAGTATTGGCAACAGCTGGTAACAATAAACTTGGTGGAGATGACATTGACAACCTGATCGTTGACTATATCTGTGATGGCTTTAGAAAAGACTATGGCATTGATTTGAAAAAAGACAACATGGCTTTACAGAGAATCAAAGAATCAGCTGAGAAAGCTAAAAAAGACCTGTCTTCAATGAAGGAAGTTCAGATTTCAATTCCATTTATCTCAGCTAACTCTGATGGACCATTACACGTTGAAACTTCTCTGACCAGAGCAAGATTTGAAGATATGATTAAACCAATCGTTGAAAAGACAATTGGACCAATCAGACAGGCTTTAAGTGATGCAGGTTTAACAAAGAGTGATATCGACCAGGTACTGTTGGTTGGTGGTTCAACCAGAATTCCAGCAGTTCAGGAAGCCGTTAAAAATGAACTTGGAAAAGAACCTAACAAGAGTGTTAACCCAGATGAAGTAGTAGCTATGGGTGCTGCGATTCAGGGTGGAGTACTGAAAGGAGATGTTAATGATGTATTGTTACTAGACGTTACACCACTGTCATTAGGTATTGAAACATTAGGTGGAGTTATGACCAGATTAATCGATCGTAACACAACTATTCCAACCAGCAGATCACAGATCTTCTCAACAGCGGCAGACAATCAGCCAGCGGTAGATATCAATGTACTGCAGGGTGAAAGACCAATGGCCAAAGATAACAAGTCATTAGGTATGTTCAAACTGGATGGTATTGCCCCAGCTAGAAGAGGAATTCCTCAGATTGAAGTAACCTTTGATATTGACGTTAACGGTATCGTTCATGTTTCAGCTAAGGATAAGGGAACTGGTAAAGAGCAATCTATTACTATTACCAACTCTTCAGGACTATCAGAAGAAGAAATTGAAAGAATGGTAAGAGAAGCTGAACTGCACAAGGCTGAAGATGACAAGCGTAAGGAAGAAATTGAATTACGTAACCAGGCAGAAGGATTCATTATTCAGATTGAGCAGATGTTAACTGATAATGCTGATAAGATTGATGCTAATCAGAAAGCAGAAGTTGAAAAACTGAAAAATGAATTACAGACAGCTTTAGATAATAACGATTACGATACATTGAAAACTAAACTGGATGCTTTACAGAAGGCAGCACAGGCAATGGGTGAAGCAATGTATCAGCAACAAGCACAGCAACAGCAGGACATGCATTATGACAGCAGTGCCAACAGCTATGATGATAATGTTATGGACGCTGACTTTACTGAAAAGTAAAAATATGATATAAATTCTAATGGCTAGCAAATGCTAGTCATTAGATTTACTAGGAAGGGATTATTATGGCAGAAAAAAGAGATTATTATGAGATCTTAGGTATTGACAAGTCGGCAAGTGAAGATGATATCAAAAAAGCTTATAGAGCTCTAGCAAAAAAATACCATCCAGACTTAAACAAAGATGAAGATGCGCCAGAAAAGTTTAAAGAAGTTCAGGAAGCATATGAAGTTTTAAATGATCCACAGACTAAAAGTACCTATGACCAGTTTGGTCATGCCGGTTTAGAGAGCAGTGGTTTCAATTTTGATAATTTCAGTTTTGAAAACTTTGGCTTTGGTGGCTTTGGTGATCTGGGCGATATTTTTGGTTCCTTCTTTGGTGGTGGAATGGGTGGACAAGCCCGTTCACGCAACAGCAATGCTCCAAGAAAAGGTCAGGACAAGTTCATGACTATGAGAATTGACTTTATGGAATCAATTAAAGGTTTAACTAAAACACTGAAACTGGAAGTTGAAGAGCAGTGTTCAGAGTGTCTAGGCTCAGGAGCTAAAAGTAAAAACGATATCAAAACCTGTCCAACCTGTAACGGAACGGGTAGAACAGTCAGAACTCAGCAGACCATGTTTGGGATGTCTCAGGTTCAGACTGCCTGCAGCAACTGTAATGGAACCGGTCAGGTGATAGAAAATAAATGTCCTAAGTGTAAAGGGACAGGATTCAGTAAAAAGAAAATTGAAGTTGAAGTAAGTATTCCAGCGGGAATTCAATCAGGTCAGCAGCTTCGTATCGCTGGCAAGGGTGATAGAGGATTCAATGGCGGTCCTAATGGGGACTTATATATTGAAGTTATGGTTATGCCACATGAATATTTTCAAAGAAATGGCAACGACATCTATATCACTGTACCACTGTCAGTAATTGATGCTACTTTAGGTACCAAGATTGATGTTCCGACCGTTCAGGGTGATGTTCAGCTGACGATACCTTCAGGAACTCAGCCAGATCAAAGATTCAGGCTCAAAGGCAAAGGTGTCAAGGATATCAGAACTTCCTACTATGGTGATCAATATGTCATTGTAGATCTGAAAGTTCCAACATCACTGAGCAGGGAAGAAAAAGAACTTTTCAATAAATTGAAGGATATCGAAAATAAATCAAAGAAATCGGTATTTGATAGATTTAGAGATACGTTTAAGTAACAGAAATGTTACTTTTCTTCAAAAAACAAATTAGCACTTTATGACTTCAAGTGCCAGAAAGGAGTCAGTTTATGGATTTTAATAAATTCTCACAAAAACTACAAAACATATTATTACAGGCCAATCAGTTAGCCAGTCAATGGCGTCACAGTGAAATAACAACTGTGCATATGTTTTATGCTATTTTCTCCGATGATACGATTGATGGTCTGTTTAGAAGAATCAATCTGGATAAACAGGAATGTTTTAACAATGCTGAAAACAGATTGAAAAATATTGCGACTGTGGATTATATTCCTCAACCAGTTTTTAATCGTAAAGTTAACGATGCCATTATTGAGGCCTTAAACTGGGCACAGAATAATGATGAAACATTTTTGACTGTCGCAACAGTTTTTATCCATCTGTTATTTAACGATTCACCTATTTCCAATGAGATCGTTAAAAAATATGGCTTGACAAAAAATCAGGTAATTAACCAGGAATTAGAAAGACGTGGTGGTAAGAAGATGAATGAAGCAACAAGTGAAGAAACTTTAGAAGCTTTAGAAAAATATGGCAGTGACATCGTTGAAGCTGTCGCCAGTGGTAAGGTAGATCCAGTAATTGGTCGTGATGAAGAAATCAGAAGAATTATTGAAATTTTATCGCGTAAAACAAAAAACAACCCAGTTTTAATTGGTGAGCCAGGTGTTGGTAAAACGGCAGTTGTTGAAGGTTTAGCCTGGAGATTATACAAGCAGGATGTACCTTTAAATCTGAAAAATAAAAGACTGATTGAACTGGATATGGGCTCTTTAATAGCTGGAGCCAAGTATCGTGGTGAATTTGAAGAAAGACTGAAGGCTGTTTTAGAAGAGGTAAAACAGGCTGATGGAGAAATCATTCTGTTTATTGATGAAATTCACAACCTTGTTGGAGCTGGTAAAACAGAAGGCAGTATGGATGCAGCTAATCTATTAAAGCCAATGCTGGCTAGAGGAGAATTGCGTTGTATTGGAGCGACTACCTACAATGAATATCGCAAGTATTTTGAAACCGATAAGGCTTTGGAAAGAAGATTCCAGAGAGTAACTGTTGATGAGCCAACAGTGGAAGAAACTATTTCGATTTTAAGAGGTTTGAAAGACCGTTTTGAAGCACATCACGGAGTGCAGATTTTAGATGAGGCAATAATTGCCGCAGCTACCATGTCTAACAGATATATTTCTGATCGTTTTTTACCAGATAAGGCCATTGATTTAATTGATGAGGGCTGTGCTTCAATCAGAGTAGAGATGGATTCAGTTCCTTATGAGCTTGATGAGTTAAATAGAAAAATCATGCAGCTGGAAATTGAAGAGAAAGCTCTGCAGAAAGAAGAAGACTCAAAAGCTCTGGAAAGACTGGATGTTATCAGAGAGGAAATATCAGAGCTCAAACAGCAGAGAAATGAAGTTCACAGCAAATGGCAGGACGAAAAAGATGAGCTGGATTTAGTCAAGAAAAATAGAGAAAAACTGGAAATGGCTAAACTGCAGTTAGATAAGGCTCAAAATGAAGCTAGATATGAAGATGCAGCCAGACTGCAATATGAAACAATTCCAACTTTAGAAAAGCAGATTAGAGAAGCTAAAGGCAATCCTAAGGTCGATGCCTTGATTCAGGAAACTGTTGATGAGGAATTAATCGCCAAGGTTGTTTCCAGATGGACAGGTATTGATGTCAGTAGATTAATGGCAACTGAACGTCAGAAAATCTTAGCCTTAAAAGATAAGCTGGCTGAAAGAGTAATCGGTCAGGATGAAGCGATTGAACTAGTTTCAAATGCTGTATTAAGAAGTAAGGCGCAGATTCAGGATGCTGATAGACCAATTGGTTCCTTCCTGTTTTTAGGACCAACCGGGGTTGGTAAAACTGAAGTTGCTAGAGCTTTGGCAGAACAGTTATTTGATGATGAACATAAGATTGTCAGAATCGATATGAGTGAGTATATGGAAAAGTTCAGTGTTTCCAGATTAATCGGTGCTCCTCCAGGCTATGTCGGTTATGATGAAGGTGGTCAGCTGACAGAAGCGGTCAGAAGAAAACCTTATTCAATCGTCTTGTTGGATGAAATTGAAAAAGCCCATCCTGATGTCTTCAACATCTTGCTGCAGATACTGGATGATGGAAGAATCACTGATAATAAAGGTGTAACAGTAGACTTTAAAAATACGATTGTTATTATGACCAGTAACCTGGCCAGTGAATATGCTTTTGAAGAAGATCATGACAAAAAGCGTGCAGCTTATGAAAGAGTAGTCAAGGCCACTTTCAAACCAGAGTTTGTCAACAGGATTGATGATATTATTATCTTTAACCCACTGACCAATGAAGTCTTGGAAGGTATTGTCGATAAGTTTATCAGACAGCTTTCTGATAGATTAAAAGATAGACATATTGAGTTGCGCTTAACAGCCAGAGCCAAACAGTCAATTATCGATAATGGCAGTGATATCACCTTTGGAGCCAGACCGTTAAAAAGGTATATCCAGCAGAATATCGAAACAGTTTTAGCTTACAAGATAATTGAAGACAGTATCGACAGTGATGCAATACTGGAAATAGACTATGTTAACGATAATTATGTAGTTAATGAAAAATAAAAAGATATAGCGGATTAAATTTCGCTATATTTTTTTGTCTTATTTGTTTACAATAAAGATAAAGAAAGAGAAGTAGGTGATAATATGCGTGAAGAAATAATTAAAGAGCTTAAGAAAATTGAAAAAGAAGAAAATGTTAAGATTTTACTGGCGGTAGAATCAGGCTCAAGAGCTTGGGGGTTTGACTCAGCTGATTCAGATTATGATGTTAGATTTATCTATAAAAGAAAAGAAAAAGAATATTTAAGATTAGATAAAACAAAAGATGTGATAGTAAGACCAATTAATAATGATTTAGATATCAGTGGTTGGGATATTTCTAAAACTTTAAAATTGTTGTATGCTTCTAATCCTTCTTTGTATGAGTGGCTGAATTCACCAATCGTTTATAAAAAGAGAGAACCGATTAAAGAGTTAAAAAAACTTTCTAAAGTATATTTTTCTAAAATTAAGATTTTAAATCATTACTATCATCTTGCTTCAACGCACTATAGTAAGTTTGTTTTAGATAAGGAAAAAGTAAATCTTAAAAAGTATTTTTATATTTTAAGATCACTGGCTTCAGCTTTATATACGATTGAAAATGATACTGTTGCTCCAATTGAATTTGATGTTTTAAGAAATAGTCAGTTTACCTTGGAGATAAATGAAATCATTGATGAACTGATAAAGATAAAAAAGGAAAATAATGAGAAAAAACAGGTAATAAAGATTGAAAAATTAAATGATTATATTGTTGAAAATCTTACAGAAATCGAAAACTATATTAAGCAATTAGCTGGTAGTGAAGCATTAAGTTATAAAAAGCTTAACGAATTCTTTTTAAAAGTTATAAAAGATTAGTTATTAAAAAAACAGGCCATTTTTAAAGCCTGTTTTTAGATTGTTTAGATATGCTTGATAGCACATTTTAAGCATTTTTATTAGGTTGTCTATCAGCCAGCTTCAAGAAGACAAATCCTAAGGCAAAGAAGATTGTTAAAAGTCCAATAGCCAGATTGATTGTTCCACCAGCAAATTTAACTGCCGCGATAACGGCTGAGCCGATAAAAGATGCTCCTTTAGAGAAAATATCATAGATGCCAAAGTATTCCCCTGAGTTTTCAGCTGGAATAATTCTTGAATAATAGCTTCTTGAAAGTGATTGGATTGAACCTTGGAAACATCCGATTCCAAAAGCCATAACGCCAAACTGCCACAGGTATTGAAGTGACAGGGCATAGACACAGATGGCAAAGTAGCCAGCAATACAGATCAGAATTAATTTAACTGTGTCATGTTTTTTACTCAAGCTGGCAAAAACCAGTGAACCAATCCAGGCAACTACCTGAGTTAATAGTAAAAATACAACCTGACCAACAGTATTTAATCCTAAGTCAGTTCCGATATTAATGGCATTGTCAATAATGGTGCCAACCCCATCAATATACATAAAGAAAGCAATTAAGAAGAACAGAACTTTTTTATCTTCAAAAAAGATAGTCTTCCAGGTGTTATAGATTTTAATAAAGGCATAAGATACCTTGGTATCTTCAATATCAACATAGTTTTTCTGATGATAAACCTTAATAAGTGGAATAGTAACCAGCATCCACCAGATGGCAGTTACCGCAAAACCGATAAATTTACTTACTCCACTAGATAAGATACCAACCATATCAGGTCCCAGGATGTAAGCTATTAAAGCTACGATAAAGGGAATACATGAACCGATATAACCCCAGGCATAACCATAAGATGAAACTTCATCCATTCTATCTTCGGTAGTAACATCATTAAGCATCGAATCATAGAAGGTCAATGAAGCACTATAAGCGACTTTAGTCAAAATAAAGATAACTAAAAATAAAATCCAGCTGGTCGCAAAACCATTAATAATACAGCCACATACCCCAATGGCTACAGAAGTGGTAAAGAAGATTTTCTTCATATCTTTTCTATCAGCTAAAGCCCCAAAGACCGGACCGATTAAAGCGACAATAATGGTAACAACAGATGTGCCTAAGGCCCACATTCCGGTAGCGGCATCAGAAGTAATCTGACCTGCTGCTGTTCCGATAGCTATTGATTTAAACCAGATTGGAATCAGTGAACATGACAGCATTGTAAAAGCAGAGTTTCCTACATCATATAAAACCCAGGAAAATTCCTGCTCATCTAAATCGTTGAATACTTTGGAATTATTCAACATCCTAAATAAACCTTTCATAAATTTCTCCCCAAAAAATAATACATAGATTAATTGTACCTTATTTTTTCTTTTGGTGCTATGATTTTATTTAGCTGATATAATTTGGTATAATATAACTTAACGAATAAAAGGATAAAGGTGATAAAAATGATTATACAGAGTAAAAATGTCTGGATTAATGAAAGTTTACAACCAGCTCAAATTGAACTGAATGGTTCTAAAATAGTTGGTATCTATTCGTATGATGAAAAACCTGTAGATGTTGATTATGAAAATAGATGGATTCTACCTGGATTTATTGATATTCATTGTCACGGTTATGCAGGAGTCGACAGCAACAAGCCTACTTTAAAAGGCATGAAGAAGTGGTGCAAACATATGCCAGCTGAAGGAGTGACTTCATTTTTAGTTACTACTTCAACTCAGGCAGCTAACAAAAATGAAAAGGCCATGGTCACCTATAGCAGAATAATTGAAAGAATGGATGATGGAGCTGAAATTTTAGGTATCAATATGGAAGGAAATTTCATTTCTAAAGAACGTAAAGGTGCTCAAAATAAAAGGTATATCGTAGCTCCTGATGCAGAAGTGTTAGAAAAATATCAGAGACTATCAGGAAGTAATATTAAATCAGTAACCTATGCTCCTGAAAAAGATGAGGATTTTTCTTTTGTGAAAAAGTGTGGTGAGTTAGGTATTGTAGCCAGTATTGGTCATAGTATCGCTACCTTTGAACAGGCTAAAGTAGCTTTGTTAAATGGTGCCAGCGCCATTACCCACACTGGTAATGGAATGAATCCATTTCATCATCGTAATCCAGGACTGTTTGGAGCAGCTGTTAATTTAGATGGTTTTTATGCTGAGGTTATTGGTGATGGAGTCCACATAGATTTTCAGACTGCTTATTTAATCGGCAGGATGAAAGGAAAAGATAAACTTATTCTGGTAACGGATTCAGCAGTACAGAAAGATGATCGAAAGTTTAATTTCTTAAACAAGGATGGAGCTTATCGTATGCCAAATGGAACTCTTTTTGGCAGTGCTTTATATGTCAATGAAGGAGTTAACAATTTACATAAGATGGCAGGACTTGATTTAGTTACCGCTATTAACAGTGCTACTATCAATCCGGCTCGCTACTGTAAAGTAGATGGTCGAAAAGGAAGCATCGAAGTAAATAAGGATGCTGATTTAGTTATCACTGATGAAAATATCAAAGTCTATGAAGTATATTGTAGAGGAGTTAAACAGGCTATATGAAGTTAGTATCGTGGAATGTAAATGGTTTAAGAGCCGTCCTGAAAAAAGGATTTTTAGATTTTGTTAAAGAGATAGATGCGGATATTATCTGTCTTCAGGAAACTAAAGCTCAGCCTGAGCAGATAGATATAGAGCTCGATGGTTATTATCAGTACTATCATTCAGCTCAAAGAAAGGGTTATTCTTCTACTGCTATCTATACCAAAAAAAAGCCAATCAGTGAAAAATATGATTTTGAAGATAATGATGAGCATCCTGAAGAAGGAAGAATAATGACCTTTGAGTACGATAATTTTTATCTGGTCAATGCCTATGTGCCAAACAGTCAGGATGGTTTAGCCCGACTTGATTACAGGATGCTCTGGGAAGATCAGATGCTAGAGCATCTAAAAGAGCTAGACAGGGAAAAGCCGGTTATTTACTGCGGTGATTTAAATGTGGCTAAAGAAGAGATTGATTTGAAAAACCCTTCAACTAATCGTAAAAATGCTGGTTTCTCTGATGAAGAAAGAGATAAGATGCGTAGACTGTTAAGTAATGGCTTTACTGATACTTTCAGATACCTATATCCAGATACGATTAAATATTCGTGGTGGAGTTATCGCTTTAACGCCAGAAAAAACAATGCCGGGTGGAGAATTGACTACTTTATTGTTTCTGACAGATTAAAAGATAAGATTATTGACAGTCAGATATTAAATGAAGTTTATGGTTCAGATCACTGTCCAGTTGTTTTAGAGATTGATATCTAAAATTATATTTGGTAGAATTTGATACTGATAGAGGTAAAAATGTTATGAATATTCCAAAAAACTATAAAAGTCAATTAGACTTATTAAATACTCAAATTGCCATCAAGATCTGTAAGGACAGTTTTGAAAGAAGTCTGGCTGATAACTTAGGTCTGACTAGAGTATCAGCACCACTGATGGTTGATAAGGCTAGTGGTTTAAATGATAATCTGACTGGTTATGAAAGGCCAATTTCTTTTGATGTGCCTTATTTACAGGGAAGAGAGTTAGAAATTGTTCATTCTTTAGCCAAGTGGAAAAGAATGGCTTTAAAACAGTATGGTTTAAGGCGTTTTAAAGGTATCTATACCGATATGAACGCTATTAGAAGAGATGAGAAACTTGGTAATATTCATTCTATTTATGTTGACCAGTGGGACTGGGAAAAAGTAATTGAAGAAGAGGACAGAACCCTGGAGTTTTTATATGGCACAGTTGATAGGATTATGAAAGCTTTAAGAATTACTCAGGATGAACTTTTAAGACATTATCCAGAGCTGCCTAGAAATATTTCTGATGAGGATGTTTTCTATATCACCTCTCAAGAGTTGGCTGATATGTTTCCTGATTTAGATGGTAAGGGTAGAGAATATGAAATCTGCAAACTGCATAAGACGGTCTTTATCTCGCAAATTGGAGATAAGCTTAAAGATGGCAAGCCTCATGATGGCAGAGCTCCAGACTATGATGACTGGAAGCTTAATGGTGACTTGCTGGTCTGGTATGATTTACTGCAGATGCCAATTGAGCTAAGCAGTATGGGCATCAGAGTAAATAAGGACTCAATGATTGAGCAACTTATTAAAAGTAACAATTCTGAAAGAATGGCTTTGCCTTATCATCAGGATCTGTTAAATGATAGATTACCTTTGACTATGGGTGGAGGAATTGGTCAATCTAGATTATGTATGGTGCTGTTAAACAAGGCTCATATTGGGGAAGTACAGGCCAGCATCTGGCCTAAAGAGATGATTGAAATCTGTCGCAACAATGATATTGAACTGCTGTAGCTTTATGTGAAATTATGTTATTGATTTCAAATCAATTGAACAACAAAATGTTAATTGTTAGAATAAAACTGATGAGGTATGATGATGACAGAAAGTAAATCTCGCAGGGTTAAGGTTGCCAATTTACCTGAAAGTAAAGCATTATGTACAATAACAAATAAACCGGTAGCTTTAATTGTTTTTGTCTGGTTAGTATTTGCGATTGTCTTGTTTACCGCTAAAGAAAAAATTCTGTGTATTCCCTTTGGTATCTATGGTCTGATAATGACTTTTAAAGAGGAAAAGAAGATCTTTACAGGGCATATAGATTATCTGGTTATCTATGATGAAGATAAAAAGGAAGAATGTGACATCTATTATCTATCAGAAATAAGAAGATGGTACTTCAAACAGAAGTTATTTAATCCTTCTGTAACACTGTTTCTACAAGAAGGAGAAACATTCTTATTTTGTAAATGTGTGGGTTCAGAGATTTACTCCTATCTTAGAAAAGTAATGCCCGAAAAAGAAGTTCAGCCCAAAAGACAATAAGAATTCAAAGTCAGGTGTAACCTGATTTTTTTATGGATTGACAGTTAAAAATGATGATATTTAAAATTATGATAACTTTATGAAAAAACACCCCTGATTTAGTACAAAAAATCTTTAAAATAGTATAGAATATATATTAATTATGAAATATATTATTACTTGTTTAAAAGGGGGAATATAATCTTATGGCGCACTATTTAAAAGATGTCTCACATACATTCTCTGAGTTTTTACTAATACCAGGTTACACTGATGAAAACTGCATCACCAGTAATGTTAATCTGTCTTCTTGCATCACAAAATATTCAGATGATGATAGTTCAAAGGCTTTAAAAATCAATATCCCTCTTGTTTCAGCGATAATGCAGTCGGTTTCTGATGATAAGATGGCTATTGCCTTGGCAAAAGAAGGAGGACTATCTTTTATTTATGGGGCTCAGTCAATTGAAGACCAGGCTGAAATGGTCAGAAAAGTCAAAAGCTATAAGGCTGGCTTTGTGGTCAGTGATTCAACGGTTAAAGCTGATGATACCTTACAGGATGTTTTAGATCTGCTGGCTGTAACTCATCACTCAACAATGGCGGTAACGGAAGATGGATTACCTAATGGGAAACTTTTAGGTGTAGTCACCAGTAGAGATTATCGCGTAGGAAGAACTCCTTTAAATACTAAGGTAAAAGATTTCATGACTCCATTTGATAAGCTTGTTTATGCCAGAGAAGGATTAACCCTATCAGAGGCTAACGATATTATCTGGGATCATAAGCTAAACGCCTTACCGGTTGTTGATGAAAATGATCATATGGTATCTTTTGTCTTTAGAAAAGATTATGATTCTCATAAGGCTAATCCTAATGAAGCTTTAGATGATCATAAAAGATATCTGGTTGGTGCTGGTATCAATTCCAGAGATTATGAAACTAGAGTTCCAGCTTTATTAGAAGCAGGAGTAGATGTTTTATGTATTGACTCTTCTGAAGGATATTCAGTATGGCAGAAAAATACTCTAAAATGGATTAGAGATAACTATGGTGATAGTGTAAAAGTAGGAGCTGGCAATATCGTTGATGAAGAAGGCTTTAGATTTTTAGCTGATGCTGGAGCTGATTTTATTAAAGTAGGAATTGGTGGAGGCTCTATCTGTATTACCAGAGAAACTAAAGGTATTGGTAGAGGACAAGCCAGTGCAATTATTGCAGTAGCTAAAGCAAGAGATGAGTATTATAAAGAAACCGGCATCTATATTCCAATCTGTTCAGATGGTGGCATTGTTCATGATTATCATATTACCTTAGCCTTAGCGATGGGAGCTGATTTTGTGATGTTAGGTAGATACTTTGCGCGCTTTGATGAAGCACCAGGAAACAAGTTAATTATTAATGGTCACTATGTTAAAGAATATTGGGGCGAAGGCTCTAAAAGAGCTAGAAACTGGCAAAGATATGATATGGGTGGTAAAAGCGAATTATCTTTTGAAGAAGGTGTAGACTCATATGTACCTTATGCAGGAGCACTTAGTGATAATGTGGCTATTACCATTAATAAGATTAAATCAACGATGTGTAATTGCGGTTGTATCTCTATTAAACAACTGCAGAAGGAAGCTAAGCTGACTCTTGTTTCTGCTACTTCAATAGTGGAAGGCGGAGCACATGATGTTATTGTTAAAAGTAAAGATGGTCAAAGTAGGTGATTAAAATGGACATAAGAGATAAAAATATGGCTAGAATTACAACAATAGAATTAGCCAACAATTTTATAGAAAAACAAGTTAAAGAAATAAGAAACCAGGTAGGTAATAAAAAAGTTCTTTTAGCTTTATCTGGTGGAGTAGATTCAACAGTAGTAGCAGCACTATTAATTAAAGCCATTGGCAAACAATTAATATCAGTCCATGTTAATCATGGGTTAATGCGAAAAGGGGAATCAGAAGCAGTCCTTGATTTATTTGAAGGACAATTAGACGCTAATATTGTTTATGTTGATGCTACGGATAGATTTTTAAAATTATTAGAAGGAGTAGCAGATCCAGAAACAAAAAGAAAAATCATCGGCAATGAATTTGTTAAAGTCTTTGATGAAGAATCTTCTAAATTAGAAGGCATTTCATTTTTAGCCCAAGGAACAATTTATACCGATATCATTGAATCTAAAGGAGTAAAAGCTCACCATAATGTTGGTGGTTTGCCAAAAGAGATGGAACTAGAACTAGTTGAACCAGTTAAAAGTCTGTACAAAGACGAAGTTAGAGTAGTAGGGAAAGCTTTAGGGCTTCCTTCATCAATGGTCGATAGACAACCATTCCCAGGACCTGGCTTAGGTATTAGATGTCTAGGAGCAATTACTAAAGAAAGATTACATTCCCTAAGAGAAGCAGATGCAATTTTAAGAGAAGAATTTGATAAAGCAAATCTAACTGATAAAGTCTGGCAATTTTTCACAGTTATTCCAGATATTACTTCAACAGGAGTAAAAGATGGAAAACGATTAGATTACTGGCCAGTAATCATTAGAGCAGTCAACACTATAGATGCACTACATTGTACTGTTCCAGAAATTGATTATAAAGTTTTAAAACATATAACAGATAGAATCCTATCTGAAGTTGATGGAGTTTGTAGAGTGCTTTATGATTTAAGTCCAAAACCAATTGCGACGATTGAGTGGGA
>JAPXMY010000007.1:0-112035 GCA_033808805.1 Erysipelotrichaceae bacterium
ATTACCCATCGTTTCTTTCATTTTTTGTAAAGTTTTAGGGTCTTATTTCATTTTATTCCATATCCATCTCACCCTAAAAGTGACCCTAAAAGATTGGAACAAACCCTAAAATTTCTCGGTTACCCCTTTTTTCACAAATTAATTGTTACAGTTTTTATAAAATTCTATTCTCCGATAATTACTACTCTACATCTTCTATTTCTAGAACGATTTCTATCAAAGTCAACAAAATAGATATAACCTGTTTTACCTACTCCTAATTTACCTTCATCCAATTCAAAAGTAGCACTGTTGCCCAAAATTGTCGCTTTTAAGTGAGCATCACAATTAAACAGTTCTTCTCTGGTCCCTGATGGCAGCCATTTTAAGTAATCAGGCCAAGCTTCAACATCTTCAAAATGAAGTGTCCCCGGATAGAAGTACTGTCCCCATTTTGTCTGATCAGGAATAATCTTTTCCAGTACATTATCTAAGTCCTGTTGTAAAAATTCCTTTCCATTGGGCATCAGATCATGACAATACTCTTCAAAAAATACTGAACATGTGGTATGAGGTGAGATAACACAGATAATGCCATTCTGTATTTTACTTCTTTCAATAATTGCTTTTACTTCTTCAGTAATGTCAAAATAAGTTGGACTGATACCTTTACTTACCAATCCAGTAATTGTCTCTTTATAGACAGCCATTTTACTTTCCCCCTTTTTCATCTTTATTTTTATTAGTAAAGAAACCTGGTTTCTTATTTTTTTCTCTTTCAGCTTTAAGTTGAGCTCTTTTTTCCTTCTCTTCAGGTGATAATTCATTACTTCTTCTAGCAGTTGCCTTGACTGTATCAGGATGCATCTGATATTCCTTATCTAAAAACCACTGAAACAGTTCATCAGCATCATTAAAGTATAAACAAAATACCCAATATCTTCCCTTTAATAAGTTATTCTGATTTTTATTTATCCTGACATACACTTTCTTAGCTTGGGGAAATTCTTTAACTCTAAAATCATAAATCTGTTTGAAATCATAAGTATGAACTTTCCCATAAGCTTTAAAGGTAAGACGATGATCATCAATATACACTTCTTCAGGATTAGATAACGAAAAAAATGTATTCAAAATCTGATAGGCACATATTATTACTATAAACAAATTTAAATAATTTCTATTAATTATAAGCAAATATATATTATATATACCCATTAATATACAAATAATGCCAACCAAAGTAACTCTTACAAAAAAATGGTCTTTCTTATATACATATTTTTTCATTAATTATCCCCTCAAGACAAGCAAGGGGCTAATAAAAGCCCCTCTACTTTAATTAGCAAAAAATTAAGCTTTATTAATTTTTCTAATTCTGATTCCATTATAAGCTGCAAAAGCAATTGCGATTGCAATTAACACAGCATATGCTACAACTGGAGGTAAATTACCAATTGTATAAAGAAGTGCAGTCAACGGATTAGCACCATCACAGATAGATGAAATTGAAGTAGCTCCACCCATATCGAAATTAATAGAAGCTGCAACAGCAGTTGTAGGTCCAGCTAAATATGTTGCGATATAAAGACCTGCTGTTAAACATACTAAACCAGTAATTAAACTTCTGAAACCATTACCTTTACAGATTGGTAAAATTAAAACGAAAATGAATGGTAAAACTGCCAAGTCTACTGCTGGTAAGACTGTATTACCTGGTAAGATAACAGCTAAGAATAATGTTACTGGAACTAAAATTAAACCTAAAGTAATTGTCATTGGGTGACCAACACCAACTGCAGAGTCAAGACCGATGTACATTTGTCCTCTACCAGAGAAATGCTTGTCAACAAAGGCACTTGCAGCATCAGAAATAGGAATTAAACCTTCCATTAATAAAGCTGCCATCTTAGGAATCAACACCATTGTTGCAGCCAGGTTGATTGCTGTTGCCATAGCAGTTTTGAAATCCTGTCCTGCTGCTACACCAATAATCAAACCTAATACAAACCCGACAATAATTGGCTCACCAAAGACACCAATCTTATCCTGTAAACCTTCAAGAGAGAAGTCAATATCTCTTAGTCCTGGAATCTTTTCAATAATCCAGTTACATACTAGTGCGATTGGGGCAAATGCAGCACTGAAGCCATGTGGTAAAGATACACCAGGCATATTTAATGTTGTTTCTAAGGCAGGAGCAGTTATATCTCCTAATACTAAGACTATTACTTCATTACAAACCGCAGCGACTAAACCTAAAGCAACATTTCCTGTTACAGCAGCGACTAATGAACCTGTAAATGCAAAGTGCCAGAAATTCCAAATATCAATATTGATTGTCTGAGTAGTTTTGGTAACAATCATAATGATGTTTACAAGTAAACATACTGGAATAATTAGAGCTCCTACCTGAGTTGCAAAAGCAATAGCTGCAGCTGCAGGCCATCCAATATCTACCGTAGCAAGTGACAAGCCAAAATTAGCAGACATCTGTGCAACCGCAGTAGCTAAAAATCCCATTAATCCAGTAGATAAGTTTAACCCAATTATACCAACACCAACAGTTAAACCACCACGAATTGATTTGCCTATACCAGCTCCCATAAGAATACCAAGCGCTGCAATCATTATAGGCATCATTACACTCGGTCCACAATCACTAATAAAAGCAAAAACTTTTAAAATAAAATCCATAAACCTAATATCCTCCTTTTTTTATTTAGATTTATACTTTCTGTTAATTCTTTGTCCCCACAAGTCTTAACAATTAATTAACTAACTAAATATTACAACTTAGTTAAATTATTCACTGAACAGTGCTTCTTCAATTTGATTATAGATTTCTTCAGTATTTCTATTTACAAGCAAATTGGTAGCTACAATTAATGGACAATGGCAGGTATAAGAATTAGCAATAGTGCTGACACATAAATCAGCATCTTTTGATTTGCTAGGAACTTCTACTGCTTTACATTGGTTAATAGTAAATTTACCCTTATATCCTCTCTTATTCAATTCCTCTTCCAGTCTTTTACGAACTACGGTACTGGTAGCTACACCAGTGCCACAACATAATAAAATCTTTTTCATAATAAACATCTCCTTTGTTTCATTATATCCTACTTTTTAAAGCGTTTGAAATTTTTACTATTTATAAAAATCTGTTCTAGCTTTATCTAAAGCCGCAATCATCTCTCTTAATATCGCTTCTGGATCTTTTGCAGCTACTATACCGCTGGTTCCGCCAGTGCCATCAGCTCCCGATGCGATAGCTTTGTAAACATCTTCACCACTGGAAATTCCAGCTGCCTGTAGTGTTTTTGTCTTAGAAGAAACCGATTTAACTGCTTCATTGGTAGCTTTCATATAATCCATATCAGCTGTTTTACCAGTACCGATTAAACTTTTAAGTTCACAAACCATAACATCTGGTTCCAGCTGGGCAATAGCTTTAGCATCAGCGACATCATCAGCACAGACAATTGTCAAAATATCTAATTCTTTAGCCCTGGCGATAGTTTCAGTTAAATCAGAAACTGTTTTTGGATTTTCAGCATGATTTAGAAACGTTGCCTGTACTCCTGCTTCTTTCAGTGCTTCTGGTAAAATATGTCCCATTCCCTTTCCTGGTCTTAAAGCTTCCATATTTTGAGCACAGATTATCAGATGTGGAAAATCTTCAGCAAATCTTGCCAAGTCAACCAGAGAGCCTGTATAAACAATATCTAAATCATATTTGACTGCCAGCTCCTCAGCGACAGCACCTAATTTATAAGCTTCCTCACCCCATAAATAACATTTAGGGTTTAACACAAAGAATGGACTTCTCAATTCTCTTTTCATAATATCCCCCTTACTTGACACAATTGAATACTCGATAGTAATGCCTTAAGACATCTTTAACACCTTCATCTGACATCTGCAGTAATTCAAACCAGTCTTTTGGATCACCATTTTTTACAGATTCAAAAGCTGCTACGACAAAATCAGTAAAGACATTTATCTTACTGATACCTTCGGTTGCACATCTTCTAAGATTCTCATCTCCACTTGATGAGCCACCATGTAAAACCAGAGGAATATCCAAAGCTTCTCTAATTTCATGTAATCTTTCAAAGTTGATTACTGGAGTACCTTTATAATGGCCATGAGCTGTACCAATTGAAATAGCTAATGAATCAACTCCTGTCAGTTCAACAAATTTCTTAGCTGCTTCAGTTTCCGTATAAATCGAATCATCAGCAGCAGTAGAATAAGTATCCCCGCTTCCAACATGACCAATTTCAGCTTCAACAACTACTCCTCTAGCATGAGCATATTCCACTACTTCTTTTGTTCTTCGAACATTTTCTTCAAAGTCACAGCTGCTGGCATCAATCATTACTGAAGTAAAACCATAGGCAATGGCTTTTTTAATCGTATCAAATTTAGTCCCATGGTCTAGATGCAGAGCGATATCAACTTTAGCTGTTTCAGCATAGTATCTGCCAATCAGTGCTGCTTCTTCTAAAGAAAGCATACTGTCATGTACTTCAGCTGCAAAAGATAGGATTAAAGGTTGATTTAATTCTTCTGCAACTTCAACAAAGGCTCTACATGAATTATTGTCATAATAATCCGGAGCAACAAGAGCATAACCTTCATCTTTAGCTCTTTTTAACATTTCTTTTGATGTGACTAGCATTTTCTTCCCCCTTTTTAGTCTATCAATCCAGACCCACTTATAATCTGGTAATAATCATCATATGTTTTAGCTTCTTTTAAAGCATCCATAACATCATCCATCATAAACAGATCCATCAGTTTAGGAAGCATTTCTAATTGTTTTTCCCCTTCCTTAAGAGCCATCATAAAAATTACTGAAACTTCAACTTCCTGAGTAATGTCTCCCATAAATTGAAAGATTACCGGCTTTTTTAATGTCATAAAGCCAATCTGGTTTTCTTTTACATATTCTGGATCTGTGTGTGGTATGGCAACACCCATTCTATTTAATTCTAATCCGGTCGGAAAAACTGCTTCTCTAGCCATTATTCCTTCCAAAAAGTTATCTTCTACAACTTTTGCCTTGATAAACTCCTTGGCCAGTAAGGCTAAAGCTTGCTTTCTATTTTCAGCACTTTGATTAAATAAAGCTATCTTTTTATCGAACATTTAAATCTCCTCCTTACTTACCTGTTGAAGCAGTATCGCAAACTGTTCATTTGAATCAATTCTTGTCAGCATATTTGTTTTATCTTTTGTTTCGATTAAATCATAAAGCTTGGAAATGATATTTCTTACTTCATTGACATCCTCTTCGGCCAAGGCAATCATAATGATGGTGTTAACATCATTTTCCTGCCATTTGATACTCTTTTTCAAAGTCATGATTGACAACAACGTTCTTTTAACCGTACTACATGAGGCATGTGGCATAGCAACTCCAGTATACAAACTTGTTATTCCTTCTTCTTCCCTGGCATAAATGCTTTCTTTAAAATCTGAAGTAACCAAATCAGCTTTTTCATACTGCTCAATCATAAAATCCAACACTTCTTCTTTACTGTTTAACTCATATTGCCAGAACATAAAGTCATCTCTAAAATAGTTGGTTAATTCCATCAAGTCTGTTTTTTCCACATTCCTTAATGCTCTTAACTGCTCATTAATCGAACCATAATAATTTGAAATTTCATTTAGTTCCTGCTGAGTAATTAAAGGTGAAACATAGAATACCTTTTTATCAACATTGGCAAATTTGTCCTTTTCTACCAGAGAAATAATAAACTCAACATCTGAAATATCATTGTCTAAAACCTGATCAACAGTCACTACTTCAATATGATCAGTAGCAGGCAGGATATCTTTTATTTGGGAATAGACAAGCTCTGCCGTAGCCAAACCTTTAGGACAGACAATCAATATATTTTTTGGTTTGATCTTTTTAGCGAAAGCTACCTGAAAATGAATAGTCAAAAAGGACACTTCATCATCACTTAAGGTAACATCAAACAGATTTTCAAAAACCGAAGCGACATACCAGGTCAAAGTAAACATCACCAGATATTGTCTTTTTATTGAATCCAGCAATGGATTTTTCACAGAAAATCCATTTTTCAAACGATAAATCATTGGGATAACGTGAGCCAATAAAGATTCATAAAGCCTTTCATCAGCAGTTAAGTCTACCTTAAGTGTTTTAGACATTCTTCCAACAATTTCTCTAACACTTTTTTCATATAAATCATCAAGCAGCACTTTATTAAATGTTGGTTCAATACCATGAGCTAACAGTAACTCGGAAAGAAATTCGATATCTCTATCGATAAACAGGATACCAAGAGTATTATTGACAGCAGCAGAAATATTAAGCGCCATCATATAGGTTTCCATTTTTTCGATATTCTGAAAAGCAAAATTTTCTACATTTTTTATAAAATGATGATTGTTTTTAGCTCTGGTAAACAGGATACATAGTGCAAAGAATAATGATGTCATATAACTCTGCCCCATTGCTCTTTTAGCTTGCAAGCTGTAGTCAATCACTATTTTCTCCGCAGCATCAACTATTGGGGCAATGAATATCTTTTTAGCTTCTTTAACATACTCATCCAAAGTAGTCAGACCATTGTTTTTAAAACCTTCAATTTCAAAACTTTTATAGCTGTTTTGGATATCCTTTTCAAAGCCTTTTAGATAAAATTCATTTGGCTCACAGACAAGTTCAACATTTCTACTGGAAAGAAATTTTTTAATAGCCGCTAAATCACTTCTCAAAACGGTATTGGATACAAACAACTGTTTTTCTAGAAGTTCATAGTTTACCTTTTCATCTTCAATAATTATTTTTCTGATAATTGTTCTTTGTCTGTTTTTAGGACTGTACCTGTCTTCTGGTCTGAATAATTGATTGTCCATTTTATACATTTCAATCTGACTTGTTTTTCCCTGAAGAATTATTCCTTTTCTTGGAGTTTTATCAATATGAATTCTGTATTTGGAAAATGTTTTATTTAAATAGTTAATGTCCGAATAAAGTGTCTTTTCTGAAACATTTAACAACTTTGAAAAATAACTGGCTGGTCTATAATCCTTTTCAGCTTCCAACAAGGTGAACAATTTGTTTCTTCTCAGTGTTTCTTTATTCATGACACACCTCTTTAGTTTCATTATATACTAAAAGCAATAAAAAAACGCACTGTTTTTTTCCACATTAATGTGGAAGTTTTGCCAGTGCGTTTATCTGATGTTTTCTTATAGTACTTTTTTATTTTTTTCCGCAGCTGTCAGCTGATGATAAAACTCAAAATCCTTATATTTATAAAGCAGCCAGATAAAAACGTAATACAAAAATAATATTAAGGTAAACAATATTGCTACCCACATACTTTTAATAAAATAGTAAATTCCATAAAGAATTATCCCCATCACCAAAAGATAGCTGATAGAAAAGGTAGTGAAGGCTTTACTTTCAACAAAAAACTGATTGCATGCCAGACATTGATAATATGTTTTTCCATCCTTGCCTTTTTTATTTATTAAAGCACGTCTGGAATTACAGACTGGACATAATGTCTGATGTCTTCTTAATAGAAAATCAATTAATGAACCATTAAATTTTCTTTTCTCTTTTTTCTTTGTATCTTCAATCAGGTTTACTTCATCAAATAAATAATGACTTATCAATGTAGTAAATAGAATAACTATCGCTGCCAGAGCAACAAAGAGAAGCCAGGCTACAACATAATCAGTTAGATGATACTTATCGGTATACCTGGACATGAAAAACAACAAAGCCGCAACCATAACACCAATATCAATCAAATATCTCACTCTTGGTTTTTTGGTAGCATAATATTTTTTATTACATGAATTACAGATATAATAAATATTTCCCAATTCATCTTTATACTTTTTTAATCGTCCACTGCAACTGACACATCTGAACGCACTTTCCAAATAGATAAAATCTCTGATGCTAGACATAAACTACCTCTCACTATTAACCATTATAATTTCACATCTACTAAAAAGCAAACCAATCACAAACATTGTTTAAAATGATTAAATCCTTAAACATCATAATATAAAAAGAGCTCTCATTTCTGAGAACTCTTTCAATTAAATTTTTTTGACTCTTAGTCAACCAATCTTGCTTCTAAGTTTTTGAAACGTTTTTCAGCATCTGATCTTGCTTTAGCATATAAATCTTCAGCATTTTCAGGATTAACCTTGACTAAGTTATTGTATCTAGCCTGTTCCATTAAGAAATCATGGAATTTATCAAAGTCAGGAGTCTTGTAGTCGATTGTCAATGGTTTTTCATTACGAGGGTCGTATCTGTAAATATTTACATATCCACATTCAACAGCCTTCTTCTGAATTTCCTGATGTCTGACTAAGCCCTTCCTGATACCATGTAATTCACATGGAGAATAAGCAATAATCAGAGATGGTCCATTATAGCTTTCAGCTTCTTTTAAAGCTTTGATTGCCTGGATTCTATTAGCACCCATACAGATTGAAGCTACATAGACATGACCATAACTCATAGCAATCTGACCTAAATCTTTCTTAGCAACAGCCTTTCCACCAGCCGCAAATTGAGCAATAGAAGCTGCCTGAGATGATTTAGATGACTGTCCACCAGTATTTGAATATACTTCTGTGTCTAATACCAGAATATTAACATTCAAATCGTTAGCGATAACATGGTCTAATCCACCATAACCGATGTCATAAGCCCAGCCGTCACCACCAACAATCCAGACAGATGCTGATACCAGATCTCTAGCTTCTTCTGCTAATCTGTGAACATTTTTATTAGCTGATTTTGCTGCTAACTCTTCAATCTGAGGAGCTAAGCGTTTTTCTTCAGCTCTGTTACCATTTTTAGACAGATAATCTTCAAATAATGCCTTCAATTCTGGTTCTACAGAATCAAGGTTATCTTCCATAATCTTTAACAATACTGCTCTCTTATAGCTTCTAGCTAATGCCATACCATAACCGAACTCAGCATTATCTTCAAATAATGAGTTAGCCCAGGCAATACCATTTCCATCTTCATCTGTTACAAATGGAGTTGAAGGAGTTGAACCACTATAAATTGAAGTACATCCTGTTGCATTGGCAACCATCATGTCTGGACCGAATAATTGAGAAACTAATCTATAGTAAGGTGTTTCTCCACATCCTGGACATGAACCTGGAACTTCCATATAAGGTTTCAAGAATTGAGTTCCCTTAGGAGTATCATCAACCAGCTCTTTCTTATACTCAGTATCTTTATACAGGTAGTTAGCTAATGGAGCCTCAGGTAGCATAGTGTGGACATCAACCATTTCTAATGCTGCTCTTGGACATTCCTTAACACACAGTCCACAACCAACACAGTTGTCTGGTGATACCTGAACTCTGAATTTTAAGCCTTTTGCCTTACCGACAGCATTGATAGTTTCAAATTCGAATGGTGCATTTGCAACTTCTTCTTCAGTCAAGGCAAAGATTCTAACTGTAGCATGTGGACAGACGAATGAACAGAATCCACACTGGATACAATTTTCTGGAATCCATCTTGGTACAAATGATGCAATATTTCTATGCTCATTATAAGCAACATTATTTCTCATTGTTCCATCTAAAACACCAAATTTAGTGAAGGCACTTACTGGCATATTGTAACCATTTAATGAGTTGTAGCCATATACATGCTCATCCATATAAGCATCACCTGTATCAGGTTTTGCGAAATAAGGATCTAAATCAGCCCATTCTGGTTTAACAGCTACTTCTACCAAGCCATCTTTACCAGCATCAATTGCCTTGTAGTTCATGTTGACAACTTCATCACCTTTTCGGCCATATGATTTCTTAGCAGCTTCCTTCATCAGCACTAAAGCTTTATCATAAGGCATAATCTGTTCGTTTAATGCAAAGAATGCTGACTGCAGTGTGGTATTAGTTCTTCTACCCATACCAATTTCAGCACAGATCTTTGTTGCATTGATAATATAGAATTTAGCATTTTTCTTCGCTAATTGAACTTTCATTCTGTTAGGTAAAAATTCTTCAATCTTATCAGGTTCAATTGTAGTATTTAATAGGAAAGTACCATCCTGTGCCAAATCCTTTAAGATATCATACTGTTGAACATATGAGTCTAATGAACAAGAAATGAAATCGGCATTGTTAACATAGTAGGTTGATTGAATTGGATCTGGTCCAAATCTCAAGTGGCTTCTGGTGACACCACCAGCTTTTCTTGAGTCATATTGGAAATATGCCTGAGCATACATGTCGGTATTATCACCAATGATTTTTACTGAGTTTTTATTAGCTCCAACTGTTCCATCAGAACCTAAGCCCCAGAACAAGCAAGAAGTATAAGTACCTCTGATTGTAAAGTCAGGGTCTACTTCTAATGATAAATGAGTAACATCATCAACAATACCAATAGTAAATTCTTCTTTTGGTTCAGCTTTTAATAACTCATCATAAACAGCTTTGATTTGATTTGGAGCTGTATCCTTAGATGCGATACCATATCTTCCACCGATAATTTCGATATCTGTATCCTTTAAGACACTTAAAACATCCAGGTATAATGGTTCACGAGAACCAACTTCTTTAGTTCTATCTAAAACAGCAATTTTCTTGGTTGTTTCAGGTAAAACATTGCCTAAGTATTTAGCACTGAAAGGACGATACAGGTGTACAGCAATTACACCAACTTTTTCTCCTTTTGCGACTAATACATCAACTACTTCTTCAATAGTTTCAACTACTGAACCCATAGCTATGATTACTCTTTCAGCATCTGGTGCTCCATAATAAGTGAAAGGTTTGTATTCTCTTCCAGTATGCTTGCTGATTTCAGCCATGTAATCATTAACGATATCTGCTACAGCCGCGAAATGTAAGTTTTGAGCTTCTCTACCCTGGAAGACTACGTCATCGTTTTCTGCTCCACCTCTGGTAACTGCGTTGCCATGTGGATTTAGGGCATTCTTTCTAAATTTTTCTAAAGCATCCTGATCAACCAGACTTTTCAGGTAGTCATAATCTAAAGTTTCTACCTTTTGAACTTCATGAGATGTTCTAAATCCATCAAAGAAATGGACAAATGGAACTGATGCCTTGATTGCTGACAAGTGTGCTACAGCACCTAAATCTAATGCCTGCTGAACTGAACTAGATGCCAGCATTGCACAGCCAGTCTGTCTTGCAGCATAAATATCCTGATGATCACCAAAAATTGATAATGAACGTGCAGCAATAGTTCTAGCAGCTACATGCATTACTGCTGGAAGCAATTCCCCAGCCCATTTGTACATGTTTGGAATCATCAATAACAAGCCTTGCGAAGCAGTGAATGTTGTCGCCAAAGCTCCCCCCTGTAGTGTTCCGTGCACAGCACCAGCAGCGCCAGCTTCTGATTGCATTTCAGCAACCTTGACAACACTACCAAACATATTCTTACGACCTTGTGTCGCCCATTGGTCAATTACTTCTGCCATATTGCTTGACGGAGTAATTGGGTAAATTGCAGCAACTTCTGTAAAGGCATATGCCGAATAAGCAGCAGCTGTATTACCATCCATTGATATAAATGTTTTTGCCATCTATTAGCCTCCTATTTTTTTATAATTTCCTTTTATTATTATAGACTAAAAATGATTTTCTCTCAATACATAAAGTAAAAAAGACCTTGTGAGCAGAAGATAGATAATCAACTCTTTTCACAAGGTAAACATTTTTGTCTTTTTTTGTTATTTCTATTGTTTTTTATTTTTATCAGATACTAATCCAAAGATAGAACCACATATTCCACCAACAATATGGGTAAATTGAGAAATGTTGTCCGTAACAAAAATTGCATTATAAATTTCCGTACCTAAATAAATAATTAAAACCAGAATCAGTGTCAAAGGAAGCTTACCACTTTTAACTGAGGTAACTGAAGATAAGACGATTAGCATAAATACAATTCCTGAAGCACCACATAATGCGACATTGGGAAATAGCACATTATTCAGAATTCCAGCAATCAGAGCTGTAACAAAAATTTTAACTATCAATCTGTCAGAGCCATACTTTTCTTCTACCATTGGACCTAATAATAGAATATAACTCATATTACCAAAAAAGTGGTCCCACCCTAGATGACCAAAAATATGTGTTACCAGTCTGATATACATCATTGGATTTAACGGACTATCTCTGTAGGTCATGGCTACAGAGTATAAAAAACCATCACCAAAAATATTATAGAAAATCAAAACGATTAAACAAATTAACGAAAATGTTAGAGTTACCGGAGCATTGTATTCAATTTTTTTAAATAATGACATAATATATCCTTCCTTTTGTTCAATTATACACTAACAAAAACTAAAAGACTAACTTTATATCTTTATTATAAGATCTACTTTACCTTACTTAGACTTATTATCTTTTTATATTTCTACTATTTAGTTTATAATTGTATTCAAGGAGTGATAAAATGCCACTATCATTAGATTTTAATCAATTACTTTTAATTGCTGTTATTGTGTTATTGTTTTTGGTTGTTATTCTGTTAATTATCAATAACATTAAAATTAACAGACAGGAAAAATTAATCGATAACAGATTGGACAGGTATCTTGCAGATATCAACAACAATACCAACACATCGTTAAACAGTCTGTCGAACAATCTTTTTCATTATCTACAGGCCAGCAGTGATCTGCAGATTGAAAGAATTGATGTTTCTAGCAGGGCTGTTACAGAAGGCTTAAAATCTTTATCCAACTATCTTGTTGAATCGCAAAGACAAAACAATGAGCATCAGATAAATAAACTGGAAACCATTAACAAGACCTTGGCTCAAAACGCTATGATTGAAGAACAGAAACTGGAAAATTTAAGAACAACAATCGAAACCAATCTTACCAGTATTCGACAGGATAACAATAAACAGCTGGAACAGATGAGAAAGACTGTTGATGAAAAACTGCAGGAAACATTGGACAACAAGCTTACCCAGTCTTTCAAAACAGTTTCTCAGCAGCTGGAAAATGTTTATAAGGGTCTTGGAGAAATGAAAAATCTGGCAACTGGAGTTGGAGATTTAAAAAGAGTCTTAACCAATGTTAAAACCAAAGGTATTCTCGGGGAGATTCAGCTGTCAGCTATTATCAAAGATATCTTGAACAGTTCACAGTATGAAGAAAATATCAGCACCAAACCTAACAGCAATGAAAAAGTAGAGTTTGCGATTAAACTTCCTTCCACTGATGATGGGTTTATCTATCTGCCAGTAGATTCCAAATTTCCTTCTCAGGACTATCTGAACATACAGAACGCTTTAGAAAATGGAGATAAAGAAGAAATCGAAACAGCTAGAAAACAGCTGGCAACAACTTTAAAAACTCAAGCCAGAACAATTAGAGATAAATATATCTATGTTCCAGAGACAACCGATTTTGCGATAATGTTTTTACCTACTGAAGGATTGTATTCAGAAGCCTGCAATCTCAATATGCTGGAGATTTTACAAAGACAATATAAAGTAACAATTACCGGTCCAAGTACTTTCGGAGCCCTTCTAAACTCTTTACAGATGGGATTTAAAACCTTGGCAATCCAGAAAAGAAGCAGTGAAGTCTGGAACCTGCTTGGTTCCGTTAAAACAGAATTTGAAAAATTTGAAGGTGTTTTAACTAATGCCCAACAGTATATTCGCAAGACTTCCGATGAACTTGATAGTTTAGTAGGAACCAGGACCAGAGCAATTAACAGACATTTGAAAAGTGTTCAGACAAATGCAATTCCCTTAAGTGAATTTGAGCAAATAGAAAATAAGGAGGTAGATTAATATGTGTATTTTCTGTAAAATCGTAAAAGGTGAACTTCCAACCAATCTGGTTTATGAAGATGATATGGTAATGGCTATTCTAGATATTTCCCAGGCGACAAAGGGTCACACCCTGGTCATTCCAAAAAAACATTTTGTCAATATCTATGATGTCGATGAAGATACTTTAAAGCAGATGATTGTCGTTTGTAAAAAAATGGCTATCTTATTGACAGACAAACTGCATGCTGATGGCTGCAATATCGTCTCTAACAATAATGAGCCAGCTGGTCAGGCAGTACATCATATTCATTTCCACGTTATTCCAAGATATATCGGTGATGATTACTATATTCGCGGTCAAGTGCACGACTATGATTTAAAAGAGATATTAAATACCATAAAAAAATAAGACCCTGAAGTCTTATTTCAAACTGCTGATAAACGACAACCCTTTCTAAAATTGTCGTTTTTTAAATGAATTGAAAACAGCAGATTCTTTTCACCATCAAATACTCTACACTGTCTTTTTAAAATAGTAATATGTTTCATCTTCACCAGTTAAATTCATAACTGAGCTGATCATCTTATATGAAGCAATATTTTCACGATAACAATAGGCAGTTACACTCTTTAAACCAATTTCGTACAAGGCATAATCGCAGGCAGCTTCAAAGGCTTCCCTGCCATAACCCTTTCCTAGATATTCTGGTAATAATCTTGTACCAATATTGGCACTACCACGAAAATCAAATTCATTTATGACTACCTCGCCTATCAACTTATCTTCTAGACGAACAGCCATGCTCAACCCTACCTTGTCTTTAAAGTCTGATGTTGCCATTTGATAAAAATAATCATCAGTAAGTTCACCATACAGATCATCGCGATAATCATAGCCCCAGTATCTGTTAAGTTCATCATCAAGGCATAGACGATTATACTCAGCAATGTCAGCTTCACTTATCTGACTGTAAGTCAATCTTTCACTTTTCATATGGGGGTTCTTTTTTAGATTTACAAGTTCACTGCGAACTTTTACTGCTATCTGGTTTTCGATTTTTATTGGTTGGTACTGAGTTTTAGAAATTCTAAGTCCTTTACTGCCCGCATCATCCTGTCGGTTTATATATTTTATGTTCTGTCCAAATTTATCGGCAAAACTTTTAACCATAAACTGATATACCCCAGGATAGTTGTCAAGTGATTTTTCGATATGAATTATCAATACATCACCGATAATTTCACCAAAACAGAAAGAAATGATTTCTCCATCCAGTTCAATAACTGCTTCAAAATCAGATTTCAGACAGGGAAGCAAAAGCATTTCACGTGCTCTTTTAAGTTCCATGCGAGCTGAAAAAATGTTGCTTTTTCTAAAGTCATCCTCAAAACGGCTCCAAAACTTTTCAAGCTTTTCTTTTTCTTCATCAGTATCACTTAGTGGTAAAAATACAGCTTCAGGAAATAGTTTTGTAAACTTGTTGACATGATTACGCTGCCCAGCAAATTTTTTACCGGAAAATGTTCTCATATCTTCCGCTAAATAGATGTACTCACTTTCATTGCGGTTTGAACCTACAGTATAGTTGTCATATCGAAGTGCCACTAACCCTAGCATTTCACTAGGAACAACATAAAAAGAAAGTGGAATGGATTTTTTAGAACAATACTTTTCAATCGCCTTAAGAGCAGCGTTGATATCTCCACTATCTTCATAAAGATATGGGAAAAAGAATTTCTCTTTATTGGAAATACGCACCTTTATAACCACACAACCTGCCACAGTAGTATAGGAAGCATTAAAATATTCCTTCCACATCAGAAGATAACCTGGTGAATAGCATGACAGCAGGTACGGATAATTCTGACCCAATTCAATTAAGCGACCAGCTGTTTTACATGAAAGATCTTCAAACTCAACTATAAGATTGGATTTTAAAGTTTCAGAAGATTTCTTACTGGTTTCATCTGTGTTCTCTTCGCTTATATGCATAAATAATTTTTCATCCTTTCATATAACATGTTAAACCTTTTTAACATATTTTGAAGTTTCTATATTTTACAACAGACATTCTGGGTTTTCAAGCTGCTGCTAAAAAGCCTTTTAAAACTTCATCTGTCAATATAAAATAAGACCTTCTGTCTTATTTTATGTATTATTTTTTACCATAGATAGGATATTTTTCAGTAAGGGCAACAACCTGTTTAATCAGCTGCTCTTTTCTGTCTTCAAAGTCATCCCTGCTGGCTTCAACAATTAATTTACCAACCAGATAACAATCCTCTTCATCAAAACCTCTGGTTGTGACGGCTGGTGAGCCAATTCGGATGCCAGAAGTTACAGATGGCTTTTCTTCATCAAATGGAATGGTATTTTTATTTGCGGTAATATAAATTTCATCCAATCTTTTTTCCATCTCTTTTCCGGTAATATTAGCTTTTCTTAAATCAATCAGAATCAGATGATTGTCAGTGCCTCCACTAACTAAGTCTAAGCCACCATCTTCAATTGCTTTAGCCATTGCTTTAGCATTATTGATTACCTGCTTTTGATATTTTACAAAATCATCACTTAAAGCCTGTTTAAAACAAATAGCTTTAGCAGCGATAACATGTTCAAGTGGTCCTCCCTGAGTTCCTGGAAAAACAGCTGAATTTATTTTTTTGGCAATTTCTTCATCGTTGCACAAAATCAAGCCTCCTCTAGGCCCACGCAGTGTCTTATGAGTAGTGCTGGTAACTACATCGGCATAACCAATTGGAGATGGATGCAGTTTAGCAGCAACCAAGCCAGCAATATGAGCCATATCTACCATCAGATAAGCTCCAACACTATGAGCTATTTCGGACATCTTTTTAAAATCAATAACTCGAGGATAGGCACTGGCACCGGCAATAATCATTTTAGGTTTACACTCTTTAGCTATTTCTTCAACCCTTTGATAATCAATCTGGCTTGTTTCTCTATCGACTTCATATTGGACGATATTATAATTTTTACCTGAAAAGTTAAATGGCGAGCCATGAGTCAGATGTCCTCCATTATCTAAAGACATCCCCATAATCGTATCACCAACATTGCATAGAGCCTGATATACCGCAAAATTTGCCTGTGAACCTGAATGGGGCTGAACATTGGCATAATTGCAGCCAAAAAGCTCTTTAGCCCTTTCAATAGCCAGATTTTCAATCTCATCTACCACATAGCAGCCACCATAATATCTTCTATTTGGATAACCTTCAGCATACTTGTTAGTTAAGACTGAACCTGTAGCCATTAAAATTGCTTCAGAAACAATGTTTTCAGAAGCTATCAGTTCAATATTACGGTTTTGCCTTTCAAGTTCTCTTTCTATTGCCGAAGCAATCTGCTTATCTTCTTTGGCAATCACATCAATCATCTTATTAATCATAATTCCTCCAACGAACACAAAAGAAGCTACTGGTTAGCTTCTGTGTTTTCCTCTATATTTTCCTTTACTTCTGTCGTATTAATGGATATATTTCCTCTTAAGGTATTTAAAATAAATGTTATTCCTTCTTTAGAGTTATTGGAAATCAAGCTGTTACTTTTTTCTACTGTTTCAATTTCATTGACCACATTTGTTTCATAGACATAATCATTATTCAATTTCAGTTGACCATAGGTAGTAGAAACTTCAAATTTATAGTTATCAAAACTATCAACTAAAGTGAAATCAAAGTTTCCTGAAACAATAGAACCATTAAAGCGATTGAAGGTAGTACTCATAATTTTTACATCACCAGTGTTACATGATAATACAATACTATTACATCCTACATTATTCATCATGAAATCGCCAGTAATATTATTAAAGTTTATATTTCTGGCAGAAACATCGTTTATCGTAAAACTGCCAATAATAGTTTTAACATTGATATCAATTGTAATATCCTGAGGCAGATAAATTGTTATTACATTAATATTTTTATCCGGTTTAAATAGTAATGGGTCAAAATTTTCAACCTTTTCAATAAACTCCATAGTTAAAACCTTCTGGTCCAATTTAAAAGTGTTTGAGTTGTCAACCTTTTGATAATATGAAACTTTTATTTTCTCATTATTGCTTGGTTTGATCTCAACACTGTGATTTATAGAATCTATTGAAATAAAAATGATTTCATTACTTTCAAATTCCTGGAATATTTCCAAGTAGGCTGAGTATGATTTAGCATTTGGAAAATAATACTTGCCATAGGCATAGGAAATTCCCAGAATCAAAACCAATAATATGACAATAGCCGCAAATAGTCTGTTCTCTTTTTTCATAATGTAATTATAGCATCAATACAGAAAAACTTAATCTAAAAAAAATGAAAAGAGGAAGTCTTTTCCTCTTACTTTTTCTACCATGGTGAATTATCATTTTCCGGATGAGAAATCATTGGAAATCTTCCCAGCTGTGGTTTTCTTATTTCTTTATGCTTTCTAACATACTCAAACAATGTGTCATGTATTGGAATATTGGTATTTTCCCATTTGATTTTATCAGCTATTTTGGCAGTTTCATTTCCTCCTGAAGCCATATAGGCACTGGTAGTCACTGAATAGCACCTGTTAAAATCTATTGGCGTTCCATCCTCTAAAGTAATACTTGCCACTTTTGAAAAAGCAGGTTTAGTATTGTCAATTTTCACAATCAGTCCAGAAAACATAAGGTTGCCATTATTTCCAAATCTTTTCGGTTCATGGACCAGTTCAAATAAATCCCATATCTGCTGGCCAGTCATTAAGCCATGTTGAAGCGGATCATTGAATCCCATCGCATTGGATATAGTAAATCTAGTAATATCTCCTTTGGAAATTTTACGGCCACAGCTGGTACAGTTAAAGTATACAAAATCTGTTTTAGTGTACTCTCTTACAGCATCAGTTATCAGATTGGCCATCGGTGACTCAACTGCCAGACGCATTTCAATATCTTCTAGAGCAACTCCTAACACTTCTGAAAAATAATATTCATAAGGAGCTGTTATCCTGTCAACAAATTTTTGGATTTTCTTATCTGCTTTAAAATCGCCATTTATTACATCTATGACTCTGCACTTTTTTCCAACTACTTTTCTTGTTTCGGTATCAAATGTTAAGGTAACATGCGGAAGCGACTTACCACCAAAACCGCCTTTTGTGACAGCACAATCCATCACTACTCTGGCAAAATCTCCTGGAATATGTCCACCAATCATCACGTCAGGTTTTAAATCGATAATCTGATTCAAAACATCTATCAGTTCTCCTGATTGATCATCTTCAGTGAAGTAAAATGGAAAATGAGTCAAACAGATAATAACTTCTGCTCCATTTTCTCTAGCTTCAACAATATATTTTCTTAAGGACTGAACCTGATCCAACACTTTAAAGGGTGCAAAGGAATTGGCATCAACCATATATTGAGTATACTCAGTTGTAATCCCAATTATTCCGTATTTGATATTGTTTTTTTCAATAATCACATATGGTTTTACTCCTTTAATAAAATCATTGGTTTCTTTTACTATGATATTGGCACATAAAATTGGAAACTTATCTTTTATATAATCAATGTTTTCTTCCAGCTGTTGCAATCCTCTGTCAAATTCATGATTTCCTAAAACCATACAATCTGTGCCAATCATCTTCAACCCTTCAAACACTTCTTTACCATGCCATAAAATGCGATTGATGTTGTCTCCAGCATCTAAAAGTAAAGTATTCTCTTTGTTTTTACTTCTTACAGATTCAACAGCACTATAAAATTTGGCCAGTCCAGGAGCATTATCATACTCTCTGAATTCACCACCATAATCTGCATGATTTAAAATATCTATTCTAACTAACGCCATACATATTCCTTTCTACTACAGTTAACAAGTCTTTTTATCATCAGCCTTTTAAGCCTCCACGAGATACACCGGTTACAATACTTTTTCTGGCAAATAGAAATAAGACAATCATCGGCAAGACAACTATCGTTGCTCCTGCCATCAATCTTTCGTATCTGATACCAGTTTCATTGGTAAAGGCAAACAGTCCAAAAGGTAGGGTTCTGTTTTCGGTTGAATTAATAACTAAAATCGCCCATAAAAAACTGTTCCAGCTGGCAATGGCATTAAGCAGGGCAATTGTTACTAAAGAAGGTTTAGCTATCGGAACTAATATTTCCCAGAGAAACTGCCAGTCACTGGCTCCATCAATTTTAGCTGAATGATATAAACTGTCTGGAACAGACATAAAGAAATTCCTTAAAATATAGGTATAGAAAATACTGGAAGTAAAAGGAATAATCAGAGCGATGATTTTATCATATAAACCAAGTTTGACTATCGTTGAGTAGTTGGTAATGATTAGCATTTCAAAAGGAATCATCATCATGGCAACCAGAGCGGCAAAGATAATATCTCTTCCTGGAAATCTCATCTTGGAAAAAGCAAATGCTGCCAGAATGGTATTAAACATGGTAAAGGCCACACAGATGACAGTTACCAGCAGTGAGTTTTTAAAATATTTTAAAAATGGCGCTGTCTTCAAGGCATATAGATAGTTATCTAAAGTTGGCTTGGCTGGTAGAATTGTTGGCGGTACCTTATTGGCTTCAAATCCAGTTTTCAGGGAAGTGATAATCATCCAGAAGAAAGGGAAAAACATAATGAGAGCACCAATTGCCAAAATAGTATAAAGTAATATCTTTTTATTTCTTTCTGTATTTTTCATTGTTTTGCTCCTTTCTAGTAGTAGTCATACTTTTTCTGAATCTTATTTTGAACTGCTGTAAACAATAAAATAATTACAAACAGAACTATTGCACTGGCTGCCGCATAGCCCAGTTTCAACTTAGTGTAAAACTGCTCATATAAATAAAATATCACGGTATATAAATTATATGCTGGTCCTGGCTTTCCGCCAAAAAGCATATACAGAGCATCAAAAACCTTAAAGGATGAAATCATATTGACAATCGCTACCAGTCCAATAGTAGGAGCCAGAAGGGGAACTGTTATATTAAAGAAAATATCAACTGTTTTTGCTCCATCAACTTTAGCAGCTGTGTAATATTGGGGATCAATATTCTGCAGTCCTGCTAAAAGCAAAATAATTGTAAATGGAAGCATACTCCAGACTCCATAAATACATAAACTTATCATCGAATACTGAGGATTATTCAAAAAGTTAATCGCATCAATATTAAATAGCGATAATAGATAATTCAATATGCCATAATCATAGTTAAACAGCCAGCGCCAAACCAGTCCTATAGCAGCACTGGAAGTAACCATTGGCATAAAATAGGCAGTTTGAAACAACCATTGCAGTTTTTCAACACTGTTCAGCATCACCGCAATAAGAATGGAAATTGCCAGAGAAATTCCCACAACTACCAATACATATTGAGTTGTATTGATTATAGCCTTGATAAATGTTGGATCAGAAAAGATCTTCTGATAGTTACCCAAACCCCAGCCAGAAAAGGTATCGGTTAAAACCTTATAATCTTCCTTAAAGCTGATTGCTACAGCATTGAAAAATGGATAAACTGTAAATACTAAAATTCCCAACATAAATGGAAGAAGATATAAAGCTGGTTTTAAAAATGTTTTGGCAGTTACTTTTTCATCACTTTTTACTTTTTTTAACTTACTCATAGTATCTTTCTCCTGTCAGCTCATCAAACAAGAAAACTCCTTCTTTTTTAAAACCAATATTTATATTGTCGCCAATTTTAATTGGTTTGAAGGCATCAATATAACCTCGAAGATTAAATGAACCAATTTTTAAATTCACCAGGGTATCCTTACCCGATAGATATGATTCAACTATCTCACTTCTAATTTTGTCATCAGCATTAAAAGTAAGAGCCTCTGCTCTTGAAGCCAGAATTACTCTTGCTCCTTCATCTACCTGCCATTTATGGTTGGTTTTAATAATCTGATTATCTCCATCAACTTTAATACCGCCTTCAGTATAGATGCCATGCAGCTGATTGATGGTTGGAGATCCAATAAAGTCAGCAACAAAAAGATTGGCTGGCTGATTATATAGATTTCTTGATTTATCGTATTGCTGCATTTCACCCAGCTTCATCAGCATGATGTAATCAGAAATAGCACTTGCCTCTTCCTGGTCATGAGTAACAAAGAAAGTAGTTACCCCTGATTCTCTTTGTATTCTTCTGATTTCTTCTCTCATCTCGACACGCAGCTTGGCGTCCAGATTACTTAAAGGTTCATCAAGCAATAACAGTTTAGGATTTTTCACCAGGGCTCTGGCAATAGCCACACGTTGCTGTTGGCCTCCGCTCAGTTCTTTTGGCTTTCTGTTTAAATACTCTTCAATATGAACCATCCTGGCAAACTCCCTGGCTTTTGCTATTCTTTCAGCCTTTGGGACCTTCTTTATTTTTAAAGGAAAACAAATATTTTCCAGTACTGTCATGTGTGGATATAAAGCATAGTTTTGAAATACTAAGCCTACTTCCCTTTTGTCAGGGGTTAAATCAGTCACATCTTTATCATCAAAGAATATTTGCCCCTCAGTAACTGGTAAAATACCAGAAAGCATATTTAACATTGTTGTCTTGCCACAACCAGATGGACCCAAAAGGGCGATTAATTTACCACTTTCAAATTCAGCAGTTAAACTTTTAACTGCTGTTACATCGCCAAAACGTTTAGTCAGGTTTTTTACTTTTACTTTCATTTTTATTTCCCCCAATTATTATTTTTATATGAACGTTAAAAACTAACGAAATTTTCTTCTTTAATTATAAGTAACCACACCTAAAAAGGTGTGGTTACGTTTTTTCATTTAATTATTGATTTAATTCTGCATTAGCAGCAGCAATCATATCATCCAAAGCAACTTTTGGATCAACATTGTTTAAACAAGCTTCTGAAATCATTTTGTCAATAGCTGTACGAACACCAGCTGAACCTTTGATAGAATTTAACCAGTTAATATAATCTTTGCCTTCATATAACGCTTTAGCAGCAATGTTGGTATTGATATAATCCTGATATTCAGCAGTTTCCATACCTGAAATATATGCTGGAAGAGCACCGAAATTAATTGCCCATCTAGAAGTCATTTCAGTAGAAGTAAACCATTTCAAGAATTTATAAGCTGCTTCCGCTTTAGCATCAGTAGTTTTGAAACAGACAAATCCACCACCCCAGCTTGAAGAATATAAAACTTTTCCTGCCTGAGGAATTGGAGCACAGCCAACTTCAAATGCTCCACCATTCATAGTAGCATATCCAACACCAGCACTTGAACCGATATAGCTGGCTACAGCGCCTGAACAGAATGGTCCTGAAAGATAGTAGTCATCACCAGGCAAGCGGAAAATTCCTTCTTTAATACAATCTGCCAGCCAGGTTAATTGTTCTAAAGCAATATCATAATCGAAATCCATCTGCTTTGTTTCAGGGTTAATGTATCCTGAACCATTTTGAATTAATAAGCCTTGGAATGTATCAATAGCACTATCTGTACCGAAACCAGGTTTTCCTGTTTTTTCATAAATTGTGCGGCTTACAGTTTCTAATTCTTCCCAGGTTGTTGGAACTTCCAGTCCTAATTCATCAAACAAAGTCTTGTTATAGTAGAATACTTCTGAAGTACAGATATTAGGAATCATGTAAATAGCATCTCCACCCCACTGAGTAATTTCACCATAAACATAACCTGTCAGGTTTTCTTTGAAGTTTGGAATTCCAATAGTTGCATCATTGATATATGGTGCAAAATTTACCAGTAAGCCTTCTTCAATATAGTCTGCTACATTTGTTGGGAAGCGGCTGCAGATATCTGGTCCAACCCCATTGCGAATAGCTTGAAGTAAGTTAGCATCAAAGTCCTGATAAGGCTGTTGAACCAGCACTACCTTAACCTCATCTTGTGATGCATTGAACTCATCAACAATACCGGTCAGATACTCGTTATGATGTTCGGTATAGGTATGCCAATATGTAATTTCAACTGGTCCTTCATTTTCAACCACTGGTTTTTTACATGCTGTCATACTTGCAAGCATCAAAACTGCCAATAAAATAGTTAATAGTTTTTTCATTTTTTCTCCCTTCCTATTTTCCTATCTATATTCCAAAAAAGTTATCTAAACTTTTATCGGTAAAATACTTCCAACGCAAACAATTTTAATAAAATAATTCATATAAGTAAATAGTAAATTCTCCTGTAAGATCGGAAGTATAATTCAGCTGTTTTTGGACAGATATATCATGAATTTTTTAGTGTTTCAGCTTAAGCTTTTAGAAAGCTTTCTTAAATTCCTATAATAAAATCTCTCCATATTTTCTTTCAGTTACCATTTTATTATAGCCAAAATCTTACTATATAACAATATTTAATAGAATTATAAATAAGCCTTTAATTTAAAAATCCTACACCATCTTCGGTGCAGGATTTTTCTTATAACTCTAATGTTTTATCAATAATGTCTTCACATTGCTCCAGCAAATTAGCCCCTGCAACAATACATACAGCAGCATTTTCACTTACCTTGTCAAATACATCTTTTATCTTTAAGAAATCTTCTTTGGTGGTAGATAAAATCTGTGTTCTTAATTCACATTTATCCTGATAAGTCATATTTGAAAAATATTCCTCGTTACCGGTGCTGATTTTAGTTTTAGCAGTTAATAGCGGATCACTTTCACCAATAGTACCAATGATAAGATTGTCTAAGTTGTCTATGTGATTATAATAGTTATCTAAAAAATCACTTGTTGCTTTATAAACATCAATTGAATGTCTTGGATTTGGATCACGATATGAGAAGAACATGATATTACCTGCTTTACTGGTAATACCACAACCATATGCTCCGCCTTTAGCTCTGATTTCACTCCATAGATAGTCAAATCCTAAAACCTTATTTACAACGGCCAGATTTCCTTTGATATCTTTAATAGCTTCGCTGACATTGGCACCCATTGCAGCATAACCAACCCCTGATGCTATAACGATTCCTTCATTTACTTTAGGCATTGTTTCTCTTTTTGCCTTAACAACTGAACTTTCATCTTCTTTAACTGCTGCCAGTATCTTTCTTATGCCTTCTTCTTTCTGAGCACTCATAATACTTAAGGTCAATCGATTCTTAGTAAAGATGGAATTGTAGATACCTTGAAGCTTTTCTAATTTTTCTTCGTTAAAATTATCTATCAGACCCTTAATATAGTTGTAGAAACTGTAGCCTTCCATCACTTCCCTGACTGTTCCAAATTCACAGGTAGAAGCCATTACTCTATTGCCTGCATAGCTATGTCCGGCCATGGAGATTTCCATTTCCATCATTGCCTTACCCTGTTTTAAAACATTTAACACCGCTTTTACATCGTTGAAAAGCAGATCATATAAATGTTCCTTAACAATATCAAAAGCAATCTCATTGTTTTTATCCAAGCAGGAATAGGTAACTGCTACCAGATGTTTATATCCATCATCATGTTCATGCGGAACCAATGTATTTTTAACTTTGAAGCTACCCAGATAAGTATTTCTAATTCTAGCCAGTTCACTGGTTGAATGATTTTTAGAAGCCAGTTCATCGATTAATTTAATAACTACAGCTAAATCCTGACAATCTTCAAGAGAAAGGTCTTCAACATTGAAGTATAAAGCACCATAGCTGATTCCTTCAGCTTCTGGTTTGTAGCTGATTACTGTCACTCCATCGACTTCAGTTATTTCCTTTTCAATGAGTGCTGGTTTTTCATCAATATCACTTAACTCTAAAGTAGGCAATGTCGCCTTAACTTCAGCTGATTCTTCTTCTGATTGCCACTTTGTCAATTGTTTATTGAAGGCAATCATTTCTTCAATTTCTTTTTCTGATAATGATTCTTTAAATTCAGCCAGCTCTTTTTCCAGAGCTTCTTGTTTTTCAGCTTCCATTGTGGTTGAAGGAACCATCAGCAAGGCAGCATGATGGGCTGGATCTAATAAATATTTTTCAATTAATTTTTCAAAATAATCAGTTTCAATCTTTTCTCTTAATGATTTATAAACATCAGCATTACATAAGCCATCTAATGGATCACCACCATAGTTCCAGCTCCCCATCGCCAGGATAGTGTAAATAATTCCCTTTGGAGCATAGCCGAAATCTCTTTCCTTGTTGGAAAACTCCATTTTGTTCAGATTAGCTGTCAGTTCATCCTTGTTTAAGCCTTCTTTAACAAGTTTTTCTAAAACTTCTTTAATTGTTGAAACAATTTCATCATATTTTTCTTTCTCAGTATTATTAATCAGCATATAAAAACTTGGCTGTAACAGGAAGGTGTCAACACCAACCATAACATTTTCAGCTAAACCTTTTTCTAAAATTGCTTTTACTAAAACCGATTCATTGTTCTCAGCTAAAACATTAGAAATAATCTGAAAAGCTGTATTAACTTCATAATCATCAAAGTCTGCCAGACCAAAGCCAAATGAAGCAATAGCCTTGTTAGTCGTATCTATGTGAGCTGGTACTGCATATTCTTTTACTACAACATCCTTGACAATTGGTTTTTGTTTGTTAATTTTATCTACCTGGGCATTTTCTGTGTATCCAGCTAAATATTCAGCATCAATAATGCCTAATATTTCGTCCAGATTCATCCTGCCATCAAGGAAAATCATTGAATTTGTCGGATGATAATATTTGGCATGTGAAGCCTTAAATTCTTCATAAGTCAATTCCGGAATCATATCAGGATTACCACCAGAAGAATACTGATAACAGTTATCAGGGAACATTTCATTAAGTAAAAACTCCGTAGCCATACTCTCTGCTGTAGAGTAGGCACCCTTCATTTCGTTATAGACAACGCCCTTATAAATAATCGGTTCTTCTTTGTCATTTATTTCATAATGCCAGCCTTCCTGTCTAAAAATATTCTCATTTTTAAGACAAAGTGGGTTGAATACTGCATCCAGGTAAACTCTGATAAGATTTCTGAAGTCTTTATCATTTCTCGAACTTACTGGATAAACTGTTTTATCTGGAAAAGTCATCGCATTAAGGAAAGTATTTAAAGAACTCTTCAATAAATCAACAAATGGTTCTTTTAATGGGAATCTTTCTGAACCACCCAAGACTGAGTGTTCCAAAATATGGAATACACCAGTATGATCAGTTGGAATTGTTTTAAAACCAATAGCAAACGTTTTATTGTCTTCATCCCTGTCTAAATATAAAAGCTGTGCTTTAGTGCTTAAATGAGTCATATAATAGGCTGTTGCCTTTAACTCATCACTTTCCACAACCTTCTCTACTTTAAATCCTTTAATAATATCGTTTATTTTCATCTAAAAACCTCCTATTAAAAAAATATATAACCAAAATAAATATATATCATTGCATAAATAATGGAATTTATTCCAACAAAAGATAAAATTCTACTAAATACAGCAACTCTGATCAAACCTAAATCAAATAATAGAACCAATACAAATAAGCCAGCTACCACAAACTTTTTAATCCAGCCACTTGATTTTTTACTATATGTGCTTAAATAGACGCCAAAAATAAATAGTAACATTGCTTTTAAAAAGTAAATAAATGTGCTGCTGACTGGAAAATATCTCTGTATCAGTGATAACAGGAGTGAACCTGCCAATATTACAATTAGTGGAATACCATATCTTTTCATATTATCATCCTCCTATACTACTCTGGCACTGCTATAGGCAAAATAACCTGCTGCTACTCTATAGCCGATGTCAAACAGTGTGTCATAGCCACCAGTAAAAGTGCTTAGATAATATGTAATATTAAAATCATAAGCAACCATATCACAGAATAAAATACATGCCGCTGTCAGAACAGCAGCTAAAATTGAAAACTGTATCTGCACACCTTTACCGAAATATTGAATAACATTTCCAATTGCCAGTCCAATCGGTAAATAAAGAATCACAAAATATAAATGGAATACTTTAATCAGAATTACGTTCAATATAGTAATTAAAAGTGTAAAAAGACTACCGAAAAGAATAGCTCTGGTAAATCTCTGCCTTCTTGTTAAGGCTGGTTTGTTAAACGCTTTAAACATATAAACACCTCACCGCTACTAATTATACAATAAAATTCTACTGAATGTGTAAAATACTTACTATTTAACCAATAATGTTATATAATTATCTTGCTTTAAAAAATGACATTTTTTGAAATATCTGTTGACTTATAACCTGTCAATATGTTAAATTATATAGGCACGAAAGCTATGGAGGTTTAGCTCAGTCGGGAGAGCACCTGCCTTACAAGCAGGGGGTCAGCGGTTCAAGCCCGTTAACCTCCACCATTGCCGGATTAGCTCAACTGGTAGAGCAACTGATTTGTAATCAGTAGGTTGTGGGTTCAAGTCCTATATCCGGCACCATTTTTTTGAAAGATATCTGGGAGGGTAGCGAAGTGGCTAAACGCGGCAGACTGTAAATCTGTTCCCTCTGGGTTCGGCAGTTCGAATCTGCCTCCTCCCACCATCTTTTTTTAAAATGATTGGGATGTAGCCAAGTGGTAAGGCACCAGACTTTGACTCTGGCATTTCGATGGTTCGAATCCATCCATTCCAGCCATTGACCCGTTAGCTCAGTCGGTAGAGCATCTGACTTTTAATCAGGGGGTCGGGCGTTCGAATCGCCCACGGGTCACCATTTTAAAACCCGCGGATGTAGTTCAATGGTAGAACTCCAGCCTTCCAAGCTGACTACGGGGGTTCGATTCCCCTCATCCGCTCCATGAAAACAAACGAACTGCAGCAGTTCGTTTTTTTTATTTTAAACCAATCTTTTATATCATCTATCAAAACAATTAAAAATATGTTCTGTTTATCCAGTTTTTTTAAGTCCGATACTAACCTTATATAGAATAGGAGTTAAATAATCTTTTTCATTTTCTAATAATTCACTTATCTTTACAATATGACACTTTGGCTTGTTCTTTATATCATGTAAATAATAAATGTGGTATTTTTCATCCTTTTTTAAACATTCCAGTTCATTATCTGTTATATAAAAATCCATATTATAATTACTTCCACTAAAAGTTTTTACCTCTATGTGCATTTCACTACCATCTAAATCGTAAGATATAATGTCATATCCAATTGCATCATTATCGCAGATAGCAACCTTTTTTGCCAGTTCAATCAACCCTGCTTCAATCAGCTTATCTCTTTCATATTCCAATATTGCTTTTTCCCCTCTATTACCAATATCTTTTTTATTCCTGTTTATTTTTTCATAATCTGTTTCTCTAGAGCGATAAACCTGTCCTTTTTTCCTGGCAGTTCTTATAAAATAATCATAATCAACTATTTCGATTTTAGAATCAATTTTCCCGGCAACAGTATTCTGTATTTTTAATTCCTGTGCAAAAGTTTTATATAAGAAATTTACAAAATAATATATTTTCTTATCTTTAAAATATTTATTGTTCTCTTTGTATTGTTGCAATAAACTTTTTTTGGCTTCGATAGTAGTTATTTTACTCGTATCATATTCAATGTCCAAAGCATTCAAAAACTTATCAATATCCTCTTCAATAAAAATACATATATATTTGTCTGGATAATAAGTCGATAATATTTTACCTCTGAATATATCCGCTATTTTACAATTATTTATTTTATCGTAATCATCATTTTCAGCGCTTTTCAATAGATTATAAATTTCTTTTTTAACATTGTTGAATGCTTCATCCAAACTTGTTCCAAATTTTTTTGTATACCCATAACTGCTTTCCTTTTTACTGTACCATACTCCAAATTTGCTTACCCTTGCTCCACGCATTTCACCTAATTTAATCATTCCAGTTTCAATTAAATAGCAAAAAGAATCTTTTCCCTTTTCTTCTATTCCCGCTTTTCCAATTACATAGTCATCGATATTCATTTTCAGTATCTTGTCAACATCAAATTTTTTAACAAATTCTTCTCTTACAGCTAATTCATTTTCAATGCTTTTGATAAATTCATCATATGAATTCTCTTTAATAAATCGCTTGATTTTAGCACCTATACTTTCATCTTGCCTTTTGGCTAAATTATATTTCTCTGCTAAAGCCTCAACCAATTCCTCTCTTAACTTCCAGGTAAAGATATTATTATTTAATTCAGCAACGGTTTCAAAAGGTATGTTCCACATCCTTCTTTCTCCATTAGTTTTTTTCTGCTCTTTTAAATTTAGCAACTTTATTATTCTATCTCCAAATACAGCTACATTTTTGTTAAGTGTTGAAACATTAGTGTTTAGATCTCTAGCTATAACTTCTCCATTAGAAGTAAAGTTTTTGCAATCATAAAGATAAAACAGAATATCCAACATCAGATTATTTTCCTGTTTTTCATTATCAAGAACTTTTAACCAGTCACTTTTACTTTTTACTCTTTTTTTATTTTCCAATTCATAGTAGTCAGTCTTGATTGAACTATTCTTATTTTGTATATTATTTCGCATCTTTTTATCACCTCTTGATATTATTCTAACATAAGCGGTGGTCTGTTACTGCTTTCCATAAAAGACAGCCAAACTCATAGATAAAATTTTTATAAGAATTTGTTAATGATTTAAAAGATTTATGATTATCATTGACTTTACAATACAAACAAGATAAAATACATTCTATCAAGTTAGTCTTAACTAACTTGATACAAAATAAAAGAACATTTAGAAACGGAGAGATTTTTATGAATTTAAGAATAGCTGCTCAATTAATATTACCCGGACTGGCAACAGGTCTTGGAGCGATACCCATATTTTTTGCCAAAGATATATCTAAAAAAGCCATCAATATACTCTTAGGCTTTGCTGCTGGAGTTATGCTGGCGGCAACATTTTTCTCCTTGCTTGTTCCAAGCATTGAGATGGGTCATGGTGGTATAAGAGGAATTTTAGTAACCTCTGTCGGCATATTTGCTGGTTGTGTAGTATTAGATCTTATAGACAGGTTTATGCCACATGAGCATCTGATTACCCATGATGTTGAAGGAAAAAATACTGCAAGACTTAGAAAAATATGGTTATTTATCATTGCCATAACTATCCATAACTTCCCAGAAGGTCTGGCTACTGGTGTTGCTACTTTGCCTGATAATCCAGGAAATGGATTAGCTATTGCTATCGCTATCGCTTTACAGAATATGCCAGAAGGATTAGCTGTGGCTGTAGCCCTTAAAAAGGAAAACTACTCTAATAATTTTGCCTTCATAATCGCTTTAATTACTGGTCTTTTTGAACCATTGGGAGCTTTCATTGGATATTATCTGGTTCATATCTCTACTGCAATTTTACCTTTTACTTTAGCATTTACTGCTGGAGCAATGCTTTTTGTCATCAGTGATGAGATAATTCCCGAAACACATAGCGAAGGCAATCAAAGAGGGGCAACCTATGGCTTGATTATAGGTTTTATAGTAATGATGGCACTTGATTATCTATTATAAAAGTTATCATTAAACACCTATCGAGAACAGACTTTCAAGAGTCTTTTCTTTTGGTATAAACTTGAACGAAATCAGCTTGTAAAGTAAAATAAAGATACTATAAGACTAAATAAGGAGGAACTATATGAATTATTCTGAACTTGTAAAACTGGCTTTAGAAGCTAGAGAAATGGCTTATGCTCCATATTCACATTGGAAAGTTGGTGCAGCTCTGCTTACCTCTAGCGGCGATGTATATAAAGGTTGTAATGTGGAAAATGGTGGTTTAACTGCTACCAGCTGTGCTGAAAGAACAGCATTTTTCAAAGCTGTCTCTGAAGGAGTTTATGACTTTAAGGCGATTGCCATTGTCGGTGGCAATGATAAAGAAGGTGTTGTGGGATATTGTTATCCATGCGGCGTCTGTAGACAGGTAATGAGCGAATTCTGTCATCCTGATGATTTTATAATTGTAGTAGGAAAAAGTGAAACCGAATACAAGGTTCACACTTTGAGAGAATTAATGCCAGAAGCTGTTTTTGTGGCTGCCAACGAAGGAGAAGGCTTTAGAGCCTTAGATTAGATATTATGGCAAAAGAAGTTAAATATTCCAAAGATGTCAGAGAAAGTTTACTGAAAGGTGTTGACATCTTGGCTGATACTGTAAAAGTAACATTAGGACCAAAGGGAAGAAATGTAGTTTTAGACAGACAGTTTGGCTCACCTTTAATTACCAATGATGGAGTTACGATTGCCAAGGAAATAGAATTAGCTGATAAGTTTGCCAATATGGGAGCTAAACTTATCTATGAAGTAGCCAGTAAAACCAATGATGCAGCTGGTGATGGTACAACTACAGCAGCAGTATTAGCTCAGGCAATCATTCATAATGGTATTGCATGTGTAGAAAATGGAGCTAATCCAGTTTTCTTGAAGGAAGGAATGGAAAAAGCCTGTAAATTGATATCAGATAAACTGTTGGAAAAATCCAGAGATGTCTCCAGCTCCAAAGATATTGCCCAGGTAGCTTCAATTTCCGCTTCCAGTGAAGAAATTGGTGATATTATATCCAAAGCCATGCAGAAGGTTGGTAATGATGGAGTTATCACAGTTGATGAGTCAAAAGGCTTTGAAACAGAACTGGAAATTGTAGAAGGTTTAGAATTTGAACGCGGATACATGTCACCATATATGGTTACTGTTCAGGATAAATGTGAATTTGAAAATCCCTATATACTGATAACAGACCACAAAATCACCAGTTTACCAGATCTTCTTCCGACTTTGGAACATATTATGCAGGTTAATAGAAGCCTCTTAATCATTGCTGATGATATCGATAATGATGTTCTGACTGCTTTGGTTGTTAATAAACTCAGAGGTATCTTTAATATCGTTGCCGTCAAGGCTCCTGGATATGGAGATAATCAAAAAGCAATGCTGGAAGATATCGCAATTTTAACTGGCGGAAAATTCATCTCTAAAGGTTTAAATATGAACATAAAAGATATGAGCACTGATGATTTAGGAACTGCTGATAAAATCATTGTCAAAAAGGAAAGCACTACTATCATTGATGGAAACGGGAATCAGGATTTAATAGCAAATAGAAAAAAGGAAATTAAAAACCTGATTGAAGATGCCAGCTATGAATTTGACAAAAAGAGATTATCTGAAAGATTATCAAAACTTACCAACGGTGTAGCAATCATAAAAGTAGGGGCTCCAACAGAAGCAGAAATGAAAGAAAAGAAATTGCGCATTGAAGATGCTTTAAATGCTACCAAGGCTGCTGTTGCTGAAGGTATTTTAATAGGTGGAGGAGCGGCTTTTGCTGAAATATATAAAGAATACAAAAACACTTTAAAAAGTGATTTAGAAGATGTACAAAAAGGTATCGACTGTATCTTTGATGCAATTCTTGTACCTTTATATCAAATAGCTGAAAATGCCGGTTATGATGGCAATCAGATTATTAAAAAGCATTTAGAAGTAAAGGAAAATGTAGGTTTTAATGCTAAAACAGGAAAATGGGTTGATATGTTTGAAGAAGGCATAGTTGATCCAACTAAAGTGGCTAGATTTGCAATTACCAATGCTACCAGTATTGCTGCTTTATTTATTACAACTGAAGCTGGCATTGTGACAAAGGATGATTCTTCAATTTATACTGACGAACATTAAATAACATATGACCTATCTTTTAGTAAAATAATTACTTTTGTATTTAAGAAAAAGGAGATTTTTGAAAATCCCCTTTTTTAATACTTTCTTACAACTACCACATTTAATTGTATTTTTTATCCTACAACTCTTTTAATGATTTCGTATAGTTTCTTTACATCTTCAATTTTTGTCAGCTTTGTTTCTTTATCGACAATCGATGAATAAACATGCGGAATGATTTTTTTAACTCCAGCATCATTGATTATTCTAAGAATTTCCTCAAAGTTATTTAAATCAATTCCGCCAGTAGGTTCTAAAGCAAAATCATTTTCAGCACACGCTTTTGCGACATATGCCAGCTCTTCTTTACACGCTAAACCTTTCATAGGGAAAAATTTTATTGAGTTTCCTCCCATTTCTTTAACCATATCTATGGCAGTTTCTACTGGGACTATGGCATCTTTTTTAGAATAAGAACTTAATTCTCCAGTATTTATTTTTACGTATCCTACTTTACCTGTAGGAGAAACTAAAGAATTTATAAACGAAAAATCGTTATCAACACATGCTCTGGTATAGCCAACTGCAGAAAATACCTGATTAATATGTTTAGGTTGAACAACTTTAGAAACATCAGCCACTTTCTTCCAGTTGGCAGGATTTCCCTGACCAAGACCAATAGAAATATTATTATCTGTGACTGCCTTATACTTCAATATATCTTCTACAGCTTCTTCCAAAGAATTATAATCAGCAGTTAAAAGCCCCAGAGCAACATTGCCATCCATGATTTCATTTATTTCTTTGGCATTTTCCAGGGACTGAGTCAGTGCATTCAAGCAAACCTTATCTTTATAAAAATTAATTTTCATTCTTACCACCTACCTTTAATACTGTTTCATATATCAGGTCTAAATCCTGTTTTGAAGTTAATGGTCTTGGATCAAATGATAAATTACCTAAATTAACCTCGTGTTCTCTACAATAAATACCAGGATTTCCCGATTTTAATTTCTCATTTAAATCAAACCCACTAATTCCAAATGTTTTTTCATCCACATGCAACTTACATCTATAAATTTCTCTTCCAGCTTCATCTTGAGCAATGACAGCACTTAATCCTTCTACTTTGTTAAATTTATCAACTAATTCCTGCAAATCATCCACTGAAACTATTGTTTTTTTAACTTCATAATATTCCTCAATTGAAGCTACCAATCCAAAAATATTTTCCTTACCTATTTTCATAGATCTTCCAATACCATAATACTGTTTTCTAAGATTGCTTGAATGCTCTTTATTTCTACATAATACAAAACCAGAAGAAGGACCACAAAGTGCTTTAGCACCTGAATAAACTACAAAATCTGCGCCTTGTTGATAATAGGTTTTAAAATCTTCTTCCGCTGCAGCATCTATTATTAAAGGAATCTGATGTTTTTTTGACAGTTCAACCATTTCTTTAATGCTGACCATATTCTTTTGTACTGCATGATGACTTTTTACATAGAACAAAGCAATTGTATTTTCATTTATATATGATTCTACATCCAGCTTTGTAACCTTATTGGCATTTCCTGCTTCAACTACTTTTCCACCACCAAGCTCAATCATCGTATGAACAGGTACTCCATAATCAACACTATGACCTTTAGGGATTATAACTTCCCTTTTTTTAATATCATCTTTCTCAATATGAAGATTTTCAATCAACCTGTGATTAGAACCACATACCAGTCCTGCAATGGTAAATACAATGCCTGAAGAAGCACAAGATGTCACAACAGCATCCTCAGCTTCCAGCATTTCTGCAATATAGTTGCCTGCTTTTACATATAGCTCATCCATATCGAAATAATTGTTTGAGCCATACAGAATAGCCTCTTGAACATATTCTGATTGAGTAGAAACTCCCAGTTTAGTCATTCTACCTGAAGCATTGACAATCTTTCTTAATTGCGACTGTAAATCAGTTTTCATATTTGACATCACACCTTTCTCCATTAACATAGACATCAACCACTTTTACAACTGAATCAACATTAATTTTCATTCCAACACTATCTTCTAATTCTTTTTCTTCGTTATCCAGTTTAAAAACAGTTAAATGTGCCTTGCCCCCTGATTTAATTTTACCAAATTCCTGTAATTTTAATAGTCTGGCAGGTTTATTTGTTACCAGGGAAATAACTTCATTTAAATCATATCCTGAATTTAAAAACTTATTCACTACATTAGCTAAACTGTAGACAGGCCCATTGAGATTATATTTGTGCAGATCAGAAGATATTGAATCAGGATAAAAACCATCTTGTTTGGCAAGTAAAGAAACAAGATATGAAAATGATTCCTGTCCATGACCGACATCAAACTTAACTTCTTCTAATCTTTTATTTTTTACATAAACTTTTACTTTTTTATTTTCATCTAAAATTCCACCTGGCTTACCATGATAACAATGTGTCAGGATATCCCCTTTGGATAAATTACTTAAAACTTCTTCAAGTCTAGGAGGAAAATTACCAACATGAACCATTATTGGTTTTCCAGTTTTTTCTTTTACAATTTTTGCTTTTTCAAAAGGAGTAACGGTATCTTTTCCCATAACGCTTGCTGAAGCCCTTACCTTGATTCCTACAACAAAATCATTATATTCATTTATTTTATCAATTGTTTTCTCTATGTTTACATTTGACTTATCTTTTAATTCATGCCTGTCTCTTAATCCTGTCGAGGCAATATTGATCCAGGATTTAACTATTGTCTTCTTATTTTTAACTAAATTATAGAAGTCATCAATTGTAGCCTCACCACTTGATCCAGCATCACACAATAGCACCACACCAGAGTTAACGCCTATTCTATCAGCATCAACACTGATATCCGTTACACCTTCGTAAATATGTGTATGAATGTCAATCCAGCCAGGGGAAACATATTCGTGATTATATTTGATAATTTCTATATTTTTTAAATCAATTTCTTCTTTTATATCTATGATTGTATCCTTTTCTATTAAAATATCTACCTTATGTAGATTTAGTGGATGAGAATCATCCACTAAAACTAAATTTTTTAATAATTTCATACTTTATTTCTGTGGTAATGTGCCACCTAAAAGTAACCAGATACCACCAACAACCATAGGTCCTAATATAGCTCCACCAACCATAGGCTTTTTGTTTTTATAGAATATGAATGAACCTAGAATTGCTCCAATACCAACTGGAATATTATAAGCAATTGCACTTAACAGAACCAGAGGTCCTAAAGCTTCCCCTGCTCTGTTTCCTGCTCCCATCATTAAAGATGTTGCGCCAGCCATTGATAAGTTTGGTGCTAATTTTCTAATGATAATTATAGCTCCACCAAGAACTGCTCCAACTGCCAATCCAGTAAGTAAAGCCAGAGGAAAACTATTAATCAATACATCATATCCCATACTTAAAAGTAAAGCAGGAATTCCAACGCCAACACCAGTCATCATTGAACCACCAATATCTAAGATACCAACCAGAGGTCCTTCCAACAGACGAGCTAATAAGAAACCAGCAGAGAATGCAGCTGGAGCTGAGTAATCTCCTGACTGTTGTCCTACTTTTAACATTTCACCAATGTAAATTTCATTAGTAAGACCAACTCCTTCAACCATAAATACATGTGTTGCGCCCATGATACCTGCAGCAGCCAAGGCCATCAGTAATACAAAGGCAATATCTTTTTCTAAAAATCTTGATAATTTTTCTTTCATTTTTACACCCTCCTATGAAAACAATCCAATAAGTTTCAAGTGGAAACCACGGAAGTATGCGATAGCAACAATAATTGCAACTACTACTACAAACATTGTGATTGTTGATTTGTCCTTAAGGCCTTTTTCCTCTGCCAATGAACCACAAAGGATACCAAAAATAATACCTGGCAGTGAGTTGCCTGAAATTATCGCCATAATTCCACCAAATACGATTGACCAGACACCAATGCTTGTACCAGCATCCATTGCAGCCCACAGGAATAATAATGGCATTACATAATTAATCATATTTGTTGCCGCAGGAGTTAAAATTTCTCTTGCGATAGTAGCTAAATCAGCAGGGACCAATGAAGCGGCAGTATTAAGCAAGGTAAATACGATTGCACCTACAACACCACCAACTACAAACATTTCAAATGTTTTAGTTTTATAATTTTCTCCCTCTTTAAAGCCTACTATTGCCGCAGTCCAGTTAGGTATAACTCTATGAAGAACATCCTGAGTTAATGAACCTGTACCAACAACACTTGCTGCTGAGGTAATAAAGAACCCTAATCCAAATGAGAAGTGCGAAATAGGATCTCCATGACAGGCATTCATTTCTCCCAAAGTTCTGAAGGCACCCATACCTTGAATTTCTGGAGCCTTGAACATTCTTGCTGCACCTGCACTGATTGCAGATCCAGCCAAGAATCCAACAACTATAAATTTTAAAATTAATTCCATACTAAATCTCCTTTCTATTTATTTATCTTTAAATATGAAATTGTAACAACTACCTTTAACTTTAAATACTCTTCCAAGTTTTCTCTTTTTGCGAAAAAGAACAAAAATGCTTCTGTTTTTGAATTTGTTTTTTTATCAATCAAATAAACTTCTTCTGTTTTAATTGTAATGATTGGAAATTTAACTTTCTCAACAAGTTTTCTTCGCATATCAGAAAAAGCACTCTCAATTGCTTTTTCAATTGTTTCACCTGTACCTTCGCATTCAATTTCCAATTTATTAAATTCTAGAATATTATTTGTTGCCATTTACTCTCTTCCATTCCTGGACCAATCTTTTCCCTAGCTCCTCTGTGTCCATAAAACCAAATCCAAGAACCTGATTTCCTTCTCTTAAGGCTGCTTCTCCTGCTTCTATGGTTCTTAAATGATGTTTCGATTTGTATCCGTATTTATTTTGAGCTGTAATAGCACCAGCTCCACCAGACCCACAAAATGAGATGCCGAAATCTGCACTATACTCTTTCATAACATCACCGACTTTTATATCAGCCGTTACTCCAGGAATTACTATTGCCTGTCCTCCTTCGCTTTCAATACCTTTTTTAACCAGATCGCCTTTTCCTAAACGATGTCCAATAATTACCAGTGGTTTACCCATTATTTTTCCTCCTCCTGCATTCTCTGCATATATATAGCCACCAACATTTTTTCAAAATTATTAATTTCAAAATTTCTGTGTTTGCTAACTTCTAAAATATACTCTTCAAGAAGATTTTTCGCTTCCTTTGAGAATTCTTCCATGTTTTCTATTTCTAAATCATTCTGTTCATTTTTATCGATTCGCTCCCATAAACTTATCATATGATTCCAAAAAACCTGGTCAAGTTTATCATCACTGATTCCCCTGTCTTTAAAAAACTTATCAGTAATATCAATTTCTGTTTTGTAATTATCTAAATCAGGAAATGTTTCCTCTAAGGCACTTCGTATCGTCTTATTCATATTTTACTCCTTCTTAATAATATATTGATAATATGCATACTTTTCTTGAGCTATCATTTTCACATTCAAGATACTTTCAACATATTCGAAAAACTCATTCATAATATTTGAGACTTTTATATCACTTCTTTCAATCTTCTGCAGTTCGTAAATGAATTCCTCATTTTCATCTTCTACATTTTCAAGGATTCTAGGTATTGATAATATCAGATGTATTGTTACTCCTAACATTTTTTCTTCATTTATTTCATATTCTTCTGGAATTTCTAACATAGCATCATACAGTCTTAGAAATATATCAGAATATATTCTTGAAAATTTTATATCGCTAATTTCATGATTGATATCAGAGTCATCATTTGATCTTAAAGGCACGCTTGTATGCATCTCGCCATAATCAATATAATCTCTAATTTTTCTAATATCATTTTTATTGAGTATTGAAGAAACTCTGATTACATCCTTTTCAACAGAAGGTAAATTTACAGTTGAAATTATAAAGTCAATGTCTTCAAAATTTGATTTATCAATAAAATAATGAGAAGAAAGATTTTTAACTACTTCAATATTGGAAAAAGTATTCTCAATCCTTATCTGCAGCAGCTTTGCCAAACCTCTTCCTGTTCCACAGACAGTAATTACCCTGTATTTCTTTAAACATTTATCTTTATGGTTCTTATATAAATAAATTGCAATGTATGAGGTTTCAGATGGAGATTCATCAAGTCCCATTTCTTTGGCAAAAATAGCATAGATTTCTGCTGCTAAATTGAAATATGAGGCATAATTCATCTTTATATCCTGCAAAAGTGGATTTTCTGCATCTATATATCCAATCTCTTTTCTTTTAAGGAATTGATACAAGTGCCTGGAAATATCTTCTTCCAGCGCTTCATAGTCAAAACTTACATTTTTAATACTTTTCAGATATTCCAGCATTTTTCTAATTGTGCTGGTAAACTTTAAATTGTTCTCATTAAAAGAATCAATGAAAATTCCCTTAGATATAATGAAATTCATAAAATCAATGATTTCTAATTCATTACTGTAACCCAGCATTTTTTCAATAATTTCTTCAGAATATTTATATTCTTTTTCTAATTTTGTATTACGCAACGAACTTCCATAAATCTTGTCTGTTTTTTCTTTTCTAATAAAGGTAATCATTAAATAATTGACAATAGACACATAGGCATATTTTGATATCCATACATTATATTTTTCATTTGTATAATTTATTAACTTTATAACCTTTTCAATTTTTTCCTTTTCTATATAAATAAATAAACTGTCAAACAATATATTTAAATCTACCTGCTTATTATCATTAAAGTAAGCGTTGGTTAAGGTTTCGCTGATAACTGTCTTTATTGTTAATTCGTCGTTTTCTAAAGATATGTACCTGTCATTATTTATTTTAATTTCCAATAAATTTACCGCTTCATTAAATTCCTTTATCAAATTTCTTATTGAAGAACTTGAAAAATACATTTTTTCAGCTATATCTTCAACAGTTAGATTATCTGCTGATAAAGCAATTAAAATCATCAGGTCAATCAGTCTGTTTGACAGGTTATCATCTTCAATTTTCAGCAGGTTAATCAGCCTATCTTTATCTTTCGGTCTGATATAATAACCTTTGCCCCTTCGAATATGCACATCTATTTCATAGTTTTCTTTCAGATGTCTTTTTATTTCGGCAATATCATATTGAATTGTTCTTTTACTGACACTAAAAGTATCAATTAATTTTTCTAAACTGACTGGAAGGGTTTTATTATACAATTCTTTAAGAATTCCAATTTGTCGATCACTTAAATTATTTAATATCATCTTATTTATATACTAACAAATCTTTTTATTAAATTCATACAAACAAATTGCACTTTAAAAAATTAAGTGCAATTGAATGCTTTTGTTTAAAATAAAAACCCCATCATTATTGATGAGGTTTGATTGTTCAATGTCCATTTTAAGCTTAGCGTCTTCCCTTATCGTATGGCTGACCGCTGGCTTTTGGTGCTTTATCATTTTTACTGATAAATACCAGGGCCAGTAAAGTCAACATAAACGGCAAACTCTTATAGAAGGCTTCTGGAAGTTTTAAAGCTGCCAAAAACGGAATTCCTGAATAAGAATTGGAAATTGTCATACACAGAGCAAAGAAAGCCGCTGCTCCAATCAGTGATTTAAAACGCCATTGTCCAAAGATCAGTACTGACATTGCCAAGAAACCATAGCCATTGACTGTTTGGCTAAAAGCAGTAGAAACAGGAATAATATACATCAGTCCACCCATACCACCGATAAATCCAGCAATAGCCAGGGCTGCATAACGATATTTCTGAACATTAACACCTAATGATTCTGCTGCATGAGGATTCTCTCCACAAGCACACATTCTTAAACCAAAACGGGTTTTATTTATTACAATAGCACTGATTATAAATATAGCGATTCCAATAAAGTTAGTAATGTAAATTTTAGTAAAGAACATTTCTCCTATTATCGGGATGTCGGATAATAGCGGAACTCTATCAATAATGAAATCATTACGAATTGAAATATGCTCTGAACCTTTTTGCAGTACTCGAGCAAAGAAAATACAGAAGGCTGGAGCAAAAGTATTTAAAGCTTGAGCAACAATTGTCTGATTGGCATTTAAATTGATGGACGCCAAAGCTAATAGCATTGTCAATATAATACCCATAACACCGGCAAACAACAGTGCCAGAATCAGTCTTAATTGACCTGTGACAACGCCATCAAGCCACTGCAGACACATTACACCCCACATACATGACCAGACCATTACCGCTTCCAGTGCCATATGAATAATACCCGAACGCTCAGAATATAAAGCACTTACCGCAACAACCAGTAGTGGAATGAAGAAAAACATGAAATATCTAGATACAAAATACAATTGTTCCATTATAAATTTTCCTCCTCTATTACTATATTGGCATCTTCGGTCTTACCCCTTAATAGGATCTTTTCAATTTTATGACGCATAAACAATGAAAAGGCTGAGAAGTAAATAATAATTGAAGTAATAACATTGACAATTTCTCTTTGGAAACCAAAAATCTGCATATAGTTTCCACCAACTGTCAGATAAGCCAAGAAGCTCGCTCCAAAAATAGCTCCTAGTGGATTATTATTAGCCAGACACGCTACCGCAATACCGGTAAAGCCTTCTGCCGCATTACCAAGTTTAAATGGAATATAGGCTCCTGACCATGATAAATAGTTTAATGCTCCTCCCAGTCCACAAAGGGCACCTGAAAGTAAAATAGAAATCAGAATAGTATGTTTTGACTTAATACCAGCATACTGAGTAGCATCTGGATTTTTACCACAGGCCTTAAGTTCATAGCCAAGTTTGGTTTTCTGTAAAATAATCCAGACAATTATTGCTGCGACAATAGCAATTAAAATTCCAATGTCAGCAGCCCTGTTTTTGGTAAGAGCTGGCATAAATAACTGTGGTAACTTACAGTTAGCTGGCACTGGTCTGGTTTGACCTTTCAGGGCATCATAACAGGTTAACGAAATCCAGTGTAGGATATAGTACATTTCAATATAGTTGAACATTACTGTTGAAATAACAATGTTGACGTTGAAATATGCTTTCAGAATACCTGGGATTAAAGCCCATGCAGCACCAGCAAGCATGGCTGCCAAAACTGGAACCAGCCACGATAAAGGCATTGGTAAATCTTTGGAAAAATATAAAGCAGTTACAATAGCTGCAAAGCCACCAATAGAATATTGTCCAGGACCACCAATGTTAAAGACACCCGCCTGGAAAGCTAAACACATCGCTATCCCTGTACACAAAATCGGCGTGGCAAAGAATAGGACTGTACCAATATTTTTAAAGCCTCCCATTCCAAAACCACCAGAAATGATAGTCATAAAGGCATCAACACCTTTAGCTGGATTGGTAAACATTAAAATAATGAAAGCTATTAAAAGTCCACAGACTATGGCAATCAGAGAAGACAAAATTCCAGTGTGATTAGAAATATCGAATGATTTTTTATTTTTTACACTCATATACTTTTCCCCTCTCTTTTAACTCCAGCCATATACAGACCAACTTCTTCTAAAGTTACTTCTTTCGGATTTAAAGTACCCATAATTTCACCTTCAAACATGACGATAATTCTATCAGCCACATCCATAACTTCATCTAACTCAAATGACATCATCAAGACAGCTTTATCTTTGTCTCTTTGAGCAACAATCTGCTTATGAATATATTCAATAGCTCCGACATCCAGTCCTCTGGTTGGTTGAACAGCAATCAGCAAATCTGAGTCTTGATCAATTTCACGAGCTACAATCGCTTTTTGCTGGTTACCACCAGACATTGATCTGGTCATCGTATTTTTCCCCTGACCACTTCTAATATCAAATCTTGTAATTAGCTCATCAGCATATTCATTAAATCTATGAAAATTTAAAAACCCGGTTTTATTAACAAAACCTTTTTTAAAATAGTTTTTCAAGGCTAGATTATAAGATAATGGGTAATCTAGTACTAAGCCAAATTTATGTCTATCTTCTGGAATATGTGATAAAACTCCGTTACGATCACGAATTGACTTTTTGGTATAGTCCTCTCCATTGATCAGTATTCTACCTTCATTAATTGGCATCAATCCTGTAACACCATAAATAAGTTCTGACTGACCATTACCATCAATACCAGCAATAACCACAATTTCTCCTTTTCTAACACAAAAAGAAACATCATTGACAACCTTCTTTTTGGTCTCTTTATTGATGATGGTTAAATTTTCTACCTTCAGAACCTCCTCTTTTGGCTGTGCTGGTTCTTTTTGAACATGGAAACTTACTTCCTTACCGACCATAAGTTCACCCATCTGCTCTTTTGTTGTTGATGCAACATCAAGAGTTGCGATTAATTTTCCTCGACGCAAAATAGATACCCTGTCTGCGACAAGTTTTATTTCATCAAGCTTATGGGAAATAAAAAGAATCGTGTGGCCTTCCTGGGCCAAACCTTTCATAATACCCATCAGCTCGTCAATTTCCTGAGGAGTTAATACCGCTGTCGGTTCATCGAAAATTAATATTTCTGCCTTACGATAAAGCATTTTCAAAATTTCACAGCGTTGCTGTTGACCAACAGTAATATTGGCAATCAATTCATCCGGATCAATTGCCAGACCATATTTTTTTGATAGTTCAACTACTTCCTTACGAGCAGTTTTCATATCAAGGAAAGGTCCTTTTAAAGTTTCTTCACCTAATACAATGTTTTGTAAAACAGTATAATTTTGAACCAGTTTAAAATGCTGATGCACCATACCAATACCCAGTTCCGTAGCAACTCGAGGATTACTGATAATTTCTTCTTTTCCTCTAATATCGATGCTTCCTTCTTCAGGATTATACATACCAAACAATATTGACATAAGAGTTGATTTACCGGCACCATTTTCTCCCAACAGTGCATGTATTTCCCCCTTGCGAATTCCTAAACTAATGTCATTACAGGCAGTAATTCCAGGAAATTTTTTGGTTATGTGACGAAACTCGATAATATTTTCTACATTCGTCATTTATTTCATCCTTTCCAGATAATAAGGTAGAAGGCGTACTATTAGTACACCTTCTAACAAAATCTTCTTATAATATTTTCTTATTTTTCGATATACTTAACAGTAACTAAAGTATATCTTCCTTCAATTGGAGCACCATTTTCTCCATCTGCTTCTGTAGCGATAGTAGCATGAACTTCAATTGTTTTAGCATAGATTGCATCATATTGTTCCTGAGTTAAAACATTCCAGTTTTCAGCTCTGTATGGAGCAATAACAGCAGCATCTTCAGCAGCAGTTAAAGTGATTAAACCATTTTCAGTATAGTACTTCCAAGCATCTCCACCTTCAAAGGCAGCTCTGACAGCATCTTCAACAGTGTTTGCTAAAGATTTCATAGCAGAAGTAACGATTAATGGTTCATTTTCTGCTCCTTCAGCTTTTCTAGTGTAATATTCATCAGTATCTACACCTACAATCCATCTGTTTTCGCCATCTTTTGCAGCCTGGATGACTGAGTTGACAATTTGACCACCACAAGCAAAGATAATTTCTGTTCCTTCTGTATACCAGTTAGCAACGAATGTTACCAAATCAGGAGAAGCATCAAAAGTACCTGTATAGTAGTATTTAACTTCTACTTCACCTGGAGCTAAACCTAATTCTTTAGCTGCAGCTTCAGCGCCATCGATAAATCCATAACCGAATCTGACAACTGCTGGAACAGCCATACCACCAAAGAAACCAAGTTTTCTGTAGCCATCTAATACTACAGCGTATCCAGCCATATAACCAGAATCTTGTTCAGCGAAAGTAATCATCGCTAATTTGTCGGTATATTCGATTGAATCATCAATACCATCCCAGTTATAGTCAATATTGTATAAATCATCAGCATCTAAGAAGACAACTTTTACATCTGGATATTCAGGAATTAACTGACATAATGCAGCATCCCACAAGAAACCACAAGCAACGATAACTTTAGCTTTCATCTGAGCAGCAGCCTGTTCGAAGATTGTTCTTCTTGCTTCATCGTTATCACTAGCTGGTTGCAGATAAGTATGTGTTGCACCTGATTTTTCGCAATAATCGACGATACCTTGATATGAATATTGGTTAAAACCACCATCGTAAATGGTACCCATATCAGCTAAGAAAACAACATCATATGTGTTTTCTTCTTCTCCACCTGGTTCTTTTGGCTGACAACCAACCATTGAAAAAACCATTAGAAGCACTAATAAACTAGTAAGAATCTTTTTCATATTTCCTCCTTCTTATGAATAGTTCTTTGTGATGTATCTATTAAATATCAGTATCTTTAAACGCACAAAAATAAATACATCTATCATCAGATTAATTCTATCACTTTAAGCGAAATGTAGTCAATGAATTGAGTTGGATAGTTATTGATTTTACATAGAAAGAACCCTTTTTTTAAAGTTTAAATACTGATCAACAATTATGTAACTTTGAAAAAATAAAAACGGTAATGGAGTAAAGATATACTTTTTTACCGCTTTTTTAATACAAATTTATTTGTAGTTTGGTCCAATTTTTTCAAAAATTGGTGCTGTAGCTTTTAATACATAGCCAATAATCGGTCCTGTAACCAGCACACCAACTACAGTTCCAATACCAACTGTTCCTCCCAAAAACCAACCGATAACAAAGGTAATGGCATCAGTAATCATCTGAGTCTTATCAAGTGATAAAGGAGTGATTTTTTCTAGCCAAAGTGGTAGAAAAGACCAGCAGCCAATACCCAGATTGGCAGCAATAGTAATACCTGTACCAAAGGCAAAAGTAATGGCCCCAACAGCTAAAAGCAGCAATCTGACAGTTAAATGAGTAGTTTCAGGTGGAAAGGAAGCAAACAGAAAGTTGGTAAACACATCAATTAAAGGACCCCCTATTAAAACAGCCACAAAGGTACCGATTCCAAACTTCTCTTTTAAAAATAAAATTATTAAAATTGCCCATAGAACATTGAAAAAGGTCGAGATTGTCCCATAACTTAAACTGAAAGTTGAATGTAACCCATCAATTAAAACACTGATTGGATCAGTTCCCAGATTACAGACATAGTAACAGCCAATACCAAAATTGGAGACAATAATAGCTATTATATAGATGATTGTGTTGATGAAAATTGATTTAACATTAATTTTGTTCAGCAATTTATTCAGCATCATTCTCTTACATCCATTAAATCTTCTAATCCATCGATAATTTCGATGGCTCTTAAGGTAATCTTAGTCATTAACTCAACTCTTTTTGGATATTCACTATCATTACTTGTGCTCATTGAACCATAGCTGCTTCCTAAATACCCACCTGTCAGTAAAATCGTCCCTGCTCTAAGCCCACCCAAAAGTGCAGAAACCGTAAACAGAGAACTTGATTCATTTTCAATCGCCAACACTCCAGCATCTGTCCATTTATCGATTCTTTCTTTAACCCCTTCTTGGCCACCATGAGCTCCTGGTGACTCAAGATAGAAAGCATCATGACTTCTAATTACACCACAGTAAGGTTTAATACCGTATTCACTGCAGGCCTGCTTTAAAGCATTTACCACATCAATATCAGCGATGGCTGGATAAGACAGGTCAATATATTGTCTTGAAGCCATATCACCTCTGACAGCACCGGTAGCTATGACAAAACTTCCATCTGGAATATTTGGCTGCAAAGAGCCAGCTGTTCCCATTCTAATCAGGGTTTTTGCTCCGATGTGTTTTAACTCTTCCACACATACTGCAACAGCCATTGGTCCCATACCAGTAGACATGACTGATACTTCAATCCCGTTATAGGTTCCAGTATAGGTTGGATTACCACGGGATACCTGAGCCAGTTTGCCATTTTCAAAAAACTTATTTACCATTTCACATCTGGCAGGATCACCAGGTAAAATAACATGTTTCCCAATATCGTTTTCATCCAGTCCGATATGCCACATTTTTCCAGCATTATTAGTTAACTTTACTGATTTATATTTCATACTATTCCCCTTTAATAATTTTAGCTAAAGCCAACTGGGCAATTTTTATCGCTTCCAGCATTCTATCATCATAATCATTTATAAAATCCATACTTTCATTAGTTGTCAAGTTATCAGTAACCACATAAACAGCCCCAGCCTGCAACTGCAGAATTGAGGCAATCGCATATAAGGCTGCAACTTCATTATCAATAGCACTGACTCCAACTTCTCTCCATGGCTTGATTCTTTCTTCCACACCATCATGAGCAAATGGACTTTCTAAAAACAGACCATCATGAGTTCTACAGATTCCGCTGGTAACTTTAACACCTAATTCTCTGGCAGCTTTCATAATAGCCATAAAGGTTCTATGATCAGCAATGGCTGGATACTGCAGGTTGAGATATTCAATAGTTGCCCCTTCACAGCGACAAGAAGCTAAAGGTATATAAATGCTTCCTGGCTTTAAATCTGGATCAATAGCATAACAGGTTCCTACCTTGATCATTTTATAACAGCCAATATGCCTTAATTCTTCAACCGCAATAGCTGTCGGCATACAGCCATTTCCAATGGTCATACAGCTCATCTCTACATCATTACATCTACCGGTATAGGTAATATATTCACGATGGAAAGCCTGTTTTTCAGCAGTCTGGAAAGTATCTTTTATCATCTCAATTCTTTCCAGGTTACTGGTCAGGATAACTCCAGAAGCAATCTGGTCTTTATTAATGCCCAAATGATGAACTTTAAAATCTTTCTCATATTGTGGTAGTGAATCAAATTCATTCTTTAATAACTCAGCCATTATACGATTTCTCCTTTCTCTTCCATCTCTTTTAAGATTTCTGTTGCCCTGATAGCGATTTTTGAACAGACAAGAACACGCTCTTCCATAAAACCCTCTTCAAAAGCTTCTGGGTAAGCTTCTTTTGAATCAGGTCCTTTATAATATTTTGTACCTTCGATCATTGAAGTATGAGAAACGCAGATTGAACCACACCTTAAGCCTAAACGATGACCGACAGTAAACAGGGTTGCTGATTCATTTTCTACCATTTTTACTCCGGCATCAACCCAAGGCTTCATGCGATCAAAAGTATCAATCATGGCAGTACTGGTTTCACGATAATAGGCATCATGAGCCCTGTATAAGCCTACGATTGGATCTTCACCAAATTCTTTCGCTGCTCTGATTAAGGCTTCAACAACATAAGGATTGGCTACAGCTGGAAATTCAGCTGGAACATACTCATAAGAGTTGCCATCTCCTCTGACACAGCCAGTAGCGATGATTATTCTTCCTGGCTCATAATCAGTTAATAAAGCCGCACCAGTGCCAACACGAATCAGGTTTTTACAGCCAATCTGCACACATTCTTCAGCAACTGTTGACACAGCCAGTGGCCCCATTCCACTGGATACTACGGAAATCGGTGTATCATTGTCAGTTACTCCGGTATAGGTATAGTAGGTTCGCTGACCTTTGATAAAACGAGCTTCCTTAAAACATTGGGAAATTATTTTACTTCTCGCCAGATCTCCCGGCATTAAAACAGTCTGGGCAATATCACCAGCTTTTAAACCAGTAAAAAACATTTCACCCTTTTCATTAGTAAACTTTTTCGCTCTAAATAACATGTTTTCCTCCTACATATTTTTGATTTTTTCGTTTAATATTTCGATTCTATCATTACAGGTAGCCACAAATTCTCTTTCATCAAAGCCCTGCAGTTTCTTGTTTCTAACCATCAGATTACCTCTAACAAATACTGTATCAATAGCATGTCCATCACCAGCATATAACAGATTGCCAATTGGATGCTGTCTATCCGTCAGTGATAAATCATCATCCATTCTAGCCAAAATCAGATCTGCCTGATTTCCTACCTTGACTTCTCCTAAATCCTGATATCCTAAAGCCCTGGCACCATTGATGGTCATCATTTTCATTGTTGTTGCAGCATCCATTACTGTTGGATCCAAGGTCACTACTTTCTGCAGGTAGGCACCTGCTCTGCCTTCTCTGATCATATCTCTGGTTGAAGAGCTGGCTTCTCCATCACAGCCCATCGCCACATTGATTCCTCTTTCCAGCATCTTGGCAATTGGTGGAATACCATCGGAAATCTTCATATTGGTATTTGGACAATGTACTGGATTAGCTTTAGTTTGAGCAATCATATCCAGTTCAAAATCAGGTAGCCAGATTGAATGCGCCAATAAGGTTTTTTCATCAAGAATACCGAAATTATATAAGGCTTCTGTTTCACCTCGCAAGTTATACATTCTGGCTACATTTTCTGTTTCCATTTTTCCTTCACCTAGATGCGTATGATAAACAAGATCTCTTTCATTGGCATATTTTTTCAAAGCCTGGGCCATCTGTTTACTTACTGCTGGTAAACCTGCTGGAGCTACTGCAGCTCTGATAAGACCATTATTGGCTCCATGAGCCTTACTGTAAATTTCATCAGCAATCTTCAAAGCCTTTTCTACACTGATTATCGGGGTAACTTCATTTTCCGCAATATCGGTGGTCGAAACACCATAGGTAGTACGAATTCCAGCATCTTCAAAAGCCTTGAGCTGAACATCAATTCGAGCCATATCACCCATTTCATTGACAGTAGTAGTACCAAATTTCAGTGAAGACAGACATCCTAGAAGAGTTCCATAATAGTAGTCATCATCACTCATATGCTCTTCAATTGAAAACAGTTTAACTAGCCATTCTGTTATTGGAAGATCATCCAATGGTCCTTTTAAAAAGGATTGAGCCATATGCGTATGAGCATCAGTAAAGCCCGGTAATCCAAGCATTCCGTTAGCGTCAATTACATTAGCTCCCATGGCATCTTCTCTGGCAATTTTTTCACTGATTTTTGTAAACCTACCATTTTCAATCACAATATTAACCCTTCTGGTGCTTAAATCATCAAGATTCCCAAGGTTAACATTTTTAATTAAATATTTACTCATTTTTTTACCTCTTTTTTAGTTTTTTTATTTTTACTATTATTATTATTATATCCTTCAGAAACAATAGCTGGCCACCAACATCAAAAAACTATTGTTGATATTAATTATTAACTGACTTCAATATTTTTTTAAAAGATAAAGATTATTACATCGTTAATACATCAGCGACAATCTTAAACATCTCTTCTCTTTTGGCATTTAAAGCTTCTTCGTCCAATTTTTCACCTGTCAGATAATTTTCATGCACTAAAGCTAGTGAAGCGACCTTATTTCTAATACAGCTGGAAGTAATATACATTGAACTGGTTTCCCCATCAAAAATATCAACACCTAAATTGGTCCATTTTTTTATTCTTTCCATCCCATCAGGGCCATATGGCGAATCTAAGTTTTCTACATCATGAGTTCTGAAAATTGAAACCCTGAGATCTTTTTTACGCTCCAAAAGTTTAAATAGTAAATCCATATCCGCAATCGCTGGATAAGATATATCGATATATTCTTTACTGTTTCCCTCACTTCTTACCGAACCTGAAGCTAGACAAAGTTCGCCAACTTCAATGTGCGGTTGAATCGCTGGATTTTCACCAATTCTGATAATCTGCTTAACATCCAGATGATGTAACTCTTCAATAGCGATAGCTACCGGCATACAGCCAAAACCACAGCTCATAATGCTTAGTGGTTTACCTTTATAGCTGCCGGTGTAGGTAACATATTCACGATAGTCACCCATCATCTGGGCATTTTCTAAAAATTTGGCATAGAAAGGAATCATTAATGGATCTGGTGTTATTATTACATTTTCAGCTATGTGTTCTTTTCTAATCCCGATATGGTGCATGCGACCATCAACGTGAGTCATCATAAAACTTTTAAATTTCATTATAGTCTTCCCTCCTGGTCCAATATTTCTACTGCTCTGATGGCAATTCTAGCTATCGTCTCAATACGACTTTGAAGGTAGGCAGGATCCTGATAGGCAGCATAAATAGCATCTCCAGAGGCATCCTTTTCATCAAACATTGAACCTAAGGCGACACAGATTGTACCTGTCTTCATTCCCAGTAAATGACCAAAGGTAAACAGTGTTCCCGATTCATTTTCCACAACCTTGACATCCATATCTATCCACTTCTGCATTCTTTCTTTTAAACCTTCATGAGCAGCCTTTGATTCCATATAGAAGGCATCATGACTGCGATACATGCCAACAATAGCTTCTTCTTTCATTTCTTTAGCTGCTTTAGCTAAAGCGGCAATAACATGAGGATGAGCTACAGCTGGATAGTCTTCAGGCACCAACTCATAAGAAGCTCCTTCACCTCTGATGCAGCCACTGGCAATAACAATTGTTCCAGGAACTGTTCCCGGAATAATTCCACCACAGGTTCCTACTCTGATAACAGTACTTGCCCCGGCAAAAGATAAATCTTCTAATGCTGTGGCGACACAGTTACAACCCATTCCTGATGAACAGACTGCGATATCGCTTCCTTTTTCTGTTTTTCCAACATAGGCACTGTAAGTACCTTTTCTAGATAAGAAACTGCTGTCATGAAAGAAACTGCTGATCAATTTACTGCGATTAGGATCTCCAGGCAGCAGTACCGCCTTGGCAATTGAATTCATCGCTAATCCCGTACGCTCTAATTTTCCTTCATTATCTAGTCTAGGTTTGCTTTGATAAAACTTCATTTTTGCTTTTTTACCTCCCTTTAAACAAAAAATGGCCCCGCAAAGCCGGCCAACCACTGTTGATATGAATAATTATTCACTCTTATACCTCTTTTGAGGCAACTTCTGATTGTAGATTAGCATAGTTATTTTAATGTTGTCAAGAGTTTGTTATAATTGCAACAGAGGTGAAATTATGACTGATAAAAGAAAGGTAATATTTGATACCGATATAGGAGATGATGATGCAGTTGCTTTGGCTGCCTGTCTATTATCGGACAAGGTAGATGTTATTGGAATTACTACTGTTCATGGCAATCTGCCAATTGAATGTGCCAATGACAATGCTTTAAGAATGGTTGATTTTTTCAAAAAAGATATCAAAGTTTACCAAGGGTGTAAACAACCGCTGGTAAGACATCTGAACAAAGGCCGAAAAATGACTACGCTAATGCAGACTGTCAATACCATTATCGATGGTAAGATGATCAGAATCCATGCGGAAACTTTACCACTTCCAGAAACTGATTTAAAAATAGAAAACACTCATGCTGTTTCATATATTGTTGATACCTTAAAAAATTCAGCAGAGAAAATTGATATCTGCGCTGTTGGCCCACTGACAAATATTGGTGCAGCCTTGATTTTAGATAAAGATATCATCAAGAATATTGGTACCATCTATATTATGGGTGGTGGACTGTATAAAGGTAACCGCACCCCTGTTGCAGAAGCAAATTTCTATGATGATCCAGAGGCAGCTGAAATTGTCTTGAATAGCAAAGCTGATGTTTTAGTTTGTCCACTGGAAGCCTGTGAGCAGGGTGCTACATTTACCAGAAAAGATTTACAGCAGATCAAAGCACTGCATAATCCAGCTGCTGACTTTATTTATAATGTCCTGGATGGCTATATTAAAAGAGGTATTATCCTCTTTGGTGGTGGTGATGAGTGCTGCGCCTATGATTATGCCGCTGTAGCTCCACTTCTTGAACCAGGTGTAAATACAGAAGTAAGAAAAGATGTCGCTCATGTTGATTTTTCTGGAGGTATGGCTGATGGCCAATTAGTAATTGACCGCAGAAACTTTGGTGTCTGGTCTGCTAATGCCAATATTGTCTACCAGCAGGATGGCCAGAAAGTCCATGATTTACTGCTTGATTTACTTGAAAAATATAAATAGTCTGATAGATAAAAAATGCTTGTTGGCTCCAACAAGCATTTGTTTTTATCTGTCTTTTTTACTATCCTGTTCGATCAGGATTTTTAGTGCTTCACAGGCAACTTCAACTGATTTTTCCATTTCAGTAAAAGCCATAATGGCTGAAGCACGACACTTTCTGATTGAACTTATAATAAATAATGCTGCACATTCCATTTCACTGGAAACAACATGTCCTCTTTTCCAGGCTTCCCATCTTTCTTTCAGACGATATTCACTAGGCATGGTTTCTGGCTCATGCTGGCCATAAAAGGAATCTTTTGACTGGGTAATTCCTTCTAAAAAGTTATACCCCAGTTTTTGAGCCGCTTTTACTAATGCTTCAACCACATGTCTATCAGCCACAGCTGGATACTCAATGGGAATATAGTGAATCGTTGTTCCTTCATCTCTGACGGCAGCATTATTGATAACTCCATCTAAAGTTGGATCAAATGATTCCTCAGATACCCTGCCAGCTGTCCCGACTCTGATAAAAGTATCAGCACCAGCAGCAATCAATTCTTCCACACAGATAGCTGTCGAAGGACAGCCCATACCAGTAGAAGTAACCGAAACCTTAACACCATTAAGTGTTCCAGTATAGGTTTTATGTTCTCTATTATGAGCTACCAGTTTCGCATTATCAAAATATGAAGCAATCAGATCAGTTCTAAAAGGATCACCAGGTAATAGGACATATCTTCCTACATCGCCTTTTTTCAAATGCACATGATATAAAAGATCTGGATCTTTTTTACTATAAAATGCCATAACATATCCTCCTATTCAATAATCGCTAAAATATCTGTTTCTGGTACTATCAGATATTTTTCATTTAAATACTCAACTTCTGTTGCCGCATAATTATCAAAAATTACTTTATCATTTACCTTTACTAGTGGTAATTCTCGTTTTCCATCAACAACTTTACCTTCTGTAACCGCTACGACAACAGCGATATTTTCCTCTTCTTTAGCATCAGCACTCAGGATAATTCCGCTGGCAGTTTTAGTTTCTACAATGGTTCTTTTCAGTAACACATTGCCATTTAATGGTCTTATCATATACCCTGTCTCCTTATTTTTAATTCTAATTAAATTATAAGGCTTAAAACCATTTTTTCAAAATTTTTAATTAATTACTCTACCTGATGCCATACTTTTCAATGATATAGTCCATATCTTTATCACCCCTGCCTGATAAATTAACCAAGATTGAACCCTTTTTCATTTTCTTAGCTAGCTTGATCGCATAGGCAACAGCATGAGCACTTTCGATAGCTGGAATAATGCCTTCTAGTCTAGAAAGTTCATAAAATGCATCTAAACTTTCTTCATCAGTCACAACATCATATTTTACTCGGCCTATATCTTTTAAAAAGGCATGTTCTGGACCACTTGAAGGATAATCCAGACCACTGGCAATTGAATAGACAGGTGCTGCTTCTCCTTTTTCATCCTTTAACATAATGCTGTTAAAACCATGCATTATTCCCTCTTCACCATAAGTCAGGCTGGCTGCATGATCGCCAATCTTTTCACCTCTACCTAAAGGCTCAACACCATAGATTTCAACTGGATCAGCCAAGAAACCAGAAAAAATACCCATCGAGTTAGAACCACCACCAACACAGGCAACTACCGCATCTGGCAGCTCACCAGTCATTTCAAAAAACTGCTCTCGCGCTTCTACTCCAACAATCGCCTGAAAATCTCTAACCATCATTGGGAAAGGATGAGGACCTACTACTGAACCGATACAATAGATACAGTTTTTATAATCATCAATATAAGCTTTAAAAGCCGCATCTACTGCCTCTTTTAAAGAAGCTAAACCTTCAGTTACTTCAATAACGTTGGCCCCTAAAAGTTTCATCCTGGAAACATTTGGCGCCTGTTTCGCTATATCTGTTTTACCCATATAGATATCACATTCCAAACCAAAATAAGCCGCTGCTGTAGCCAAAGCTACTCCATGCTGGCCAGCACCTGTCTCCGCAATGACCTTCTTTTTACCCATATACTTGGCCAAAAGAGCTTCTCCCATACAGTGATTAAGTTTGTGAGCACCGGTATGATTCAGATCTTCCCTTTTAACATAAATCTGCACATTACCATACTTGTTGGATAATCTTTCTAAATGGGAAATAGGGGTTGGTCTACCCTGAAAATCTTTTCTGATTCTTCTTAACTCAGCAATAAACCTGGTCGACTTACAGATAGTGAAATATGCATCACTGATTTCCTGCATTGCTTCTTTTAGCTCATCGGAAACATAACATCCACCATACCTGCCATAAAATCCATTTAAATCTGGATACCTTTTGAAATAGTTGTCAAAATCAAATTCGTGTCTTTTCATCTTTTTTCTCCTCTTCTACTGCTGAGAAATAAAAAATCCTCAACAGAAATAACTTTCTATCAAGGACGAATAATAATCCGTGGTGCCACCTTGCTTCATGAAAAATTCATGCACTTATAAGATACTAACATATCTTTGACAATTAACGTCTGTCTTCACGTTGTAGAATACTCTGCCTTGGCATTTGACTACACCCTCAATGGTCCATTTAACAAACCGTTTCCTGCTGAACTTCCACCACCATCAGCTCTCTTTAAAGTCGTATTTTGTTTTTATCTCCATCTCATCGGTTTCTTTTTTGTATTATAACTCCAATAAAAATATCTTGTCAACAGAAAATAAAAATATCGATTAATTTATGATTGATAAGTGATAATGTCCTAAGCAGTATCATGGGAAAATGTCCCAGATTATAATCTGGTTAATGTCGTGTAATATAGATGAATGTATTACTCTTTAGAAATTAGAATTTATAAATCAGACAAACTGGTATTTTTCTACTTTCTATTCTTAAAAACATTATAAATAGCACAAACAAATAAAATCAAATTGCTTACTGCAATAATCCACACTTCTACCAAAATTTCATAATTGTTGGATAACAACTTTAAGCCGGAAGAAATAGTAGCAATAATAGCAACTGCAGATGCAATTATCGACACATATTTTATGATTTTTTCCATTCAAGTATCCCTCATACAAATTTAGATTTAATCATTTGATCTTATTTAGAATCATCTTCTGTTCTATCCTCAACTTCTTCAATGAGTTTAGAAAAATCAAAGGCCTTCTTTTGGGTGACAACCGATTTACCTGTCCTTGCTTCAATATCTTTTCTGGCATTTCCGGCAACTGTTCCTCCCTCTTTGGCAAGCTCTTTATTTTCTTCTAATCCAAAAGGATTGAGGGTTTGAGTTAATTCAGTGGTTGTTGCTTCCGCAAGCATATTTAAAACAAGTTCTAAAGTAGACATATTATCTCTAAGATTTTCTTTCTTAAGATTCTTAAAATCTTTATATTGCCTTGTCGTCATACCGCTCCATGCTTTAGTAATCTCATTGGTAAGAATTGCATATTCAGCGCCCACTTTAATTCCATGATCTTGCCAGGCATCCACTAACTCTTTTCTAACCTGTATCGCTTGAAGTCTCTGATTAATCCACTCTCTGGAATAGCCTTTTTGAAGATATGTTCGCAAAGCTCTGTCAATAGTAAGTTCAGGATCAATAATCTCATCGATTCTTTCTTTTCCAACTTCTGCTAACCACATTTTAAATGGTTCAGCTTTTGGTGAAGGAATAGATTGAATGATACGAAAAATGCCTTGCATATCTGCAACATCAGTCATTCTCATTTTTCCATCTGTTGCTTTCATTTTCAACTGCTTACAAACTGTAAGCAGTTCATTTCCTTCTTCTTTCAATCTCTTCTTTAAGACAGCCCAATATGTACTGGCACCTCGTGGTGTTTCTTGCTCAGTTAAAACACCAACCACATCTACAACAGAAAAGTACCATTCTTCTTTTTTATTATCCCAAACAGATCTTATTTCCTTGTTTTCATAAATTTTTATCTCGCTCATTACTTTCCTCCTTCACTGCATAAATTATAGTATTATCTAAACTAATTATATGGTGAATATCGATTATCTCCTTCTAAAGAGCACATAATTATAATAAAATTTACTTAATTTTATCATATTTTTTTTAAAAAAATGTTGACATAGAAAATAGAATTGTCGATTAATTAAATTACCAGATCAGGATTATTCTTTTTCTGATAGGCATACCAGCTACTGTTTTCGTTTAAAAATTCTCTGGCTAAAGATACCAGAAGCTGTTCAGTTTCTCCGTTTAGTTCAATTTCCTGTTCACTTTTCTGATACAGAGAAATCATTCTTTTATGATCATCTATCTTATTATCCAATGACATCTTGCCATAATAACTGCTGGTAAACAAAGTTATGGCTGACATTGTTCCCAAAATTACCTTTAAAATCATGCGAGCAAGATTTACATCTATTGAATGAGAATTGTTTTCATAAATGAAAAGTTCAAAAATCACCGCCAAAAGATAAGTCAAAACAGTTATAATCATTACTGCTTTACCAATTGCTTTATCTTTTTTATTCTTTTTTTCTGCTTTTATCAAGGCTTTCTGATGATAGGATTTCTGGTCTTTTATCCAACATTCAAGAACCGATTGTTTTTGCTCTGTTTCTGTCGGAATACTTGTCAGTACCTCCTCAATCCAGCTGATTCCCTTTCTAATCGACCAGGGAATAATATCAACCACTCTGATCTTTATTGAAGCCATAGATAGATAAAACTGTAATCGCAGAGCTTCAGCTAACACTCTATACTGTAAATATTTTCGATGACAATCAAGCCTTGTAGAAAAATAGTTAACCGCAAACAAACATACCAGCATCGCTCCACAGGCCAAAATGAGTCCGTATATTTCTATCTCATCATAAATAAGAAATGTAAAGGTAAGCAATGTTCCAATAATAGACAACACTAAAAGAATCAAACGATGTTTTTTCCCATGTTTTATACTTAAAGCATCTGCCAACCCAAAAAGTCTATTAATTTCAATAAGTACAGGATCACTTATCTTCTGGACAATATTCACCGTAGGACCAAAATAATTACTTGTTTCCTGATAAAAAATTTCTCTATAATTCATCTTTTTTCCATTCAATGCTATTTCACCCTGATAAACCTTTTTTTCATCACACTTCTGATTGCTTTATGTAATGGATCAAAGTTTTTATCTTTTGTTTCTTCAATCAGCTTTTCAACAATAGCTAAAGCATCCCTTAAATATGAAGCCGACTCACTATTATCGACTGCTACCAAGCCACAATGATAAAGAGCTATTGCCAACCCTTCACGATTATTGATAGTTGGAGCTTCCTGGACCAGCTGTCTATCAATTTCCAAGGCTTTTTGAAAACTTTCCTGAGCCGGAATCATAAATTCAACACTCCTTGTAAAATCGCTTTTAGATTTATAAATGGCTTCCTCACGAAGCAGGATGCCAAGTTCTCCCAGGACACCTGAATATTCTTTTCTATATTGATGCAATGGATTTCTATCAACCAATTTCTTATAAATTTTCTCTGCCATTTTCAGATAATCTTTTCCTAAAATTTTACCCTGCTGCAAAAGAATATTAGCCATATTATGCGTTGCGTAGCCATTTAAGCGATCCTTTTCATCCAGGTTTGCTCCTTTATAGTCAAACAACAAGTCTATCGCCTTGATAGCATAAGAATGCGCTTCATCAAGCCTATCTTCTGATGGTTCTGCATCAAAATGAGTATCAGCGATTTGAGCAAGTGCCCTGACTTTCCAAAGTATTCTTTCCTCTTTTTCTTCTTCAGAAAAATCATTATCTTCCAACAGCTGTAGAAACTCCTTGCCTGATAAGGTAGCTTTTGGCACATCATCTTCTGCCATATAAAGCAATAGTAAACCATCTTCCCCATATAATAAATCAAAGATTGATTTAAAATCTTTCTGCTGTTTATAAAGCTGGTAAGCTTTCTGGTACCAGTATATTGTCTTTTTAAAATCACGTGGAAGTCCTCTGCCCGATAAATACAAAAATCCCAGATGACGGCAGGCATGAACCTCATCATTTTCAGCAGCACTTCTTAACAGCTTTAATCCACGCTCCATATCCTTTTCTACGCGATAGCCGGTAAGAAAAGCCATGGCTAGAAGATATGTTGTAAATGGGGTATTTTCTTTTTCTTTATTTGAAACTTCAACACTTTGAAGACTTTCATTCAGCTTTTCCTTGTTGCTGATATGAATTATATCTCCAATATCTGGAAAATCAGTTTCCAGCTGCTGACGATTGGTAGAAACTGTTTCTACTGGGATAATATGCTTATTTAAATTTTCTCTGGCATCAGGATATTCTATCTTTTTAACATAGTTGTCTTTTTCCAAAAGATTTGGGGTAACCGAAAGTATCATTGCATCGGCCTGTTTCAACATTTCACGGATCTGCTGACCAAAGTCCTCGCCTGGCATCAAAAAATCATCAAACCAGATAGCCGCATCTTTACCATACTCCGTATTATGAATCTGTTTCATAACTTCAATAGCTTCCTGGCGGTCTTTTTTACGATAACTCAAGAACAGATCTTTGGAGAAAGCCTGTTTATTTATCAAATTATTTAATTTATCACTTCCCAAAACATTTTCAAGAAGAGAGTGCAGTGGTTGCTGAAGGTCTTTATTTCCGATAAAGATACCATGCAAATCTCCAAACATCTCATTGAATTTACTTTCAATTCCACCTTCCAGAAATACCGGAACAACTACCGCTACTTCCTGATTGAATTTTTGAAGTGAGAATCTGCACAACCCATTTTCATCTAACCCATAGTTTTTAGCCATGCTTAAATAGCTTTCTGTAATCAGAGGAATAAACACTGCCATCTGGCTTAATTCAATTTTATTTTCTTCAAGAAAAACGGCCATTGGATTATCTGCCATCCAGATGGCATATTTATCACCGTTTTCATAATCCAGAATATTCTCGGCTAACTTTTCAGCTTCATTTTTATTGACCGCAGCATAATGCAAAAAGATATATTTTTTATCTAAAAGTGGAAGATTAGCCCTTGTCTGATACTTCAGGCTAAGCTTTTTACTATCAATACTTTTATCTACAAACATTTCAGGTTTGCATCGAAAAACAACATCCTTTGATAAACCAATCCTCTCCCATTGTCTCCAGAATTTTTTAGGAATTATAACTTCGTTTAAAGCATTGCAGCCTGCAAAAACATTATCACCTATTTCTGAGCATTCATCATAGATAATCAGACTTCTTAACGACTCACAGCCCTCAAAAGCTCGATCTTTAATTTCTCTGACACTGTCAGGAATCAGAATCTGATTTAAATTTCTGCAATTTTTAAAACATTCTTCACCGATATATTCTAAATTTTTTGATAGAAAAATTCTTTCAGCCGGAACATCCTCAAAGGCATTGGCTTCAATATGCGTAACGGAATCTTCCACAACAATACGATTAGCTAATGTAGTATAGGCAAAAGCATGACTTCCAATAGTCTTTACTCTTTTTGGTATAACAATCAGTTTTTCGTTGGCTTTATACCTGACAAGCTTATCTCCCTCTATTTCAAAAAATAGAAAATCCAACAATCCCATATTTTTCCTTTCCGAACCTTTTATAAAAAGTTCTCTTTTATATAACTTTTAATTATGCCCACATTAAACAAATTTAATTGTTTTTATCAATATAGTTTATAGATTCGAAGTCCATCGAATTTCTTTATCAGTTTCAGCATACTGTTAAATGGCTCAAAGTCCTTTTCTTTTTCTTTTTCATCTAACGAATTATAGTGCTCAATTATCTCTTCCTTGGTCGGTTTTCCTTCCATAACCAGTCTATGCATGCGAAGCTGCTCACGTAAAGCCTTGCGCGCCTTGTTCTCATCTTCAAATTTATTGATAAATTTTGCTGGGAGGTTGGCTGTTTCATATAGATTACCACTGATCCAGCCCATTGAAATATGCTCATTTATCCAGCGTTGATGTTCCATTGGAGCAAAGATCATCATCTGCTCTTCACTAAAGGAAGTAATCATTTCATAATCAACTGGTCTATCAGTATAGAAACAACCTATCGCATGTAGATATCTGGAAAAATTCTTGGCCTGATTAATGTTAGAAAGCTGATATTCCAAAGATAGCTGTTCAAACTTTTTTTCTAAATCCTTATCATCAATTTCTTTTTCCTTACCCTGATATGAATATCTGGCATTTAAAGCCACCGCAAAATCATACAAATGAAGGAAATTACTGCTGGAAAGATAAGTGTGTTTGCTTTTATAATCTACTTCTCTGGTATCAGCAATTATCGTTAGAGGAATATCGGAAGTATCAACGATACTTTCAATATCGGTAGTAAAGCGCTGTTCCTTTTCTGCCATATCGCTGTAAGCTTTAAGCCTGGGTGCCGGACCCTGCTCTCCACTTTCTTCCCATTTGTGATATTCAATTTCAAATTCATCAATTTTTTCCTGCTCATGGCTATCATAATAATAAACAGCATGAATGGCATTATCGCTAAAATCAAACTCTACCGACATCGGATGAAGTTCTGTTCTGGAGTTTCGACCATAAGCTGTGCGATCCCAGCATTGAAGCTCATCACATAACATCAGTAAATAAGCTAAAGGATGAGTTTGCATTTTTAAAGGTTTTTTAGGATTTTCACTCTTATAAAAAGCAATCGCAAATTTATACAGGCTATTATGAAGCATTATAGCTGTTAAAGCATCGATATGCTTTTCATTTATCTTTTCAATACCAACTGAATTTTCAATCTCATGATACAGTCTTGAGGCACTGAAATAGGCGTGATCCATAAAATAACCAAATCTGTCAGGAAAACGTGGCTTATCATAAATCTTTTCTAAAATATATTCTTGAGTGAAAGCATATTTTTCAGCCAGTTTTTCCGCAATGCCATAGGCAAACAGTTGCTCTGTTGTATCAAAAGACTGACCATAGAGATTTTCAAAATGCTTTTTAGCCTCTTGAGAAAGTTTGGTTATTAAATCAACATCATGATAGGCAAGATACATACTGCCCTTGCCACGCTTATTGCCAGCCACTTCATAGTATGAAAGCACCTGTTCAAAAGGCAACTCAAAAGGATAACCGATATCATGGAAAAGTGAAGTCAGGCCCCAATACTGCAAAAAGCAGTTAGCCGCAGCATAATCCGCTGTTTTATTTGCTTCAGCAATATCAAAACCATAAAACTTCTTAAAAGCCTGACGATAGTTTTCATTTGACTGATAAATAGCCAGACCCAATGCAAAGACATAAACCGAATGAGAATAATGATCACGATGCTTCATTAAAAGAGAGCTGGCATTAGATTCAAACTCAGAAAGCAGTTCCACCATCTTTTTTGATTTACCATAATGTCCAAAAAACATTTCTAGATAACAGTAATAAATATTGTAGGCATCCTCAGTAATACCTGAACTGATAAATTTTTCCAGTTCACGTTCCAGACACAGTCGATTAATGTCCATCTGCATATTATAAGGAATCTGATTTGATAACAGACTGGTTCCATAATATTTATTTTCTAGTTTTTCCTTTAATGCCATTTCATTATTAAAACAAAGTCCCTGGCATCTTTCGTGAAGAAAACGCAATGCTGATGATTTTAATCCATAATCATCTTTACAATAATGTTTTTTAGGTTCCAGTGGACCGATATTTTCACCAAAAAGGCACTTGTTTCTTTCTCTTTTTTCTTTAAGCGCAGTATATGCCATTTCACAAACTCCTTCTTAAACAAATTATAATTTTAGATTCTTTTCGTCATTGTTATTCAATTTTGATACACAAAAATTATCTTTAAATCAATTATAACAAACTCCAATCCAATTTTATATGCTAAAAAAGTTAATTTATGAAAATATTTTCATAAACTTTTGAAATATTTTAATTTTTTTTGCAAATATTTATTGACACTTTCAAAAAAATACCTTACACTATGGGCGATAGGAGATTATAGATGAAAACTGTTTTAGCTTACAACGTTAACTATTATTACTACTATTACTTTAAAAAGTAATATTTTCGTTACGTTGGCAAGGCATTTTTTATTTATAAAGAGAAATATTTACGGCTGCCAATTGGGCAGTTTTTATTTGGAGGGAAACTTATGAAAAAACTATTTACTCTATTATTATCATTATTGTTAATCTTGTCTTTTAGCGGATGCGATAAAAAGCAGGAAGAAAAATTCGTTATCGGCATCTGTCAGATTGAAGCTCATGCAGCTCTGGATGCTGCTACTCAGGGATTCAAGGATGCTCTTATTGAAGCCTTAGGAGAAGACAAAGTAGTATTTATCGATGGAAATGCGGCTGGAGATCCAGCTACCTGTGCTACTATCTGCAATGGCTTTGTGGCCGATGGTGTGGACATGATTTTAGCCAATGCTACTCCTTCTTTACAGGCAGCAGCGGCAGCTACTACTACTATTCCTGTTTTAGGAACTTCAGTTACTGAATATGGTGTGGCTTTAAACATTGAAAACTTCAGTGGACTGGTTGGCACAAATATTTCAGGTACCAGTGATCTGGCACCGCTAGATGAACAGGCTCAGATGATTCTAGACATTTTACCAGATGTAAAAACTGTCGGCATTCTATACTCGTCAAGTGAAGCTAATTCAATTTACCAGGTTAAAGTTGTTAAAGAATACCTGGAAAGCAAAGGTGTTACAGTTAATGAATTTGCTTTCTCAGATTCAAATGATATTTACCTGGTTACAACTCAGGCAGTAGAACAAAGTGATGCAATCTATGTACCAACTGATAATAAGGCTGCCAGCTGTGCAGAAATTATCGACAGTGTCTGTCGTCCAGCTGGTGTTCCAGTATTCTGTGGGGAAGAAAATCCATGCGCTGTCTGTGGTGTAGCTACTCTTTCAATCAACTACTATGATTTAGGCTTTACTACCGGTAAGATGGCAGCTAAGATTCTAACAGGCGAAGCAAAAATTGAAGATATGCCAATTCAATACTTTGAAAACCCTGTTAAAAAATATAATAAAGAAATTTGTGATTTGCTGGGAATTGTAGTTCCAGAAGATTACATTGCAATAGAATAATTAAACATAAGATGCTTTCTCCCGGCATCTTATGTTTATGAAAACATTTTCATAAACTTTTGAAATTCTTTACAAAACTTTATAGAAATCGTTGACATTACTATTTTTAGGTAGTAAACTAATGAACATAAGGAGATTTACTATGAAAACAGCTTTATACAACAACGCATACTTTAGCTTCTTCTTCTTTTACTTTAAAAAGTAAGATGTTTTAGTGTACGTTGGCAAGTGTATTTCTGTTAATAGTGAAAGATTAATTTGACTGCCAATATGGCAGTTTTTATTTGGAGGGAAAAATTATGAAAAAACTACTTACCGTTATCTTAACCTTATTGCTGGCTATCTCTATGACAGCCTGTAAACCTGAAGAAAAAAAGGAGGAAGAGAAATTCGTTATCGGCATCTGTCAGATTGAAGCTCATGCCGCTCTGGATGCTGCTACTCAAGGATTCAAAGATGCTCTTATTGAAGCATTCGGCGAAGACAAGCTGGTGTTCATCGATGGCAATGCGGCTGGAGATCCAGCTACCTGTGCTACTATCTGTAACGGCTTTGTAGCCGATGGCGTCGATATGATTTTAGCCAACTCTACTCCTGCTTTACAGGCAGCAGCGGCAGCTACTACTACTATTCCTATTTTAGGAACTTCAGTTACTGAATATGGCGTCGCTTTAAACATTGAAGGCTTTAATGGACTGACCGGTTTCAATGTTTCAGGAACAAGTGATCTGGCACCATTAGATGAACAGGCTCAGATGATCCTGGATATTATGCCTGATGTAAAAACCGTTGGTATCCTTTATAGCTCAAGTGAAGCTAATTCAATTTACCAGGTTAAAGTTGTTAAAGAATACCTGGAAAGCAAAGGTGTCACTGTTAAAACATTTTCTTTCGCTGACTCAAATGACATCTATCTGGTAACAACTCAAGCTATTGAAGAATGTGAAGTTTTATATGTACCAACTGACAATAAGGCTGCAAGCTGTGCAGAAATTATCGACAGCGTCTGTCGTCCAGCTGGTGTTCCAGTATTCTGTGGAGAAGAAAATACCTGCTTAAAATGTGGTGTAGCATCACTGGCAATCAACTACTATGATTTAGGAGTTACTACTGGTAAGATGGCGGCTAAACTTTTAAAAGGTGAAGTAAATATTGAAGATATGCCAATTGAATACTTCGTAAATCCTGTTAAAAAATACAATAAAGAAATTTGCGAAGACTTAGGTATGACAATGCCTGAAGACTTTATTCCAATTGGAGAATAATCTATCATGATTACTCTATCCAATCTAATCTATCGACTCCCTGGCGGTGTTGCTCAAGGTTTAATCTGGGGCATCATGGCCTTGGGTATCTATATTACTTTTAGAGTATTAAATGTATCTGACTTGACAGTTGATGGTTCTTTCACAACAGGAGGAGCCATCACTATCATGTGTATACTAGCCGGTGTTAATCCCATACTCGCTTTATTTATTTCCTTCATCATTGGGATTTTGACCGGTATAGCTACAGGATTAATTCATACCAAGCTCAAGATACCAGCTATTTTAGCCGGTATCTTGGTACAGTTTGGTCTTTATTCGATTAATCTGCACATTATGAATATGAGTGCCAACGTCAGTGCAAATCCAGATAGATTTAACCTTTTAATCTCCATGAGAGATGTACCAAACGCTATTTTGGTTGGAATAATCATTTCTGTTGTCCATATTGCTGTTTTATACTGGTACTTCGGTACAGAACAGGGTTCAGCAATCAGAGCCACTGGCAATAACAATAGCATGGCCTTAGCTCAGAGTATTAATATCAACAATATGAAGGTAATTGGTTTTGGAATAGGAAATGGTATTGTTGCCCTGGCCGGAGGCTTAATGGCTCAATATCAGGGTTTCGCTGATATCAATATGGGAAGAGGAGCAATTGTTATTGGACTGGCAGCCATTATAATTGGTGAAGTTGTCATCAACTTTATCTTCAAAAAAGGTTGTTCATTCTACACTCGTCTGACTTCAGTTATAATTGGCGGAATTCTCTACTACATTGCAATGGTCATTATTTTATGGTTAAGAATTGATTCAAATGACTTAAAACTATTTACCGCTATTATCGTTACCATCTTCCTGGCAATTCCAAATTTAGATTTAAAGAAAGGGGGAAAACAAAATGTTAAAGATTGAAAATATTTCTAAAACATTCAACCCTGGTACTATACACCAGAAAGTTGCCCTTTCAGATTTATCTCTGCAGCTGGAAGAAGGCGATTTTGTCACCGTTATCGGCTCTAATGGGGCTGGTAAAAGCACCATGCTCAATGCTATAAGTGGAAGCTGGTTTGTTGATGAAGGCAAAATATATGTCGACAATGTTGATGTCACTCTGATGAGCGAGCATCAAAGAGCTAAATACATTGGCAGAGTCTTCCAAAACCCACTGATGGGGACAGCTGCTGATATGTGGATTGAAGAAAATCTGGCTTTAGCTAATCGTCGAGGAAAATTTAGAGGACTAAGAGTCGGTATTACCAAGAAAGAACGTGAATACTACTATGAAAAACTTAAAACTTTAAACTTAGGTTTAGAAGAAAGACTGACTACCAAGGTAGGGCTTCTGTCAGGTGGCCAAAGACAGGCTCTAACCCTGCTGATGGCAACTCTTCAAAAACCAAAATTACTGTTGCTGGATGAACATACTGCTGCTTTAGATCCCTCAACAGCTAAAAAAGTTCTTGACCTGACTGATCAGCTGGTAAGTGAAAATAAATTGACTACCCTGATGATTACTCATAATATGCAAGATGCTATAGATCATGGTAACAGACTGATTATGATGAATGATGGCATCATCATCCTGGATGTCAGAGGTGAAGAAAAATCTTCTCTTACCAAAGAATACCTGATTAAAAAATTCAACGAATTATCCAACGGTACTTTAGATAATGACGCCCTGCTATTATCAAAATAAATGCACATTCGGTGCATTTTTTTGTTAGAATGAGAAAGGAGGACTGATTATGTATATTTCAATTATCGAACCATTAGGTATTAAACAAGAAAAATTAGAAACTCTTCTGGCAGAAATTTCCCAAAACCATCATGTAGAATTTTACTTAGATCGAAAAGAAGATGAAGAAACACTCATTAAAAGATGTCAAGATGCTGATATTATTGTTTTAACCAATATTAAACTGACTGAAAAAGTATTAGAAAAATGCAGTAAATTGAAATACATCTGTGTAGCCTTTACCGGCTATAATCATATTGACATGGACTACTGTAATAAAAATGATATTATTGTTTCCAATTGTGCCGGTTATTCAACCAATGCTGTTGCTGAGCTGGTTTTTGGTCTTATCATAAATATCTATCGTCATATCAATGAACACAATCTTTCAATCAGAAATCAAGCCAAATCATCTTTATCATCAAATGAAATAGCCCATAAAAAATTCGGAGTTATTGGACTGGGAGCAATTGGAACCAAGGTTGCTGAAATAGCCAAAGCCTTTGATTGTGATGTTTATTATTATTCAAAAAACAGTCGCAACAATAGCTTCAAATTCTTAGAATTGGATGAACTGCTGAAAAACTGTGATATTATCTCTATTCATCTGGTTCAAAATGAAGATACTATAAATCTAATTGACAAAGATAAAATAGCTTTGATGAAGAAAAATGCCGTACTGATAAATACTGCCAGAGGACCAATAGTCAATAGTTATGATTTAGCCAATGCTTTAGATAATGAAAAGATCAAAGCAGCGGGAATTGATGTCTTTGAAATGGAACCTCCAATAGATATCAGTCATCCACTATTAAACTGCAAGAACTGCTTGACTACTCCTCATATAGGTTTCAACAGTTTAGAAGCTTTAGAAAAAAGAGCGATTATTGTTAAAGATAATCTGAGTGGCTATTTAAATGGTAAACCAATTAATTTAGTCAATTAAAAACAATCCAAAAAAAGCTGTCAATTGACAGCTTTTATAGTCCATACTCATTAGTATATGTTACCAGATTAACGTTTCTGACTCCTTCAATCTTTTGAAGTTGTCTCATTGTATCATCAATTGTAGGATTATATTCAACCTCATAGGTAAGTTCCATTAATCCTTTGTCACTTAAAGATTTGCTTTTTAATTTCTTCTTATTAATAGATTTAATTATATTTTCAACTTCCAAAGCCGCTTCTTCTCTATATGCGACAACCAGCAGATATTGTGACTTCGCTTTGACATCTGCCAAATACAATATGTAATAAAGAAGACCTAAAGCCAGCGAACCAACTATGGAAATAACATATAATCCTGCCCCTGACATGATACCGGCAGTTATAGCCCAGAACAGGAAAGCCGTATCAACCGGTTCTTTAATAGCTGTTCTAAAACGAACAATAGATAGTGCCCCAACCATACCTAAAGACAAAGACAGGTTTGAGTTGATTGTTCTGATTACCATCGCTGTAACCATAGAAATTATCACTATTGTCAAGACTGTTGATTTATTATAAACAACTCCTGAAAAAGTCTTTTTATAAATAAAGACAATAAACAATGAAATGACAAAGGCAACTGCCAGAGAAACCAGAATCATTTCAACAGTTACACTGCTGTTAAACTGTTCTAATACACCTTTTTTTATCGCATCAAGAATACTCATAATTTAATCTCCTTTTACTTCGCTGTTCGACAATAGGCAAATTTTGATATTGCCTGTCTTAATTTAGGAACCGAATTAAGTATAGCTGTTATGTGAGCGGGAATAAAATCATTACACTTCACTTCTAATACTATTTCATCAGGTTTTGTGATTGGTACTGTCTCAATATTTTTTTCAAACAGGTCACAATCATATCTGCCACTTCTAATATACTCATCGAAGGTAATTCTGGTTTTGCTTACCGGATGGGTAAACGCTGTCCTTCGATAATCAACAATGACTGAAGGTCTTAGCTGCCTTATCTGCGCATTGGCTAAAAATTTCTTTAAAAAGTTATTGTTAGTTAAAATCTGGTAATATCTTCCTTCGCAAATTGCCAAGGCTGCCTTTAAAGACAAGGTAACATCTTCTTTATAGGTCATATCAATATCTTTATGCTTACATTCAAGCTTGATATGTTCACTTGAATTGTTGTAAATCCTAATTCGATATTTACTTCGAAACTGAACACCATCTCTTTTCTCATCTAACGAGTTCGAGTAGGCATCATCGAAATACAAAGATCTGACATCATAGGAATACTTCTCACTTTTTGAATGCTGGTCCAGCTCCATTACTGCTGCCAGTTGTTTTTTAAGCATTTCCGCTATTGGTTTGGAAATAACATATTTCAATTCATAACGATATTCTACCATAGGTCACCAAATATCTCTTTCATTTGTTGTTCTGATAGTGAGAAGTAATTTTTGGTTTGTTTTAAGACAATTTTTCCTCTAGTCGCAATGAAGTTTTCAATGATTTTAAGCTGAGAGTTATATAAGCTCATGCTTGGATATATTCCAACAACACTATCTGGATAATTCTTCCATCTGTCTCTGTCTCTAGCTATATCATCTTTGTATAGAGATTTCAACAATTCAAAATTTGCAGTCAGGTTTTCTTTGCTTAGCGAATTGTTTAAGTGATACGCTAATCTTTCAAACCACAGTTTTCTAAACTCACTGTTTCTGAACAATTGTCTTGGTAAGGCATTGTTATAGGTATTGCCAATCCATCCTGTCATCCCTTCTGGATTGCACAGGTATAAGTAATAATAGTTTTCTGTTGGAAATCTAAAACCATGATCCATATCATAGTATATGTATTTCCACTTTCCACCATCTATATCAGGTGAACAGAAATAACGAACATTATGAACATCAGGATTAACACAGAACATCTGAGCAATCCAGAAATCAGCAAAGTTTACAATATCAATCTTTGAACAGATGTAATCGTAATTTTCTTTAATTGCCAAATCATTATTGTTAACCCAGTTAAATAAATAGTAAATATTTTCTGTGCCCGCCTTTTGAGTAAAATCTACGTTAACAATACTTACCGTAGCGGGATCGACATTGTAATGACCTGCAATAAACTTGGCGTTAACTTTTTCTCTGATATTGTAGATGCCCCAATAATGACCATTGATATACAGGACACATGGTTTATAGGCCTGAACATCCAGATGCTCATCCATAATGCTGGTAGACAGGACATCTCTGAAAATTGTCCTGGCCCAGTCATTTGAGCCGGTCCTTAAAACAATGGAATCAAATAATACACTTTCTCTATTTTCAAACAAATCATAGTTCAACTCTGTTGAGCCAAACTTACTGTCAAATCTTAAAGCGTAACTTTTTTTAGGCTGACCTCTATTATTACCACCAAAACAGGCAATTGAACAAGGCAATGAGAAACTTGAACCTGCTTCATAAAATTCAACATAACACTGCAGCTGCAGATCAATCGCATAGCTATTATAGTTTAAATAATCAAAATCATACTCATTCATTGAAACAACCATCACTGGAAGACTATGATTTTCATTGATAATATAACTTGAAGTAACTGTACTGGATGGTAATTGTCCAGTATTGAAGGCCTTAAACTTCAATACTGTCGTTTTATTTAAATTAATCGGTTCATTATACATCCTGCTTGAAGCAGTAGGTTCACTGCCATCAGTTGTATAAAAAATCGTTCCATTTCCATTTAAGGAAACTTCTATAGTAGAAACATCATTATAGATGCCCGCTTGTGTTAATACGATGGGTGAAAGACATATTGATCTTACCCCACTTCCATTAACTTTTCCTGGAGTTGGACTATCCAAATAGTGATAGCCTGTCGTTTCATATCGGCCATAACTATATCCATAAGGAACTTCAGCCATAAACATTGAGTCAATCAATGTATTGCCCTTTGATAAGAAGATTCCTTCAACATCTGATAATTTAAAATTGCTGTGATAATATTTGCTATTGGTTAATGATGTTTCACCACTGCACATGATAAGATAATATTCATCAGGTTTTAATATTACTTCCGGCAAACGATAATCCTGCAAAGAATTACTGTTAGTACTTAAATAGTAGTCACTAAGCAATATTTCACTATTCGAATTATTATAGAGTTCAATCCAATCGTAAAATTGATACCCATTTTGAGCCAGATATTCATTATTACGATTCATTGCTTCGTTAATGACCAATCCTTCTTTAGCCTTTAAATATTGCTTCTGAAACCTTTCAATCCCGGAAGCATCATTAGTCTCACCCATTGAAACTATACATTGATGAACATAAAAATCTTCAATTCTGGTTAAGGCATAGCCGTTTGCCAGATTTTCATATTCTAAATGTTGAACGATTTTACCATTTTTGCTTAAGACAACACTTCCATTTTTATTATTAAAAGTGAATCCAAGATAGCCAGTGCCAAACAAGGTACTGTCTCCTGTATACAAGACATATAATTCACCAGGCTGTAAAATAACATCTTCAAATTTATATCTGAATGGACTGTATTTATCATTGCCCAGATTATACTCTTTTAAGCTTACCGGCTGATTAGAAATATTGATCAGTTCAATAAAACCATCCATCCTGCCATATTCATTGATAAAGTTACCATTGTTTTTAACCAGAACTTCATTGACAGCTATTTCACCTGTTTGATCACTCATCAATGAAGCCAGATAATCATTTAAACCTTGCATTGAATTTTCATGATTTGGAGTACCATAATCAGCTACAAACCAGCTGCCATCAGCTCTTCTGTTCATTGTCTGATTCTTAGCCAGGGAAACTGTTTCAACAGCATCAATTACCTTACCTTTATTGTTTATCAAAATAAGATATTCTTTTCCAGCTGCTCTTAATCTGAAGTTGGCGTTTAATCCTTCTTCATCCTTACCTGTCAAGGCAATAACCAGATAGGAATCTGGTTCGATAATGACTTCGCCAAACACCCATTTGACACGATCTTTTCTATCGCTTAAGCCATAACCTGTTAAATCAATGGCCTTATCTGTTCCATTGTATAGTTCAACATAATCAGTAACTTCATTGTTGCTGTTGACATAGATGCCACCATTGTTTGACATAACTTCACTTATAACCAGCTTGCCAAAAACTTCCTGTGAGGTATCTGGCAATTCAGAAATATTAATATCAACATTGTTTTGATTTGAATCCTTGACAAACCACGATAAAACAGCTACCAATACAATAGCTATAATTGTTACTGAAATAAAAGCTAAATCTATCTTTTTCTTTTTAGGTTCGAATCTTTTCATATCACGGTCCTACTTTGTTATTTTACCATATCCATATCAATATTTAAATATTTTAAAAAGTAGCTTATGCTACTTAAATTTTTTATATAATTTATCTGCTACATTATCTGGAACAAAATAGGACAAATCTCCACCATTTTTGGCAATTGTTTTGGCAGTTGAACTTGACAGGAAAGAATACTCTGGTTTAGCCATCAAAAACAAGGTTTCAATTTCACTATTTAAAGCCATATTGGTTGTAGCCAGCTGCATTTCATATTCATAGTCAGTAACTGCTCTTACTCCTCTGATTAAAACATCAGCATTGATTTTTACCGCATAATCGATTGTTAAACCTGTTCCAATATGCACTTCTACATTTTCTAAAGTAAAAGTACACTGTTCAATCATCTGTTTTCTTTCTTCATATGAAAAAGTTCCATCTTTTTCATCATTTGCCATAATAACAACTATCACTTTTTCACATAGTTTAGCGGCTCTTAAAATAATATCTAAATGCCCATAAGTAATTGGATCAAATGAACCAGGGTATAATGCTATCATAATTCAATCCTTTCTTATATAAGTTACTTTAATCGTACCATAACTTACCTGTTTATCAATAAATAAAGGTTTTTCAACTTTTATTTCTTCTTTTTCTGAACTTTCAGCCACTATAATTCCCTCATTATTCAACAGGTCATATTCACTAATTTTATCTATTATTTCACTTATCAGCTCTAATTGATATGGTGGATCTAAATATATTAAATCAAATTTAATTTGCCTCTGTTCAGACATGCTCAACGCTTTTTTATAATCAACCAGCCAGATTTCACACCTTTCTTCTTCTTTCAGTAAAGCTGTATTACTTCTGATAATGTTGACAGCCTTTTTAGATTTATCTGCCATTACCGCTTTTTCAAATCCTCTTGAAATAGCTTCTAGAGCAATATTGCCACTCCCTGAAAAAAGATCTAAGATAATTCCACCCTCAAAGTATGGACCGATTTTTGAAAACACTGCTTCCTTTACCTTGTCTGATGTTGGTCTTGTATCTGCTCCTTCTAAGGTTTTAAGTATTCTTGAACGGTGCTTTCCAGCCACTATTCTCATTTTACAACCTCTTTTTTAACTGAACTGTTTTCAGAAGCAATTACTCCCTGACACAAACCCAATAAAAATAGAATTGAAATCAGAGCTGAACCTCCTCTTGATATCAGAAGCAGAGGAACTCCTGTCAGTGGTAGAAGTCCACTGACACCTCCAATATTAAACATAAAATGAATAAATAGATAAAAAACTGTTCCCATCAGGATAACTCGACCTGAATCTTTTTTTACTTTTGCAGCATGATCCAGTAACAGGCCTATTAAGATAAAATAAGGAGCAAAGATGGCTAAAATACCAAATAAACCTGTTTCTTCAACAATTACGGCAAAAATATAGTCAGCATCACTGCTTACCAGATAGCCAAACTTTTGAACCGAATTCCCTAGACCTACTCCAGATATTCCTCCTCTTGAAATGCCCAGCAGAGAATAGAATATTTCTCTGGTTGCATCATTATTATAATCAGGGTTCGATACCGCTGAAAATCTTGCCGCAAAGGTAGGCGATAAACGCGAAAGAATTTCCTGCCCCTGTGGTTGAGTCAATAAATACCAATAAGAAACCCCAATAAAAACCAAGGTAAGCAAAGCTGCAACCTGAAAACCCTTGATCTTATCACACTTTGGAATCAACAAGGTCATTAAAGTTATCAACACCAATATAACCGAAGTTCCCAAGTCTTTTTGTAGAAAAGCTATGATACTGCTAAAACCCAGAAAAGTTAAAAGTGGCCATTTAACAACATCAAACCAGTGCTGGTCCTTAAATCTTTTATCTGAGAAAAAAGATGAAATCAATAAAATCATTACAACCTTGGCAAACTCAGAAGGCTGGACAGAATATGGTATTCCAATAACATTTAAATCAATCCATGAATAGTTTCCGTTTACATCTCCATAGATGCTGCAAAAGATAAAGGCAGCTATAAGTAAAATAAACTCTATGATAATCATCGCAAATTTAGCTTTTGACACTCTTTCAGCTGAGTACATGTTGGAAGCAACATGATAAATCAAAACACCGATAAAGATTACCACAAACTGTTTAATAAAATGTTTTAATGTCGTGAAAATAGTTGTGCTGGAATTCATCGCTGCACTGGTAGTAAATAATAGACCGACAGCCAATAAAAAATAGACACAGAAACTTATATATTTATTTGCCTTGTCATTGGTAAATATTGAATAATAAACTATCTTTCTTAATCCTTTTGTAAAGTCTTTCATAATACCTTAAATTTCTTTCATCATTTCTAATAACTGCTTTGCTGTTTCAATTATACCATCTTTACAGCCAGCATTATTATAAAAATACAGCTGACCAATATAAACTTCATCTTTTTTTAATTGACTGAAAATATCTACCAATAATTTTTCAGACTTATTTAATCGTTTAGAAACAAATGCTTCCTGAAAGGTTTTTATATCAGCAATTTTTTCTAAACCTGTTTTTTGCGCATCGCTGTTAACATATAATACCATATCCAGCTTATGAGATGCACAGATTAAATCATAGGAAGTAATCGGTATTATTGCTTTTGCATCCTCTGTTTGCGGATTTATGAAGATGCTTCTTTCAATATCTTTATGATCAAGTGTTTTAGCTGCTTGATCAAGACTTATAAGTGAACCTATTTCACTTCCATTTATCACAACCTGACTGTTTACCAATTTAAGACTGCCGGCATCATCAAAGATAACCTCAACTTTGACAAGTCTTTTTTTACTGTTATCCTGTAAAGAAAGCTTTCTTATCGTTTCAATTACTTCTATTATTTTTGATTTAACACCAGTCAGAAATACTGTTTTGACTGTCATATCAGAAAAACATAGTCTTATCAAAGTCCCTTTAACAGACAGCTGATTTTTATTCATCCTGCTCAAACTATGCAAGGTCAAAACAGCTTCTTTGAGGAATACTATGTCATTGATTCTAAAACTATATGGAATTACTCCCACATGAATATTGTTAACATCATCATAGTAATAACCATAGCTACTGTTTTCATCCTGACTGCCATAAATACAGATTATATCTGGCTTCATATTCACACACTTCTCTTCTGTAGCCAGATCAAATAAATTGGCTAAGGCTAATCCGTTAGCGATATAGTCCTTATGTAGATAAACAAAACATAAAAGATCTCCAACATTAGCTGGAAAGCATAACCAGTCAGACTGATTTATTCCAGCATTTTTTATTGGGTTACTCTGTAACTGCTTAAAGTCAAAAGCAGCTTCACTGGTTTTATGATGCAGCACCATTGGTGTTTTTAATATTACCGTATTGATAAACATTACGTTTTTTAAAAATGCATAGCCATTAAAAAACTCCAGTTTATAACGTTTTATAATACAGCCACCGTTAGTTCCAGCCTGAAGTTGACGATAGACATTATTCTTTTTACCACGAAGTTTTTTTTGACAGGTACGATAAAGCTGTAAAATCAATTGGTTATATTTACTGTCTGCTTCAATAAAAGAGTTAAATGATAAATTTCCACTGCTGGCATTAACAAGTGAAAAACGCTGTTTGCTTCGCCAATAATTGTAGGCATCCTCTAAAACAAATAATGTCTTAGTTCTATTTAAAACATCAACAAGTGGATTATATATTTCATCAATATCTAAAACCAGCAGCTGTTTTGTCAAGACTACTATTTCATTGACCATCTCTTCAAGTTTTCTGCTTTTAGTCAACCACTCAAAAGTGATAATATCTCTAACAGCTAAATCTTTTAGATATCTTTCTAAAAAAAGTTTAAACCCATTAGAAGAAACCAGCTGGTCCAATCTTTGATGGTACTCATTGGAAAAATTTAATATTACTGTATCATCTACCATATAAAATGGCTCACGCATAATTACTTTCTCCTGTTTTGTCGATATATTTCTGAAGCAATAACACTTGTGGCACTGGCTGCATTTAAGGCATTTTTAAAATCATTGTCATAAGGTATATAGATAAAACTATCACTATTATCCAATACTGCGGTTGAAAGTCCCCTTAAAGGTCCACCAATACAAATCAGCAGTCCTTTATTAGAAAAATCATAATCATAAAGATTGACTGGTTTTTTCCCCCTATAGGCACTTATAACCTCAACTTGGTTATTCTTTAATATTTCAATACTGCCAGCTAAATCGTTACTATATACAATGGGTAAAAGTTCACTTGCCCCCGCGCTGCTTTTTATAATTGTACCATCATCATAATCAATATAGCGCTCTTTTAAAATAATCCCATCACAGCCAAAAGCATATAGAGTTCTAAGAATATAGCCCAGATTAAAACCATCTTCCACACCTTCCAAAAGCACAATAAATGGTTTATCTTTTTTTAGAAGTGAAACTATTGATTGGGTTTTCCTTTCACTGACATCAGCTATTAAACCACCATGAGTTTTGCCTTTAGCTAATTCATCTATCTTTTCCCTGTCTACTTTCTCAACTTTTATATTCTTTCTTTGTGCCTGTTTCAAAATAAAAGAAACATCGCTGCCCTTTTTATCTTTATTAATGTAAATCTTATTGACTGTACGATATTTACTGTCAATTACAGCTTTTATTGCAATACTACCTTCAACTATTCTCATTTTTAAACCTCACTTTTAGTAATAAAAGTAAAATTATTGACCTCTACTGGCACTTTCATTTTTAATACCTGCATAGGTTTGTTAGCTATTTCTACTGTTTCCCCGTTCAAATCGACAAGAGAAGTTACATCAAAATAGACATCTTCTCCCTGAGGATTGAATATCCTTAATCGATCATTTAATTTAAAATAGTTTCTAACTTCAACAGTCGCAATTCCAGCACTATAATCAATAACATTAGCCAGATATGATTGATTGGCTTGAACATCATTATTATAAATCTGTCCATTTATATCTGGTATTCCTGGATAAAAACCACTGAAAGATTCCCTGTTAGAGCCTCTTTTAAAGAGTGTCTCTGCTTCATCAAGAGCCTTTTGGCTGATTTTGCCATTTTGATAATAATCATCTATCAAAATTCGATATGCCTTGACAACAGTCGCTATATAGTAGGCTGTTTTCATTCTACCTTCGATTTTTAAAGAAGCCACATTAATATCCAGCAGTCTTTCCAGATAATCATAGGCACACATATCTTTACTGCCCATTGATAAAAGTCTATCTTCATTATCAATGCAAATATTCTGATGATATAAATGATAGCTCCACCTGCAGGATTGTGCACAGCCTCCCCTGTTGGCATCTCTGTTGGTAAGCATATTAGAAATTACACAGCGTCCTGAAAAGTTGGCACACATTCCTCCATGAATAAAAACTTCAATTGGTAAAGTTGTTTCCTTCATTATTTCTTTTAGATTTTCATAAGTCACTTCCCTGGCCAGAACAATTCTGTCAGCTTTTTTATTTTGCCAGTAAGAAATAGCAACACTGTTGGTTGTTGTCTGCTGAGTTGAAATATGAACTTCCATTTTCAAATTTAATTCTTTGGTCATTGTTAAAATAGCCGCACTGGCACAGATTATCGCATCGACATTTATTTCATCCAGTTGCTGCAGATACTCTTTTAATCCTTCAAAATCGGAATTATGAGGAATCATATTTACTGTTACAAATACTTTTCTGTTTCTTTGATGAGCATATTCTACTGCTTCTTTAATATCTTCTAAAGAAAAGTTGGAAGCTCTGGCACGCAGAGAAAACTGCTTGCCACCAATATAGATGGCATCAGCTCCATATTCTATCGCTACCTTAAGTCTTTCCAAATCTCCGGCAGGAGCCAGTAATTCAACTTTCATATTACTCCTTGTCTAACGCTGTTTTCTTTATTTCAGAAATTTCAGTATAAATAATCTCATCATTAAGCTGCAGCAGTTTTTTCAATGCTTGCTGCTGGTCTATTTTCTGATTTAAAACATCCTTATATATCTTGATAACTTCAACAGTGTACTGATCATCGTATAACATATTATCGAAAATAATACCTTTTAATGGTTGCTGGAAGATATTGTTAATCTCACTTATTGACTGCAGGGTATAACCATAAAGCCAGGTTCCAGTTTCCTTTTCAACAATTGGAAGTTTTGTTTCTCTATTTTCTTCACATAAATAATAATTATCAGTATATTCTTTAAAATCATCTAAATACACCGAGATAAATCTTCTTAGACCATAACTTATAAGGATTGGTCCATGTACCCTTAAATAACAATAGTCTTTGTTGCTCAAAGCTATTTCAAACATATCAGCTAAAGGAATATCTTTAGAAATAACACAGCTGTCAAAGCCATCTTTTTTCAGCTCTTGAACATCATATTTGTTTGTCAGCAGTGTTTCAGGAGCATAAACCGTTTTTAAATTCAGATTGTATTTGTCAGTCAGCATTTTTATTGTTAAATCAGAAAACAGGATTTCATCAACCTCTATTTTTTCCAGATATTCTAAAAATGAAACCAGCTTTTTTAGTTCAGATTGATCAAAAAGTCTATCCGCCTTGACAATTACCTTTAAACCTAGCTGGTGGGCTTTATCAGTAATGCTTCTTAAACCTTCTAAATCAAAACCATTAACTCCACTGGAAAAATTCAGCTCATTGACCAGAATATGAGTTACACTTAGTTTTTCTAAAGCCTTCAGGGACTTTTCTTCAAAGACAGATGCTACAATTACCATAACAATATTTTAACATCTTTAGACCCTTAATAATAGTAGACACATTAGAAAACAAGCCTATTGGCTTGTTAATTGTTTCAATATTCTATCAATCATCTTAATTAAATCTGTGGCCAGAAGTGAGTATGGTGAATTGTTGATGCACCAATAATCCGCTGCCAGAGAATGAATATATACTGCCGCGATAACCGATTCAACATCACATTTCTGAGCTAAAAATCCTGCTATAATGCCGCATAGAACATCTCCTGAACCAGCTTTGGCTAAAGCATTATTACCCGTAGTATTGATAGTAACTTTCCCCTGATAACTTATTAAAGTATGCTCACCTTTTAAGACAATCACTAAATTAGGAAAGCTGGTTGTATATCTTTGCAGATCATCAATTATTATTTCCTGACTATAGACAAAGGTTCTTTTAAACTCACCTAAATGTGGAGTTATTACTGTCAGAGCATCCCTTTTTAATAAATCCAGATTGTTTTTAAGATAATTGAGACCATCAGCATCAATAACCACTGGAATATCGGTTTCCAGAACTTTTCTGACTAAATATTCAGTTGTTGAATTAACACCTAGTCCCGGTCCGACAACAATCAGAGAATACTTTCTAAAATCAAAATTATTTTCCATCTGATATCTGATATTGTAGCTATCAAATGTTTCAGTAATGGCTTCTATCAACTGATTATTAAAGGCACAGATTACCTCTGGATAAGATAATACTGTCAGATAACCAGCACCTGTTTTCATTATAGTCGAGCCACAAAGCAGTGAAGCCCCAATTTTGCCTTCACTGCCAGCGATTAATAAAACATTGCCGTAACTCATCTTATGAGAATGCTTGACTCTTTGAGGAACCATTTCTTTAATTTCAATCAGATTATTAACAAATATATCTGTTTCTGCCTCTTCTACTGCCTGATGAGAAATACCTATATTGTCAATAAACAATTTCCCTGTATAGCTGCTGGCTGGATAGAGGTAGTAGCCTGGTTTAATCAACTGTAAAATGACTGTAGCATCCGCCTTGATGGTTGATCTGTCGATGCTGCCATTATCACTGTTGACTCCTGAAGGTACATCACAACTTAAGACATAGCATTTTGAATCATTTATTTTATCTATTAAATAGTTGAAAGGATAATAAATGGTTTCATTAAGATCATAGCCAAACATGCAGTCAACAACATAAATACCAGTTTCTATTATTTTAGTAACCTTTCTGACATCATCAACTATCTCAACACTTTTATCTAGCAGTTCAGAAATTTTTCGACTGGCTAGATTAAAATGCACCAGGACTGGTTTTATGGCGGTCTTCTTTATCAAAATGTTGGCTAAGGCAATACCAATATCTCCATTATTATTGTTGCCACTTATTATTAAAACTTCTTTAATTTCCTGTTTTAAAATTACATTGCTTAGACTGATGGCACTAGAAAAAATCAAATCATCATGGTTGTAACGATTTCTTGCTATTTCTTTACTGATAATTTCCTTGATTTGACTTTTCTTGAATGTTTTCATAATTACTTGATATTGTGTTTATAAAATGACCTGTTATCTAAAGCAAAACTTCTAGCAGTAAATTCTTCAGCAGGAATATTTCTCAATTCTTTTTCAATCATTACCATTTTTGCATCAAAATTATCGATAAAGTTTAAAGCTTCAGCTTCAATGATTGATGGCAAAACTGGTGAACCATATTCATATTGACCATGATGAGAAAGGATCATATGTCTGAGCAAAATTACTTCTTCTGAATTTATTTTCAATTTATCAGCACTATCTTTAACAATAGTTTGCGAAATGGAAATATGGCCCAACAGTTTTCCTTCCAGAGTATATTCAGTCAGTGGTGGACTTGATAGTTCAATTACCTTGCCGATATCATGAAGCAGCACACCTGCAACCAGTAGATCTCGATTTAGATAAGGATAATTGACACAAACCATATCTGCCAGTTTTAACATCCCATAAACATGAGTAGCTAGTCCGCCATAATACTCGTGATGGTTTCTTACTGCTGCCGCTGCTGCATAAATCTCTTTTTCATAAGTATGATAAATATCCGAAACAATTCTGAAAATATCCTGATTTTCAATTGATTTAATATACTCATTAATTCTGTTTTTCAAGGTTTCTGTAGAATATGGACCAGTAAAAACAAACTGCTGCATATCAACTTCTCCATCTATTTCCGTGCATTCTAAAACTTTAAGTTGTAAGGCATTGCGATAGGTAATTACATCTCCGCGTACATTCATAACTTTTCCAGATTTAATAATTGCTGATTGTCTTTCCTTTACATCCCATAGTTTCCCTTCAATTTCCCCAGAATTATCTCTAAAAGAAATTGAAAGATACGGTGAACCGGTATTAGTTACCCCTTCCTTGACCTGAGCAACTAAAAGTGGTGTATCTATACTTAAATTACTTCTAAATTCACTGATCTTCATATTCAAACTCCTCACTTTCTGAAGATAGTATCTGTCTAACCAAACTGCTGTCAAAACCCTTGGTTAGCAGATATCTATATATATTATAGTATAGCTTCTTATCACTATATTTATTTTTATATCTTCTTAAGGCTTTGTCATAGGCAATTCTGACACTTTCATATTCATTCTGTTCATCTTTACTTAAGTCAAGTGCCGCTATTACCTCATTGACATTTTCAAAACCATCTTTTATGAGCCTTTCTTTTAAAATATTTACAGTTTCTCTAAAGGATCTGTTTTTTATTGTTGCCAGAATTTTTTCAGCTTTTAAAACAGCCATTTCAAATTGCTGTTTGTCATCAACACCTGCACTATATTGTTCAATCAACCTGCTGTCAATACCTCTTCTTTTTAAAGTCTGTATTGTTTTATTCTTTCCAATCTGTTTAATTGAATCAACATAGAATTGTGTTTCCACTACAGCTTCATCCGATAAAAACCCAGACAGTTTCAACTTTTCTACAATTTTATTTTTATCTTCATCAGTTAAATCTTTAATCGGATACAGCAATTCTCTGATTTCCTTTTCACTGCGATCGCTACTCTCCAATTTTCTTAAACATTTATTGTAGCTGTAGGCTAATAGATGCATTTTCTTTAGTTTTTCAATTTCTGTTTCATTCAGTTTTTGATTAACTCTGTAGTTTAAAGACAAATAATCATCCAGGCTGACTTTAAAAATTGTTTTATAGTCCTGATTGCCTATCTGTATTCTAACATGATCTTTATTTGCTTTTATTTTTTCTACTATCATCAGATATCCTCTTAAAATAATATTTTAATACCATTATTTATCCTTGAACTTCCAATCAAAGATTTTACCACCTGCCACCTTATAGGCCTTTTTAGCTTTTAAGGCTAAATGAATGTCATTATTTGAATCAGAATAAAAGTTATCGATGTCTTCAACTTTATATCCTGCTTTGATGAATCTGTTGACTTTTTCCTGTGAACTGCAGTTTTCAGATAATACTTTTCCTGTATATTTATCAACTTCTGAAGCAATTAAATTTTTAATGTTTAATCTTCTGCAAGCTGGCTCAACCATAAAATACGGAGAAGCACTGACTACTACATCATCCTCTTTCTGTAAATCTTTGTACCAGCTGTTAATTTTATCAATTCTTTCATCCCAGAAAGTTTCCAGCTTATCATCAATATTTTTTACACCTTTTAAATAGCTGTAAAAATATCTTTTCATTTCTGTCTTATCTATTATTTTTAAACCCCATAATATCCAACCCAGTAGTTGCTTGGGAAAAAATCTTAACAGAGTCAGGTTATTTTTCACATTATATAAATAAAACTCCGCTGTACTGTCTTTTGGATAGATTGTCTTGTCCCAGTCATAAACATTCATTTTTAATCACCATTCTAATTTTACCATATATTTTATTCATTCACATTATTTCACATAAACAAAACATAATTTACATACACATATTTGCTATTATATGGTTGCAAGAAGGATAGATCTTGCAAACAATATTATTCTCCTTTCTATTTTAGAACAATATTGATCCCCCTTAAAATAAAGGTTAATGGCCTCTGAATCAAGGAAACATTCTAAAACGGTATCGCCTGAAAGCTATACCGTTTTTGTTTTTTTACTATAAACTAATGAAATAGTTTTATACTGCTGCTGACAATTTCATCGACAAAGTTAATTACTTCTTCTTTGGTGTATTTATAATATCCATCAACAACTACATTCATAAGTCCATTTGACAAGTGCATATATAACATTTCAATTTCTGCCTCTGTGGCTTTTTTAAGTTCTTTTTTCCAGTGTATAATGGTCTGTTCTTTAGCTAAGTCTATCATCCTTGTTAAAACTGAAGTGCTTGCACCCCGAAAAATTAAAACTTCACAGGCTTCTTGATTTTGTTCAACCATCTTATATATTGCTTCTATCAGAAACGCACTATCAAAACTATCTATTAATTTAAGCGACTTTTGAAACTGCTGCAAAAGTTCCTGCTCAATATTCTCCAGTAGATCAAAGCAATCACTGTAATGCGAATAAAACGTTGCACGATTAATCTCTGCCAGCTCGCAAACACTTTTTACCGTAATCTTATTGACCGGTTTGTCTTTAAGCAATTTCAAAAATGAATCTTTCAAGATTTTTCTTGTATAGCGGACTCTGGCATCAATTTTCTTCATACAAACCTCCAAGAATTAAAAATAATATTATTTCTAAACATTAAATATCCATCTGTTGTTTATCTTTCAAAAGCAAAAAAGTTGTTGGTTGTTACCACTATTTTTTTCAATTATACTTGAATTATGAAAGATAATCAACACTTGTCGTTTATATGGAGGTGATTTGATGTTTCAAAAATATCTAATAACAGGTGCAACAGGTTTTCTTGGACGAACTATAGTAAGCCAGCTTTTGGAAAAAAACGCTGCTATTGATGCCTTGGTTATGGAAAATGATCCTTTAATAAATGAACTTCCAAAGGAAGTACATCCTGTTTTTGGTGATGTCTGTGACAAAAATTCATTAACAGCTTTTTTTAAAGATGCTGATAATCAGACTTGTGTTATCCACTGTGCTGGAATTGTCTCGGTAGCTTCAAATCCAGGAGAAAGAATCTATAAGGTAAACGTTGACGGAACAAAAAATATTCTACAATTCTCTTTGGATCATAGCATTGGAAAACTTGTTTATGTCAGCTCGGTACATTCAATTCCAGAAAAGCCTAAAGGAACAGCAATTACTGAAGATGCTCAGTTTTCTCCAGATTTAGTAGAAGGTGATTATGCCAAAAGCAAAGCTCTGGCTACTGCTGCTGTCTTTGAAGCGGCAAGACAGGGGTTAAATGCCAGCGTAGTATTCCCTTCAGGTATCATCGGTCCAGGTGACACTGGTCAAGGAAGTATAACCAGTACCTTACTGGCCTTTATCGCCGGAAAACTTCCGCTGGCAATAAAGGGTGGTTATGATTTTGTCGATGTTAGAGATGTTGCTGGTGGAATAATTGCCTGCACTGAAAAAGGCTTGGCAAATCATGGCTATATTCTTTCTGGAAACTATGCAACTATCAAAGATATCCTGGAAAAAATAAAGCAAATTCTTAACCTTAAATATAATGTTTCCTATTTGCCTATTAATCTGGCCAAGATTTTCGCTCATGTTTATGAAAAATGGTGTTTAAAAATGAAAAAACCACTCAATTTTACACCATATGCCATCTCTGTCCTTGATTCAAATGGAAAGTTCAGCTATAAAGCCGCAGCAGAAACTTTTGACTACAAACCAAGACCATTGGAAAAAACTTTACAAGATACACTTGAATGGTTAAAAGACAACTGATTTAATCAAATCGTTATTTTATATTGTTGCTCATATAATAAGAGGATGCTGTGATAAACATCCTCTTTTTTTTGCTTAATATTATCTATAAAATGGTCACTTGCTATTTTTCAAGAATTCTCATAAATTCTTCACCAGTAATCGTTTCTTTTTCAATTAAATGCTCTGCAAGTTCATCCATTTTATCTCGGTTTTTTTCAAGAATCTTTTTTGCACCGCTATGAGCTTTCGCTATAATATTTCTTACTTCTTCATCTACCAGACGTGCTGTCTCAGAAGAGCATGTCATTCTTCCTGAATCACCCAGATAACTGTTGCCTGTTGTCTACAAAGTCATCATGCCAAATGTTTCTTTTTTATTTGCTTTTTTTATAATGTAATTATTTTCAATACTTCACCAATTATTGTTTGTTTAATCCAATTCATCTCTGGCAATGTTTTCCTTAATCATCTTATCACGACAAGTCCAACACATGCTTTCATAAACATCATTTCCACCCATAACTACCTGTTCACCACTGGTACAGACATGACCGGTTGAATCAAACCTGGTATTTACTGTAGCTTTTCTGCCACATCTGCAGATAGATTTAATTTCAGTAATTGAATCAGCTAATTCAAACAATCTTTTACTTCCAGGAAATAGATTTGTCATAAAGTCGACTCTTAAGCCAAAACATAAAGCTGGAATATCATGATAAGACACCAAAACACGTAAATCATCAACTTGTTCCGGAGTTAAAAACTGACATTCATCACAGATTATAACATCGATATTTTTAGGGCATTTCTCAATTAAAGAATCTCCAATTTGAATTACATCAGCCTTAGCTTCCAGTCCAATTCTGCTTTTGAGTATCGTGATGCCATCTCTATCATCTAAAGCCGGTTTAATCAGCCAAACCTTTTTGCCTTTTTCTTCATAGTTAAATTTTACCATCAACGCATTAGCGGTTTTTGAAGAACCCATTGCTCCAAACTTGAAATATAATTTTGCCATATCCATTACCTCAAATCAATTATAAGGTAGTAAGCTTTAAATTTCCACCTTTACAAAGATTTTACGCTTAAAATTTGGGTCTATCATTTATATAAAAACTTCTGACAAAGGAAATTGGTATCAGCTAATAAAATGATTTATAATATATATGTTAGTTATTAAAAAACTATTGTTTTGACAAAATAAATAATGTGAGGATTAAATGAATAAAGAAAAATTTGATCAACTGGTCGAAAAATTTATCACTACTCTTGATAGAAACGATAATCATCTTCAAATGCACTCATTTGCAATCAGGCAAGATGATAATTGTTTTATTTATCGTTTCCAGCAACGCACTGAACCTTCAGATGTCAGAAGCCTCAGTAAAACAGTAATGGCACTTGCAACTGGCAAAGTCATCGAACTTTCAAAAAAAGGTATCTATCACAAATTTAATCTAGATAGCTTAATTTTCCCTATCATTAAAGACAAGGTGAAGCTGACCAACAATGATAACTTAATGCTTTTAAATAAGGTTACAGTAAAACATCTTCTAACCCATACTGTTGGTTATGATAAAAAGCTGCTTATGCGTGGAGATATTAAAGATATGGATCCTTTCAGCTATCTTGATTATCTAATCAATTATTCTATTAAAAATGAACCTGGTGAAAGACATCTTTATTCCAATGCTGGTTTTTATCTTCTATCTGTTGTTTTACAGGAGTTTCTTAAAGAAGATTTGTTTGGATTCATAAAAAGAGAATTGTTTGATCCTTTAGATATTAAAAATGCTCACTGGGTCAAATATGGTAACTACCTGGCTGGAGCAACCAGACTTTGGCTGCAACCGGAAGATTTAATAAAAATAGGAGAACTGATTCTTAACCAGGGAAAATATAATGGCAAACAAATTTTAGAACCATCGTGGATTGAAGAAATGACCAGTATTCAAATATTGAATCCTGATATTGATCTAAGTGGACGCAAACATCTGCTTTATTATGCTTATGGCTATGGAATTTGGATTGGTAAAGAAAAACTGTCTTTTGCTTCTGGTACTGATGGCCAATATATTGTAATCTTACCAGAAAAAAAGGCCATCATTGTTACCCAAGCCCAGCAAAAAGATACTTTCCCTATCAAACAGATTATCGATAAAATCATTGAAAATTATTTATAAATTTAAAATCTACTTTATATGTTAAAAAAGGTGTAACCATAAACGGGCTACACCTTTAATTTTAATCTTCTTAACAGATTTACTGTATCTGTTGTAGTGGTAGATGACTCTGGATAGAAATTGAAGAGCATTGCTAAAAATATCAACACAACATAGATAATAATAATGCCGAATATTATTCCCCACACTCTTTTGGCTCTTCTATTTTTAATTGCCAATTGTTCATTGATTCTGGAAAGCTGTTGGGCTAAAGCATCTGGTTTTTCTTCGATTTCAATTTTCGAACCTAAAAGCTCACTTACTGAAACTTCCAAAACCTCGGCTAGTCTAATCAACAAATAGGAATCTGGTACCGACAATCCTTTTTCCCATTTTGAAATAGTCTGTCTTACAATATGCAGTCTTGTAGCTAACTCTTGTTGAGTCATGCCTTTCTTCATGCGAAGTGCTTTTAAATTTTCTTGGAACATAAACATTTCCTCCTTTGCAACTTCATTATATTTTTAAAAATATTGTTGCTCCAGCAATGCAAAATAACATTCTTAAAATATTATTTACTTTAATTGAAATATAACATGACTATACTTTTTTGGACATATTAAAAGCTTTGACTTAAATAGCCAAAGCTTTACTTTTAACTTTTATGACCAGCCAGTTTGGCTCTGATCTTTGTTGAAAAATATTCTAATACTATTGTCATAAATATAACCCCCAATAGCATCGCCCCAGCATCTGACCATCTGCGGGCATTGATAGCAAACATCAGCTGAGCACCAATACCACCTGCTTGAACGATACCTAGAATGGTTGCATTTTTAACATTGATATCTAAACGATATAAAACAATAGAAATGATATTTGAACTGAGTTGTGGAATAAGTCCATATCTTATTTTTTCAAAAGTTGAGCATCCAGCAGCATCCAGAGCTTCAGCAATACCTGGATTTAAATCTTCAATAACCTCAATAATAAGTTTTGAAAGCATCCCGATAGAACCTATGGCCATAGAAAGCACACCGGCAAAAGCTCCAGGACCAATTGATTTAACAAACATTATCCCTAACATAAATGCTGGAAAGGCTCTTATGATACTTATAAGGGTCAAACAGATGTTGTTAACCCATTTTGGAAACATATTCCTACTTGCCAGAAACGCCAATGGAATAGCAAACACCAATCCAATAACTGTTCCCAAAAAGGCAATAGCTAATGTTTCAAACAGCATTTGCAGAAGACCGTATTTACCTAAATCGGTAATTATTTTCATTGAAGGATTAAATAATCCCTTAAAGGCATTTATGGCAATTAAAAGTCCTTTTTCATTGATTCCTCTAAATGAGATGGTAATTGTAGATAAAATATAGAATCCTACAAAGGCAAGAAGACCAATGATAAACTTTGGTAAGACTGAAGGAAACTTCTCTAGTTGAGAATCAATAGTTAAATGTTTGCCTGTCATCCCTGCACCAACTTCTTCCTTAATTCTCGAGAAACAGTTTCAATAATTACTACGGTAATTACCAATACAAGTACCATCAATCCTGTATTTCCATATCTTCTCCAGGTTAACTGTTCATTAATCTGCACGCCTATACCACCAGCACCAACATATCCTAAAATAGCTGCACTTCTGACATTTGTTTCAAAGCAATATAAAACCGTCGACCGGAAGTAACCCCTTATTTGAGGATAAATTGCCTTAATCATACATTTTGCTCTGCCAGCTCCTGTTGACTGCAAAGCTTCATAAGGACCCATATCAACAGTTTCAATCTGTTCATAGAGCATCTTTACACAAATTGTATAAGTAAATATTGCGATAGAAACTGTACCAGCTAAAGTACCTGTTCCAATAACGATTGACAACAGCTGTGCATAAACTAATGTCGGTAATGTTCTTAGCAAACTTAAAAGTCCTCTATGGCTGACAAGATATAGATTGTTTAACTCAAAGTTGCTTGACAAATAGAAACTCGTTGGCAAAGCTATCAGACATCCAACAACTGTACCTAAAACGGACATTATAATTGTGTCAATCATTGGTTTTTGTAAATCTTTCCAGAATCCCCAGTTAGGTGGAATCATTTCTCTAATCAAATCCCAGAAAGCATTTGAACGCTGAATTAATCTAGGAAGATCTACACTGGTAGCAATAGCACACAAAATTGAGAATATAATTACCGCAATTGTAATATATGGTGCCCAATTGAATTTCTCTTTGACAACTTTACCATTTCCTAATGTATACGAACGTGGAAAGAAAATGTGTAAAATATCATCAATCATTTTTCTTCTCCTTCATTAAGTCATCATCAGTAAGCTCACGGCCATAAATCATCTTCAATATTTCATTGGTGATGTTCTTGGTTGGACCATCATAGACAATCTTACCGGCATTGATACCGATAATTCTATCTGCATACTGCAAAGCCAAGTCAACGTGGTGAATATTGATAACAACTGTAATATTCATATCCCTGTTGATACGTTTAAAGTCCTCCATGACTACATCTGCCATGACAGGGTCAAGCGCTGCTACTGGTTCATCAGCCAAAATAATTTCTGGATTTTGAGCTAAAGTTCTGGCCAGTGCTACACGTTGCTGTTGACCTCCTGATAATTGGTCAGCCCTTGAATAAGCTTTATCTAAAATTCCTACTTTATCTAAAGCTTCCAGGGCTTGTATTTTATCTTGCTTAGAATATAAGCCAAGTAATGTTCTTAGTAATGACATATCAGCAACTCTGGCTGCTAAAACATTATTGATAACCGAGGTTCTCAAAACCAAGTTAAATGATTGGAAAACCATTCCGATTTTTCTTCTGAATTTTCTAAGTTCCTTTCCCTTCAAGGTGGAAACATCAATACCATTTACCGTTAATTTGCCAGCAGTGATATCAATCATTTTATTAACTGTTCTAATTAAAGTTGATTTACCAGCTCCTGATAAACCGATAATAGCGACAAACTCGCCCTGTTCAATTTCCAGACTGACTTTATCTAAAGCTTTAGTGCCGCTAGCATAGACCTTGTCAACATTTTCAAATTTAATCATATTATTCTCGGGTTCTCCTCCCTAATTTCAAAAAAAGAGGATGCACTAATGTGCTAATGCACCCTCAAAAATAGTTTTTTTATTTTTTTATTGGAATAATGCGTTTGCCTGACGAGTTGAATCGTAGTCAGAGTCTTTACCAGCAACATAACCCATATGGCTGTAAGGTTTAACAGCAGCTCTACCTTCTTCAGTATTACCTAATTCAATAAATACTTCCTGTAAAGCTTTAATTAAGTCTTCAGTCATAATTGGATTGTTTTTAGTAACAGATACAGTATCGTTCATGATGTAATCAGAAACTGCGATAACTTTAATGATATCCCATACTGTTTTGCCTTCAGCAGCTAATTCAGGATATGCAGCTTCGAATGCGGTTGTAGATGCAGCATCTTTTCTTACGTCAGCATAACCAACTGTAACATCACAGCCACCTGTTAAAATACTTTCCATCATAACAGCATAGCTTCCATCAGGAGTAACGTGATCTAAGTTAACAACTGTACGTTTTTCATTTCCAGCGCCTTCACCAAAGGTGTTGTTCAACCATAAACTTGGATAAACATATCCAGCACTAGAAGTAGAAGAACATACATACCAGTTAGCAGCATTTACATCTTCCCAAGTCAAGGCATTAGCTTGAGCTTTTTCATATAAATCCATACCAATTTCAGTAGTAATGTTGACATAGATTAATGAAGCATAACCAGTAGCCATTCCTTGAGCATCTGTTGTTTTTCCAGCATTCCAAGGATCGATTCCTAAAGCAGGGTCAATAACAACACCGTCTTCACCAGCAACACCATAACGTAAAGCTTCAACCAATAGTTCTACACCGTCAGAATATAATACGTATGTTGAAGCAGGAATCAAACCGATATGAATCGTACCAGAAACCATACCTTCACCAACTGCTGCATAGCTTGTACCAACTGATACTTCAACTTCATCAACTGTATAGCCTCTTTGAGCTAAACCATCGATGATAATCTGCGCTAATGAGCGATAACCTAATTCTTCATTACCACCAGCAGCTTCCAAGATAACATCTGCGTCTTTTGATGGAACAAATGCAACTGTCAATTTTTCAATGTGTTTGTCGTCTTTTTTAGTTTTGTCACCACAACCAACCATTGAGAAAACCATCAAAAGGCTTAATAAAATAACTAAAATTTTTTTCATTGAGATTAATTTCCTCGCTTTCCACCTTTATTATATAACTACAAAGCCAAAATTGCCACATTAAAAGGGTATTTGTTTTATTCCAGTCTTTAATTCTATATAATTATATTGTATTTTGATGAAAAGGAGATTGTATGAATCAGACAGTTAGAATAACAGGTATTGTTTTTTGTATATTGTTTGCGTTAGCTTCCACATTTTTAAATAATAAATTTAAAACTGCTATTGAAAACAGTATTGAAAAAAATCTGCCTGATTCCGATATAGAAAAACAATCAAAAAAGTATCTGCTTTTTCTAATCTTTACGGTTATGGCAGTCATCTTTTTTACAGCAATGATTATATTAATAGAAAAGAAACTTGATTAAAGTTTCTTTTATCTGATTCTTTTCGCTACTACTAGAAATCTACCATTATTTACTGAAAAATCACAGGTCGCTATGGTTATCAGTTTATCTCCATACTCTGCAGTTATACCCGTATCATATAAAGCATACTCTTTGCAGGTATCTATATACCTGTCAAAATCAGAACTGCTGGAAAAATTGATATAATTATAAAATGGAAACTTATCATCACCAGTATTTACCCTGACAGTAAACACCGCAATTATCTGATATTGGTGGCACTCCACAAGAGTGTCAAAATTAACGATTGGATGGGCATAATAGTATTCGATATCTTTATAGTTAGTAAGGGCTGCAAACATTGAGCCATCACTGCGATGATGACCATGAATTATTACATTATCTGTAGGAATGAAAACATCACAGTCTTCCTGCACATATGGCAAACCACCAATTGAATATTCTTCATTGAAGTTTTTATACAAATAATAATCTTTAACACTTTTTACCTGCATTACTGGAAAATCAATAGTAGTGTTTTCAATTTGAATCCAGCCAACCATATCATTATTCTGCTCATATAGCTTTTTATAGGATTCAAGTTTTCTCTTTTCAATTTCATCTAAAGCTTTTTGCTGGTCATCAACATTATCGGTTGGAATCTGAATAGTTTCTCCTCTATCCAGCTGATTTCTTAAATCAGCAATGTCTTTTTTGGCTCTAAATGAATCAATATAATAATACGCAACAAAAGAAGAGCTTACAATAAATATAGCCGTCAATAATCCAATAACAATGTTAAACTTTAAGCGTATCTTTTTTTCAATATTCATATGAAAATAATACCACATTAATCAAATATATCCTATATTTGAAACATAAAAGATAAAAATTAAAAACTAGGATAATTAAAAAATCAAATATTGTTGTCAAACACTTTTAATGCTGTACCAATATAATTCTCTAATTGAAGAAGCAAAAAATGATTAATTCTAATTTTAGCTCTATTCAAATATTATTACACAGCAACTTTTCAGCGCGAAAAAGATTAAATGCAATGAAAAGTACTCATTCATACAAAAAAGGGACGATTAATCCCTTTTAATATTATTTACTTAGAATCGTCTTCTTTCCATCTTAACCCAAAAGTTAAAGATATCAAGGTAACGATTGTAATAAGTGTTGACAGTAATGTCGTATTATTAACCAAAGTCATTGGCATTTTCATATTATTACTTAATATGAAGTATGCTATCGCTATAATTGCAGAAACTGTTGTTGTTATCTTATAAATTTGATTTCTAACTAACTTAATACCATCTTCATCTTCCTTAAATGATTTAACAATCAATAATGCGACCATGGAAACAATAGAAACTAAAGTCATAATTAAACTTACAAATGACCAAGAGGCAACTGTTTTATTCTCAACTGGATTGAAATTTATAGTTACTGTTACAGTATCAGTAGTACCATCACTATAAGTAATCTGGACAGTTACTTTTTGATCTAAGCCTGAAGTTGGTATCTGATCTAATACTTTGATAGATGCTATTACATCTTCTTCTACTTCAGGAGTTATCTTAACTACTGCAATAATCTCATCTTCAGTTACTTTTTTACCTTCATCGGTTTCAACTTCACCACCAACTACATTATATTTTTCATTGTACTTTAACTCTTTAGCTTCAACGGTCAAGGTTATATCCAAGTTAGATATTGTTCCATCTGGATTTTTGACCTGCACTGGAATGACAAATACTTTTTCATCGCTTGAATCCCAATCGTTTATATCTACTTTACCACTTATTCTATTTGTCGAGCTATCATATACTAATCCATTTGGAAGTTTACTTGTATCTATTGTCACAATTGCTCCCACAGGTGAAGAAATCTGTATCTCCTTTATCAGTGAACCGTTCTCAACAGTTTGATTACCATTAGTAATGTTAGTTACATATGGCTCAACTGGTGGCTGTGGTTTTGGTTGTGGTTTTGAGTTTGAATCTTTAGGATCAGTTTTAGCTACTATCTCTTGAGCATCAGTATAACCATCATTATCGTCATCTGGATCATTGACATCAGCTATTCCATCTCCATCTGTATCTCTTTGTACTTTTACAGTTACTTTTATTTCAACCTTCTCTTCAGTTAAATCCTCTAAAGTAGTTGTTACAGTTATTGCTATTTCAATAATCCTTACTTCTTCTGTCGGTTTCCAATCATCTATTTTTGGTGTTCCTGTTAAATTACCATTAGCATCTACCTTTAGGCCATTTGTTTCTGTTGATGTAATTGTTGCTGTCTTATTAGTAGTTACTACTTTAGTAGTTTCTTTTATTGGTTTTCCTTCAATAACAGTCACTTCTGATGGAGTTGCAATCAATGGTGAATCATTTACTTTTACCGTTACATTTACCTTCTCAGTACTTGAATCCGGATATCTTACGGTTACTGAAACGGTATATGTTCCTTCAGTACTGCCATCTGGCAGTGTGCCAGGATCATCGACTGTGACTGTTGGCTGCTGTCCTGAGGCTGGATAGGCTGGATTGATTCTCACCTTGGAAACTACTTCAGCTTCCGTTGCTGCCTCACCTTTGGCTTTTTCCAGTATCTCACTTGTCAGTGTATAGATTTCAGCGTCTGTTTTCTTTACCGCTGTTGAAACTATGCTTGTGTTTGCTGTTATTGCCGTGCCTGCAGGTACACTCCAGCTGACTGGCTCCTTATACCCTTCTGTCACTTCAACTTTTGGATAATGATCCGCATTCAAAGATGCGCCTTTCTTTATGTCATAAGCTTTCGCGCTTTCGCCTGTCATCAGCTTTGTACCTTCTGATGCATTCAGCGTCACTCTGACATAGCCTTCCGGTGTTGGCACTGATGGATCTGATGTCACATCTATTATTTCTGCCAGCACCTTTACCGTTACATTTACCTTCTCAGTACTTGAATCCGGATATCTTACGGTTACTGAAACGGTATATGTTCCTTCAGTACTGCCATCTGGCAGTGTGCCAGGATCATCGACTGTGACTGTTGGCTGCTGTCCTGAGGCTGGATAGGCTGGATTGATTCTCACCTTGGAAACTACTTCAGCTTCCGTTGCTGCCTCACCTTTGGCTTTTTCCAGTATCTCACTTGTCAGTGTATAGATTTCAGCGTCTGTTTTCTTTACCGCTGTTGAAACTATGCTTGTGTTTGCTGTTATTGCCGTGCCTGCAGGTACACTCCAGCTGACTGGCTCCTTATACCCTTCTGTCACTTCAACTTTTGGATAATGATCCGCATTCAAAGATGCGCCTTTCTTTATGTCATAAGCTTTCGCGCTTTCGCCTGTCATCAGCTTTGTACCTTCTGATGCATTCAGCGTCACTCTGACATAGCCTTCCGGTGTTGGCACTGATGGATCTGATGTCACATCTATTATTTCTGCCAGCACCTTTACCGTTACATTTGCTGAATCGGCCTTTCCTGCTTCAGTTTGTTTAACAGTTATCACATCATCAGTCACCAAAGTTGTTCCTTGTGGCAACGATATCTGCCAGATTCCATTTGTTACTATAGTTTCAATTGGATCAGTTGCTGAGTTAATATAAACTTTTATAGTTGCTCCTTCTTCACCTGTGCCCTTAACAATTTCATCACCATTTGTAGGTTGGCTGATAATTGGTTGAGCAGAAATACCCTGCACAACAGTATTAGCTTTGTCTGAAGTTGCTTTATTCGTTTCTTTAGCTGTTATTCCTCGATAAGCACTACCCCGTCAGGAACATCTACAGTCCATTTCCCATCTGTAGCTTCGATAGTTACTGTTTTACCATTACCAAAATCTACGATTACCTCTGAACCAGCAGGAGCTGTACCACTTACGGTGGTATCATTAGCTACTGGTCTAGTAATGACAGGTGGAAGGGTCTTTTCCAAATATTGAGCTATATAAGTTGCATCAGTAGTAATTGCTGTCTCTTTAAGACATATTGGATTCCAAGGATTTGGTGCTATTGCATATCCTGAATTTGGCACTATCGATGGTTCTGCAATATCTCCATAAGTTTTACCAGCATCAGGATTTACATAATATTTTGTAACTCCCGTTAAAGAGCCATTGTCACCCGCCAAAAAAGTAATTGTAATATAACCTGCTGGTTTTTCTGATTCTTCATTAGGAGTATTATCAGCAATTACATCATCCAACTTGAAATATAGAACATATAGATCAAGATTTTCATTGATAATAGTTGCATCAGATAAAAGGATATTCCAACCACTGGCACCACTTTCACTACCAACTGTTGAATAACCTGTATTAGGAACAATCGTTGGAATATAGTACTTTGGTGGACTTTCATTCATTGCATTTAAGATGTCTTGTCTTGTAGTTCCTTTTAAAACATAATAAGTAATCGTGTCTACTAACGCACCATCTACACCTTTTTTTATCTTTCCATAGACATTATTATGGTCTGTGGCATCAGCTGAATGATAGCTAATATAAACATAATCACTATCATTCGGATTTGTTTCAAGAATCATTTCTTTTTTTGTATAAGATGCTGTAAAGGTTCTACCATCATTAATAATTTCACCAGTTTGTGGAATTCCACTTGCATCCCACCCATTAAAGGTATAACCTGAATTTGCGTTAATGCCAGGTAATGTTACAACAGCGCTAATAAATGTTCCCCATGAGGTTCCTTTTTTTACCCAATAGGTAGTAATATCGCCTTGTGCAAAAGAACCATTAGCTCCTGATAAAAATTCAATTTTAGCATAAGCAGTTTCATTTGCTGGTTTTTCAGTATATACAAGAGCTAGAACCGTTTTATGTTCTAAAGCTGATTCTATCGCATTACTAAGACTATCTTCACCAAATGTTTTAGCAAAGATCTCCTGATCTTTTACAAAAGGCGCAAAACCTGAAATCGTATAAGAACCATCAGCATCAGGCCCTGTCAATGTATAGCCTGCTGTGGACATTTGCCATCCACCATTAATTTTATTAATAGTTAAATCTGCTGGACCTGCTGGAGCATTAGTTCCAGGATTTTCTAGCCATATATCAACCTTTTTTAAGGTGTTTGAACCTTCTGCCGGTAAGTTAATTTTTAAAGATGTCTCTTGCTCAAAAACAGTTGCAATATTTGGAGCATCGATTTTTACAAGAATATTTTTATAAATAGGGAAATCATAACCAGTGGTTATGCCAGAAGCATTTTTTTGTTGTTCTGCCAGAGTCTGTAAAACATAGACATCTGAGCCGTTAACCAGTTTATCTGCTCTGACTTCTCTTGAAACACCATTGATAGTTGTCGTAAATATTTCTACCTCAAAACTTCCACCACCTTTTTTGGCTAGTTCCTCAGTAGTTCCTTCTGTAACAATGTAAGTAAGTCTTAAACCATTGCTATCAACGTACGGAAGATTATCCCAGGTAATAGTGCTGTCATAATCTGTAATTTGCTGAGTTGAGTTTTCAACATAATAATAGGTTGCTACCCCGGTCCATGGCGAAACTTCTTCAGCATATAAAGAAGTTCTGACAAAAAGAGCTACCCAAATTGAATCAGGTCGAGCTGATCCCTCCCAAGTTTTCTTTACTGTAACTGTAATTTTAGGAGCATATACTGCGTATAAATGGTAATCACCATTTGCATCTGGCGTTCCTAATTTTTCAACAGGTACATTTAAAGTACCATTATATAGATATTTATCCGTTGAAATATTAGAAGACTCATTTAGGTAGTCCGGAGTAGTATTTCCTTCAGTAATTGTCCAACCCCAGAAATCGCTACCATCCAAATAGAAAGCACCTGTAGATGATGTGTCTATTGAATCTAAATTGATTGCTGTAGGATTATTTACAATCTGGGTATGGGTTGTGTTTGAACTTCCAGAATGTAGAATCAGCTTTCTATTTTTGACAGTTATATTACGATAAACTATTGTTTTATTTCCTGCTGAGTCAATAACAGTATAAGTTAAAGTATAGCTGTCAGCTTGTTGAGTATTTACTGAACCTATAACATTACCTGCTGTCAGCGTTATTGATCCATCTTCATCATCGTTAGCGGTTACACCTGCAAGGGGATCAAAACTTTCACCAATAAAAATTTCTTTATCATCAGCTCCATTAATCACTGGGGCATCATCAATATAATAATAATTAAATACATCAGCAGTAGCTGAAGAAGTTATATTAACATTCGTATTTTGTCCTGGAACTACTACATACTTTGCAACATTTGGTAGTGGACCAATATTATTAATGCCAGCTGGTAATTTTCCAGTTTTAGGATTTGGTGATATTCCAGGAACCTTATTTAATGTTTTAGTTCCATCAGCTAATTGAACATAATAATTTACTTCATAGGGATATGTTTGAATAGCTGAAATAGTCTGCGTTCTTGCAACAACTCCGGTTGAACCAGACAATGAAAAATAAACCATTTCACCGCCAAATCTTTCAATCATTTCATTATAAGTAAAAGTCTTAGTTCCTGTTGCCGTTGGATTAGCCGTCACAGTACTGCTTCCTTGATAATATTCATACTTTAATGTATAGATATTATCGGTTTTATCATTCGAATTTCCCGCATCAGTTAATGACCAAGATATTCTTATAGTATTATTGCTATTATTCCAAATTGGAGATGTTAAAAGGCTTAATGCTTCATGTGGTATTTCATCATTTGTTGGAGAAATTCCTTGCGGATTAGTTATCGCAATATGTGGTCTATAATCACCATATTTTAAAGCAGCATCAAAATTCTGCTTCCAGACATAAGAAGCTACATAAGGTTGGGAATAGTTGCAATTGTCAAATTCAACAGTAACAGCATTTTTTATACCTTCATTGTTAACATTCTTATTTTTATCTAACAATCTATAAATACCTAGAGCACCATAATCTCCATCTTCCTCAGAAACAAAACCTGGATCATTATGTAAGGTAAAGGCCACACCGCCATCTCTTGCAGCTATCGATACTCCATTTGAAGGAGCTTGATAATTAAAAACCCAAACATAATCCTGTTCTGCCAGATTAATCTGTGTTTGAGATTTGGCATAACCACCATTAGCAATACCAGTGGTTAATGTCAGAGTATTGCCTGACATAGAGGCATTTTGCTCTGGTGTGTTTGGCACATTCATAAATTCACTCATTGATGTGCCTGTTTCATCTGATGGATAATAGACTGTTTCTCTATTTTCCATTTCTGTTGATTGAGCATTAACTACTGTAAAACTGAAATTAATAGTAGAAAATAAAAATGCAATTACTAAAAATCACAGAATAAAATATTGCGAAATCTTTTTCAAATGATTATTTATTGCCTTCTTACAATTTTTGCTATCTTGTTTTGTCTTATCAAGCATTCCCAAAAAACTCATTTTTAGCCCTCCCTAACGAATTTATCAACATCTTTTTTTCAATAAATAGTATCTAATAAATTATAAATATTCTTGCTTTTCTTATTTTTATTCACTGTGTTTAAGTTTGCAAAAGGCGAAACCTCGACCTATTTTGCCATCAAATATGATATCATACCCGCTTGCTTTTTACAATAATTTTTAATGTTTTACTGCTTTACTGTCTTCTCTATTTTTTATCATCATTTTTAAAAATTTTGATAAAATAAGACAAAAAACAAAATTGAAAAACAGCTGACTAGAGATACTTAACAATCTGTTGTATACCAATCTTAAATAATAACTTTTAAAGTTGGAATCTATATAAATATAAAAACAATTTCACATGAGAAAATTTTGTTCTATAATATGAACATGAAAATACGAAAAGTTATTGAAGATTTTACAAATTTAGACATTTGCCTTAAACAGTTGTTCTTTTCTAAAAAAGATATTCATCTTTTAAAAATGGAAAAGCGAATACAGGTTAATAATATGATTACTACCTCCAATATATTTTTAAAGGTAAACGATGTTTTAGAAATTGATGTTATAAAAGAAGAAGAAATTGACAAGATGGCTGTTATGCAGGACTTAAAAATACTTTATGAAGACGAATTCCTGCTGGCTGTTGATAAGCCCACAGGAATCATTATTCATGGTGATGGAAACAAAAACAATACAACTCTTGACAATATAATTGCTGGATATTATCAGTCAACCAATCAGAATCATCGAGTATTACATGTCCACAGACTGGACAAAGAAACCAGTGGCTGTATTTTATATTGCAAGCAATCATATCTGATTTCTTATTTTGATTATTGTCTGGCCAACAATCTAATACAGAGAAATTATCTGGCCTTGGTAACAGGTGTTATTGATAAGGAAATTACTATAAATAAGAACATTGGAAGGGACAGACATGTCAATAATAAATATCGTATTTCTAAAAACGGCAAACCAGCCATTACTATTATCAGGCCCCTTAAACAGCAAAATGGTACCACACTGATAAAATGCAGTTTACAGACCGGCAGAACTCACCAGATAAGAGTGCATCTGCAATCTATCGGACATCCTGTTATCGGAGACACCATCTATCAGGGTAAGAAATACGATCGATTGATGCTACACTCCTATCAGATTTCTTTTATTCATCCTGTGACCAACAAGCGAGTCATCATTCAATCAGATATAGATTAAATATAAAGCAATAAAAAAAAGAGCGTTGCTCTTTTTTTATCCAATAATATTCACAGCATCTAAAACAATCAGAATGAAGACAATTATCAATCCTGTTATTCCAAGAGCAATGATAATATCCAATTGTTTAACTGTAATATTCAGTTTATCATATTGGGCTTCTTTGGCCCTTTGCCATGCTGATTTTTCCTTTTCCATTATTTTCTAGCTACATACTTGCGAATATCAATTGCTACAGCAGTAACAATTACCAACCCTTGAACAATAAAGTTGAAATATGGATTAACGCCCAAAAACTGTAAGACAACTTTTAATAATTCGAATACTAATACTCCGATTAGAATACCACTGACTGTACCAATACCACCGGTAGTAGAAACCCCACCGATTGTACATCCAGCAATAGCTTCCAGCTCATAGCCCTGTCCTAGACCAGCATTTGCTCCTCCAGATTTGGCTGCCAAAAGATAACCAGCAAAAGCATACATAAATCCAGCTAAGGTGAAGATTAAAATCTTGCTTTTCTTAGTGTTTACTCCTGATACTTCAGCTGCTACTTCATTTCCACCAATGGCATACATATATTTACCATAAGTCGTTTTCTTGTATAAAAAGGAGAATATTATACCAAAGACAATCGCAAATAAAACATAGACAGGTATTCCTGGATACTTGCCCAGCGGCAATAGTTTAGCACTCAGTGTTTCACTGAATACCTTCTGATAACCCCCAACCGGTTGAGAATTAGTGAAAATAAGAGCAATACCATAGACAATTGTCTGAGTACCTAAAGTTGCGATAAATGGTGGAACATTCAATATTGCAATGATCAAACCATTAATCAAACCAATAAGAGAACCAATAATTAATACAATGATTAATACTACCCACATATTCATTTCCGGTATCTGTGGATACATTCTTGAAGCATAATCTGCTCGCTGGACCAAGACACCTGTAACACAGGCAGCAATACCAACAATTCTACCAGCTGACAGGTCAGTTCCTTTAATAATTAAACAACCTGAAATACCTAAGGCAATCAGAAAACGAACACCAGTGTTTGAAGCCAGATTATTAAAGTTATTAAATGAGAAAAAGTTTTCAACCGTTAAACCGACAACCAAACTTACAACAGTCAAAATAACGACGATTGGATTTCCTTTTAAATAATCTAATATTTTCTTAAAAATGATTTTATCTTTTCCATGAACTATCCTCCTATTCGAACTTTGTTGCAAGTTCCATAATGTTTTCCTGGGTTGCATCCTTACCATCGATAAAGCCTGTAACCCTGCCATCACACATAACCATTATTCTATCTGCCATACCAATGAGTTCAGGCATTTCACTTGAAATCATAATAATACTTTTACCCTGTTTTGCTAAATCAGCAATAATAGTATATATTTCATATTTCGCTCCTACATCAATTCCCCTGGTAGGTTCATCCAGAATCAAGACATCAGGATTATTGGCCAGCCAGCGTCCAACAAGTACCTTCTGCTGATTACCACCTGAAAGTGATTTGATCAGAGTTTTACTGGATGGAGTTCTAATATCCATTTTTTCAATATTTTCCTGTACCAATGCTTCAATCTTTTTATCATTGATAGCTATTCCGTAGTCCAGATACTGATTCAATGACGCAATTGAAATATTGTCGGCTACACTTAATACACCTAAGATTCCGCTATGGCGTCTATCTTCTGTTAGCATCGCAATACCACTATCTATAGCGTCCTTAGGTCGATTAATTGTCATCTCTTTTCCTAAATATTTAATTGTTCCACTGGTATGGGAACGAATTCCAAACAAACCTTCCATCAGTTCAGTTCTTTGAGCTCCAACCAGACCAGCCACTCCTAAAATTTCTCCCTTTCTTAAATTAAAAGAAATATTGCGGAAACTGTGTGGATTGATAGAAGTGAAGTTTTCAACTTCAAAGACAATTTCTCCTGGAACATTTTCCTTTTCAGGATATAGATTGGTCAGTTCACGGCCTACCATTTTGGAAATGATAAAATCATTAGTCAAATCTTTGGCATCCCAGGTTCCAATATATTTTCCATCACGCATAATGGTAACTTCATCTGATATCCTTAATATTTCATCCATTTTATGAGAAATATAGACAATTGCGACATTACTTTCCTTTAAATCTTCAATAATTTTAAACAAAGCTTCTACTTCATTATGAGTTAAGGATGAAGTTGGTTCATCTAAAATCATGACTTTACAGTTAGCAGAAATGGCCTTGGCAATTTCCACTGACTGCATTTGAGAAACACTTAGTTCTCCAAGCATCTGGTGAGGATCAAAGTCCATGCGAACTTTTTTCAATAAAGCTTCTGTATCAGCGTACATTTTATCGTGATCAACCACAGGAATGATTCCGAATAGTTTTTTCATCGGATAACGACCAAGGAAAATATTTTCTCCTATTGTACGTGCTGGTATTGGTTGCAGCTCCTGATGAACCATGGCAATACCCATTTCCAAAGCCTCAGCAGGATTTTTTATTTGTATTTTTTTGCCCTCAAAAATAATTTCCCCTGCATCCATATGATAGATACCAAACATGCATTTCATCAAAGTAGATTTCCCTGCCCCATTTTCTCCCATCAGAGCATGAACAGTTCCTGGCTTTAATGAAATCTGAGCGTTATCTAATGCTTGAACACCTGGAAAAGCTTTATTAATCCCACGCATTTCTAGACAATATTCTTGCATATTGAACCTCCAAACATCTATAAGACTATTTATAATAAAGTCACATTAAAAGTATATTTAACTTTAATTTTCATTTTAAAATAGGTGAGCCAAAAGCTCACCTATTACTTTGGTACTATTCGATAACTTAAGCTATTGATTATACTCAATTAGTTAAAGTAGTTTTTATCAACTTTAACGTAGTCTACCCAATAGTAGTTTTCAACTTCTTCACCATTTAATAATTTGATAGCTACATCAACTGCGGTGTGTGATTGGCCAATATGGTCATTTAATACTGTACCAGTCATCGTTCCTTCTTTAACCATTTCCTGGCACTCATCAAGAGCATCTACGCCCAATAAATAAACGTCTACTCCAACAGTTCTGCCAGCATCTCTAAGAGCTTGAGCAGCACCTAAAGCCATACCATCATTGTTACAGAATACAACTTCAATCTGATCACCAAATTGTGCTAAAGCATTTGCTACCAGTTCCTGACCTTTTGTCTGGTCCCAGATAGCTGTATCCTGGTATAGACAATTAACATTGACACCAGCATCTACTAAAGCTTTAATTGAATATTCTGTTCTATACTGAGCATCAACGTTTTCAACGTCACCCATAATCATAATGTAGTTAACTACACCATCACCATTGATATCACCTTTGTTTTCCAATGCCAATACAATTTCACCCTGGTATGTGCCAGATTGACGAGCATCAGCACCAACATAACAAACTTTAGGATTATTTAAGATTCCTTCATAAGATTCATCACCATCATCACCTAAAGGCTCACGGTTGATCAATACTAGAGGAATATCTGCGGCAACAATCTTATTGATTAATACTTCTGCAGAAGAAGTTTGAACCAGGTTAAGAATGATAACATCCATTCCCTGAGCAATAAATGTGTCAATCTGGTTAGATTGTTCATCCATTGAGTCTTTTCCATCAACGAATGATAAATCATACTTAACTGTGTCAGTTTCAAGTGATTTGAAATATTTTGCAATTTCTTCACGATATAAAGTCATGAAGTTATCATTGTAGCGGTAAATAGCAACACCTACTTTATAAGTTTTTACATCAGGATCGCCTCCACCTGGTTTACAGGCTGTCATTGAAAACATCAACATTACAGCAAGTAAAAGAACTAAAAGTTTTTTCATTTTAATTATTCCTTTCCCAAAAAACATTAAATAGTGTTAATCATTCTATAAATAATTCACTATCCAATTTAATCTTAACAACTCTTTTTTTTAGTGTCAACCTTTTTTGTAAGTGCTTACATATTGTTTTTAATTTCACAAAAATTTCAAAAAAGGCTCCTTTTTACAGGAGCCTTTAATCTTTTTCTGGTTTATTTAACTGTTGAACGAATCAATTCCAATACTTCTTCAGCTGTTTGAAGTTCTAAAGCTTTAGCTGCCAGTTCTTTCATTTCCGCATAAGACAGACTGTTGACAATCTTTCTAGCTCTTAAAATTGAAGTAGCACTCATTGAAAATTCATCCAATCCTAATCCAAGCAACACTGGAACAGCATCTGGTTCACCAGCCATTTCACCGCACATACCAGCCCATTTTCCGTGTGCATGAGCACCGTCAATGGTCATCTTGATTAAGCGTAACAGGGCTGGATTATATGGCTGATACAGATACGAGACTTTTTCACTCATTCTGTCAGCTGCCATTGAATATTGGATCATATCATTGGTTCCGATTGAGAAAAAATCAGAAATTTCCGCAAACTTGTCCGCCAATACCGCTGCTGCTGGGATTTCCACCATCATACCTACCTGAATATCATCGCCAATAGCTACACCTTCTGCAACAAGTTTATCTCTTTCTTCTTCATAAACTCCCTTTGCTTCTTTAAACTCATTGATTGTAGCAATCATTGGGAACATGATTCTCAGTTTTCCATAAGCAGAAGCTCTGATGAGTGCTCTCAGCTGAGTTCTGAAAATATCTTTTTGGTCTAGACACAATCTAACAGCTCTATAACCTAGGAAAGGGTTCATTTCTTCAGGGAACTCATAGTAATCTAAATGTTTATCGCCACCAATGTCCAATGTTCTAACCACAACCGGTTTATCACCCATTGATTCCAAAACCTTCTTGTAAGCTTCAAACTGTTCTTCTTCATTTGGCCAGTCTTTGGCGCCCATATATAAGAACTCAGTACGATATAAGCCAACACCTTCTCCACCATTTTCTAAAACAGCTGCTACATCATTTGGAGTACCAATATTAGCTGCCAGCTCAACATGATGGCCATCAAGAGTTACAGTTTCTTTGTCCTTGTATTCTTTAAGTGCTGCAACTTCTTCTTCATATCTTTTAGCTTCAATTCTGTATTTAGCAATGGTTTCTTCATCTGGATTAATTAATACTTTACCTTTTAAAGCGTCAAGAATCAGCATATCTCCATGCTTGACAGTAGACATGATATCGGTTACACCAACTACTGCTGGAATTTCTAAACTTCTTGCCATAATAGCTGAGTGTGAAGTTCTTCCCCCAATTTCTGTCGCAAATCCTAAAGTGTACTCTTTATTCAGCTGTGCTGTATCTGAAGGTGTCAAATCATGAGCTACAATAACAACTTCTTCATCAATCAAAGATAAGTCAGCAATATTTACACCCATAATGTGATATTTGATTCTGGTTGTAACATCCCTGATGTCAGCTGCTCTTTCTCTCATGTAGGCATCTTCTAAAGACTCAAACATACTGATAAACATTCCTGCCACTGCATCCAGAGCATATTCAGCATTTACAATCTCACTTTCAATTTTTTGAATTACTCCATCACATAGAGCTGGGTCATCGCAAACCATCAAATGAGCATCAAAAATCTTTAAATCTTCTTCCGATAATCTTCCTGCTGCCTTTTTTTGAATTGTTTCAATGTCTTTCTTGCTTTCTTGTAAAGCTTTATTGAACTTTTCAATTTCTTCCTGTGGATTACACTCTTTAAGTTCAATAACAATTTCTGGCGTCTCTAATTTGTACGCTTTAGCGATAGCGATACCGCTACTTGCTGCAATTCCTTTTAACATTTTTCTTTTCTCCCCGTATTTTTATTAATACAATTTTATCATCATTATACTACCTTTTCAAGCAAGCCAAAAATTGTTCCAACGCTTTCCGCTTAAGAGAATAATATGTTGTTTGAGAATAATAATCATTCCACCAATATGATTCTCTTTTGTTTATATACTCCTGTGTCAGTATTCTTTTGGAATCTTCATCAATATCATCCAAAGCAAACTGCACCAGAAGATATAAATCATAATTTTTGTCCTGTTGATTGTAGTTTTCCAACATAAATCTGCTTTTGTTATACTTGTCAAAAATGTTTTTAACAATTTGACTTATTTCTCTAAAACCTGCTGTCATAAAATACCCCATTTATAAATTAAGACTTCTAAATTACTTCATCATCTGGAAAAACAATATCAGCCGATGCCCTGGCTTTAGTTAGAACTTCCATTACATCTATCGAATGTTTCAATAGCTTATATGCTTTATCATAATCTTTATTATCAATTATCTCAGCAAATGTTATAAATTCATGCTGCATTCGATGAGCATTGTCACATAAGTCATAATAAACCGGTTCTTCTTTATTCAATTGATAATGAAAATGTGTCAAGGTAAACAGAGGTGATGAAGTATAAATGCATCCTTTATTACCTTCAATACAGTTCAGCAGTGGACTTCCACAATCTTTAGCAGCAATCAGCACTGCTTTAAAACTGTCGTAACTTAACATCAGTATACCTGAGGTATCGATATTGTATTCTATATTTGGATAATATTTAACTTCATCAGGTTTACCGAATAATCCAACTAAATAATGAACGTTGTAGACATTAAGATCCATCAGTGCTCCACCAGACTTGCGATAGTCAAAAGCAGGTAAAATTACTCCTTCTTTAAAAGCATCATATCTACTGGAATACTGAGTGTAGTTTAAGACTACAATTTTAACATCGCCGATAGTTGGTAATAGTTCTTTTATTTTATGATAGTTGGGATTGTGCTGATTGCTGATTGCCTCAAGAATAATCAGTTTTCTTTCTTTAGCTATTTTTTCCAGCATTTTCGCCTGGTTATAGTTCGAAGTAAAAGGCTTTTCAACAATAACATTTTTACCAGCTGAAAGTGCCTGTTTAGCCATACGATAATGTAGATGATTCGGCACCCCTAAATACACTGTATCATATTGGTCATTTTCTAAAAACTGTTGGTAGTCAGTATATACATATTCAATGTTGTGCTCTTTTGCCAGTTTATTCAATTTATCAATTGATCTTGCAGTTGCAGTTATTGCCATAATTTCAATTTGTTTCAAGTCCTTGATGAATTCAAATAAAGTGTCAACAATAAGTCCTGAACCTACTATTCCAACTTTCATTTTTCTGCTCTCCTTTTATTCAATTTCAAAAAACTTGTAAAGATCTGCTCTTCTATCCTCCATATCCTGATAACCTAAATTAAACAAATCTTCCAATTGCTCATAAGTGCCGCTTAACCTGGTAACTCCACAATCTCTGGATGGTCTGATAAGTAGTGCCTTGCCCTGCTTCTCCAAATCCTGTACTAAACCCAGCTCATGATAAAAAGAATCTACTCGATTATCAATATTGGCTAACATCGTTGGAAACTTTCTGTAAACCAACTTCAATATCTTATCTAAAATAAAACCATTTGGTTTTCTAACATAACCCTCGTCTTTGGTAATAATTACCAAGTTTTTATCGTGACCTGTCTGTAGACTTCTTTCAATAGAAATCATCGTTCTGATTCCACCATCTAAAAATCTTTGGCCATTGATTTCAGTCATCTTTCCAGCCAGTGGCAAAACACAGCTGGCTTTGATATAGTCACCACGCTCATCAAAATCATTTTTTCCATAATATTCTAAAACTTCCCTGTCCATATTAAACAAGCCTATTTCAACTTCTCTATCAGTCTGTCTTAAATATTCTAAGGCTTCTTTATAAAACGATTTAAAATATTTTTCCTGCAGATAGCCCATACCCATAAGACCACCCTCTTTTAATAATGGTCTTATTCCTATTACTTCCTTATCTTTAATACCGACAGTAGAAACATATTTCATTTCTTCAATTCTTTCAGCAGCATAACAAAATGCATATGCTGTAGTTGCGGAAATAGATGCCGAATATTTTATATAGATATTATTGTCGCTCAACCACTTTAAAGCGCCTGCTGTATAGCAACCTCTAAATCCTCCGCCTTCCAAAACTAGTCCATAATTACTTTTCATATTAAATCCTTTCATCACAGTCGAAAATGACTTTTGATTGTAATCGACATTCCGTTAAAACTTCATGGATATCCAATATCTGAGAAAACGGATTTACTTCTGATTCAACCAGGCCATTTTTAGAACAATAAACGAAATCTCTCAATTGATTGGCAAATTGATGATCAAAATCCTGACCAATTGAAATCATTCCATTGTTCTCATTATATACCATTTTTGCATTCTCTTGACCAGGTTGATAATATATTTTTTCTAATCTTGAAACCATCGGGATATAGATATTTCCTTTTTCACCCTGTATTTCGCTGATTATTTGCGTATTGGTTACTTTCGAATGCAATATTACCACTTCAAAACCGGGGTAAGAAAAAATAGCAGTACCAGCACAGTCAACTCCGGTCTCCAACAATTGAGCAGTAGCATAAATTTTTTGTGGTTTACCAAATAAAGCCACAACATCTGCAATGGCATAAATCCCCAGATCCATAATTGAACCGTTACACAATTCCCTTCTGAATGTCGTTGGATTTTCTCCCTTTAGATAGGCATCATATCTGCTGGAATATTTACTGAAGACAAAGACAGCTTTTCTTATTCGGCCAATCTTTTTAAGATACTCTTTTAAAACTTTCAGATTGGGACTATATAGAGGAACCGTGCCATCATGTAGATGAACATTGTTTTCTATGGCTGTTTCAATCATTTCCTTTACCTGCTCATAATTGGATGCCAGTGGTTTTTCACAAAAAACCGGAAATTTCCTTTTTAAGCATTCAATGGCCATCTGATAATGCATCGAATTGGGAGTAGCAAGATAAATTGCATCGACAGTATCTGATTCCATCATCTCAATATAATTATGAAAAATATTCTCAATCTCATATTTTTCCGCAAATCTTACCGCATTTTCATACTTGCCACTACAGACAGCTGTTACTTTTACTTCACTGACAAAACTGGCTCCTGCCATAAACATATCAGACACAAAATTTGTTCCTACCACACCTATTCTCATAAAATTCTCCTTTTATAAATCTATCTGATAAACCATTTTTTCTCTTTCCTCAGGAAAAAGCGGATGCCAGAATGGTACGCGTACTGTTTTTATATATCTGGCATTTAAAGCTTCAATAGTCTTTCTAGAAGCTTCATTGTCTGGGTTACAGGTAAGTATCAATTTTTTCATTCCAAAATCTCTGGCTAAATCTATAAGTAACCTGGCAGCCCTTCTGGCATAATGATTTCCACGAAATTCTGGCTCAATTCTATAGCCAATATTTCCATAATAATATAGTTCCAGATTATGCTCTAATCTTAAATCACAATAGCCGATATACTCATTTTTTTCTTTCAGATAAATAAAATAGCTTATTTGTTTACTATAAAAATAATCCATCCTCAATACGATGAAATCATCTTCTATCTCTCTAAAGTTTACTATCCTCTTCATTTTCGCTATTTATTCTCCTACCTATAATTGTACTGGATTTTAACAAACAATTGTGTTATTATTTTAAAGACAGAGATATAAAGAACTTTTAAAAAATATCTCTTGTCAAATCAGCAGTACTTGTGGTATTATTTATAAGCACTGAAATTCAGACAATGGAGTAGTACTCAAGAGGCTGAAGAGGCGCCCCTGCTAAGGGTGTAGGTCGGGAAACTGGCGCGAGAGTTCAAATCTCTCCTACTCCGCCATTCTCTTATTTTTCAAAAACTTATTTACGGTCCAGTGGTGTAGTGGTTAACATGCCTCCCTGTCACGGAGGAGATCGCGAGTTCGATCCTCGTCTGGACCGCCATCTTGCAGGTGTAGTTCAATGGTAGAACGCGACCTTGCCAAGGTCGACACGGGGGTTCGATTCCCCTCACTTGCTCCATTAAAAACAATAATGCTGATAAAGCATTTTTTTATTTTATAGCCCATAGATTTTAAAAAGACTTTCCCTGCATCAGAAAGTTTTTTATTTTCCCATCCCGGAAATAACAAAAGCAACAGTTGATAGTGAAGAAAAAACAAGTTATATAAAGCCAACCAATTTTATATCGTTAAATAGAGGGATAACTATGTTTAATGTGATATAATTAACAAGGAAATATAGATATTTTTAGAAAGGAGTTTTAATATGAGGACAATTATTGATCGTAAAGATAAAAAAGCATTGTATGAACATCTTGAAAAAATGCATCCATATGACATCATCGAATCAATAAAAAAGCTGACTGAAGAGGAACAGGATTTATTCTATTCGCTACTTCCAGAAGAAGAAATTGGAAGAATTATTGCTTATCTGGAGCCTGAAGAAGCAGCTGATGTTATTGAAGATTTTGAATTTGAAATTCAAAAGAATATCATTAATGCCTTGGATCTTGATGATGCTGCTGATATTATTGTTCACTTGGACAATGAAGAAGAATTAATTGATGCCCTGGATAATGAAGAAGGTATTTCTCAAGTTCTTACTTATGATGAAGATGAAGTAGGAGCTCATATGTCCGATGACTACATTGATCTGATTTTAGGTATGGATATTAAAACTGCTACTAAAAAGGTCATAAAAGAAGCTGGTCAGGTAGATATTCTTAATCATATTTTTATCGTTGATGAAGAAAACAGGTTTAAAGGGACAGTTGATTTAAGAGACTTAATCAAAACCAAGGCACCGGCATTTATTGATGACATAACAGAATTAAGTCCATATGTTCTGGATACTGACGATATTGAAGAAGCTGTTCATAAAATGAAAAACTATGGTCTGTATGATATGGCTGTTTTAAATAAAAAATTAGAACTGATCGGTATTCTGACCATTGATGATGCTATTGAAATTTATCATGAAGAATCAGTTGATGACTTTGAAAAATTATCTGCCTTACCAGATACAAGAACAAAAGGACTCGTCAAATCAGCAGCCAAAAGACTGCCTTGGCTGTTGTTGCTATTGGTTTTATCAATGCCAATTGCTATAGCAACCAGTCGTTTTGAAGAAGTGATTACTTCGGTTGCTGTACTTGCTTTATTTCAGCCACTTATTCTTGACGCCGGAGGAGATGTAGCCAGCCAGACACTGGCTGTAACGCTGAGACTATTGACTACCGATTCTAAAAAAGCTTTGAAAAATGGTGGCAAGGAAATTCTAACAGGACTTATTAACGGCCTGGTGCTGGGAATTTTTGCTGGTCTTGTTTCTTATATCATTTCTAAAACAATGGCCATTCAACAACCTTTTAATATATCTCTAGTGGTATTTTTGTCACTAAGTTTAACTGTAGCTACTGGACCTGTCTTTGGACTATTTATTCCCGTTCTATTAGATAAAATAAATATAGATCCAGCAGTGGCATCAAGTCCATTTATCACTACACTGATAGATATTACCAGTGTAATTATCTATTTTGGTTTTGCGACATTATT
>JAPXMY010000008.1:0-96752 GCA_033808805.1 Erysipelotrichaceae bacterium
GCAGTATTCTTCTCGTTACGATAGATTTAAAGAAGGTATTACTTTACCGGCTTTTGATTTTAAAAAGGCTGGTGGATCTTTAATGGATCTGGGTGTCTATAATATTCATTTTGTCGTTGGACTATTTGGAAAACCTGACAAAGTTCACTATTTTGCCAATATTGAAAAAGGAGTTGACACTTCTGGTGTTCTGATTATGTCATATCCTGCTTTTGAAGCTGTCTGTATTTCAGCTAAAGACTGTAAAGCTCCTCTTCATGTTTTAATTCAGGGAGATAAAGCCTATATTCAATCAACTGAATCAAGCAGTCAGCTGAATACTGTTATCTATAAACCTAACAAAGAAGAGGGAGTTGAATATAAACTCAACACAGAAGATGGCTACTTCTATGAGTTTGATGAATTTAAACGCCTGTTTAAAAACAAAGATCTTAAAACAGCTCAAAAACTAAATGAACATACTCTAAAAGTCAATGAGGTCTTAGAAGAAGCCTTAGCCACTGCTGGAATTGTCTTTGAAGATTAAGAGAAGAAAAAAACTGGATGTCCAGTTTTTTTATAGCCTTTCTAACATTTTTTCTAATTGTTCAGCCTCAAAGCCTGAATAGGTTCCATTATCACTGTAAGCTTTTTTACTGCTCATATGAATCTGTTTTATACCTGTCAAATCTAAAATTTCTCTAATGTTTTCTACTCTTACTCCCCCACCAGGCAGTATTTCAATTCGATCACCATATTTTTCATGAAGTTCTTTTAAAAGTGAACAGCCTTGTAGAATATCATATCCTGATTGACCATCAGTAAGAATTCTATCAACCCCTGCTTCAATAAGAGCTTCAATAGACTGGCAAGGATCTTTAGCCATATCAAAGGCTTTATGGAAAATGGCTTCTTTACCATAAGATTTAATTAAGGCTGTAATTTCTTTAGTTCTAGTCATATCAATCGTGTTATCTTCATTTAAAAATCCAAACACGATTCCATCAGCGCCGTTTTCCAAAAGTATTCTTGCATCTTCCAGCATCACCTCATAGGCAGCCTGAGTGTAGACAAAACCAGCAGTTCTAGTTCTGGTCATACAAACGACAGCTGCCTCAGTTACTTCTTTGGCTTTTTTCAAGGTGGCAACAGTAGGAGTTAAACCGCCTAATTCCATTGCGGAATTCAGCTCAATTCTATCAATTGGAAACTTTGCTGCCCCAATTACATCATCAATATTTCCACAGCATATTTCTATCTTTATATTATTTACCACAATTTTACCTCCCCTTCTTCCCTTTCTATTGTATAATACTTTTATGATTAAAGGAATTATTTTTGATTACGACAAGACATTGTACTCGCATGAATTGAAATTTGTGCCTAATCTAACTTTAAAAACCTTAAGAAAACTTAAGGAAAAGGGCATCAAATTAGCATTATGTACTTCAAGAGAACAATTCGAACTAAAAGATTTAGACCAGGATTGTGTAGAAATGATGGATTTAATTATTTCGGGTAATGGTTCAACCATCATTAAAGACAATAAGGTCATTGAGAAAAACATTATTTCTTTTGCTACCGTTAAAACTGTTGTTGATTATTTAAATGAAAATAACATTCCCTACCACTATTCCAATACTGAAGGAAAAGTTCATTTTTTCAACAGATTTCCTGAAGGATTGTTGGTAGATTTTTATCGTGGGAATCTATCAGAGTTTAATTTTAAAGAATATGAAGATGAACAACTTTTAAATATTCTGGCTTACTTCCCTTCAGAAAAGCAACTAGAGGAAATTGAAGCACTTTCTTCTGATGCCTCAATAACCCATTTGTATTGTGGACCACAGTTAGCTAAAAAGGGTGTTGATAAAGGTTATGGAGCTAGATTATTTATGGAGATGTTTAATCTTACTAAAGAAGAAACAATCTCTGTTGGTGATGCTGCCTCTGATATTCCAATGTTTAAAGAAACAGGTATTTCAATTTCGACCATTGATTCAAGTGAAGAAGTTAAATTTGCCAGCACTCATATCATGCCATTAACTATCGAAGAAGGTGGTCTTAACAGGCTGTTAATCAAACTGGGAGTTATTGAAAAAGAGCCTTATGATATTAAAATATTTTTCCTGGATGTCGATAATACCATTTTTGATCATTCAATCAGGGAGGTAAGAGACACTACTTTGGAAGCCTTAAAACAGCTTAAGCAGAAAGGCTATATTCTATTTGTAAATTCTGGAAGATCTTATGATGAAATACAGGGAATTTCTAAAGAAGTTCTTGATCTGATGGATGGGATGATTTTATCTAATGGTGCCAATTACATAATCGATGGAAAACACTACTTTAAACCAATTGATTTAGAAGCATCCAAGCCTTTAACTGATTTTTTCAAAAAGAAAGGTATGTTTTTCCGCTATGTCACAATCGGCAACAAAACCTACCACAGTAAACAGCATGAAAGAGCAGAAAGACTTAAAGTATATTACCAGATGACATTTCCGATAAAAGAATATGAAGAAGAACAGCTGATTCAATTTGTTTTCTATAACAATGATGAATCACTGGAAAATGAGATAGCTTCTCTATCTAAAGATATCCAGAGAACTAGAATATCAAGCGGTAATGAAGTGGCACGAAAAGGAGTCACTAAAGCTACTACGATGCTGAAGGTAACTGAAATTCTAGGTTTAAAACCAGAAAACATCTGTGCTTTTGGTGATAGTAACAATGATACCGAAATGTTAAAGGCCGCTCGACTTTCAGTTGCGATGGGTAATGGCTGTTTCAACTGCAAGAAAGCAGCAACCTTTATTTGCCCAGATATCAAAGAAGATGGTTTTGCCAGGGCTTTAAAGCATTTCAAATTTATTGATTAATAAAAGAAGCAATGACAGAATAAAAGAAGGTTGAAGTTTTACAACATCAACCTTTTTTATTACTGCCATGTATCTATATAACGCCAATCATACTCTATCAGTTTTCGATACAGGTATCTATCTTGGTCTTTATGAAATCTGCCGGCAAGGGAGGCATATTTGAATCCGTATTCTATTAAACCTTTTTCTTTTAAAGATTCCATTACAGCAAATAACTGTGGAGTATATTCCAGTATACAGGTAATTCCATTATACCTGCACTCTTTAAATCTTTCCACATCACCTTCGTAGTCTGGATATTCATATACATCTCCAGATTCCCAGACCTTTACCTGTATAACCTCATAAACCGGTAAAGCTATTTTTAATAATAAATCTAAAACGTATTTTAATTCTTCTTCTGTTTTTAATATTTTATCAGTAAATTTTATTAAACAATAAACTTCTACTCTTAAATAATTATCTAAAAACTGCAGCAGGGCCTTTTCATTCAATTTTAAGGTTGGTATTTTTTCTACATTCTTTAAAAAATTAAAGTCCACATAAAATATGCCATCATTTTTCCAGTTAAATTCAACAGTTGACAGTGGAGTTTCAAATTTCTTGGTTTTGACATTTTTTAAATGGTAAACAAAAAAATCCAAAAAGTTACTTTTGTCTAAGTGGGCATAAAGGTAATCTTTAGCAATCTTATATTTTTTTACACTCATTTTATTTTATTCACTGTTGGTATTTATGATTACAGAAACTTTAGATTCATCATCTATACTTATACCTTTTGCTGGTTCAATTAGAAGATGCCACTGAGCCATATCACAGGTACCTATTTCAGGAATTGTTCTTTCTATATTGATCGTTAAGCTTCCATCATCAAGATAAGTAAGACTTTTTACTTCATGGCGATTAGAACCACTTCCCTCTTCAAGCAACACTATTATAAGAATCTGATTATTAAAATAATTATCATCATATTTTTTACAGGCACTATTAAATCCCGATGTACTGTCAAGATTATATTTTTCTTTGTTCTGCTGATAATATTCATTGAGTTCATTGGCTGAACGAATTATTTTAATAACTGGATAAATGGCATCCTCATGATAGCCATCAGTTCTTATATATTGAACACTGAATTCAGTACCATCATCTACATCTTCAGAATTTGGCTCAAAGCCCACAACATCATCATCTGGCTTATAGCTTCCAGCATTTTTTTCTAAACGAATAGCAAAAAATCCATCTGTTGTCATAGGATATGTTTCCATTATCGGACCATGAACTACCAGAATTTCATCTCCATTTGAATAGCTTTTGAAAAGTTTGTTCTCTTTAGTAGTATCAACGACAATCACAGCTACATTATTTTCATTTATCAGGTAAGTTCCTCTATCTGTAAAATAAATTTTGCCAATAGTAAAACTGTAGCCTTTAACCATAATAATTCCAATGATTGCTATTGCGACCACAAAACTAAAGACAAAAAACCTGGTAAATAAACCCACAGGTGAATTCACTTTTCTTTTTTCCATAATGACACCTTCTCTTTTTTATATAACTCTATTTATTTCAGTGACCATCATTCATTACAGCTGCTTTATTTTTTTAGAAACTTTTAATGACTATTTCAATTTCACTGATCTTTTTTATCTATTCTTATTGAATCTAAGTCGTAATTATATTCTTCTAGAAGTTTTGTTCTATATCCTTCAAATCTTTCAAGAGTTTCTTTTGTGACCACCGGATAATTTGGATTCATTTCTTCCAATGTTTTTACAACTATTTCCGATACCACATATCTCATGTACCACTTTCTATCAGCAGGAACCACATACCAGGGACATTCTTTAGTTGAAGTAGCATTTATGGCATCTTCAAAAGCTTGCTGGTAATCATCCCAATACACTCTTTCTTCAAAATCACTATCCGAGAATTTCCAATTTTTTTCTGGTTCTTCAATTCTTGACAAAAATCTTTCAGCCTGCTCTTTTTTAGAGACGTTTAAGAAAATCTTAATAATTCTGACACTGTTGTTATAAAGATATTTTTCAAAACTTCTTATATCTTCATACCTGTTTTCAATAATAGTATCTTCATTTATTCTAGCTGCCTTATTTTGATATTTATAAAGTTCTTTTACTTTTCCGATTAAAACATCCTCATAATGGCTTCTATTAAATATTGCTATTTCGCCTTTTTCAGGAACGGCTTTATGCACTCTCCACAAATAGTCATGTGCAAGTTCGGTAGCGCTGGGAGCTTTAAAAGGTTTTTCATAAACACCTTGAGGAGCCAGCACTTTTAAAACCTCTCTTATTGTTCCATCTTTACCAGCAGCATCCATTGCTTGAAATACAATTATCAGTCCTTCTTTTTTCTCGGCATATAATTTCTGCTGATATTCATATATTTTATCAATATTTGCTTTGGTCAGTTTCAGTGCTTTTTTCTTATCTTCACATAAGTGGTTATCATCAGTTTTATGATTCATTAACTTAAAGCTGTTTAAAGAATCTATTTTATAATTATCAATCATCTTAATCCTCTCTTTTCTAAATAATCTTTTATCTACCAATTGTTATAGCAGCATATTGGATTATTATTTAATTTTAACAATCATTACAACATTCATAAAGAAAGTAAAACGAAAGATAGATTGCTTTTTTTGCTTATCTATCCCCATCTTTTGACAAAAATATGATAACATTATCCACAAAAATACACAATGATATTGCCCAAACAATTTATGACAAAAAATTAATTATAAAGACGTTTTCCAACGCACTAAAAAGAGTGCTTGAAAGAAAAATGTATCAGGTGTGGTATTTATTTTTTCTTCTTAAATGTTTCCAAAAGTGGCAATAGCAAAGCAGCCACAGTACCTCCAGAAAAACCATTATTATAAAGATTCATCCAACCATGTAAATACGCAAGGTTTCCTACCAATGAAGCATGTAAAACCCCGGCTATTATTCCAGCTGGTACACCATAATAACCTGCTATAGGTGAAAGCGTTGTTGAAAATAAGGCATTAATCATGCATACAGTATCAGACATGGAACGTCCTGCAAAAGTATAGGTTAAAACAACCCCGATAACTATAGGAGTAGCATTAAATATATGTTTGGATAAAGAAGAAAATCCAACTACGGTTAATATCGCTCCTGTTACCAGTCCATTTAATGGAGCTTTAAACAACAAGGCAAAAGTTGTAGCGCTTATTCCCATTACTCCCATATTTACCAAAGCAGAATAAAATCCTTCAAGAATGACATAGTCAGTTTTTGGTTCACCTAAATAAGTCAAAACCTTAGCATATTCTTTAAGAGACTTCTTTCCATTGATATATCCTATTACAAACATTGTTGAAAAATAGATAAAAAGAAATATGGCCACTCTTATATCTGTTTTATCAGTAATATACCTTACTGCAGAATGGTCATAGCCTGCCAGACGGAAAAAAGACATGAACAGCATTCCTATAATGCCAGAAGTAAAACCACCATTGTAGATATTGAACCCCTTATGAAAACCAGAAAAACTTCTGGATAAAGGTGGTAACATTACCCCAACAATCAAGCCGATAATATTAGCCAGGACAATAGCCACAGCAGGCTGTAAGTTCATACCAAAACTAACCTGACTTACTAAAGGAGCTAAAGAAGTCCCAAAATTTGCAATCGTAACACATTCAGAAAACTTCTCTTTCTTAATAAGACTATACAGATAGACACCCAAATATATGCTGGTAACATTATAGATATTCTTACCAAAAATAGAAAACCCGGCAACAATAAAAACAGATGCTATCAAGATACCACTCATCTCAGCCCTACTTTTTTCAGCGATGAAAATCGCCAGAAACATCAGTAGACCACTGTTGATAAAGGCGGTTGCAATACTGCTGATATAAAAATAATCCGTAAACAAATAGCATGGAGAAATAACTAAAATCCATAGTTGTTTAATCGACTCTAAAAAAGGCCCCATTAAAAAACCTGCAGATAGCATTAATATCGAAAATAAGTATAGAATTCTAAATTGATTTTTTTGAGAATTAATATTTTTGTTCATCATAGTCTTTTCCCTATTTTTCTATTATATCAAAATCATTTTATCATAAATCTTATGAGATTTTTATATACCACTATCTTTAAAATATTTACTTTTTAATAAACTTAAAATCATTAGTCATAAAAAAAGCTCCTCAAGAGCGTATTTTACAATTTATTTAATAAACCTGAAAATCTAATAATGGCAGGGGTGGCAGGAATTGAACCCGCATCCACGGTTTTGGAGACCGTTGTACTGCCATTGTACGACACCCCTATTTGTGCTTATTTATGATAGCATACTAAATTGTTTCAAGCAAGATGAAATGTTATAATATTTTAGCGAGGTGTCCTATGAAAAAGTTATTAGAATTCATTAAAGACTTTAACGACCAGCGTGATTGGAACCAGTTTCATACTCCCAACAATCTGGCCAAGTCTATTGTTCTGGAAGCCAATGAGCTATTAGAATACTTTCAGTTTAATCCTGAAGTGGAAAATGTTGAAAAGATTCAAGAAGAACTGGCTGATGTTTTAGCGTATTGTTTTGATATGTGTATTCAGCTTGATTTAGATCCAATTGATATTGTCTACAAGAAATATGAAAAGAATGCTAAGAAATATCCAGTAGAAAAAGTTAAAGGTTCTTCTAAAAAATATGATGAATATTAAAAAAATAACTAGTCAATCGACTAGTTATCTGTTTATTACAGCTGGCTGATTCATCTCAAAAGGTTCACCCTGCACTTCAAATGTAGCATATCCATCAGCATTATATCCTGTCATGATAAATGGATATTGAGCCCACGAAGAATCAAAACCCTTATAATAGAAGCATTGATTTTCAAAGATTAATTCATAAGTTATTTTATTATTTTCATCTTTGAAAAAGGTAATTTCAATACTTACTGTATTTTCATCTTCCGTAGCTCCAAACAAATAACAGGTCTGAGAGGCATCTGAAGTCACAGTGTATGAAATGGTATCACAAGGCATATATACTGAACTTGTTGCTTCACAGAAGAAATTGGCAATAAAATCTGGTTTGCTGCAATCCAGTGTTCCAAAGTGCAACTCACCACCAACACCATTTTTACTCTTGGTAAAGTATAGTAAAGTGTCTTTATCAATCTTTACCTTGTGTACCAGGGCATAATATCTTGCTTCATCAGCTCTTTCAAGCTCATCTAAAAATCCTTTTGGATAAGGATACAGATAATCATAGGCAACAATCATTACAGCTCCATAACTTAAGGCAAACAGAGCGATTATAAGGACTGATTTAATCAAAAACTTTTTCATACGAATTCCTCCGCTTTATAAATTATAATCTTTTTATCAGTTTATTACAACTTTATAAAATATATAGTATAATGATATTCACTATTGTTAAAGAAGGAGGGACTGATTATGGTAATTCCAAAACAATTTGAAGGTTTACAGGATTTGGAAGCAATGCTGTTAACCAGTATTTTAGGAACTTTTATGGCTTTAAGTGAGGATCTTATTTCTTATCAGCAGGCAGAAAGTTATTGGCTTAGTGAGTTAACAGCTGACCTGTTTGAAGAAATGAATTTATCTGAGGAAATCGTAACTATCCTGCATGAAGGAATAAAACTGAAAGAACTGATGGAATTTGGTAGCATTTATTATGAAACGATTGACAAACTGATCTATGATTGTAAAGCGCTGATTTCCAGCTACTACACCGAATATCAACAGGAACAATCAACATTTTCTTCGCTTTTAAACTAGAAAGGACCAACTATGAAAAAACAAGATGTTATTCAATATAAAGAAAGTATTATCAAGCAATTAGCTGAACTGTGCAGTTTCAACAGTGTCTATGTACCTGATGAGGGTGGTACACCTTTTGGAATTGAAAATAAAAAATGCCTGGAAAAGGCTTTAGAAATTGCTGCTGGTTATGGTTTTAAAACGGTTAACGTTGATGATTATTGTGGCTATATCGAAATGGGGCAAGGTGAAGAAATTATCGGTATTCTGGCTCATCTTGACATTGTTCCAGTAAGTGACAGCTGGAATACTGACCCATTTACCTTAACCCTGATAGATGATAAATACTATGCCAGAGGCACTTCTGATGATAAGGGTGCAGTAGTCTGCTCTCTGGCTGCCATGCGTGCTTTAAAACCGTTGGAGCACACTTTTACCAAACGTGTAAGATTAATTTTGGGTTCTAACGAAGAAACAGGCGCCAGATGTGTTAAGCACTATGTAAAAAAACATGGTCATGTTGATTATGGCTTTACTCCTGATGGTGAGTTCCCATTAGTATTTGGAGAAAAAGGTATTATCAGCGGTCTGTTAAAACTGCAAAGTGATAAGATTTTAGACATTAAAGGTGGTACTGCCGGAAATACTGTCTGTGGTTCAGTTGAAATAACCTTAAAAGATGACTGTTTCAATAAAGATAAACTGGACTGTTTCTTTAAAGAAAACAAGATCGATTATTCACTGAAGGAAAATAAGCTTATCGTTAATGGTGTTGCTGCCCATGCTTCAACTCCACAATTTGGCGTTAATGCGATTTCCTATGCTTTGGAAGGTTTATATCAAGCTGACATCAATGATAACGCTGTTGACAGCTATCACAACCTGATTGGTTTGGGATATAACGGTGAAGGATTGAAAATTGATTTTTCTGATGATTATGGCAATTTAACCTTCAATGTTGGTGTCTGTTATAAAGAAGATGATTATCTAGTTTTTACAGTCAATATTCGTTTTCCTGTCACGATGAAAAAAGAATTTGTGATCGAAACTATTAAGAAAAACTCTAACGGATTAATTCAAAATCTAAATGGTGTTGATCCTTTATTCTATAGTCCAGACCTTCCGATGATTAAAGCCTTGCATAAAGCATATGTTGATGTAACAAACGATACTGTCAGACAGCCAATGGTCATCGGTGGCGGCACATATGCAAAATCAATGAATAATGTTGTTGCTTTTGGCTGTGATGATGGAAAGCATGATTACCATATTCATGATGATAATGAATTTGTTACCTGGGATTCTTTAGAAACTCAGGTAGCCTGTTACTATCATGCGATTTTAAATTTAATGGCGATTTAATTTACAACCAAGTTCTACTGAAGTAGGACTTTTTTTATTCTGCTCAAATTAAAAATGGTAGAATTTTTCCTTACCATTTCTAAATTGCTCACTTATATAAAAGTACTATAACCTTTTAATGCGTATATATACTACATTATTGCCTTCATACTGGATGTTGACTTCATAACCTTCCTCATTATTGCCATAATAATAGTCATCACCTTTATAATACTTTAAAGAGAAACCTTTTTCATAACATTCATTAACATAAACATTGTAGTCATCTTTGCTCATAGCACCAATATAGACTGAAAAATAATCCGGGCTTTCGATAACTATCTTTCCAACACTTGAATCTGGCACTGGTAAAAGACTGGCAATATCGCTATTTGGCCAAATAAGAGTTTCCATTTCTATAGGTGCATCAAGCTGTATGGATAATTCTTTATCCTGTTCATCATACCACAGGTAAAGTTTGTAGCCTTCTTTATTAAAAGCCTTATAGCTTATATCACTTGTTTCTTTTTCGATGACAAAATCCATTGCCTGGCATCTATCAACATACTCTTTATACTCCTCTTTGGAAGTTTTAAAAATATCTATACTTAAATATCTATCTGAATTAACGATGATGTCTCCAAACTCTGATATAGGCTGAGGTAAAACATGTGACAATACTAAACTGTTCCACTGAAATTTATCAGCAACATATTTACGATAATAGCCAATGCCTGCCAGAAACAAAACAACAATTATAGCTATCAGCCACTCTTTTCTACTGAAAATCTTTTTATTTTCCATTCCACAGGATGGACATATCTTTTCATATCTGGACATTGGCAACTGGCAGCTTTTGCATCTTACTTCCTTAGATTTTTTAAACATTTTGTCTTCCTTTCCTATATCTTATTAACAATTGTTTTATAAATTTTAACATATTGGCAGATAGCCTTTCAATTGACTTATATCTTATTTAAACAGCCATCCAGATAGAGGTTTTTTCTTTGGAAATCTTTGTACTTCTTCATAATAAAACCCTCCTCTGCAGATTCACCTTTTAGATATTCTATGGGTCTACTTTGGAGGGATTATTTTATTTTAATCTAAAACCGTTTAAATAAGTGAGATTTAATTATATGTTATTTTTGAATTCTATTTTCAAGAGTTTTTCTTTTGATAACTACAAGTGCTACAATTGACAGCAGAGACAATCCCATTACCTTTATCCATAAATTGATATCGGTATTATCTCCAGTTACTGGAACAGGATCTTTGCAGTTTGTAAAATGAGCAAGTGCAATTTCATTTTCCACAATTACTCCACTGTCTCCAGTAGAAGTAACCTTATAATCGGCATTATCACTTTCTGTTACAGAATAAGTAGTTCCCACTGGCAGACTATGAATTGTAATCTCTTCACCATGTCTCAGCTGAATTGTTCCACCGCTTGAAATTGTTCCACTATAGTCACCAGTATACTCGTATATACCTGAAGCATCAAAGGTTATGGTAAATGTGAAATATTTATTAGTTTCACCAGCACTGCCAGTAACTGTCTTTCTAATAATCAGCTCTGAATAAACATCTCTTGTATTAGTAAACTCTGCTAATGTCAGCTCATTTCCAACAATACTTCCAGTATTTCCTGACATAGTAGTTAAATAACCATCTAAACTGTAATCATCTTCAGTTACAGTATATGTTATTCCGTTTGGAAGTCCTACTGCTGTTACCCATTCTCCGCCTTTTAAAGTATGTAATGCGACACCTGAGTTAAACAGCATACCACCATATAAACCATTAATTGTCTTATCACTAAGTGTTATGGTAAATAAGAATACTTTATTTTCATCTGGGGCATTGCCAGCCAGGTATTTTTTGATTCTCAAATCACCATAGGTGTTTCTTGTATTAGTGAAGATTGCAGCACTGGAAACCAGTTCACTGATTGTTCCTACATCACCTGTTTTAAGTGTTGTATAACCCTCTGCAGTATAGTCAGTTTCAACTATTATATAACCGGTTCCATTAGGCAAGCCTTCAATAACTTTATTTTCGCCACCTTTTAATTGCAGTGTAGCTTCGCCATTTGTGAAAAGTACATCACTGAAGGTTCCATTAATACTTGTATCTGATAAAGTGATTTTGAAAGTAAAATCTTTAGCAGCATCTACGTCATTGCCTTCAAGAACCTTGTAGATTGTTAAACTTCCAGCAGCATTTCTGGTATTGGTGAAAGCTGCATTTATCGTGCTGTTACCAACGATTGTTCCAATATCATTTATGTGAGTTGTTATATAACCTTCCAGGATATAACTATCTTCAACTACCGTATAGGTCACACCATTTGGAAGTCCTGTTGCTGTAACACTTTCTCCATCTTTCAAGCTAAAGGTTGCTACACCTTCATTGAAAGTCATGCCGCCAAAAACACCAGTAATTGCATTAGTGACAAGAGTTACAGTAAAATCGAATTCTTTAGTTGAATCTGCTGCATTACCGGCAACAGCTTTTGAAACTGTAAGACTGCCATAAGAGTTTCTGGTATTAGTGAAAGCTGCATATTGAGGAGCAGTTTCAGAAATCGTACCAGTGTCACCTGTTTTGGTTGTAGTATAGCCCAATCCTGAATAGTCGGTTTCTGCTACTGTATACTTAACACCATTAGGCAAACCTTCAATAAGCTTAAATTCTCCACCTCTTAGTTTCAATGTAGCTACTCCATTTGTAAAGACAACATCACTGAAGGTTTCATTTATGTCTGTATTAGATAGAGTGATAGTAAATTCAAACTCTCTGGCAATTTCTACATCATTACCCTGTAAATTCTTAGCCACAGTTAAAGTTCCTGATGCGTTTCTGGTATTGATGAAAAATGCAGCTACACTAGAGTTTCCAACTATAGTTCCTGCCTCACCTGTCATGGTAGTAACATAGCCATCTGCAGTATAATCATCCTCAGTTACGGTATACAGTATACCATTTGGAAGTCCACTGGCAGGCAGCCATTCTCCGCCCTTAAGAGCAAATGTTGCCACACCATTAGTGAAAGTCATACGACCATAAGTTCCATTAATAGTCCTGTCACTCAAAGTTACAGTAAAGTTAAACAATTTTTCAGGGTCTGCAGCATTGCCGGCTATATCTTTATATACAAAGAGTCTTCCATAAGTGTTTCTGGTGTTGGTAAACCTTGCAATGTATTCGGCATTTCCTTTGATAGTTCCAGTAGCACCTGTCATGGTAGTAACATAACCATCAGCAGTATAATCATTCTCAGTTACGGTATAAGCAACTCCATTTGGAAGCCCTGCAGCCACTATACTTTCCCCACCCGTCAAGGTAAAGGAAGCCACTCCTGAATTAAACAGCATACCACCATAAATACCATTAATAGTGTTGTCATTCAGTGTTACGGTAAAGGCAAATTCCTTTGTCATATCGATGTCATTGCCAACTAAAGTCTTCTCAACTCTTAGATCTCCATAAGTGTTTCTGGTGTTGGTGAAAACTGCTACCTTTGGAACATTTTCATCAATTGCTCCAGTAGCACCTGTCATAGTAGTAACATAACCATCAGCAGTATAATCCTCTTCCGTGACAGTATATCCTGTTCCGTTAGGTAAGCCTGTAATCAATACACTTTCATTACATTTTAAAACAAAAGTAGCTACACCAGCAGTAAATGTTACATCCCCATAGACACCATTGATTGTAGTGTCATTGAGCGTTACAGTAAAGGTGAATTCTTTATTTTTATATATATCATTACCAGCAAGAAGTTTTGAAACAGCCAAGGTTCCTTCAGCATTTCTGGTATTTGTATATACTGATGTCTGATTTTCGTTCCCTTTTATATTTCCAGAAAATCCTGTTCTAGTTGTCACATAACCTTCAGCGCTATAGTCAGCTTCAGTTACAACATAACCAACACCATTTGGAAGTCCTTCTGCTGTAATACTTTCAGCACCTTTTAAGGTAAAATTAGCAACACCGGCATTAAAAGTCATGCCTACATAGACACCATTGATTGTAGCGTCATTGAGCGTTACAGTAAAGGCGAAATCCTTGGTAGCACTTGGTGCATTACCAGCAATTACCTTAGAAACAGTAAGACTGCCATAGGTATTTCTTGTGTTGGTCAGATAGGCAGCATTTGCTAAGGTAGAACTCTTGTTATATGTACCAATAGCAAAAAACGACCAGTTGCTAGGGTCTTCAAAGTGAATTAAATTTTCTGTTACTGTCATTCCACAAGGTAAAAAACTACCTAATCCGAAACAGAAGTTAAAGGTCGGATTTCCAATGCCATCAATTCCTGCCAGTGCTGAACTGATAATTATCTGCTTTTCAGTTTCAGAGAGCATGTCTACTGACCAAACGGTACAGCTGTTACCTTTTTTCATTACAACAATAGATTTGTCGACTCCTGTGGTTGTAATGCTTAACTCACTGCATGGCGTTGTTCTAACCCAATCTCCAGCAACATCAGGAGGATTGAATATCACGCTTGGGTCAGTGTGCTGTGTTTCTGTATAGCCAGAACTGACATCATAACTTTGAACTACTTTAAATTTATAAGCTGTCGCTGGACTATATGTAGTTCCCTGATAGAGTGCTTCATTTGTAATATTAAAATCACATTTCCAGTCATCAGCTGCAGTAACTGTTTTTGTTTCAACCAATGTTGCGGTTGCCTGGTTAAATTCACCAAGATATTTATATAAAGTTACTGTTACAGAAACCGGTCTGGTAACTGCTTAATCATCATTTCCATCCCAGTTTATTGTTACAGGTATTATAGTCTGCACACCACTATAATTACCCCGCACTTCTGTTAAACTCCAATGAGAAAACATCATAACCAGAAATAGAAGAAAAGCGAAAATTTTTTTAGTTTTTTTCATAAAATAACTCCTTCTTTTTCAGGAGCAAAATTAATGATTTTATTGCTTCACTAATTTTTTTCCCGAATATAAATCTCCCTTGTATCACTTTTTAGAAAACAACTTTAAAGTAATACCAAATGGCATTTGCCATTAAGACAATTATAAACAGCCATCTTTTACCTTTTGGCTGTCTTAATGAGAAACTTAATATATGATGGGAGCAAAATCAACGAAACAATATTATTCTATAAATTGTCTTATTGTTTAACTTTTCAACCCAAAAGAGCTTCAAACCTTTCAATGATTTAGATTAATTACTACTGGTCTTACTTACAAAAAACCATTCATTGTAAAATAAAGATACAACAATCATCAATCATATTTTTCTGGTTTTCAGCTAACACTATACTCCGCTCTCACTCTATATCTATAATAACATTCTAAACCTTCTATCAACATTTATCAATACTGAATCTGTCTTTCATTTAACCAATAATTATCTTTTTACAGCAAAATTAATATAATTTTACAAATTATAATTTTAATCTGTTATGGCATTGCCAGGTTGAAGATGTCAACTTTTAGATGGTATAATGACTATGTTACTTCAGGGACAGGTGAAAATCCTTACCGCTGGTCAGACCCCAGGCGCCTTAACAGGCTGAAATGGTGCAATTCCATTGGCGACAGTAATAGTCTGGATGAAAGAAGGAATGATGATGAATAAAAAAACAAAGTATCTAGTAACTATTTCTTTGGCGTCAGCTCTAGCAATGATTCTACTTCTGTTTAGAGTATCTCTGCCGTTTCTGCCACCTTTCTACAAACTGGACTTTTCAGAAAGTGTCGTACTTTTAGCTGGTTATCTGTTAGATGCCAAAGCAACTATAATTATTCAATTATTAAAAAATATTCTTAAAATTCTAATCTCATCTACAAACACAGCCTTTGTCGGTGATCTGGCTAACTTCATAATGGGTGTATCCTTTGTCTTTCCAGCTGCAGCTATTTACAAGAGAAATGAAAGTAAAAAATCGATGCTTATGGGACTGGCAGCTGGCATAGTCAGCTTAACTATTGTAGGTTGTCTGGTTAATTACTATATCATGTTACCTACCTATGCTACTGTCTTTAAGCTGCCAATTGAAGATATTGTTGCCATGGGCAGCAGATTAAATGGAAATATAACCAATCTGTTTACCTTTGTCTTATTTGCTACTGCTCCATTTAATCTAATAAAGGGAACCAGCAGTGCTGTTATTGCTTTTCTGGTTTGGAAAAACATCAAGGTATTAATTAAAAAATAAATGGGACTGCCATCCCATTTTCTTTTAGTATTTTAAAATTTCATCGATATCTGGATAACTGTTAGGAATAACCAGATTTTTTCTTTTGTTTTCTTTCTGCTGATACGAACAAACAAACCTGTCCTCGCTTGCTGATTCTACTCTTAAATCTTTAAAAGGCTGGATAACACCATTCATTCCATTAATTATCGTGTTCCTACAAACGATGCCATCCTTTTTAAAGTATTGGAAGTTTTTAGCACTTAAGAATGGCGACATTTTTACTATCCAGACTATATAACCGATAATCAGTCCATAAACCACAAAAATCAGCAAAACAGGATTAATTTTAGCAGCTGTTAAAAGCATAATAATTAAAAACATCACTCCAAATAGTGCAAAAACACTTAAAATCAGCAATAAATTTTTATCAGCTTTATTTTTCTTGGCAAAAGCCTTGTCATAACTGTAAATTTTTACTCTTGTCTCTTCGCCTTCTTCACCTGTTACATTGGTATTTTCAATAACAATTTCTTCTACTTCAAAATCATTGTTCAACTTCTTACCGGCAATAGTTCCTCTGACCAGATTAAACATGATCAATCCTTCAAAAAGAATATCAATTATAAAAGAGCCCTCAAAGCCAAAGACGAAGAAATAGCCAATAAATACCAAAATATCCGTACCAAACAGAACAGTAGCGACTCTCATCCATTTCCAGTCCTTATTTGAAAGCAGATAAGAAATCGTATACAAAGCAATTGGTACAACCGCAAACATTACAACAACTATCACTGAAGTAAAACCTCTGAAGACATGTTTTGCGAAAATCAAAGCTAGTTGTGGAGTAATCATTGAATACAGGAAAGTATATCCCATTTCAAAAAACAACATAAAACAGTTTAAGACACTGAAGATAATTATTGCCAGAAGAGTACTTCTGGCTCCCTTGTAAGTGTTCAACAAATTCATTTTTTCCATAATAATTTACCTTTTTAATATTTCATCCTTTATTAAAACATAAGTCACACTGGATTATTATCATCAGATTTCGCAGTAAAGAATTCAGGCCAGCAAACTTATAATAAGTATTTTATCACAATTGGCTGGTATTGTTAAAAAGAAATTTTAGTTTTATAATTTAATTGTCGAGGTAAAAGCAGATGTCTAAAATAAACACAAATAAGTTAACAGTGATTGTAGGTTGTGGGCGTTTAGGAGCCGAACTTGCCAATTCTATTTCCGATAATAATGGAGATGTTATTGTCATTGATAATAATAAAGATTCACTTAGAAGGTTGTCTTTTTCTTTTGGCGGCATTGCCACTGTTAGAGATGGTACTGATATCGACGCTTTAAAAGAGGCCAATATTGAAAAAGCTGGTACAGTTATTGCGGTTACCGATGATGAAAACACCAATATTATGATTGCCCTGATGGCTAAAAATCTTTTTAAAGTAAAAAATGTAATTTTAAGAGTTCACGATAATTCAAAACAGCCGATATATGGTGATAGCGATATTCAGGTTATCTGTCCCAGTGAACTGACAACTAAGGCAGTTAAAGAAATGATGTCTGGAGGTAAATAATATGAATCAAGGTATTTTTATTGTTGGAAGTTCTCTGCAGGTCAAATCACTGGCTCAGTCACTGATAAATAAAAGATTTCCTGTTACCATTATCAGCAACAATATAGAACTCTGTAAGGAGCTATCTCAGATTGATAATATGGTTGTTATTTTTGGTGATGGTGATAAGCGCTATGTCTTAGAAGATGCTGATACAGCAAAATGTAAAATCATGATAGCCATGACTGATAATGATGCTGATAATCTGGCGATCTGTCTGATGGCTAAAAAGATATTTAATGTTAAAAAGACTATTTCTTTAGTCAGCGATGCTAAAAAGACAGCTTTTTTCTATCAGATGGGAATCGATTCAGTAGTATGTACTACTACTACAATTACTACCCTTGTCGAACAGAAAGCTATTCTGGATGAATTGGCAACGATGATTCCAATTGGCGAGGGAAGAGTTAGAATCTCTGAAGTAAAAGTACATGAAGATTCTCCAATTGTTAATAAGTCACTGTATGATATATCTCTTCCTTCTCAATCAATTATCGCTTGTATTTTACGTGGACAGTCTTCTATCATTCCCCGTGGTTCAACTCAGATATTAGCCAATGATATGTTGCTGCTGGTTGCTGCGGTTGAAGATGAAATGAAGGCTATTGAAATAATTACAGGTAAACATTATGAATAAAAAAACATCCAACCGCTATGGTAAAATAATGATTTTAATCGGCATTTTAATAATGGTACCAGTTACAGTTGTTTTATTTGACAGAAGCCAGATTAAATATATTTATAGTTTTATTCTTCCTGGAACAATATCGGTCATTGTAGGTTTACTGATCTGTAAAGATTTCAAGGAAGCAGAAAAACATTCTATTTTTTCTGATAACCTGCGCAATTCCACGATGTTGGTACTGTTTTCCTGGTTTTATAGTTTTTTTCTTGGGGCCTTGCCTTTATGGTTGGGAGGTCAGTTAAATCTGATACAATCTATTTTCGAATCAGTTTCCGGCTACACAACTACTGGCTTGTCAGTTGTAGTACCTTCTCAAACTCCTATAATTTATCTGGCACATCAGATCTTCATGCAGTACTGTGGTGGCTTTGGAATTATTTTAATGTTTATACTGATTATCAAAGATCAGACTGCTATCAATCTGTATACTGCTGAAGGTCATAAAGACAAACTGTTACCCAATATTCAGAAAACTGCCAGGTTGATATTTTTTACCTATAACCTGCTGATTGTTTTAGGTGCCTTGGGTTTCTATCTTTTAGGGATGGATTTGTTCGACGCCTTTTGTAACTCTGTAACCTCTTTATTTACCGCCGGCTATTCAACAAAAGATGCTGGTATCAGTTATTATAATTCAAATCTCATCTATCTTTTTTCCATGATACTTATGTTATTGGGTACTATTAATACCGGTGTTTTACTGATGATTTTTCAAGGAAAAATTAAAATTGTCAGAAAGATCACGGAACTGAGGTTTATGTTTTATCTGATATTCATATTTGGCACCATCAGTACTCTGGTATTGTGGTTTAAAACCAATTTAGGATTTTTCAATTCCCTTTTAACTGGCTTTTATAACATTGTCAGCTCTCTTTCTACAACGGGAAATTATAATTACGATATTAAAATCCTTCCTCCATTTGTGCTGCAGATCATGATACTGAGCATGCTTTTAGGAGGCTGTGCTGGCTCTACTGCTGGAGGACTTAAGCTTTCCAGAGTTGTAATTCTTCTAAAAACGATGTATAACTCCCTGATTATGAAAACATCAAGTGCCAGAAGAGTATTATCCATCAGCTGGTATACTGCTTCAGGAAGAAAAATTATTGAAAATGAAACTATTAAAGAAACTATCAGCTATATCGGCTTTTACTTTTTAATCGTTCTGATTGGAGCCAATTTATTGACAATTACTGCCAACTGCTCGCTTATTGAAGGCTATTTTGAATTCGCCAGCGCTCTTTCCAGCTTTGGTGTTTCAATTGGCATTACCGGCCCATCATCAAATTCTCTGACCTTGATAATCGAGATGATTGCGATGATTTTGGGAAGACTTGAAATCTTTGTCATATTGATAGGAGGCCGATACTTCTACCAATCAATATCTAAAAAAATAAAATCTTTAAAAACGACAAAAGAAAAATAAAAGAACACTACAGATGTTCTTTTTGCTGATAATGTCTTTCTCCTTCTAAACGATAGGAGATATCATCAAACTTCTCTAAGTAGAAGTTTTCTTTTTCATATCTGATTAGACAGATACTGCAATTTTTAACCAGGCCTTTTCTTTTACCAAAATCTGGAAACATGACATCAATAAGCGCATCCATAGCACAGCTGCTGGTAGTTATCAGAACGTTTCCACCATCCTTGTTTTCTGAAATTATTCGTTTTATTACCTGTCTTAATCTTTCTATTAAAACCTCAAATCTTTCAGTTGTTTCATTATTTTCATTTATTATTCTGCTTATTTCAGATGGAGAATATGTTTCTTCCAATTTATCATAATCACCAAAATCTACATTGGCTCTTTCAAAAACAGGTTTCAACATAATTCCATCATGTTTTCCTTCATAACTGCCATAACCCATCTCTCTTAGATTTTTATCAATGACTATTTCTGTTTTCATTCCATAACAATTTTCACGCAAAATATAATGTGCTGTTTTATACTGTCTGCCGATATCTCCACTGTACACCTTATTAAAGCGAATATTCCTTAATCCATAGCCAACACATTTACCTTGAAAAATCCCCAGCTCTGTCAACGGAGAATCATTGTGACCCTGAACAGTATTTGTGGTATTGTAAACTGTCTGACCATGCCTGGTAATATAAAGATATAATGGTTTCATAATTCCTCCCTGATTAATATTAAACACTTTAACTATTATAGCACACAAAAAGTAGAAGGATTTTTCCTTCTACTTTGCACTTCTAATTGTTTGCTTCTTTCATCAGCTGACAGATCTTATTAGAAAAATCTACCGGATCATCAACTGGGAATCCTTCAATCAGCAAGGCCTGCTGATACAGGATATCAGCATAATCATCAATACTGTCTTTTCTATTTTCATATACCTTCTGCAGAACAGTGAATATTTCATGTTCTGGATTGATTTCTAAGATCTTGGTAGCCTTAACTTCTTCATTTGTAGGTAGCTGTGCCAGATATTTTTCCATTTCCATTGAAATACCACCATCATCAGCCACTAGACAAACCGGATGAGTTTTAAGTCTTGAGGAAATTCTGACTTCCTTGACCTTATCAGCTAAAGCTTTTGATAAGTCTTCCAGTAAACCTTTATTGTCCTGAACCAGCTTTTCCTTTTCCGTTTTCTCTTCTTCAGTTTCAATATCAGCACTGGCTCTTTGCGCGCTTTGGAAAGCTTTTCCATCATAGTCTCTCATCATCATAACCACAAACTCATCAATATTATCTATCAGATACAAAACTTCATAGCCTTTATCGACTAATTGCTCCAGCTGTGGCAATTTTTTAATCTGTTCAATGGAAGTTCCTGTCGCATAATAGATTTCATTTTGATTTTCCAGCATTCTTTCTTTGTACTCTTTTAAAGTAACATATTTATCTTCTTTTGAAGAATAAAACAAAAGTAAATCCTGAAGTTCGTTTTTATGCATTCCATAGTCACTGTAAACACCATATTTTAACCCATAACCAAAGTTATTGAAAAACTCTTCATATTTATCTCTTTCTTTAGTCAGCATACTGACCAAAGCTGATTTGACTCTTTTAGAAATTGATTTATTTATGGCCTGCAGCTGTGAATCCTGTTGCAGTATTTCTCTGGAAATATTCAAACTGACATCATCAGTATCAATTAATCCTTTAACAAAGTTATAGTAAGGCGGAATCATATCCTTGGCATCAGCCATAATAAAGACACCTTTGGAATATAATTGTAAACCAGCCTGATAATCCTTTGAGTAAAAATCAAACGGTACTTTTGAAGGAATATACAATAGTGCCTTATAGTTTATTTTTCCTTCTAAAGAATAATGGATTACTTCCTGTGGGTCGTTCCAATCGTTGAATTGTGATTTATAAAATGAATTGTATTCTTCCTGGGAAATATCTTTTTTATTTCTTCTCCACAGAGGAACCATGGTATTCAAAGTCTTTTCTTCTTCAACAGTTTCATATTCCCCTTCTTTACCTTCAATTTCAACCGATTTTTCCACCAGCATAGTTATTGGATAGCGGATATAGTCAGAATACTTCTTAACTAACGATTCAATAGTATATCTATCCAGATACTCAGAATAATTTGTTTCTTCAACATCTTCTCTTAAATGCAGAGAAATCTTTGTACCTACCTCTTGTCTTTCAATTTCTTCTATCGTATAGCCATCCTGTCCAGTAGAAACCCATCTGTATCCCGGCTCAGCAGTTTTCTTGGTTTCAACCACAATTTTTTGAGCTACCATAAACGCCGAATAGAAGCCAACTCCAAACTGTCCAATAATATCAATTTCTTCATTTTTCTCTAAAGCATTTTTAAAATCCATTGAACCAGAATGAGCAATTGTACCCAGGTTTTCTTCTAAATCTTTTTTATTCATTCCTATTCCATTATCTTCAATTGTTAATATACGCTCATCCTTATCAACTGAAATAGAAATCGATAAAGGCTTCTCACTTGCCAGCGCATTATCCGTTAAAGAAAGATAATGCCTTTTATCTAATGCATCTGAAGCATTAGATATCAACTCTCTTAAAAATATCTCCTTATTGGTATAGATTGAATTTATCATCAGATCTAATAATCGTTTTGATTCAGTTTTAAATTGTTTTTTAGCCATCTAATCACTCCTTCTTTTTAGCACTCTAACTGTTCGACTGCTAATATTATAACCTATGGTCTAAAAATTATCAACTATTTATTCTCTTCTATTGCCCTGTAACACATTTCAAGATACTGCTGTTTTACCTTTTCAGGTCCCAATATCTTTATCTGACCATTAAAGCCAAACACCCAGCTGAAGAAGGTTGGCGAAACATTGATATTGGCTTCACAATAGAAATTATCTTTATCCTTGAATGTTAAAATCATCTCCTCACCAAACTGACTGTCAATTTCTGAAAACAGTTTTTGATCAAATTTTAATTTCACCGATATTTTCTCTCCGCTGAACATACCAAATGTCTGTCTCATGTATTCGTTGACATCAAATTCAATATCTTCATAGGTATTATCCAGTATTTCAATTGAATCCATTTTGTCTAATCTGAAATTATTGAAGCTTTTATATTTTTCACCATAACCGATTAAATAATACCTGTCATCATCCACCAGCATATTGATTGGATAGTAGGTATAATTTCGACCACGATACTTCTTCTTTCTTTTTTCGTCCAGATCATAATATCTGAATCTGATTGCTCTTTTCTGACTGATGGCTTCTAAAAGTTTTTCAACATTGACCAGAAGATCTGCATACTCTGTTTTCTTGTTAATATAGTCTCCACTATTGATGATAACTCTATTGAATTTATTGGTAAGAGCAGTTATTTTATCTATAATTTCTTTACTTGTTTTTTCACTTAAAAATGTACTGGCCTTAACCATATCAATAAGCACCCTCAGCTCACTGGCTTCAAACATTTCATCATCAAAATAATAACCTTCTTTGTTTTTACCGATTGAATAGCCCATCTCATCCAGCTGTTTTACATCATTGTAGATAGTCTTTCTTTCCACATCTATAGCTTGGTTTTTCAGATAAGAAATCAATGTTTCCGCATTGGCTCCATTATCATAGTTTGTGTTTTCTTTCAAGTATTCCAACACCAGCATTATTCTTTTTTTATTACTCATTCTAATCACCAGATTCATTATATCACAGTCCAATTATTTACACAGTCAATTTTTATAAAATTGTTAGAATATAACTGTAATCAAGGAGGATCTCATATGAAAAAAACTTATCTAATCATTATCTCTTTTACCCTGATGCTATTTTCTTTGGCCAGTTTTATTAACCAGCATTACTTTCTATCAATTGTTTCAATTGTTTTTTCAACTTCAATTTTATCTTTTCTGATTATCATAGAAAATGAAAAAATTACTTTCAATCTTTTAGATCTGACAGTAATCGCACTTCAGCTTATGCTGATCAGTATTTTTATCAAGCAACTCAAAGAGATCTCCGTTGGTCATGTCTATATCAGCATTCTTATTGTTTTATTTAACATAATCTATCATAAAGCTGTTTCTACCCTGAGTATTAAAAAACAAAAATACTGCTACAGCATCAGTATCCTGTTATTATCTTCAGTTTTTGGTTTAGTTGTTTTGTTTGATTTGATTCTTCTATTTTTATTTTCTTTTGAAGGAATATTGGTAATCAACTATCTGATATTTCTGCTTGTTATCTGTTTTCCAACCCTGCTGTTAGGTTTACCTTCTTTTCTTTTTCAACAGCAATTGAAAGCCTGTTAATCAGGCTTTCTTTTTTTATTTGAACATCCAGGAAAATAATGGTTTAATTTATACAAAGAAGAAAAATAGAAAGTGGGTAAATTATGAGAATACTGGTCGCAAACGATGATGGATTTTATGCTGAAGGTTTAAAATATCTGGTTAACGAAATGAAAAAATTAGGGGAAGTAGTGGTAATTGCTCCAGCACACCACCAATCAGGTGCTGGTCATTCTATTACTTTCAATAAAATTATCAAAGTTGAAAAAGAAATGTATGATGAGGATACTGAAGGGTACAAAGTGTTTGGCACACCAAAAGACTGTGTTGAACTTGGTCTTTCAGCAATAGTAGAAGATATTGATTTTGTTATCTCTGGAATAAATGAAGGAGGTAATCTGGCCAGCGATATTCCTAGCAGTGGCACCTGTGGAGCAGCCTGTGGAGCTTTGCCATTTGGTATTCCAGCAATGGCTGTCTCATTAGGCTGGGCTGATAGTTTTGAGTATTCTGCTGCCGCTAAAGCTGCCTATGAAGTAGCCAAGTGGTTTATCAGACAACCCTTTAACAAAGATTTTGTCCTGAATGTCAATGTTCCAAACATTCCAGCAGAACAGATAAAAGGTTATACGGTAGCTGGTTTTGGTGGTTATCCACAGTATCATATGGATTTGACTCCAACCTTTGATGGCCAGTACTATTACTACAATACCAGAAGTACCAGTTTTACCTTCCATTATACCAATCACTCTTTATCAGGTGACTTATATGCTCTGGATAATGGTTATATAACTTTGACACCTATTAATTTAAATATGGTAAAAGAATCGGATTTACCAACACTTCAAAAAGCCTGGAATAAAAAATAGATCCTCCAATCGGAGGATTTATTATTGAAACTTCTTAGCTTCTTCTTCTCTTTCCTTACAGATCTGAGCCCAGCTTGGCAGTTTTTCTATCATCTTCGATAGCTCACTTAAAGTATTGGGAATATCAATATTCTGTGGACAGCTACTGCTGCAGGCTCCACAGCTGATACAATTATATGGTTTTTTATCTTCATCCATAAATTCTATTCTCATTGAAGTGTTGGAAGATGGATAGAATTTTAAATCATTATAAATCTCTAATAACAAAGGAATATTCAACCCCATAGGACAGCCTTCCAGGCAGTATTCGCACTTGGTACAAGGTACTCCTTTTTTTAAGTCTTCGGCAATCTCTAATAATAAATTTACTTCTTCTTTAGAAATAATATTTTCATCTTTAAAAGTTTTAACATTATCAATCATCTGATCAATATTACTCATCCCACTTAGAACCATCTTGACATTATCCAGAGTTTTTAAAAATTCAAATCCCCAGCTGGCAATTGATTTATCCGGTTTTAAAGCCAGCAGTTTCTTTTCATTTGTTTCATCCAGTACAGCCAGCTTTCCTCCTCTTACCGGTTCCATTACCCAAACAGGTATATTTCTTTCAGTCAACAGTTCATATTTTTCTTTTGCCTGTTGTAAAGTCCAATCCAGATAATTCAGCTGAATCTGACAAAATTCCATTTTATCACCATGGATATCTAAAAACTCTTCTAACTTTTCTAAGCTGGCATGAGAACTGAAGCCTAAATGCTTAATTCTTCCCAACTCTTTTTGCTGGAGAAAATAATCAACAATTTTCCACCTTTCATCAAGATAGGTTTCAATAGATTTATCATTAACATTATGTAAAAGATAGAAATCAAAATAATCTACCTTACATTTTTCAAGTTGCTTTTCAAAAACCTCGGCCGGATAATAACCTGTCGAAACTATCTGATGACCAGGATACTTTGAGGCCAGATAAAAACTGTCTCTAGGATATTTGGCTAAAGCTTTACCTATTGCGATTTCCGAGTTGCCACCATGATATGGATAGGCAGTATCAAAATAATTGACACCATTACTAAGAGCATACTCAACCATCTTTTCTAAATGTTTCTGATCAATTTCACCATTTTTCATTAATGGCAGTCTCATCAGACCAAAACCCAGCAAACTTAGTTTTTCATTACATACAACATTATATTTCATAATAAATACCTCTTTTTTTATCTCAATTAACGAATAAAGTTTGTTCTAAACTTCTTTTCTTCCTGTTTTGGCAGTGGAACACCACTTTTTCTGGCTGCTTCAAGACATTTAAGATGATAAGCCATATTTCTAGCTAAGGTTCTCATTGTCTGTAAGCCTTCTAGATCTTCTTGAGCCTGCTGTTGACCATTGCCAAAAATCATATTCCAGTAACCAGAAGAGATAATTGTCATTTCAGATATTCCTAAATACTTAATCAACTGCTGATAGGCTGAGGTTGTCCCTGCTCTTCTGGCGGCTACTACCACTGCTGCTGGTTTAAGTCTGAAGAGTTCTCTATCAGCCGAATAGAATACTCGATCTAAAAAGGTAGTTATGGCTCCTGATGGTGCAGCATAATGAACGGGTGAGCCAAAAATAAAACCATCAGCCTCTTTAGCTTTTTCCTGAAATCTATTTACAATATCGTTTTTATAACAGCCATTTTTATTCTTCTTGCAGTATGAGCATCCGATACAGCTGGCAATCGGTTCATTGCCCAACCAGAAAACTTCAGTTTCAATGTTTTCCTCATTTAAAACTTTACAGATTTCAGCTAAGGCCAAAGCTGTTGTTCCATCTTTATGGGGACTGCCATTGACTAATAGAACTTTCATATTTTTTTCTCCTCTCATCTTTTGTATTATTATAATTGAATTAGCTAATAATAAACTGTTAGACAATTTTATTATAGCATTTACACCTGAATTAGTTTATACTTAACTATCGACATAAAAGGAGAAAACTATGTTTAAAGGATGGAATCTGTTTGAGAAAATATTTCTGATTGGTGGCTCAGTAATGATGCTGGTTTTATCCATCTTATCAAAAAGTGATTTATTAAGTATCATCTATGGCTTGCTGTCGGTAGGAAGTGCTATCTTTATTGCCAAAGGAAAAATTATTGGCAATATTATGGGTGGTATAAACAGCTTGATTTATGCCTATTTTTCCTTTAAGCATAAAATATATTCTGAAGCCATTATTTCCGCATTTCTCATTTTTCCAATTACCGTCTATGGCCTGATTAACTGGATTAAAAACCAGAATAAAGAAACTAAGACTATCAATATTAATAAATTGTCCAATAAAGAATTGCTTTTAGCCATCTCTTCGCAGGCAATCATGTATTTTGGCTACTATTATCTATTAAAGTATTTTAAGGTGAACATGATTTATATTTCTGCCTTATCAATCTGCATTTCAGTATTGGCCTTCTATTTTTTAAGTCGAATGACCGTTTTAGCTTATTATACCTTCATCATAAAAGATATTATCGCTACAACGCTATGGATATATCCACTGTTAAATGGCGAAAAGACAAGCTTACTGGTCTTTTTTTCCAACATCTTATTTTTAATAAATGATTTCTATGGCGCCTACAGTTGGAATAGGTTGGCGAAAAAACAAAGTCAAGTAAAATGCCTGCAATAAGCAGGTTTTCTTTTATAAAAAAGGTCTTTTTCAAGACCTTAATCTAATTCAAATTGTCCAGTATATAGTTTATAGTACTGACCTTTTTGTCTGAGCAAATCACTGTGACTTCCTCTTTCAATGATTTCACCATTATCCAGTACCACAATAGCATTGGAATTTCTAACTGTTGACAGTCTATGGGCAATGACAAAGACTGTTCTTCCAACCATTAAGTTGTCCATTCCTTCCTGAATCAGTTTTTCTGTTCTGGTATCAATGGAACTGGTCGCTTCATCTAATACCAATACCGGAGCATCGGCTACAGCTGCTCTGGCAATTGACAGCAGCTGTCTTTGTCCCTGTGAGAGATTGGTTCCATCTGCTGTCAGCACTGTGGCATAACCTTCTGGCAACATTTCAATAAACTCATTGGCATTAGCCAGCTTGGCTGCTTTAATACATTGCTCATCAGTAGCATCCAGTTTCCCATATCTGATATTGTCCATTACTGTACCGGTAAATAGATGAGTATCCTGCAGTACAAAGGCTAATGAACGTCTCAGCGAGTCTTTTTCAATCTCTCTGATGTCAATTCCATCATAGAGAATCTGGCCTTGCTGGATGTCGTAGAAGCGATTTATCAGATTGGTGATGGTTGTTTTTCCAGCCCCAGTTGCTCCAACAAAGGCAATTTTCTGACCTGGTTTGGCATAGAAGGAAACATCATTTAAAACCTGTTTTTTACCATCATAGGAAAATACCACGTTATTAAAACGCACATCTCCTCTCAGTCTGACTAACTGACCATCAGGTTTCTTCCAGGCCCATAAACCTGTTCTTTTATCTGCTTCCAATAAGGAATTATCTAAAGCGAAAGTTAATGGTACTAAAGTAATCTTACCTTCATCAATTTCTTCTTCAGTATCAATAACCTTGAAGATCCTCTCCGCCCCAGCAATAGCACTGATCAGGGCATTGAAATTTTGAGTAATCCTACTTAATGGACGGGAAATATTTTTAATATATTGTAAAAAGGATGCTAATTTACCAACATTCATTTTACCAACAATACACAGATAGGCTCCCAAAACTGAGCAGATAGCATAGTTGATATGACTCATATTATTGGAAATCGGACCAACGATACTGGCATAAATATTAGCTTTAGTATTAGCTTTTCTAGCTGTTTCATTGACTTCAGAAAACTCTTTTCTTACCTTATCTTCGTGAACAAAAACTTTGACAACTTTCTGACCATCCATCATTTCCTCCATATAGCCATTTAATTTCGCAATTGTTTCCTGCTGAACGGTAAAGTTTTTCATACTCTTTTTGCCAAAGAGGGTAGTTATCAAAAGCATCAAACCTAAAAGAAGCAAAACTACCAGTGTCATAACTACTGAATATCTGAGCATCATAATAAAGATACCGACAATAGTAATGGCACTGTAAATAAAGGAAGTAATGCCATCACTTATGGCTTCTCTGATCGCCCCTACATCACTGGTAAAGTGAGCCATCAGTTCACCATGCGTGTGCGTATCAAAATAAGCTATTGGTAATTTCTGCAGTTTCTCAAACAGCTCGTTTCTAATTTTATTAAGCGTATTGTTGGTAACTGTAACCATTATTCTGCCAACCAGATATTCAGAAATAACTGTCATTAAATAGATGATACCCAAAGTAATTAATAATCTGATTAATGGGTTTAGACTTTCAGCGGTAATTTCTTGACCGATTAAAGGAATAATACCTTCGTTGATAATAGGTTCAATCAGCTGGATGCCATAAATAGATAAAACTGAACTTACTGCTATCAATAGCAATACAAATAGAATAACCACCGTCTTATCTTTAACATATCCCAAAAGTCTTTTGAGAGTTGCCAGCACATTTTCTGGTCTTTCATAGTTAAATCTTCTTCTGCGTCCAGTCATTACAGCTCAACTCCTTCCATTTGGGTTTGATAGATATCCATATAAATCTCACTTGTTCTCAACAGGTTTTCTGGAGTATCAACATCAACAATTTTTCCACCATCAATAACTACTACCCTGTCAGCATCCATAACCGAAGTTACTCTTTGAGCAATGATGATAGTTGTTGTATCTTTTAATTTTGTTTTTAAAGCTTCTCGGATTGATGAATCCGTCTGCGTATCTACCGCACTGGTTGAATCATCCAGGATAATTATTTTAGGTTTAGCCAGAAGGGCTCTGGCAATACAGATTCTCTGTTTCTGACCACCAGAAAGATTAACGCCTCCCTGTCCTAAAATGGTCTTGTAGCCATCTTCAAAAGCCATAATAAAATCATGGGCACTGGCCACTTTACAGGCTTCTATAATCTCTTCATCGCTGGCATTTTCATTGCCCCACAATAAATTATCCTTAATTGTTCCAGAAAATAAGACGTTTTTCTGCAGAACCATAGCTACTTCTTTTCTTAAATTAGCCAGTTTATAATCTCTAACATCATGTTTTCCGACCACTAAACTGCCTTCATTTACATCATATAGTCTTGGTATCAGCTGTACCAGACTTGTTTTACCACTTCCAGTTGCTCCAATTATGCCTATTGTTTCTCCGCTTCTGATATTTAAGTCAGCCTTGCTGATAGCATCTTTACTGCTGGAAGCATATCTGAAAGTCACATCCTTAAAGACAATTGAACCATCTTCTAAAGTGCCTTCATAATCACCATCAACAATTAAAGATTCGGTATTTAATACTTCGTTGATTCTATCAACTGAGCCTTTAAGTCTGACCATATTAAGGAAAATCATCGCCATCATAAGTAATCCGGCTAAGATTTGTCCAACATAGGAAATAAAACTTATCAGCTCTCCCGTTTTCATGGTGCCAATCATGATTTGATTGCCACCAAACCATAAAATAGCCAGGATTGCTGAATAGATTACCAGCATCATGATTGGTGAAATCAGCACCAGTAATCCTTCCACCTTGATTGAAGAAGTCATCAGTTCATGATTTATTTCTTTAAATTTTTCAACTTCATATTCTTCTCTGACGAATGTTTTTACTTCTCTTACATTGCTAAGATATTCTTTGGCACGATCATTTAGACCATCAAATTTAGTCAGCATATGCCTGAATAATGGCATTGCTTTTTTTGACAATAATACTATCGCTATCATTAGAATCGGTGCCACTACCACAAAGACAATAAACAATTCCCTGTTGATGCCATAGGCAACAGTAGCTGCAGCTATCATCATAAAAGGTGCTCTGATAGCCATCACCATTGTCATTCTTAATCCCATCTGAATGAAGTTGACATCAGTTGTAAGTCTGGTCAAAAGTGAAGACTGCTGAAAAGAATCAACGTTTTCAAAAGAGAAATTTAAAATCCTGTTGAAAACTTCTTTTCTCAATTCACTTCCAAAACCAATACTGCCTGTGGCTGAAAAAATACTGCCCAGTGAACCACACAGCAATGATAGAAAAGCCATAACTACCATATTGCCACCTAATTTCAATACCACAGTAAGGTCGTTAGATGGAATACCATAGTCCACTATCTTACCCATTATCAAAGGTATATTTACTTCAAGCAATACCTCTACCATAATAATTATTGGTGCCAATATGATAAAAGGTAAATACTTTCTGGTACATCTAAGAATCTTTCTCATCAGTTTTTTCCCCACTTTCCAGTTTTTTGATTTCATCCATCAACAAGCCTGCTGTCTTATCTCTGGAATAGTCAGTTTCCAGGTTTTCCAGAATTCGATCTAAAAAACTATTAAATACTGCTATTTCTTCTTCATTGAAGTCTTTAAACATCATTACATTACAGCGCTGAAAAGCCTCTTTCATCTGTTCAATATGTCGTAAACCTTTTTCAGTAATAAACAGGTCATATTGTCGGCAGTCCTGGCTATTCTTTTCTCTTTTAATCAGATTATTTTCAAGCAGCTTTTTAATCGTTTTACTGACTGCCGCCTTTGAAAAGGCAAACCGATCAGAAATATCCTTCTGCATACAGCCAGGATATTCTTTAATATAATCCAGTATTGGATATTGAGCTAACTGGGCTCCTTCAACTTCCTTTAGATTGATCGCATTATGCCATCTTATCAGCTGATGAACTCTCAAGAATTTATATATTGTTTTTTTATAATCCATAGACACCTCACGTAATATCATTTAACTGTTAACCAGTTAACTATTATTAATTATACTCGTTTCTATTACTTAGTCAACTATAAAAAAGTTCCCTAAACCACAGTATTTAACTCAATATGTATTTGGGACATTTTCCCGTATCAATACTTAAGAAATTATCACGTATTAACCACAAATAATTAGAAATTAATATAAATGTACTTGCATTAATAAATTCGTAATGCTACAATACCTACAGACAAAATGTCTTTAAGGGCGGTACAGAGATGCCGACAAGATGTTACATACCGTTAAGCAAAGTTGATGGCTGCTTTGTAGTATCCGTTTGCGTTTTAGTGAAGAAACAATCTTGTCAGATGCCCGACAAGATTTTTTATGTCTGAACCAGAATTAAGTGTTTAAGTAAAATACCAAAACACTTATCCTCTGCATTGTTTTTAAAAAATTGAAAGGAAGAATTTTATCATGAACAAACAACAACACGTAATTGGGTATCTTCCCGATGAAAAGCCAGTAATGTGGAAGCTATTATTGTATGCCGTACAACAGGTGGTGGTAATGTTTCCAGCAACTGTTGCAGTAGCAATTATTACCGGTTTTCACATTTCAACGACCATCTTCGCAAGCGGTCTGGCAACTATCTGCTTTATTCTGGTAACAGGTAGAAAAATACCTCTCTACTATGGATCAAGCTTCTCATATGTGGCAGCAATCGGCAGCCTTATGAGTTCAGAAGCCTTGGCTGGTCATACACTTAATGAAAGAATAGCTGTTGCCCAATTTGGTATCGTTATGTCAGGTTTTGTATCAATTGCGGCCGGTCTTATTATCAAACGTTTTGGAAGAGACTCTATTGAGAAAATTCTTCCTGCAGCTATAACAGGTCCTATTGCCATGGTTATAGGTCTGACTCTGGCAGGAACAGCCTTAACTGATGCTCAATCATTCAGTGGAGCAATTCAGGTGCTTGATTCACAGACAAATCTGGCAACCAATATGGCCTGGATTGTCTCGCTGGTTACCCTGTTATCAACAATTCTATTCTCAGTGCATCTAAAAGGTTTCTTGGGACAGCTTCCACTGCTTTTGGGACCAATCTTAGGTTGTCTGACCGCTGTTGTCATCTACTGGATAACAGGCATCAACCTGTTTAAAGTATTACCAGATACAGCCAACAGTGGAATATTCGCTTTACCAATATTTACTTTCCCAAAACCTACTTTGATGGCTGTAGCAGCTATTATGCCCATAGCTATCGCTACTATTCCAGAATCTACTGCTCATGTCTATCAGCTGGATATCTATGTCAATGACTTAGCGAAGAAAAAGAATTCAGATAAGCATTATAACATTGCTGACAGATTAGGAGATAACCTGGTCGGTGATGGAATTGGTGATATCGTGGCTGGTTTCATCGGTGGTCCAGCCGGAACAAACTATGGTGAAAATATCAGTGCTATGGCGATTACCAGAGTCTTCTCTATTCCGGTACTGATTGCCGCAGCAATTATTGCCATGGTAATCTCTTGCTTTACTCCATTAATCAATGCTATCTACTCAATTCCAACAGCAGTTATTGGTGGACTTGAAGTTTATCTGTTTGGCGCTATTGCTGCTCAGGGTATCGCTATTATGGTCGAAAAGAAAGTTGACCTGTTCAGCTCAAAAAATATTGCCATAATCGCTACTATAATGATTATTGGCTTAGGTGGACAATTTGCCTTTGGCGGAAACATTCCATTCTTTGGCTTAAATATTCCTTGTGTAGCTGGTGCTTCAATCTTTGGAATTTTACTGCACTTACTGTTAAGTGTTGGGGAAAAGAAAAATACTGCTGCTGAATAATTTATATTACTAAAATACTTAGACTTAGTTATCTTATATAGACTAAGTCTTTTATTAATCTACAGCCAAAAAAAATGGACTATCTGTTATTGACAGTCCATTTATTTTTTCAGCTGCTTTAATTTCTTATTTTAAGTTGAACCAAGCATCAAGTCCAGGATACTTAGCAACTTCACCTAATTCTTCTTCAATTCTGATTAACTGATTGTATTTAGCAACACGGTCAGTTCTTGAAGGAGCACCAGTCTTAATCTGTCCAGCATTAACTGCTACAGCGATATCTGAAATTGTAGTATCTTCTGTTTCGCCTGAACGGTGAGAAACAACTGATGTAAAGCCAGCACGAGCAGCCATTTCCATAGCTTCTAAAGTTTCAGTTAAAGTACCAATCTGGTTAACTTTAATTAATATTGAGTTAGAATTGCCTCCAGCAATACCTTTCTTTAATCTTTCAGTATTGGTAACATACAGATCATCACCAACGATTTGAACTTTTTTGCCAAGTTTATCAGTAAACTTTTTCCATGCATCCCAGTCATCTTCTGCAAAAGCATCTTCGATTGAAATAATAGGATATTTGCTAACCATATCTGCCCAGAAATCAATCATTTCATCTACGGTCATATATTTATCAATCTTCCACCAGTAATACAGGCCTTCTTTGCCTTTAGCTTTTGCTTTGTCATACATTTCTGTAGCAGCAGCATCAATTGCGATACGGAACTGTTCACCTGGTTTGTATCCAGCTTTTTCAATAGCCTGAACAATTACCTGAATTGCTTCTTCATCAGATTTAAGGTTAGGAGCAAATCCACCTTCATCACCAACTGCTGTTGCATATCCCTGATCACCTAAAACTTTCTTCAGGTTATGGAATACTTCAGCACACCATTGGACAGCTTGTTTAAATGATTTAGCTCCAACAGGCATAACCATGAACTCCTGAATAGTTACTGAGTTATCAGCATGTGCTCCACCATTGATGATATTCATCATAGGAACTGGAAGAACCTTGGCATTAGTGCCTCCAATATAACGATATAAAGGAAGTCCTAATGAATTAGCTGCTGCTTTAGCAACTGCTAAAGAAACACCTAAAATAGCATTCGCGCCTAATTTTCCTTTGTTTGGAGTACCATCTAATTCAATCATAACCTTATCAATCAGAGTCTGATCAAAGACATTCATTCCAACTACTTCAGGAGCAATTTTTTCATTGACGTTTTTAACAGCTTTGCTGACACCTTTACCTAAATAACGTCCCTTATCTCCATCACGCAATTCTACCGCTTCAAAAGCACCTGTTGATGCACCAGAAGGTACTGCTGCACGACCTAGAGAACCATCTTCAAGTGTTACATCAACTTCAATTGTTGGATTTCCACGAGAATCCAGTATTTCTCGTGCAAAAACATTTACAATTTCCAAATATTGTTTCATACAATAATCTCCTTTCAAAAAGTATATGTTTATAACTACTTTTAATATATCTTATTTTAACATTTTTTCATAGTGAAATTGTGAAAATGTTACCAATAAAACCTTAAAAATCAATTATCAGGCCTACTCCAACTTCTTTAATTTCACTCACTTTGCTTAATTGGATTTTGGCCTGCAAATCAGTACAGTGACAGGGATAAACAACAGCAACGTTTTCCTTAGATAGATAATTGCAGACCTCATTATTCAACTTCGGATTATTTAATAGATGAAAGCCACCAATTATTACATCTATCTCACTGATTCCACTGACCCTTTTAGCCTGCTCAATAATGTTACAGATGCCACTGTGTGAACAGCCAGTAATGATACTTATTTTATTATCACCAATATACAGCAAAGCACTGTCATCGTATAAATAATCTTCACCTAAAGGCTTAACTTCTTGAACAGTCCTTTTTATTTCTCCTAAAAACCAGATGTTTTCACTGATCTTTAAAGGTTCTGTAGTTGTTGTTATTTTAAAATTACCTGGGAAATCTTTGAGCTTAACAGGCATTGATACATCTAAACCCTCGTAGAATTTGTCTTTATCAACATCAGGATGAGCGATTACTTCAATCTTTTGTTTTAAATTTAAAATGTTTTCTACTCCCTTAGTATGATCATTATGACCATGAGAAAAAATAATTTTTGTAATACCATTTAAATCTATCCCCATTTTTTCAGCATTTCTAACGAAGACATCAGAATAGCCAGTATCAAATAAAATTACATCACTTCCATCTTCAAGCAGAAAAGAAAGCGCTGGTTCAGCCAGTAAATAGTTATCAATGATACTGTTGTTGTCACATAGAACTGTCAGTTTCATAGCTATACACCTCAATAAAAGTATAAATTTGTCATTGAATAAAATCAATCTCTACTATATAATATTAATGTTGCAAAGAAAAGAGGAGTACACTATTTTGTAGGCATCACAGAGAGTTCTTGGCTGGTGGAAAAGAACATGCAGCAATAGTCGAATAAAAACTTGGAGCAAATCGGTTGTTACGATATAACTTAATGAAGGTGCATGCTATTGGTAATAGTATGAACTAAGGTGGTACCGCGTATTAACGTCCTTAGATATGGGCGTTTTATTTTTGATTTACGAAAGGAGCAACTATGACAAGACAACTAAATGATCAACAATTGGCAAGAAGAGATAAAATGAATAAGCTGATAGAGATGGGAATTCATCCTTTTGGCAATGCTTTTAAAAGAACTCACCTTACCCAGCAGATAAAAGACAGCTATCAGCATTTAGATAAAGAACAGCTGGAACAGGAAAATGTTACCGTTAAAGTAGCAGGCAGAATCATGTTCAAGCGTCGCATGGGTAAACTGGGCTTTATGCAGATCCAAGATAGAAGCGGTATGATTCAAATCGTTGTCAACAGAGGTGTTGTTGGCGATGAGATTTATGAAGTTTTCAAAATCAATGATGTCGGTGATTTTGTCGGTATTGAAGGAACAGTAATGAAAACTGATTCTGGTGAACTGTCAGTAAGAACTGCTGTTTATACTCACCTGAGTAAATCTTTAACTCCTCTGCCAGAAAAATTCCATGGTCTTACCAATGTTGAAGAAAGATACAGAAGAAGATATGTTGACCTGTTTATGAATGAAGATTCAAAAAGAATTGCCTTTTTACGTCCAACGATTATCAAGACCATTAGAAATTATATGGATTCACTTGGTTTTACGGAAGTAGAAACTCCTGTCTTGACTACACTATTAACCGGAGCTTCAGCTAGACCATTTGTCACCCATCACAATACTCAAGATTTAGACATGTATCTGAGAATCGCTTTAGAGTTACCTTTAAAAAGACTTCTTGTCGGTGGTATGGAAGCAGTCTATGAAATTGGCAGAACCTTCAGAAACGAAGGAATGAGTCCAATGCACAATCCTGAATTCACCTTGATGGAAGCTTATCTAGCTTATTCCGATTTAGAAGGGATGATGGAATTGACTGAAGGAATGTTTACTAAAATTGCCCAGGTTGTTGGAAAAGATAGTTTTAATTTCAATGGAAATGAAATTACTATCAAAGCTCCTTTTAAAAAAGTTTCCATGGTAGAAGCTATCAAAGAAGAAACAGGAATTGATTTTACTAAAGAAATCACTTTCCAAAAGGCTGTAACTTATGCTAAAGAAGCAGGTATTGAAGTAGAACCACACTTCTCTGTTGGTCATATTATCAACGCTTTCTTTGAAAAATATGTTGAAGATAAACTGATTCAGCCAACCTTCCTTTATGGTCATCCAGTAGAAATCTCTCCACTGACCAGAGCAAATGAAAATGATCCTCGATTTGTTGATCGCTTTGAACTGTTTATTGGCGGCAAAGAATTTGCCAATGCCTATACCGAGTTAAATGATCCTATTGACCAGTTAGAAAGATTTGAAAATCAGATTAAAGAAAGACAATTAGGCAATGATGAAGCCAATGATATTGATATGGACTTTATCGAAGCTTTAGAATATGGTATGCCACCAGCTGGAGGCATCGGTTATGGTATTGATAGAATGATTATGCTCTTTGCGGAAGCTGAATCTATTAGAGAAGTCATTTTATTCCCTACTATGAAACCATTAGATTAAAAAACATAAGTTCTCTGATTTTGAGAACTTTTTTCAAAACATCAATAGATAATTAAGTCTTTATTGATAATTGGGGAACTTTATGATGGTATTTCACTATAAAAGTTCAATTTTTGGAAACTAGCACTTCCAGAAATTGAACTTTATTTTTAAGTATAGACAAAATAACCTTTATTTAAATTAACAAATTATAATAGTCCTAAAATTACTCCTATAAATCCAGCTATAAAACTTAACGCTAGACAAATATAAACACTTTTTTGTTTTTAATTGTTATCTTATAAAACAATAAGACACATAATAACGGCAATAATTTTGGCAAGATAGCATCAAAAACTCCTTGTAATCTGATTTCTTTTGCTCCAAATGTCCACATAGGTTTTAAATTAATCCCAACAAAACTTGAAGTCATAGCAGCAATAACCATCATACCAACAATGCTTGCTCCCTCAACGAAACTGTTAAATAGATTTGATGATTGTAATTTTGCAATCAAGGTAGTGCCATATTTATATGCATACTTTAAAAATCCCCATCTTGTTCCCCAAGATAGAATAATTTGAGGAATCAAATAAATAAATGGACCAACAATGTTTCCTTCCATTGCTAAACTTGCACCAATTGCTGAAAAAATAATTCGATATGTTCCCTGAAATACCGAATCACCAATACCTGCTAAAGGTCCCATTAATGCTGTTTTAGTTGCAGTAATAGCCGTTCCAGTCACACTATCATCATGTGCTTTTTTCTCTTCTAAAGCTAAAGCTGCTCCCATTACTAAGTTAGTGAAATAAGGATGACTATTATAGAACTCACAGTTTCTTTCCATCGCTTCTTGATAACCTTCAGGATTGTCAGCATAAACTTTTCTTAAACCAGGTTCAATTGAGTAGAGATAACCGATATTGTTATATCCTTTATAGTTGAAACTACCCATGCTTGTAAATGATCTAAAGAACATTTTTCTAAAGTCTTTATCATCAAGAACCCCTTCTTTTTCTTTGCTCTTATCAAAGGTTAAATTGCCAGTTTCTCCGCTTTTTGTTCTTGTAAGAATAATTACTGCCAATCCTAAAGCTAATAGTGCAATTGACATGATATTCATACCCAAATAAGTAGCTAAAACAAAGCCCACTAAAAAATACGGCCACCCTTTTTTTAGTCCAAGAGTTGATAAGATACTAGCCAAGCCAATTGCCGGTAAAATTCCTGCTGCTGCTTTTAAACCATCAATAGCCCAAGCTGGAACATTATTATAAAATGTTTCTAATGACGTAGAACCAATCAACAAGGCAATAAAAGTTGGTAAAAAGAATTGAATTATCATACGAGTAAATATAGACATGTAGTGATATAATTCAAAAGCTTTTACTTTCTTATCTCTAACAGCTTGTTCTGCTCTTTCGACCCAGATAATATTCATTTGCGTTACTAGGTAGTTTAACATTTGAACTAGAACACCAATTGGATAAGCTAATGCAATACCAATCTCCATATTTCCGCCTGATAGTATTGCCATTGCGGTTCCAACCATCCCACCTATATAGGCATTTGGTGGCGAATACGCTCCCATTGCTAATCCACCTAAAAACATCATCTCTACGCTTCCACCAACTATCAAACCTGTTTGTAAATCTCACATTATCAGGCCTATTAGAGGTCCAGCGAATACCGGACGAGCAATATAAATTGCTCCTCCCCACCAGTAAGTTTCAACTGCCATAAAGGCAATAAACAAACTTAGCAACAAAATTTGAATAAAATTCATTATTAAACCTCCCCTCTCTTTAATTCTTTAATAATGTCAATTTCATTACTATTTGGAACCATGCGATACTCAACTTTTGTATCATATGTTTCTAAACTTAAAATAATATCTTTTTCCTCTTCTGTTAAAAAAACTGTGCTATAGTATTGTTTTCTTTGCTCCTTGGCATATATTCCACCAATATTAATATTAGGTATCTTTATCCCCTGATCCATTAATTGGCGATATACTAACGGTGATTTAGCACATAAAAATATTTTTCTATTAATGTTCTCATTAATTATTTCTACTGCTTGCTTTAAGGTGCATACCTCCGTTTGAACAGTACCTGAAGCAGCCATTTTAAGTAACATCGTTTGTAACTCATCATTTGCACTTTCATCATCAACAACAATAATTACATCGACTAAATAGCTTTTTAACCATGCTGTTGCTACTTGTCCATGAATTAATCTTTCATCTACCCTTGCTAAAACAACTCCCATACTTAACTATCCCTCCTGTTTAGTTACCTGTTTCAAAGTCTAAAAACTAGCATGAAAAAACATCCTATTCATTTTTTTAATAGTTTAAAGCATTCTAAAAAGAATGTTTGAAGATTACTTATCGTTTAAAGCTTTTCTTATAAAACCATCGTTTTTAGCCAATTGTTCTTTAGCCGTTTTATAATCAACGCCTGTTAAAATCATTACAATCGATTCTTTAACATTGTTGTCTTCTGTTTGTTTTAAAGTTGCATCTGCTGTTTCATAATCACAGTCAGTTGCAGCCATTACGATATGTCTACATCTTTCTATTAACTTAATGTTAGTTGGAGTCATATCAACCATTAAGTTTTTGTAAACTTTCCCCATTCCAATCATTGCTGAAGTTGAAAGCATATTAATAATAACCTTTTGACATGTCCCTGATTTTAATCTAGTTGATCCTGTTAATACTTCTGGTCCAGCATAAACTTCAATTGGATGATCAACCATTTCCCCAATTTCAGAATTCAAATTACAACAGACACAAGCTGTTTTAGCTCCAAGTTCTTTGGCATATTCAATACCGCCAATACAATACGGTGTTCTTCCTGAAGCTGCTACTGCAACTAGTAAATCTTTTTCACTAAAATTATTGTCTTTTAAATCCTGAATACACAAATCTTTTCTATCTTCTGCACCTTCTACTGCTTTAAACACGGCATTGTTGCCACCAGCTATTAAACCTAAAAATTCTGTTGTACACCCAAATGTTGGACCACATTCAACAGCATCGATAATTCCTGTTCTTCCAGAAGTTCCTGCACCCACATAAATAATTCGGCCACCATTTTTTAAAGTCTCAACCATCGCTTCTACTACTCTCACTATCCGAGGTAGTGCTTTTTTGACTGCTGCAACAACATTCAAATCTTCTTCATTCATTATTTCAACAATTTCCAACGTTGATAATGAATCAAGGTTTAACGTTTTTTCATTTCTTTGCTCTGTTCCCAAATTTCTAATGTTAACCATAATACACCTCCTATTTTCTATTATTTTTTATATATATGTTGGTTAATTCAATATTTCTAATCGCATTTTGCTCAATCGCTTTAGCTCTAAATTTTTTCCTTAAGTTTCCAAAGTAAGTTCCAACAGTTTCTTCTTTATAGTTTGTGCTTTCATAGTATGTCACATAATTACGGTTACCTTCATTACTAAAGTCGTAATAATATAAACACTTTGTGTCTTTGGTTTCATATTCTACTAAAAAATATTTATCTACAATTAAGGGTCCGATTTTCATTAAAATATCAACAGGTTTCTTTTTGTTGCTAATTGTTTTTACATAACTATAACCATCTATTAAAGTTTTTAAATCGACTCTTTTATTTGTACTTTTTTCGATATCTTTAAGCATTACCTCACAAAGATGACTAAAATATTCTTTTGGTGTAACATCTATTTCTACCTTAACTTTCATCAATTTTCCTTTCCACAAATTTATATAGGTAACCTTCTCTAAATCTACGTAATTTAATAATGTCATCAGTATTTGAAATTTTTCCTACAACATTAACTTTTTCATTTTTTTCTTTTTGGATAAACATAACTTTTAACTCACCCGAATAGCGTTTATAAAGTTCATTATCAATTGTAATCATTCCAGGCTCTATTTCTATATCATTATTTTTGATGATTGAAGTAGCGAATTCAGCCATTTCCCTAGTAGTTTGAGACCTTAAACAGTCAAACGAAGAATCAAAACGGAATTGATGTTCCTTTAATACAATTTCTTTTTCAACATCAGTTATGCTACTAAACAGATTAACTTCTATTTCAACTACTCTATCAAGTGGTTCTTGTAGTAGATTTAAAATTTGCTTAACCTGAACAAACTCTTCTTCGCTCAACCACTCATCTGCCATCATAAAAGCAGACAAGTCATAATTCAAATATAAATCAGCTAATATAAAAGAAATTTCTTGATATCTGTGTTTTTCAACTGTGCACAATCCTTCATATATTGGTCCTCTAGGGTTTAAATATGATGGGATACAGTAATAAACCGGTATACCTTTTTCTTTAAAATATTTATCCTGCTTTTGAGCAAAGGTTTCATCTAAACCTGTGTCAGGTTGAGGGTAAAAATTATGACAAGCTCTAATTTCCATTTTTTCATCAATGTCTTTCAATAGTTTGATTTCTTCTTTTATCTCTTGCTTGTTATAAATAGAGGCATTTACAACAACTCCTTTAAAAGATAGCACTGAATATAGTTTCCTTGTTTTTTCTATATCACTGCCATAATCTATCCTTATAAAATCAAAATCTATTTTTTTCAAACTTTCTAATATTTGATTGTTTTCTAAAATTTCATCAAAGAAATAACCACCAATATCAACAGTAACTTCTAACTCCTTTTCTTTAGCAAGTTTAGAAATCAAACCAAAAGCTTTTATCTGTTCTTTTAAAGGAATTTCAGGTAAATGAATGGTAGTGAAAACTTCATCAAAACCATATTTTGATGCTAACTCTATAGTTTTTTCAACTTTTCTTTCATACTCATCACTTAAAAGATGAGGATATATTGCAATCGACTTAATCATTTTCTCTCAATCCTGATGAAATCTTCTTCAAGATAATCAATTTTTTCATCATCTTTTAATAGCGTTATCTTTTCACCACTCAAAAACACAATAGCAGTAGCTGTATTTCCTGTTTTTTCTTGCAATTTATTAATATCCGTAGTTATTAATAAATCTCCTTTTTTAACCCTTTTTCCAACCTTTTTATGAACTTTATTCATACCTTGTATTTTATAAGTTTCCACCCCTATATGAATCATAATTTGTAATCCATATCTATCTTCAAGACACATTGCGTGGCCACCAGGACAAACTACTTTAACTTCACAATCAAATGGAGCAACTATTCTATTACCAGTTAAAAACATCCCATAACCATCACCCATAGTTTTTTCCGCAATTATTTCATCTGGAAATTTTTCAATATTGAAACATTTACCCTTTGCTGGGCTAGCAAATTCTCTCATATATCTATTTCCTTTCATTTATCTTGTTTTAGTTAATCGTATTAATCGTTAAAATATTCTCTATCTATATAATCCAATCATCTTAAATTAATACTAGTTCATTATTTAATGATATCTAAAGATAAAGTTTCAAAAAATATTTTTCAATTATTTTTTGATTCAGTATATATTCTTTTTATACCTTTTTAAATTAGTATAATTACAACTTTATCTTCAAACTCCATTTCCAATTTCCTTCTAAAAATCAAGGCCCGTAATAGCGGACCTTGATTTCAGGACATTATATTAACAGACTAATCTCTAAATGAATCTATTGCTGAATCTTTTGCACCTACAAAGAAGGTAATAATTGCGCCAGCAGCAATTGATACAGCATAAGATAAGTAATAAGCACCTGGTCTAGTGTTGACAAGGCCACCAAGGATACCAGAAACATTCATTGTTACTGCCCCTTGCCCTGGGAATAACCCTAGAACAATTCCACCTACAAATGCGCCAAGACAAGCGGTAATGAATGGTCTTCCTAATGGTAAAGATACACCAAAGATTAGAGGCTCACCAATACCTAAGATACCAGCAGGTAATCCAGCAATAGCAGCTTCTCTTAAACCCTTTTCATTTTTGTATCTTAACATTAATCCTATAGCAGCACCTACTTGACCACCACCAGCAAGTGAACAACAAGAATACAATGGCGTATAACCTAAGTTCTGGATAAATGTAGTATGAACTGGTGATAAACCATGATGCATACCTGTCATAACTAACGGTAAGAATAATGCTGCAATGATACCAAATGCAACCGGCCCCACATTATCAAGCAACCATAAGAACAAGTTTGTTACTACATCAGTAACAACTCCAGCAACTGGTTGCAAAATATAAATTGTTGCTAAACCCACCACAACAATTGATATAACAGGAGGGACGTGGATTTTCAGTGCATCTGGGACTGCTGCTCTTACTTTCTTTTCAACAAGAGCAATCAGTATACCTGCTACCATTGCAGCTAAAGTTCCACCACGACCATTAACTATTGTTATTCCAAATAATCCTTGTGTACCAGCTAAAGCACCTAAGTTGATGATGATACCACCAGCTACTAAACCTAAATAAGGGTTACCACCCATAACTTTAGCAGAAGATGCTGCAACTGCAATGTTCAAATAAGCAAAGAAAGTACTTGCTAAAACATTTAACGCAAACATAAATGTTGATTCACTAGGATTAAACAAAGTTAATGCCGGATTGATGTTCCATAAGGTAGTAAATATCTTCATGATACCAAAGATTAAACCAGCACCAGCAAACACAGGAATTAAAGGTGTAAATACTTTTGAGAAAATCTCAAAGACTCCTGTAGCTGACTTTTTAGTCATTACAGCTTCTCCCACATTTACACTAAGTTGAATACCAGGAATTAATTTAATCTCATCACAAACTGTGTCAGCGACACCAGGGCCAACTACAATTTGAGGTTCGGTATCCGTACCTGCAATTCTTAGCACCCCTTTAATCGAGGTCAATGCCTCCTTATTAACCTTGCTTCCATCTTTTACCACAACTCTAAGACGAGTCATACAGTTTTCAACAGAAACAATATTTTCAGCGCCGCCTAGACCTTCAATAATTAAAATTGATAATTTTTTTTCACTCATAAGCTCCCTTTAAATAAATTATTTATCTCCTTTCCTTAATAATGGCTTTTATAGTTTAAGCTTAACTTTTAACATGCAAGCATAAAAATATTATTGTTCTCTTCTTGATTGCATATACCTCTATTAACTAAACTTTACCATTTAAGGATCTGATTTAAAATGTTCTTAACGATAAAGTATTTAACTATTTCGAAACTATGTATTTCTTCTTAAAGTCACTAGGAGCTATGCCAATAATGTTTTTAAAAGCTCTAGAAAATGCATAAATACTTGCAAATCCACAATTTTCAGCAATATCACCAATACTATAAGAATCATATAAAAGCATCTCCTTAGCTTTTTCTATTCTTTTTTCAGTTGCATACTCATAAGGTGACAAACCATATTTTTCTTTAAACAGTCTTCTAAAATACACTTCAGATATATTAGATTTTTTAGCCACTTCACTAATATCTAGATTAACATCACAGGCATGTTTTTCAAGATGTTTGACTGATGATTCCATTATTTTATACTTTTCATCCAATTTTCCATAACCAATTATTCTAGCAGTCATATTATACAAATTGCTTAGGTCCATTAAAATGTGAGACGTTCTAGAAAACATGTTTTTCTTTTCCATATTTAAATATCCTTTATAGAAAGATTTAGCTTCACTTATTTCAAACATATAAACACCTTTAAAATGTCCATCATATAATTCAAAATCTATAACTGGAAAAGAACCATCTTCTATAACTTCAAATCTATAGTCAGTATCTTTAGCAATCATTAAACAATGGTTATTATCAATCAAATATTTTTTTCCACCACTTTCATAAATCGCTCTACCACCAACACAAAAAACATAGCCATTAAACATTCTTGTTTTAATATGCCTTTTATCACCTTTTTTATATTTTTTTAAAAGTAATCGACCAACATTTTTAAACCTTAAATTTTCTAATATATTCATCTATACTCCCTTCTGCATTTGTCTAATCTTTTAACATCAAAAGATGTCTCAATGAAAGATAAGAACAGGTAATTTAATTATAACTAGTCTAATGCTATCTGTTTTCAATAGTTGTTTCTTTTATTTTACAACTTCATTTCAGGTAAATGACCTTCTGTTGCATTTTCTCGATGAAAGATTTTAGCTGGATTTCCAATTACAATACTATGATCAGGAACATCAAAGTTAACAAATGTGTTTGGAGCGATTAATACGTCATTTCCAATTTTTATGTTTCCTACAACAGTTGAATTTGTTCTAACAACAACCCGATCACCAAAAGTAGGAACTCCTTTTCTTTTACCTCTAATATCTCTTCCTATCGTAACATTATGTGTCAAAAAGAAATGGTTACCAAAGGTTGCTTTGCCATTAAGTACAATACTGCCCCAATGACCAATAATAAGACCCTTACCAATAGTCATATTATTCTCAAAAGAAATACCAGTCTTTAATTCTAGACGATGTAATTTCCATTCAAGATATTTTTTCCAGATAGTATCTTGATTAGCTTGTAAAAGTCGATATGCTTTCGTTACTTTCCATTCATACCCATTTAGATATTCTTTCGATACTCTATGATTTTTAAATTCATACAAAAAGTTATAATCATATTCTATCATCTCTTTATATTTATTATTTTTTGGCGAAAGAGTAAATCTCATTAATCAACCCTCCTTAAATATTATCTATAATTTATTTATACCACAATTTATTAAACTTGCAGACACAATTTTTAACAATTTCGAAACAATCATATCCATATTAAAAAAAGTTTCTATATCACTAATTTGAAAACTACTACGGATATTATTATAATTAATACAATAACAAGGGATGAAACCCTATGATTTTTATGAAATAATTATAAACGCTTAGAACAATTGTGTGGTGATCTTTTGAATGATGACCGTGGTGTTTCAGTCTACATTGATAGATTGTTATAATATTTTATTCAAAATTGGGGAACTATTTAGCTATTTTTACCACAAAAAGTTCCCCAATTTTAACTTATTCAATAATTTTAAAAATAATTTCAAAAACTATATTGACCTTATAGTTTACTATAATGATACATTTCAATTAGAAAGGAGATCGCTTATGACCATAAAAGAATTTGCCAAGATATGTGGATGCAACAGTCAGACTCTTAGATACTATGATGCCATGGGTCTTCTTAAGCCTAAAACCGTAGATCGCTATTCCGGATATCGCTACTACGATGAAAAACAGGCACTAGAGTATGTAAAGATTAAAAATCTTCAGGAAGCTGGCTTTTCTTTAGAAGAAATCAAGGAACTTCTTAAAAAAGATGACGATTCAATTTATAAAGCCTTTGAAGAAAAAATTAAAGAACAACAGGATAAGCTAGAGCGTATCAAGTCAATTCAGAAGTCATACTGTAACGAACTAAAAGAAATGGAAAACAAATTAAAAGAGTTAAAAAAACAAGTTGTCGATGAAATGGAAAATTATAATCCAACTGAGGAATTTGGTATTAGCCAAGATAAATACCAAAACATTGTAGAAAGAGTTCAAGAGTTCTTTGATGATATTATCGATAGTGGTGATGATTCACGTATTATCACATCAGAGGAAAAAATCGATAGAGAATTCTTCCTTGATAATCCTAAGCACATAAAACTATACGAAAAACATGATTGGTCAAACGTCAAAGACTTCATAAGTGAAATCCCAAACCTTGAAGAAGGAAAAGATTATGTTTTATATATTGAAGTGAATAAGGACAAAATAAGCAGCGCTTTTGCCAGTACGATGGTTAATCTACTATTAAAAGATAACCAAAATAAAGGCTCAATCGCTTGCACAGTAGAAGAAAGCACTGATAGCAACAACCATTTCTGGCTTTTTGAAAGTAAGGAATGAAATAGCAAAAGTTCTTGAATTGTTAAAATGACTTTCAAGAACTTTTTTTATTATTGTGTTTCTTTAGCATTGAAATGCTTTTATAATAATTGTAAAAGGAAGGTTTTTACTATGCTATCTAAAATAAAAGCATCGCTTAAAAATATTAACTATAAATTATACTTTGCACTCATTATCTTAGGTTTATCACCTGCAATCTATACCACAGTAAGAGTCTTTTTCTTAGGTCAATTGCCTGGTGATTGGTCTTATTCAATTGCTGGACAACTTTCCTGGGTTAATCTTCTTTATGAGATATTAAATGAAGCTATAATACTACCTCTATTCTTTTTTGTTGGTAAAGTTGTCGATGAAAAAGAAGACTTTGCTAATCGTATTCGTACAGGATTATTAATATCTTTAACTCTCTACTCTTTTCTTTCAATAATCCTAATAATATTTATTGAACCTATTCTAACTTTAATGGCTGCAAACACAGAAATTATAGAAGCCTCAGCTTCATATATTCGTATTGAAAGTATTGCTAACATTTTCTCAATATTGACCCAATTTGCACTTGTTGCTCTTGTCACCATTGATAAAAGCAGATACCTTTATATTCTTACAGCAGCAAAACTTGTTCTCAATATTATATGTGATACCTTTCTGGTTTCAACATTACCAATATCATTAAACCTTGGTGTTAATGGAATTGGATATTCAAATATTATCGTAAACTTACTACTATTTATCGTTATGATTATCTTACTTTCAAAAGAAGGAATCAAAGTATTCACAAAAGAAAAACTCAATTTTAGCTGGACAAAACAATTAGTCAAAGTTGGAGCTATTTCAGGATTAGAATCATTTGTCCGCAATCTCGCCTATATGGTAATGATTGCCAGGATGGTCAATGTTGTTGGTGAACAAGGAACTTACTGGGTAGCCAATAGTTTCATCTGGGGTTGGCTACTGCTTCCTGTCCTTCAACTTGGCGAATTAATCAAACAGGAAGTCGCAACCGATCAAGATAACATTAGAAAAAACTCACTGGGCTATTTTGCATTAACAGCTATAATTTCTATCTTGTGGATTATAAGTATTCCTTTATGGAAACCGTTTATGAGTAATATCCTTGGTTTTGGTGATGTTGAAAAACTATTTAACCTTGTACTAGTATTAATAGGCTTTTACATATTGTTTGCTTTTCAAAATGTCTTCGATGCCACATTTTATGGACTTGGTAAAACTCACTACATGTTATTTGAATCAGTAGTAACCAACACCATCTACTATGGCATAGCATTTATCCTTTATATCAATAATCTTTGGACTCCAACTCTAATAGGCATAGCATTAATGTTCGGCTTAGGCAATGCTTTTGATAGTGTTGTTTCTTTACTTGCGTATATATACTTGTTAAAAAAAGAGAAAATTAATATATTTTAAATATATTCTCAGGTAAATCATATCTATTGTTGTCTGTAATAAAATAATAGGGTAATAAGAAAATGTAGATAAATTATTGAATTAAGAGAAAATAACAATAATTCATCCACATTTTCTCATATTTTTTTTAAAAATATTTCCTACAGAAATGAACATGTATACTCATTAATTATCGTAATGCATTTACTATAAAACAATGCTAAAATAATGTCATAAGATATATGTTTTTTAACTCATTAATTTATCTAAATAGTTTGCCATAAATAAGTCAAACAACGTTTTATTGCAATTCTATTACTTAAGAATAAAAAAGGAGACAACAATGAAAAAGAAAATTGAAAAAATTAACGAACTTGCTAAAAAGACCGGAAAAGGTATTAAATCTACTTATGATAAAACAATAGAAAACGTTGTTAAGGTAATTGATCAAAATGACGATGGTAGTTTTGATAAAGATGATGTAAATACCATAAAAGAGAAATTTGGAGATTTAATCAAAAACACAACAAGTTCCGTTGTTACTACTGTTGAGGAAAGAATAAGGACATCCGAAATAAAGCGTCTTAAACCTGTATTTGTTTCTAGTTTAAGTGAATCAAATTTCAATATTCCTAAACTATTATTAATTACAGATATGCCTAAAATTTATGCTGAAAGTGAAGTATGTAAAGGGGCAATAGGATTTATGTCACCACAAAAAGATATAGAAGTTATAAATATCTTTAAAAATGAAATCAATGAATTTGGACTAACCTTCTACCCTGACACAAATAGTGAAGTATATTATGTAGACCCAAGTGACCGAAACAACTACATAGCATTAGAAGACTATTTTTATTACTTAAAAATAGCCAGAATTAACGAACTACAAAAAATTGCTCAAGACTTAGGAGCAAAATATTTCAAAGTGACATATAAGGAATATAAGGCTTCTTATAAAAGTAACAAAGTAAAAGCGAAAGCTAATGAAAAAGTTGCAGGAACTGCTGGAACTGTCGAAGCAGAACGTGACCTATCTTCAAAAGAAATTTCCAATATTGAAGTTGCTGCAGAAATGAATTTTCCTGGGCATGAGCCATTTGAACCTAGTGTAAAATTCTTAAGAAATGAACCTGGTATTCAATCGTTGATTTCGCTAAGAATGGATAAGTCCTCTCCTATATTGAATCAAAAATATGTGTTAAAGCTTAGCAATTCTTCAGGTGTTAAAGAAAAAGATGCCATTAAAATCGATGCAGCTTTAAAAGCTCTTAAAATAAGCGGCACCACTACATTTGCAAGCGAAGTAAGGAATGAATCAAGAAGATATTTTGAGTATGAAGTAGATTTTAAATAAAACCTTATAACAAAGAACATAGATTTTAAAATAAATATGTTCTTTTATTTTTTCTTTACGTTTGATCTAGCTTAAATAAAACGATATAATTTTTTCAAGGAAACATTAAATTACGGTATTAAAAATATTAAATAGTGTTTGGAAAGTAGGAATTATATGACAAAACAATTTTTGACCAACTATACAGAAATCACTTTCTTAGAGAAAATAAAAGATAGTTTACGTCGTTGTAAATCATTTAATTTTTCAGTTAGCTTTATAAAAAAAGTTGGTTTAATTTTGCTTTACCCAGATATAGAGGCCGCAATTGAAAGAGGGGCAAAAGGTAAAATAATTACCTCAACATATCAGAATTTCACAGATATTGAATCGTTGAGAAGTTTCCTATCACTTCAAACTCGTTTCAAAAACTTCTCTTGCCATTTAGATAATGAATGTTTTAAAGACAAAGGTTATATGACTGTTGGATATCATTCAAAAGGATATTTGTTTGAATATGATGATAAATGTGAAATAATAATAGGTTCATCTAATATCACTAGGTTTGCACTTCTAAAAAATATAGAGTGGGACTTAGCTATTTCAATAGAAAGAAATTCACAATTATATGAAGATGTTTTAAATGAATTTAATGATAACTGGCAACAAACTATACCATTAAGCCAGACAATTATAGATATATATGCAACTAAACTTAATTATGCAATAGAGCGTTGGGATATGGATTATGATTTAAGCATATCAAAAATAAGACCAAACTTTATGCAGGTAAGAGCTTTAAAAGAATTAAACAGGTATCGTGCTATGGGTACCTCTCGAGCTCTTGTTGTAGCTGCAGCTGGTTCAGGCAAAACATATTTAGCTGCTTTTGATGCATTAAATTTTTCTCCAAAAACATTGTTATATATCGTTCATGAAGGTTCTATCCTAATGAAATCACTAAAAACTTTTCAGACTATTTTTGGAAACGAAGTAAGTTACGGTGTATTTACCGGTTCTAGCAAAGAAATGTATGAAGACTTTGTTTTTGCTACTAATATAACAATGGCTAATTCTCTTACATTTTACAAAAAGAATCACTTTGACTACATAATTATTGATGAATGTCATCACGCTGCAGCAAACACTTATCGTAAGATAATAGACTATTTTGAACCAGAATTCTTATTGGGTTTAACAGCTACTCCTGAACGTATGGATAATGAAGATGTTTTTGAATTGTTTGACAAAAACGTACCTTATGAACTTCGTTTAAGAGACGCTATTATAAATGACCTTATTGTTCCTTTCAAATATTATGGTATTCGCGATAAACTGGTTGATTATGGGCTAAACAAAAGTGAAGAAAGAAAAATGATTGCCAGCTGGCAAGTGTAGAAAATTGTGAATTTATTTCTGATCAAATTGAAAAACATCGTCCTGAAGGAAAACTAAAAGCTTTAGCTTTTTGTCGCAATATCACTCACGCACGTTTAATGTGCGAAGAAATGGGAAATTACTACAACACTGCTTATCTTACAGGAAGCAATGATATAGGGGAAAGAATTCGTGCTTATAATGATTTGCAAAGAGATGATAGAGATTTGGAAATCCTTTTTACTGTTGATATTTTAAATGAAGGTGTCGATATTCCTGGTGTGAATATGGTTTTATTTTTAAGACCAACGGAATCAAAAACTATTTTTATTCAGCAACTTGGAAGAGGTCTTCGTAAATATGAAAATAAAGAATATGTTACTGTGCTGGACTTCATCGGAAACAGCTATAAGAGAAGTGTTCAAATTGCATTTGCTTTATCTTCGCTGGCTGAAAACTTTGTGCTAGAAAAAAGACTAATGATTGGTCTTGTAAGAGATGATTTTAAAGCAATAGGTCTTAGTAACTATGGAGTCGAAATACACATAGATGACCTTAGTAAAGAAGAAATAATAGACTCAATTGAAAGTGAAAATTTCAATAGCATAAGCTATTTAAAACAGGATTTATTTAACTTCCGTAAATACATCGATACAGAAACCTTCCCAAAACATATAGACTATTTAAATAATGACTATGCTCCTGATCTGATTAGATTTTTAAATGTTTCAATTGGAAGCAAATGTCGTTCTTATTATAATTTCCTTCATAGAATTCTAAAGGATAATGAAGATTCTCGACTTCTTCCAAACTTTTCGAAAAGACAAGTAGATTTTATTGATTATCTGTCCGAAATGCTACCTCTTGTTAGACAACATGAGTACATTATTTTTAAAAATATCATTGAGGGCAAGACTAAGTTATCAGTAATCAAAGAACGCCTTAAGGAAGAAATTATAGACTACACATATGAGCAATTAGAACATGCAATGACCTTTATGGAGAAAAAAGGATTTTTTAAATGTGATAAAGGAATTTGCTCACTTGTTAATATTGAACTTGATGAACAATTCGAAGAATATTTGTACGATCTATTCGAATATGGCTTATCTCGATATGATATTGATTTTGGTTCTGAAACAGGGTTTAAACTGTGGCACAGCTATCGCATGGACCAAGTACAGTTAAAGTTTCTCAAAAATCCAGGAAGCAATCAAAAAGGCACTTACTACTATGATGATATCGTAGTAATCTTCGCATTCTTGAATAAAGACGCTTCAGTAGAAGCCAGATTAAATTATAAAGATAAATTCCTAAGTCCTTCATTGTTCCAATGGGAAAGCATGAACAACCTTCCAGATTCAGATTTAGAAAAACTGAAAAAAAGTAGAAAAGCACTTCTTTTCATTCGAAAGGTTTCTGTAGAATATGGAATATCTTTACCTTTTACTTATGTAGGAAGTGGAACTTTAACAAATCCACGAAAGCAAGAGCCTTTTGAAAACCAAACTAAAAAAGGAATTACATATTTATTCGATATTAATATTAGCAATGAACTTCCAGATTATTTGCAATATGATTTTGGCCTGATAAAATAATAAAGTATGATGGAAGTAGTAGCTGCCATAATTTGGCAAGATAATAAATTCTTAATATGCCAAAGACCTGCTCACAAAGCCCGTCCTTTGAAGTGGGAATTTGTTGGTGGGAAAGTTGAGCCTGGAGAAACGAAAAAACAAGCTTTAGTTCGTGAATGTCAAGAAGAACTTTCCATAACTCTCGATGTTGGAAATGTTTTTGCTGAAGTTATACATGAGTATCCAGAAATAGCGATTAAAATAACATTTTTTAATGCTACAATATTAAAAGGAATTCCAAAAGCTATAGAACATAAAGATTTTAAATGGATTACTACAGATGAACTAGAAAACTATACTTTTTGCCCAGCTGATGAAAAAATATTAAATAAATTAATAAACTATTCTGCAAGTTTAAGCTAAATAAATCTTTTTATTTCCCCACATTTTTAGCATAAAAAAAGCGATTGGAGTTTTCTCTAATCGCTTTAACTTAAATCTGCTCCAGTTTGTCCGATAATTTTATATTAGTGAATTAGCTTGACTGCTCGGTTAATTCTTTTTTTGCTCATCAATATAATTTTCTATCAATAAATACTCTTTATTTAATTCATTTAGTAGTTCTTTTTCACTTGGCAGATATAATTTATATTTAGATGCATATATTTGTTTTTCATCTTTAGGTAAAGTATATTTAACAACAGAATCACTTTTATCAGCACATAAGATAATGCCTATCGGTGGATTGTCTCCCTCATTCATCATTTCTCTTTCGTAATAATTAACATACATCTGCATTTGTCCTAGATCTTGATGGGTTAAATCTCCTATCTTCAAATCAATCAAAACAAAGCATTTTAAAATATAGTTGTAGAAGACGAGGTCAATCCTAAAATGCCTTCCATCAAATGTGAATCTCTTCTGCCTAGCGACAAAAGAAAAACCTCTACCTAATTCTAAAAGAAACTTCTGTAAGTGAGTTATTAAAGCTTGTTCCAAATCACTTTCATAGAAATCTGTATTTGGTTCTAAACTCAAAAACTCTAATACATAGGGGTCTTTTATGATATCTTTTGGTGTCTTTCTTTTTTCCAGTTTCAGAATTTCTTTTGATACTTCTTCTTTGTTTTGACTTGATAGTAGCCTTTCATAAAAAAAGCTATTTATTTGCCTATCAAGTTGTCTGGTACTCCAATTGGATTTTATGGCTTCCTCTAAATAAAAATTCCTTGCATTTTCATTTTCAACACGCATCAAACTACGATAATGTGTCCAGCTTAATTCGCCACGCAGTGCGTGACCATTTGGAAACGTAAGATAAAATTGACGCATATATTTTAAATTTGTAACTGTAAATCCTTTGCCAAAGTCTTTGGTCATTTGCTTCGATAGTTCTTGGATTAATCCTTGTCCGTATTCTGCGGTATCCTTACCACCTTGTTGCTCGATGATTTTTTTACCTATATTCCAATAGGCCTCAACCATAGCGAAATTGGCTGTAATATAAACTTTGTTTCGCGCTTTTATCAATATGCTTTTTATCTCATTATAAAAATTATTATCCATAGTCAAATCTCCTGTAACTTTCTATATTTTTCTTTTAAGTTACTTTCTTTTAATTTTCGCTAAAACCGGAATAATTACTATTTATAGTCTTTAAAGCCAATTCATTTAGTCCATAACCGATTCTTGTAGTTTAGATGCTAATTTATATTCCTTTATTATATTCTTTACTATTTTACAATTTCCCTAGTTCTTCATTTAGAGAAACATAACTTTCTATTTTTTCATCACTAGGCTTTCTTAAAACAACTAGTGTAGTATTTGCAGTGCCAGATACAAGATCTCCTACTTTAGGTATTTCAATTTTTGCATTTCTAAATTCCTCAAACATAGAACTATGGTTAGGATTAGCATTTATCACAAATGAAAAATCTTCAGTTTTTATGCTAATAAAATATCCCATCATCAAATCTTTAGTATAAGGATTAATTCCTCTTTTAGTTTCGACATCAGTAACTTCGCCAACAAACTTCATAAGTGTCCAATCAAATGGAACAACTGGAGCTTCATCACTACGTTCAGCCATATCTCCAAGTGTCCAACCATCTGGATATTCTTTTTCTTCAGTTGTAATCACAAAGGGTTCAAGTTTCATTTGAAGCTTTTCACTTTCCTCATCAATTATCTGAAGTTCTTCAGCATTATAATTGATATAACCATCTTCACAATCGTTAAGTTCACCTGTTATATCCACTCGAGCTACACGAACAGGTATAGGCTGTGATATTTTGCTAAACTCTTGGTAAATGAGCTTGTTTTTAATAATGTCTTCTTTTTTAATTTTAACAAACATAATTTTTTCCTTTCCTTTTTTCTTTACATGTCTTTATAAAATTTTCGTTAATATATTACCTACGGACGATTAAAATACATATATTCTAATTTTGTCCTTTTTTCAAAGAGTTTACTTTCATCATAAGTTTTAATAGTTCTACATAAATAGTAATAATATGAATGTAATGCATATTCAAAAACTATCCAGCTTCCTAATTCAAGTAACGTAAAGTAATCCATAGGAAGCATAAACATTGAGCTATCTGGATTTCTTATATCTTTTATTAGAGAAATAACTTCATTGCTCATTATATTATCAATTTCACTAACAGGAATATAAAATCTAAAATAGAAACCAGTACCATCTCTTGTATATGCTTCTATCCATAAATATGAATCATCTTTCTCTTCTCTAGAGTTATATAATTCATTAATAAACTTCTCTACTGTTCTTATCCAATATTCTCTTTGTTCATAGTAGCTACCTTTAAAAATTTCATTAGCTCCTAAATATTTTTCAGCTATCTCTTTTTTTACATAATTAAGATATCCATAATATAAAACTTCTAAATAGCCATTTTTCATATCCTTTATGAACTGGTTAAACATTTTGTTAAACTCTTCAGTTGATCTAGTTTTAAAATACCCTTTTTCATTAATCCAGCAAAACCTAAGATCAATTGTAAAATCTACATCAGTTAAATCGTAAATACGTTCAAGTATCGGATAATTCATATCTGAACACTTTTCAAATAAATCACCACTTGTAGGTGCGTATAATACAAATGTTTTCATACCTTCTTGTCTCCTTTCTAAAAATAACTTTATATTATCTTTTTTAATTCTAAGCAGTAAATAACTCGCCAGCTTCTTTTTCGCTTTTATAAATTAATATTGAATCCAACTTTCTAATCTCATCAATATTTTCTTGAAGATACTCTAAAAACTTTGGAATTATTTCTAAATCCTCTTCTATTAAATGAGATGCTCTTCCTTTGTCATCTCTAAAGATGATAAAACCTTCATTTTCTAAATTATAGTTAACCCAGTAATATGAACCTTCATATTTAATTTTAGTTTTATAAACTGTATATCCAAACCATTCTTCTATCTTATAGGTATCATCAATATCAAAACTAGTATAATGCAATCCATAAAATTCATCATATAAAGCACTGTAAATAATGTTTTCTCTTTTATCTGTTTCATGTTGTTCTGTAATGATCTGCCATACATCATCAATTGAAGGTTTTATGATAAACATATTGATAATTTCTTCACCATTTCTTCTTAATACATACATTCCCTTTGGCATTTTTTGACAGACATAATACTCGCTATCATCATTAAAACCATGAAAAGTATAAATAAAATACAAAGTATCATTTTCTTTATAACAATAAGGAAGAGTTAATAATATTCCCTTCAGTAATTTGCTGCCATCTAATTTGAAGCTGACTTCAGATTCTTGAATTGAGTTATCAAACTTTGTGATCAGTCCAAGATTTAGTCTAACCATATTCTCATTAGCAAAAAAACTACTAGGTAAAGAGAATTTACCTTTAAAAGAATCTTTCAAAAATCCAGTAAGTTCAAAGTTTTTATTGTTCATTTCCTCTAAAGCAACTCCCCTCATACCTTCTATTAATGTCGTAACATTTTTTTCATCTTCAGCATCGATATTAAAAAAACCAAAATTTTCTTTTCTAACATTATTTAAATCATATTCTTGATTTTCTTTTTTAGTTTCTATCCTGATTATTTCAATAATATAATCAATCATTTTAGAATATCTTTTTTTAAAATAAGTACTAGGATCTTGTTCTTCGTCTTCTTCAATAAACTTATTTGTTAGATTTTCTTCATCTTCTAAATCTTCTTTTTTCACTATTACAGGTGTAAAAAGGATGCTATTTTTCATACTTTCAAAAAACCCTTCCAGATAAACCGTATGTCCTTCATCATCTATTTTTAGTATTACACCAATCAAGCAAGCTTTTTTATTATTTTCTAACTCTGTAAAATATCTATTTACTTCTTCACTAATGATTTTCATTTTGTCCCCCCTTAATTATTTACCATTTGCATACAATATTTTGGTATTGTTCTAATCTTTAACAATTACATTTTTTTGGTTAAATGCTCTCCTTTTTTCACCCCCCTGAATCTTTTTAATTATTATTTACACTATTTTAAATTGAGTTTGTCTTAAAACTTATGCCTTTTTCTACAATCACATAATACAATAGTTTGCCTTTCTATATTGGCCGTTTTTTTGGACAGTGATTAAGAAATAAATTTTTTAGTATTTCTTTATGTTTTGTTATTGTGCTAAACTTTATCTGATAAATAAAAGTTAGTGAAAAAGCTGATTTTCCATCAAATTTAATTAACGAGGTGATTTTTATGCGAGAATGTTCCATACATATGAATTTTAAAGGTGAAGATGATTTTTTTGATCCAGTAAGAGCCAGACAATATAGTGAACTGATTAAAAAGCTGAACATCAAATACATCAATACCAAATGGAATGAAGAATTATATTTTAAACCAAACAGACCTGATGTTATATCTGTAAAAAAGATCAGAGATTTCTGTAGAGAAAACAATGTCACAATTACTTCTTTCCATTATAATGGTCCCATTTTCCAACATGATGGTCTTGACCAGAGTTTTTGTCGTGGACTGATGAAACAAAGTATAGATTTATATAGTATCTTAAAACCTCAGGTAATGGTTGTTCATCCAGGTAATCTGTCACTGGGTAGATCTCCAGAACACAAAAAAGCTTACCAGGAAGCCTTAAAAATATTTACACCTGAACAGCTTCATCAGATAATTGTGGATAATTTCCGCTACTTTGGTGATATTGCTCAAGAAAAAGGCATTAAAATTGCCTTGGAAAATATCTTCGGTGGTAGATTCTATAGTCAAATAGATGATTTAGTAAAGTTAGTTAGTGACATCAACCATCCTAATGTTGGCTATTGTTTTGATTGTGGACATGGCAATATTGATAAGATCAATCATGCTGAAACAATCAGGATTATGGGTGATAAGCTCTTTGAGTTGCATTTACATGATAATGATGGTACCAAAGACAGTCATTTACCAATTGGTTTTGGCACGATTGATTATGTTGAAATTATTAAAGCTCTTAATGATATCAACTATCAGAATACCGCTACCTTTGAATTCTTTCGCTGGCCAACAGAAGATCGAATAGAAGGAGTAAAGAATGCTATTGAGTTTTATCAGACTTTAGAAAAAATAGCTAAGGAAGGATACAAGATTAACCAGTGGAAATAAATTTCAGGGGAAAAATTATCATAAAAATACATCAGAAAAACCTGATAATCAGACATTAAAACAAGTCTATTTATCAGTAAAACAACTATTATCAGTGGGGAAAAATTAGATGAAAAAGAATCTTATTAAACAGTTTATAAAAATAGTTATTACTTTTGCTTTTTCTCTTTCCTTATTTCTTATAATTCAATGTTTCACAGAAATTGACACAATAGAAGAACCTCCTTTACCAAGTTATGAAATTATAGAAGAGTTGGGTTATTATAAGCCATATAGCCGACTGCTGTTTAAAAATATCGATATTGCCAAAGCTGCTATTTCCCTGGCAACAATGGATAATTCAGATGGTACTGAAAAACTGTGGTTTACACGCTGGGGATTAAGTGATTTAAAAAAACATGTTGGTATCCCAGGTTACTGTCCTGAAACTTTTATTAAAGTAGCTCCTCAATTAACTGACATTCTATACTATATGGATGACTCCAAACACAATACCGGTAGATGGTGCAGCACTTCGTATTGTCTATATGCCAGTTGTGATTTCAATGTTGCTTTAGCCATCTGGTGGAGTGGTGCAGATGACAATTTCCCTGCCTATTTAGGGTGTATGGGAGAATTCAGGACAAGCTTCACTTCTGGACAAACTGGATATCTGATTCACGATTATAGTCAGGGCATGTGGGTACAGCTACAGCCTGGCTCTAAAATTCTACCAGAAGATATTGCACTGGGAAGAGATGAGGATGGTTATATCGGTCATATATGGATGTATCTGGCAATCTGGGAAAATGGTAGATGGCAGGATAATTCACTGGTTCAAGAAAAATTCCCTGACTCTAAAGCCAATAGATACGAAGGCAGTTATGAACAATACTATGCTAAAGTGGGTTACGATGAAAATCCTTGGTTGAGTTCAGCCTATATTTTCAGATTTACAGGTACCATTGACCAGTTCAGTGAATTTAAGTCGGTAAAATAAAATACTATTCTGTGATATATCATCAAAATAATTAATTCGTAAATAGAAATACCCAATCAAACATAATTGGGTATTTCTTTAATATGAGATTCATTATTCTGATTTTTTACAACAAGCTTAATTAGTAGTTTCAGTCTCCACTGCTTTTTCATTGCTTTTACTTTTTTTAAATGGATTATTTAAATACCTGTTTATCAATATCGCTACCACAATACCGATTGTCGTATCCAAAAATCTATTTACCACAAAGACAATTGGCAGCTGACCTGCTCGATTGATTACTATTGATAAATAAACCACACATCCTGTAGCTACTGAACCAGGTCTTTTAGTATAGACACAAATATAAATTACCGGAATCAAAAATATAGAAATCAGCAAATAACGCAGGGTATGATTTTCCAATACATAAATATAATATTCAAACATTAAAAACAGATAACCGACAAGTGCTCCTACTATCGTAGCTATAAATCTATTAAGACCTACTCTAAAGGAATCCTCAGAATCTTTCTGCATACACAGCACAGCAGCGATTGCGGAATAAAAAGGAACACTTTCTTCTCTTAGTGAACTGATTACTAATGATAAAAATACTGCGACTATTGTTTTAATAGTTCTTAATCCGATAAATGGTTTTTTCATATTTACATTATACTACAATTAAATAACTTTTGATTCCTTGTGATTAGATTAACTTGTGAAAAATCGTGATTTTTATACAAGTATGATGTATAATGATAATCAGATAAGTTTATATAATATGTGGAGGATTTATGAATATTGTAGTTTGTATTAAACAGGTTCCTGGTACAACTAATGTAAAAGTAGATCCTGTTACAGGAGTTTTAATTCGTGATGGTATTCAATCCAAGATGAATCCCTATGATTTATATGCCCTGGAAACAGGATTACAGTTAAAGGAAAAAACTAATGGTAAAGTTACTGTCATCTCTATGGGTCCCCCTGCTGCTTTAGAGATTCTAAAAGAAGCTATTTATATGGGAGCTGATGAAGGAATTTTAATCAGCGACAGAAAGTTTGGCGGAGCTGATGTTTTAGCTACTGCCTACACTCTTTCTCAGGCTATTAAAACCATCGCCAATGTCGATTTGATTTTAACTGGTAAGCATTCAACTGATGGTGATACCGGACAGGTTGGAGCGGAAACAGCTGAATTTTTAAACCTGCCACATTTCGGGTATGTTTCTGATATTGAAATCAAGGATGACAAGTTGCAGTTTTTCTCTAACCTGGATACTACTATAATAAAGGCTACTATCACTTTACCTTGTGTTTTGTGCATTGATGGTGATGTTAATACTCCTAGACTTCCTTCCTATAAAAGAAAGGTTAGGTTTGCTGACTGTAAAGAACAAATCAGAATCATATCTTTTAATGATATGGAAGATCAAAACGAAAATAAATACGGCCTGAAAGGATCGGCAACCCAGGTTGAGAAAATCTTTAACCCAGAAAAAACAACCGACAGACTGGTTCTTCAAGGGACAAAAGAGCAGATTGCTGGTGACTTATTTAATGTTTTAAGAGAAAGGAAGTTTATCTAGTATGGCTTTAAAAATTAATCATCATCTTGTTAATGAAGAAATCGCTAAAAAGTTAGTAGATATCTGTCCTTTTAAGGCAATTGAATACCACAATAATAAACTATCAATAAATGCGGGCTGTAAAAACTGCAAGATCTGCGTTAAAAGAGGTCCTGCCGGTGTTATTGAAGATGTAAAAAACGAAATCAAAGAAATAGATAAGGACCAGTGGAAAAATATTGTCGTTTATGCCACCATTGAAGAAAATAAAGTACATAAAGTAACTTATGAACTGATTGGAAAAGCTAAAGAGTTAGCCCAGCTAATAAACCAGCAGGTACATGTTCTAGCTATTGGCTATAATTTATCTTCAGCAGCTGAAAAAATCCTGCGCTATGGGGCTGATAAAGTCTTTCTCTATGACCATGAAAAACTACAACACTTTGATGTCGAAAGATATACCAATATCTTTGAAGATTTCATCAACAAAAATAAACCTTCTTCGATTTTATTTGGAGCAACAAATATTGGCCGATCTTTGGCACCAAGAGTAGCAGCTAGATTTAGAACTGGTTTAACAGCTGACTGTACAGCTTTGGAAATAAAAGAAAATACTGATCTGGTTCAGATAAGACCTGCTTTTGGTGGAAACATTATGGCTCGTATAATCAATCCAAATCATCGTCCTCAGTTATGCACTGCTCGTTACAAAGTCTTTGATGCTCCAGAAAAAATAGCTAATCCTACAGGAACTGTTATTAACTGTATTGTTGAAGAAAAATGGTTAAAATCTAATGTTGAAATTCTGGAAATTATCAATAAGAAAAAAGAAGAAGATCTTTCAGAAAGTGAAATTATCATCGCTATCGGAAGAGGGGTTAAATCAAAAGAAGACTTTGAGCTTGTCTTTGAACTGGCAGATTTATTAAATGCTTCTGTAGGCTGCTCTAGACCTGTTGCTGAAGCTGGTTTGCTTGATTCCAAACATCAGATTGGCCTGTCAGGAAAAACCGTAAAACCAAAGTTAATAATTACTCTGGGTATCTCTGGCTGTATTCAATTTACCACTGGTATGAAAGATGCTGAATGTATTATCGCTATAAACAATGACCCATCAGCTCAAATATTTGATCTGGCACACTTTGCGGTATTTGGTGATATTTATGAAATAGTTCCAGAACTTATCAAAATCATTAAGGAGGAAAATCTCAATGTATAAAACTTTTGACAACTTTGATTTAGCATATCTAAAAAGCATTGTTGATAATGATAGAATTTATGGCAAAGAAAATATTTCCAGCGATTTCTCCCATGATGAGCTGGGTACCTTGAAAAATTATCCTGATGTTTTAATCAAGGTGAAAACCGTTCAGGAAATTTCAGACATTATGAAATATGCCTACGAAAAAAATATCCCTGTAACTGTTAGAGGTTCAGGAACAGGACTGGTAGGAGGGGCAGTTCCACTGGAAGGTGGAATTCTGCTTAACACTTCTCTGATGAATCAGATTCTTGAACTGGATGAAAACAATTTCTCGATTACAGTAGAACCAGGAGTCTTACTGATGGATTTAGCTGCCTATGTAGAAGAAAATGACTTCTTTTACCCACCTGATCCGGGAGAAAAATCAGCAACTATCGGGGGTAATATTTCTACCAATGCCGGTGGTATGAGAGCGGTTAAATATGGTGTAACCAGAGATTATGTCAGATCTCTTAAAGTAGTAATGCCTAATGGTGATATTGAAACCTTTGGTGGCAATGTCGTTAAAAACTCTTCTGGTTATTCTTTGAAAGATTTAATTATCGGTTCAGAAGGAACACTGGCGATTGTAGTCGAAGCTACTTTAAAACTTTTGCCACTGCCTGATGAAAGTATTTCTTTGCTGGTACCATTTAAGACAATGCAAGAGGCTTTAGATGCTGTGCCTGAAATACTGCGCTCAAAAACTAATCCAACGGCTGTTGAATATATGTCAAAAGAAACTATTCTCAACAGTGAAAAGTTTTTAGGCAAGAAATTTCCTGACACCAGATATGATGCTTACCTGTTATTAACTTTTGATGGAAATGATGTTAAATCAATTGAAGAAAACTACAGTAAAGTTGCTGATCTATGTCTTTCTTTAGGAGCGATTGATGCCTATTTCGTTGATACTGAAGAAAGAAAAAAATCAGTCTGGTCAGCCAGAGGAGCCTTTTTAGAAGCGATTAAAGCCTCAACCGACAAGATGGATGAATGTGATGTCGTCGTACCAAAAGATAAGATTGCTGATTATATCAGGTACACTCACCAACTGTCTAAAGAGTTAGATATCAGACTTCCTTCCTTTGGCCATGCTGGAGATGGAAACCTGCATATCTATTTATGTAAAGACGGTATGGATGAACAGCTGTGGCAACAGAAGCTACAATTAACATTTGAAAAACTATACCAGAAAGCTGAAGAAATGAATGGCCTTGTCTCTGGAGAACATGGTATCGGATATGCGAAAAAAGAATATCTGAAAACAAGCTTAGGTGAAAATCAAATCAGACTGATGCAGGAAATTAAAAAAGTATTCGATCCTAAAAATATTTTAAATCCTGGTAAAATCTGTCAATAAACACCCAACACCATCAGCTGATGGTGTTTTCTATTGGATATTTCCTGATAAAAATATATAATTAAGAAGGAAATCGGGGGTAAATACTATGATTTATGAACAAGTAATAAGAAATGAAGAAATAACTTCCTATATAAACAAAGCCAATGAAATTATGAAAGCCGCAGGTTATACCGATCACTCAAGAATACATACAGCCTATGTGGCTACCAGAGCTGGCTTTATTCTAAGACACTTTGATTGCAGTGAACACGAAATCGATTTAGTCAAAACTGCTGCCTATATGCACGATATTGGCAATTCAATTGCTCGTAAACACCATGCTGAATATGGAGCTTTGCTGGCAAAAGACTTACTGAAACAAATTGACATCTCTTTAAAAGATACCATAACTATTGTAGGAGCTATTGCCAATCATGATGAAAGCACAGGAATTGTTGTTGATAATATTACTGCTGCTGTGATTATTGCTGATAAAAGTGATGTCAGAAGAGTTCGTGTTCAAAATTTCAATCCTGTCAACTTTGATATTCATGACCAGGTAAACTATTCAGTACTGAAAAACGAACTTACAATCAATGATGAAAATAAAAGTATCAATCTTCATCTAGAAATTGATACTGAAATCTGCTCAATGTATGAATATTTAGAAATCTTCATGGACAGAATGCTGATGTGTCGAATGGCGGCCAAAACATTTGACTGCTCTTTCCACCTGTATGTCAATTCAACTAAAATCTTATAAGTAAAAACAGGAATTTAAAGTTAAATCAACTTTATAAAACCTGTTTTTTTATGTTTTAATTATCATTCTCTCACATAGGCTTTAAGGTACTTTATTTCTTCTCCATCTTTTTCTGGTTTAATAGTATATTCTTCAATACAGGCAGGAATAATAAAAGTTTCTACATAATGAACTGTAAAAGGGGCAAATTCATTATTTGGACTTTCAATTATAGCGCTGGTCCCATCTACCAGATTGAGTTGGTTAACTGTGTTGTTTGTTTTGTGTAAAACTTTATTTTTGGAAGTAAACACTCTTGTTTCAATAAACTCTAATTCATGTAAACCTGTTTTAACTTCTTTATATTCAGGGTTATCGACCAATACTTCGAAGTTATTGACAAGATTTTTCTTAACCCAATCTGTTGTTCTATTCCACTGAATAACCTTTTTACCATCTTCAAGATGTATCGGACGAGGTAGACCATCTTTTCCCAGCCTATTCCAATCCCATAATTTAAAGGTAAAAATATATGGTGTAGCACTGATTTCTAAAACCATGCAATCAGCTGATGAACAGTGAATGGTTCCTGCTGGAATTAAATAATGATCGTGTTTTGATGCTTTAAATCTATTCACATATTTATCAGCTTCAAAACTTTTTCCACCATCTTGGGCATTTTCCAAATCAAAAATCATTTCTTCCTTGTTAATTCCTTCTTTTAGACCTAGATAAACTCCACCATTGTTCTGACAGTCCAAAATATAGTAGCTTTCATCCTGGGTATATGACATACCAAATTTTGATTTTATATATTCATTTAAAGGATGAACCTGTAAGCTTAAATTCTGTCCTTCCATCGTATCTAGAAAATCAAATCTAATAGGATATTCTGCTCCGAAACGACTGTAAATATTTGGACCTAATAGTTCATTAGGCTGATATTTAACTAGATTCATTGCTGGTGTTTCTACTTTAATATTGCCATATTTTAAGAAAAGACTGTTTTCTTCAGGAACTCCATCAAAACTCCAGGCATAATTATCTTTTTCTTTATCTAAATTGCAGACTTCCTTCATCCATTGTCCACCCCATACTTCTGAATCGAAATAAGGAACAAGTCTAAATGGTTGTTTTACAATCTGTTTTAATCCACCTCTTATTGCTTCACCTGTTACCATTTTAGGATTATTTTCAACATTTGTATCTAAATAGAAATCAATCTTATCAAATAATTCAAATTTCAGTTTATCAGCAATTCTCCACTCTACAAAATAACCGCGCTTATACTTTTTCAAATTGTCTTCGTTCTCATTATGACACTTATAATTTGTCCTTCCTTTGCGATATCTAAGTTGAGCCTGCCATCTTGTCAAATCAGCATAAACTAAAACATCTCCCTGACTTATCAGTGATGCAGCAAATCCATATATGATAGTCAAACCGTCTTCTTTAATTTCCTGTTTAGCCTTTTCTAGTTTTTCCTTATCAATGAAATCATTAACTTTGCCATAATACATAAAACCTCTAACTCGATCTTCAGTTAAGACATCTTTCAGCATTTCATCTAATTTATCACTGTCATAAAAAATATCAATGCTCTTTATTATTCTTTCAGCTTTAAATCTTTTGGAAATCTCTGTTAACACTTCCTCATCAATTACTCCAGGATATGTTTCAATAACAAGAACATTTTTCTCATTTAGCTTCTCTTCTATTGCCAGACAAACATCATCATATCCTGACCAGGCGCATTTATCATAACCAAAAATAACCGTCTGTGGATACTTGTCATAGTTTGATTTTCGATTCAGATACTTCATAGCTAGCCTCCTTAAACTGTTATTAATTGAAATTATTATTTTATGGTATAAAATTAATCCATTTATCTTCAGCAAGTTCTGGATTGGAAACAAATAAAAACCTGTCAGGATTTTCTTCAAACTGCCTGTAGATGGACTTCCCTTTTTCGATATTGAATTCTTTATATTCCCTAGGTGATTTAACTATTAATTCACTAAAGCCATAATTCTCATTTTTAATAAAAGTAATGCTGCTATCTTCATTTACTATTGGAAAATATGCCAAACCTTTATAGGCTCTGACATCTTCATAATCAAAACCATAATCACGAACACACCAGGCCCCAAACGTCAGCCTCTTTTCTATATTGGCAACGATAGTAGCATGTGCCCAATATGGAGGAACAATTACTACATCTCCAACATTAGCTAAAACAGCAAAACAGCGCCCTGGATTAACAGCTGCTTTTTCCTGCATTAAGATATAAGCTGATCCTGACCATATTTCGTAAACTTCACAAGTTGATGAATTGCAAGATGATGAAACAGCATGGATATGTCCCTGTGATCTTACTGGTTCATTTCCCAGTTTTCCCTTTTCATAGGTTACCACACCATATAGTAAATTTCTATCAACTATTTTTTCTTTATCTTTGATGTTTCCAACATCCATCGCAATACTATAAACAATTTCTGGTCCTTCACAATCAGGATCCTGTAAACTTTTTCTGATTGCATCTAATGTTCTATTTTCAACTTCAGGGCCAAAGCAATCTTTCCCATAACTAAAACCCAGTGGAGCAAATAGTGGTTTGATATTTAAGCCGGAATCAAATCTCATAAACATCCCTCTGCAGTCAAAACTAATTAAATGAAATCGTTTTTAAAAACTCTCCATTACCTGTAATCCTATAGGTTCCATAATTGGCTGGAACAAGAAAAGTATCACCTTTTTTATAATCAAGGTTTTCAATCATTCCTTCTCCATCTAAGAAGTTAATGATTTGATAATCTCCATTAGTATTAAAAACTAATTCATCAGTTACCTTATGATGTTCTACTTCAAAATATTCACATGAACATATCACACCATTGGTGCTTTGTTTTCTGTCACGATCATCTATAACACTAGGGACTGTCTTAACTACATCCATGGCCTTATCAATATGCAGCTCTCGCAAATTACCAAACTTATCGCGTCGATTAAAGTCATACAATCGATAGGTCAGGTTTGAGTTTTGCTGAATTTCACATATTACATTTCCTGCTCCAATAGCATGTATCGTTCCAGCTTCAATCAGAAAATAGTCACCTTTTTTTGTTTCAACCTTATTTAAGACTTCAAGAATTGTATTGTTTTCAATTCTTTCTCTTAATTCTTCAGTGGTTACTTCTCTGTTAACTCCATAATAAATATATGAACCTTCCAAGTTTTCCATTATATACCACATCTCTGTTTTTCCTATATCCTGCTCGACAATCATGGCATATTCATCATCAGGATGTACCTGAATACTTAATGATGATCTGGCATCAATATATTTAACCATAATATTCAGATTATTCTTATTGCCTAGGACTTTACTGTTATTTTTCAAATAATCTTTCAAATTAATTCCTTTGTGTTTTCCGCTGTCCACTACTGAAACACCATCCTGATGAACTGACAGTTCCCAAGACTCCGCCATGATATCATCGCTGGACTTTCCATATTCTTTTAGGCGCATTCCGCCCCACGGATAGTTTTTTGTTACACCTTTTAATTTAATGATTTCCATAATAAACTTCCTATTCTATTTTCCTTTTTTTATACACTATTATTATAAGCCTAATTGTCCTTGTTTCAATGTCAAATCCATTTTATCTTGTCTGATGAATTTAAAAAATGCTCTAAAAAGAGCATTTACATTATGTCTTTAAAAAATACTATTTAATCGGAAGCAGCCAAACCTTCAGCAATCTTTTCATAAATAAATTTGATCAGCTCAGTCTGCTGGTCTTGCTTCCCTATTGCTTTATTAGGAATAACAAAAGTCTGGCTTCCACCATAAAATATGATCAGAATGTGCTTTAATGGAATAATATTCTCAACATCTTTATATTCAACAGTTTTTCCATCAACTATAATATTTTTTTCTTTAAAGTCGACTGTTACCTTCTCAAATTCTTTGATATTCATTTTCTTGACAAAATTGATGTTGATACTGCGAAACAGAAAGGCTTTCCATATTTTGTCACTTAAAAACAAAAACCACAGCAACCCAAAAGCTAGCGCTATTACAACATACAGTATATTGGTATAAAGTTTAAAAAATGTAAATGAGAATAATAGCAGTAAAGGAACAATGACTCTTAACCACCAGCCAGTATTTCTATTCTTTTTTGAATTTGAAATCATGAAACGTAAATATTCCAAATAATCTTCTTCTGCCAGTTTAAAAATAATTTTCATAAAAGTACATCCTTTAAAAAGAGAGGGGTTATCAACCCCTGACCTCTTTATTTTTTTCGATAAAACGTTTCGTAATCAGATGTGGTCTGCTGATTGCTGAACCGATACAGATCATATCAGCACCAGCTTCAATCAAGTCATCGATATCTTTTATTTCCCACACATTTCCTTCAGCGTTGACTGGTAATTTACAATGTTTTTTAATTTCTCTTATCAGTTCAACATCTGGACCATCTAAATGTTTAAACACACCAGATAATGTGGTAGCTAAAATATCAACCATTCCAGTTTCTTCGGCAAAAATGCATTCTTCAAGTGTTGCACAGTCTGCCATAATAGCGATATCTGGATATTTTTCTTTGATTGATTTTAGTAAGTCGTATAATTCTTCTTTACCACGACAATCACGAATTGTACAATCGAGCGCTAAAATATCACAACCAGCCTCGATAACTTCAGAAGCAGCTTCCAGGGTTGGTGTAATAATGACGTAATTTTCATCCTCGCGGCTAGGATCAATTACCTTATTTAAACCTACAATTGGAAAATCACCTAATTCACGAATGGCACGAATATCCTGTGGCCAGCAGGCACGAATAGCCTCAGCTCCACCCATCAGGACACTTGCAGCCATTATTTTCATATTGTCTGCTCCATATAATGGAGTGTCTTCATAAGCTTGACAAGAGATGATTAATTTCCCAATTAAATTCTTAACTACCTCTTTCATTTGATTTTAAGGTGCCAAGAATCCTGTGAAGTAACCTACTATAGCAACAACCAGATACAACATGATAACTTTCATTGCACTCCAGTTTTTCTTAGCCATTAACCAGTAAGTAAGCATTGCGGTAACAAAGACAGGAAGTTTTGGCCATACACCATTGAGCAGTGCATTCAAGTCAACCAAAGTAACACCATCTCTGACAAATTTGAATCCAATATTTACATTAGCATAAGCACAAGCGATACATCCTACTACAATTAAACCTACAGTATTTAATGCCGTGATAATATCATCCTTTAAGTCATTTCCTAAGATTAGTTCTGCAGCGTTAGCTCCCAGTTCACAGCCCTTCTTGAATAAGAACCATGTAACAGGAATCATAACACCCAGGAAGACAACCATATAGAAGATTGCGCCTATTGGAGAACCATCCTGTGTTAAACCACAGGCAATAGCTAATAGGATAGGAATAAATGTACCTGGTAATAAAGCATCACCAATACCTGCAAATGGACCCATCAATGCTGATTTAATAGCTGTGATTAATTCATCCGGTACATCTGCACCAGTAGCTTTTTCCGCTTCCATACCTAATACGATACCAGGAATGATACATCCTAAAAAAGGCTCAGTATTGAAGAATGGAAGATGTCTTGCCATTAATTCCTGTTGTTTTTCTTTATCGCCCGGATATAAATCTTCACGCAATAAACCAAACATTCTGACTAATGCAGGAGCCTGCATTGTTTCTGGCTGGTATAATGCCAGGTTGAAACACATCCAGTTGATATAAGCGTTCTTAATCATTTTATTTGTTAATTTAGTCTCAGACATTATACTGCACCACCTTTCTTAGCAGCTCTGCCAATTTGGAATTGCAGTAAAGCAATTACCAGTGCAAATACTAAAACGGTAATCATGTCAGCACCCAGTGCACCAACAAGAGCGAAACCGAATGTGAAATAAATTAAATCTGTTGGCTTCTTGACCATCAATTTTAATAGAATAGCGAATCCAACTAAACACATTGGATTTCCGAAAATTGTCATAATATCGATTAACCACTGTGGTGAATTCTGAACAATCCATTCAATAGCAGACTGTCCATAGTAGATACAGACAAATGTAGGGATGAAACGGAATAAGAATTTAACGCCGTTACCCCAGATAGGGACCCAGACAGCTTCTTCCAGTTTACCATCCGCAACCATCTTCTTCTGGATGTTGACAGGAATCATAGTCATCGCAAAGTTTGGAGTAGCCATGATGTTGGCAACGTTAGCAACTATCAGTGATAATGCTACAGTAGATGCAGCATCCATATTGGCAGCGACACCTAGAGGCAATGCTACATAGGTAGCCAGGTTCATGTCCGGTGTGATAGAGCCACCAGGAGTAATTAATCCAATAAAAATCAATTGGATATAAAGTCCAAGTTCCATAGCCTTAGGAATATTACCGAGAATGATACCGATAAATAAAGCAGAAACCAGTGGACGTCCAATACAATACCAACCAACTAATCCCCCTCCTAAAAATGGAGTATGAATAAAGGTCAGGTATCCTAGTAACGCAATTAGAATTGCTTGAATTAAAGAAATTTGCATTCTAAAATATTTCTCCTTTCTATTAAATTATGCAAGTTTATTTTTTACATCTTTCCAGTCCAGACGCTGCATGTCTGGAACTGCCTGGAAATAAACTTCAACACCGCGTTCTTCAGCCAGTTCTTTAAGCACCTTTATTTCTTCTTCTGAAACATAGCAACCATCCATAACGGTTTTACAGCCAGGTCTCATCTGACATGGTCCAACCATGATATGTTTTGGTAAATCAGGTATCTTATCAAATAGAACTTTTGCGGTTGTCGGGAAACGGAATACAACCATTGTAGATACATTGTCAACTATTGCTGCCTTAATAGGCTCAATACAATTCTCGTGAGTATAGACATTAATCGTCATCCCCGGCATAGCAGCCTTCTCAAAAACCATCTTTAAAATAGAGTTGGTTGCTGTCATGTCATCAACTACGATTATGCGACTCAACTTGAAATGTTGAACCAGGCGAACCATACATTGGCCATGAATTAAACGGTCATCGTTTCTAACTAGTGAAATCAAATTCATCTCTCCTTTCCTGCAATAGCAACTTCACAAAACTAGACATTTCTCACTTTTCAGCCGCGTTTCAAAGTGATACTTAATTAATTATTCTTTAAGAATATCTAAATGATAATCCCATTTTACATCTTATCGCTCAATTTGTAAACGATTGCAGAAAGTTATTTCTGCTTTTTTTCACAAACAGAATAATTTCTATTCTTTTTTTAAAATGCATTATTTCACTCATTTATATTGAAATATTTTAATGAATCAACAAAAAAGATTAGAATCTTTTAGCGAATTCATCAACTGATTCTAATCTTTTAACTGCTTTTTATTTTCTGGTTATTTCTACTGTAACAGAATACCAATCCTTATTGAAATATGTTCGACAGTATTCTATGATTTCATACTTGTTATCATAAGCCACTCTTTTAACATGAAAGGCTGGATATCCCTTTTTTACCTTTAAATGCTGACAGATATTTGCATCATTTACCTCTTTTACAGAGTATGTTTCAGCTACTGTTTCAACATTTATCATATTGTTTTCCAAAGTTTCATAAAAGGACCTGGTCTTTTTCACTTCCTCTAATTCATCCAGAGAAATCAAGGTCGAAGAAATATATGAGATATGATAAGCTACCGGCTGATTATTTGCCAGTCTAACTCTTTTCAGACAATAAATAGGTGTGGCAGGATCAATGTTTAGAATTTTCGCAATTTCATTATCTAAAATCTCATCAATCCCATCTAAAATCATTCCAGTCTCATAACCCTGCTCTTTAAGTTCTTCAGAAAAGGAAATAGAGCTCAGGTTTCTGATATATGGTTTTTTAGTCACAAATGTGCCAAGTCCCTGAACTCCATACAGATAACCTTCATTGATTAAATCAGTAAAAGCTTTTCTGACCGTGATAGTTGAAACATCATATTTTTTCTTTAATTTTGATTCACTGTCAACTTTATCTCCTGGTTTCAGGATGCCTTCTTTAATGTCTCTAATAATGTCGTTTTTAATAATTTGAAACTTGCTGATTGTCATATGCTTTCCCCTCACCCATTACATTATAACTAATAATCTCGCAATTTTTCAGGAGCTTTTTCACAAAGCTCAACTATTTGTTGATAATTTGTCCTTTCCACCAGTGGTTTTGCCAAATTTAAATACTTTTCAACATCTTTCTGCTCTTTTTTATAATAGGCAATTTTGGCCAGCCTGAAATAGGTAATCCCCTTTTGAATACCCTTCTGTCGATTTGCCAGCTGTAACAATTTATTTTCTAAAGAAACATCTTTATCAATATAAAGTCTGAAGATTCTATCAGCTTCCTCTTTTATTTCCCTGTATTTTTCCTTATTATTATTTTCCAGGATTTTATTGATCGCATCTAAGGCCTGTTTTGATTTCTTTTTATTATCAGCTTTGGCAAAATAGGATAATTTTTTCAGATTGAAATCTAACAATTCACCCTTGTTCAGATGCAGAGCTTCGACTTTTTCAAATTGTTTTTCAATTATATCTGCATCATCAAGCATCATATAGCCATCTAAAATAAGGTTTTCTATTGTTCCTGCAGGATAAAGAAGCTTCAATAACTTATTGTTATTTAAAACATTGAGATAAGTTTTTACATCACTATTAACATATAGAATTTCTTCCAGTTTTAAAGTTGTTTCTCTTCTAAGTCTAGTAAGCTGCAGTATGATAAAAATAATGATAATGCCTATCAGCAGTATAAATAATTTATTTTCCATAATTAAATAAAAGGACCTTTACAGGTCCTTTTTCATTAAGCGTAAAATCCAGTAGCGTATCCTAAACCGGTTAATACAACTGCCAATACCAGAATCAAGACCATCAGTTTTAATGGAGACCATTTTTTCTTGGTGTATAGATAATAGACAACCAGGGTCAAACCTAATGGTAAGATCTTAGGGAAAATTCCATTTAACATATTGTCAGCATTGAAAATTACAACACCTTCAATAATTGTTCCAGATACACTGTCATATAAATCTCTAACAATTTGAACTGGTAAAGTCATTGAAACGAAATTAGCTGTTAACGCTCCGGTTACAAGTAGACCTAAAACACCCATAGCATCAGTCAATTTATCTAATTTACCTGAAGCCATCATTGATGACATGCCTTCTAAACCTGATTTATATCCCAGTTTGAATAACCACCAGCTGAGGGCACAGGTTCCAAGTGGATAAATAGCCATATAGAGAACTGGTCCCAGCCAAGCTACTGATGATTGTGATACTGATAAACAGATTGTCAATAAAATAGGAATTGCTGTTGCTACCCATAAAGAGTCTCCAATGGCACTGGTAGGGCCAATTAAAGCAACCTTGACTGAACTGATAACTTCTGGTGTACATTCTTTGTTGGCGTTAGCTTCTTCCAAAGCACAGACAATACCATTACAGATTGAACCAACCTGTGATTCAGTATTGAATAAGGTAATGTGTCTTAATAAACCTTCAGCTTTTTCTTCTTTTGTGTCATACAATTCATCAATAACTGGAGCCATTGCCTGACCAAAAGCCATACCTAACATTGATTCAGCCTGCTGAGAACAGCCATTCCAGAAGAACCAGTTAAAGAATGATTTCTTTAAAGTCTTTTCACTAATTTTCTTTGCCATATTAAGCCTCCTTTGTAACTGCAGCAAAGTATAATACTGCCACAATTACCGCAATAACTGCTACTGGCATCATTCCTAAACCGAAATATGTAACCAGTACAAATCCTAACAGGAAGATTGCCCAATGGTAGGCCTTCTTAACCAGAAAAGATAAGATGATACCCATACCTAATGAAGCCATCATTCCACCGAATACTGATAATGCTGTTGAAACCCAGCCTGGAATTAGACTGGCAAAATCAGCTTGACCACTTGCCGCATTCATTGTTGTTAAAACAATAACTGCAGGAATGAAACGACATGCAAATCCGATCAGCTGACCACCGATAACGTTAGCAATATGCATTTTATCAGTAGCACCTTCAGATGCATATTTGTAAGCGATACGGTTTAAAGGTAAGTTTAAAGCATATGAGATGTTCCACATCATGCCACCAACCAAACCACCGATACCAGCAAACAAGACAGCCAAACCAATTAATTCAGTTGTTGGTAAACCTTTACCAAACATGATTGCTCCAGCTGTACCAATGTAGGTAGCATAAGATAAATCCCAGGCCACCGCTCCTCCAGGAGTAACATTACCCATATACATGATCTGTAACGGGATGCCGACAACCATTGCAGTCTGTACATCACCAAGGATGACACCTACAACAAATGCAGCGACAAGTGGACGACCCAGACAGTACCATCCAATTGTATTGCCTACGATTGATCCAATAGCACCAAGGTAGACGAACAGTGCAACCAGCACTATTTGTAAAAATGACATATATTGTCCCTCCTAATTTATATTGATTTTCTAAATGACTCCCACTGTACAGCATTGGTATTTGGCAGCTGTTGGAAAATCACATTAAATCCTTCGTTATCCAGTTCAGAAAGTTCTTCAACATCCTGCTCTGATAAGTAGAAGATGCCTGTGGCACCACTTAATTGATGCACTGTATCTTCTCTTTTAGCCATATTGCCCAGAATTATCATTTCACATTCTTTAATGTGTTCTTTCAGCTGATAGACATGATGTGGAAACTTCACAATCAGCAGACGATTGTTTTCACTGTCCTGGCTGACAAGCTGTTTGGCTTTGTCTAAAGTTACAACATCAATGTCATAACTTTTGGGCACTGACATCGTGACAATCGTTTTCAACATCGGATTTTTAGCTGTAAAATCATCAACGCCAATAATTTCCTTAATTGATAAAGTTGGACACCAGGCAACTATTGTCTGACCATGAATCAGTCTATCATCAACACGAATATATAACTTACCCATAAACTTCTCCTAAAACAATTTGTTTTCAATCAAACTGGCATACATATAGCAGACCGTTGGACCAGCTGATCCTGATTCTATCTGTCTGATTTGCAGATTTGTTGGATAGTACTTCAAATAAGGGAAATCATTGACCCCACCTTTGAATACGGTATAGCATTTTAAAGCTTCAAACCACTGTTTTACTTCTTCTTCAGTTAATACAAAATAAGCCTGAGGAATAAATCCAACCAGATCTTCAAAAGTTTCACCAAAAACTAATTTGATATTTGACCCTTTTCTTCTTAATCTTTTAACAGCTTCAAAAACAGCATCATGAGTGTTGATATGTCTGGGATGCATACTGCCACGCCAATGAGTTATTACTAAATCAACCTTCTCATCAACAAAGTATTTCTCTAATCTACTGGAAAACTCATCTAGGGTTGGCATATTTGAACTGACATATCCCAGCCACAGGCAATCAGCCCCTAATTTTTCCGCTGCTTTAGCATTTTGATCCAATAGATTTTGCAAATAAGCATCACACTCTTCTTTTGTCGCCTCAGGATCTTCTAATCTACCTTGAGTAACATGCAGCAAAGTACACTTGGCATTATTTTCTTTAACATACTTGATAATCAGTGGTCCACCCATTAATTCAGCATCTAAAGAATGTGCTCCAATAGATACAACTCTTTTTATTTCACACATTTTGATAAATCCTTTCTATAGTCAACAAATGTTCTTATTACTTCTAAGCCCATTCTTTCATAATATCTTCTACCGTTTTCATCGGTAGTAACAAAATACATACGATAGATTCCTTTTTTAGCCATCTCATACAATCCTAACTCCATTAGGATTGTGCCCAGACCACTATTTCTTTCACTGGCAGAAATACCAATCGGACCAAAACGCATCTCATTATCATCAATGGCTCTATTACTGCAGCCACATATTTTACCTTGTGGATCTAAAACCAACAGAATTCTATCCTGGGCTTTATTTTTCTGCATAGCTATTAACGCATTTCTTTTCCAGCCTCCACCAAATTCCTGACGCATATACTCTAAAAGCTCTAAAGCATATTTATAATCGAAGTTTATAAAACGATAACCTTTTTCTTCAGCCGCTTTTTTCTTTTCCAAAGTTTTTTCTCTTATTTGGTAGCCATGTAGATTCATCCCCATAGAAAAAGCTTTTTCTCCAGCTTTATAATTGTTTTTTTCAAAAAATTCAATCGCTTCTGGATAATTGTCAGGATCAATACCTGCAAAGAAATAATTTGGTGAATAAGCCCCTAAGGTAATATCCGTTGCTCCCATTTCAGACAGTTTATTTTCTACCACATCCAGCAAAGCCTGACCAATACCTCTATTGCGATATTCTTTATCTACAAACATGACACTGATCCAGCCTCTATCTGGTTCCAGGCCTCTTTCAAGATAAGGAAATTTTCTTTTAATTCCCAAAACAAAACCGACAACCTTTTCATCTTTGACAGCCACATAACAAAGCTCTTCATCAAAGTTTTCATCAAACAATGCCTGCCTTCTGAATTTATTGACATCGATTGGATCAAAAGTACAGGTCTTGTTCCAAAGATCTACTACCTGCTGTTCATACTGTTGCCTATATTTTACAATCATATTATCTCCTTAATATGTTAACATATTAACTATAGTATTATAATATTATAACCATTGAATTATGTCAATCAATTTATCATCTACTTTTTATAAAAAAAAGCAACTGAACAATCTGCATGATATCCATTTTTTTATTATTTCAGGCAGAATAAAAAATGATTTAAAAAATCACTTTTTAAACAAACGACAATTATATTTAATCTATTTTTTTATAAATTTATAGCTATACCCCTTATCATGATAAAGCATTTTTTCTAAATCTTTATCATCAATTTTTCCTACCACATTTACTCTTTCATCTCTTTCTTTGTCTTTTAAGACAATCTGCATTTCTCCAGAATAGCGACCATAGAGTTTATTATCAACGGTTATGCTTCCTTTTAATCTATCAACAGTATTATCAATTTCAACTACACTGGCATACTGAGACATTTGCCTGCTGCTGCGCGATCTTAAAAATGATGAATTGGAATCATATCTGAATTCATGAGTTTTCAAAACTATATCATCATAATTATCATTTAATAAATCAACTTCAATCTCTAGAGGCTGACGATTGATGACATCATCAAACTGTTTAAAACTATTCTCACTGTAAAACTGATCTGAAAAAATAAATGAATCTGTTTTATAGACATATAAAAGTTCCAGGGTCGTTAAAACTATATCGCTATACCTATGCTTTTCAATTGTTGGAAGCCCCTTAAAAACCGGTCCTCTGGCTCTATTCAAAGAAGGTATGAAATAATAAACTGGAATATCGTATTTTCTGAACATTTCATCCTGTTTTAAGGCAAAATCCTTATCCAGTCCACTTTCTTCTCTGGGATAGAAATTATGACAGGCTTTAATTTCAACATTTCCTAAGCTATAAAGAAATTGTATTTTTTCCTCGATCTCTTTTGCCTTATACATTGATGCATTGATCACAAAACCTTTGAGATTAAGCTCTTTATAAAGAGTAACGACATCTTTCTGATTGTAGCCATAATCCAGTCTGACAAAAGCAATTTCTATTTCTTTTAATTTTTCCAGATAACGCTTATCATCTAATATTTTTCTAAGATAGGGACCGCCAATATCGACAGTCAAATCCATCTGATACTCCTTAGCCAGCATTGATATATAGCGTAATGCTTCAATCTGTTGGCTAAGAGGCAATTCTGGCAAATGAACAGTTGAAAAAGTCTCTGTAAAGCCATATTTTTTAGCTAATTGAATGTATTTGTCCCATCTTGCTATATTGTCATTTGTATGGAGATCAGGAAAAATTGAGATACATTTATTCATAAGTATTATCCTCTTTCTTAGTCCTATTCTATCTTTATTTGCTATCGTTTTCAACATTTGATACCAATAAAAAACCTTCAGATTTTACTTTGAAGGTTCACTTTCGTCATCGTATTTTTGTAATTCATAAAGCTTTTTATAAATGCCATCCTGAGTCAGCAGCTCTTGATGGGTTCCACTTTCTATAATCTGGCCCAAATCCAAAACAATAATATTATCAGCATGCTGAATGGTAGATAAACGATGGGCAACCATAATTGTTGTTCTATTTTCCATCAAAGTTTTCAGCGCTTCCTGTATTAACAGTTCTGTTTCAGTATCGATATTAGCAGTTGCTTCATCCATTACCAATATTGTCGGATTAATCACCAGAGTTCTGGCAAACGACAACAGCTGCCTTTGACCAAAGGATAGATTTGTTCCTCTTTCTGTTAACATCTCATCATATTTATCTGGCAAACTTTCAATAAACTGATGCGCATTTACTGCTTTAGCAGCTTCTATGATTTGCTCCATGGTGATATCTTCATTTAACAATCTGATATTGGATTTTACATCGCCAGTAAAGATAAAGACATCCTGCTGAACCTGGCCAATAGCATTTCTAATCTGGTTTAATGACATCTCTTTGATATTGATATCATCTATTAGAATCTCTCCTTTTTGAATATCGTAATAACGAGCGATTAAATTCATAATTGATGATTTGCCAGCTCCGGTAGCTCCAACAAAAGCCACCTTTTGACCTGGCTCTATGACAAATGAAACATCCTTTAAAACCCAGTTTTCATTTTCATAAGCAAACCAGACATTTCTAAATTCAATTTTACCTTTAATTTTTTCTGGTCTGATTGGATTTTCAGGCTCTTCAATCATACTTTTTTCATCTAATAGACTGAAAATCTTTTCTGCTGAAGCAAAAGAATTCTGCAAGGTTGAAAACTGCTGAGCCATCTCCTGGATTGGCCAGAAAAACGAACGAATATAGCTGATGAAGATAAATAAAACTCCTACCGTCAAACTATCAGATAAAATGTAATGAGAACCTTTATAAACTATCGCTACCAGTGCCAGGTTGGCAATCAGACTGGTAAAAGGTCTAAAAAAGGCAAAAACGAGCAATTCTTTAATTCTTGTATTATACAAATCATCGCTTTTTTCTTCAAATTGAGCAAATTTTTCTTTTTCCCTGGCAAAAATCTGAATCAGTTTCATACCGGAAATATGCTCACTTAAAAAAGTATTCAAATATGATAATTTAGTTCTTTCAACACGATAAACATTTCTGGAAATCTTTCTAAACATGTTGGTTATGATAAATATCACCGGCAGATAAATAAAGGTAATAATCGCTAATCTGCTATTTAAAGTAAGCATTACCAGAGCATAGCCGGCAATCATAATAAAGTTTCTGATTAGATTAACCAGTACATGGGAAAACATTCTGTTTAGAGATTCCACATCGTTAGTAATTCTGGTATCAATCTGGCCAACAGGATGAGTATCAAAAAATCTCAGTGGCAATGAATGGACATGAGCAAACAGTTCATTACGCATATCATAAATGATATGCTGTCCTGTAACCAGTAAAGTATAGGTATTGGCTGAATCAATAAGGGCGTTAAGAACCAGGACAATCAAATAAATAATGCCTATCATAAAAATTCCCTTATAATCTGAACTTCTCAAAACTTTTAAATCATCTTTTAGCAGTCGTTTTCCTTCCAGCAGGTTTCCGTTTTCATCACTGATCATGATGAAGTTTTCTTTTTCCGCTTCAACTTTTTCGATACCGGCATTATTCTTTTCTATCAGCACTTTAACCTGTTCAGCATCCAGATTCTCAAAATAATAATATTTGTCATCATATAAAACGATCTGACAATAACTTGAAACTTCATCTTCCTTGTAATCTTTTGTTAAAAATAAACCATTATAGGATAAGTCTGCCTCTGTTTCATTTACTATGGCATAGCTGTGATCATAGCCCTCGATATAGGTGTCGATAGCTTTTGCGATTAACATTGGCCTGATTATCTCAAAAGCAGTAACTGCCAGAATCATAAAGATTGATAGCATAAATCTGCCAAAATAAGGTTTCATATAACCAAAAATTCTTTTAAACACATTGCCAGAATAAGAGGTAATGACTTTTTCTTTTTCTATTTTAGCCATTTAATTACCTCCCTGTTCTACAGCAATCAACTGTTTTTCTAACTGCTGCTTTTCTACCATCTGAGCAAATAAACCCTTTTTATCCAACAGTTGCTGATAAGTCCCATATTCAGCTGCTTTTCCATCTTCCAACACCAGAATGTGATCTGCTGATTGAACTGTAGAAACACGATGAGCAATCATAATGGTCGTTTTATCTTTTCTGATTTTTTTAAGGTTGTTGATAATTGTATCTTCAGTATCAGTATCAACCGCACTTAATGCATCATCCATAATCAAAATGGGACTATCCTTGATTATTGCCCTGGCAATAGAAGTTCTCTGTCTTTGACCGCCTGAAAGAGTAACTCCTCTTTCACCTAACATAGTTTCATATTTATTTGGAAAACTCATGATATTATCATGAATATCAGCCATTTTACTGGCCTCATATATCTCTTGATCAGTAGCATCCAATTTACCAAAAGCGATATTTTCTTTCAAGGTCTCAGAAAATAAGAAATTGTCTTGGGGAACATAGCCTATATTTGAACGCAGAACGTCTAATGGAATATCTTTAATATTGTTTCCATCAATGTAAATGCTGCCTCCGGTGACATCATAAATTCTGGTTATTAGATTAACCATTGTGGTTTTACCACAACCGGTTCTGCCCAATATCGCAAAGGTTTCTCCTTCATTAATTTTTATGTTTATATCCTCTAATGCTAACGGCAGATTGTCATCATATCTGAAATCTACCCTGTCAAAGACAATTTCACCTTTAATTTCTTTAACATCCAGCATCTCTGTACTATTTTTTATCTCAACTTCAGCGGCAAATATTTCATCAATTCTTTTTAATGAAGCACTGGCTTCCGAAAAGACTGTGACAACATCACCAACAATAATCATTGGCCAGACAAGTGCACCGATATAAGAAGAAAAAGTAATAAACTTACCCAAACTTATTTCACCAGTCAGACAATAGTAACCACCTAATACAATAGCGACAACATACGAAAGACCGATAAAGGTTTCTAGAACCGGCCAGAAGATCGAGCGCAAAATTGAAATTTCAGCATTGGATCTGCGATTGTGATCGTTGACTTTTTTAAAATGTTCCAGCTGCTTTTCTTCCTGAACAAAAGCTTTAATAACTCTTACCGCGGTAACTGATTCCTGTACCGCGAAATTTAATTGACCGAAAGCATCCTGTTTAATTAAGAATTTCTCATCAAATTTTTTAGCTAAAACAATACTGTAAACACCTACCAAAGTCATTGGTATCAACGTTAACAGTGTCAGAGGTAAACTAACGTATGTAATCATGTTATAGACAACCATAAGAGTCAAAATCACCGCATCAAAGGACATAATAAGCGCAAAGCCAATTGCCCCTTCAATCGCATCTAAATCATTGGTAAACCTGGTCATGATATCACCAGTTTTATTTTTATTGAAATATGATTGTGATAACATTTCTAATTTTTTAAAGATATCTTTTCTCAGGCTGTTGATTACTTTCTGACAGGTGCCAAAAATAAAATAGTGCCAAAAGAAACGGAATATGGCAATTATTACTGATAAAACTATCATCAGAAGAACTGTTTTATCAATTGTAGCTGTTTCAATTGTACGAGAAGTTAAACCGTCAGTTATTTTGCCAATATGCAGTGGAATATATAAATCTAAAAAGTCCACTATTAAAAGAGCAATTATACCAAAAAAGTATAAGTGTTTATTCTTGTATATATGGTAAAACAATCTATTCTTTTTCAGTTTTTCCATCAGGAATTTTCTCCTCTTAAAATAATAAATGAACTTAATCATTATAGCATAATCACATTGATTGTCATCACTCAACTTTTATCAGCACAATAATCACATCTCGATAAAGTAAAATAATAATATATTTTTCCTATATGACTGATTAAAAAAGTCAGCAGACTTCTCCACTGACCTTTTAAACCTGAAAAAATACATTATTAGACAATATACTGATCTTTCTTTGATGTTGTTCTGACAGTAGCAAAAATAATGATATAAATCAGCACTACCAGACCTAACCATAGATAATATAAATTTACTGATGGGTCAAATAAACAGTAATCATATAAGCCATGCAGGAAAACAGCTAAAAACAGACCTGTCATCTTGTAAATTTGAGCTGAAACAACTTTCCCCTGATTTGCGACCATTCTGGCTTTAGCATAATAGGCACCCATCACAACACCAAAACAGACATGGGCAGGTATAGCTGTGAAAGCTCGAAGATAAGCTGTATTCAATCCATAAGAATAGACATACAGCAGGTTTTCTGAAATTGCAAAACCTAAAGATACAAATACTGAATAAATTAAACCATCATAAAGACAGTTAAAGTGTTTGCTTCTCCAAGAGAAAATATTCAAAGCCAGATATTTTGTCCCTTCTTCAATTAAAGCCACACCTATAAAGGCTGAGATTAGATAGTAAAGTGTATTTGGATAACTGAATAGCTGAGTTAAAAAACTATCGGCAAACATTTCCAGAAAAAACGAAGCTATAGTAGCCAGCAGTCCCCCAAACAGCATCAAGGCAAGTAACCAGAGAGGTTCTTTTTCTTTTCTATCTCTAATATAAAGGTAGCCTGCGTACACTAATCCTGGTACCACAGCGGCAATTGTTAAAACATTGTAATAATCCATAATTTTTCTCCTAATCTATTTTTATATATTTCAACTTATCATTAAGTTTACTATAAATATTTCCTTTAAACCACTTTTCATTTGAGGCTTCAACTGCCTCTATTAAATTAAACCAGCCTACAGCACTGTTTTCATCCTCTTTGCTGGTAATGGTTTCCTTTTCATCAGCCTGCAGCAAATATGTAATATTCAGATGCACATGGGTAGGAACATATTCTCCATTTTTGAAATGACCATCTACTGATAATATTTCTAAAGAATAGATATCATCAAGTAAAACTTTAACAGTCTTTACACCGCTTTCTTCCTTTACTTCCCTGACAGCCACTTCCAGTAAATCATAATGTCCATCAGCATGCCCACCAAGCCAGGCCCATGAATCGTATAGATTATGATAAGCCATCAACAGCTTGTCTTTTGTCTTATTTAAAACCCAGCCTGATGCTGTCATGTGAGCAATTAAATTGGTACGACAAAAAATATCATCATAATTCTTCAGGTAGGTTAAAATGATGTCTTTATCTTTTCTTTCCTGTTCATTAAAAGGTTTATAATCTTTAATCTGTTGAATTAATTTATCTTTCATATTCCTATTATAGCAAATACAGACTCAGGTATAAATAAAGACACTAAATAATAAAGTGTCTAAATTAATTTATTCCTGATCTTTCAATTTAAGGAAAGCATCATTCAACTCAGTAAAGATATCTAAGTTTACTGAATAGTAATGAGCTGTTCCAACTTTTCTGGTTTTCACCATTTTCGCACTAGACAATTCTTTCATATGATACGAAAATGTCGGTTGCGATAAATTAAAATACTCAAGTAAATCCTTCTGGTTCATTTCATTGTTTTTTAATAACAATGCCATGATCTTTATTCTGCTGTCATCCGCTAATGCTTTAAAAAATCTGCCAAATCTTTATATTGCATGTTTCCCTCCTATTAATAATCTCCCCAGTTAGCTCATTTTACATTAAAACTCATTAATATTCAATTGATTGTGAAACATTTATTGCTTTAATTATAAAAATTGTTAAAAAAAACAATTATTTTACTTCATTTTTACTTTGAGCTTACTTTAAAATTACTTTAGAAAAGAAGGATTATATTGTTTCTATTAAACACAAAAGATTTTCTACAGAGAACTTTCTTTTGAAAACTAAAACGAAAAAATATCTTATCATCAGGCAGCCAAAAGGTAGAAACTCATGTTTCTACCCTGCTTATAGTTTTACTTTTGTTCTTCAAACATTTTTTGCATTGTTGGATTATTTCTGGTTAATCTTTTTATTGATAAATCCTGAGCCTTATTATTGGCTAATCGTAAATTATTTTCCGAAGACAACAGTGCATCTTTTGTTTTCTGCAGATGGATGATGGTTTTATCAATCTCATCGATAGCTGTCTTAAACCTTCTGGCAGCCAGTTCATAATTTTTAGAAAACCTGTTTTTGAAATCGTTCATTTCATTTTCGAAATTTGAAATATCAATATTCTGGTTTCTCACTATTGCTAACTCTCTTTTATATTCCATTGAATTTAAAGCCGCATTTCTTAACAGCGTAATCATAGGAATGAAAAACTGCGGTCTGATAACATACATCTTTTCATATTTATATGACACATCTACAATACCTGTGTTATAAAGCTCATTATCTTTTTCCAACAGTGATACAAGCACTGCATACTCACAGTTTTTCGCTTTTCTATCTCTATCTAACTTGGCAAAGAAATCTTCATTCTTCTGTTTGGTCGCTGTTTTATCTTCCTCGTTTTTCATTTCAAACATGATAGAAACAATTTCATTTTTTTCATCATCGTAATCTCTAAAAATATAATCACCCTTTGTTCCGGATTTAGTATCAGTATCTTTTTCAAAGTAGGCATTTTTAAAGGCTGTCGCTCTAATCTGGTTGAATTCATTTTCACAGTGCTGCTCCAATGTTTCCCCTACCAGTTTAGTAGATAACTTAAGCTTTAAATCTTTATAGTAGTCAATCAGACTATCTTTTGATTTCAGCTGATCTTCATATTTTTCCTTTAATGAATTTTCTTTAATCTTATGCTGACTTTCACTGTTTTCCAGCTTACTGGTTAATTTGGCTATTTCGCTGTCTTTAGCATGTAAAATTTTCTGAATCTCTAACTGGTTTTTATCTTCCCTGCTTTTCAGCTGGTTTGACAGATCTGATATCTGGCTATCTTTTTCATTCATTTGGCTTTGAAGCTGGTTTTTAAAACTTTGCTGCTGCAATTGGATCTGACTTTGAAGTTTCTCAATTTCGCTTTCTTTTTCAGCCATTTTTTTCAAATACTGTGCTTCTGTCTGGTTGGTTGCCAATTTAATCTTAGCTTCACTTTCGTTGTCCTTCTGCTTTAGCTGCAAACTTAATTTATCAATTTCACTTTGCATTTCCTGTCTGATTAAAGCTAAAGCACTTTCCTTGTCTTTGATTAATTGAGCCTCTCTCAATTTCAAATCCGCTGAAAACTGCTGGTCTCTGATCTGATTAACTATTGACTGATAATTTGATTCATCTATCTGAAACAATTCTCCGCAATTAGGACATTTAATCTCTTTCATCTGTTTCTCCTTTCACTTACACCATATTATATTTCTTTTTTTATACTACTGATATTATACAACATCTGGTAATTGTCTTTTTAAAACAAAACCCATCAATTGATTCTACATCTTTATTATACAGGAAGCAGAAATCAATGATGGGTGTTTATTTGGACTTTATAAATAATTCTCTATTTTACCTGACGGTATGTTGAATCTATTAAACTGAACAGATAGCATTCAACTTTCTTATCAGACACCGACTCAAGATATTCTTTATATCCCAACAACTGCAAATCATAGTTTTCATCAGAAATATTTTTAAGTTTATAGTCAATAATGACAAATCTGTCTTCATATTCCAGCAGCAGGTCGATAAAACCATGTTTTTGCTGGTTATCCTTTTGGTAGATAAACTCAAACTCTTTTATGATTTCAGCTTTAGAAATATCTTTCAGTAAATCACTTTCGATAAAACTTTTTACTTTCATCTTGAATTTTTCATCCAGAATTGAATAATCTGGATTTTTCAAATCTATCAATTCCATCAGATAGTGCAGTCTGGTTCCAAATTCCATAGTATCTTTTGTTGTTTGACCCACAATTGATATTTCTTTAGAGAACTTGACTTTCTCTATCGGTATCGGAGTTATCTGATTTAAATCTTTTACTTTAAATATTTCCCTGTCTTTTATCAGATTTTCAAAAACATTTTTACGCTGTTTTAAATAATCTTTATTCAATCTGATATCCTTTTTCAAATCAATTTTCTTAATATATGGTTCTAATAAATCGAAAATTGAATTCAGCATACTTAAAAAACTATTGTATCTCAACCTGGTTTTATTCTCCACAACTCCATTCTTTAATGATGTCATCATTTTTTCCAATGGACAGACGATAATTATCTTTTCCTGGGCTCTGGTTAAGGCGACATAAAACAATCTAATCTTCTCTGAAATTCTTTCACGATCTTTATCCCTTTTAAACAAGCCCTTTAAAACCGTATCTGACAGTCCCAGATACTTTTTTCCATCGTCCAGCTTACAAGGCATGATTATTCCTCTTTCTTTGGAAAATAGAAAATCTCCGTTGGTATCACTAACATTGAATCTTCCAGACAGCAAAGGATAATAACAGATGCGGAATTCCAAGCCTTTTGAATTATGAATGGTCATTATCTTTACCGTATTATCTTCAAACTGATTTAATTTAAATTCCAGCTTTTTGTTTTCATCATTCAGTATTTTTTCTAAATGTCTGGAAAACTCGCTATAGCTGTATCCTATTTGCCCCAGCTGATTTGCCAGATCACCAACATATTCTAAAATCGCCACATTCAATTCTACATCACCGATCAGATGAAGTTTTTCATAAACATCAAATTCTTTGATAATTTCGTTAAATACTTCCAAGGTCGTTTTATCATCTATCCCCTGAGAAATCTTCTCACATTTTAAATAACTTTCACTTTCTTCAATTTTCTTTTGTTTAATCGTTTCATAAATGTTCTCATCATTGTTTTCAATCAAGAAGCTTCTTTCAATAGAAGCATAACAATGTTTCTTTACTTCTACATCATTTTTATTATTGGCAATGTAATCAATCAGCATAAAGATTCTTTTTATGACTTTGATCGCATCTTTTTCGCCAATTTGAACTTCACGTTCTACCTTTACAGGAATTGCTTCAGCTGACAAAATTTCATTAAATAAATCAAAATGTTTTTTTGTTTGAGCCATAATGCAGAAATCACCATATTCAACATTTCTCAGCTTTCCATCATCAAAAACTTGAAATTTTTCTTTTACTTTCTTTTTGATATCATTGGCGATTATCATCGCTTCAACTTCTTCTTTGGAATATTCCTTATCAGCAAATGGGTAGGCATCTACTTTTTTGATTACAATCCTGCCTTTTTCATCAAGACTTTCTTCATCTTCTTTCATCTCATAGCTGATGATCTCTGTTTGATAATATTTGTCTTTTGGACATTTATTACTATACTTTTTTTGACCAAATTTCATTTGCTGAGAAGAATCATAATTAACTCCGCCAATACTCTTATCCATCAAATGAGAAAAGATATTATTGACCGTGTCAATAACTTCTTCTCGGCTTCTAAAATTCCTGTTTAAATCAACTGTTTTTCCCAAATCAGTATCCTTACATTTTTCATATTTATTCTGAAAGTTCAATGGATTGGCATTTCTAAAGCCATAGATCGATTGCTTGATATCTCCAACTACAAAGACATTGTCAGCAGAAATAAGATCAATAAACTCCTCTTGGATGTCACTGTTATCCTGATATTCATCGACCAGTATTTCTTTGAAATAATCGCTTATTTCCTTTCTTATACTTTCGTTTTCCTTTACCAGCTGAATTGACATCTTGGCAATATCCATATAGGAATACAAATCTTTTTCTGCCTTAAACTCAGAAACTCTTTCATCCAGCTGTCTGATAATATCCAAAACAACTTCCACATATTTTTTTGTACTCTGAACTTTATTTTCATCTTCATTCTTGGAAAAACTGAATACTTCTTTTATTTCCTTAACTGTCTCAGAGATTCTGTCCTTAAAGAAAGATGCTTCTTCCTTTGTCTCTTTATCGATTTCAGAAGTAATTCTCATTTGGCCTATTTTAAGATTTTCACTTGTCTTTTTTAACTGCTCTTCTGTCTTTTCAGCAGTATATTCCTTTAACTTCGGTATTTCATCAGTTATAAATTTAGCTTTATGCCCATCCAGTCTTATTTCTAACTCTTTAAGCCAGCGGCCAATATCATTATGCAGTTCTAAAGCTGTTTTGTGATATTCTGCTACTTGTTTTTCAATAAAACTGGCGTTGAAAAAATTATCAAAGTAATTATCAATAAAACTTTTCCTGTCGATAATTAAATCCATTTTATTATTAATTGATATGATTGCCTCTTTGAAAGCAGCATCATTTTTGATGCACAGATCATTAACTGTTTCCAAAAACTGCTGCTCTTTTGAAATGTACTTCTGATTAAAGATATCTTCAAGTATTTCTTCCTGTTTTATCTTCAGCACATTTTCATCAATGATACTGATATCATCACTAACATTCAGTAGATAGTGATACTTTTTAACCAGCGATAAAGCAAAGGCATCAAAAGTCATAATGTAGCTTCCATCAATTTTATCTAACTGTCTTTTTCTGAAATCCTCTTCCAATCTATTGCCGGCATTATCTATTATTCTTTTTTTGGTCTTTTCTCTCATAGATGTAGCAGCTGCTTTAGTAAAAGTTAAAACCAGAAGCTGGTCAATATTGATTCCTTTACTCAGATGATTGAAGATACGTTCAGTCAAAACTGCTGTTTTACCGCTTCCTGCACCTGCTGAAACAATCGTATTGCTGATTTGACAATTTATGGCATCCAGCTGCTCATCTGTCCATTTTAAATCACTCATCGTCATCCTCCATTTCTTTTATCTTTTTAAAATCGCTGCTTTTTCGATAACAGATATCACTATAGGTGCAGTATTTACATGACTCACTATACTCATATGGCACTATAGGAAATTTTCTGTCTAAAATATTGTTGCCCGCTTCCTTAATTTTATCTTCAGTAAGTTTAATTAAATTTTCAATCCCTTTATTGTCAATACCACCGTTGTGTAAAATCTTACCTTCTTTAGAGATTCTTATATTAATAAGACCGCTGTCCATATAATCCTGGTCAAAGTTTTCCAAAATATAGAAATTCTCATCACCGTTACTTTTCCCTTTCAGTTTGATTGAATTGAACTTCTTTACTTCAATATCCTTATTTGTCTCATACTTATTATCTGTATTGATTAAATGCTGAATATAAAAACCAGCGTATTTTTTATCTTCTTCTTCAAAAATCTTGCTGGCCAGATATAGATAGCTGGGAAGCTGCAAAGACAGGCCATCTACAACCTGATCTTCTTTATAAACTTCTGAACCTGTTTTATAGTCGACTACAGCTATTAATCTCTCATCAGCTATTTTTTGGTGAATCAGTTTATCAATTACACCATTAAAACTGATTTTATCGGTAATCTTGATTTCTTTTTTAGTTTCATACTCAAAAGTATCAAAACCTATCTGGGCATGCTGACATTTAATGAGTTCAATATCTTTGATTAATTCCTGTTTTAAACTTTCAGTAAAATACTTCTCACTTTCGGTATAATTCTGATCAGCAGTTACTTCATTTACTTTTTCATCGATTATTTTACTGATAACCAGATCATCATCAATACTATCCTCAAAAACTCTTTTTAGAACATCGTGAAAGATATTACCCAGCTGCAGATAGAATTGAGTTGTCTCATCATTTATTTTCAGCTTCTTTTCAATAAAATATTTAAAAGGGCATCTATAATAATTGTTCAGCTGAGAATACGACAAATTGATTGAAGTATCCAATTGTTTTTCAATCTGTTTATAGCTGTGGTCATATTTACAATAATTGTTTTCATCATAGGTTGCATACAATTTTTCCAAGTTTTTATCTTTGATGTGATATTTGGAAAAATGATCCAGTTTTTTTGAAAATCGATATCTGTTCAACTTGTCAGAATAAAGAAAGCTGGCTGAATTATTTTCTTCATCATTAATAGTCATTTTATCCAAGATTACACTTTTATTAAAATTATCCATTAAACTGTTTTCACAATATGAAAGATAGAGATTATTGATTTTTGATAAATAATGTAAAAGATTTTCTTTTTTGAGATTGTTTTTTTCTTCAGTTTTGCTTAAGCCGACCAAACCTTTGATATCGTCGGTAATATAATCGGTATCTACTGATAATGCTGGACAATTGTCATTAAAACCGACCAAAAATACGTAGTCCTTATCTTCAAAAGGCTCAAAAAGATCTACTCTTTTAACGATGTCTGTATACGAATCATTTTTTATTTTTGTATTGTTTAGTTCATCGATAATCAAATCTCTATATTCTTCAATTCGAACATATTTATTGATGATTGAAACAATTTTATTAAGGTGTTTCGAATTCTTATTTTCATTTAAAAATTCTTCAAGTTTCTCTCTATCATCTTCTTCTAGAATCTTGATAAAATCCTTGACTATTGTCAGAGATGAAAAACTGCTTTCATTTTGCTCTTCAATTCTGAAGTGGAAATAATCATTATAGCGATTAAAATAACTCTCATAGCTGCTATCGGCATTCATCACATAAATATTATTGATATCAACATTTTTTTCTAACAACTGTGAAATACTGCTATATAAATATTGAACTTCCTCTTCCATCGTTTCAAACTCAAAATAATTGAATTTTTTGTCGTTTAAATCAAACGGCACAATTTCACCATTTATACTATCGAAAATATCTTTATAGAAGCTATCTATTTTACCATAACCCAAAACAACTATTCTATCCCACTTTTTTAAGTAGCTGAAGAAATATGGATTTTCAATTAAAAGATTGTTAGCAGTGAGTTCTTTCTTATAGCCGACCAGTTTATCCAGTTTTTCATTGTCATACTTTTTTTCTTTGATAAAACGCAAATTATTTAAATATGTTTTAGCGACATCAATTTTCATTTCATACTTATCAACCAGATATTTAACAGCTTTAAAATCATAATCAAAGAAATAGTTTTTCATAAACTCTTCCATTGACATAAATTTTGATTTTAGAAGTTTGTTATTTTCAGAAGCTTTTTTTAAAATATAGTTTTTAAAAGCGGCAGGGCAAACAACTAAAGAACCATTCAAATTACTAATATCAATCATCTTTTCACCTTCTTTTATAACCCTATTCTACAATATTCTCTTAACAATAAACATAGAAAAACAGTCCCTATTTTACCAGTGAGTAAATATATGGACTGTGGTTCTGCTATTAAATTGTTTTAAACTTTATTTTATTTCTATTTTTGTACCCAATCATGCTTACGATAGAAATAAAAGATATCACCATCATAGAGACCCAGATAGTTGGGTTGAAACTATCGCCTGTTGGCGGAACAGGATCGTCTTTATGACAGTTGGTCACATTATAGCCAGATATATGGCTTTCATAGCCAGGAACTGGATCTTCTTCAATAGTATATTCAATCAATTGATCATTCTCATATTTTGGAAGGTCCTTAAAAGTCCATGACCAGTCTTCTGCTTTTGTGACTACTCTGAAGTCAATTTCTAGACCATTTTTAAATAACCTTATCGTTATGCTCTCTGGTCTGTGACCTCTGGCATTGTTTTCATCTTCCCAGGTTTTTTCACCCATTATCGTAATTGTTTCTGGTTGATAGGAGTTTGTTATTTCAAATCCACTGATCATATCACCTGTTATGAGGGCTACATAACCTGAAATCTTTCTTTCTTTGATAATGTATTCATAATCGTTTCCCAGCCCATCTTGTTTTAATTGATTTTCAAACTGTATAGACCAGTCTCCATTCTGATCGGGTTCAATTTTTTCATATCCGATATAAACCGCCTCTTCGCTGCTGCCCGCTATTTTACGCCAAAGTTCAACTTCTATACTTTCAGGTCTGATTTTCTTCTCATCATTATTATCGTCCCACACTTTATTTGCCTGAAGGTCAATAACTTCATCTGAAGCACCAATAGTTACATTACCATTAGTTCCAATTCCCCCTCCGCGAGTAACAGAATGATTTCCTGTAATATACACTTTTGCCAGAGCTTTTGTATTGTCATTTCCAACACTGTCTGTCTGAAGCGAAAAGTCCACATCTTCTCCCATCAGTCTTCCATTCAGGCTATTTAACGCAACTTCTGTACCATCATTATATTTCCAGTTATAAGGTACCCCACCAAGCATCGTATCAGAAATTAAGTAACTGGGATTTCCTCCATGAGCACCCATTCCCTCTGTAGCACTGTAAATGAAGATATCTCTGGCGGAACGGGCCTGATTGCTATAGATGGCACAGCCATCTTTCAGATAAATTTTAGTATTGGTTATCGGGCAGGCTGCATATCCTCCACCAGCTATTTCCGCTGTATTTTCAGTAATCACCGCATTGGTAAGATAAAGCTCACCATTTTTAAAACCCTCAGCGTCAAAACCATTGATATAAATGCCGCCTCCGCCAAATTTAAAGTTGGTGTGACCTGTACCATTCATTCTATTATTTGTTATATATCCCGCACTGATGGTTGCTCTTGACACTCTATTGCCATAGGCTGCCTGAACAAAAATTCCGCCTCCAGTTGCACCAGAGCTATTGCCATCAACGGTCCCACCAGTCATATTCAGATAATTATTTCCCAGACTTACCTCCATGGTGCCAATACTGATGCCTCCGCCCATTTCTTCTGAACTGTTGTCTTTAATAATACCACCGCTGAAATTAAATGTGCCACCTTCATAAACACAGACACCACCGCCAGCAGCAGCATCATTCCACGGTGTTGGTCCATTTATTGCCTGATTATTTTGAATTGTACCACCTGACATATTAAATTTTGCGCCCTTATAAACCAGGATGGCACCACCATAAGTTGCTGAATTATGCTGCATAAGACCGCCCGACATATTAACGACACATTTATTACCATTACCATAAACAGCTCCACCATATTTTCTGGCATAATTTTCAGAACCAATTTTATTGTTTTGCAATATCGTTCCATCCTCAATATTAAGAGTCCCTTTACAGTTAATTAATGATCTTTCTGCCTTGATTGCAAACTCAGAGTTTCCATCAATGGTAATGTTGGATAATGTTACAACACCTGTCTCATGTACAAAAAACAAAAACCCATTATATGAACTGTCCCTTTTTATAACCGCATTGGTTCCCAAAAGTGACAAATCACCATTTATTGTGACCTGCCCAGTCACAAAAACAGTAGTTATGTCTTTATCAGCAAGGGCAATTTCCTTTGCTCTTTCAAAAGTCTTAACTGCTGTTTCTTTTGTACTGCCATCATTGGAGTCATTACCACTGGCTCCATTTAAATAGATTGCTTTTGTGCCCTTCCCAGTGTTTAAAAGTACCGGGGGATTTTGACTTGTTGATTTGTCAACAGATATTTCTTTTCCTAATACCATGTAAGGAGAAAAAATCAGACTAAATATTGAAGCAGATATGACAATAACGGTCATAAACGCTCTAAAATAAGTTTTTTTCATGTTTTTCCTACTTTCTTAATTGAAACACTTGGATATAATATCAGTTATTTTTACATTTGTAAAGTAAATTATCACTATATGGATATTAATGTTTGTAATACCTATTCTTTTATATAGATAATTTCATATATTTGAAAATAAATCGCGAAAAATAAATTATCTATTCAATTTACATTGAATTACAAGTATAATTATATCGGTTGAAAAAAAGGAGAAAAACATGGAAAAAAAAGGAATTATCGAAGAATTTAAGGAATTTATATCTAGAGGCAACGTCTTGGATATGGCAATCGGGGTCATCATTGGCGGTGCTTTTGGTAAAATAACATCATCACTTGTCAACGATGTCATTATGCCAGTCGTTTCTATTTTGACTGGTGGTATTGAATTTAAAAACTGGAAAATAGTGCTTAAGGAAGCTGTAAACGGTGCTGATGGGATGATTGATGCAACAACAGAAGTTGCCATTAATTTCGGTTCACTTGTAGCAACCATCATTGACTTTCTAATAATTGCTTTTACTGTCTTTAGCATCATTAAGCTGGTCAACAGATTCAAGAATAAACTGTTACGTGAAGAAGAAGCAGAAAAAGAAGTCGAAGAAGAAGCTGAGAAAGAGCCTTCAGAAGAAGTTAAATTACTTACTGAAATTCGTGATGCTCTAAAAAACAATTGATTTTAAAAAAGTTGTAAATTTTCTATCTACAACTTTTTTATTCTTGTTAATAAATTAATATTTAGGCTTTTCAGCTCAAGTGTTATATAATTAGTTTGCCAGTCTTGATGAGAGGTGATAATATGCAACAGGTTTTACTATTTTCAAAAATCAACACGATTACTGATTTTCTGGAGCCAAATGTAATAGATTATATCAATACCAAACAGACTTTCGCCTTTGAGAGTTTTGAAAATTCAAATATTTTCGCTTTCGAATGGCATAACATCAATATCTATGCCACAAAAGCAGAAAAGGTTTTAGTCTATATGGACAATGAAGATCTGTTTATTTTTTGTGAAAACGAAGGTTGTCTAAAAAATCTTGCCGTTCTACTGCCAGAAGGCTTCTCTAATGAAAAAGCCTTATATCAATTTTTCGTTAATCTGTTTCATGATGATCTCAGGTTTTTAGAAAACTTTGAAAGCAAGATTACCGATATTGAAGATTCAGCCTTGAAAAATTCCAAACATAACTATCTGAATAAAATTATGTTTTATCGCAAAGAATTGTTATCTTTAAAGCGCTATTATGAACAATTGGACATTATTTTAGATAATCTTTGTGCTAATGACAACAATATTTTATCTGCAGAAGGCGAAAGATTTATGGCAATTATCAGCGGAAGAGTTCACAGATATCACAGTTATGTTTTAAATTTACGCGACTATGTTACCCAGATGCGTGAAGCTTATCAGGCTCAGATTGATATCGAACAAAACCAGTTCATGAAAGTGTTCACTGTTGTAACCGCAATATTTCTGCCCTTGACTTTAATTGCCGGCTGGTATGGGATGAACTTTAAATATATGCCCGAACTATATTGGGAATATGGCTATCTACTCGTCATCATACTGAGCATATCAGTCTGTGTTGGCATGCTATGGTATTTCAAAAAGAAAAAATGGTTTTAAAAGCTTATATAAGCAGTCAATAATAATTATTAACTGCTTTTCTTTTCCCCTTTTTAACACGTAAGTTCTACTTAATATTTTATTTCAGCCACCAGGCTTTTACTCTATAGTCAAGGTTAAAACTGTCATCAATGAATTTATAAATATCGTTAACAGTTTTTCTATAGACTTTGTTTTTTGGTTTTATATTTTTTCTAAGTTCTGAGGCAATTTCACTCTGATCGTTAATTTCTATCAGCTGTCCCTGCTCAAAGACTAATTCTATTAGAACTTTATAAGCCCAACCACGTTGAAAACCCATATGAATGTAATACTCACGTAAAAATTCATCACCAACAAGAATCTTTCCTGAAAACAGCATCTTAATGTTTAAGTTCTTGTATAAGTGATGACCAATATACTCTTCAAGTTCTAAATTATAATTATTTGGAACTGCTTCAACATTATTAATACTGGGATAGAGACCATCTTTAGAATTAATATACAGATCTTCTAAAAAAATGCCTTTATCATTTATATTATAAACACACCAAAACCCATTCCAGCAGCCTGTATGTAGCGGTGCAGGAGTAATGCCATAATCTTTTGGATTAAAATTCAGGGGGTTTGTTATCGCCACAATTGAATATTCTTTTTCTTTGTACTTGAATACATCTCCTTTTGGGAAGATTTGTCAAGGACATAAACAAAATTTCTTTGATAAATTTATATCTTCTCCGTTTCTCTCTTGATTAGCTTTAGGATTTTATCCTTGTATTTTTCGCCTGTACCTTGCTTGAAATGTAG
>JAPXMY010000009.1:0-85641 GCA_033808805.1 Erysipelotrichaceae bacterium
TTAAGCGTGGCCGTACCACATATCGGGATGTAGCACAGCTTGGTAGTGCACCTGGTTTGGGACCAGGGGGTCGCAGGTTCGAATCCTGTCATCCCGACCATGTGGCGGGATAGCTTAGTTGGTTAGAGCGCTCGGTTCATACCCGGGAGGTCGTGAGTTCGAATCTCACTCCCGCTACCATTAATATATTGGAACCGATATATTATTGGACCCTTAGCGCAGCTGGTCAGAGCAGTCGGCTCATAACCGATCGGTCGCAGGTTCGAGTCCTGCAGGGTCCACCAAAAAAAATCTACGGAGGAATACCCAAGCGGTTGAAGGGTCCGGTCTTGAAAACCGGTAGGTCGTTAGCGCGGCGCCTGGGTTCGAATCCCAGTTCCTCCGCCATTCATTAATATCGCGAGGTAGAGCAGTCTGGTAGCTCGTCGGGCTCATAACCCGGAGGTCGGAGGTTCAAATCCCCCCCTCGCAACCAATGGTCCGATAGCTCAGTTGGTAGAGCAGTGGACTGAAAATCCACGTGTCGCTGGTTCAATTCCGGCTCGGACCACCATGGTAAGCAAAGAGTAGTAAATGAGCTACTCTTTTTTCTTGCATTATCTTGAGGTTGTATTATTATATTTATAAAAGTTAAGAGGTTTGAAGATGAATACTATTGTAAATTCTATTGAAATTGTGGCACCTTTACTATTACTGGTAGGATTAGGGGCTTTTTTAAATCAAAGAAAAACTTTATCTAAAAATACGGTCAGTGAATTAAGTTTTCTGATTTCAAAATTTTTTCTACCAACCACAATTTTTATCAACATCTACAACAGTAATATAAAAGAAGACTTTGACATTAAACTTTTTATCTTTTTGACTTTTATTTTTATTCTAGCGGCCTTGATAAATTTTATTTATATCATTATCTTTGTCAAAGATGACAGAAAAAAGTCAGTTTTGATTCAAGCTTCCATCAGAGGTAACTGTACCCTTTTTGCTTTACCTCTTTCCATTAGTATCTATGGAAATTCTATTGCCGGTATGGCTTCACTGGCGGCGGTTATTATAACTAATTTAAATAATCTTTACTGTATCTCTGTTTTCGAACACTATCAACGCGAAAATATCAAGGTTTCAACTCTTTTATACCGTGTTATCCGACATCCTTTAACAATAGGGTTGATTCTGGGCTTAATGATTCAAGTTTTAAAAATTGAGCTTCCTTTCATTATTTTAAAAACTGTTACTTCAATTTCCAATGCAACTTTGCCTATTGCCTTAATAAATATAGGTGCTTCCTTTGTCTTCAAGCAGAATAAGGAAACATTTAAATACATGGGTTTAGCTATTTTTTATAAGTTGGTAATCTACCCTGCCTTAGGGTTAATACTGGCTATTCTTTTAGGTTTTAAAAACCAGCAATTGGTCATCATCGCTTCACTTCTAGCTTCTCCAGTTGCAATCAACTCTTATCTGACAGCTGTCAGTTATGATTGTGATTTGGATTTGGCTAATGCTACACTGGTCTACTCTTATGTATTTGCGACCATCACACTACCAATATTTATTTCAATAATAAAGTTTATGAATCTAATTTAAAAAATCTCTGTTTTTAGAGATTTTTATTTTTTATATTTCAATAGCATTTCCAATTCTTGAGTTGTCAGTTCTCTATATTCTCCTGGGTCTAGATCTTCAGCTTTTAAACCGGCAAACTCTACCCTTTTTAGATAGACAACTGTACAGCCAACTTTTTCAAACATCTTTTTAACCTGATGATGCTTTCCTTCCCAGATGGTCAAATAGGCACTGCAATCATCAATTTTCTCATAAATTGATCCTTTGGTTGTAAAATCTTTGAAAGCAATAGGATTTTCTAAGATTTCTTTAGCATTTTCAGGTAATTCACTATCTAGCTGAGCATAATATTTCTTGGCTATATTATTAGTTGGTGACAGTAAAAAATGATTTAACTTACCATCATTGGTAAGAAGCAATACTCCCTCAGTGTCTTTGTCAAGACGACCGACAATGGCCAGACCTTTACGGTAATCTTCAATCAAATCCAATACTACTGGCTGAGTTTCATCTTTAGTGGCACATAGATAACCAGCAGGTTTATTCATCAGATAATAAACCTGCTCCTTATAGACAATATCCAGATCATCATAAGAAACAATACTATTTTCTTCAATTCTGATATCAGCTTTTTTAACGGTTTTTCCATCTACTCTAATTTTACCCTTGCTGATTATTTTTTTGACTTCACTTCTGGTTCCAAAACCATGATCAGCTAAAAATTTATCTAACCTTATTGCCATCTGAATCCCACCTCATACATATTTTTTAAAATCCCCTCATTAACCTTGCCAAAGCCTAATGGAAATCCTTCAACACAGACTAAAGCATAACCCTGAAATTCAAAATCCTGTACTTCCAGTGTTTCTCTTTTCAGATATTTGATTACCCTGATATCATCAAGTTTTAAATCAATTACCTGTTTAAACTGCTCTTTTTTTAATGATAAGGCAAAAGATGTCGAAGGTTCAAATCTATTGTTTTTAATAGTTCCAACAAGTAAGCCACTTCTGATAGTTCTGATTTTGTTTAAATCTAAATCATGATGATAGACAAAATATACTTTATCGTTTATGATTTCAAAATTTCCCTTTGTCAAATCAAAATCAACTAAAGTGAAAAATTCTTTTAATACTTCAGGCATTTCACAGGTTGAATATTGTTTTTTGTCTTGCGGTTTTTGTTTTTTCCCCTTTTGAAGAAGGCAGACAAAATGACCCTCACCTTTGATATTAAAAGGGTATAATCTGATACAATCCTGCAAATGACTATAGATGCCGCTATTGAAGGAATGATGTTGGATTTTTGGCTTCAACACTTTAAGCTCAGGATATCTTTTTAAAGCGTAATCTATGACATCTTCATTTTCTTTAACTGAAAATGTACAGGTTGAATAGACAAGCTGACCGCCATCTTTCAGCATCTCTACAGCAGCAGCAAGTATTTCTTTCTGAATTTCGCTGTAATAATCATTCCCCCTGTTTTTCCAACTTTTAATTAAACCAGAATCTTTTCTAAACATTCCTTCTCCTGAACAGGGAGCATCAATTAATATCTTATCAAAACAATTCTTCAGCCTGTCTTGAAGATTGGTTAAATCTTCACATATGACCTGGTAGTTTTTTATACCAGCTAACTCGATATTCTTTATTAAACCCTGGCATCTTGAAGCACTGATATCATTGGAAATAAGTATTCCAGTATCTTTTAGTTTGCCAGCAAGTTTTGTACTTTTACCACCAGGAGCAGCACAGCCATCTAAAACGATATCATCCTTCTCTATTTGCAGCACTTCCGCAGGAAGCATGGCTGATGGTTCCTGCAGATAATATAAGCCGGCATAATAATATGGGTGTTTAGCCGGCTTATCATCCTGAGCATAATAAAATCCATCATTGGTAAAAGGAATCCTTTCCAACTTGAAAGGAGAAATCCTCAAGAAATCTTCTACCGATATTTTAAGTGTGTTAACTCTAAGACCATATACTCTTTCATCATTAAAACTATCTAAATAATTCTGATATTTATCCTGGAGTAAATCCTGCATATTTTCTAAATATTCTTTTGGCAGTTTGTCAATCATAAAATCTTCCTTCTTTTTTATTATATAGGAAAATTACTGCTTTTATATTATAATTTATATCTGAGGAAGATATTATGGATGAGATATGGGGATTGTGCGATAAGGATGGTAATCCAACGACAATGAAAGTTAAGCGTTTTGAAAAAATACCTGAAGGTTATTATCATAAAATAGTTCATTTATGTATTATAAATAGCGCAGGCAAACTTTTAAGTCAACAAAGATCAGCCAGTAAATTTGCCTTCCCGCTCTATTGGGATATAACCGTAGGAGGAAGCAGTATCTTAGATGAAAATGAAAATCAGGCTATTACTCGTGAACTGAAAGAAGAGTTAGGTCTTGATATTGACTTTACCAACATCTCACCAATCTTTTTAATCAAAGGTATAAATTATCTTGATTATTGGTTTTTTATTAAATGTGATGTAGATTTGAATCAGTTGACTCTACAGAAAGATGAAGTAATTGATGTAGCTTACTACACCATTGAAGAAATAGAAGAGTTAATATCCAAAGACAGATTTGTTGACTACCTTTATTCGGACATGATCAAAAAAGTGATTTCACTGATGTTCGAATAAAAAAAGCGGTGGGCAATTCCGCTTTTTTTGAGATAAGCAACTTTTTAATGGGGTAAATAGAAGTCTCTAACGCTTATCCCAATTTCATTATAATACCAATAAAATAATAAGTAAACAATTTAATCTATACATTGAAATACTTAAATGTAAGGAGTGGAAAAATGACAGACTTTCTCTTAAAAACATTTGTTAAAAACTATCAAAAAACGGAAAATAGCGAGGTTAGAAAACATGTCGGCTTTTTAAGCAGCATTGTTGGCTTGATTTGCAATATTTTCCTATTTTTAGCTAAGTATATAATGGGGACAATCTCTAACTCCATTGCGATTATCTCCGATGGCTTCAACAATCTTTCTGACTGTTTAAGCAATATTATAACTCTGGTCAGCTATAAGTTGGCAGCTCAGCCTGCTGATAAGGACCATCCTTTCGGACATGGAAGAATAGAATATCTTTCTTCTTTAATTATTGCTGTAATCATCATGCTGGTAGGTTTTTCTTTTCTAAAAAATTCTTTTATTAAAATACTTCATCCTGAAAAAGTTAATTTCAACATCATAACAGTTATCTCCTTGGCAATATCTATAGTTGTAAAAATATGGATGGGTATTTTCAATAAAAAATTAGGTGAAAAATACAATTCTTCAATTATGTTAGCCACTTCAAAAGACTCCATAAATGACTCTTATATTACTTTAGTAACACTGTCATCTTTATTTATATCATTATTTACTACTTTACCTGTTGATGGTGTTATTGGCTGTTTAGTTTCAATCTTAATTTTGAAAGCTGGTTATGAGATTATAAAGGATACTGTTGATACTTTAATCGGTGCTAAAGCTGATGAAGAAACTGTTCAAGCCATTACTGATTTAGTACTTTCACATGATGATGTTATTGGAATTCATGATCTGATCGTTCATAATTATGGCCCTGGTCGTTTAATCTGTTCTTTACATGCAGAAGTTGACAGCAAAAGAGACATGCTGGAAGTCCATGACACGATTGATCTGATTGAAAGGCAACTATATGAAAAACTTAATATTATGGCCTCTATCCATATGGACCCAGTTGAGGTAGATAATCCACTGGTTATTAAATACAAACAGCTGGTCACTGATATCATTGAAGAAATTGATCCAGAACTAAGTTTTCATGATTTTAGAATTGTAACTGGACCAACTCATACCAACTTAATTTTTGATCTTGTAGTAACTCATGATTATATCGGTTCAACCAAAGAACTTAAAAATAAGATTGAAAGTAAAATAAAAGAAAAAGACGATAGTCTATACACCGTCATTTCTATTGATACCCAATTTTAAATCACGTAAATCGTGATTTTTTTATAGTATGATAACCTGTTTCAGCTATCTGTCGAGTAAAAAACTCTCTATTTCACTGGCACTGGATAAAATCACTTCAGCTCCAGCATCCTTTAAAAACTGATAGTCTCTAAAACCAAAATCGACAATAATGTGATCCATACCGCTATTTTTGGCTGTCAGTAAATCAACCTCACTGTCACCGATGTAGATGCATTCTTTAACATCAAAACCAAATTCATTCACAATAGAAATAATTGCTTCCCTGTCTGGCTTTCTTTTAACATTTTTCCTTTCACCATGGGCAAAATCAAATAAGCCTTTAAAGTGACTTTCTACCAGAATCTGAACCTGTCTGTCGCCTTTATTAGAAACAACTGCCAGTTTCATCCCAGCCTTTTTTAGATTTTCCAGCATCTGATAGATTCCTTCATAAGGTTCTGTTTTAATATCACAGTGAGCAGAATAATAATCGAGATAATTTTTATATATTTCATTAAACTTTTCTTTCTCTACCTGTTGTCCAAGAACTTTGCTGATCAGATTTACACCACCATAACCAAGATTTTTTCTAACTTCTTTGATACTTGCCTTTTTATAGCCATATTTTTCTAAGACATAGTTTACAGCATCAGTAAGGTCCTGCAAAGTATCCAGGATTGTACCATCTAAATCAAATATTGCCAGTTTATATCTCATAGTTTACTCCCCTAAATTTTCTATTATTACAGTTAATTTATTAACAATTTCTTTCAAAGTCAGACTGGATGTTTTTCCTTTTGCCTGCTCTGGTAGATAAGGCACATGAACAAAACCAGCTTTTATATTATCTTTATAATGATTTAGCACCATATAAATCAGATCATTACAGACAAAAGCTCCAGCAGAAAGAGATACTTCACTATCACTTATTTTAGCCAGTTTTTCAACACTCAGATTAATAAAAATACCATCACTTCCCATTTCATCAATTTTAACGCCATTATATTTATTACCTTCATTATCACAAATATCAGCACTACGATAATTGATGGCTATTTTTTCTATACTTACATTTTTTCTTCCTGCTGCCTGTCCGATACATAAGATGACATCAGGTTTTATCTCTTGAGCTTTCTTATAGACTGTATCAAATGCCTTACCATAAACTACTGGAACAATCAATTTGGTTAGACTATAATTTCCTATTTTATCCCCAAGTTTTTCTACAGCCAGCAAAGAGGAATTAATACTTTCCTTATTAAATGGTTCAAAACACGTTATCAATAATTTTTTATTCATCAATTTATACCTTACTGTTGCCTTATCTCTTACATTGTAACATCACTATCGATATTCTTTAAAACAATTATTTAATTTTTGTAAAAAGGATAATTGTAAAGTAAAATAAAGAAGGGATATTTATGCAAAGAGTTTTAACTTTTATCGTTGACAAAAATAACCACGGCAAAGACATTGCTGCTTTTTTATTGTCGAAATGTATCTCTCGAGGTTGTATAAGTGCCTTAAAAAATGAAAATGAAGGAATAATGGTAAATGGCAGGACTCAGTTTACCAATTTTATAGTCAAGGAAAATGATGTAGTCAAAATCTGTTTAACGGAAAAAAATGACTATACTAAAATTGTTCCTAATAAACTGGATTTTAAAATTGTTTATGAAGATGAAGATATTATTGTTATTGACAAACCAGTCAACATGACTGTTCATCCTTCTTTCAAATACTTTAAAGACAGCCTGGAAAATGGACTTGCCTACTATTTTCTAGAAAAAAAACAAGATGTTGTCTGTCATTTTATCAATCGTCTAGATAAAGATACTACAGGACTATTGCTGGTGGCTAAAAATCGTTTTTCAGCCAATTTCCTATCCATAGCTCTGGGTAAAAAAGAAATAACAAGAAAATATTTGGCTTTAGTTCAGGGACATCCTGAAAAGAAAACAGGCCTTATAGATGCTCCTATTGAAAGAGAAAATCCACTGTCAATTATTAGAACTGTTGACTTTGAAAATGGTAAAAAAGCTCTTACCAATTATGAGGTTTTAATTTATAATCCAGAAACTGATGTTTCCTTAATTAAATTGGAACTATTAACTGGTAAAACCCATCAAATCAGGGTCCATATGCAATATATTGGTCATCCCTTGATTGGAGATGAACTTTATAATAAATCTAACCGCCAATTAAACAGACAGGCCTTACATAGTTATTATTTAAGTTTTAATCATCCGATAACAAATAAAGCACTTGTATTTAAAAGTGCGATGCCCTTAGACTTCACTAGATTAGTTAATAAATGTTATAATGTATAAGGTTTGGAAGGTGAGACAATAGATGGATTTCACAAATAAAAAAGTGTTAGTAATGGGCTTGGCTAGAAGTGGACTGGCCGCAATTAAGGTTTTACATAAACTGAATGCGACAATCACTTTAAGTGAAAGCAAAGACAAAGAACAACTGAATGAACTAGAACTGTTAGAAAGTTTTAATGTGGAAATAGTAAAACAGGAAACAAATGTCTTTAAAAGGAATTTTGATTTATGTATAAAAAATCCAGGAATTCCTTTTAACAGTGAGTTTATCAAGCTTCTGGAAAAAAGAAATATTCCAATAATAACCGAGATTGAACTGGCTTTTTTAGTCAGCAAACCGCAGAACTATATCGCTATTACTGGAACCAATGGCAAAACTACTACGACAACTTTAGTTTATGAACTATTGAAGAAACAGTTCGGTAACAAAGCTCATTTATGTGGCAATATCGGTACTCCACTATGTGATATTGTCTTATCTGAAAATCTGATGGAGGAAGAAAACCATTTTATTGCCTTAGAAATTTCTAACTTTCAGTTAGTGAATATTGACAGATTCAGACCTAAAATAGCGACAATCTTGAATTTAACTCCTGACCATATCGATTTTATGGGTAGTTTGGATTTTTACTATTACTCTAAAACTCTGGTTTATAAAAATATGATTGATGGGGATATCTTCCTGTTGAATAATGATGATTCTACCATCAAAGAATATATTGAAAAATATCCAGTCAGATGCCGTATCAGCAGTTTTTCAATGCATGATAAAAATACCGACAGCTATATTTCAGACAACTATATTTATATTGATAAAAAGAAGGTTCTGCCTTTAAAACATATCAAACTGGTTGGTGGTCATAATCTTCAGAATATTATGGTCGCTGCCAGTTGTGCAAAAAAAGTTGGCGTGTCAAATGAAAATATAATTGATGTCATTTCTAATTTTAAAGGCGTGGAACATCGTTTAGAATTTGTTAAGGAAATTGATAAAGTCAGATATTATAACGATTCTAAAGCTACCAACACCGATGCTACTATCACTGCCTTAAAATCATTTGATAAAGGTGTTATCCTGCTGATCGGCGGTTTTGAAAAAGGCTTGGATATGAAACCACTGCAGCCATATTTATCCTGTGTTAAAAAGGTCATTGGTTTTGGAGCCAGCGGGAAAAGACTGGTTAATGATTTAGTTGGAAATAAAGGAATTGTTGTTGCTGATTTGAAACAGGCAGTATTAAAAGCTAAAGAAATAGCTGTGGAAAATGATGTTGTCCTGCTATCCCCTACTACTTCTTCATTTGATCAATATAGCTGTTTTGAAGAAAGAGGTATACACTTCAAAGAGATTGTAGACTCTTTATAGAAAGGACAAAAATGGAAAAAAGAAATAAACCCATTGGAATATTTGATTCAGGTGTTGGAGGTCTGACGGTTGTCAATCACCTGCTGGAAGTTTTACCTGATGAAAACTTCGTCTTTTTTGCCGATAGTGCCAATGTTCCCTACGGTAACAAAGATAAGAAGCTGTTAAGAAAGCTTGTTATTAATAATATAAATTTTATCAGTCAATTTGACATTAAAGTCATTGTTCTGGCTTGTAATACCGCTGACAGTATCATTGATAAAAAGATTAGAAATATTGCCAAGGTCGAAATTGTTGGTCCGGTTAAATCCACTGCCAAATTGGCTGTTAAGCAGACCAAAAACAAAAAAATTGGCGTTATGGCAACCACAGCAACCTGTCTCAGTAACAGCTATATCAAAGCTGTAAAAGAATATGATGAAACTGTTGAAGTCTTTCAGCAACCCTGCCCACTATTAGTCAGTTATATTGAAGATCAGAACTATTTTAATAATGAACAGTTGATGCTTGATCTTTTAAGACAATATTTAACACCATTACTCGAAAAAGAAGTAGATACGATTATTCTGGGCTGCACTCATTATCCACTGGTTTTAAAATACTTGAATGTTTTGGCCAAAGATATTAATTTTGTTTCTTCTTCACTGGCAACTGTCTTAGAAGCAGAGAAATTGTTGAAAGAAAAAGATCTATTAGCCGACAGGGTTCATCTAAGAGAATTTTATACCAGTTCTGATATAGAGACATTTAAAGAAAAAACTGATCTGTTTATTACTTCTGATATTGAGAAAATTATCAAAAAAGCCTGATTTCAGACAGATTTACAATTATAACCAAAAAACAACTTTCGTTGTTTTTTTATTTCTTTTCAATCTTCTTTGTTTTTCTAGTAATAAATTCTTTAAATCTTTCTTTTGTGGCATTAACTATCAACTCTTCATCAAATCCAACTTCTTCAAGCATTTTAAGAGCCAAATCAATTCTACCGACATGTTGAGGATCGTGAGCGTCAGAATTAACTACAATATTTGTTCGATGTTCCATACATAATTTCAGCATTGTTCGATAATTATCAAAACAGTTAATTCTACGATAATATTCAACCAGTGAGCTGTTATTTAATTCTAAGGCAACATCATATTCTTTTGCGGCCTTTACCAATCTTTCATAGTTTAAAGGAGCATCATCACTATCCGGATGAGAAATGAAGTTTACTTTTGGATGCTTCATACATTCAATTAAATTATCAGTGTTTTTTTCTGCTCCCACATCTTCATAGCACATCAGATGAATGCCCACAATTCCATAATCCAAAAAATAGAGATAATTATCGGGTAAAGATAAAGTACCATCGTTTAAGACATTTAATTCACAGCCGTGAAATATTTCTACCCCATACAATTCTCTTGGAACAGCCTTAGTAAGTCCCCAGAAATATACTGGCGAACAGGTTCCTGTAATTCCTGGAGCATGTTCTGATATTCCTAATAGCTCCAGCCCTTTTTCAGAAGCAGCTTGAGCCATTTCTCTTATCGTACCATAAGCATGTCCACTGGCAATAGTATGAGTGTGTATATCACATGCAATCTTATACTTCATAATTATCTTCCCTTCTATAATCTCTTAATAATTTTTCTTTACCTTTAAATCTATAACTTTTCATCAAGTTAAAATCAAATCAATCAATATATCTATATCTGAAAAGCATCTGATCTAAAATTCTTTTCATTTATTTCATTATTTTTATAGTAGCACTTTGTTACATCAAAGTAAATCAACCATCACATTTCCAATGGTTCATACATTAAAGTCGCTATCACAAAAGGTAGCTGTTTTTCCCAGGTTGCTTCATTATGCAGTCCCTTTTCAACGATTCTACTTGTTACCTTGACACCTTTTTCAATTAAAATATTATTGATTTCACAAAAAGTTGGAATACACTCTTCAGGTATCAAGTCCTCTGTTCCATAATCGGTATAGAGAACTGTCTTTTCATCAATTTCGCTTTCTCTGATAATATCAATTAAAACCTCAGGGGTAAACATGTACGCCGGTGATAAGGCAGCTGCCTTGGAAAACACATGATTGTATTTTACAATTCCATAAACGGCCATTAAGCCACCCATTGAAGAACCCATTATAAATGTGTTTTCTCTGTCTCTCAGGGTTAAATATCTTCTATCAATTTTCGGTTTCAGCTTTTTGATAAACCAGTTGAAAGTATCATCACCATAACCTGGACTTACTTCTGTTTGTCCAGTACAGACATGTGGATAAGGACAGTACTCCTGCTCTCTTTCCTCATTTTCTCCAAAATGGCAACTGACCGCACAGACTATCAATTCCACTCTGTTTCTATCGAGATATTCTTTCAAACCCCAACTTTTGCCATAAGTTGCATCACTATCATAAAAGACATTTTGACCATCAAACACATACAAAACAGGATACCTTTTTCTAGTTATACCATATCCTTTTGGTAAATATAAATATACTTTTCTTTTTTCTCTTCCAGTAAAAGCTGGAAAATCAACATACCACTTTTTAATCATATTAAAAACTCCCCCATTATTCTATCATAAAAAGTGTCCATATTAATGGAGACTTTTTTATTCTGTTCTTAAAGCATCAACCGGATTTTTATTACTTGCACTTCTTGAAGGAATTAAACCGGCAATGTAGGTCAAAATAACACTGATAATAATCAATATTCCTCCACTATTAAGCGGCAATACAGCCTTTAAGGAGCTGATTTTTGTCAGTTTGTATAAAACATGATTTATTGGAATTAATAATAGATTGCTTCCAACAACTCCAATAATACCAGATAAAAGCCCGACAATAACTGTTTCAGCATTAAATACTCTGGCAATATCCCTTTTGCTGGCTCCAACAGCTCTTAGAATTCCAATTTCCTTTGTTCTTTCCATAACAGAAATCAAGGTAATTACTCCAATCATTATTGAAGATACGATTAAAGAAATTGAAACAAAGGCAATCAGCACATAAGTAACAGCATCAATAATTGTCTTGACTGAACCCATTAAGATTCCAGTAACATCAACATACGAAATCTCTTTTTCAGCATCTTTTACTGAATTATTGTAATCATCGATAAATTGTAAAAAAGCTTCCTTACCGGCAAAATTTTTAAAATAGATGGAAATTGAAGTAGGTTCATCCTCATTCTGATAACCTAAAGTCAGTAAATTCGTTCGGTAGGTTTTTGAATCTGTTGGTGCCAAAACTGTATCCATAAGCCTTGATATTTCTTCCTGACTGGCATTGAAAACAAAAGCCTTGGCAAATTTTGCTGTATCAACTACCATGATGTCACCATCAAACATATTCATCACTGGTTGAAGAATTGCCTGTGTCAGGCTGGCAGCATTGGTAACAATTGCCTCAGCCATCAGAGACTTGACCATCCCTGAAGCAATTTCATCAAAAATTAAATTCATATCCGTTGAAGGATCATAATCCGGTGCAAGGGGATCTGCATAGAAAAGGGTCTGAATGTATAACTGCACCAGCATTGGTGCCTGGTTTTTAATCATCTCACCAGGAACTGTATTACCAGAAGTAAAAACAAATGCCGTATTTAATAGTCCTGACAACAGCTGCTGATACAGAGGAGTTATTATATCCTGACTCATTCCATAGGTTTTGTTAATATTTCCCATAGTTGAGGTAAACTTTTCTGTTAGAAAATATTGCTGAGTAAAGCTGTCAATATTGGCCTCATCAAAAATTATATTTCCCTCTATTTCATAAGTATCGATATAGCTGACTAATAAATCAGTTGATAATTCTATCAAAGCAGTATCCAGCAGTTCTCTAGCGACTGAAGTATCAGTAGTTAATGAAGCAATCATGTTCATCGTATAGCTGGAAACAGTTGCCTGAATTTTTTCAGCATTTAAGGCGTTTTTGTCGATATTTAATTTAAAAGCACTTTTTAAGATGTTTTCATCAATGGCAATCATATCATTAAAGTCAATTGATGGTTTTTTATCATCCTGCTGATCAAATCTTTTGCCAGAAAAAATATCAATATCCGAACTAGCCAATTGAGCTCTGACAATTTCGCTTTCCTGAGCTTTTTTAATTACATGTAAAGTTAAGTCTTTGGTATAGTTGACTCCTGGCTGCAAAGCCATAGAACTGTTACCCGGTTTAATGCACACTATTCCTACTATTTTCAGTTTTTCACTATTTTCATAAACATTTTGCATATAATCCGCATCTTTGGACATATCTTCATAAATATCATATTTTTCATTATATCTAAAGACATCACAATTGCTCACCAATCTTAAATCCAGATTCAACAAATCATCATAGGTGATAGTCAAAGGATCATTTTTAATTGAGATATCTTTACCACTCATAGCATCATTAATGATTGTTTTTAATTCCGAATAGTCTCTTAATCCTAAAGAATAGATTAATAAATCAGCAATATTATTCGGCTCTGATAAAACAATAATCAGTTCGTCATAGTTTTCAGGCCATCTACCCTTTAAAACATCATAGTTAGCTTTCAGCATCTCAATATCATCAATCATTTCATTAAATATTCCCCTTGTCTGGGACATCGCTGAAAACATTGAGGTTGATGATCTTGATGTCATCGTAGTCATCATATTACTGGGATTAATCTTGATAATGTTACTGGCTGTATCAACAGTATAAATATTGGGAACAACAGAATAATTATAAGCAATTAGTGATGTATGCTGTTCTACTTTTTGCTGATTGAATTCTAAATGCTTTTTAAAAGAAGTCAGATCATTTGTTTCAATAGTCGAAAACATCGTTGTAATATACTGCTTCTCTTTTATCGTTTCACTTCCATCAGTTTCATAATCATCTGACACCAGACTTAATATTGCCCCTGTGGCATCAGCTGTTTCTGAAGCAATTGTTAAAGGATAAGAAGACAGGGTATCTTCTTCAACCTTGTCAATATATAGTTGAAAGCCTGTCGAAACAGATAGTATCAAGGCAATACCCATAATACCGATTGAACCGGCAAAAGAAGTCATAAAAGTTCTCAGCTTTTTTGTCAAAAGATTTTTAAAGCTTAAAGCTGTCGCCGTAAAAAATGACATCGATTTGTTTTTCAGTTTAACTGGTTTTTCTACTGGTAAAGTTTTTGAAACATGAACTTTAGAATCAGAAGTTATCCTGCCATCAGCTAACTTTACTATTCTGTTGGCATATTTATTAGCTAAATCAGGATTATGAGTTACCATGATAACCAATTTGTCTTTAGATATTTCTTTTAATATTTCCATAATCTGAACACTTGTTTCGCTATCTAAAGCTCCGGTTGGTTCATCAGCTAATAAAATTGAAGGATTGTTAACCAGTGCTCTGGCTATCGCCACCCTCTGCATCTGTCCGCCAGATAGCTGATTGGGTTTTTTATTAATGTGATCAGATAAATCGACCTGTTTCAAAGCCTGAGCAGCCAGTAGTTTTCTTTCTTTTTTGCTGACACCTGATAGTGTTAAAGCCAGTTCAACATTTTCTAATACCGTTTGATGAGGAATCAAGTTATAACTTTGAAACACAAAACCGATGGAGTGATTCCTGTAGACATCCCAATCACGATCCTTATATTTTCTTGTACTGACACCCTTGATGATCAAATCTCCGCTGGTGTACTGATCCAAGCCACCAACAATGTTCAGCATTGTTGTTTTGCCGCTTCCTGAATGACCTAATATAGCGACAAACTCGCTTTCTCTAAAAGAGATACTGACTTCATCCAAGGCATTTTGAATCAGTTCACCGGTTTTGTATGTTTTGGTTATGTTTTTAAGTTCCAGCATCTCTTCTTGTCTCCTTTTATAAATGTTCTATCTCATAAAACGAGAATGTTATTTTAATAGTCAATTACCTTAACCATTTTATCAACCAATCAATTAACGGTCAATCAAGCTGATGTAAAATCAGTGTGTGCTGTTATATATAAATTTTTAACCTTACGTCAACATAAAAGAAGGTTTTAATGAACCTTCTTTTATACTACACTGTTGGCTTTACTTTCTTTCATTTCCTTTTCCACATCCATTTTAGTCAAGACAATCATCATCAAAATGGCTATAATAGCTGGAATCCAGCCTAAAAACGAATTTATGGTCATAATAGTTTCAGGTGTCTGGTTGATTTTTAAAGCTTCATTAAAACCAGCCAATTTTAAACTGAAGGCAATAAGTTGAATTGCTCCTGCTTCAGCCATTTTAGAAGCCAGGTTGTCTCCACTTGATACCAGCGAGTCAATTCTTCTGCCATTTTTCCACTCAATAATGTCAGAAATATTATTTCTATTAGTATTAAACATGATAAAGGTTATTGGCCCGCCAAATCCTAAAGTCATAGCATTGATATAAACCGTAATTGGAGTATAAGGACTTAAAATAAAAGGAATTTTACCAATCAATAAAACAAAGGCTGCCAGAAACATTGTCTTCTTTCTACCCAGTTTTTCATCAATCATTGGTGTAACAATTGAAAAGAAGATGGTGAACACCAGATAAACGGCCAGTATTGGCATTGCTGCACTGCTTTCACCTAAAACATAGGCAGCATAATAGTTAATAGAATTCATAATGATGGTATTATTAACCCCATAGCAGATGATATAAAGCATATTTAAAACCCATGATTTACAGCCAAATAACATCTTATAGCCTTTTGCTAAAGAAATCTTTTCATCATCATCAGAAATCTGACGAACTCTTTCCTTAGTAGTAAAATAGTGAGTCAATGAACCACCAATACAGATTAGCCCCATCGTACAGGCTGTTAGAAACAATGCTCTGGCATCCTGAGCGCCAATAATTGCTCCCTTACCCTGCAAACCACCAAATAATTTGACTAGTGGAGTAACTGCTACTGAGCCGATACCACTGCCTAAAACTCCCCCTAATGATCTGAAGGCATTAATAGAACGTCTATCACTGTCATGTGGTGAAGCTAATGCTCCCATTGAATTATACGGCATTCCCATAAAAGTATGGAATGTTTCAAAAACAAAATATACTGCCAAAGCTAAAATTATTGTTAATGTTTGAGTCGTTTTAAAATCACTGAATAATAAGACTATTGTTATTGCCCATGGTACACAGAATAGTAAATTATAAGGGCGAACCTTTTCTCCGTTTTTAAATGTATGGTTGGCACTCCAGATACCAATCAGCGGATCGTTAATCGCATCCCAGACTGTCCCCAATGTTAACATTGTACCAGCCATTAAAACATCAATTTTAAGTACATTTGTCAAGAAAATAAGATAATATAAATTCTTAAATGTATATACAATGTTTAATCCGGCAGAGAAAGTCATAAAACCTAGTTTCTCTTTTAATTTAATTATGCCCTTGCTACTCATAAATTTTCCTCCTTGGCAATTTTTAGCAGTTTATCTTTCAATAAAACTTTAAACTCTTTTTCTTCATCCATCATTGGATTATGACCTGAATTTTCAAACCAGTGTAATTCTTTAACCGGTGCTTCAATCATATTAAACCAGTCCTCTACCAGTACTGCTGGAGTATTCATATCCAACCTTCCATTGAAAATAAAAATTGGAGCAGCAAATTCTGTACATGTTTTTGTAAAATCAGTTTCGCCTACCTGTGACCACATATTGTTCAAAACAAACTTATAGCCTTTAGCATAACCGTAAATCTCTTTTAGTGTGTACTCTCCACTTTTTAAAACCGGCTTTACAAAGGCATCCATGTATGAACGTTTCCCTTTATTTTTAGAATAACCACCATATTTCATCATGATATCTCTTTGAATCTTCATCCCCGCAAAACCACCTTTGTAGATTCCCATTTCAGGTGGGCCTACCTTTTTTAGTACCTCTAATGCTTTCAGGTCATTGGCTTTGGTTACTTCATCAATACAGTATTGCCAACTGATCAGCTCATTTAGATGACCGTTGACAAACTGGCCAAAACCGACCAAGGCAGCAATTTTTTCAGGATATTTATGAAGTAGACGTGTTCCAAGTAGCGACCCCCAAGAACCTCCAATAACAAAAATTTTCTTCTTATTGAACTTGGCGCAAAGATATTCCACTAATTCTCTGGCATCTTCAACAAACTGTTCAATTGTCAAATCTTCAGCTTTAGCCCCAAAATATGAGCCGGCTGTTCCCCTTTGATCCCAGGCAACAATAGTAAAATCATCCAAAAGGTCATCATTACTCTGCATTACCGTATGCCTGTTGCTGATTCCTGGACCACCATGGACAAACAACAGCACTGGGTTTTTTTCATCGTTTCCTTTGATATGAATGGTCTGCAATAGATTACCTAGCAAGACTCTTTCTTTGATATCAAGCATATTTTCACCGCCTATTTTCACTATTATACACTAATTTGAAGATAAAAAAAGATTTTATTAGTCAATGTTTTTTTACATTAAAACAGGCTTTGATATTATAATAATCTTATAGACAATTGTTTCTATAATTTTGTTTTTAATAAAGCTGGAGGGTATATGAGATATTTAATTGAAAAACTGATTTTTGGTCCAATTGGTTTAATAATTCTTATAATCTTGGGATTAGTTGTTTTCTTATTTTTTTCCAAAAAGAAAGAGGAAAACATACCTATGACAGGACAGCATCACTACAGCAATGATCCAAATGCCCCTAAAGATATTGAATCTTTGGATTTAATTTATTTCTCTCTTTATTCGATAGGCACCAGCATTCAGGAGAATGATTTTGTCTATGGTGCCAGTTTACTGGAAATTACTTTAAGCATTTACGATGAAAAGGATGAATATATATTAAAAAAAGCTAAAGATCAGTTAAAAGAATTTCAAGAATCCGGTTATATGCTCTGGTTAACCGTTTCCAATAAAACATCTGAAGATTATGTCAGTTTTAATATACCTGTTGACAAAAAATTTGTTGAGGAATTTGCTCTTTTGGTAAGGCAATCAACCATAATGACTCTAAATGGAAGGGTTGACTGGACTGATGGCATACCAGTTGATACTGGTCAGCTTATCTTAGCAGCCAGATATCAGACAAACGAAAAATTAAGTATTTCAATAAATGGAAAAGCTCCTTCAAGTCAAGAAAAAAACTTATTTACCAAATTGAAGCCTCTTTTTATCAAAATAATGCTGGAAAATAATGCTGACTATATACCGCTATTAAACTACGATAGAACAATTATTAATGCCCAGGATCTTATCAGTTCAATCCATATCAGCCAAGAGCATCCAACACTTTTAAATACCTTCAATTTCAATTTAGAAATAAATGATAAAAAAGCTTATTTATCAGGCAAGTTTACTGATTATGATGGTACTTTCAGCTGTGAAACTGCAGAAATTAAACAGTCTGATCTAGAAATACTTTTAAATGGACTTATCAGTAACAGGTATGTTCTTGTGACTGATAGTTTTGAACATAAAAATAATGTTGATATACTTGAAGACGGTATTTTTTCCTTCTACATACATTTTAACGGAATAGATAAAGGTTTTAAGCCCTACTATGGCAGTTTTGATGAAGGTACTGCAGATGTAATTTGTATTTTCCAGCAGCTGGTTAAAAAATATAATAGCAAATAATCAATCCCCAGTAACCTAACTTTTTAAAATCAAGGATCGGTTTTTCAATATCGCGATATTATACTTTTAGATTTCAATTTCGTCTTTAATAACATATAATAAAATAAATTGAAGGAGAATACTTTGTATGGAATTTATCTTAATTATTTTACTTATTATTACTGTATTGTTGACAATAGCTTTAATAAGAACCCTGTTGCTTGGAAACAAAGAAACATTTTACGCCTACTCAACTGATCAGGAAAGGATTGATTTATACTCTGAAAAACTTTCAAAGTTGATTCAATATGAAACAATTTCCTATCGTGATAAACCTGATGTAGAAAAATTTAGAGGTTTCCATAAAGTTATTGAAGAATTATATCCCAATGTCTTTAAACATCTGGAAAAAATTGAAATTGATGGCAATCTGATGATGAAGTGGAAAGGAACTGATCCAAGTCTGGACCCAATTATTATGATTTCTCATCAGGATGTCGTTGAAGCTACCGGTGAGTGGATTTATCCACCTTTCTCTGGAACAATTGCCGATGGTAAAGTCTGGGGAAGAGGGGCCGGAGATATAAAAGTTGGAATTATGAGTTTCTATCAGGCAGTGGAAGAACTATTAAAAGAAGGTTATACGCCTAAGTGCGATGTTTACCTGGGTTCAAGCTGTACTGAAGAAATTGGTGGTGATGGTGCTCCAAAAATGGCTAACTGGTTTAAAGAAAGAGGAATTAAATTATACCTGTTATCTGATGAAGGTGGCAGCATTGTTTCTGATCCAATTATCGGAATTAAGGGCAACTTTGCGGCTATTGGCATTTTCGAAAAAGGTTATGGAGATCTGAAAATTGTCGCAAAAAGCCATGGCGGTCACTCCTCTACTCCCCCAAAAAACAGCCCTATTGCTCGTTTGGCCAAGTTTATTACTGATGTTGAAAACAATAATCCCTTCAAGGTCAGATTTTCAGAAGCCGTTGATGCTATGCTGACTAACCTGGCACCATACAGTTCCAGTTTCATATTAAAGTTTATTATGAGTAATTTATGGTTATTCAAACCTGTTTTAAAACTTATTCTGCCAGCTATTTCTCCTCATGCAGCAGCAATGTTGCAAACAACTATCTGCTTCACTATGGCTAAGGGTTCAGATGGTTATAATGTTATCCCGCAAGAAGCTTATGTGACAGCTAACTTGAGATATATTCCTCATCAGTCTACTGATGAAGCAAATAAAATAGTTATGGAAATTGCTAAAAAACATGATTTAGAAGTTGAAACAGTCATTGCTGGCTATCCTTCAAAACCATTGGACTTAAAAGGTCCACAATATAATATGGTTGTAGATACTATTAATAAAGTATTCCCTGGTGTAGGCATTATGCCATATGTTGTCACTGGGGGAACCGATTCCAGATTTTTTGCGGAAGTCTGTGATAACTGTGTCAGGTTTGCTCCAGTTAACTATACTGCAGAACAGTTAAAAGGTATGCATGGCTTAAATGAAAATATTGATCAGGGATGTTTGCCAATGGCAATTGACTGGTATAAAGAATTGATCAAAGCTCAGGAAAAAAGATAAAAGGTTGGAAAATTCCAACCTTTCATTTACATAAATACACCTTTAATCCAGATTCTTATTCCAATAAAGATTAATATCAATCCACCAACCAGTGAGGCTCTATTCGATAATTTCGTCCCAAATTTCTGGCCTGTTTTTACTCCAATATAACTTATAAAAAAAGTTACAGCTGCAATAATAGATGCTTCATAAAAAGCAAATCTAAAATTATAGTTAGAAATTGTAAAACCAACACTTAAAGCATCAATAGATGTGGCAATCCCTTGAAGCAGCAAACCAGCAATTGACAGCTCTTCCAGCTTACAATCTTCTTCTTTGCATTGAAAGCATTCAATTATCATTTTTCCTCCAATGTATAAAAGTAAGATTAAGGCAATCCAGGGAATAAACTTTTGCAAGCCAACAAAGACTATTGTAACAGTATGAATACAAAACCAGCCAATCAAAGGCATCAGTCCTTGAAACAGACCAAAAGTTATCGCTATCAGGTTGATCTTTGCATTCTTCATTTTTGGTTCGTTCAATCCATTGGCCAGCGAAACTGAAAAAGCATCCATCGCTAAACCTATGCCAAAAAGCAATGCATTACTCAAAAACAATAAATCAAACTTCATAGCTCTATCCTCTAAAATAAAACTCAGCTTTTTTGCTGAGTGAATCTGTCCTCTGAGACATTTATAGCTTTAACTATAGATGCGTCTCATTATCTATAACAAGCCTGACACTATAATTAGTCTGTAAGCTTGGTGAACCAGCATCTTAACTACTCTTTTATGAGCGTCATAATTATCACATACAATAAATAAAAATACAATCCTTTTTTTAAAAAAAACAAAATTAAAAAAATCTGACCAGGATTTATTTCCTGGTCAGAAGTCTATTTTTAAATTAGATTGCCAGCATGGCATTTCATTTTTCTAGACAATTTAAAAAAATTACGTTTCAAAATGTATTCAGTTCGATTTTATTCTTCTGCTTCTAGTACAAACTCCATAAATTCGATAATACCGTCTTCTACATCCCATTTCAAATCATCATAATTATGAATTTCATGGCGATATCCCGAATATAAAACAGTTTCAACATAGTGCCCTGTATCAATCAGCCAGTTACTGACCTGATATACCCCTTCACCATATTGACCAACAGGATCCTGATCACCTGCAATATTATAGATTGGTAAATCTACTGGAACTTTTTTAGCCCATTCTTTAGAACCTACAGCTTCCAGCATTAAGACAAAATCATAAGCTGATTTTAATAATGTTGGTTTAGTGAAGGCGTCAAATGGATCATGAGCATGGTCATATTGAACATATTCATCATGACAGATCCACTCATTGCCAAATCTGATGTTTTCTTCACATCTTTCAATCATCCAACCCAGCAGCTTACCAATTTCTTCTGCTCCAGACTCATTTCCCTTACCTTCAGCCAAGGCTTTTTCTAATCGTACCTTACTTTCTTCTAATCCAGGAAATGGCCCACTGGTTCCACACAGAATACAGCCAGCTAATTCATCACCATATTTTGTAATATAGTCTCTTGCGATAAATGATCCCATACTATGTCCATAGAGGAAATAGGGTAAATCAGGATACATTTCTTTTACAGTTCTGGTCAATGTATATTCATCTTCCATCATCGTGCGATAACCTTTATCACCCCAATCACCCCAGGTACCTGGATTTTCAACTGCTGTTTTGCCATGACCTACATGATCATCAGCTGCTACAATAAATCCAGCATCCATCATAGATACAATCATGTGGAGATATCTTCTAGAATGCTCACCAAAACCATGAACTATTTGTAGAATACCTTTTGGTTCGCATGCAGGAACATAAATCCAGCCTTTAACATGATCTCTTTCATTATAAGAAAGAAAACTAACTTCATGTAACATAAAGCACCTCCTATTATTTATTAAGTTTTCTTTTTTTACTACCTTAATTATAACATGATAACAGGGTTAAATATTTTAAATCTAAACTAAGTTTCAGCAATTTTAAAATGTTTTATCAGATTTTTATAACCTTATGTTTGACCTTTTACTTAATCTTTACCCTGCATAGCGATAAAAGGTTTCAATAATCAGTTAAAATAGCCTATAATAGATAAAGAAATAGGAGAATTAATATGAAACTTAACAATAGACAAACGTTTATGGTTGGATTAGCATTCTTGTCAATCTGTGCCTTCTGGCAACTGTATGACAGTATTATCCCGCTGATTCTAACTACAACCTTCAAAATGAATGAAACCATATCAGGAGCTATTATGGCTATCGATAATGTTTTAGCTTTATTTTTATTACCTTTCTTTGGTGCTCTATCGGACAAAACCAATACCAGAATTGGTAAAAGAATGCCATTCATTTTATTCGGCACTGGATGTGCAGTTATCTTGATGAATTTGTTGCCACTTATTGACAACAGTTATTACAACAATCCATCACCATTCAAGTTGGCATCATTTGTAATAGTGTTAGGAGTTCTTTTAGTCGCTATGGGAATCTATCGCTCTCCTGCGGTAGCTTTAATGCCTGATGTTACCCCAAAACCATTACGTTCTAAAGCTAATGCTATTATCAACCTGATGGGAGCTGTCGGTGGTATTATCTATCTGGCAATTGCTGCTGTTATGTATCCTAATGCTAAAACCGCTGGCTTGGCTCATATCAATTATCAACCTTTATTTATGGCTGTATCAGCAATTATGTTTGTTTCAGTTGGTTTGTTATTCCTTTTTGTTAATGAACCAAAACTGGTTGAGAAAAATAAAGAATTGGAAAAACAGCATCCTGAATGGAACCTGGCTGAGGATGATGGTTCAGGAACCGAAAAACTTCCAAAAGAAGTAAAGAGATCACTGATGTTTTTGCTTGCCTCAATTGCTCTATGGTTTACAGGTTACAATGCCGTAACAACCTGGTTTACAACCTATGTCAATGTTGTTATGGGTCAAGGTTTAGGTGGAGCCAGTACCTGTCTTTTAATCGCAACTGCTGGAGCCATTGTTTCTTATATTCCAGTTGGAAATCTGGCAACAAAATATGGCCGTAAGAAAATGATCAGATTTGGTACAATATTGCTATCTGCCTGCTTTGCTCTTGGATTTGTCTTAACAAGTCTGTCAAACACTATTAATATACCAATGTTTATAACTTTTGCCTTGGTAGGATTTGCCTGGGCTTCTATCAATGTCAACTCTTTACCAATGGTCGTTGAAATGTGTAAAGGTGCTGATATTGGTAAATTTACTGGTTATTACTATACAGCCAGTATGGCAGCTCAAATTGTTACTCCAATTGTTGCAGGTACACTGATGAGATTAATTGACTACAAGATATTATTTATTTACTCAGCAATATTTGTTCTATTATCATATTTAACAATGGCTCAGGTAAAACATGGTGACCAAAAGGTAGAAGCTAAAAAAGGCTTGGCTGCTTTTGAAAACATGGATGACTAAAATTAAAGGATTCAGAAATTTAAATCTGAATCCTTTTTTACTATTTTCTTCTAATGTACCTTAATTGGCAGGTTTTTCCACCATTGGCAATGGTATCCGGTAAATCAAGTTCCACACCAAAGGCTTCACCGATTCCCCTGTCTCCACACATGGCATAATCACACATTTTCGCAATCTGCTCATCAGTGCAACCCTGCTTCTGCCAGGCCTTAACCAGTGGACAGTAATGAAAATCAATATCTAAATGATCATCATCACATCTCAGGATATCCATCTCAAATACCTTTTGGGCAAAGAAACCAAATAAAGCTTTCTTTAGACCGGTCAGTGAATTTCCTTTACCACCCTTTTCTTTTAAAAGATCACCCTGATAAAGTCCACATCTTTTTACTGCTGCTGGAGCAAACTCTTCAGGTTTTAAACCTTTTTTATTTGCTTCATCCAGCAATAGATACAGCCACAAAGCTCGATGTTCCAACAATTCTCTAATTGCTACAATTAAAGGATTTTTAACTTTAGCTTCATTAACTATTTTACTCATATTACTTCCCCCTTTTAGTTATATTTATCCATAAACATTTCAATCTGTCTGAAATATTCATCTTCATTAACCACATTGGCAGCTGCATGACCGGCATTTTCAACAATCAGCAGATGTTTTTCATTGCTGCATGCGGCATACATATCTGCAGTCATTGCCGCTGGAACATAGTTATCCTTATTTCCTGAAATAAACAGAATTGGATATTTACTTTCACTCACCTCTTTTATACCATCACTTTTGCCATAATCAACTTTAGCTAATACCAGTGAGAATAAACTGGCGAAAGATCCAACTGGAAAATAAGGCACCTTGAAGGCTCTTTTCATCATTGCCTGAGTTATTGCTCTACAGGATGTAAAGCCACAATCTTCAATGATTCCTTTAACATTTTCCATCTTTTTATTACAGGTATGAATTACTGCTGCTCCGCCCATTGAAACACCATGCAAGAATACACTTGTTTCAGGATACATTTCATTAATCTTTTTTACCCAATATATAATATCATATTGGTCTAATTCTCCAAAACCAACATATCTTCCTTCACTTCGATGATGAGCTCTGTTTTCCAAAGCCAGGATATTACATTTTCTTTTTAAATAGACTTTCGATATTCCACCAAAATCACTGGCGGCTGAACTTTTATAACCATGAACCAGAATAACGGTTTCTTTAGTATTTTCACCTTCTAATAAATTGGCATACAGATTAAGTCCATCAAAGGATTTGATGGTCAGTGTTTTAAAAGGTAGTTTATTGAAACTGTCAAGATGTTTCAATCTATATTCTTCACGTCTTCTTGTTGTTGGATGCATCACGTTATTTGGATCATCAATATCATCATCTGCAAATGGCAATTTCAAATCAGGATCCATCACCAATCTGAAGACATAATAACCAAAGTAAGTGATTGCACCTAAAACAAGCAATAGCGCCGCAATTATAAACCACTTCATCAAATCACCGTAAATTTCTTTCTATTTTCATTATACTTCATTTCAGTCAACATTATAAAGTACGAAATCACATAAAATCACAATTGCATTTCATCAATTATTTGGTATATTTATAGAGGTTATTATTAATACCAAAGAAAAAGAGGCAATTTATATGAAAAAATTATTAACAATCTGGCTATTGACTGCTATGCTGCTGGCAACAGCTGGATGTACAAAACCAAACAAAGAGGAAAATAAAAGTTCTGGACAAATCTTGTTAACCGCATTTGAAAAAGCCGTTAATGAAAATCCTGCTGCTAATTCTGAAGAGCTGGCTAACATTATAATCGAAAATGAAATTATCAGATTTTCACCGATGGTAATGCCTGTCACTGAAGACTGGCTGATGGGATTTGCTTCAGAAACTATCGAAGGCTTTAAGGAAGCTGCTTTATTTGGCCCATCAATATCAACCATTCCTTTTTTAGGATATATCTTCATTTTAGAAGATGGCACTGATGTCAGCAGTTTTATTGAAAACTTAAAAACTAAGGCTGATTTAAACTGGAACATCTGTACTTCAGCTGAAGAAGTAACTGTCGGAAATGTTGGACAAGTCGTATTCTTTTTAATGTGTAATAAAGACATTAATGCAGAATAATTGTTATTTTAGTCAAATTGGCAAATAAAAAAGAAATCGATCACACTTTCTGTGCTCGATTTTCTATCTAGGAGAGTACAAACTATGTTATTTTCAAGCATACCGTTTCTATTTTATTTTTTACCGATAGTATTATTGCTATATTTTACTGTACCTAAAACTTTTAAAAATGTTGTGCTTTTAGTATCTTCCCTATTTTTTTATGGCTGGGGAGAACCAAAATATGTCGCTCTGATGATTATTTCTATCCTTATGGGGTACATTTTCGGTTTGCTAATAGAACACAATATTAATAATAAAAAATCTAAGCCTTTAATTATCATATCAGTAATTTTTAATCTTTTTGTTTTAGGCTATTTTAAGTATGTTGATTTTTTTATCGACTCTTTTAACTATATAACTGGATTATCAATTCCTTTTTTAAAGGTCAGTTTACCGGTAGGTATTTCTTTTTATACTTTTCAGATTTTGAGCTATACCATTGATGTCTATCGAGGCCATTCAAAAGCCCAAAGAAACATTCTTTATTTAGCTACATATATCTGCATGTTTCCTCAACTTATTGCTGGTCCAATTGTCAGATATACCGACATTGAGCATCAACTCACTTCAAGAATTCACAGTTTTAACAAGGCTGCTGAAGGAATTAAACGCTTTGTAATTGGATTAGCTAAAAAAGTTTTGTTGGCTAACCTTCTAGGAGAAGTAGTTAATAAATATGCTATTACTACCGATATTTCTATCCTCTACAGCTGGATAAGTGCTTTATGCTACAGTTTACAAATCTATTTTGACTTTTCCGGATATAGTGATATGGCAATTGGCTTAGGCAAAATCCTTGGCTTTGATTTTTTAGAAAACTTCAATTATCCTTTTATTTCTAAAACTGTTACTGAATTCTGGCGCAGATGGCATATGTCTTTAGGCCAGTGGTTCAGGGATTATCTTTATATTCCCCTGGGTGGTAATAGAGTAAGTACAGTCAGATGGCTGGTCAATATTTTTATCGTCTGGTTTGCGACTGGATTTTGGCACGGAGCAAATTATAACTTCATTCTCTGGGGTTTATTTTATGGACTATTATTGGTAATAGAAAAACTATTCACCTTTAGTTATCTTGATAAACATCCTTTTATTGGTCATTTATATGTATTCATAATCACCTTGTTTGGATTCGTATTGTTTAATGCTGCTAATTTATCTTCTCTTTCTATACAGCTTTCAAATATGTTTGGTTTATCGGATATACCTTTTATTTCCTATGAAACTATTTATTATTTAAAAAGTTATGGAGTAATTATAGCTATTTCAATAATTGCTTCTACTCCACTTTTAAAAATCATTGTTTCTAGATTGAAAGAAAACAAAATTTCTAAACTGGTCATTGATATCATTGAGCCATTTGTCTATATTGTGTTATTTATTATCGTAACTGGATATCTGGTTGATGGATCATTTAATCCGTTTTTATACTTTAGATTTTAAAGGAGGACAGCATGAAAGAAAAAACAAAAAATATCTATACCGTTGCTGTTTGCTCAGTAGTATTTGCTGGTATCGTTATCGGTAACATTTTGACTCCTTTTAAGGAATATTCTGATGCTGAAAGAAGATACTTGGCCAAGTTTCCAAAAGTTGAAATGGAAACAATTTTAAATACCAGCTGGATGAGTGATTTTGAAAAGTATAGTCAAGATCAGTTCTTTCAAAGAGAACTGTTTAGAACTATTAAAGCCAATACCGCTTATAAACTATTCTTCAATTTAGATAATAACGGACTTTATTATGTTGATGGCCATCTTTCAAAGCTGGAGTATCCAGCAAAAGAATATATGTGGAAACATGCTGTGGACTTATTCAATAACATATCAGCTGACTTGTTTGATGAAAAAAATAAAATATATTTCTGTATTATTCCAGATAAAAACTATTATTTGGCTAAGGAAAATGGCTATCTATATTTGGATTATGATAAATGTTTCAATTATATAAAGGAGAATTTATCATCAATGCAGGAAATTGAGATAAAAGATTTATTACAATTAGAAGATTTCTATTATACTGATACCCACTGGAAACAGCAGAATCTGGAAAAAATCATCCAAAGATTAGCTGAAAAAATGGATTTTAAAGTTACCACACCCTTTGTTGAAAAGACACTGGACATTGATTTTTATGGTGTTTACGTTGGACAATCAGCTATTAATTGTTCAGCAGAAAAAATCACCTATCTGACAAATGACATCTTACAGAAAGCTGTAATTTCTTATTTAGGTAATGATGGTTATGTTCAAAAAGAAATGTATGATTTTAATAAAGCCAATGGAAAAGATCCTTATGAGTTTTTCCTATCCGGCAATCAGGCTATAATAACCATTGAAAATGAAAATTGTCTCCGTGATAGAGAGCTGATTATTTTTAGAGATTCTTTTGGCTCAAGCCTATGTCCACTCTTTACAGAAGAATATAAAAAAATCACCATTGTTGATATTCGTTATATCAGTTCTTCTGTATTAAAAGATTACATCACCAACACTGGTCAGGATGTTCTGTTTTTATATAGTACCTTATTAATCAATAACTCCTCTTCTTTAAAATAACCTAAAATATCCTACATATTTTCTTGTTTTGTTGTTTTACTTCTTAAAATAATTGTGCTAACATTGTTTTTAATGCATCGGAGGTGTTTTATGTCAATTACTACGGTATTGTTTGATTTAGATGGTACATTGCTGCCAATGGACCAGGAATTATTCACAAAAATATACTTTAAAAATCTTGCAGCTAAATTAGCTCCTTTAGGCTATGAACCAGAAAAGCTGATTGATGCTATCTGGAAAGGTACATATGCAATGTATAAAAACACAGGAGAAGTTACCAATGAAGAAGTTTTCTGGAAAGAATTTTCTGCTATTTATGGAGAACAAGCCAGAGAAGATGAACCTGAATTTGACAGGTTTTATAGAGAGGACTTCATCAAAGCTAAAGAAGGTTGTGGTTTTGATTCTAGAGCTGGAAAACTTGTTAAAGAACTAAAAGAAAAAGGCTACAGTTTAGCCTTGGCTACTAATCCTCTATTCCCTGAAATAGCAACTTATCAGAGAATACAGTGGGCAGGACTGGATGTTGAAGATTTTGAACTGATAACAACTTATGAAAACAGCAGTTACTGCAAACCAAACATTGAATACTTTAAAGATTTTCTAAATAGAATTGATGAAAAACCTGAAAACTGCCTGATGGTCGGCAATGATGCCTATGAAGATATGATCGCCAAAGAGTTAGGCATGAAAGTATTCTTGCTGACGCACTCTCTTATCAATGATAAAAACATTGATATCTCAATCTATCCAAATGGTGACTTTGACGATTTAAGAGAATACATAATGAATTTATAAAAAAAGGACCTCGTCCTTTTTTATTCTATTATGGCTATTGCTTCTATTTCACAAAGCATATTCTTAGGCAGTGTTTTTACTGCTACTGTGCTTCTTGCCGGTTTTGAAGTAAAATACTTGGCATATACTTCATTAAAAGCTGCAAAATCATTCATATCAGCCAAAAAGCAGGTAGTTTTAACAACTTTATCTAAACCCGAGCCAGCTTCTTCCAAGATTGCTTTGACATTCTGACAGGATTTTTCAGTCTGCCACTTGATGCAGTCTTCATATTTTCCTGTTTCTGCATCAATGCCCAGTTGTCCAGATGTATAAACAAATCCATTAGCGGCATATCCTTGTGAATATGGTCCAATTGCTCCAGGAGCTTTTTCAGTTGCTATAATTTTCATCTTTTAAATCCTCTCTTTTCTATTTAATAATATCATCTAACCACTGGTACTTCTCTAATTGTTCAATCAGATTAAAGTAGTACTTATGTTTGTTTCTTTTAAGTGAGCGCTCTACAAGTGCTTTTGTTTTTTCACTTCCCTTACCTGTCAGAATAAAAGTATCCAAGTCATTGTAGTTAATGCCCATTTCAATTTCATCACTTTGATTATCCCATAAATCGGCTGATGGTGTTTTTTCAATAATACTTGATGGTACACCAATCTTTCTGGCCAAAATATAGGCTTCTGTTTTAGTCAAGTGCTTTATTGGATTGTAGTCATAGCCGCCATCTCCCCATTTAGTAAAATAACCCATAACTATTTCACTCAGATTACCAGTACCAATGACAAGTCTATTGGTTAATTGAGCCAAAAGATATAGATTGGTCATCCTGATTCTTGGCAAAACATTAGCTTCTGCTAATCTTTCGTTAACAAAATCCAATTTGATACTATCTTTCAGCTGCTGATAGATATCATTAACTGCTTTAGATATATCAACAGTATATAGAGGAATATTAAAGACTTCGCATAGTTCTTTGGCATGTTCAATGCCCTTTTCTCTTTGAACTGACTTATCGGCTTCAAAAGGCATTGTAACAGCTATAATCGGAACATTGGCTCTGGAAACTAAAGCACCTACCAAGGCACAATCAAGTCCACCGCTCATTCCAATCACAAAACCATTACTGCCTGTACTTTTATAAAAACGATAGATATTATCACATATTTCATTAATATGTCGATCACTGTCCTGTTCAAATTTAATTAAATATTCTTTCATCAAAATTCAATCTCCTTTTGTAGAATATAGTCATTTACCTCATCTTTAACCAGATACTTGTTACTTATTTTTTTTCGATAATTTTCTCTGACAAGAGAAGCAGAAATATTACTGGTTAAAGTAGTTTCTAAAAAGATAAAAGATTCAGGATATTTATGATATAGACTCAAAGACTTAATATCATCATTTTCTCCAACTCGTGGATAGACAATTATCTTAAAATCTTTAAGCAGTTCTTCAACCTTATACCAGTTTTCTAAATCATGGTAGTTATCCATCCCTATCAAAAGGGCTAAATTATCAAAATCCTTATTTAGAAGATTCAAGGTCTCCAGAGTCTTCAGCTGACGATTATTTTCTTTAGCATATCTGATTTCAATGTCACTGCAGATGAACCTGTCATTATCCTCTATGGCCAGCTTTATAATCTTTATTCTTTCTTCATCTTCAATCAGTCCAGCTTTAGCATATAAAGATGAAGTCACAACAAAAATGACCTTATCAGCTTTCAGCAGGTTCAGTGTTGTTTGGGCAGTCAAAAGATGAGCCATCGTAATTGGATTAAATGAACCACAGTAAACAATGTTCATTAATGCTCCTCACTGTATAAAAGTTCACATTTCTTGGCATATAGAGCCAAAGTTAAATCAACATAGTGATGATGTGGATTCTTAAAACGTTTTTCTTCTTCCGAAACCGTTTTTAAATTAGTTTTCACTTTATTTCTTATCTCTTCTAAAGTCGGTAAATCATAAATAAGTTTACCATTTTCGATTACCTTTACCTGTAACTCTCTAATAGTCCAATCAGGCTGGGTATCAATCTTTTTCCAAGGCATTTTTTCATCAATGAATTTGGTAGCAGTAATGTCAACCTTTTCATCATGTAGAGCCAAAAAGTCAAACAGCCCAATTCCTTTTTCGTTATAAACGCGATAAGCCTTCTTAAAGCACGGATTGGTAATCTTTTCAATATTTTCACTGATCTTTATTGTTGGCTTATAAATATCACCTTTTTTAATAGCGACAATCTTATAGACACCACCAAATACTGGTTCTGATTTTGAAGTAATCATTCTTTCGCCTACTCCAAAACTATCAATTTCAGCTTCCTGTTCCAATAGTGATTGAATAGTAAATTCATCCAGACTATTGGATACAACGATTTTGGTATCAGTCAGTCCAGCATCATCCAGCATCTTTCTACCCTTTTTTGAAAGGTAGGCCAAGTCACCAGAATCAAGACGAATACCTAAAAGTTTTTCTCCTCTTGGTTTCAGATATTCATTATGTACTTTTATCGCATTAGGAATACCACTGGTTAAAACATCATAAGTATCTACCAGCAAGGTACAGCTGGTTGGATATTGCTTAGCATAGGTTAAAAATGCCTGATATTCATTGTCAAAATATTGAACCCATGAATGCGCCATGGTGCCAACAGCTTTAACACCAAACAGCTGATCAGCAATCAGAGTAGCTGTAGAATCAACCCCACCTATATAACAGGCTCTGGAACCTAAGATAGCCCCATCATAGCTTTGAGCTCTTCTGGCTCCAAACTCCATTACCGTTCTTCCTTTTGAAGCTCTGACAATCCTGTTAGCCTTGGTAGCTATAAGTGATTGATGATTGATAGTTAAAAGCAGCATTGTTTCAATGATCTGTGCCTCTACTAGCGGAGCTTCAATGGTAATCAAAGGAATATCAGGATAAACAATTGTTCCTTCTTCCACAGCATAAACATTTCCTGTAAATTTAAAATTAGAAAGATACTCTAAAAACTCCTCTGAAAAAATACCCTTACTTCTTATAAAATCAATATCTTCATCATCAAATTTAATGTTTAATAAATAATCAATTGCCTGCTGAAGCCCAGCAGCAATAACGAAACCACCATTATCAGGATTTCTACGATAGAACAAGTCAAAAACTACCCAATTATCTTTTAAGCCTTCATTAAAATAACCATTTGCCATTGTTAATTCATAATAATCCATTAACATCGATAGATTTCTTTTCATCCTACACCTCCGCTGAGGTAAGTATTCTAATTCCCATTGACCTCATTAAATTAATTGATAATTCATTCATTTCATGTTTGTCATGATTTTCTCCATCAAAGGTATCAATAGCATCACTGACAACTATTATTTCCATAGCCATATCCATTTCATTAGCCAGAGCTTTTAAAGACATGGCAAATTGCAACACACAGATATCTGAACAGACACCCATAATATAGTATCTGCCTTCTCTTGCCAATTCATTGCCAATGAACTTGAATATTCCATTGGTACTATTCTTTTTTATGGTGCATAAATAGTTAGGATGAGAGAAAAGATAACTTAACTCATCAATAGTTTCCGACTGACTGTCTCCTTTTAAACAATGTGGTGGAAAGGCTTCAAATTCCTTACAGTCAGGATGGTGACAATCTTCAAAAACAATGATATCGCCATCTACTTTTTCTACAACTGTGTTGATGTTGTCAACAATATCTAAGATAGACTTATCATGTAACGGACCTTCTTTAACAAATCCATTAACCATATCAATAATAATAATTTTATTTCTCATACTCTCACCTCATCTTAAATTATATCATAATTCAAATAGATAACATCTTATACAATTATATATTTTACATAATAAAAGCAGGCTTTTGAACTTAAGAACCTGCTTTTTGACTTACAGATTGATCAATATTCCAAGTCAAATGGCCAGCTGTTGATACCTCCGATTTCTACAACATTGGTATAACCTATATCGGCAAGTTTCTGACTGGCCGCTTTTGAACGATTTCCACTTCGACAATAGACAAAAATCAGTTGATCCTTATCTGGTAAAATGTCTAACATCTCATCTTTAATGTCTTCATTTGGATAATTGAGAGCTCCTTTGATATGACCAGACTGATACTCAGATACTGTTCTGACATCTAAGATAATATAGTCTGTTTCATTTTCCATCATCTGTATTGCCTCATCAGTTGAAATAGAAACATAGGCAGCTTTTTTGTTTGGGTTACAGCCTGTCATAATAGTTAACAGGATTAATAATAAAAATAATTTCTTCATGGTAATATCATATCATTATTATTCATACTTTAGAATATATGAAATTTTTTTCATTAGTTTTCATTTATTGACTAATAATGTCTGAATCAATTCTTTTAATATTCATACTTTAACAATTAAATGTTATAATGTTAAAAAGATCATTAAGGGTGTATCTATACTTAATAGGGAAATAGGTGATATTCCTATACTGTCCCAGCAACCGTGATGTGGATGAAATTCAAATATGTCATTGCACTGAAGTGTGAGAAGACTGAAAAGTAAGATGAAGCTAAGTCGGTAGACCTGCCTGTAATGGTTATAGTCGTTTCTTCTGGGGATAAGAAAACAGTTTTTTTACTTTCTTGCCATCCCCAGGTGTGGCTTTTATTTTGGAAAGGACGGTTATTATGAAAGTAAGAAAACGAGATGGTAAGCTGCAACAATTTAATTGTGAAAAAATTTACGATGCTATCTGTGCAGCACTGAACAGTGCCAATGTAACAGATAAAAATCATCTGGCCTGGGAAATTGCCAGTGATATCAAACAGGAACTGATTTTAAACAAAACCAAAATCATTGAAATTGAAACATTGCAGGATTTAGTAGAGGCCAAACTGATGACTTCAGGTCTTCCTGATGTCGCAAGAAGGTATATTCGCTATCGCTATGACAGAGAAAGAATTAGACAAAGCAAATCAAAACTGATGATTGATATCTCTGAAAAGCTGAATGCGACCAATGTAGAGAATCAAAATGCCAATCTGGATGAAAAATCTTTTTCTGGCAGAATGAATGAAGCCAATAGAGTCGTGATGAAGGATTACGCTTTATACAACTGCATGAGTGAAATGGCTAGAAACAATCATTTAAATAATGAAATATATATTCATGATTTAGATTCTTATGCTGTTGGCATGCACAACTGCCTGTCTATTCCTTTTGACAGGCTGTTAGAAACTGGTTTTACAACCAGACAATGTGATGTAAGACCACCAAAATCAGTCAACACTGCTATGCAGCTGGTAGCTGTAATTATGCAGCTGCAGTCTTTACAGCAGTTTGGCGGAGTCAGTGCGACACATCTGGATTGGACCATGGTTCCTTTCATCAGGTATTCCTTTTATAAACATTTCATTAATGGCCTAAAATATATTGAAGAAGGATCCCTGGATTTCAGTAAAGAAGAAGCAAAAGATGTTTCAATCAATGATGAAAGATATAAAAAATATCCAAAAGCTTATAAATATGCCTATGATATGACCGAAAAAGAAACTTACCAGGCTGTTGAAGGAATGTATCATAACCTGAATACACTACAGTCAAGAAGTGGTCAGCAACTGCCGTTTTCATCAATCAACTATGGTACCTGTACTTTAGAAGAAGGTAGAATGGTCACTAAGGCTTTATTGGAAGTCTCAATTGAAGGTTTAGGAGCTTTACGTAAAACCCCAATTTTCCCTTGTGGTATTTTCCAGTGTATGAAGGGAGTCAATAGAAAACCCGGTGAACCAAATTATGATCTGTTCAAGTTAGCTTTAAAGTCAACATCCTTAAGACTTTATCCCAACTATGTCAATGTCGACTGGTCTAATAATGCTGGTTATGATATCAATGATCCAAAAACCTATCTGAGTACCATGGGATGTAGAACAAGTAATGGCTATGACATCAATGGACTAAAGCAGACAAAAGATGGCAGAGGTAATATTTGTCCAGTTACTATCATCATGCCAACCTTGGCAATGCAGGCTAAAAAAGATGTTGAAAAATTTATGGCATTATTAGATAAGAAAATCCATGAAGCTAAAGATATGCTTCTGGAAAGATTTGAATGGATTGCTTCTCAACCAGCTTCAAGTGCTAACTTTATGTATGAAAATAATACGATGGAAGGATATATACCTGAAGAAGGTATCAGAAGTGCTTTAAAGCATGGCACAATTGTTATCGGGCAGTTAGGACTGGCCGAAACATTGCAACTGCTAATTGGAAAAGATCATACTGAACCAGAAGGTATGGAACTGGCCAAGCGCATTGAGCAGTTATTCAAGGATAGATGTGATCAATTTAAGCAACAGTATAAACTTAACTTTGGGGTTTACTATACACCAGCTGAAAACCTGTGCTACACTGCCAGAAACAAGTTTGTTGAAAAATATGGTGTGATTAAAAATGTCAGTGATAGAGAATTTTTTACCAACTCAATGCATGTACCGGTTTACAAAGAGATGACTCCATTCGAGAAGATTGATATTGAAGCCCAGCTGACTGGTTATTCTAATGCCGGATGTATCACCTATGTTGAACTGGAAAGTACCAGCAAGCATAACATTGAAGCTTTGGAAGTATTGGTAAACTATGCTCTGGATAAAGATATTCCTTACTTTGCAATTAATATTCCTAATGACACCTGTTTGAAGTGTGGCTTCACTGATGAATTCAATGACAGCTGTCCTATGTGTGGAAGTCAGGAAATTCAACAATTAAGAAGGGTTACCGGATATCTGACAGGTAATTATAAAACAGCCTTCAACAAAGGTAAAATTGAAGAAACTGATATGCGTGTTAAACACAACAGAATATATTAGAGGTAAATTATGAATTACTTGAAAATTGAAAGTTCATCATTATCCAATGGTTTGGGTTGGCGCGTCGTTTTGTGGGTAAGTGGTTGCTCTCATAAGTGCTTCAATTGTCAAAACCCGGAAACCTGGGATGAAAAGACTGGTAAAAAATTTACCACTGCAAACAGACAATTGATTATTGAACTATTAAAACCAGATTATATCAAAGGTCTGACTTTATCAGGTGGAGATCCACTGTTTGAAAAAAACAGAAACGATATCCTGAAGCTGGTAAAAGAAATCAAAGAAATTTATCCCAACAAGGATATCTGGCTATATACTGGCTATACTTTTGATCAGATCAGAGATTTAGAATTGATGAAAAATATTGATGTTTTAATTGGAGGCAGGTATATTGATCAGCAAAGAGATGTCAGCCTGGCTTTTATCGGCTCAGACAATCAAAAAATAATCGATGTCAGACAATCATTAAAAAATAATGAAATCATTGAATTGAAATTATGAAAATAATCGCTTGATTGCGATTATTTTTTTCAATTAAATGTAATTTAAACTATTTACCGTAAGTATAAATACCATTTTTTACCTTTTCTGAAATAAAATACTCTCTTTCACAGCTATCATCTTTTGAAACAACATTTTTTGTTATCTTATGAGAATAACAACCAGTGAAGACTTCAGCAATCGTAGTATCAGTTACATCACAATATAGTCTGGCATATTTTTCAAACCAGATGGCATTGCTGATTCTATTTCTCCAAATCAGTCCATAGGGACAATGATCACAACCTAGGCTTTCATCCCAGCCAAGGCGTGGTACATCACTTAGCTTATTAATGTTTTCTGGTATTCTTTCCATTTTTAATTGCTCTGCTTTTTCGATCATTATAAGAGCTCTTTCTTTGGCTCTTTTAAACAAAATTCGTGTAACCATTTCTGTCGTTTTTTCGTCACCAAATTCATCGTACATTTCAGAAACAAAAGAAAAGTATAATTCTCCAAAGGAAAAGGCCATTTCCCTTACCTGTAAAACAGCTGTCTGTTTCAAAATCATTTCATCATTATTCATACTATTACCCTTTCTCAATATAATTATATTCATATTCTAATACAAAAAGAGCAATTTTTATTATTGCTCTTTATTGAAATACAATATACAGCTACTCTGCTGCCTTAAAGTTGTAAACCGGTTTCAGAATATCAATTATATCAACACAATTTTGAATATCAGCAATGATATCACTGATTGATTTATATGCCATTGGAGCTTCATCCAGGGTTGACTTGTTGACTGAAGTCGTATAGATGCCTTCCATTGTCTTCTTATAGTCATTTAAATCAAATGTCTGTTTAGCTTTGGTACGAGACATTATTCGACCAGCACCATGAGGAGCTGAAAAGTTCCAATCTGGATTACCCTTACCTTCAGCTAAGATACTTCCATCTCGCATATTGATCGGGATTAAAAGCAATTCACCTTTGTGGGCCGATATTGCTCCTTTACGCAGTATCATCTCTTTAGAGTTGATGTAATTATGAACAGTATGAAAAGAAGAAATAGCTTTCATATCAATATGCTCCAAAATAATCTCCGCTATTTTTTCACGGTTACGCTCAGCAAATTTCTGACATATAACCACATCATGCAGATAATCATCTAAATATGAACCATATAAATAGCAGAGGTCATTAGGAATATTGCTTTCTTTAGCTTTCCACTGCTTCTCTAAATCTTGCAAAGCTTTTTGGATTTCACTTCTTCGGCCCTGTTTTTTATAATCATCAATTAATTTGTCCCTTTTAGTAAAGTAATCTTCTTTGCCAGCATGTAGATCAATAGCCAACTTTTGATAGTATTCCGCCACCTGTTTACCTAAATTTCGACTGCCAGAGTGTACTACAAGATATTTATTATCAGCACTGTCAACTCCAATTTCTATAAAGTGATTGCCACCACCAAGAGTTCCTAAACTTCTTTCTAGACGTTTAGTATCTTTCAATTGTCTATAACAGCGAAGTGCAGCTAAATCAAAGTATTCCAAACGAGACTTCCACACATTTCTACCGCTAGGTATGTAGTTACAAGCCTTGTCAACTTTTTTAAAATCAATGTCAGCTTTTCCCAGTTTTATTGTGTACATTCCACAACCAATATCAACTCCTACAATATTAGGCACTATTTTATCTGTTATGGTCATCGTAGTACCAATTGTACATCCTTTACCCGCATGGACATCTGGCATGATTCTAATCTTTGAACCTCTGGTAAATTCATGATCACACATTCTTTTGATCTGGTTGATTGCTTCTTCTTCTACTACTGAGGCATAACATATGGCTGTACTTACTTTTCCTTTAATTTCCATAATCTTGCCACCCCTTTCTGTGAAATAAAAGATATAAGCTATATATTAACTACCTTATTATATCTTTCATAACTATTTTTGTCCAAAACTGGCTGAATCAGTGAAGATAAAAAGAGTCTTTACTTTTTTGTAAGGACTCTTATTTTATAGACTAGCAACTATTTCCTTTTATTTTCTTCTTTTCTTTTTAAGCTGACTTTTAAAATAGTTAATGAAACCAGTGAAGCAACCGATACTACCAGCATTGTCGTAAAGATAATTTTATTTAAATTATCACCGGTAGGTGGCACAACATCTGGGTCTGCTGGAAGCTTATAATAATTTATAAATTCGGTTGTATGATAAGAAATGTCATATTCCCATTCATTGTCAGCATAGAAGCTGTTTGCCTGCTGTAAGGTGTCAAAAATCCTATACGTTGAAACTCCACCACTATCAATTACTACATCTAAAATCTTTTCCTGCTGATTAATCTCAAAACCCTCTGGCGTGTTAGAAGTTTGTTTTAAAATAAATCTATATAGTTTGGTTTCACCTTGAAATGGATTTTTTTCTAAAATATTTTCTAATAAAGTTTCTATTTCAGCAGCAGTGAACATTGATTTGGAAATAATTAAATAGTTACCATTTCCATCAGTTGTTTGTTTCATAATGATGTCTCTATTGATAGTGCTGACCAGGTAAGTCACACTCATAGCTTGCTGCAATCCAAATTGCTGAGTATATCTAAATGTATTGAAGTCATAATTATAAAGACATTCAACATCTTTTGATGGATTTAAGAATCTATAGGCAATCGTATCTTCAGGCCAGTTATTATCTCTTCCCAATTGCATTAAGGCTGCATCAGCCTTTTCCTCTGGAGTTGGTTCTCTAAAAATTGCTCTTTCAGAGTTGTTATCGGTTAATAATTCTCCCCATCCATAGTTTAACAAAGCATCAAATAAACCAAGTCTATTTACAGTATTCTCATAATCAAAGACATCTCCGCCTAAATATTGCCCTATTTCCTCATAATATTGATTGTTTTCGTTAAATACTACATTACTCACATGTATTGATAAACCATCTGTATTACCTTTTTCAACAATGCTGTTATTCCAGTTAGAAATTGAAGGTATCTCTTCACCAATTCCCCATTTTTCATAATCAGTTACTTCTACCACCTCTACACTAAAAGTAACATTGGGGATTTTGGTTTTATCTGGTGCGTTACTCATATCGATTGATAGATAATGAAAAAGTGATCCCCATAAATTAGGTCCAAAATGGACATTGTCATCTGTGTTTCTTGCTTCTGGACTAATTATCATAGTTGGAATGATAATTGCAAATGCCATAATGACACTCATTATTTTTATTAGCATTTTTCTAATATTTTTACTCAACTTAATTTACCTCCCGCTATTTATAAAATAAGTTAAATGATTTTCATATGCTTTTTGATTCCTAACAAAAAAAAACTGACTTCCTGATTCTAATCAATCTAGGAAGTTCATGTTTTAAAAATCTCAATTTTTTAAAAATCATAAAACATATTAATTACCCGACTAATTATATTATATAAGCATTAAAATGTAAAATATTTAATAAACAATTCTGGTAAATGATTTCCAGTATAAAAAAAGGTACCTATTCAATCGTTTAGGCACCTTATAAAATACTAATATTCAAGTCTTTTAATCTAGAAAATAACTGGCAATTTTATCATAACTATCTAATACTTCACTATAAGGTACACCCATGTACTTTGCCAGCTTTACAGAACCATCCAAGGCTTCTTCAATGTTTGGATCAAAAGCAGCTGATATAATTTCCATGTATTCTGCAAAGCGAATATTCATTTGTTCAACTAACTGATGATATTCTATTGCAAGTTTTTGATCCAGTTCTTCAAGCTCTGCAAGATGTTTTTTAATAATTTCCTGTTCTTTTTCTGATAGGCTATCCTTGGCAATTTGATACATCATTGTGCCTACAGCATTGCCTATAATTGCTCCAATAACAGGAACAGGAATCATAGCCTGTCCTATAAGAGAAGACAGCGCACTGACGGACGCATCCAAACAGAGTATCTCAGCATTTTCAATAAACTGAATCTCGTCAATAGTACCTTTTCTAAATAGATATGCCTGCTCTGCAACCCCAAAAGCAGCGGTAGTAACTGCAGTAGCAACAGCTGCTGGAGTTTGGGTAAGGTTGGTAAGTGTGTAAATGCTTACACCTCTAATTCCACCTTTGATGGTTCCTTTAGCAGTATCACCTGTAATTTCTATCCAATCTTCTTGATTGAATTCATTTATTTTTTTGCCTTCTTTTCTTTTTCTTATTACAGCTGTAATAAAAGTTGTAGCTCCTTCACTCACAGCAGCAACAACAGTTGTTTTTGTTCCTTCAGCTAAAGATGGTTTGCTTTTTTGATGAGCAATATCTCTCTGCTTCTGGTCTACTTTCTTTAAATGCTCTTTTTCATTTTGAAAAGTTTCAGCAATTACACCTTTTTGAACCTCTTTATATTCTAATATTGATGGTTCCAGCTTGTCTGGGTCAATATTGTTGGTTTTAAAAAAATCATGTACAAGTTTCCACTGCCTTAGTGAAAATTCTCCTGTTGAAGTAGGCAGTTTGTTGGCTAATTCCTCAGGAATTTCAAGGTATTCCATTATCTTGTCATAATAGTCCTTTGGTATCTGGTATTTATAACCAGCTTCCAGATATTTCGGATAAAGTTTCAGATGTTGTTCTATCGCCCTCAATGACAGATTGCCACCATCTTGAACAAACTTTTGTTGAATCGTTTCCAGACCACGAATAAAATCATCCGGTCCATTATCATTAATCCAAATATAAACATCTGGATTGCCAACAATGCGCTGACGAGCATTTCCGATACCACATTCTGCTACTTCAGCAATAAACCCATGCATTCCCTTGTCGCCACCACGATTTCTAAAAATGATGTCCTCTTTAATTGAACTAAAGGCATTGTCAATCGATTCCATTGCAGATTTTAGATTTACATCTTGTTTTGATAATGCTTCGATCAATCTGTCAAAGCGGACCTTATTTAGATAATCAACCCAGGAAGACACTGCCTGTTCTTGAGTGCTTTTAATTAACTTTTCATTATCCATAGTCTAGTCTTTATTCAATATTCTTGCTTAATGAATATGCCATTGATTTGGTATTGTTTACTAACACTCCCAGTTTTATCTGCTGATCTTTTGATATTGAATTAAAATCTTTGCCATTATTGTCAAGGCATTCATAATACTGATTATTTAATCTATTGCGCAATTCCATCAATTCATCAAGCAACTCTTGAATTTTAGCACTTACTTGCTTGGTTAAAGCCGTATTATTTTTTATTGCTTCAATTTCTTCCTTTTTCTTTTTATCCAATTTAATTTTGTTGACACTGAATAAAAAAATAGAAGAAAGTAACGAGACTCCAGCTATTGTCCATCCAACAGGGCCAGATAAAGCAATAAGTGCTTTTCCAGCTGCTATTCCGCCACCACCTGCTGTCAGGGCGCCGCCGCCTAACCACGCCAGAGCTGCACTTTTTGCTGCTGCTCCACTCAATGCTGATATTGCTGTGCCGGTTGATGCGGTACCAAAGGTTGTGGCTACCCACATTGCGACTGATGGAGCAATGCTGACAACTGCAGTTCCTGTTGCTACTCCCACACCTGCTCCCAGGGCAGATTTTTGCGCTTTTTCTAATTCTTCTTTTGCAAATTCACTGATTCCGATAAATGATTCACGATGATTTCTGATTTCAGCTATTTCAGCCGCAAACTCTTTTGGACTGTTAGCGATACTGTTGATTAAATTTTCTATATGTAGAATCAAATCAATAGCACGAAGTCTTTCCCAGAAAAGGGTATTTCCCTTATCACTCATTATCGTATAAGCAGCATTATATTCATCTAATGATGCTACTAATATATCATTAAGTTTTTTTCTAGCTTCTTTTTCCTTTTGTTGTTTTTCTTTTTCTGGTTTACTATCTTCTATTTCAGGTTTTACTTTTTTTTACAACAGCTTTTTTCTTTGTTTTTTCTTTATCAGTTTTAGATACATTTTTAGGTTTAGTCTTTATCTTTCTGGTAGTTTTTTGACTCTTTTCAGTTAATTCAACTGCTTTAGTTTTAAGTTTATCAACTGTTTTTGCTAAAACTTTATTTGCCATGATTTTTATCCTTTCTAACAGAAATTTTGAATTTAAATAATCTTTCTATCTCCATTTAAAACTATTTGATTCAAATTCTCTTATGCTCTATATAGTCAATTATGTCACAATTCTGCTTGACAGACAATTAAGAAAAAAGCAATACTGCCTTATTTTTGCGGTATTGCTTTTATAAATTTTCATTGTTTAATAGATATCGCAAAATACTTTATATTGTCGATTTTCTATTTTATAGCGAAAATAATTTAACCTGATCAATATTAACTAGATACAAGTATAACCGCCATCAACAGCGATGATTTGACCTGTAACATAGCTTGATTCTTCAGCAGCTAAGAATACTGCAGCTGAGTTCAATTCACCTTCGTTACCATAACGTGCCATTGGTACAGTTCTATTAGCAAATTCCTGGAAGAAATCGCTATTTAATGTTTCAGTTGTTAATTCAGTATAGAAGTAACCTGGACAGATACAGTTTACTGTAACACCTGATTTAGCTAATTCAGCAGCTGCACCTTTTGTGAAGTTAACAACAGCGCCTTTAGTTGCATGGTAGGCAATTGTAGGAATAGCCAGGTTTCCAACTATACCATAGATTGAAGAAATATTAATTACACGACCGAATGTTTGATTGCCTGCTTCAATATTTTCTTTCATGTATCCAGCAAATGCTTTTGTAACTGCAAATACTGAAGTTAAGTCTAAATTAACTGTAAAATCCCAGTCTTCTCTTTTGAAATCAACAAGTGGTGTTCCAGTTCCTCTTTCACCACCAGCATTGTTAATGATAACTTCACAATGTCCAAATGTTTTCTTTGTTTCTTCAACTGCATTAGCAATTGATTCTGCACTTGTAATATCACATGCTACTGGTAAAACTTTAACTCCGTATTTTTCTGACCATTCTTTTGCACTTGCTTCTAAACGCTCTAATCTTCTTGCCATAATAACAAGATCCGCACCAAGTTTTGCAAATCCTTCAGCCATCTGTTTTCCTAAACCAGATGATGCACCAGTGATTGCAACTACTTTTCCTTTAAAATTAAACATATTGAATAACCTCCTCTTTTTCAAATATTTATTTCCATACGTCATTTACAATTCTACACTTTTTTAAAATCTATTTCAATGTAAATCAAGCAATTTATACTCGCTTGTGAATTTTTTAGCTTTTAAAACTTGTGGTTTGTTAATTTAACAGGGACTTAAAGATTTAAATTGCTTTATAAGTAAAATAATTTGATTTTTTACAAATTTGTATTAATTTATTTCATTATTGTTGACTTGTGAAATTATTTTAAAAATAGACTTGTGAAAAAATTGTTTAACATTGTACAATAAGATGAGGACAAAGGGGGAATAATAATGAATTATCAAAAATTGTTTACTCCAGTGAAAATAGGAAATATGGAAGTAAAAAACAGACTGGTCATGTCTCCAATGGGAACAAACTCTGCTTTTACCAGCGGACGTAAAGATGATCAGGAAATTGATTACTTTGTAAGACGTGCCAAAGGTGGAGTTGGTATGATTATCAATGGCTGTCAGATGTTAAATGAAGTTATTGCTCAGGGAACAATGGAAGGTTACTTGGATAGCTTCAGTGTTTTGCCTGCTCTAACTTCAATGGTAGATGCTGTTCAAAGATATGGCACAAAGATTGTCTGTCAGATTTCTCCAGGAACTGGTAGAAATGCTTATCCAGATACTTTAGGTCAGCCACCAATCAGTGCTTCAGCAATCCCAAGTGCTTTTGATCCAAACGTTATCTGTCGTGCTTTAACTAAAGAAGAAATTCAGGATATTATGAAAGGTACTGAATTTGCGGCTGGTTTAGCTAGAGATGCTGGTTATGATGCTATTGAAATTCATGCTCATGCCGGTTATCTGATTGACCAGTTTATGAGTGCCTGCTGGAACAAACGTGAAGATGAATATGGTGGAAGTCCAGAAAATCGTGCTCGTTTTGCTAGAGAAATGGTTGCTGCCTGCCGTAAAGCAGTCGGACCAGATATGCCAATTTTATTTAGAATTGCTTTAGACCATCGTTCTGAAGGTGGAAGAACAATTGAAGAATCTATGGCTTTACTTGAAGCATTGGATGATGGCAATATTGATGCATTTGACATTGATGCAGGATGTTATGATTCTTTAGACTACATCTTCCCTCCTTCTTATTTGGGAACTGCCTGTATGGATTATGTCTGTAAAGAAGCTAGAAAGCATACTGATAAACCATTACTGAATGCTGGTAACCATGATCCAGAATCAGCTGTTCGTTTAATTGAATCAGGAGAAGCAGACTTTGTTATGATGGGTCGTCCATTAATTGCTGATCCAGATCTACCAAACAAACTGATGAATGGTTTAAGAAATGAGGTTCGCCCATGTATTCGCTGTAATGAATTCTGTATTGGACGTATTTGGAACAATCACACCAAGTTAGGTTGTGCAGTCAACGTTGAAGCGATGGAAGAAGTTCGTTTCCAGATTGAAAAAACTGAAAATCCATTAAATGTTGTTATCGTTGGTGCCGGTCCTGGTGGCTTGGAAGCTGCTCGTGTTGCTGCTGTTGCCGGTCATAAAGTAGCTATCTATGATAAGGGGTCTGTACTTGGAGGTACAATGCGTACTATTGCAACTTCAAACTTCAAGGAAAAGATTGCTGAACTTGCCAGGTACTATGAAGTAAAATTAGCTAAATTAGGTGTTGAGATTCATCTTAATACTGAAGTTAAAGGCGATGAAGACTTCTTAGAAAAAGCTGACAGGATTATTGTCGGTACTGGTGCTGTCCCATTCAAACCAAATATTCCAGGTGTTAACTGTGATAAGGTGATTGATATTGTCTCTGCTCATGCTAATGAAGAATTAATCAAGGGTGATAATATTGTTATCTGTGGCGGTGGCTTATCTGGATGTGAAGCTGCTCTTGAGTTAGCTGAAGAAAAAGGAAAGAATGTAACTGTTGTCGAAATGCTAGGTGAAGTTGCCAAAGATGCAATGTTTATTAACAAGATTACTCTATTTAATAAACTGGCAGAAAATAATGTTACAATATTAACCAACACTAAAGTTGTCGGTATAACTGATGAAGGTGTGGAAGTTGAAACCGCTGATGGCAAGAAATTCTTACCAGCTGATACCATTATTTCATCATTCGGTATGAAGCCTCTTACTGAAGTGGCTGATAAAATCAGTGCAAAATATCACAACAAGACTAGAAAAGTTGGAGACTTGTACAAACTAGGTAAAATTGGAGATGCTATCCGTCAAGGATATTACGCAGGCTCTTCAATCTAAAATTAAAGAAAAAGGTTGTAAACTACTTCTCATTTCAAAGTAGGCTTACAGCCTTTTTTATTTTAAGAAAACAAAATCAATATTCAAATAAACAACTATTCTTCACTATATAAATAAAGTGGCATTTCAAAAATTTCTTTTGGTTCATCAGGATAATACATATTGCAAACCGGTACTACTTCACCGTTAGAGTTGATGTATCTTCCCTTTTGTATTCCTTTTTCAATATCTACTATAAAATGCATTCCAACATATCTATCCAGTGCCAGTTTTTTATCCTTTGACAGCTGATCTAAAGCGAAAGGTCTACCAACCAGAAAACCATAAAAGTTAAAATCAGTCAGATAGCCATCATAAGTAACATTATCCTGACCATAATAATTAGGGTTATAGGTTAATGGTTTTTCTGGTTCAATTAAACCTGGTACAAATTGACACAGGTCATGCTGATGACCATATAAAGCCATATCAACGCCAATTTCATTAAGCAGTTTGGTCCATTCTATTTTTGAATCTTCATGATAACGATGTCTATTAACAAAGGTAATTGGAATATGACATAAAACCAGGGTATAGTCATATTCTTTATTTTCTTTAGATTCAATAATTTCTTCCAGCATTCTCGATTGTTCATCTCGATACATTTGAAACTTGCTGGTATCATAATATTCCCACCAGTCATCATCGTGATCTTCACCAATATCTAAAACTATTCCATAGATATTGGACAAGGTAAATGTATAGTAGAATTTCTGATCTTTAGAGCCTACATACTTATAAAAATCTTCAGCTTCTTTTCCCTTTATTTCATGATTTCCACGGACATAGACTACTGGAATTTCTCCCTTGGTTATTTCATAGGCTAAAACATTGGCGAAATTGGCATTACTTGGATATTCGACCATCCCTACCAGATCTCCCAAAAGAACAAGAAAGTCAATTTCTCCAGCACTTTTTGCACTGTTTACTGCTCCCTTTAAGCAGTGATGTACATCACTTAAAGCGACATAGCTGATTCCATCGGATGAATCTACTGGTTTAAATAAATACTCCTGTGATATTACTTTTCCTTTAAAGCCACCAAAAGGTCCTCGATAAATCATCTCTTGAACATTTATGGTATAGCCCTTTGCTTTATCAAGAGCTTCTTGTGGCACAACAATTTTATGTACATGGTCTTTTGAACGCATACTTCCGGCATATAAATCATAGTATTCTACACCATCAACAATCACCCAGGCTAAAGAATCATTACTGGTTGAAAATACTATCTGATAATCATCCTCTACAGCATAAACAACAGCACCAGTGCTGATAGAGTTTCCCTTTATATGATAACTGATAATAAAAGTCGTTATTATTATGGAAACAATCACAAAAACTTTGATAAACTTTGTTCTTTTTTGTTCTGTAAACATCAGCCAGCCAAGTATTATCATTAGAATACTGAAAGCTAAACTGTTGAAAAATTTAGGCAAAATAAAATATAGATAATCATAAGCTCCAAAAAGCACAATGATAGCATTTAGCACTGTATTGACTAGATTTAAGATAATAAGGATTATCCTTAATGCCTGGCCAAATTTGTTTTCAAGTGGAAATAAAAATTGTAAAGCACTTATCAAAAGTACCAATCCCATATAAAATAAAAAAATAACAGGTAGGTAAATGATAAAGAAACTTTGATTGGTGTCTGCCCCCAATTGTTTTGATATTCCCGCATAATTAACTCTTAAAGCCAGCCAAAACAGAAAACATAGCAAGCTATGAAATCCAATTGAAAAGCGAAACCATTTTTGTTTGTTATTTAATTCCATAATTAATTACCCCTTTTTACAATTTTAGCAAAAAGCTATTTTAATAATCAAGACAACATTATAAAAGGATAGCCAATCAAACAGATTGCATAAAGCAATTTTCTTTTAATCACTATCCTTTTTTATTATACTTATTATTCAAGGACATAGAATAGACTGTTATTTCTATTTTTTAAATCAAATAAATTATTGTATTGTAGTTGTTCATAAAGCTTTAACCATAATTTTTCAGTTTCTGAAGCTTCTTCAAAAGTCAAGAATTCCTGAGACTTATGTGAATAAAAACCATTAGCATTGATGGCAGGAATCTTTTCTTCTAATCTACTTAAAAATTGATTATATGGGGGAAGCGCGATGCCTGCAGCTTCATAAAGATAGGTTGACAAGTAATTTAGACTTGTACACTCTAGGTACTTTTCTTCAATTTCATAATTAGCCCAGATAAAGAAAGGCGCCAAATATTTGTTTTGAATGGATTCCAGAGTTTTAAAATCCTGATTTAAAACATCCTCATAAAATGATTGATCTATTTTTGGCTGATGATCACCAAAGAATACTATTAGAACATCTTCATCTATATTTTCAAAATAACTGATTAAGTATTCAATAGCGATGTCTGATTCATGTACTAAAGAAAGATATTGTTCAACATCAGGATACTCTCTTTCATAGCCTACAAGTTCTATAGCCTGTTTGAAATCATCGCCGCTATAGTTATAGGCACCATGATTCTGCATACTGACACCAAAGATAAACAAGGTATCCTGATGTTGCTTTTCATATATTTCCACTATTTTTTCATACATTTCTAAATCACTGATATATTCTCTGATAAAATGCTCTTGTGGAAAATCTTCAATAAACAGACTTTCATCAAAACCAAGATGGCCATAGGTTCTTGGGCGCTCCCAGCCATTAGCTATATATGGATGCATCGCAATACAATGATAATCATAAAAACTTTTCAGGTAAGACACCATTGAATATGTTGGTGCTTTAATATATTGCTGATAGGGAACCGTATTAGGTGGCAGCCAGGCCATGGTATTTCCAGTTAGAAATTCATATTCCGAGTTAGCGGTATTGCCACCATATACTGAAGTCAAGACATAACCTGAAACCACCCCTTCTTTTAGAGATGAAATAAATGGCATAACTTCTATATTTGTATTTATTTCACCAATTACACTTAAGTCAGAGAAACTTTCATTCATTATGACGATAATGTGAGGATATTCATGCTCAAGCTGTGAGTTATCTAACTCTAGTGGAAATTCCATTGCTACCTTATCAATGATTTCTTCAGAATAATCACTTGGTTTAACAATATACAATTCTTTAAATTTCAGCACAAAATTTAAAATATAGCCATTACTTATAGCTCCCCACTTACGCCAATGTTGAATTTTTAAATCATTGGTGTAAACCAAAACCAGCACAATATTCAATACAATATTCAGTAATACTATCCCTCTTTTCTTGACAGAAATTTTATTCTTTATTTTTGGAATAACAGCAAATATATAGACAATAAGTCCAACCCAAATCAGCCAGCCAATAATGATAAAGACAGGAACTGGAAATAAACTGTAGTTGCCAGCAACATTTATCGCTGTAGCAACAGAAAGTAAATCTACCGGCTCCAATAAACGATCTCTGAAGCTGTATACATATACATTAATAGTAGATATCAGCACAAACAGAAGAGTTACCAAAATTACTGAAAATTTAACTTCACTGAAGATAAGATATATAAACAATATAAAAACTGAAACTACCATCACTCCGAGAAATAATCTAAAATATCCCATTGAAAGAATCGGTACCTCAATCATTATCTGAGAAATGCCAACTGTCGCAAATGAAGCAATTAAAATGATAAATAAATCTCTTCTAAAGACATCTTCTCTATTTAAATAAAGGACAATTTCATTAATCTGCTGAATTACACCAGCTATAAAATAAACGGCAACAGTTGAAAAGACTACAGTTGTCAGAGCAACAAGTATTTCAATAGGTATATGTAATATATTCGCTACAAAATTAACTTTAGAAGAAGTCAACCAATAATTATAAAATCTAAAACTTAAATATAGTGCTACAAAAGCAGCAACTAAAAAAGATAATCTTGTTATCAGATTATTTTTATCCTGCGGTTTCTTAAATATTATTACCGCTACTCCTAAAATAGCAAGCAAAACAGTTTCAAAAATCCCAAATAGTGAAGCCTTCATTGTTAGAAACAATAAAGAAAAGTAAGAAACAATTGTCAATAATGTATTTATAACTTTGCCCTTTATCATCTTTTCACCCCATGCTTATATTTAATTAACAAATTTACTTTAAATTTGAATTCCTTTTAAATCAAAAATGCTATTTAAGTCTATCAAAATATGACCTTAAAAGCAAAAATACCCACAAGTTCACATATTTGCATTAATAACTTTCCTAAAAAAACTTACTATTCATCAATTAAACAGTAAGTCTTTTTCTAATAAATGTAATTTTCCACTTTATAATCTCTAAATATTAAATTCTTTTTCCTTCGGAATCGAAAAAATAGACATAGTCGCTTAGAAAATCTATTCTCACTTTTTCTTCTTTAAGATAAATTTTATCCAAACCAGCACTAAAACTTTCAACAGCTGTAATACTGGTTTCATTTACATTAAGATGAACTATCTGATCAGCACCAATTATTTCACTATAATCGACAACAGCTTCAATATCCCCTTTATCAATAGTTATATGAACTGGTCGAATGGCTGCCGTTACTTTATCTTTTTTATGTTTTAGTGTTGTTTTAATTTCTTTTCCTAAAATATTAACTGTATAATCTTTTCCTTTGCTGATAACTGGTAAATCTTCAAAAACATTAACTGTTGGAAAACCAATAAACCTGGCAACAAAAAGATTTTCCGGATAATTATAGACCTCTGCCACATCAGCATCCTGTTGAACAATACCATCCTTCAAAACAATAACGCGTTCTGCCAGACTCAAGGCTTCAACCTGATCGTGAGTTACATAGATAAAGGTCGTTTTCAATTTTTTATGAATTCTTTTTAACAGTCTTTGCAGTGAGGTTCTCATTAAAACATCTAGATTGGCAAATGGTTCATCCATCAAAAAAATCTTTGGTTGTCTCACCAGTGCCCTGGCAATAGCTACTCTTTGCTTTTCCCCACCTGATAAGTCTTCTGGAAGTCGTTCCAGTTTATCTTGTATGTTTAACAGTTCAGCCATGTAACTGACTCTTTCATTTATTTCTTCTCTAGGAGTATGAACGGTCTGCAAAGGGAAGGCAATATTTTCAAACACTGTTAAACCTGGATACAAAGCATAATTTTGAAAAACCATCGCAATATCACGATCTTCAGGTTTTATATTATTCATCAGTTGATTATCAAAGTAAATTTCTCCCACTGATGGAGTTTCCAGTCCAGCAATCAGACGCAAAAGACTTGTTTTTCCTGACCCTGAAGGGCCTAACAAAACAACAAACTCCCCATCTCTTATTGTGGCACTTACATGCTGCAAGGCAATAACCCCTTCGTTGGAAGTGTATGGCATTTGTTTCTGCTTCTGTAGAATTTTCTCTTTTCTTTTTCGATCAAACAGACCAGTAATCTGAACAAAAGGATAAATTAAAGCCACATCATCAATTTTTATTGTTGGCATAATTATTTCCTCCTATTCTTTTTTCGTTGGTCTGAAAACTTTTTATCAATATCGACACTTGATAGCTCCTCTGGCACTTCATCTTCTTCAGTCGATATTTCTACTTTCTGATTATCTTCTTCAATGTTGTATTCCTTTAAAAATTTTGCGATTTCCTTTTCTATTCCAGGACGAATCAGATCCAGATATAATCCTGGCACAATCAATAAGGCCAGGGGAAAAATCTCAATAGACCAGATAAGGAAAATTAACAAAGCCCCATTAAATAAGCTGACAAATAATCGCTGTGAAGAAAAGTATAGTGATAAACGGATTATTGATAAAACACTGCCTTCAAAATGGGCCAATACTGGTGGAATGTAGGTTACTGCCGCTACAAAAATTATGCTAAGCAGGATACCAAAGGCAAAATAAACAGTTCCTAAAATTCCTGTCTTATATATTTGCCAGCCAGCATAAACTCCCACTACAAGGAAAAATATCGCTACCAAAAGAACCAGGTTTAGCTTAATTCCTAGCTTTAGATTATCCTTGAAAGCGTTAAAGAAACCCTTTGAAACTCCTCTTCCCTTTGATGGACCATAGACTACCCTTATTAAAGTATAATAACCAGCACTGAAAGCTGTTACTGCTGTAACAATCGGTATACATCCCAGCAACGTGAAAAAGCTAATAATCAGTAAATTAGCAATTGTTTCTAAAAATTTAATAAAAGGGTTGTTGTAATTAAAATCCATAATCTTTTATAATGGCGTTTCTTTTATTTTCGTTAATTCTCCAGCTTTTAAGATTTCTGTTTGTCCAAAAGAAGTTTGAATATATACATCTACAGCTGAAGGATTATAAATCATAGAGCCATCTACACTATATTCTAACCTATTATAGGCCCAAATATAATCCATAATCTCTCCATTGGTCGCAAACCAGATATTTTCTTTATCCTGAGCGATATATTCTAGAGCTTTCTCAATATCCTGCCAATTATCATCACCATCAAATTCATATGCATGTCCCCACAGATAAAACAGCTTCGAAGACATTGAAAACTCTTCAACAAATTTTTTCAATAGTTCCATCAGTTTTGGATCATTATGATGACAGGTAGGATTCCATTGTAAAAAATCATCAGGTAAATTAAAATCACCGGTTGATACAACTGTCCTTGCTCCCTTGTATCCCGCTTTAGCCAGGATAATCTTAACTTCTTCATTAAAGAAACCAAATGGATAGGCAAACATCTGCAGGGGCTTTTCTATCAGCTTTTCCAATGCTCTTTTATCTTCTGTAATTTCATACATTACCAGTGGTGATTTAATCCCTACCAAGGAAGAGTGATATAAACCATGCCCTGCTACTTCATGATTTCTATAAAGACTGACTACTTCTTCCTTATTTATCTTGGATACATCTACAGGTCTATGATTAGGAGCGTTAACTATTTGCTGCTGACCTAATAAACCATAATTAATATTAAAAGTAGCTTTTATACCAAAATTATTTAATAATTCAACTAATCTTCTATCCTGAATTACTCCATCATCATAACTTAAGGTAAAAGCTTTCTTTAGACCATCTGGCCAGAGCATGATATCAAATCTTTTTCCCATAACACTTTCCTTTCTAAATTAAAGAAGGCATTTTATAACCAGATGCCTTCTATTTTATCTAAATCTTTTCTGCTTTAATTGGATCTGGCTGTTTCCAGAAGAAGGCAGAATTATTCTTACTTTCAACATCTATCTTTCCATCATGGAAGTTAAATACATATGTATCTTCAATACAGGTTTCTACCCATCTTCCATGAACAATAAGTTTGTTCTGCTCATCAAAGTAGCCATCACCAAGATAAATCTGAGTTAAATCTTCTGATTTTCCAAGATAGTTGGTAAATCTGGTTCCGTTAGTCGCAAATCTGATGGCTTCTTTTCTTCCTGATTTAGTTTCAAAATGCCAGACAAAACCATAGTAATCAAAATCAAAATGGAAGGTATCGATATTATCAGCAGGCTGTCCTGACATAAAGTTGCCTCCAAATGGAGTTAATATGCCACTGGTCAGTTTGTATTTTACCCCTGTCACTTCCCTTATAACCGGGCTGAATGGCTGACATAATGGATTACCAATATTCAATCTTTTCAGCTTGTGATTTAATTTGTCATAAGCTTTTCTGTTTTCTGGCAGTGAACTGTTTTCAGTAATCTTAGCTACAAAATCCCAGGTAATATCCAGAGTAGCCTGAGCCCAGTGAGCACCAGCTGCTGTTTCGGTAATACCAATTATCATATCCAGTTCTGGAAGCACAATGGTAAATTGACCCATTGCTCCATCAGCACGATATGCTTTATCCGGCTTGCACATCCAGATTTGAAACCCATATCCTAAGAAGTTATCAGATGCTGCAGGATTATTGATGGCTTCCGTTGCTGAATCATTTTGATTGGTAATAGCTAAATTAACATAGTCTTCAGCCAGGATTCTTTCATTTTCCCACATGCCACCATCAGCATATAGCTTCATCAGTCTGAAATTATCTTCCAAAGTGGCAAACAGTCCCCCACCGCCAACTTCCATTCCATCAGGCATGCAGGCCCAACGCAGGTTATCAGGATTAATTCCAATTTTATTGAATAGTCTTGGAGTCAGATAATCATGTAGACCAAGTCCTGTTTTTTTACGGACAATAGCCCCAAGCATGGTAGAACCAGTTGAATTGTACATATAGGTTGTACCAGGTTTGTGATTAACCGGGGTATGGAGAAATTCTCTAATCCAATCTGCACTTGGTTTAGGCATTGTATCCATGCCACAACCCATGCATAGGACATCAAAAACTGTTAACAGCTGTAAATTTTCACTTGGATTTTCTGGTGCTTCATCAGGAAAAATGTCAATTAAACGCTCGTTTAAATCCAAGATTCCTTCAGTATAGGCAATACCAACCGCTGTTGCGGCATAGGTTTTAGTATGACTCTGTAAACCATGACGTAAATTAGGGCCATAGGGAGCCCACCAGCCTTGAGCAATCAGTTTATTATGACGCATAATCATTAAACCATGCATCTCGGTTTGACTTTTTTCAAGATTTTCTATATATTCGCAGATCAGCTCACTAGGAATACCGACCTGTTCTGGGGTTGCTGTTTCAAATGGTTTTCTATATTCCATAATATTATCCTTTAACTCCTCCTATTACCATTCCTTTAATTAATTCCTTTTGAATAAATGGATAGACCATCAGAATTGGAATCAAAGCAATAATCGCAATAGCCATACGGGCACTTTCTGTTGGCAGGCTTCTTTGAGCCAGCAATATTGCTTCATTGGACAAATCCGTAGTTTTTAAAAACTGAATACTGTCCATCAGTTTTTTCAGATAAACCTGAATGGTTAACAATTTCTGATCTTTAATATAATACAAGCCACTTGTCCAGTTATTCCAATAACCTAAGGCTGCAAACAGTCCGATTGTCGTCATGATTGGTTTTGAAAGTGGCACCATTATTCTGGAATAGATAGTCCAGTCTTTAGCCCCATCCAGACGGGCTGCTTCAATAATAGAATATGGAACATTGGCCAAAAAATAGTTTCTAACCATCAATACACTCATTCCATTCATCAAAGCACCAGGAATTATATAAGCCCACAAAGTATCTTTGATATTGAAAATTCTAGTCCAGACAATATAGGTAGCTGTCATACCGCCATTAAACAACATCGTAAAAAACAGAATAAAGGCAAAAACATTTCTCGGTTTGAAATCTCTTCTTGAGAGTGGATAGGCAAACATTGAAGTGATGGTCAGATTCATTATTGTTCCAATTACCGTCACAATAATCGTTAAACTGTAGGCTCTGGTTATAGTTGCTCTTTTTGCCCACATAAAGGCATAGGCATCTAAAGACCACTGATCAGGAATGAAACGATAGCCCTGTAAAAGTGAATTCTCTGATGAAAATGAAACAGTAAGCATCAATATTAATGGAACAACACAAAACAGAGCCAGAAGAATCATTACTACTAAAGCCAGATAATGAAACTCTCTTTCACCTTTCATCAATAATATTTTATTTTTCTTTTCTTTCATAAATATTACTCCTAGAATAGCGAATTCTCTGGATTAATCTTTCTAACCATTAAATTCGATAGCAGCACCAAGGCAAATCCAATAACCGCCTGAAAGACTGAAGCAGCTGAAGACTGTCCAATATTATTGGTAAGCATCAAGGCACGATAAACAAAGGTATCAATTGTCTGAGTAGTACTGTAAAGCATACCATTACCCAGTGGAACTTGATAGAACAGACCGAAGTCTGAGTTAAAGATACGACCAATCGATAGAAGCAGCATCATAGTAATCATCGGTTTTAACAGTGGTAAAGTGATATATTTGATTTCCTCCCATTTATTGGCACCATCGATTTTAGCTGATTCATACAGTCCTTTATCAATACCACCAATTGAGGCCATATAGATAATCGAACTCTGCCCGGCATTCTGCCACAGATGAACAATTGTCAGAATCAGTGGCCAATACTTGGCCGATGTATACCAGGCAATTGGATTATCCTTGAAAATTGTTGTATTGAAATAACCATAGCTATGACTTAAAAAGGCATAGACTAAAAATGACAGAATAACTGCAGAAACCATTGAAGGGAAACAGATAACCGGCTGAATAACCTTGGCAATCTTTCTTTTTGCTATTTCATTCATACACAGGGCAATGAAAATTGCGACAACAAGGTCCAGCACAATCCAGAAAGCATTATAAAGAAGCGTGTTTCGAATCATGATAAAAGCATCTTTCGTCTTGAATAAATACTCAAAGTTGTCAAATCCAACCCATGGGCTGTTAAATATACCAACAGCAAAATTTATCCTTTTGAAAGCTATGGCGATTCCAAACATCGGCATGTAGTTGTTGCAGACAAGATAGATCAATCCCGGCAACATCATAAGATAAAGTGGAAAATCATTTTTGAACTTTTCTTTTCGATGAAGTTTTTTCTGTTGTTTCAAAACATCATCAAATTCAGAAGTATGGCTCTGATTTGTTTTTGACATCATATCCCCCTTTTCTAATCGCTAATCCTCATTTTAATCTTACTGTTTAAAGCCAGACAGTTCATTAAAAAAAGTACACTTAATTATTCATTTTATAATCACTTAGCATCTGTATTACAAATTTTATAGCTGTATCCATGTTCATGGCTCTGCTGCAGATACCTAAAACAACATCATTATGGTAATAACCTGCTTTATGAATGATAGAATCAGCATGTAGTACTATTCCCACAGGTATTAATTGACCACTACTGTTTTGATAGTAATACAGATCATTGCAGTATTTATCCAGCAGGTCCTTTTCAATATAATTGTTTAAATCTGCATAGGCTCCCTGCTGAATAAATAATTCAAAATAGATTTCTTCAGCCATAAAAATATCTAAATCGCTGATAGTAAATAAAGCATTAAGATACTGCAAGGTCTCACTTTCAGCCTGCTGGTTATTTTCCTGGCCTAATATTAAATCAGCAGTGATATCGACAACCTTGCCCTCCATATCAATGCCTGCTTCTATTAATTTTCTGGCAAAGACGGTATCGTCACATTCAAAAAACTGGTCATTGCTGTTAACCATCACCACATACATAGCCACATTTTCTTTTCCAAAATTACTGATAAATGAAATCAGTGAAATGCTGACGGTCACAAGCACAACAATAATTGGAATCTTATAATAATCCCAGATAAACTGTATTTTTTCTTTGTTGCTGTTCATCAATGATATTTTTTCAATATCTGATTTAAACTGTTTTTTAATGTTCATTGTTTATTCTCTTCTTTTTCATTACGCCAATAGTAAGGACTTGAACCTACCATCTTATGAAAGACAGTTGAAAAATATGAAATGTTCAAATAACCTACATAGGAAGCAATTTCACTGACTGACATTGTCGTAGAAAGAAGCAATCTTTTCGCCTCTTCAATTCGCAGCTGATTAATATATTCTCTTAAATTGATACCCATCTTGTTTTTAAATAGTTTTGACAGATAGTTTGGAGTCACAAAAGCTACAGCTGCTACATCTTCACGGTCGATATTTTCTCGATAGTTATCATTAACATATTTAATGGCTCTGGCCATAACATTTTCTGATTCATATTTCTTATGCAGTTTGTCCTGCTGCAGTTGAAACAAGGCGTCACAGTAAGCCAATAGACCACTTTTATCTTTTTCCGATTTATCATCAAGTTTCATTAAACCTTCATCCATAAATACCGTATTTGTTGAAAATCCATTGTCATTAAAATAAACAATAAATATATTGATCAGGTTTTTACGGAAGTTTATCAATTCTTCAGGATCATTATTTAATTTATCTATTAAAATTCGGATATATTCATGATAGCCTTCAAAATCACGTTTTTTCAAATACCAGAGTACCTGATCCTGTTTAAGCTTGTTTCTTTGACCTATGTACTGACTGATATCCTGATTTTGAAACATTATGGCTCCGGCACTGTAGCGAACTTTTCTAATCTTGCTGTAAAGATCTTTAACAATATCAGAAACCTGATAGAACTGAAATGGATTGCTGATAATTATTACTGGACGTAAAGAATAATTATCTTCACAAAAGCCAATCAGATTCTGACATCTCTGATACATTTCTTCATCTGGCTGGTTTCCTCTGACAAAACAGATTGACCAGATAAAACGATCATCTGTATTTACAACAGTATATCCTGAACCAACATAGTCCATCAGCGCTTCATTATGAGCCTTCTCCAGAGTGAAAATTAACATTTCCTTGCTCCAGGTTTTGATAATAGCTTCAGTAATATCTGAACAGCTGAAGACAATTCTCCAATAGCTTGAAGCATCAAAATCAACTTTATGATAGCCTAGTGAAGCATCAACCATATCTTTATTTCTACCCAAAACACCATCACAGGCTTGACGGAATACCAGCGAAAGTATTGCCTCATACTGAACCTGTGTTCTTGATGGTTTGACTGCTTTTTTACTTTTAACCCTGGCCACCATTTCCTGAATACATGTTTTAACTTCATCCAGTTCTAAAGGTTTTGTCAAATAGCGGGTTACACCATATTGAATCGCAATCTTGGCATATTCAAATTCTTCATAGCAGGTTAAAAAAGAAAACTCAATATCATATTTTTTCTCAGCAACATACCTGAGCACTTCAATACCATCAGTTATCGGCATTCCAATATCACATAAAATTAAATCAGGTTTTTCATTATCGATAATCTGCTTGGCCATTTCCCCATTGTATGCTCTCAAAAGTTCTGATATACCTAATTGTTGCCAGTTTAATTGACTTTGAATAACATCAATAGTAGAAATATCATCATCACATACCAGTAGTTTCATCTTCTTCCTCCATAACAGGGATCAGCATTTCCACATGAGCTCCCTTATCGCTGTTTGATAGTCGTAACAAGTCATTACGACGATAAATTAAATTTAAAGTATATCGGACATTAGTCAATCCCAGATGTTCTTTGGTAAACAGTTCCTGCTCACTTATTTCCTCCAGTTTTTCTAGAATCTCTTCTGTAAAACCAGGACCATTATCCTCTTCTACTAACCTTACACCCTTAAAACCATCAAACTCAACAAATTCTCCGGTTATTTTTATGACCATCGTATTTACCAGTGTCATAGCATGTTTAAATGAGTTTTCCACCAGTGAGAACAAGGTTAAATATGGTATATTGATATTTTTAATTTCCTCAGGACAATCATAGATTATTTCAATACTCTTAGGAAAGCGAATTTTCTGCATTTTTACGTAGTTGTCAATATGTTCAAGTTCCTCACCAATAGTTGTCCAATCAGAAGAGGTATGTAACATATATCTGGTAAACTTGGCAAAGGCCGAAATATAGCTGCGCATTGTTTCCGGTTTAGCCGTATAGGTCATATTGCTGATAGTTGTTATACCATTCAAAAAAGTATGTGGTTTCATCTGGGCTCTAAGCATCTTCAGATAGTTTTCTTCTCTTTTGAGCTTTTCGTCATACTTTTCAATCGTTAAAGTTCCAATTTTTTCACTCATTTCATTAAAACTGGTGAACAGATCTTCAAATTCGCTGCTTCTAGCTGAGGCTATATCTAAGCGATAGTCTAAATTTGATAGTGAAAGCTGACGATTGGCTTCAAATAGCTGCTGTGTCGGCTTACTGACTTTATTTACTATAAAGTAATAAAGAAAAATAGCTAAAATAATACAGCCAGCACTGACCAGAATTAAAAATATAAATGAAAAACTCCAGGTTTTCCAGGCTGGTACCGGTTTAGTAATGTAAACTATCTGGGCATCAGCATATTGTTGCTCATCAATTGAAACCGCATAGCCTTCAACAAAATCATTATCATTTTCAGCACTGTCAAGCAGATATTCTAACTCTTTATCACCAAATAGATAAAAACATCTTTCCGAATTAACGATAAATCCGCTTTCATTATCAATGGTGTCATCATGACCATAATATAATTCAATATCACTGACCACTCCTACTACATAACGCCCCAGACGGACTGCCTTATAATAAAAACCATGATTGCTGATTTCTATCAGCTGCCAGCTGGGGTCTGAAACAGAACTGGTGTTATTAGCACTGTTTATTCTTAAATATAGTTTCAGATAATAGGTCATTTCTGTTGTAACATAACCGTTATTGTAGTATAGATAAATATCATTTTCCGGATCAAGAATGAACATTGCTGTAATGTCGGATGATGAAATTATTTTTAAAGTGATAGCTTCACCAATTTTACGATTCTGATTATAATCCATCGGTGTTGCCCCTTTGCGGACATCTACACTGTTATAGAGAGTCGATGATAAATCATAGATATGTTCATACATACTGTATAGACGACTGTCAGTATTATGTGTCCATTGCTCAACGATACTGTTATTACTGTTTAAAATTGTCTGACCTAAGATGTTTCTATAGGTAAAAAAGGTCACAAGAAAAAACAAAACAGACGACGCCAGTATGCTTATCAGTAGAATCAACACTCTATTTATCCATGATTTATTCATATTTACCCACACAATCTACCTTTACATTATAGCAATAAAAACAGGCAGTTATCTACCTGTTTCTATTTTATGCTTATTGAATCGAATTACTGATTAGCTTTCAGCCACTCATCAACCTGAGCCTGATAATCACTAATAATCTTATCAATACCAGCCGCTTCCAGAGCTGCTAAAAACTTAGGGTATTCAACTGCTGGATCAACATCACCGTACATCAAGACCTTGCTATACTGTTCGACAACGTTGTTGACAGCTGTTACTTCGTTCATAACATTGGTAGTTACAGGTGTAAATCCATATAGAGGTGGAACCCATGCATTTTCCATTAACACTTTACCATACTCAGTATCTGAACCGCTGATACCTTCATCGCCTTCAAATGGCAAGGCCTGGAATCCGTTACCGATCATACCGCAAGAATACAGACAGTTATATGGAATTGAGTTGAAATCCAAACCTTCTGGATAGCTTACCAAAGTACGGTCTTCATTCCAGACATAGTCCTGTCCTTCAGCACCATAGATTAGAGTTAACCAGACATATGGATCTGTATACAGCAGGTTCATAAAACGAGCTGCATATTCAGGATGTTTACAGGTATAAGAGATACCAATACCCAGTGTATCGGTTGACAAGTCATCGATACCGATTGTAACAGCTCCAAATGTAGCACCATAGGTATTTTGGTTGGTAAACATTTTAGCAATGCCTGGAGCATCTGCTGAGTGTCCCATAATAACACCCTTACTGCTTCCACCCATTACAACTGCATCATGGCTTAAGGTATTGTTAGAACCTTCTGGGTCTGCATAACCTTTCTGACGGAATTCATAAGCTTTTTCGATAGCTGATTTGAAAGCATCAGATGCATAGTAGTTAATTAACTGAGTACTTTCTCCAACAGTAGCGGCAAAATTTCCAACTACTGAAGTATGAGTTTTGAAGTTGTAAAGTCTGTTGAACTGATCACAGTATACCAAAAAATATTCATTAGGATAGACCTTTTTCAATTCAGCCAGAGCATCACCTAAAGAATCAATATCATTAATTTTTGATACATCGACTCCTGCAGCTTCTACTAGAGTTTTGTCATATACCCATTTCCAGTCCAATACTGTTCCGAAATAACGTGGCATCATATAGGTATGTCCAGCAAGCTTACCACTGCCGATAACATTACCAATAAGTTCTACTGCTCCTTTTAGTTCATTGTCAAGATAAGGATCAAGATTGACCAGATATCCTGAATCAACAAACTGAGCTAAAGTAAAGACCTGAATTAAGTCAGGTGAATCATCACCAGGACTTGATAGTTCCATTGGTATGTTCTGTAAATAATCACCAATTGAAGTAATTGTCAAATCTAAAACATAATCTGTTTCACCTAATTCTTCCTTCAGATATCTGTTGATTTCATCTTCAACAGTCTGAACAGCTTCATTAGCTGGAACTATAAACAATGTTGACATATTAAGTTTTAGAACATAAGGTTCATCACCCTCTTTTTCTGTCTTCTTACAACCGAATAAGCCAGTCAGAAGAAGTAGAGTGGTTAATAAAACTAACAAAGATTTTTTCATTATTAATATTCCTCCCTATAATGAGTATCCTCTATTCTTATTAAAACATACCCATATATTCTATTCTTTAAAAAATGTCATCTTGTTTTCAAAAATAAAAGCATTTTTTAATAAATTTAAGTTGGTTTAAATATATCACTTGTTAATCTTTGAAATTAATGACACTTTTTTAATACTTTTTACTTTTACCTTCAATCTATAATAAGATTGTTAGATATTTTAAAAGAAAGGATGATAATCATGTCAACACAACATGTTAAATTCAGATGTCCTTCACTGGTCAGCAACGGTGAATTCTATATCCATCTACCTGAAAAGGAACCTCCATTTTTCATGTCTGATAACATTCACTATCAAAGGCCAACAAAAACACTGATCTTGCTTCATGGTTACAGCGGTGACTGTACAGACTGGCTTTATAATTCACCGGCTGCTGATTTTAGTCTCAAGTATAATCTGGCTGTCGTTATGCCAAGTGGTGGACTGAACTTCTATGTCGATAATAAAGCCACTGGACGGCAGTATGGCAAATTTATCGGTGAAGATCTGATTAAATATCTGCGTGATACCTATGGACTGGCAAATAATGCTGCAGACACCTTTATTGGAGGCGCTTCAATGGGTGGTTTTGGCGCTTTACATACAGCCTTGATGTATCCGGAAACCTTTGCTGGAGTTATCGCACTGTCATCAGCTTTAATTATCCACCAGCTGAAAGATATGAAACCTGAGATGAAAGATCCGGTAATGGCAAATTATGAATATTATGTTGCTACTTTTGGCGATTTAAGGAATGCTGAAAACAGTGATCATAATCCTGAATTTCTTTATCTGAAAAATAAAAAAGCTGGAAAATCTCTTCCTAAAATATATCTGGCCTGTGGAAATAAGGATTTTCTATTGAAACCTAATCAAAAGATGAGAGATTTTCTAATCAGTCAGGATGCTGATTTCATCTATGCAGAAGAAGATGGTCAACATAATTGGGATTTTTGGACTCCCCACACCTACAAAGGTATTGAATATTTACTGAAATAACAAAAGGAGATGATAAATAATATGACAGATTTTGAAAAAGCAAAAGTCCTTGTCAAACAGGGATGGTTACAGGGATATGTTGATGGAAAAGTAAAAATATTTAAAGGTATTCCTTATGCCGCCCCTCCAGTAGGCAGTCTGCGTTTTAGACAACCTGCTGATCCAGGAAGATGGAAAGGGGTTCGCAAGGCTACTCAATATAGTGCCGCTGCTATCCAGCATGTTATGGAACAGGCCGATTTACCAGCCAATGTCCATGGAGTACCACAATTTTTAGCTCCTTCTCAATATGAAGAAGATTGCCTTTATCTAAATGTCTGGACTCCTGCTAAAAGTGCTGATGATAAACTTCCGGTCTTTATCTGGATTCATGGAGGTGGTATGGTGGCTGGCAGTGGTTGTGAGGTAGTCTGTGAAGGAATTGGACTAGCCAAAAGAAAAGACATGGTTGTTGTTACTATCAACTACCGCTTAGGTTTCTTCGGTTTCTTTGCTCATCCTGAACTGACAGAAGAAGCTGATGGCACCAGTGGCAACTATGCCCTATACGATATGAGAAAAGCCTGCCTGTGGGTTAAGGAAAACATTGCCAGTTTTGGTGGTGACCCAGAACGTATCATTGTGGCCGGTCAATCAGGAGGAGCAGCTGGTACCGGAGTATTACATGCCTCTCCACTGATGAAAGATGTAATTCAGCGAGTTTCTATTGAAAGTGGTCCAATCTACTGGGGATTTATGCAGCCAGGGCCAAGAGAAAATATGGAAAAACTTGGTCAGGAATATATGGAATACATAAACTGTGACAGCATTGAAAAACTGCGTCAGATAGATGGATGGCAGCTGTTTGAAAAGTATCAGCAGTTCACTAAGGATAAGGGAATAAGACACTTTGGTTTTACTTTCTGTGTTGACGGTCACTTCTTACCTAAACCATATTCTGAAATCATGGAAAATGGAGAGTTCAATAATTTTGATGTTTTGATGGGTTCATGTGCTCAGGAGTTTCCAGTTATCAATCCAAAAGATTACAGCGTGAAACAATATCTGGAATATTTGGATAAAGAGTTTGCTGATAATGCAGAAAATATGAAGAAATGGTATCCGGCAGAAAATGCCATCCAGGCAGCTAAACAGTTAAGTACCATCGCTTCAGATATTATGCTGCTGGGAAGTGCCAAAATTGGTGAATTTGCTCATAAAAATAATCATAATGCCTACATCTGGCTGATGAGTAAAGAAAATGAAACTCAAAGAGGCAAAGATGAAGGATCTCCTCACTGTGCTGAAATGCCATATCTGTTTGGCAGGGTTGACACTGGCGAAAGAAATCCATTCTTCCCATATCATTGGGTTGGTGCTGATTATGATTTTATGGAACTTATTCAAAACTACTGGTATAACTTCGCCGCAACCGGTAATCCCAATGGAGAAAATCTTCCACAGTGGAAAAAATATTCCGAAAAATTTGACATTATCAACCTGAACAATAACAGTGCCATGATTGATAAAGATACACAGGGAAAATATCATTATTATTACGACAAACTAACAAGCTGCAATTACCGTGTTGAATTGTTTGGCTTTCCAAAGTTTTCTCCCAAAGAAAAATAGTTAGTTGAAATTAAAGGAACTTCAATGAAAGTTCCTTTAATTTTATTGATTGATAGAAACATTAATATTATATTCTTCTTTATTAAAATCAACTTCTAAACTGGCTATTCCATAACCGTTTTTCCAAGTAATAGTCATTTCACTATTATCTACAGTTACTTCTATCTTTGCATCGTTGCCAAATATTGGACAATTGTTTCGTAATTTCAACATTTCCAACTGTTTTTTAACAACATCTTTATTTAAGGCATCTTCAATATTTTCTAAAGAAAGATTTGTTCTATTTATTTCCTTATGACCGCCGACTCCGGCTTTTTTTAAGGCTTGATAATCATTTTTACCAGCGAATAAATCCAGATACCAGATTTGAGGTTTGCCAGGAGTAAACAGTTGAAGAGCTCTGGAAATAAGAAGACGATTTTCATCTTCTCCCAAGGCACTGAAGTATGTGGCATTAACCTGATAGTAGACATTTTTTGCCCCATGGAGATCTTTAACATGACCTCCACGACTAACAACTGTATCGATAAGTCTTTGAATATCCTCTTCTGGCAGTAACCCTTTTAAATCAAGCAGTGGAATACCATCATGACAACCCAGCATATTGACTGTCTGAATTTTATTTTCAATTACTTCATCGACCCATTTTTTAAGATAATAACCATTTTTGCGGATAAAGGCATCTATTATCAGTCCCGGCAGGAAAAAATCATAAACCAGATATCCTTTTTCTGATAATACCTTATAGGTCTTTTCGCCATAACTGGCATGAATTTCCGGCAGTAAAGTCAGTCCATACCCCAAAGCAATATCATCTACCTGCTTTAATATTTGCCAGGTTGCCGGCTCATTTAAGAAGTTTCTTTCACCCACCTCTTTTGGTCCATAGGCAAAAGCGTCCAGACGGACAATTGAAACGCCATAGTCTGCCAGTTTTTTTAAGGTGTCACGATAATATTCCCATACCAGTGGTGATTTGATATTTAAATCCATCTGTCCCAGATAACTTCTGTTGGCATTTAAATAATCTTTTATCTTATCTTCATAATCAGGCCAGGCTGATAAATCTATTTCTTTTTTTTCATCCAGGGCTTTATTTACAATTTTACTTATTTCTACAGCTGTACCATATTGTAATCCCAGCTCTTTGACTAGATGAAGCGGGTCAACTTTATTGTAGATAACCTGCTGATAGAAGGTATTCCAATATGGAACATCCTGTCCATCAGGAAAGCGAACCATCAGAATAGGCAAGCCTTCCTTACGGAAAAACATATTTTTGAGATATTTTTCATCTGGAATAATATAGCCTTCTTCACCCATCTTTCCACAGCCAGCCCAGAACTTGTTCCAATCAATAAAGAAATCACGATATCTGGAGTTATCACCATATTTAATGATGTCCTGAAATTGAGGTGATAGCACAGAAATATGATTGAGAATGAAGTCCAGTTTTAAATCGATATTTAATTTCTGCAGTTTTTCTATATCCTTTTTATCAGCCAGAGTTTCACTGATTTCATAATCAATCAAAGAAAAGCCTCGGTCCAGGTCCGTATTGAAAACACTTGGCAGAATATAAAACGACTCAAAGACATCTTTAAACTCTTGTTTTTCCAGTAAAGAAACGGTATCACTTAATCTACCACCAATACTATCAGGATAGCCGTTGAGCATTGGCCCTATTTTCATTTTTCTTTTTTCCATGGTCCCTCCTTAAAAATCTTCAGCATTCAGAAGTTTGTTTGTTTTAGAAATAATAATTTTGGCATTTTTAGCTACACTATCCAGTTTAGCCTGTTCAATTTCTAAAACCATGGTCGTAAAAGCCGAATCAGTCTTACCATCTCTGGCTCTTAGACGACGATGCTCTTTTGTTTCCTGTGGTGTTGAGTTCAACAAAATCGGAATATCAATTCCCTCAAGATAAATACTTCCACCATGAGTCCATTCAATAAACAATACTTCAATATCTGAAAAATCAATTTCACTGTACCAGCGGGCTTCTTCTGTTCTTCCCATTCGTTTAAGCCAGATTTTTTCTTTACCATCTTTAAATTTGGCGATGATATCATTTATCTCATCATAGTTCTGCTCTTTACAGGTACCCAAATATTTGGTTAAAGCTTCTCTACCCGCCTTTTGATAATACTTCAGCCAGCAACTTTCTAAAACAGTTTCAGGATTACAATCCGTTTCCTTTTGCCAATACTCTTCCAGCTTCTTTTGAACTTCTTCATTATAACAGCCTGAATCTAACAGTCCTCTTAAACCATTAGCTCTAAAGACCGACAATCTTTCAGCATCATTATATAAAGGAATTCTTCTTGGATAGTTATCACCACTTATGATGTAGCTTTTAATATTTTCCTTAATCAGATAGTTGGCCAAAAGTGAAGCTATTTCACTTTTCCCCACTCCTGAACCACCAAAAACAGAAACAACAACTTTATTGTCATAATTTTTAAGTTCTTCTACCAGGATGGGAAATATTTTTTCTGCCTTTAAAAGATGGTCTTCTCCAATTTTAATCTTATCGCCTGGCATATCGCCAAAAATCATCTCAGCACCTAAAAGAGGTGGTTTCCAATTTACAATCTTTTCCAGTTTTTCTTTTAACATAACTACTCACCTACATACTTCTTAATATACTCAACCAGCTGCTGACCCATTCTGATATGAGTCTTCAGACTTGGATGACCGGCTGCACCAAATAACTCCAGCGGTACATTGACTGGAACATATTGGAAACAACAGATTTTTGCATCACAAGTTTCCTTCTTATATTCATCAACTACTTCTTTAATCACATGGTAAAAATAGTAGTCGATTGAACCCAAAGTACAGCAGATAAAGGTATCCTGGCCATTGAGTTCTCTAACCTGTCTGATAAACTGATAATATCTTTTCTTAAACCAGGCTTCTATTTTTTCCAGCTGCTTGAATTCACGATAGAAGCGAATCGGATTAGCATCATTGGTTCCCAGATTTATAACTACAATATCACTGGGGTTATTTTTAAAATCCCATTTTTGGGGTTTTTCTTTTCTTCTTTTATCATATAAAGCATCAGTATACTGATAGATATCTTCCATGGCGTGCATTTCAAATAATGGCTGTTCTGGCTTTATGGCACAGATTCCAGATTCACAGATTAAACTGAACTCATAGCCAAGTTTTCTGGCAGCAATAGCTCCATAGCTCATCCAGCCATTTTCCTGACTGCTTTTAAACTCAAATGCATTATTTGGGGCTTCATTGCCATAGCCACAGGTAATTGAATCGCCTACTATTTCAATTGTCTTACTTTTTTTAATTTCCGGTTTAAACAGTTCGCCATCAGTTTCTATTTCACTTACCGCCAGTTTTCCTCTGGCATTTTCGGAAATCTTGACCAGACGGATGATATGCTCTCCTTTTTTGCCCTGCCACAGATCAATCCACTTTTCATTTTCTCTTATTTCTGTTCTGTTTATCAGCTTTTCACTTCCATTGACAGTACAGCCAACACATGGCCAATCTGGCTCTGGCTCTGGCAGGCCAGGAATACCAGGCACCTGATCTTCTAAAGCAATGACCTTGATTTTTAGATAGCTACCTTTGACGCCAATAGAAAAGCCTGAGCAGGTCCAGTTACAGAAAAGCGCCTGTCTTTTATCATCGTAAACTGTTCGACCATGCAATGTTAATAATGGTAAAATCTTTTCAATTTTCATATTATTTCTCCTAAATTTCAAATTCAAAGCCATAAACAGGATTATCTTCACTGTTGAATAATACTGCTACACAGTAGTTTTCATCGCAATAGTTTATTTTTGCTTTTTCATCTAATAATTCTACATCTATTATAAGTTTATCAGTTTTAAGTTGGTAAGTATAATCTAACCTCTTTTCTTGGGCAGTAATAAAAAGTACATCTTTCAAGTTGCCTTTTTCATATAACCCATCAGCAACATCTTTAAATTTAATTTCCAGCTGATTATCTTTTCTAGTACAGCTGATGGCACTTGGACAATCAGCCACACGACTATTATCATTGTAGACATGTTTCAGTGCTACCTGTCCCAGGCGTCTACCGACATTTTTCTTTTTTCTTGGATGGATATTGAACTCTTCTCCCACATCTAAAATGCAGATATTATAGACATCTTCGAGTTCTCTGGATACCTTATGCTGTAATTTTCTCATCAGAGCATATTTTTTAGAGGCACTGAAACCTCTGCCTCTAAATGGTGCCAGTTCCACCTGCAGAAATGGAAAGTCATAGCCCCATAGTTTTCTCCAGCAATTGATTAAGGTTTTCATACTTTCATTATAAAATTCAGCCCAGTCTCTGGCATCATCATCTTCACCCTGATACCAGATAACACCTCTGATACCATATGGAGCTACTTTTTTCAGCATATGATTGTATACTCCTGCTGGTCTGGTAGCTGAACGTGGTGTCAAGGGATAGGTATTATAGATATTGATATCCGGTTTGGGCATATTTTCCAGCATCGCAAAAAACTCTGACATATCTTCACCCATCATAAAACGATCCTGAAACTCCTGTTGTTCCTTATTCATGACAGGTTCTTTCGTTTCTGAAGTTTTTATGTATAAAGGCCAATCAGTAATCTGAGCGGTTGTATTTCTATAATCCTCTAAAACCTGCTGTAAGGCTGGATTAGACTCTAGAGCTTCTTTACTGGTCCAGGCACTGGCAGGGGTTCCTCCCCAGTTACAGCCAATAATGGCTACCGGCACCTGCAGATGTTTTCTTAATAATAAACCCATATAGGCTCCAACCGCTGAAAACCTGTTTTTATCTTCCTCACTATCCCACTTGCGCCAGAAGCCATCATCAGCACAAGTCTCTTTTTCCAGATAACCTGCAAAAGCTACATGCGGATAATTAAAGAAACGAAAATAATCATCGGCAGAAGTTTTTTTCAGCTCTAAAGCATCATAGTCATACTTGACCAAAAATTCCATATTGGATTGTCCACCTGCCAGCCATACTTCACCAACAGCGACATCTTTAAAACAGATTTCTTCTCTGGTTTTTAATGAAGTAACCTTCATTACTGTTCTATTGCAGGCTTCCATCTCTGGCAGTTCAGCTAGCCAGCTACCATCATTGGAGTCAACAGTTACTTTATTGCTGCCAATCTGGACTGTTATCTCATCATTATTGGCACATCTTCCCCATACCTTGATTTTTTGATTTCGCTGAAAAACCATATGTTCACCAAATATAAGTGCTAATTGCAGTTTCATTAATTTATCCTCCTAAAGAATTCTATTTTCTACATCCTTAAAGAATCTATCACAATCTCTGGCCGTCAGCTCTGGCATTTCATCAGCTCCTCCATGTCCCAGATGCTGATACATCAGAAAATGGGCTCCAGGTATTGTCTGAGCTACTTCTAAGGCTGCTTCAGCTGAAACAAGCTGATCCTTGCCACCATGCCAGATCATTACCGGAAAACTGATTTCTTTTAATTTTTCCAGAAGCTCCTTTTTACTTTTAGCATTACAGCCAGTCATATCACCCAGCATCGGCAGGGCAAATTCTTCTTCTTTACGACTCATCAGGATATCCAGATGCTCCAGATAGTTGGCTTTTCTTCTTTTTAGACGCTGGGGATTTTCTGTTGGCCATTTTTCAATCCAGGCTACCTTGGACAGAAGTTCTCTGTTACCTGCATAGTCTTTAGCACTCTGCTGCATCTTTAAAAGTGGAGCCGGCAGCTGTCTGTTTTCATGATATTGAACAATTCCATCACAGCAGACATAGGCCTTGATAAGTTCGGGTCTATTAAAGGCAATATACCAGCTGGCCCAGTTGCCATGAGAAATTCCGGTATAGTAAAACTGTTTTATCCCCATGGCTTCAGCAAAACCAATCAGATCTTCACCCCAGATTTTAGCATAGTCCCTTCTTTCAGTATCAAAGATATGATCAGACTGTCCATAGCCACGCATATATACTAAAAAACAATGATAATCATAAGGTGGTTGACCTAAAAGGGCCATATGTGAATCTTGAAAAAAGAAATTCTGAGTTGACAATAGATATTTGTCTCCTGAGCCATATTCTCGATAGGCTAAAGTTACGCCATTTACTTTTATCGTTTTAACTTCATGCATTGTTGTATCCTCTTTTTCTATTTTTAGCATACCAAAACTTATAGGATGAAAGAATTAAAATAAACACCTAGATTTATAAAATTATATTCTTATTTATTTTTGTAAAAACAGTTTACATATTTAAAAGGATAATTGTTAAAAATTTGGCATAATGTTAATAAGAAATACTGCGCTCCACCTTTATTGCGGTAAGAGAAAAAAAGGAGGTATCCCGTTGACTCACGGTTCAGCATAGTGGAGACATGCTGATAAAGCGTTAGATCCTCAGTGTCGGTCTATCGTAAGACAGTATAGCGGAGGCGAAACTGTCAGAGTCTTTAAAATAATTATGGCTAGTATTACATTAAAAAACATTAAAAAAATCTACCCGATTACACCTGAAGAGATTAAGGCCAATAAGAAGGCAGCAGCAAAAAGAAATAAAAATCAAGTCGTTGCTGATCCACAGGCCTTTGTACCAAATCCTCAGATTACTGAGGAAGGGGTTATCGCTGTTCAGGAATTCAATCTGCATATTGAGGACAAGGAATTTGTTGTTCTTGTCGGTCCATCAGGATGTGGAAAATCTACTACTCTGCGCATGATTGCCGGTTTGGAAGAAATAACCAGTGGTGAACTGTATATTGGTGATACTTTAAGCAACATCATCACACCTAGAGATCGCAACATCGCCATGGTTTTCCAAAACTATTCTCTGTATCCACATATGACTGTCTATGAAAACATGGCCTTTTCACTTAAGCTGGCAAAACTGCCAAAAGATGAAATTGATAAGAAAGTCAAGGAAGCAGCTGAAATATTGGAAATCACTCCAATTCTAGATCGTCTTCCAAAAGCTTTATCAGGTGGACAGAGACAGCGCGTGGCTATTGGAAGAGCCATTGTCAGAAATCCTCAGGTTATTTTGATGGATGAACCATTATCCAACCTGGACGCTAAACTGCGTGGTCAGATGCGCTCTGAAATTATCCGCTTACGTCAAAAAATCGATACTACCTTTGTCTATGTTACCCATGACCAGATAGAAGCGATGACTCTGGGCGATAGAATTGTCGTCATGAAGGATGGCTTTATCCAGCAGGTTGGTACTCCTCAGGAAGTATTCACCAAACCTGATAACATCTTTGTAGCTGGATTTATCGGTACTCCACAGATTAACTTCTTCCACGATATACCACTGACTATCGAGGATGGAAAATACTATATCACTATTCAGGAAAGGAAAATTCTTCTTGATAAAAAGCATCAGGCATTTTTTACTGAAAAAAATCAACCTGAAGCCAATATTGTTGTAGCGGTCAGACCTGTTCATATTGAACCAGCCAAAGAGGGCTTTACAGGAATTATTGAAGTCAGTGAAATGATGGGAACAGAAGTTCATCTGCATATTAATTTAAATGGCGATGATATTGTAGCGGTTATTTCTACTACTAATTTAGATTTAGATGAAGTAGCCATTGATAAAGAATTTACCTTCAACTTCAAGCCTGAACTGGCTCACTACTTTGACAGTGAAACTGAAGAAAACCTGGTTAAATAGCTATGTATCAGAAAAATTATGAAAATCTTGTCAAGCTGGTTGAAGAAGATGGTGTAATTATTCCAGTCGCACAGCATCGCAAAGCTGATGGTTCTATCGATGTTGAAAAGAATCTGAACCTCTGGAATACTGCCCTGAAGCGTTTTGATATCATAAACCTCTGGCCGAAGAATCAGACTCCCGGATATGATGACAGGGCACCACTGCAAAGTGAACCTTCCATAATCTTTATTCCAGCTCAAAACACTGTTGAAAAGAAAGGCACAATTATTGTGGCCTGTGGTGGCGGATTTGTAACCAGAACCGGATGTGAAGGCTTCAATGTTGCCAAATATTTCTCGGACAAAGGATTTAATACTGCCATACTGACCTATCGTCTTTTTCCCTATAGTCGAAAAGACTCTCTAAATGATATGCAGAGAGCTATAAGACTTCTTAGAAGTAAAAAAGATCTGCTTGATATCACTGATAAAGTTGTCTGTATGGGCTTTTCAGCTGGTGGAATGCTTTCAGCTAACTGTGCCACACACTTTGATTATGGAAGTTCAGAAGCTGAAGACATTATTGAAAGAGAATCCTGCCGACCAGATGCAGTAGTTCTGGGCTATGGAGCTTTCTGCTTTTCAGCTTTACCAGCTTCAGGATTCATCAGCCCGTTTTCTGATGACATCAAAGGACCATTTGGCTGTAACAGTAGAGATGAGCTGGTTTATTTCTCGCCTGAAGTAAATATTACCAGAGAAACTCCACCATTCTTTATCTGGCAGACAAACAGTGATGATCCTCGTCATTCCTTTACAATGGGAAGTGCTCTTACAGCGGTAGGGATTCCCTTTGAAATGCACCTTTTTCCAGAAGGGGTACACGGTTTGGCTTTAGCTGATGGGCACAATGATTTAGGCATGAACATTTCAAGTGTTCATCAATGGGCACAGCTTTGTGTCAACTGGTTAGTTTCTCAGAAGATATAGATTTTAATTATTCTTCTTCCTTAAAAATAGAACAGTCTGTTAAGATAAACTGTTCTATTTTTTATTCATTTTCTACTATATAATCCTGATTTTTTACTTTACTGATCTGAATTTCAATCTCATCTATCAGCTCCAGCATTCTGCTAACAAAGTCCTGTTTCAATTCACATTCCCAAAGAGTGATGACATAATAGCCTTTCTGTTCTAATTCAAGAATGTTTTTTAAATCATTTTCCCGGTTTTTCTGAAATTTGCTGGACCAGAAATCTACATTTGATTTGGGAGTATAGCCAAGTTTGCAGTTGTGATGATGCCAGAAGCAGCCATTGACAAAAATGACAATCATATATCTGCTAATAACAATATCCGGACTTCCAGCTAACTCTCTATAGTTTTTACGATATCTGTAGCCACGATGCCATAGGTATTTTCTCACCTTCATTTCCAGTGAGGTATCTTTTCCCTTTATCCTGGACATATTCCAGGATCTGTGTTCTTTGGCATCCTTCTTACTCATTTTTTCTTCCTCAGATTATCGATAATTTCCTTTTCCATTTTCGCAAATTTTCCATCTTTCAGTCTGTTGTAGTCTTCCATATGACAGCCTTCAACACACAGTTTCATTGTTAAGGCTTTTTTATCATATTTCTGCCAATATGGCAAACCTTTTCCATTTGGATTACCGTTATATGCAAAATTTGCCCAGTACTTCTGCATCTGCAGTGAAAGATTCCAGTCTTCTTCAGTATATGGTCGCCAGCTGCCATCCAGGGTTCCAAACTGATAGCGATTATCACAGGAATGTGGTGTGCCAGCATCATCTCCTGGCTGAGGCCTGTCAAAAACATAAAGATAGGTACTTTTATCGCTGCTTTTTTCGCGTGTACTGGCAAAGGCTCTGGCCTGAGCGTACATATTAACATTAAACATTGGCGGCTTATCGTTTACTCCTTCATCAACAGTACAGCCGATAATTACATCAACATCAGTCATTTCTCCATTTATTACCATTTCATCAATATCTTTCGGCAAGACATAACCATCCGTACAGAGATTAAAACCATTAAAGAAACCCAGCCTGTCATTTTCATCACGTATTATCTGCCAGTCAAGCTTTCTTAGCTGTTCAATATTTTCACAGCCCAGCTTTTTCATAAACTGCTCTCCCATCTGCAGCTGTTTTTTGTAGGATACATTTTTTGTTACAGTACCGATACCTCCAGCTGATTGAATTGAAACACGACTTACCATATTTTCAGCCAGTGGTGAGCAGAGTATAGCTAAACAGCTTCTTCCTCCTGCTGACTGACCAAACAAGGTTATATTATCTGGATCACCACCAAAAGCTCTGATATTTTCCCTGACCCATTTTATCGCCATAATCTGATCCATCAGGCCATAGTTACCACTGCTGTTATGTTCACTTTCTTCAGCCAGCTGGGGATGACAGAAATAACCAAAAACATTCAGACGGTAACTGATGCTGACCAGAATAACATTCTGCCTGCAGAAATTATCACCACAGTATTCATAGTCTGAACCATACCACTGCTGTAAGCCACCACCATGAATATAAATCATAACCGGAAGATTATCTTTGTCACTTACCGCCGGTGTATAGATATTTAAATAAAGACAGTCTTCACTCATCTTAGGAGGATAAGGGTAATTATCAATCATTATATAAGGATGACCACTATCATCAGTTATATCATCAATAGCCTTATCCCAGCGTTCAAACTGAGCACAGGCATCACCGTATCTGTCACATACTCTTATCCCTTCAAAATATTCGGGCTGTACTGGTGGTTTCCATCTTAAATCATTTACAGGAGCCTTGGCATATGGAATTCCACGAAACAGGGCAAAACCCGCATTGGAAACAACTGACTGATATATTCCATATTTTGTTTTTGCCAATTTAATCATGATATCAACCCTTTCCTTCTTTTACTTAAGCTATAGATATAATATATCGGGATACATAAAAGTAACATTATTGCATAGATGTTAAAAAGAGTTCCATAGCCTGAATTAGAAATTACAAAGGCTCCAATAGCCGGCCCAATAACATTGCCTAAGTCCATTCCAATATAACAGGTACTGGAAGCTACTCCACTTTTCTTTAAACCCAGCTGTCTGAGTGTTTCTGTTTGAATAGCCGATTGACCACTTCCCTGTCCGACAGATTTTAAAACTGCCGCTACCAGTATTAAAGGAAGACTTTCTGCTCTGGCAAAAATAAAGGCAAATAAAGCCGATATTACAAAAGCTGGATAAAGAGTAAAGGCAATTGATTTTCTATCCAAAAGCTTACCAGTAAATGGTTTGCTTAGAATTGTCGCAATTGAGCCAACTGTATAAAACAGGGTGATATTGGCGATGTTTCTTTTTTCACCAAAATCTTTCAGATAATAAAGTAGAATTCCATTTCCTATTGACAGCATGCCGATCAGAAAAACATAAATTATCAAATCAAAGGCAAAGAAGTCTTCCAGTCTGAATTTGAACTTTTCTTTCTTTTCCTTTACCTGTGGTTTATATGGTAAAAGCCAGGTGCCAAAAGCACACAACATATTGATAAAACAGGCCCAGATAAATATCGCTTCCATTCCATAGTATGACTGAATTATATCACCAAGCTGAGGACCGATCATCGTAGAAATTACAGTTCCAATACCGATATAACTCAAGCCTTCACCTAGTCGGCTAAGAGGTAAAAACTCAGCTCCAAAAGCCATCGAAACTGTACCGCTTAAACTGAAGGAAATACCATTTAAAATCCTGACAAAAATAATCATCTCCACACTATCAGCAATGGAATATAGATATAGACAGATTATTGACAGGCAATATGAAATAACCAGCAGTTTTTTCTTGTTGAATCGATCACCGGCCGCTCCAGAAAAAGGTCTTCCCATCAAAGCAACCAGACTCATCAGTGAAGAGATAATTCCGGTTATCTGCATTGGTGCTCCTTTGGAAACAAGATATTGTGGCAGAATCGGATTTACCATAAAGGCTGCACTGCCACTTAGGACACTTAAAAACAGAATCATCATAAATGGCAAGGTAAATATCTTTTCACTTCTAATATTCATAGTCAGCCCTTTCTATAAATTAATATAAACTTAAATATTGCGTTTGAGTTTTTTATCTGTATCTAAATAATAAACAAGAAAAAAGACAATAACTATTAAAAAAGAAAACAAAACTATCAAATATAACTTCATTTTTTATTGTTTTTCTTGAAATATCGTTTAATTCAATAGAAAATCAGGCCCTGAAGCCTGATTGCTCTATTTTTATAATTTGCCTAAGAAATAAGGCATCTGGATTCTCCACCATGGCCAGTCATGATGAACATCATAACCCCAGAAGTCAATCCAGGCAGGTACACCCTTGCTACGCAATACCTGACCAAGTTCTCTGGTATCTCTGATAGAATCCTCTTCCCAGTTACCCTGACCTGTACAGATGATAATATTACCTTTTCTATACAGATCCAGATAAAAATTATCCTGCATTTCTTTTAGATAATGTACTGGATTGTTGAGATAAACTCCCATATCTGAAATATCATCACCAACAAAGAATCTTATATCATAAATGCCACTTAGAGCAATAACGGTATCAAAGACATCTGGATGTCTGAAATAGAAGTTAGCGCTGTGAAAACCACCCATACTGCAGCCTGTGGCAACCATTGGCCCATGCCAGCCTGAATGATGTTTTACAAAAGGTATAAATTCGTCAATGACATATTTATCATAAACATTATGCATTCTAGCCATATCGCCTGGCCATTTACCTTTTGCCAGCCAGCTTTCATAATCCACACTGTCAACTGTGTAGAAAATGAACTTACCATCATTGATAAAATCCTGAACAGCTTCAATCATCTTGAAGTCTTCGTATTCATAAAATCTTCCCCCTGAAGAAGGAAATACTATTACCGGCTTTCCTGCATGTCCATAACTTTTAAAAGCCATTACTCTATTTAAATGCGAACTATAAAACTCATGATATTCTACTTTCATCTAAACCACCACCATTAATATCTCTCTGTTATATATGCTACGGCTTCTTTTAGTTCATCCAGATCTGTTGATCTGATGACATAGCAATAGTTACCCATTACATCAGCAAAAATATCAGGCATTAAACCATTTTTAGAAATCACATGTCCGTAATTATTCAAGGCATCATGATGTGAATGTTTCAATTCATTTTCAAGTCCATATCTTACACCAATGAAAGCGCAGTGATACTTGACTTCTGGTTTTTCAAGATTTTCCTGATTTAAAATCATTCTGGCATATAAATCAAAAATGCTGATATCGCAGGCATAGTTAAAGATGTCTACTGACCATCCTCCAGGAGGCCTGACGTTAATTTCTAAAGCTACCAGTTCATCTTCATCAGTTCTAAAGAACTCTAAATGGAAAAATCTGTTTCTGATACCAAATTCTTTGACTGCTCTTAGCCCCACATCCATCAAATCGGCCGGAATTTCAAACTGGTTAAAGTAAACAGTATCTACCGCATCTCTAACCATTTCCATTACTCCACCATAAATAAACGAATTCAGATATAAGATCTTTCCATCTTTATCTACCAGACCATCAAAAGTATGAATATCTCCAGAAATATACTCTTCCATAATATAGTCAACATCTGGCTTGATAGCGAAAAACTGTTCCAGTTCTTCATCAGTTGAAATCTGATAAGCACCACTGGCACCAACACCGGTATCTGGTTTTGCACAGATTGGATAGCCTACTTTACTGATAAATTTTCTAGCTGATTCGATATCATTGATTATTGCCCCTCTGGCAACAGCAATGTTAGCTCTCTGGAAAACCTTTTTCATCTCTGATTTTCTTTTGATTGGAGGCATATCAGCCGTTTTTAAACCTGGGACATTGAAGTCTGTTCTCAGTTTGGCTTCTTTTTCCAGCCAATGCTCATTGTGTGATTCAATAAAATCAATCTTTCCATACTTGAAAGTAAAGAAACCACAGGCTCTTAAAAGCTGACTGTAATCCTCCATATCATCAACGCGATAGTACTCAGTCAATGCCTGTCTTAATTCCAAGTCCAAATTGAAATAAGGTTCTGAAGCTATTCCCAATACCTTGATTCCATGTTTGTGCATGGCTGTAACGAAGTATTTAAAATTTCTTGGGAAATGTGGTGATATAAATACATAGTTCATACTAGTATCCTTTCTTAAAGTTTTTTATACTCTTATTTCTAATTTTCAGATAAATTTCAAGCATAATAAACTTCAGTATATTTTAAAATCTTTCATCAATTTTAACCAAAAATGACAATAATATCAACAATTAAATAGCATTTAATGTTTTTATATACAAATGCTTCAAAGTTAATTATTGTTAATTCTATCTGACTTCTATTTTAGAAGGATATCTGTTTTCAAATTCATTTAATACACCAAGTAAATATTCATCAAGATATTTAACAGCTTCTGCTCTGATTTTATCAGGTATTCCATAATAGGCCTGAGCAATACTTCCAGTAATGGCACCAATAGTATCACTATCTCCACCAATAGATATGGCATTTCTTATCGCATCTTCAAAATCTGTTGACTCAAAAAATGCTTCTAAAGCCTGAGGTACAGAGCCCTGGCAGGAAACATCAAAACGATAGGTATCACGAATATCATCCAGCTTAAAATCAATCTGATAATAATGCTTGTTGATGTAATCCTTTATTTCTGAAATACTCTTTCCAGTTTTAGCCAGATATATCGCTACTGCGGTAGCCTGGGCTCCCTTTATTCCTTCGGGATGATTATGAGTTACTTCCGTTACTTTTCTAGATAGCTCAATTGCTTCTTCCAAGGAAGTTGCGACAATGCCACAGCCACTGACACGCATCGCTGAGCCATTTCCCCAGCTGTGATAGGGCTTAGGATCAAAAGAATGTATCCATCTAAAAAAGCTACCCCCAAAACCAGCATAAGGATATTTTCGTCCAAATCTCTGCATACACTTAATGGCATTTTTACTCAGCATTTCATAGTTTGAATCACTTAGCAGGATTGCCTTAGCTATCGCCAGACTCATCACTGAATCATCAGTAAAACAACATTCATCTGTAAACAATTCAAATTCTTTTGTTTTTTTATTGTCCCACTCAAAACGTGAACCAACTATATCACCAATTATTGCACCTAACATCGCTCTTTCTCCTATATTTTTTACTTTTTTTCCTTTAAATATCTTTATCAAAATAATTCATTATAAAAATAAACTCCCCTATATTATATAGGAAAACCTGTTATAAATCTAAAAACATTCACTATCATTGAAAATAAAAAAACTTCGTTTTCCACAAGGACGAAGTTTTCATCTTATTTGATCATATCTATTCCACGCTTCAAGGTAGCTTTATCAATTGCCCCAGTAGCATAGGCGACAAAATTACCTTCAGCATCGATAAATAAGGTTGTTGGTAAATTCTGTACTCCATATATACTGGCAGCGTTTGACTTTAAATCAAAAAACACTGGAAAGCTATATTCATTTTCATTAATAAAATCTATTGCTTTTTTCTGTGTTTCTCTAGAACCATCAGTCATATTAATCATCAGAAACTGGATTTCATCACCCAATTCCAGATACATCTGTTCAAAATCTGGCATTTCCATCTGACATGGTGGACACCAGCTGGCCCAGAAATTAAGTACAATCGGCTTACCAATAAAATCACTTAAATGTACCTCATTGCCACTGGCATCATAGACTGTAAAATCAGGAGCTTTTTCTAACTGTTGTGAATCATCATCTTGATCTTGCTGATTATCCAACAGTTGATTATTAGCAGCATTTTTACTTAATTGTTTATATAATATGCTAGCTCCACCTATCAGCAAAGCAAAGACCAATAATATTGTAAATAGTTTTTTCTTGTCATTCATAATCTTTTTCCCTTCCTAACTGAGTAATCCTAAAACCTTACCCATCATACCTGTGGCCATCAATACTCCAATAGCAACAAGCAGAATACCACTGATGGTATTTATAAGCTGATAGTTTTTCTTAATCCAGTCAAAGGCACCCTTTAAATAATCTATTAATACAGCACTGAGAATAAATGGAATTCCCAGTCCCAGAGAATATAACAGCAGCATCAGCATTCCCTCAATAACATGAGCCTGCTGAGATGCCAGCATCAGTGCTGAGCCCAGAAAAGCGCCAACACATGGGGTCCAGCCAATTGAGAAAACCATACCAAACAATACAGCTGAGAAAAATCCCATATTGTCAGTTTTAACAGAACGATTGCTATCCTTAAATAAATTAAGTTTGAAAACTCCTAAAAAATTCAATCCAAAGATAATAACTATCAAACCTGAAACAATATTGACTACTGTCTGATATTCTTTAAGAAAACTGCCTACCGTTCCCGCCAGTGCTCCCAGCATTACAAAGATAACTGTAAAACCACTAACAAAGCCAACAGCTCCTTTTAAAGTTTTGCCAGTAGTTCTCTCTCCTCCACCGGCAAAATAAGAAATATATATTGGCAGCATCGGTAATAGACAAGGAGAAATAAAGGTAATTATCCCTTCAAGAAAAGCAATTAAATACTGCATTAATTAACACTCTCCTTTTCAAAGGCCCCTGATAGTAAAAAACCAAGTAATGCCATATAAGCGGTAGAAATATATGGATTAGATGTTATGATACATCCTCCTGTTGGACAGCCAACCAATCTATAATAAACATAGCCCACAACTCCACCAACAATAGTGAAGATTAAAGGACGAAGCCATTTTTTCTTTTTATCTTTCATCTTTTTTCATTCCTCCTATTTAATATCGCTAACTGATAATAAGCATTCTGTTAACATAATTGATGATAAATCAGTTCATTTACACATCCAATATAAATGTTATCATCTAAAGTATATAGTATAAACAATAATATTTCGGTGATAATATCACCTAATAAATCTACTATATAAATCATTATCGATTCATTACTCTTTAATCAATTGAATTAAACAGCATTCAATATTATAATATGAAACAATAGTGCTGAAAATACTAAAGCTTGTCAAAAAATTTATCACGAGATATTAAAAACAAAACAGGAGAAAAAACATGAAACTGGTACTTATCATCTTCAATCAATTAGTATTTATGCTTATCCTTATAATAATGGGATTTTTATTGGTGAAAACTAAACTTTTAAGTGATGAAGGAGCTAAGTCTTTAACTAACATTATTTTATATGTCAGTAGTCCAATAATAATTATCAGTTCATATCATAGTTCATTTGATATGATAAAACTTAAAAAACTGATTATGAGTTTTTTGATTGCCATATTTATTCATGTACTTTTTATCGTTCTAACAAAGTTATTTAAAATTAAAAATCCCGTTGATATAAGTGCCGCAACACTTTCCAATGCTGCTTTTATGGGTGTACCACTGATATCAGCTGCCTTAGGTGAAGAAGCAGTTTTCTACCTGTCAGCTTATATCGCCATTAACTTACTATTCACTTGGACTTTTTCAGTAAAAATATATTCTCCCAAACAGAAAATAGATATTAACAACATCATAAAAACACCAATAACCATCGCCATTGTTATTGGTTTAATTATCTTTTTTACCCAAATAAAACTACCTGGTATTATTTTAACGGTAGTAGATTCAATTAAAACACTAAACACTCCACTGGCAATGTTTGTCTTAGGATCATATGTAGCTAATATCAGTTTTACTGATTTTAGAAAAAATCTACCAACACTAATACTACCAACTTTTTATAAATTGATTCTATTCCCTTTAATAGCATTAATCATTATGCGTTTATTACCAGATACATTTAATGATTTAAAAGTCATCAATATGATAGCTGCAGCTTCACCAAGCGCAATTAACGTAGCATTATTCGCTAGAAAATACAATTCCGACTACAAAAGAGCTACAGAGCTTGTCTGCCTAACAACTACCTTCTGTATTTTAACTATTCCTATATTTGTTTATCTTTTAGGTTAAAATCACATATAAAAAATCGCATAATTACATGAGATAGATTATCTATTTTATGATTAGTTCTAAAAATAATGACTTAATTTTCTGTCACTTTTAATGAGTGGTTAATGTTTTAGTAATTATTTTTGTTTTTTATTACTGATTCAACAAAATCTTCATATCCATGCTTTTTTATCAATTCAATAATTTTAGGGCAATTATTCACTAGTTGTTCTTTTTGTACAATAGATACTTTATTTAATTCGTTCGCTACCTTTTTTGCTTCTCCCTTTAAGTATTTATGATTTTCTTCATTCCTAATATATGACATAAGCACTTCCTTTTTTCGCTCACTTTCTTTGACAAGTAGTTTTATATTTATGAACTCAAAAAATGGCATATAAGTAGATAATACAGTAGGCAATTCAATATCAATATTTAACTTTCTCGATAAGAAATATAAATATAAAAATTCAATAAATATTAATGAACATTTCATTTCTCTGGCAATTATTTTTGAAGTGGTTTTTTCACTAGCAACATAACTTGCAACTTCTTTTAAATTTGTGACATGAACAAGTTTTGATAAATAACCATATAATTTATTTATATCTTTAGATGTTGGCGCTTCTCCAAATATGTTTTTAGAATTCTTACTTACATAACTTATAAAATGTCCTGGTCTGGTATTTAAATTTGCATCAAGAGAACTATTCTCAGAAATAGCAATTATATACATCAATTCTTCATAAGCATTTCTTAATAATGCTGTTGCCATTAAAGTCTTTCTTTTATCTAATAATGAATATATTTCTTTAAACTCATCTATCAATTCATAAAATATGTACTTAGCTCGATTATCATTCAATACATCTTTATAGTTTACTTTCTCTATGTAGTCAATTAAAACATAATGAGTAACTTTTATATAATCTGCTGCCTTATCAATATCTTTAACATCAATATCTAAAATCATAATCCATTCCTTTTCAAATCTTATTGCAATTCAAAACATCAATGTTTTCTCTACATTAAAGTTTAATTTGAGACAAAACATAATTACTATTAATCCAAAAACTTTGAGTTGTCATCCAATCTCCATCAGGCAATTCATTTGCATCTCGTTCTACATTTCCCCTAGTAAATCCATTTTTTAATTTGTAAGCAGATTTAGTTGCATGAGGCCTGACATGTAAAATTTTACTTCCAGCTATACCCGGCAAATTATTTTCAACTATTAAATTATCTTTATTTCCTTTAAAAGAAAATTTAACTCCTTCTTTTATTGTCGATTGAATATTTAACCACTCATTTTTAACAATTGTATTCAAATCATAATATGGCATGTTCCAAAACTTTGCATTAGAAAGAACATATTCATTTCTTTTTTTGTAAATACAACAAACAAAAACTTAGTTGTTTCAAAATAATTATATATCGTAGATTCTTCCCAAGTTTCTTCTACTAATTCTTTAAACTTAAAAGTTGGAAATGACATACTTTCCTTATTTTTTCCATTTTCTTCAATCCTTATAGTTTTTACAACAATATTTGCCTTAACAAACTCTTCTGCTTGATTATTACTTACCTCAAGCATTCTAAATACTAAATCATTCCACTGAGCTTTATTATTGTTATAATCTCTTTTATATTTTTTACATAAATCCTTATCGGTTTTACCAATATGTCGACACTTACAATAGAACCATAGTTTATAGAGTTTTTATTATAGCACATTTTTTCACACTAAAAAAATATAAGCAATGCTAATGAAGCAATTTCTATATTACTTATTTTTTAAGTATATCTCTTCTATATCAGCATTACCTTAAAGAGATTTGGCAAATTCTGTTTATCGAATCTAAAATTTCTATAAAATTACTAAAATCAATTGCTTTATAATTTTTCTTAATATACATCGAAAATATATGTTTACCAAAAATATTTTTGGAATCATCTTTTAAATTCCTATCAAATTGTTTTCCATCAATTATTACATCTAAAACTTCTTGTTTATATAAGTCTTCTATTTCACACTCCTCTAAACCATTAAGTGGAAGTGTCTGTAAAAATAAGTTTTCTATTAAATTTTTAGAAATTTGATTACCTTCTAGTACGCTTTTTGAATAACTTAAAAAATTTTTTAGTGGTCTATCAGTTTTTTGTTCATTATCAAATAATAGAATCACAGGGTTAACTTTTTCTAATGACTCGGTTTGATTCTTGTTTTTTATATATTTAAATATATTATCAAAATTATTATTTCCAGTATAAAAGTTCCAAATATTTTTCATTGTATCAGCACCGTTAATCGAAACTCCTAAGAAATAATCCAATCTTTCCGTTTTATTTAGAAAATATACATTAAACACATATTCCCCAAATGCATTCTTAGTGATAAGTTTTGGATAATCTTTATAATATTTCATTAATGCACATTTGATATGCACAATATCCGTTTTACCTTCCGTAACAATAGTTGGTTTAATTGGTTTGAAAAAGTACTTGTAAAACAGAAAATACTGATATTGCTTTTCTCTAGCATTTAAACCATAAATGTACTTCTTGCTTGTTTTTTTCTTTGATGTCGTATATTCTAATTTATTGTTTAAAAAATCCAATTGATTTATAAAGGCTAATCGTCCCTCCAATTGATTTAATGTTCCCTCTTCTCCATTTATTTGAAAACTATTTGTTTTATATAGTTGATTAGCCATGGCTCTAGTCTTATTTATAAAATTTCGGCTAGCATTTATCTTGTCATTCACAGTTAATCCAGTAACTTCCTGTCTTGAAGATGAGTATACCAATCTAGTTTTATTTTGATTAATTTCAAATCCATTTTTTTTAAGCAATTCTGTCAAATCTTTTTTGAATTCAATATAATTTGTTCCAAAAGGATTAACCTCTTAGGGACAGAGAAAATAATAAAACTTGGAAAGGAGGTAATTCTCATGTCAAATACGAAAAGAACAGGACAAACAGCCCTTTATGAACGTTTAAGTCGTGATGATGAAATGC
>JAPXMY010000010.1:0-76132 GCA_033808805.1 Erysipelotrichaceae bacterium
ACAGACAGATCAAGTATGGTGCTGTTGATTTAAGTGAACATCCATTCAGAGTGTCCAAAACTATTTCATAAAAGACATCTTTCTTTATCTTCATATATGATGTAATTGTCTGACTGTCATATATGAATAATTTTCCACACTCCTTACACTGGTATCTTTGCTTGTTGTTCAGGATACCTTTTTTTATCATTCGACTTTCCTTATGACAGTGTGGGCAGACTGGTGGTCTGGTGTTCTTGAGTTCTTCATTAAGATTGAACTGATCCTTCAACCAAATTTCTAATCTTTTTCTTTGGTTTTCGGATAATTGAGCCAATGTTTTCAATAATTCCTGTTGTTTCATATGTTATGTACCTCTTCCAGTAATAACATACTTCATTTTTTTCTTTATCTATGGGTCTTTTTATGGACACAGGTATATTATTGGTTAATTAAGCGTTTTTATTTTACTTTTTTATTTACAAGAATATTGTTGTATTTTATAATTTAATTAGGTAGCAGATAAGCATATAAAGGCAATAATATTAGGCTACATAAGAATAAATTTTATGTTGTTCTTTTATAAAAAGGTGTTAAACCCAAATGAAGCTAGAATTATTATTTATACATACTTTTAATTTCATATAAAGGAGGTCGTATTATTATGAAAAAAGTACTTTTACTCTTAATGTCATTTTTCCTTTGCTTTTGTATTATTGATAAAAGTGATGCGAAATTAAAGCGTATTCTAACTATAGAGTTTTATCTGTTCCGAATTTCCAACAATCTAACTCTAACACATGTTGGGTTGCGGTAGGGACTGCAATTCTTCATTCTAAAGGGTATTTGATTACTTATGTTCAGTATAGAAATGCTTGTGGAGTTACTTATGATAGAACAGCTACTATTTTCGAAATTAGAAGAGGTTTTATCGCTTATAATCAAAGTCACTCAACTGCTATCACGGGATACCTTACTTTTAATCAGATTATGCAACAGATTGATGGTTATAGTGCTGCTGTAGTTGTGGGATGGAAAGATACTTCTTCTACAAACAATACTGGTCATGTAGTTGCTTTAAAGGGGTATAATAGTTCAAATAATATGGTTTATTATATGGATCCTGCTGTTGGAACCACTTATATTTTAAATTACAATACATTTGTTAACTATAGTGCTTATAGTTTTGAGTGGTACCAAACAGTTTATAATATCTATTAATTAAATTAAAAAGACAGGAGGCTTATATGAAGAAAAGATTATTTATAATATTTTGCTTATTTTCATTTCTTGTTTTCCCTATAAATACAAAAGCTGAAGAGGCTCCAGATTCAATGAGGCAAGAAATCTTTAAAGAATGGGACTTAATAACTTCATTTATGGAAGCGGAATATTCTGATTTGTTTGAAAATAAATCAGAAATAAAGGAATGTGATGTATCAAATGGATTAAGATATAGTACACTTAATTTATACTTGCTAATAGATAACGAAATAAAAAATTTAGAGGAACTAAAGATAAAGAACGATAAGAAAGAATTTTTGTTCTATACTAAATATAATGACAAAGGAATTATATTAATTGAAATGTACGAAGAAAAGGGCGTATATTCTTTTGGAGCTATAGGCGGGAAAGCTAATGCTTTTAAGGATGCCATAGATTTAATGTCGAGGCTAACAAAAGAAGATGAATTCAATTTGTATCGAATTTCTGTATATGATTATCTGTTAACATATGTAAATGATGGTGTAGAATACGTTATTCCTTTTTCTCATGGTGATAAATTAATTGAAGATTATTATCAAGTGCAAAATATTGCACAACTACCAACAGTTGAAGACTTTTTAAAACAGCAAAAAGAAAAAATGGTAGAAATAAAAGAAGAAATTGAACAGTTTCAAAAACTTCATCCTAATGAAGTAATGTATGGTATAGATTATCATATTAACCTTTTACCTAAAAAAGAAAATAATATTTTTGTTTATGGTTTTCTGGTTGCTTCTGCAGTGCTGTTTATTGTCGTGGTTTTTAAGAAAGATAAGGCTAAAGCATAAAAATAAGATTAAGGGTATTTTTCTACAACTATCTTAAAATGAGCGGTTTATAAAAAGATTTGCTTAATTAACGAATAATATACCTAGGTATCATAAACTCTACAGAATAATTGATAACACCTGGTATACTCATAGGGAACTCTAAATTTAAACTACTTTGATATACCAATCATGGTTGATATGTTTCGTTGTCATTAGAATCAGCAAATCTTCTTAGAAAGATCATTAACGAAAGATACCTGTTTACATACTTGGTAGCAATACTCTTAATGTAAGCAAACATTCTCTTTATTAAGCTATGAATATAACTGGCAGTATTTAAATGTTCTACCTTATTGTAAGAAGTATGTGTCTTTAAATTTACTAACTTACTTTCGCATACTTCAGCCAGCTGGTTGTAATAGAATGAACCATCACTGTAAATAACGGATTTATTAGAGATTCTTTTAGCGAACTGCAGTAGAATATTTATAGTAGTTGGTTTTCTAAAACCTATTGCTCTGAATATCTCATGTCCATTTCGATCAGTTGGGATGACCATACAGACTTGCTGATGAGATATTCCATTCATATTACTGGGCTTGCCTCTTTTGCGAGCCTTTCTTGGGTAATTAAAAAAGATTAGGGGATTTGGGGGTAAACTTTGGGGGCTGCACCAAAAGAAGTGAAAAGGTGACTGAAAAAATCACCTTTTTGTCTGCTTTATTCCTTTCTATTTATCTTTCTTAGGATGTATTTCATCCAGTGTTTTAGGCACAGCTAACATAGGTTGATTGTCTCTAACAATCCATAAAATCCTATTTCTAATATAATCAAAGTTTTTAAACCCTCTAGCTGTTCTTTTTAAGTCTTTTGGTAACCTATTAAATGATTCTATAGGTCCATTAGATAATCTTCTTAATTTAATTTTTCCATCTATTTCTTTTTCCATACAGAAGAAAGAATTTATAATCTCCTGCTTATACTTGATAAGTAAAGAAGCGAATTCAGTAAATATTGAATCTTTACTTTTGATATAAATATCAATAATTTCTTCTAATTCACATTTAATTTCATTTTTATCTTTTCCAGTATTTCTACTATTGAAGTCTGAGTATATGTTTTTAAGGTTTCTAATTCTCATAAATCTCTTATCAATTTTAAAAAACAGTTCTTCCAATATATTAGTATTAACATATCCAGATAATTTCGAATTATAATTCATTTCATCATTATATTTTATAGATTCAGTGTTTTACAGAAGGAAAAATTTATAGTTTTTAAGCAAGTAAATCTCTTTACTATCAGGTGGATTATCAATAATTATATTTCTCTGTTTTATTAGTTGTTCATCTCTTTTTTGGAGTCTTTTTTTAACTTGATTAATATAATTGTTTATTGATCTATTTAGCCAACTTATAACATGAAAAGAGTCAACTATAGCCACACTGTTGTAAAAATAATTTTTTGTATAGTTAATATAAGGGTTATACATGTCACAAATAAGAAATTTAACTGTTTTTCTCTCCTTTAATGGAATGTTCGAAAAATATCTTTGAGTATCTTCTTTTCTTCGACTAATAACGATATCAACGATATTTCCTGTTTCAAAATCCATTAACACCAAAGCATATTTATGATTAGAATCAATATTTAAAAAGACTTCATCGACGCATAATATTTTAGGAAGAAGCAGTCTTTTACAATCCACAAACTGCATAAAATAATTAGTTACTGTTACTGAAGACATCCCAAACATTTTTCTATATCTACAGCTGTATTATTGGGATTCTTCATTTCTTTACATATTTGAAATTGAATCAATGTTGGGGTTTGTTTGTGCTTTCCTATAAAAGAAAATGAATCGTTTTCACAATAATAACAACTATCATTAGTACATTTCCATCTTCTCTGTAAAAGTGTTAATTCTAATCTGTATCCATCTTGGAATATTTGATGTTTTATGTTTCTTCTTGTGATTCCTTTAGAATGCATCCTACTATGACATAATGGACAATAATGTTCTGTTATTTCTTTTTCTACACACACCTTTCTAATGTTTTCTTCTTCGCTATAATCTATTATTTTAAGGTTTTCATCTTTTAATCCTAATAGATTAGTGATAATATAATTTTGGTTAATAATTATATGAAGGCAGACTTTCATATAATAAAACAAAATCCGGAATAGTCAAACTACTACCGGATTTTTAAATTCTAATTTCGCCCCCAAAGTTTGGCCCAAACTTTGGGGACTGAACTAAAATGAGTTAAACAGAGAAATTTTAGGGTTTGTTCCAATCTTTTATGGTCACTTTTAGGGTGAGATGGATATGGAATAAAATGAAATAAGACCCTAAAACTTTACAAAAAGCGAAAGAAACGAAGAGCAAAATCGTTTCTTTTTTAGTGGTTGTAACCACATATAATACAAGTATGTATTGCTGGCTATTTAATTTTTGGTTGGTATTATAAAAACCTTTTTTTATCATAGCGGGGACAACCTTTAAGTTTTCGTGGGGATACCCTTTAAGTTTTAATGGGGACAATAAAAAACCTTCATATTGTATTATTTTACTGAGATAAAAAACCATATGAAGTGAGTCAATATATGAAAATAAAAGATTTTGTCACAATAGTTCAGAATATCGAACAAGAAGATATAGAAAATATAAATACTATTAATGACTTCTGAAAATCCTTTGATATTATTCTAACCCTTAAGCAACCAAACTAACGTGTATATATTGTGGTGGTCATATAAAATCCAGTGGATTATTTGTTTTGCTATTTTGACCCTAAAAGTCCCCCTAAAAGTTAAGACCCTAAAACTGCCCCCAAAAGTCTAGACCCTAAAAGATTTCGATTACCCCGATATCTTTGCTTGTTATTCAAGATTCCTTTTTTTATCATTCGACTTTCCTTATAACAGTGCGGACAGAATTGTGGTTCAGTGTTTTTAAGTTCTTCATTAAGATTGAGCTGATCCTTAAGCCATATTTTTAATCTTTTTCTTTGGCTTTCTGACAATTGAGTCAATGTTTTTAATAATTGCTGTTGTTCATATGTTGTGTATCTCTTTCAGTAATGACATACTTTATTTTTAACTTTATCTATGAACCTTTTTATGAATACGGGTATATTGTCAGCTAATGAATCGAAAAGATTTTATCAACAAAGTTGTTGACATATGCCAGAAACGATGTATAATATTAGTAGATGGCATATGCCATTAATAAAAAGGAGGTGAAAATTATGCCAAGAAGAGATGGAAAAGGACCAAGAGGTTTAGGGCCAAGGACAGGAAGAAAATTAGGAACCTGTTTAGGATCTAAAACATTCAGACGTGTTGCAGGTATTGGATTAGGTATCGGAGCAGGAGTAGGTCTTGGATTAGCCTGCAGACATAGTTTCTGCCGTAGAAATGCTAGAACAGTCGAGATTGAAAATGAAAATGCAAAAACTGAAAAAGAACTTTTAGAAGAACAGAGAGCTGTATTACAGGCGCAACTTGATGCCGTAAATGAACAGTTAGATAGCTATAATGAAGATTAGAAACAACCAGAATAACTCTGGTTTTTTCTAATCGAAGTTTGGAGGTGATTAGATATGGCAAGACCAGTTAAGTTTAGAAGAGTATGTAATTTGCCTAGAAATAGAAGATTTGGACCACTTGATCTGGCTTTGGATGAAAAGAATCTCATTGTTATGACAGTGGATGAATATGAAACCATCAGATTGATAGATTTGGAAAACTATAATCAGGAAGAGTGTGCCAGACAGATGAATATCGCTCGCAGCACTGTTCAGGGAATATATATTGAAGCCAGAAAAAAACTAGCAGACTCATTAGTAAATGGAAGACCTTTAATAATTGAAGGTGGAAGATATCGTCTTTGTGATGGACAGGAAAATCAGTGTACTTTTGGCTGTAACAGGCAAAGACGTGGCAGACGTTTTAAAGATAATTAAAAACAATAAATGTTTATAATACTTGAAAATGAAAGGAGAATTATATGAAATTAGCAATACCAACAGAAAACAAAACATTAGAAACTAAAGTGCATCCTTCTTTTGGAAGAGCACCATATTTTCTAATTTATGATGTAGATACTAAAGAAAGTAAATTTATTGAAAACACTGCGGCAACAAGTACTGGAGGTGCTGGAATTAAAGCTGCTCAAATTATTGTCGATAGTAATGTAGACACTTTACTTACTGCACAGCTGGGGGGAAATGCAGCTGCAGTATTAAAACCAGCTGATGTCAAAATATATAAATCAGTTACTGGTTCTCTACAAGATAATATTGATGCTTTTGTTGATGGTAAGCTGTCTTTGCTGGATAATGTTCACGCTGGTTATCATGGGCGCAGGATGAGATAATATGAAAATAGCTGTGCTAAGTGGCAAAGGCGGAACAGGTAAGACATTGGTGTCAGTGAATTTAGCAGCAGTATCCAAACAAGCCACTTATATTGATTGTGATGTCGAAGAAGTCAATGGGCATCTGTTTTTTAAGCCTGAGTGGATTCAGCAAAAAGATATAGCAGTAAAAATACCACAGGTAGATGAAAAGATATGTGATGGATGCCGCCAGTGTGTTGACTTCTGTAAGTTCAATGCTCTTGCCTATATAAAAGATAAACTTAATATATTTGAAGAGATATGTCATTTTTGTGGTGGCTGTATGCTGGTTTGTCCACAGAAGGCATTGACGGAGAAAGACAAAATAATCGGAACAATTCATCAAGGGGTTTCTGATAATGTAACTATCTTTACAGGAATATTAAAGACTGGAGAACCTTCAGGAGTTCCAATCATTAATCAGTTACTTTCCAAGGAAAATTTAAAGGAAAATGAATTGACAGTTATCGACTGCCCTCCAGGAAGTGCCTGTGTGGTTATGGAGAGTATTAAAGATGCGGATTACTGTGTCCTGGTAGCTGAGCCAACAATATTTGGTGTTGGTAATCTCAATATGGTCTATCAGCTGGTAAAGTTATTTGATAAACCTTTTGGGGTTGTTTTAAACAAATGTTTAAAAGAAGAAAATCCAGCAGAAAAGTTCTGTCTTGATAACAATATTAAGATATTAACTAAAATTCCATTTGACGGTAAACTTGGAACTCTAAATTCAAATGGAGAAATAGTAGTCAAAATGGATGAAAAATACAAAAAACTGTTTTCTTCTTTACTTGAAACAGTTTTAAAGGAGGTGCACTATGAGACAGCTGCTGATTCTTAGTGGTAAAGGCGGAACTGGAAAAACGACAATAACAAGTGCCTTTATTAAGCTGGCAAATGCCAAAGCTTATGCTGATTGCGATGTCGATGCCCCTAATCTTCATCTTGTCAGTGGATGGAATAAAGAGCCTTTGAAAAGTAATTACTATGGTCTGCAGAAGGCTGAAATAAATCTTGATCTTTGTATCCAATGTAATCAATGTAAAGAAAATTGTCGCTTTGATGCTATTACATACAATGAAGAGTATCAGATTAATCCTTATGCCTGCGAAGGTTGCAGTGTCTGTGAATTTGTGTGTCCAACCAAAGCCATAACCATGGTGCCAGCGGTGGCTGGTGAACTGATGCTATATTCTGATAGCGATAAAGCTTTTTCCACAGCCCAGCTTAAAATGGGCAGTGGTAATTCAGGCTTACTGGTAACTGAGGTAAAAAAACAGCTGAAAGATGCAGCTTCACAAGATGCGAAAGTCGCTTTTATTGATGGCTCTCCTGGTATAGGATGTCCGGTAATTGCCTCTCTTGCAGGAGTGGATATGGTTTTGATAGTGGCTGAACCTTCGGTATCAGGAATCAGTGATATGCAGCGTATTATCAAAACTGCTGCCGGTTTTAATACAAAAATAGCAGTTTGCATTAATAAATATGATGTAAACAAAGAGAAAACTGATCAGATTATAGAAATATGTAAAGAGCAGAATCTAGATTTTGTTGGGAAAATTCCTTTTGACTTTCAGGTAGTGCATATTATCAACAGTGGTCAAAATATTGTTGATGTGGATTGTAAAGCTGGAAAAGAAGTAAAAAAAGTTTTTAAAAAGACAATGGATCTGCTTTTGGAACAATAATAAAGCAATGAGGTTTATAACCTATTTAAAAAAGAAAGGAAATTAAAATGATTAGAATTGCTGTAGCAACAATAAAAGGACAGGTAGCTGAACATTTTGGGTATTGTGAAGAGTTCATGCTTTTTGAAATTGAAGATAACAAAATTACAAAAAATGAAATCATTGCCAATCCTGGCCACAAACCAGGATTTCTACCTAATTTTTTAGCTGATCGTGGTGTCAAGGTTATTATCAGTGGGGGCATGGGAATGGCAGCTGTTAAAATCTTTAACGAAAAAAATGTTGAAGTTATAATAGGAGCTTCAGGAGAAGCAAAAAAAGCAGTAGAGCAATACCTGGAAGGCATTTTAAAGTCTACTGGTTCCATCTGTCATCAACACCATGATTGATAATAAAAGTAAAAAGAAAAAGTACTTGTCTTAATGTAGCAGGTACTTTTAAATTGTCCTGAAAATAAAAAAGTTAGTAATCCTAACTTCTTATTTACCTTGTTGAGCCTTCAATGTTTTTAAAGCTCTCGCTGACATCTTGACGGTCTGCGGTTTACCATCAATAACAACTTTAACTTTTTGTAAGTTAACGTTCCATTTTCTGCGTGTAGCTCTCATTGAATTCGAACGTTTGTTACCTGATAAAGGTCCTTTGCCTGTAACGGCACATACTCTTGACATTCCGTGACCTCCTTTCAATCATACGCTTGATTATAATAACATTAACTACAATAAAATGCAAGATTATTTTTCTAATAAAATGGCATATTCGTGAAAGTATGATAGAATAAAAGAGGTGAGAATATGGCTAAATTAAACTATTTGATAAAAAGATTTTTAAACATGGACCACAAGGAAATGTTTAGACGAATTAATAGAATTCATAAGAAGACCGGTAAATCAAGACTGGCTATTTTTAATGATATGCGCGAATGTGCAGTCAGGTATGGTGCCGGATATAGTGATTATGATCTTTTTGAGATGTACAATTTAAATGATGAGCAAAGAAACACCTATATAACAAGAGGTAGAAATGATGACTTGGTTAAAAAATATAATGATAAACAATATATGCAATATCTGGATAACAAGGTGGAGTTCAACCAGAGATATGGTGATTTTTTAAAGCGAGAATGGATTAAGGTTGATGGAGTTAATAAAGAAGATGTCATCAGTTTTATTGAAAGACATGATGTTTTTATGGCTAAACCAATCAACGGACAATGTGGTAAAGGGATAGAAAAGATCAAGGTTAATGATTATGAAAGTTCTCAAGCTCTTTATGAATATCTTATAAATAAGGATTTTTTACTTGAAGAGCTGATTATTCAACATGATGAAGTTAATAAAGTTTACCCAGGCTCAATAAATACTGTCAGAGTAGTAACAATTTTAAAAGATGGTAACCCTAACATCATCTGTGCCTATTTTAGAATTGGTAACGGCAAGTTTGTAGATAACTTTAACAGTGGAGGCATGATGTCTCCAGTTGACATTGAGACTGGTATTGTTAAACATGCGGCCATTGATAAAATGAAGAACTTATACGTTACCCATCCCCAGACTGGCTATCCGATAAAGGGGTTTAAATTTCCTGATTGGCAACAGGCTTTGGAAATGTGTAAAAAAGCCAGTCACATAATGCCTGAAGTAGGTTATGTCGGCTGGGATGTCGGGTTTTCCAATAAAGGTCCATTGCTAGTTGAAGCTAATGAATATCCAGGTCATGATATTTATCAATTGCCAGAGCATACTCCCGACAAAAAAGGGGTATGGCCATTGTTTAATATCTAAAATACCACTTCAATTATCTTATAAATGTGATAAAATTATAGACAGAATAGGAGTATTGTTTCTTGAAAAATAAAACTAACATATTAGCAGCTTTACAAATTGTCAATAGAGAAGTCCGTTTAATCGTGGGGGAATTTTCTAGTGACTTTTTATATATAATCGCTAAAGAGGAAGTTGAATGCAAGGGTGTTGATGGCTATAGAATCATAGACAGAAATCTGGTAGTCAAAGCTATCAGAGAAGCAGCTGCCAATATATCAGCCAGACTTAAAACACCTTTAAAAGCAGTATTATTATCAATTCCCGGTTATCGTTTCAAGAAAGAAAGAAGACAGTTTGATAAGTTGCTGACTCAAGCTAAGGTAACCAAAGAGGATATCAAAGAAATTTTTGATGAAGCACACAAAATCAATGTTGGGTCTGATTATGAAATATTCAACCTTAGCTGTGCCAGCTATAGAATAAACTCAATAGTTTATCCTAAGGCCCCTATTAATGAGCGAAGCGAACTGCTGTCTTGTGATATTGACTTCATCTGTGGTGACAGACTGCTCATGTATGAGTATCTTTCAATTGTAGAAAAAGCTGGACTTAAAGTTCTGGATGTCTATCAGGATGGTTATAGCAGTTGTGGTGAAGCAGCATTGTTTGAACAAAGCTATAACAATTATGTTGTCAATATATATTTAGAAGCAGATCATACAGTATTCTTATTAATCTATAACGGCCGTCTGATTACCGGATTTACAGAAAATTCTGGTTATAATAGACTTATTAAAAAAATAAGAACTAGATTCGGTTTCAATTATACAAATGCACTGAGGATTTTATTCAGATATGCGGTTATTGGTCAAAGTGATGGTGAAGATAGAATCATCATTCGCTGGCTTGATAAACATAATATTGAGCATAGTTTGACATATCAGGATATTCAAGAGACAATATTTGAAGAAAGTCAGGAAATGATTGAGAATTTCTATCTGTATTGTAGTGAAATCATCGCTCACGACAATGTTTCTATAGTTGTTTCCGGACAAGGGGCTCAACTTCAAGGCTTAGAGAAGGCCTTGAGTGAAAAATTTGAAAAAACAGTTAAATGTTATTGCCCAGATATACTTGGAGCCAGGGATCCAAAATGGGCATCAACATTGGGAATGTTGTATCAATACAAAGATATGTGTAGCATTACTACACCAATGGTTGATTGTGTTGATATGATCACATATAGACAAAACCTGATTCCAGTTGTTGAGGAAAAACATGATGGAAATCTGGCTGATAAATTTAAAAGTATTACTGACAAGTTGTTTGTAGATAAAGTTGAATGAGGTGTGAATTATGAATAGTTTTAATCCAGTAACAAGAATTAAAGTGTTTGGTGTAGGCGGAGGCGGATGTAATGCTGTTAACCGCATGGTAGAAGCAAATCTGGTAGGCGTTGATTTTTATGTTGTCAACACTGATAGACAGGTGCTTTCTTCTTCTCCGGTAGAAAATAAAATCTTAATTGGTTCAAATACAACCGGTGGTTTAGGTGCTGGTGGTAAACCAGACATAGGAAAAGCTGCTGCTTTAGAATCAATTGATGAAATTAGAGAGGCTGTACAGGATGCCGATATGATTTTTATTACTGCTGGATTAGGTGGTGGTACAGGAACGGGAGCAGGGCCAATTATAGCTGAATGTGCTCAGGAAACCGGAGCCTTAACTATTGGAATTGTCACAAAGCCATTCAGGTTTGAAGGTAAAAAAAGAACCATGCAGGCAATCAATGGATTGGATGAACTGAGAAAACATGTTGATTCATTAATCATCATTCCTAATGAAAAAGTTGGTGTTAACTTAGGTGCCTATCCAATTAATCAGGCGTTTTTAGAAGCTGACAATGTTTTAAGACAGGCTGTACAGACTATTACGGATTTAATTTCTTATAATGCATTAATCAACCTGGACTTTGCTGATATTAAATCAGTCTTGGCAGGTCAGGGAACAGCTTTAATTGGTGTTGGTGAAGTTGATGCCAGTGAAGTTGAAAGTAAAGATGATATGGCAAGAGTTGCAGCTCAAAGAGCAGTTGATTGTCCACTATTGGAAGCTGATATTAAAGGAGCTAAAAATGCAATCATCAATGTCAGTGGGGCTACTTCTCTGACTATTGATAATGCTGAAGCAGCTGTAGGATATATCAATGAAGTTGCCGGTAATGAAATTGATACAGTCTTTGGTGTGGCTTACAATGAAGCACTGGGAGATAGAATTATTGTTACAGTAATTGCAACAGGTTTTGATCATGTTGAAACACCGGTTTTTGAAACAGCTGGTCTGGAAGCGAAGTCAGAATCTAACGAACAAAGAGATGAATTAGATATTCCTAGTTTTGTCACCAACAGACGTCGTTAAGACTGGCGCTCAATATATTAGAAATGAACAGCCCTTAGAGGCTTTTTCAAACAGTAAAGGGAAAGAAAAATGAAAAAATATAAAAAGAATTTTGACTATTCTTATGCTTTAGGAACTGAACTGACACTGGAGTTACTTTTGAATTATCCACAAGAAGTAATAAATGTCTATATTCACTCTAAACAGAACGAAAATGATATTTTTAATCGTATTAAAAGCCTGTGTCTTCAACATGAAATAGAAATAATTTATTCAGATAGAATATTCAATATTGTCTCAAATAAAGAAAATTGTTATATTATTGGTGCTTTTAAAAAATATGAAAGTAAAATAAATCCAAATAGCAATCATCTAGTTCTAGTTAATCCTTCAAATATGGGTAATTTAGGAACTATTATCAGAACTTCCATCGGTTTTGGTATCAATGATATGGCAATTATTGCTCCTGCTGTTGATATTTTTGATCCTAAAACGATTAGAGCCAGCATGGGAGCCTTATTCAATTTAAACTTTCAATATTTTGAAAGTTTTGACGAGTATTTAAAGGCAGTAGAAAATAGAGATATTTTCCCATTCATGTTAGATGGAGCCAAGCATCTGGATGAAATTAAGATAAGTGAAAAGTATTCGCTGGTTTTTGGCAATGAAGCCACAGGCCTGCCTTCAGAATATCAGAACTATGGTCAAAGCATCCTGATTAAGCACTTAAAGACGATTGATTCACTAAATCTGTGTAATGCAGTCAGTATTGCACTTTATGAGTTTACAAAAGGGAAGGTGTAAGTTATGTTAAAAAGATTTATCCGTTATTATAAACCTTATAGAAAAATTTTCATTTTGGATATGCTGGCTTCCCTTTCAGTAGCGGTTATAGCCATAGTATATCCAATTATTACCAGGGAAATGCTTAATGATTTAATTCCAAATAAAAAATTTGATATGATTATAATTTTCGGGATTGTCTTACTGTTGATATATCTTTTAAAAATGGGTTTAAACTTTTTCATTCAATATTATGGCCATTTAATGGGAGTAGCCATGCAGGCAGATATGCGTTCTGATTTGTTTAAACATATTCAACTGTTGCCATTTTCATTTTTTGATGACCATGAAACAGGTAAAATCATGACCAGAATGACCAGCGATTTATTTGATATCTGTGAACTGGCTCATCATGGCCCAGAAAATATTATTATTTCATTTTTCACCCTGGGTTTGTCATTCAGTTATCTGTTAACTATCAATGTACCTCTTTCTTTGATTGTCTTTACAATTATACCGATCCTGATTTTTATCGCAACTAAAATAAGAGGAGCCTATACTTCAGCCAGAAGAAGAACCAGAGTAGCAACCAGTATAATCAGTGGTCAGCTTCAGACAAGCATTTCAGGAGTAAGAGTTACCAAAGCTTTTACCAATGATGAAAAAGAAATTGAGAAATTCGAAGAAGGCAACGAGGAGTTTCAAAAGGCTTCAAGAGATTCTTACAAGGCTATGGCTAAATATCATAGTTCAACAGCTTTTGTAATAGATATTTTTAATGTCGTGGTATTAGTTGCCGGTGGGATATTTTTGTATAATGGTCAAATCAATTTCGCTGACTACAGTGCTTTTGTCGTTTCTATCAGTTTGTTTATTACTCCAATCAACAGGTTGATAGGTTTTATGGAGCAGTTTCAAAATGGTGTTACCGGATTTGAAAGATTCTGTGAAATTATGGATATTGAAGTGGAAAAAGACAGCGAAAATGCGATTGAACTGACTGCTGTTAAAGGAAAGATTACCTTTGAAAATGTCAGCTATGGTTACAGTGAAGATGCTGAAGTGTTAAAAGGTCTTTCTTTAACTATTAATCCAGGCCAGAAGTTTGCTCTTGTGGGACCATCAGGAGGAGGCAAGACAACTATCTGTCATTTAATTCCTCGTTTCTATGAAATTATGGAGGGTAAAATATTTATTGATGATAAAGAAATCAGAGAAGTTACCAGAGAATCTCTAAGAAAGAATGTTGGCATTGTTCAACAGGATGTCTTCTTGTTTAATGACACCATTAAAAACAATATCTTATATGGTAAATTAGAAGCTTCCGATCAGGAGGTAATTGAGGCAGCTAAAAGAGCGAATATTCATGAATACATCGAAACACTACCTGAAGGTTATGATACTCAAATTGGTGAAAGAGGAGTTAAACTATCAGGGGGACAGAAGCAAAGATTAAGTATTGCCAGAGTATTTCTAAAAAATCCAGCAATCCTGATACTTGATGAGGCAACAAGTGCTTTGGACAATGCTACTGAAATAATGATTCAAAAATCATTGGATGAATTATGTGAGGGTAGAACAACTCTGGTTGTAGCTCATCGTTTATCAACGATTAAAAATGCTGATGAAATTGCGGTTATCGATCAGGGAGTAATTATTGAACAAGGTAATCACGATACTCTTATTGAAAGTGATGGCGTTTATGCCAAGTTGTACAGTCAGCAATTAAAATAATAAAGGGAAAACTTATGAGATTTTCCCTTTTTAATAATCTGTAGACAATGATTGAGATTTAAATCCTGTGAGGGGACAAAAAAAGACTGGTTAACCAGTCTTTTTATCAAGAATTATTTAACAATTTCTTTAGCAGAAGTCAGTAGTGTAGCAACATTCTGTAATTCATTTGGAACAACAATTTTAGTTGCCTGACCATCGGCCATTTTCTGGTAAGCTTCCAATGATTTAAGTGCCAGATATTCCTTTGAAGGTTGAACATTGTTGATCAGTTCAATACTTTTAGCTTGCGCTTCATATACCTTGATTAAAGCTTCTGCCTGACCTTCAGCTTCAGCGATTAAGAATTGCTTTTTAGCTTCAGCTCTTAACAGTGCTGATTCTTTTTCACCTTCAGCAACCAGGATAGCACTGCGCTTGTCACCTTCAGCCTTTAAAATTGATTCACGTCTTTCACGTTCTGCACGCATCTGTTTTTCCATTGCTTCCTGGATATCTTTTGGTGGCAGGATGTTTTTAACTTCGACACGTCTTACCTTGATACCCCAAGGATCAGTTGCCTCATCTAGGATTGTACGCATTTCAACGTTGATAATGTCTCTGCTTGTCAAGGTATCGTCTAACTCCAGGTCACCGATTATATTTCTTAAAGTTGTTGCTGTCAAACTTTCAATAGCATTGATTGGTCCGACAACCCCATAGGTATATAGTTTAGGGTCAGTAATCTGAAAATATACAACCGTATCAATTTGCATAGTTACGTTATCTTTAGTGATAACTGGCTGAGGGTCAAAGTCTTTAACGACTTCTTTTAAAGTGACCTTATTGCTGATGCGGTCAACAAATGGCAATACGAAGTGTACTCCGGTAGTCCAAGTAGCATGATAAGCTCCAAGTCTTTCTACGACATAAGCTTCTGATTGAGGTACGATTCTAACTGTATACATCAATACAGCTGCAACAATTACAAACAATACCAAGAAGATAATTAATTTTTCCATGAATGTATGTCCTTTCTTTAATCCACTTTTTTAACAACTAGTTTAGCGCCTTCGATGGCAATAATTCTTACATTAGTGCCTTCAGCGATAGGCTGATTGTCAGCACTGACACAACTCCAACTTATACCACCTTTAACAATCTCTCCCCAGTTTTCTGAGGTGATTTCCTTTGTCAGTATAGCATTTTTTCCAATTAAACGGTCAGAATTTGTTGGAACAACATTTCCTCTTAAATAATTATGTGCCAGCGGACGAATGATTAACATTGAAACAACCGAGACAACAAAGAAAGCTATATATTGCCAGATTGCCTGTACTTTTAACCAAGCGAGTAATGCACTAGCAAGAGCACCAAATATAAACCAAACACAAATTAAATTGCCTAATGTGAAGATTTCTATCAGTAATGCGCCGATTGCTACAATAATCCACATAGTTAACATTTGCTAATCCTCCTTACTTGTCAAATCGACTATTAACATCATATCATTTTCATCGAATGTTGCGCTATACTTTGCATTATCACTTAAAGGATATTCTGTTAATTCATCTAATGATTTCATCAGATTTCTGTTAGCGATTCGAGCATACCCCTTACCTAGATTGACTCTATGCAGTTTTTCAGTCGGGTATAAGCCTAAATCAATATCACTTTTTGTGACAGGCTTGATAGCAAGTCTTTTGTTTTTTTGATCCAGCCCAATCAGACACCATCTGATGTCGGAAAAACGATTGGCAGCACAATTATTCAGAGTGATATAGTTGTCACTTAAGGTAACAATCATTGAATAGGCGTTTCCTTTTAACCATTGAAACATCAGTATCACTCCTTTCAATTTAATTATATGATATATTTTAAATGTTTGCAATATATTTTAAATTTTTGCATAGAATTGAATTTTTGGTCAAAAAGAATATTTTCAGGAGTATGTTTGTTAAAGTTTTGACAACAGATAAATATGAAAAGTATAATAGATATAGGGTAATCTTTTTTTATTTTTTTGGAAAAGTTTATTCAAAAAATTCAATATATAATAATGTATCGGGGAGGAAAAATATGAGAATTGTATTAGCAGGAGCTTTTGGAAATTTGGGTTTTGAAATTTTCAAACAGTTAATTGAAAAAGGCTATGAAGTTGTTGCTGCTGACTTAAAGGAAAAAGCAGATAATGGTTATGAAGGTAAATATACTTTTAAAGCAATCAATGCGACAGAACCAGAGACTTTAAAAGGCTTATGTGATGGTGCGGATTTAGTTATTACTACTATGGGCTTAACCACCTCAAGCACAAAATTTAGTGCATACGATATTGACTATCAGGGTAATTTGAATCTATTAGAAGAGGCTAAAAGAGCTGGTGTAAAAAAGTTTAATTATGTCTCAGTTATTGCCTGTGAAAGAAAGGGAGCAGAAAAAGTTCCAATGCTGCATGCCAAGTGGCTGTTAGAAGAAGAATTAAGAAAATCAAAAATGGCTCATGTTATCTATCGTCCAACTGGTTACTTCTATGATATTGCTAAAGTTTTCAGGCCATACATCGATAAGGGAGAAATGCAGCTGTTGAAAGGCTATGGCACTATAAAGGCCAATGTTGTTGCCTGTGAAGATTTTGCCAGCTTCATTGTTGAGCATATGAACGATGAAGGTAATCCGATTTATGAAGTTGGTGGAAAAGAAACCTATACTTATGAAGAAATGGCAAAGCTCTGTTTTGATGCAGCTGGTAAAGAAACCAAGATAAAATATGCTCCACCTTGGATGTTTGATATTCTGGCAAAACTTCCTAAAATTAAAAAGGAAGGTAAAAGAGATATCATCCTGTTTTCTAAGTGGACTTTAACTAATAATCTGGTTGGCAAGGATATCACAGGAGAGGCAAGCTTTAAAGAATATGTAGAAGAATATTTTGGAGGTAAATCATGGTAGGAAAAGTTTTACCTTCACCTCTGTGGTGGATTTTACTGGCAATCAGTGCTGTGATGACACTATGTGGTTTCTATCAGTTTGTCTGGTTCATGTCAGTTGGATACGGTTTTGCAGTTATGGGCATAGGCTTAGGACTGCTGATCTATGCTTTAATTAATGGCTCGGCTACTGTTGTTGTTATCACGATGAGTGTTTTGCTGATGATCTATGGTTTCAGATTGGGATATTTCTTACTATCTCGTGAACTTAAAAATGCTCACTATAAGAAAACTTTAGAATCAACAGGTTCAACCAAGAAAATGCCAATATTTGTCAACCTTATAATGTGGGCATATTCAATGTGGATGTATATGTCACAAACTTCTCCAGCAACCTATCGATATGCCAATAAAACAAGTGGAGATATCTGGGGCTATATTGGTGTAATTCTGATGGCTATAGGGATTATTGGTGAAACAATAGCTGATAAACAGAAATCTGCTGCCAAGGCAATCAATCCAAAAAGATTCTGTGATATTGGCCTGTATAAAATTGTACGCTGTCCAAACTACTTTTCAGAGATTGTGTTTTGGACTGGATTATTCATCAGCGGTTTTGGCACACTAGTTAAAGGTCAGTGGATTATGGCTTTTGTTGGCTATGTTCTGATTGTCTTTGTCATGATTCATGGAGCCTATAGATTAGAAAAGCGTCATGAAAAGAATTATGGAGAAGATCCAGAATATCGTAGATATGCTGAAAGTACACCGATCTTATTTCCATTTGTACCAATTTATCATTTAAGTAGAGTAGAAAGGGAGAGCAAAGATGAATAATTTTTCCATACCAATGGCAATTGTAGATTATATTCCAGTAATTTTATTTATTATTGCAGTAGCAATACTGAATAGAGATCTGCACAACAAGATGAGTAGAACAGCGTTCAGCCTGTTTGCTACAGGCACAACCAATGTAGCGCTGGCAGGTTTACTGAAAGCTACTCATAAACTCTTATATGCAGCTGACATCTGTGATTTTAAAACCTTGGCCGATATGTTTTTTGCTACTCAGGCCATTGGCTTTATGCTGGCTGGACTAGGATTGATTTTGGCCTTGCTTCAAAAAAAGGATGTTATCGTAGCTGCAGCTCCGGCTGTCTTCAGTGGAACATTTTTGTTTATCACTATAATGGTATTAGGTCTTGGAGCAATCAATGCCTGTTTAAGTATTCTGGCTAAAAAGTTAAATAAAAAGAAGTCAGTAATCTTCTTTATTGTTTCTTTTGTCTGTTCTCTGATGATGGGTTATCTATCAAGCAGAGACTTCAGTCAGAGTTTTATGAACTGGCTGGCCCAGGGAATCAACATTATCAGTCAGGGATCTTTCCTGATTGGGGTTATTTCTTTACATCAAGCTGGTCTAAGGGACTATAAGTTTAATCAATAAAAACAAAAAACAAGATTTCACACAATCTTGTTTTTATTTTGTCTTATAATCCACATTTCAATTGAGCATTACAGTTGGTACAGGTGTTACAACCACCGATTTCTTCCACAATACCTTCCAGGCATATTGGACAGATATTACCAACTTCAACCCCAATTTCTCTATCCTGTCTATCACTTCTTAAACCGGTTTTCTTTTCTTCTTCCTGGACTTCACTTACCATGATACCGAAGTCTTTGACAATATCCATTTGAGCGAAGGTTTCAGCTTCCTGCTCATTAGACAGGGTTAATACCTGAGAGTCTCTTGAACCATCAACATAGACTGTTCCACCTTTAGCTCCGCCATAATATAATCTGGTATAAACCTGCTGAACCTGTCTGACACTATAACCCTTAGGAGCGTTGACAGTTTTAGAGATAGATGAATCAATCCAACGCTGAATTCGACATTGTGAATCAGCGTGCTCTTCAGGAGTCAATTCCATGGCGCTGACAAAGAAATCTGGAAGAGTATCTCTGGTATATTGTGGATTCAGCTTCAAGAATTCATCAACAATCTGAGCATTTACTTCGATAAATTTACCAAGTCTTCCACTTCTGAAATATGAGAATGAAAAGTAAGGTTCTAAACCGGTAGAGACGCCGACCATGGTTCCAGTAGAACCGGTTGGAGCAATAGTCAGAAGATGCGAGTTTCTGATACCATATTTTAAGATATCCTGACGAATATCTTCATCCATCTGTTTCATATAGCCAGAGTTGATGAAGGCTTCATGATTATCTTTCAAAAATGGAAAACTTCCTTTTTCTTTAGCCAGTTCAATTGATTGTCTGTAGGCGTTTGTCGCAATACAGTGGAATACATCATCAATGGTATCCAATGCTTCTTTAGAGCCATAGCGCTTGCCAGCCCAGATCAACAAATCATGTAGACCCATAACCCCTAAACCAACTCTTCTTTCTCCCAAGGCCTGAATTTCGTTTTGTTTTAAGAAATAAGGCGTAGAATCGATAACGTTATCCTGCAGTCTAACCGCAATCTGAACAGTTTCAGCTAGTTTATCATAGAGGATTTCTCCAGTTGTCTTATTGACAAAATTTGCCAGGTTGACAGCTGCCAGATTACAGACTGAATAAGGAGCTAAAGGCTGTTCACCACAAGGGTTTGTCGCCACAACCTTTTGTCCATAGGCTACCGCATTAGTCATCTTGTTGGCATTATCAATAAAGAAAATACCAGGTTCAGCTGAATAGGTAGCACAGAAACAGATTAAATCCCAAATGTCTCTAGCTTTTACAGTTCTATATACTTTAAGAGGAAGAGGCCATTGGTGGATATCACCAACCTCCATCCAGTAATCATCGTAATATTGTTTTTCTTCAACAGTATAGTTATCTAAATCTGGAAAACGTAAATCATATGTTGAATCATTTTTTACCGCTTCCATAAATTCATCTGTCAGAGTTACTGAAATATTAGCTCCTGAAAGGAAATCCTGATTTACTACTTCAAAGTGTCCACCATTCATCAGCTGTTCATGAGCAAAGTTGACCAGTTTGATATCAGCATTAGCATCTCTGGTAATAGTTTCATAGATTTCAATCTGCTGATTTGTCAGTGGAACGAATTTAAGTTTATTGCTGGCGTGATATTTGATTTGTTCATCGTTTGAATTATCAACCAGCCATTTTAAGACTCGTGGATTCTGCATTTTAGAAACGATAAATTCTATAATATCAGGATGCCAGTCTGCCAGCATAATCATCTGAGCTCCTCTTCTTGAGCCTCCCTGTTCGACTAGATGAGTCAAGTTGGCAATATCATTGAGCCAGCTTACTGCTCCTGAACTTTTACCCCCAACCCCTTTAGCCAGAGCATTTTTAGGTCTAAGAGTAGAGCCATTGGTTCCAACTCCACCACCTCTGGACATAATTTCCATAACTTCCTGACGATGAGTGGCAATGCCACCTCTTGAGTCGTGAATAAAGGGCATAACAAAACAGTTGAAATAGGTTACCTGGGTGCCACTGCCAGCTCCATATAAGACTCTGCCAGCAGGGATGATGTTTAAATCGGCCAGCTGTTTAGCGAAGATATCGCCATATTTAGCTTTCAAGTCATCTTTTTCAACTTCTGCCAGGGCATTGCCAACTCTTAGAGCTATCTGTTCCCAGTATATTTCAACTGGTTTATCAATTAAACCTTTTGATCTTTTTATTAAACCTGTTTCGATTTCTTCAAGGTCAGTCAATGAGCCTCTTGAGTCTTCTTCAAGTTCTATAATGCAATAATTGTCTGCAATTTCTTTTATGTAGCCAATTCCCCTTGAAGGGTAAACAGGGTCTTCCTTAACCACCGTCAAAACTAAATCACCAACTGATAATGTTTTTAAATCTATATCTTTCTGTGAATATCGATCTAGCATTACAAGCCTAGAAACGCCATCATGAGTAATTTTAAAATAATCCTCGATAGGATAGATTAGTGGAAAATTATTTTTGATGTCCAAATTTAGTTTTTTGATTAAGTTTTGACTATACATAAATAGGTCCCTCCAGCAGTGTAGTTATATTCTAACATATAGAAGTCAATTAATGGGGATGAAAATTTTTACATTTTCACTTGTAAATAATATAGGAAGTCTGAAAGTCGATTAACAAAAGGTAAATAAAAAACCTCTTTTTCATTTATCGCTACCAGAGCTCTTTCTAAAGCTCGGATTTTGCAACGTGCCTTGCTTATCACAATCTTATCTTTCTGTTTGTAAGGATAGTTGAATTTGAAAGTTGCTGGACAATTTTCAATATCTTTTTCTATTAAGGCTAATAGCGAAGAAATGTCAAAAGTTTCCTTATAGCCTGCAATATAACCAGCTATGCCACTTAAAGTCTCGATAATTTCTTTGATGTAAGGAATATCTACATAGCTGTCAGCTTCTAGAAGAGCGACAATTGTTTCATCAATTGTCCCAAGAGCGACGATTGTTTCATCATCTTTTCGGATTCTCTTATTTTTTATATCGGTAAATAAATAATCCCCTTTTTTAGTCGAAATCTTCATTTAAACCACCTCTATATTATAGTATAAACAATAATTGAAACAATATGTGATATAACTTTTTTATTGTGCTAAAATTAAATAAACAATAAATTATGGGAGTTTTTATGAAGTATACAGCAGTTATTGTTGCTGCTGGTAAATCTGAAAGATTTGGGTCAGCAACAAATAAATTATTATATAAATTATCTGATGGTTCACTTGTCATTGACAGGGCACTGCAGCCATTTAGAGAGGATAAGGACTGCAGTCAGATAGTTTTAGTTACTAATTCAGAGACGATTGATTATTTAGCTAAAAACAGAGCTACGGGCAAAGAGATGTATTGTCATGGTGGAGCAGCCAGAAGTGATTCAGTCTTTAATGGTCTAATGGCTGTTAAAGAAGAAATTGTCCTGGTTCATGATGGTGCCAGATGTTATCTGCAAAGTGAAGATTTAAATAATCTTAAAAAAGCAATGGAAACTGAAAGAGCAGCTATCCTGAGTAAGCCAATTGTTGATACCATCAAGGTAGTAAGTGATGGTTATATTGTCAAAACAATTGATCGCAACACTTTAAACGGAGCCCAGACTCCTCAAGCTTTTTATATTGATGAATTAATGGACTGTTATAAAAAGGCCAAAGAAGAAGGTTTTTCACCAACTGATGAAGCATCAGTTATTGAAAAATATAGTGATACCAAAATCAAGTGTGTTATTTCTAAACATCACAATGAAAAAATAACCACAATTGATGATATTAAATAGGAGAAAAAGATATGTACGCAAAAAGAAGAGAACAATTATTAGAGATGCTGGAGCAGTATTCAATTACTGTGCTTATGGCTGGCAGGGCTTTTTATAGTGTTGGAGATTCCAAGTTTCCATTTGAGGTAAACAGATCTTTTTATTACTATACTGGTCTGGACAGGGAAAACCTGATTTTAGTTCTAGTTAAACTGGATGAAAACACTACAAAAGAAATTCTCTTTATTGAACCTTATGATGAGCTTTTAGCTAAATGGGTAGGTGGAAGAATTAGACCAAAACAGGCTAAAGAGATAAGTGGTATTGAAGATATCCGCTATCTTGAGGATTTAATGCCAACATTGGGCTCGTTTTTGAATTATTATGGCAAGCTTGTGGATTTTGTTTTATGTGGTGACTTATCAAAGCAGGAGCTGGGTCAGCCAAATGATACAACTGATTTATTTAATAAAATCAAAGAACTTCAGCCACAGGTTGTCTACACCAACATTTATGACAAGATTTGTGCAATGAGAATGATTAAAGATGAACATGAAATTGAAATGATTAAAAATGCGATAGATGTAACCCAGGAGGGAATTGAGACGATGATGAGATATTCTCACAGTAACATCTGGGAAAATGAACTGGAAGCTTACTTTGACTTTGTCTTAAAGTGCAAGCAGTGTAAAAATGCTTTTACGACCATCTGTGCTACCGGTAAAAATGCGACGATCTTGCATTATGCCGATAATAATGATTTTGCGAAAACAGATGATCTGGTCTTATGTGATCTGGGTGCAGCCTATAAGTATTACAATGCAGATATTACCAGAACCTTTCCAGTTAATGGCAGATTTACTAATCGTCAAAAACAGATCTATGACATAGTCTTAAGAGCCAATAAACTTGTTGAAGCTCTAGCCAGACCTGGAATTACTACTAAAGAATTAAATGACGAAGTAGTTAAGTTTTATGAAGTAGAACTGGCAGCTATTGGATTATTGGATAATGGCAAGACAGTAAGAGATTATTATTATCACAATGTTTCACATCTGCTGGGTTTAGAAGTTCATGATGTCTGTTTACCAGATATGGTACTTAAACCAGGCTGTGTAATCACCAATGAGCCAGGGCTGTATTTGGAAGATGAAGATATCGGTATCAGAATTGAAGATGATTTACTGATTACTGAAGATGGATGCATCAATCTAAGTAAAAACATAATTAAGGAAATTGAAGACATTGAAGCATTTATGAATAAAAATTAGGAGTTATAAAAAACTGAAAATATTATTTATAGAAAGGGAATTTTGACTTTACAACAGGGGTGAAATTTGATAAAATATAACAGCGTTCGGGTAAATTTATATTTACTTCTTGCCTAGAAATAGGCCGCTAGACCAAAAGGAGGAAAAAAACATGAGAAAATATGAAATTATGTATATCCTTAACGCTTCAGCTGAAGAAGCAGTTCGTACAGAAACCATTGAAACTCTACATAAGATCATTACAGATGCTAATGGTACAATCGAAAAGGTAGATGAATGGGGTATGAGAGAATTTGCTTATCCAATTGAAGACATGACAAAAGGATATTATGTAGTAATCACTATTAAAGCTAATAATGATGCTATTAATGAATTTGACCGTATTAGTCGTATCAATACAAATGTTGTTCGCCACATGATTGTCAAAATTGAAGAATAGGTGAAGTGAAATGATTAATCGAGTAGTTTTAATTGGTCGTTTGACCAGAGATCCAGAGTTACGTAAAACACCAAATGCCTCAGTATGCAACTTTTCTTTAGCAGTAAGCAGAAGAAAAAGCAAAAATGATACAAATACGCCAGATGCTGATTTTGTACCATGTGTGGCATGGAATCAGACTGCCGAGCTGATTACCAATTATTTGCGTAAAGGGTCTCAGCTTGGAGTTGAAGGAAAAATTCAGACTAGAAATTATGATGATCCTAATGTTCCAGGAAGAAAGGTTTATGTTGTCGAAGTATTGGTAGACAGCATCATGTTCTTAGATTCTAAGAGCAGCACATCAACGGCTAGTACATCATATACAACAGATTACTATCCAGATGAGAGTTATACAGATATGGCAGATGGTCCTAAACTGGACATTTCAAGTGATGATTTGCCATTCTAGAAAGGAAGTTTATTATGGCATTTAGAAGAAATAGACCTGGTCGTAGAAAAGTTTGTTATTTCACTAAAAATAACATTACCTATATCGACTATAAAGATACTGAATTATTAAAGAAATTTGTCTCACCAAATGGAAAGATTATCCCAAGAAGAGTTGCTGGGACAAGCGCTAAGTATCAACGTATGCTAGCTACAGCTATCAAACGTGCTCGTCAAATGGCTTTATTACCATACGTTGTTGACTAATCAGTGAAACAATCCCCTTATCAGGGGATTTTTGTTTGGTCTTTAAGTTTTACAACGTTTCAATAATGTTTTATAATTATTATGTATCTTTGTGTGGAAAGATGTTTTTGTTGTAGGAGAAATCAAAAATGCGAAAATCAAGAGTAAACAGTATAACCTATGGAGCACTATTCTGTGCCCTGGTAGGTGTGTTAGTATATATAAATCGTCTTTTGGCTAATGGTTTGGAATTATATTTCTTTTGGATTATTCCAATAGTGGTAATTATTTATATCGTTAAGTTTGATGTAAAACAGGCGATTGTTATGAATGTGGCAATGTTGCTGATGACAATGATTATTGCTGGTCCGATATCAACAAGCGCTTTCTATGTATTGGGATCTGTGATTGCTGGCACTGTCTATGGAGCTGGACTGATTAAACAGAAGAGTGCTACCTTTCTGATTTCTTCAGTGGTAGTAGTTTCTCTTGTTATGATGTTTATTTCTTATTTTGTCTTTGCTAAGTTTTTTGGCTATGACTTGCTGGCAGAAATGGATTTTATGAAAGAGACAATGACTGTTTTGATTGACAGGATGGCCAAAGGAGATGCTGGTGTGGCTTCAACTTTGATGTCGATTTTTGATAATAATGCCTTGTTTTCGATTATTATTATCTCTTCAGTATTAAGTGCTCTTTTAGAAGGGTTTTTAGTGCACAGTATTGCCTTTATCGTTTTAAGAAGATTAAAGATGACTATTCCACCAATGAAATCAGTAAGTGAGCTTTATGCTCCTTTATGGTTAAAATTAGTAGTTCTTATGGGATTGGCAGGAAATATTCTGATGAATCAGTTTCCAGCTGTTGGTCAATATAAAAATCTTATCTTTCCGATAACGGTTATTGCCTATATTGTCTGTTTTATGTTTGGTTATATTTTGATTTCAACACTTATCGCTATCAGGGTGCCTGATGCCAGGAAAAGAGCCAGTCTGGCAGTTATAGTGTTGCTGTTGTCGCTGTTTTTATCAGTATTAGTCATTGGAGTGGGTATTTTTGATATCTTTACTTCATTTAGAAAAACATTAATAGAGGAGCTGAAAAATTATGTTAAACAAGATGGACAAGCTTAAACTTGTTGCTTTGATTCTTTTATTTATTGAAACAGCTTTAGCTTTGTTGTTTGAGTTTGTGTTAAAAATTGACTACGATTTCTTAGTTTATGTTTTCATTGGGGCTAATTTTGTTTTAATGATTTATATTTTCCTGTTAATGGAGTTGGACAAACGAAAACGTACTGTTGATATAAATAGAGTTTTGGGAACTGAAGCCAAGGAAGCTTTAGAGTATGGGATGGTTGGCATTATTATTTATGATGATAGCTATGCTGTCAGCTGGGCCTCAGACTTTTTTGAAAATCGTCAGATTAATATTATTGGCGAAAAAATTACCAAGGTTTTTCCGCAAATGGGTGTCTTGTTTTCAGGAAATAAGCATCGCGTAGTCATTACCAATGAAGATGGTACAAAATATGAATGTGTAAAAGAAGAGAGTTCACAGGTAGTATTTGTTAAGGATATTACTGAAATGTATGATATTAAAAAAGCCTATCAAAACGAAAAGATTGTTTTAGGTTTGATAAGTTTAGATAATTATGAAGAAACTATTCGTAATGAAGATGAGCAGAAGATTGCTCATATCAATACCAATATCCGCCAGAAGATAGTATCCTGGGCAATAGGCCATGGAGCGATTATTAGAAGAATCAGAAGTGACAGATTTTTTGTGATAATAAATTATGAAAATTTCCAAAAGATGCTCAGCAGTAAATTTGCTATTTTAAACGAAATTAAAGAGGCTGCCAGAACACTTAATGTTTCGATAACCTCCTCAATGGCTTACAGTTATGGAGATGCCAGTTTTGATGAATTAGACAGTACATTAAACAATATGTTAGAACTGGTACTATCAAGAGGAGGAGATCAGGTAGCTGTGAAACAACACGGTAAAGAAGTTGAATTTTTCGGTCAATCTTCTGAAGCCAGTGAAAAAACTTCTAAGGTGAGAGCCAGAGTTATGGCTCAAAGTTTAGAAAAAATCTTTAATGATAGTTCAGGTGTCTTCATTATTCCCCACAATGAAGCTGATTTAGATAGTTTTGGAGCCTGTTTAGGCGTCAGCAGAATAGTTTTCTCTTTAGAAAAGAAAGCTTATATTGTGTTTAATGGCATTAATATTGAGCCGGTGACAGAGGGAATTTACGAAGAAAATATTATGAATTTGATTGAAAATCATATTTTCATCACTGAAGAGGAAGCCTTGTCCTTTATGGACGAACAGTCAGTAGTGGTAGCAGTTGATCATCACAGTTTAGATTTAACAAGTACGCCTAAACTGGTGGAAAATGCTCCAAAGATTGTCATTATCGACCATCATCGCAGAAAAAGTGATACCAATATCAGTGCGATGCTGATTTATAATGAACCATCAGCTTCTTCAACAGTAGAACTGGTAACAGAGTTAATGCAATATTCTAAAAATGATATTGAGTTAACAGAGTTGGAAGCAACTATTATGTATGCCGGTATCCTGGTGGATACAGATGAATTAAAAACACGAACAAATGCCAGAACATTTGAAGCCTGTGCAACACTTAAAAAGAATGGAAGCAATACTTCTTTAGCTTATTACTGGTTGAAAGAAGGAATTCAGGACTTTATCGATAAGACAACGATTTCTAAGAATATGGAAATTGTTAGAGAAGGTATCGCCATAAGTGCGGTTAAAAAAGAAGGAAAATATTTATCAAGAACAGCCCTGGCTAAAGGAGCCAATCATATTGGTTCAATCAAGGGAGTAAAAGCAGCATTTGTTATTGCCCAAATTGATAGTAATACCTTTGCTATTTCAGCCAGAAGTAACAGTGATATTAATGTCCAGATTATTATGGAGAAAATGGGTGGTGGAGGTCACTTCAATGCTGCCGGACTGCAGAGAACCAACACGAGTTTAAAAGCTTTGAAGGATGAGCTGATTTTGATAATTGAAGAATATTATCAGGGAGGTAGTAGTAATGAAAGTAATCCTGTTGACTGATGTTAAAAACGTTGGAAAGAAAAATGAAATTAAAGAGGTAGCTGCTGGTTATGCCCGTAACTATCTGATTAAAAACGGATTGGCTGTTGAAGCTACTAAAAGAGCATTGGAAATACTGCAGAATCAAAAAGATGAAGCAGCAGCAAAACAGAAAGCAAAAAAGCAGCAAGCCTTGGATTTAAAAGAAAGACTTGAAAAGTTAACTTTAACTTTTAAAGTTAAAAGCGGAACTGATGGCAAACTATTTGGCAGTATTAATACTGGCAAAATTGCTGATGAATTATTAAAACAATATGATATTACGGTAGATAGACGTAAGTTTGTTGATAGCGAAAATATTACCAGATTAGGTAATTATGAGGTGAAGGTCGAATTATTTAAAGATGTAATTGCGAAATTCAAAATAGAAGTAATTAGTTTATAGGAGGGTATTTATGACTTTACAGGTACCAGCAAGTATTGATGCTGAACAGGCTTTATTGGGCTCACTATTTTTATACCCGGAAACAATGAGTTTTACTTCAGAGGAGAATTTAAAACCCGAAGATTTTTTTGTCGCCGCAAATAAGAAAATATATCAGGTAATGATAGATTTAAATAACGAAAGAAAACCAACCGATGTGGCAACAGTTATTACCAGACTTCAGGATATTCAGGAATTGAACAGTGTCGGTGGGGTAGATTATATTATGCATTTAACTGATTTAGCTATCAGCAGTGCCAATGCGGTTCACTATATAACGATGTTGAAAGAAAAAGCCCTGTTAAGAAAGCTTATTGAAGTATCAGAACAGATAAAAAAGAAAAGCTTTGAAAGTCAGCATGAACCGATAGATGTTTTAAATGAGGCTGAAAGTTTAATCTTGAAGGTCAGCAGAGATAGAAAGGTTACAGAATTTAAAAACAGTAAAGAAGCCTTTGACGAATTAATTGATCGAATAAACCTGCTAAAGGAAAAAAGTGGAATGACTGGTGTTCCATCAGGTTTTGAACATTTAGATAACATTACCAATGGTTTTCAGGAAAGCGATCTTATTATTGTAGCTGCCAGACCTTCAGTAGGGAAAACAGCCTTTGCCTTAAATGTTGCCAGTAATGCAGCAGTCAAATATAATCATACTGTTGCTTTGTTTTCATTGGAAATGCCTTCTATTCAATTGGCAACAAGAATGATGGCATCTGAAAGCAAGGTGGAAATACATAGAATCAGAACAGGCAGAAATTTGAACAACGATGATTGGTTTAAGATCGATCAGGCTAGAACCAGGTTGTCAAATGCCAAGATTTTTATTGATGATTCACCAACTATCAAGGTGAATGAAATTTTTGCCAAATGTCGAAAACTGCAGAAAGATCAGGGATTGGATATGATTATAGTGGATTACTTACAATTAATTGCTCCTTCAGTATCTAAAGGAGATAACAGACAATTAGAAGTAAGTGAGATATCTCGTGCTTTAAAACAGATGGCCAGAGAACTAAAGATTCCAGTGGTCGCTTTATCTCAACTGTCAAGAAACGTTGAGAAAAACAAGGAGAGAAAACCGATGCTCTCTGACTTAAGAGAATCTGGAGCTATTGAACAGGACGCAGATATTGTTATGTTTTTACATTATGACAAGGATAGTGAAGCTAATAAAGGCGTTGAAGATATGCCATCAAAAGATACTGTAAAGGAAACTGAGCTAATTATCGCCAAGCATCGTAATGGTGCAACTGGTAGTTTTCCACTTTCCTTCAAGCCTTCAATAAATCACTTTCTTACCATAAAGAAAATTGTTGATTAGAAAAAACGAGGATTATTATGAAAAGGAAAAAAGAATTAGTCTCAATATTTATCAGTCTTGTTTTTTCCATTTTAATTGTGATGTTTTTCCCTTCAAATATAGGAAAACAGGCCTTGATATCAAATGTTAATTTGAATGAGGAAAAATCATATATTACACAAAAGATAGAATATGTTTCATTAGAGCCCATTGATGTTACAAAGGTATATCATAAGGGCAATCTTATAGGAATTTTATATGATGGTGATCTTATTCAGAATGCTATCGATATGGAAGAAGCAAAACTGGCCGGAACAAAGTTTGAGGGCTATGAAGTTGACATCAGTGATGAGATTTATATTCTCAGAGAGAAATCTTTCTGGAAATATGAGAATAAAGATCAGGAAATATTAGATTATATTACCAGTAACAACCTTCTGGTTGTTCAAGCGGTTAAAATAGAAATTGTTAAAGAGGATGTTGTAGTTGATACGATATATGTCAAATCTATCGAGGATTTTTCAAATGCTCTAAGAAGATTTGCTTTGTGCTTTATTGATGAAAAAGCTTATATTGCCTTGGAAAATCATGAAGAGATTGCTGATTTAACAACCTATGGCATTCAGGATAGAAATATTTATATTGAAGAAACTATTAAGGCAACACCAACAGGAGCCAGTACAAAAGAACTTTTTGCTGATGAAGAAGCAATATTTATGTATTTATGTTATGGAAGAGACTATCAATTGGAATATTATACTGTTGTAGAATACGATACGATAAGTGGGGTAGCTTCAAAAGCGGGTTTGTTAGCTAAGCAGCTTTTAGCTATCAATAATGACCTTGATAATATCAATCAGGCCCTTGTACCCGGTCAGCAGTTGGTTGTTACCTATTTTACCCCACCGATTACGATAGTTGTTGAACAGCAGCGTTTAGCTCAGGAAGTAACTTATCCAACTGAAAGTGTTTATACTTTTGATATTAAACTGCAAAAAGGAGAAGTTGTAGAAGATGTTGCTCCAGCAACAGGCTATAATGATGCCACTTATACAGATATCTATGTAAATGGTATCTTGACAAGTTATCGTCAGGATAGTGTGGTAGTTAAAGTTGAGCCAGTAATTGGACAATATAGATATAATATGCAGGATTACAGTGATAGAGGAGTATTCTTTTCACTGCCTGTAAATAATCCCGTTATTACCTGTGACTTCTATTGTTATGCCAATCATCATGGCTGTGACTTTATCGACAGATATAATCCATATGGAGATGTTCTAGCTGCCGCAGATGGAACAATTATTGAGAAGGGATACCATTTTGCGATGGGATACTATTATTATATTGACCATAGCAATGGAATCGTTGCCAGATATTTACATCTGTATACGCCAGGCTATTTTGAAGTTGGAGATCTCGTTTTGAGGGGCCAGGTAATTGCCAGAATAGGCAATACTGGTATCAGCAGTGGACCACATCTGGATATCGGTATTTATATTGATGGTGAACTTGTTGACCCATGCTGGGTACTGCCATGTGAACAGGCTGGTAGGCAATAATGAAGTATTATGTTTTAGCCAGTGGTTCAAAGGGAAATTGTACAGTTGTAAAAAGTAAGAATACTACAATTATGATTGACTGTGGTATAACCCAAAAGTATCTGAAAGAGTCATTTGAAGAAATTGGACTTGATTATCAGGATTTAGATGGCGTATTAATTACTCACAGTCACAGTGATCATCTGAGTAATACCAGAATAATTAAAGACCTGAATGTCTACTCTCCCTTTAAAATAAGTGGACTAAACAAAAATCATTTAATTGAACCAATTGAGGTATTTACTATTAATGATTTAGAAATTTTAGCCATACCTCTTTCTCATGATACTGATATTACCGTCGGTTATGTTATTTATGATGGGATTGAAACGCTGGTAATTGTTACGGATACCGGATATCTGTCAGAAAGAAATATTAAAATTATCAGAAATGCTAATTATTATATCATGGAAAGCAATCACGATCCGGAAATGTTATTGAATACCAATAGACCAAAGGGTATTAAAAGTCGCATATTATCGGATTATGGCCATCTTTCAAATGAAGATTGCGGCTATGCGCTGTTGCAATGTGTCAATGAAGACACTAAAGAAATTGTTCTGGCTCATATTTCAGAAGAAGCAAATACCAGAGAGCTGGCTTACAACAGCTTGATTGAGCTGTTTGATAGAAAAGGACTCGATTATCAGGATATAAAAATCAAGGCTGCTAAACAATTTGAAATTATTAAAGGTGGATCAGATTAGATTCACCTTTTATTATTGTCTGGTTTTGTAATGTGATATACTTATACAGTAGGAGAAACAAGTATGGTTGATGTAATCGTAGTAGGAGCAGGTCATGCCGGATGTGAAGCCGCACTAGCCACAAGCAGGCTAGGTTTTAACACTGTTTTATGTACCATAAATAAAGACTTTATGGCATCTTTACCATGCAATCCTTCTATCGGTGGGCCAGCAAAAGGAGTAGTCGTCAGAGAAATTGATGCTTTAGGTGGTCAGATGGCTAAAATAGCAGATGCTACAGCCTTGCAGTTCAAGATGCTGAACACAACCAAGGGACCAGGGGTTAGAAGTTTAAGAATTCAGGCAGACAAGATTTTATATAAAAAGAAAATGCGAGAAGTCTTAGAGAAGCAAAATAATTTAACCATCAGGGAGTGTTTGATTGAAGAGCTGGTGGTAGAAGATGGCAAAATTAAAGGAGTAATAACTGAAACAAAGGAATTTTTAGTATCTAAGATAGTTATCTTAACTACAGGTACCTTTATGAATTCTAAAATAATGGTTTCAGATCACGTTACATCAATTGGACCAGATAATCAAAGAACAACAAAAAATCTTTCCAATAATTTAAGAGAACTTGGTTTTAAGATTTTTAGATTGAAAACAGGTACGCCAGCCAGAATCAAAACGGCTTCGATTGATTTTTCCTATGCTACTTTAGAACCTGGTAATACCGAAACAGAAGCTTTCTCCTTTGAGAGTGAAAAACCGTTACCATTAAAAGATCAGATACCATGTTATCTGATCTATACTCAGCCTGAAACTCATCAGATAATTCAAAAAAATTTGCATAAATCAAGTATGTATTCAGGAGTTGTTGAAGGAATTGGTACCAGATACTGTCCATCAGTAGAAGATAAAATTGTCAGATTTGCTGATAAGGAAAGACATCAGATTTTTTTAGAACCTGAATCCTTATCATTGGATACAACCTATGTTCAAGGTTTTTCAACCAGTATGCCTTATGATGTTCAGGACAGGATGCTATATTCTTTACCAGGATTTAAAAATCATATTGTTGATAAATATGCCTATGCCATAGAATACGATGCTATTGATCCACTACATCTTAAACCATCTTTAGAAACTAAACTGGTAGAAAACTTGTTTACTGCCGGTCAGATTAATGGTACTTCCGGTTATGAAGAGGCAGCTGGTCAGGGACTTCTGGCAGGTATTAACGCCGCAAATAAGCTAAAAGGAAAGCCACCACTGATTTTAAGAAGGGATGAGGCCTATATTGGAGTAATGATTGATGATTTAGTTACCAAGGGCACAAAGGAGCCCTATCGTCTGTTAACCAGCAGAGCTGAATATCGTTTGTTATTGAGACACGACAATGCTGATCAGAGACTGACTGAATATGGTTATCAGGTTGGTCTGATAAGTGAAGAAAGATATCAGAAGTATCTTTTTAAGGTAAACCAGCTGAATCATTTCAAACAGCTTTTAGCTGAAATAAAAGTTAATTACAGTCAAGAGTTAATTGCTTATCTGGTTGAAAAAGGTTATGGCGATAATAAGAGCCATAGCAACTGTTATGATCTGATAAAAAGGCCAAATGTTGAAACAAAAGTTATCTGTCATTTACATGACATTGAAATTGATGAAAAGGTTGCCGATCAGCTGGATATTGAAATTAAATTTGAAGGTTATATTTCCAAAACCAGAAGAGAAGCAGCTAATCTGATCAGATTAGAGAAGCAGCCTCTACCATATGATTTGGATTATAATAAAATAGTAAATTTATCGATTGAAGCTAAAGAAAAACTATTAGCTGTAAAACCTTTAACTATTGGTCAGGCTTCAAGGATTTCTGGAGTAAATCCAGCTGATATAATAACGCTTCAAATTTATCTGAAACAATACAGGGAGAACCAAGATGAAAAATAAAAGGAAAGTAATTATTGACTGTGATCCTGGTGTCGATGATGCCTTAGCTATTAATGCTTTACTTTTAAAGGAAGAAGTAGAAGTATTGGGTATTAGTTGTGTTGGTGGTAACAGACCCCTGGAGTACACTTATAAAAATGCTTTGCGTTTAGTGGATTTCTTTAACAGTGACGTCAAGGTTTATAAGGGAGTAGAACCCTTATCAATTGACCCTGATATTAAAACCAGTTTCTTTCATGGTGTAAATGGTTTTGGGGATGTTGAGATACCTTATAGTGAGAAAAATCTAAGCGATGTCAATGCTGTTGATTTTTTAGAGGAAATGTTGTTAAAGTATCCTGGTGAAGTTGAAATTCTGGCTTTAGGACCATTATCAAATCTGGCAGCTCTGATTTTAAAAAATCCTCAGGCTTTTAAAAACGCCAAAGCTATCTATTCGATGGGTGGAACATTTACGATGGGTAATATTACTCCGTATTGTGAATTTAACTATTATTTCGATTTAAAGGCTTTGGATATTGTGATGAAGGCCTTAAATGAAAATAAAGTGGTATTCCATATGTTCCCACTGGATGTAACGATGAAAGTATACTTTGATGTTAATGAGTTTACCTTTTTAAGATATGAAGGTGGTGTTTGGGGTAATCTGGTAGCTGATATTTTTGAAAATCATTATCTGGTTAAAACCTATCAGGCAATAGGAAAAACATTCTGTGTTTTACATGATCTGGTAGCTGCTATGTATATGTTTAATCCGGAATTATTTGATGAAGTAGAGCCGGTTAGAATTACATTTGAATATGATGGTGAAAGAAAAGGAAAGATGAGTAGAGAATCAGCGGATACCAATATTTATGTTCATGAAGATGTTGACAGCTATAAGATGAAAGAGGCTTATCTGGCTATCAACTATGATAAAAAAGTAATAGAAAAATATCGTAATTTAAACAGAAGTTAGGTCATACCTGACTTTTTTATTAAAAGAGAAAGAAAAGAAAAATACTATCAAACAGTGACAGTATTTTTAAAAGATTATCTATGGAAATCTATCAGCTATAATATCCAGAATTTAAACACATGAATAATTCCTACTATAATCAATATGAATAGTAAGATACAAAACGAGATATACATTATCAGCAAAGCTCTTATACGGTTTCTGTCCATGTTTTAATTCCTTTCTCAATTCAATACGAATTAGCTTATTTGGCAATTTTCTTTATCAGCTCAATTGTTTTTGGCAAGACTGTGGCATAAATAACAGCTAAAACCGCTCCAGATACAATCTTTAACGGAATAGAGCCGAATACCAGCACATCAGAGTAGTAGCCATACACCTTAGCATCAACAAATAGAGCCAGGGTATTTAGGGTTGTGACCAGTAAGGCTGAAAATATAGCTATTAGAGAAATTGTTTTAAAATTTAAATCATTCTTTTTCCTTTCAGCAATATATCCAACCATAAACCCACTGATAGCGTGAGGTAAAATCCACAAGATGGTAGTGGCTGTAAAACCATATCCCGAAAACAGTAACTGATATAAAAAACTGCCAATAAAACCAACCATAAAACCATCAAGTTTACCAAAGAGCAAACCCGCTGCTAAAACAGGAAAAGCTTCAAAAGTGAATTTGAAGTTCAATAGTTTTATAGGAGTTAATATTGATAAAATTACCTTCATGGCTATTAACATTGATATGGTTGTTAAGCGTTTAGTTGTCATGGTTCTCCTTTATGATGTAAATATCATATCACAGCTTTCTTTTAGCTGAAATAGCCAAATTATTTAATAGCACAGCAATAGTAACTGAACCTACTCCTTTTGGAACAGGAGAAATATTTTCCACAATTTCTTTTACTTCATCAAATAAAACATCGCCACACAGTTTCTTTTTTTGATGATTGTAGTTAATTCCTACATCAATAACGGTTTGATCAGGGCTGAAGTAATCTTTATTTAAAGATTCCATCTGTCCACTGCAGGCAACGATAATATCGGCTTTTTTGGTTAAGGAAGCAATGTCCTCACTTTTGGAGTGACAGATAGTAACCGTACAGTTTTCATTTAAAAGCAACATGCCTACTGGTTTTCCAACAACTAAACTTCTACCAATAACTACAGCTCTTTTACCAGTTAGAGCAATGTCATAGTATTTTAACATTTCAATAACAGCCTGAGCAGTACATGGAGCAAAATATTTGTCAGTATTGTTAAATAGAGAAGATAAGGCTAGATCACTTCCTCCATCGATATCTTTCGCTGGATTTAGGTAGTTTCTAGCTTTTTCATTGTCCAGATGTTTTGGTAAAGGACGTAGCATTAATATGCCATCAATACTGTCATCCTTATTTAAGGAGTCCAGAATCTGATAAAAATGATCATATTCAACATCACTATTCAAAGCAATTGTTTTGACATTGATGCCTAACTTTTCGCATCTTCTGATAGCTGCTTTTTCATAAGAGAGATCATCAGCCTTTTCTCCAACTCTCAAGATGGCTAAAGAAATATCTTTGGCCTTATTTTTAAGTGCTTGTACTGTTTTTCTGGTTTTTTCGCTGATGCTGTCACTGACAGCTTTTCCATATAAAATGTTAGCCATTATATCATCTCTCCATTAATAGTTTCAAAAACTGATTTTGCTGCTTTAGAATATTTTTCTACCAGTTCATCAACTTCTTTATTTCTTTTATTGGCGAATTTTCTATCTTTCATAAATTTAGTATTAACCTTAACATTGATGCTGCAGCCATATAAAGCTCCATAAGCCAGCATTGCTGCTGTAGCTATATCTGATATTACTAATTTTGAACCGATCTGAGAATATCTTTCTAAAAGTTCAATCACTTTGGTAATGTCTTTTAAAATAGTAAAAGGACCTTCACTGGCGGTGATCAAGCAGTTTTCCAAAATTTTATCTCTATCAGGGTTATTTTTATCCAGACTGTAAGCTTTTGAAAGTGGTAAAAAGCTTTCAGCATCCAAATTGATGTCTTCCAGCAGTTTAATTCTCAAGGTTTCAGATTGCTGGTTTAATTCAATTATTTCTTCTTCTACATTTTGATACCTTTTTTTGCCAATGGTTAAAGAAGCCACCATACTTCCTAATGATGAAGCCAAAGCCCCCACAAGAGCGCATGCTCCACCACCACCAGGGACAGGAGCTTTACTAGATAAATCAATAGTAAATTGTTCAATAGACTGTTTATACATAAATATCTTTTTCCTTTTAAAATAAGCCGGTAATAACGCCGTTATTATCAACATCAATACTTTCAGCTGCTGGAACTTTTGGCAGTCCAGGCATTGTCATAATATCACCAGTCAAGGCCACGATAAAGCCTGCCCCTGAGGCTACTTTTAATTCTCTTACGGTAATAGCAAAATCTTTAGGTGCTGCCAGTTTTTTTGGATCATCAGAAAATGAGTATTGAGTTTTAGCCATGCAGACAGGTAGGTTAGAAAACTCAAGTTCTTCTAATTGTTTCATCTGTTTTAAAGCTGAGGCAGTAAGTTCGACTTTATCAGCATGGTAAACCTTGGTTGCGATTTTATTTAATTTATCATAGATTGAATCTTCTAAATCATAGGCAAATTCAAATTCGTTTTTAATTTCTGTCAGTTTAATTACTTCATCAGCTAAATCAATGCCTCCATCTGAGCCCTTTGAAAAGACTTCACTCAAGGCCACGCTGATACCTAGCTCTTTACATTTATCTTCAATCAGTTTCAGTTCCGCTGCACTATCATCAGGAAATCTATTGATAGCGACAACCACAGGTAATTTGAAGATGTTTCTAATATTGTCAAGATGTTGTAAAAGGTTAGGTAAGCCTTTTTTTAAAGCATCCAGGTTTTCCTGCTTTAAGTCTTCTTTTAAAACACCACCATGATTTTTTAAAGCGCGGCAGCTGGCCACAATTACGACAGCATCAGGTTTTAAATTGGCAATGCGACATTTAATGTCTAAGAATTTTTCTGCTCCCAGATCAGCACCAAAACCAGCCTCAGTTACGGTATAATCAGCCAGTTTTAAGGCTAGCTTAGTAGCTGTAACACTATTACAACCATGAGCGATATTGGCAAATGGACCACCATGAATAAAAGCAGGTGTGGCTTCCAAGGTTTGAACCAGATTAGGTTTTAAAGCATCCTTTAATAAAGCTGCCATAGCTCCCTGAGCTTTCAGTTCTTTAGCTAAAACTGGATTGTTGTCATAAGTATAGCCGATAGTAATATTGCCAAGTCTTTCTTTTAAATCAGCAATATCATTACTTAAACATAAGATAGCCATAACTTCACTGGCAACGGTTATATCAAAACCATCCTGTCTTGGAGTGCCATCACTTCTGGCACCCAGTCCACAGACAATATTTCTTAATTGACGATCATTCATATCAACAGCTCTTTTCCAGCTGATTCGCCTTGGATCAATATTTAAAGGATTTCCCTGCTGGATGTGATTGTCAATAAGCGCTGCCAAAAGATTGTTAGCAGCGGTTATGGCATGAAAATCACCGGTAAAGTGCAGGTTGATATCTTCCATCGGAACTACCTGCGCATAACCTCCACCTGCAGCTCCGCCTTTTATTCCAAAGACCGGTCCTAAAGAAGGCTCTCTTAAAGCAACCATGGTTTTTTTACCCAGTTTTGTCAGAGCATCAGCTAAACCAACAGTAGTAGTAGTTTTGCCTTCTCCTGCTGAGGTAGGATTAATGGCAGTAACTAAAATCAATTTACCATCCTTTTTATCTTTTAATTCTTCCATTAAGCGATAATCTATTTTGGCTTTATAATTACCATATTGTTCAATGTATTTTTCGTCAATATTTAACTTTTTGGCAATTTCTAAAACATGTTTCTTTTGACAGCCTTGAGCTATTTGAATATCGGTTAACATTATAAATTCCCCTCCCTTATCTAGTTTGGTCTCTTTTCTATTATAATGTTTTTTAGTCTGTTTGAAAATATCAAGAAAAATAGTAATATATATATTAATAAATAAAGAGGTGTATAAGATGTTGTATTTTTCCAATGATTATAGTCAGGGTGCTCATCCAGCGATATTGAAGCGTTTAGTTGAAACCAATATGATTTCAGCAAGTGGTTATGGAGAAGATATCTTTTGTGCGGCAGCTAAAGAAAAAATAAAAAAGGCTATCGGAAACAGTGAGGCTGAAATTTTCTTTCTGGTTGGTGGAACTCAAACCAATCAGGTAGTTATCAACAGTATGTTACAAAAGCATCAGGGAGTTATATCAGCTGATACCGGCCATATTGCTACTCACGAAGCTGGGGCAATTGAATTTACCGGCAATAAAGTATTACCTGTTAGACATGTTGATGGAAAAATCAGCAGTGTCGATTTGAAAGAGTATCTGCAAACATTTTACGCTGATGAAAATCATGAACATATGGTTTATCCAGGGATGGTATATATTTCATTTTCTACCGAGTATGGAACCATCTACTATAAAGACGAACTGGTTTCTTTACATAAGGTTTGTAAAGAGTATCAGATTCCTTTGTATATTGATGGAGCTAGAATGGGTTATGGAATAATGGCTCAGGATAGTGATATGACTTTAAAGGATATTGCCGATAACTGTGATGTATTCTATATTGGTGGCACCAAGGTAGGAGCTCTTTGTGGTGAAGCGGTAGTTTTTACTAAAAATAATGTTCCTGCCTGTTTTATTACCCTGATCAAGAAGCATGGTGCCTTACTTTCTAAAGGAAGAGTTTTAGGAGTACAGTTTGACGTGTTGTTTACTGATGATCTTTATTTGAAAATAGGTAAGCACGCTGTTGAAATGGCCGCTTATTTAAGAAAAGGTTTAAAAGAAAAAGGATATAGGTTTTTTATTGAAAATAAAACAAATCAGATTTTTATTATTTTAGAAAATGAGAAATTAAAGAAATTACAAGAGAAAGTTGTTGTTTCATTCTGGGAAAAATATGACAAACAGCAAACGGTAATACGTCTGGCAACCTGCTGGGCCACAGAAAAAGAAGATGTTGATAAGCTGCTGGCGATTATGTAAAATACTTCACAAAGTATTTTTAAATAGCTATAAAAGGTGTTATAATTTTATTGTATCTAAAAGGAGGTTTTGTTATGTCTAAACGTACAGTTAGAGATTTAGATGTTAAAGGTAAAAAGGTCCTGGTAAGGGTTGACTTCAATGTTCCTCGCGCAGGAGATGTCATTACTGATGACAACCGTGTGGTGGCTGCTTTACCGACAATTAATTATTTATTAGAAAAAGGTGCCAAGGTTATTTTATTCTCTCACTTGGGAAAAGTTGATCATAAGGATCCTGAGAAAACAGCTAGCGACAAGGCTAAAAATAATATGGCTCCAGTTGCAGCTAAATTGCAAGAATATTTACCAGCTGCCAAGGTTACATTTGTTGATGCAACTAGAGGAGAAAAGCTTGAAGCAGCAATTGATGAATTAACTGAAGGTAATGTAGTGTTAATGCAGAATACACGCTATGAAAAAGGTGAAAGTAAAAACGATCCAGAATTAGCAAAATATTGGGCATCACTGGCTGATTTATATGTTTCAGACGCTTTTGGTTCAGTACATAGAGCTCATGCTTCGACAGTAGGCGTAGCAGAACTTTTACCAAATGCGGTTGGTTTCTTAATTGAAAAAGAACTAGAGTTCTTAGGTAACGCAGTTGAACATCCAGTAAGACCATTTGTGGCTATTTTGGGTGGGGCAAAAGTTGCTGATAAATTAAAAGTTATCGATAACCTGTTAGAAAAATGCGACACTCTGATTATTGGTGGAGGAATGGCATATACTTTCTTAAAAGCTAAAGGTTTGGAAGTTGGAGAATCTCTGGTTGATTTAGAGCAGGTTGAATACTGTGGCGAAATGATGAAAAAAGCTGAAGATTTAGGAAAGAAATTATTATTGCCGCTTGATACTGTTGTAGCTGATAGTTTCCCTAACCCAATCGATGCTGAAATCGAAGTTAAAACAGTTGATGCAAAAGCAATTCCAGCTGATATGCAAGGTTTAGATATCGGTGAAAAAACAGCACAATTATTTGCCGAAGAAGTCAAAAATGCAAAAACTGTTGTTTGGAATGGACCAATGGGTGTCTTTGAAAATCCGCTGTTAGCTAAAGGTACAAATGCTATTGCAGCTGCTTTAGCCCAAACTGATGGAACAACAATCATTGGTGGTGGCGACAGCGCTGCTGCTATTAAACAGTTAGGTTACGCTGATAAAGTAAGCCATGTTTCTACTGGTGGAGGAGCTTCACTGGAATTTTTAGAAGGCAATGGACTGCCAGGCGTTGATGTTATTAATGAAATTTAAGAAAAGGGGGATAAAATGAGAAAACCTATTATCGTTGGAAACTGGAAAATGAATAAAACTATTGCTGAGGCAAAAGAGTTTATTAAAGCAGTTGATCCTTATCTTGATGGTGTTGATACAGCTGATTTTGGTGTAGCAACTTCATATCTTGCTTTAAGAAGGTCAATTAAAAAAGCAAAAAACCTGATTATTGCGGCTGAAAACTGTCACTTTGCGGACAGTGGAGCTTATACTGGTGAAGTATCTGTTCCAATGTTAGAAGAAATAGGCTTGAAATGGTGTATCGTTGGACACTCTGAAAGAAGAGAAATGTTTGGTGATACTGATGAAACTGTCAACAAGAAGGTTAAAAGATTGATTGCTGCAGGTATGACTCCAATTATGTGCTGCGGTGAATCTTTGGAAACATTTGAAGCTGGAAAAACAGAAGAGTGGGTCAGAGGACAGATTGCTGCTGGTTTAGATGGCGTCTGCGGTGAAGATGTAGCTAAGATGGTTATTGCTTATGAGCCAATCTGGGCTATCGGAACTGGTAAGAGTGCTACCAAGGAAATTGCTCAGGATACCTGTGCAATTGTCAGAGATCAGGTTAAAAGGATGTATGGCGAAGAAGTAGCTGAAAGAGTCAGAATCCAATACGGTGGAAGTGTTAATCCAGGAAATATTGCTGCATATATGGCAGAAAAAGATATTGATGGTGCTTTAATTGGTGGAGCTTCTCTAAAAGTTGATTCATTTAAAGAAATCATCGATGCAGTAAAATAATAGAGAGTATTAAAAAAAAGAAGCGTTAAATTTAAATTTGCGCTTCTTTTTATATGCTTTCTTTTTAAATATCTACATTATTTTTTTCCGATGTTGTCAATAATGTTTTGGGTATATCGTGATGTTGATGCCTTTCCCCCCAGATCTACTGTACAATTTTCCAGATTATTAAATGTATAATTGATGGCATCTCTAATCAAAGTAGCTTCTTTGTCAAATCCTAAGTGTTCCAGCATCATACAGCCGCTGAGAATAAAGGCTGTAGGATTTGCAATATCTTTATTGGCGATATCCAAAGCTGAACCATGTACAGCTTCAAAGATAGCGTACTCTTCATTCATATTGACACTTGGCAGTAAGCCTAAACCACCAATTAAGCCACTTGCAAGGTCCGAGACTATATCTCCATATAGATTAGGCATAACAAGTACATCATAGTTTTCAGGTCTCATGACCAGTTGCATACAGGCATTATCGACAATCAGATCATTGGAAATAATAGAAGGGTAGTCCTCTTTTATCTTGTTGAATTCTTCTAAAAACAAGCCATCAGTCATTTTCAGGATATTTGCCTTATGTACACAGGTAACTTGTTTGCGGTTATTTTTTAAGGCATATTCAAAAGCCAATTTTATAATTCTTCTTGAAGCTTTCCTGGTAATTTTTTTAATAGCAATAAATTCATCATCATTGATCTTTTTTTCTTCACCAATGTATAAATCTTCCGTGTTTTCTCTAAAAACGACTAAATCTATGTTGCTGTATCTGGATTTAATCTGTTTGTATGATTTTGCGGGTCTGATATTGCCGTATAGGTCAAACATCAGTCTCAAGTGAACATTTATGCTTCTAAAACCTTTGCCTATTGGTGTAGAAATAGGAGCCTTTAAGGCTACTTTATTTTTTTTAATCGAATCGATTGATTCCTGTGATATCAGTATGCCTTCTTTTTCATATAGTGTTTGACCAATGTCGTATTTTTCAAATTTAATTGGCAATTTTAAATAGTTGAATATCTTAACAACACTGGCAGTTATTTCTGGTCCTATTCCATCGCCTTCAAATAACGTTACATATTTCATTCCAGAATACCTCCCACATATTGACCTGCTGGTCGGATAATTCTACCACTGTTTATTTTTTCTTCGATATTATGAGCCAGCCAGCCCACAGCCCTGCTGGCAACAAAAATAGGGGTAAACAGATCTTCTGGAATTTTCAGCATATCGTATATAAGTCCACTGTAGAAATCAACATTGGCACTTATGTTTTTTCCTTTTATCTCTTTTATGTAATTACAGGCAATATCTTCAAATCTTTTATAAAACTCAAGATAATCAATTTTACCTGTCATTTCTGCTACTGCAGTTGCCTGTTTTTTAAGCAGGACGCATCTAGGATCTGAGATTGTGTATACCGCATGTCCCAGTCCATAGACCAGCCCTTTTTTGTCAAAGAAATCTTTATCCAGTATTCTTTTAACAATATTTAGAATTTCTTCATCAGTTGCCTTTAATCCTGCTTCTTTAATTACTTCATCCATCATATGCTTGCAGGTAACATTAGCTCCACCATGTTTTGGACCTTTTAAAGAACCGACGGCAGCAGTAAAAGAGGAATAAATATCTGTGTCAGTAGATGATACTACAAGACTTGTGAAAGTTGAGTTATTACCAGCGCCATGATCGGCCTGTATTATCATAAGCAGATCCAAAATTTTGACTTCTTCCTGAGTATAGTTGTTTTCTCCTTTGAGCAAATATAAAATACTTTCAGCGATAGATAAATCATGTCTGACAGGATGAATTAATAAGCTCTGATTATTTATTAAATGCTTTTTAGCAGCATATGAATAAACTATAATGGCAGGTAATTTGGCGATTACTGATAAGCCCTGTTTAAGAATGTTTTCAACACTACAATTATCAGCATTCTTATCATATGAATACAACAGCAATAAAGCACCTTGAATTTTATTCATAATATTAATAGAAGGAGCTTTCAGTATATTGGTAACCAGATAGCCCTCAGGAAGATCATAATTATTTCTCAGTTCTTTTTTAAAGAGTGTCAGTTCCTTTTTATTTGGCAGATAACCAAAAAGCAGTAAAAAACAGATATCCTCATAGCCAGTCTGATTGCTCTCTGAGACCTTTTCATAAAGTGTTTTTAATGGTATGCCTCGATAGTACAGTTCTCCTGGTATATCGATTTTATTGCCTTCTTCATCTCTGATGTAGCCCACAACATCCGCTATTCTAGTTAAACCGATTAAAACACCAGTGCCATCTTCATTTCTCAACCCTTTCTTAACATTATATTTTTTATATAATTCGTTGGGGATTTTATTCTCACTGATATATTTTTCAAAAATGGTCAATATTGTCTTATTCATAGTAAGTACCTCACTGAAAGTTTACCCTAAGTTATTTTTTTACGCAATACTTTAAGTTTTAAAGGCCTTATTAATATGGTATAATTTTGTACATTAAAGAGGAGATTACTATGAAAAACCTAGCTTATAAAATTATTGAAAATCACCTTGTTGAACCTGTAGAATTAAAACCAGGCAATGTTGTAAAAATAAAGATAGATAATACACTTACGCAGGATGCTACAGGTACCATGACATATCTGCAACTTGAAGCGATGGATATTGATAGAGTTGTTACCAAATCATTGAGTTATGTTGATCATAATACCCTGCAGGATGGTTTTATGAATGCGGATGACCATAAATATTTGCAGACAGTCGCTAATAGGTATGGTGTTTACTTTTCTAAAGCGGGTAATGGAATCTGTCATCAGGTGCAGCTGGAAAGATTTGATGTTCCTGGAGAAACACTGATTGGTGCCGATTCACATACTCCTACTGCTGGTGGTATGGGAACTCTGGCTTTTGGGGCGGGTGGATTGGATGTTGCCTGTGCTATGGCAGGAATTCCTTATTCAATCAGGTTACCAGAAGTTGTTAATGTAAAATTAAATGGTAAATTGAGAAATGGTGTCAGTGCTAAAGATATAATTTTGAAGCTTTTAGAAATTAAAACTGTTAAAGGTGGGGTAGGGAAGATATTTGAATATAGCGGAGAAGGTATCAAGAGCTTAAGTGTTCCTGAAAGAAGTACCATCACCAATATGGGTGCAGAACTGGGAGCAACGACTTCTATTTTCCCATCAGATGAAAATACAAAGGAGTTTTTAGAAAAACAGGGAAGAGGTCAGGACTATATTCCTCTCAGTGCTGATGTAAATGCTATCTATGATGAAGTGATTGAAATTGATTTAGATACACTGGTACCATTATGTGCAGCTCCTCATTCGCCAGATAATATTAAAATTGTCAAAGATTTAAAGCACATAAAGGTTGATCAGGTATGTATAGGTTCATGTACCAATAGCAGTTTTATGGATTTGTGTAATGCTGCCAGCATTTTGAAAGGCAAAAAGGTTCACCCTGATGTATCTTTAACAATTTCATTTGGTTCTAAGCAGGTTTTAACGATGCTCAGTGAAAATGGTGCCTTAACTGATTTAATTGCTTCTGGAGCCAGATTGCTGGAAGCAGCGTGTGGCCCTTGTATTGGAATGGGGCAATCTCCAAGAAGTAAGGGAGTATCTTTAAGAACATTCAATAGAAATTTTTGTGGTAGAAGTGGAACAATGGATGCTGAAGTTTATCTTGTTTCCCCTGAAACTGCCGCAATTTCAGCAATCAATGGCTATATCAGTGATGCTACAGAAGTGAAATATCAAAAGGCTATGCTTCCTGAGAAGTTTACTATTGATGATTCAATGATTTTAAAACCTGACTGTGACAGGACTAAACCAGTTATTAAAGGTCCTAATATTAAGGATGTACCAACCGGAAAACCATTAGAAGATATTAATAAGAAAGTAATGATCAAGGTAAAAGATAATATTACTACTGATCACATCAGTCCGGCAGGAGGTAAAGTATTACCATTTAGAAGCAATATTGAAAAAATATCTGAGTTTACATTTTCTCAATTGGACAAAGATTTTTATCAGAGATGTAAAAAGCATGATGGCGGAATTATTATTGCAGAAGAAAACTATGGTCAGGGTTCTTCAAGAGAAGTTGCCGCTCTGGCACCGCTATATTTGAATATCAAAGCTGTTATTGCCAAATCTTTTGCCCGTATTCATGAACAGAACCTGGTTAACAATGGAATATTGCCTTTGTTGTTTACTGATGAAAAGGATTATGAAGATATTGATCTATTAGATGAGCTGGTTATTAATAACTTGTTTGAATTAAGTGATAAAATTGAAGTTTTCAATAAAACAAAAAATAGCAGGTATTATGTTACTCATGATTTGAGTGATGAACAAAAAGAAATAATAAGAGATGGCGGACTGTTAAACAGTATTAGAAACAGAAAGTTATAATTGTTATTTATATTATTCAAAAAAGATGGCTGAATAAAAGCCATCTTTCGTTTTGCGAAAATAAAAAGATTATTTTTGAATAATCTCTTCACTTATAAATTCCAGAGTATATTGACCGCTGGTAATTTCTTCTATTTCTTGGGAAATATCTTCTTCACTCTGGAAATAGTAGGTAACCTGTTCACAATAGGCGCGATCAGTAATAATAGCTTTAGTGCTTAAAAGATATTCCAAATTGCTTATCAGATTGTAGTCAGCGGTAATTTTATAATTATAAACAGTTGTCGGTACTGTCAAGGTGGCCATTTCTATAGCTTTGGATGTTGCCTGACTATAGGCTCTTATCAGTCCGGCTGTACCTAATAAAGTACCACCAAAATATCTGACAACTACTGCCAGAACATTATCAAGGTCATGGTTTAACAATGTTTCCAGGATGGGTCTGCCAGCAGTGGAAGCTGGTTCACCATCATCATTGCTTCTGGTTATATCACCAATTACTGCTCCATAGCAGTAATGCCTGGCACCAGGATATTCTTTTCTAATCTCAAGCAGTTCATCTTTAATTTTCTCATCATCATCAATAGGTAAAAGAATACAATAAAACTTGGATTTTTTTACCTCGATCAAACTGACTACTCTTTCCTTAACATTAAACATTTTGACTTCACCTTCAATATAATTATACATTAATTTGTTAGAGGTGTGATATAATAGGCGGGAAGAGGATTTTATATGACAGAAAAAAGACAGTTGACGCCAAAACAAAGGGCTCAAATTATTAAGAAAAGAAAGAAAAGAGCACTGATAAAAAAGGTATCATTATCTACATTTTTAATCAATCTGGTTAGCGCAGTTGTTTTATTTGTGACAATTGCCAGTTTTAAATTTCTTCCAATTAAATATTTAGTTTTACTGGGAGCTGTTTTAGGATTACCGCTATTAATCTTGGCAATATTGGCCTTAGTCCCTACTGTTAAAAGTGGCATCAAAATCATTCAAAGTGTTTTATGCTCAATTCTAGCAATTCTAATGATTGCAGGAATTGTAATTATACCGGTTTATCAAGGTAAATTGAAAAGAATGTTCGTTGCTGTTCCTACAGAGGGAAGTTTAAATATCAATGTTTATGTCTTAAGTGACAGCGGATATGATGAGATTGAAGATTTGGCTGGAAAGCTGGTAGGCATTCAGCAGGATCTGGATTTAGATTATCAAAACTATGCCATTAAGGTAGTAAATAAGGAGATTGCTGGCCAGGATATTGAAGTTGTTGAATTAGAAAACATTTATTCAGCAGTAGAGAAGCTTTATGCTGGTGAAGTCGATGCAATAATGCTGAACCAGGACTATATTGATATTGTCAGAGATAACAATGATTTCTCTGGTTTTGACAGTAAAGTAAAAATGTTATATCAATGTACCCAAAAGATTACGATAGTAACCGATACCACTACGGTCAGTAATATCACCAAAGAACCGTTTATTGTGGCTTTAACAGGAGTGGATAACTGGAATTATTCTTCTATTGCTTCTTCAGCTCGAGTTAGAAGTGATGTCAATATTGTCTTGGCTGTCAATCCAGTCAACAAACAGATTCTGATGATAACCTTGCCAAGAGATGGTTATGTGCCTTTAAATGGCAATTATTACAAGATGGATAAATTGACACACGCGACAACTCTTTCAGATGGTATAAACTGCTGGATCAATACTTTAAATGAAGTTTTAGGCATTAACGTCAATTACTATTTAAGAGTCAACTTTGCTTCACTGGTTGATATTGTCAATGCTATTGATGGAATTGATGTGAATAATCCTTATTATTTTGAAACAAACTGTGTTATATACGATTCAAATGAGTATGATGCTTCAACCTGGCACCATAAAGCCTTTGAAAAAGGAGTGATACACTTAAATGGAGAAGAAACCCTGGCTTATTGTCGCGAAAGATATTATGTCAAAGAAGATGGCTATATGGTTGGTGATTTAGGAAGAAATCAACATCAGGCTCTGGTCTTAAAAGCAACTATCAACAAGATGAGTTCAGTTTCTATCATTACCAAAATTGGAAAACTGCTGGAATCTTTAGAAGGTAAATTTACCAGTAATATTGAGACCAAAGATATTTATGCCCTGGCACAGATGCAGCTGGATGATATGGCTGATTGGTCGGTAATCACCTATGCTGTAACCGGATATGGAGATTATTTAGAGAGTTATGTTATGGGTACTGAATTAAGCATGGTTGTTCTTGATGATGATGAACTATATCAAGCTAAGCAATATATTATTCAAATATTAAATAATCAAATAGTGGAAATCGAATAGGGTAAGTCAGCTTACCCTTTTTTAAGGATAAAAAGGAAAAAAGAACAATAATTGTTTGAGGTGGTAAGCAGTGCAGTAGATGTAATAATAATTTGCCTCAATTCTTTTATTATGGAAGTAGCGGTTTATATTGCCGTAAATGTGTCAAGTTCATCAGTAGCCAGGAATTAGCAGATGAGATAAAGGAAGTTGATAGTGAATATTTTCTTACTTTTGAATTGAGTGAAAAACAAAAAGAGGTTTCCAAAAAACTATCACAGCTGGTTGGACAAGGGAAATCGGTTTTACTGGAAGCAGTCTGTGGAGCGGGAAAAACAGAAATAGTGTATGAGAGTATATCTTCAGCCTTAAAGCAAAATAAAAAAGTAGGATTTGCGATAAGCAGAAGACAGGTTGTTTTAGAAATAGCCGAAAGACTGCAAAATGTTTTTAAAAACCTGGAAGTAACAGCTGTCTGTCAGGGTTATACCAGTAAGATTGATGGTGATCTTATTGTCTGTACGACACATCAGCTCTATCGTTATCGTAATTATTTTGATTTATTGATAATTGATGAGCCTGATGGTTTTCCATATAAGGGTAATGATATTCTGCAGGGGATAGCTGAAAACAGTTATAAAGAGGCGGTGGTTTATTTAACAGCTACTCCTGATGAGAACCTGATGAAAAAAGTTATGAATAAAGAATTAAGTTATTTGCGTCTGTCTAAAAGACCTATGGGAAATGATTTAATTATTCCAGAAACAATTTACAGTTTTAAGTGGATGCTGTATTTGATTCTAATTAAAAAGATAAACGATTTAGTAAAACTGGGTAAAAAACTTTTAGTCTTTGTTCCAACAATCAAGATGAGCAGATTAATATATTTTTTGTTGCGAAAATATTATCGCTGTTGTTATATGAATTCAAAATCTTCCAATAAAGAGGAAATAATTGAGGAGTTTAAAACTGGCAAGTATCAGCTTTGTATTTGTACGACCGTTTTGGAAAGAGGAATAACGATTAAGGGGGTTAATGTCATAGTGATGTTTGCTCAGCATATCGTATTTGATGAGGCATCACTGGTTCAGATATCAGGCAGGGTGGGCAGAGATGTTGATGATCCTTTTGGCCTATGTTATTTTCTGGCAACTAAAAAAACGGAAGAAATTGATCGCTGTATCAGAAGATTAGAAAGGGCTAATAATGATTGATTGTTATTGTCTGTCATGTCTTAAAGGAATCAGAAAAAACGGCAGCATCAGACAGATGTTTTATGTCAATGATGTTTTATGCAGCAGTTGTCGGAGTGAACTTTTTGATTATCGCTATATTTTTAAACTGGATAAAATTACCATAGAGGGATTGTATCTCTATACAGGAAAGATCAGAGAACTGTTAATTCAGTACAAGGAATATAATGATGAAGCTCTGTTTCCCTTGTTTTTATATCCATATGTAAAACATCTAAGAAAAAAGTATCGAGATTACTCTCTGGTAGTTATGTGCAGCAGCAAGGAAAGCATCCTGAAAAGAGGCTTTAATCATATGGAAAAGATGGTAGATATTTTAAGGATGGAGGTTATTGATGTTTTATATAAAAGCGATAACATCAGTCAGAAGCATCTGAGTTTTAAAGAGAGAGAACAGATTGGCAAATACCTGCATTTAAAAAATGAACAGCTATTAAAGGGGAAAAAGATACTTTTGATTGATGATGTTATTACCAGCGGTTCAAGTATAAAGGCAGCCTATGAACTGATAAGACCACATTGTCTGAATGTAAAGGTTTTATGTGTTTGTTACAGCGCTAATTTCATCTCTGATAAAAGGATAAAGATAGTAAAAATGTTAGGAAAATAGGTAGAAAATAAGAAACAGTATTATTTTTTCATACTTTGTGGATTAATATATATGTTACAATTAATAAGGTAGGAGGTATGTTGAATGTCAAATTTTATCAGCAGACTATTTAATCTTGGTAAAAGAGCAACAGCTGAATTAGAAAAGAAAGTAGAGCCAATCGAGGAATTGGCTGACTATATGGCATCTTTATCTGATGAGCAGCTGAAAGAAAATACAGCAAAATTTAAGGAAAGACTAGCTAATGGTGAAACGTTGGACGATATTTTGCCAGAAGCTTACGCAACAGTCAGAGAAGCAGCGAAAAGAGTAATCGGTGAATACGCCTACAGAGTCCAGTTAATGGGTGGTGTGGTTTTACACCAGGGTGATATTGCGGAAATGAAGACAGGTGAAGGTAAAACCTTAACCAGTATTTTTCCAGTTTATCTGAATGCCTTGACTGGAGAAGGTGTTCATGTGGTTACTGTCAATGAATACCTGGCCGAAAGAGACTCCCAATGGATGGGACAGATTCATCGATTCTTAGGTTTAACAGTGGGTTTAAATAGACATGGATTAAACCAGTCACAGAAAAAAGCAGCATACAGCTGTGATATTACCTATACAACCAATAGTGAATTAGGTTTTGACTACCTGAGAGATAATATGGTTACTAAAGTAGAAGATCGAGTTTTAAGAAGTTTGAATATGGCTTTGGTAGACGAGGTTGACTCAATTTTGATTGATGAATCAAGAACACCGCTGATTATTTCTGGTGGTAAAAAAGATACTGCCAACCTGTATCTTCAAGCTGACAGGTTTGTTAAAAGATTAGTCGAGAATGAAGATTATACTATCGATGTTCAGTCAAAGAGTATTATGCTGACTGAAGAAGGCGTCGAAAAAGCAGAAAGTAATTTCAAGGTTGAAAACCTGTATCATCCTGAACATACAGCACTGGTTCATCATATCAACCAGGCTTTAAAAGCTAACTATACGATGAGCAATGAAGTAGAATATTTAGTCAGAGATCGCCAGGTTCATATCGTAGATGAATTCACCGGACGTATTATGGAAGGTAGAGTTTTCTCTGATGGTTTACATCAGGCGATTGAAGCTAAAGAAAATGTTCCAATCAAAAGAGAAACTTCAACTTTAGCTACCATCACCTATCAGAACTTTTTCAGATTATACAACAAGTTATGTGGTATGACTGGTACAGCTAAAACGGAAGAAGAAGAGTTCCTTTCAATTTACAATATGAGAGTTTTTGAAATTCCAACTAATAGGGAAATAGTCAGAGTTGACTATCCAGATGCTGTTTACGGAACCAAAAAGGCTAAATATGAAGCCCTGACGCAAGAGGTTATGGAAAGAAATGCTAATGGTCAGCCAATACTGGTCGGTACTATTTCTGTTGACGTTTCTGAGTTTTTAAGTAAGATGTTTAAACAAAGAAGAATCAGACATGAAGTATTGAATGCTAAAAACCATAAGCGAGAAGCAGACATTATTGCTAAAGCCGGTTTAAGAGGCTCAGTAACTATTGCGACAAACATGGCAGGTCGTGGAACAGACATCAAGTTAGGCCCTGGAGTTGTTGAACTAGGCGGTTTGGCTGTTTTAGGTTCAGAAAGACATGAATCAAGACGTATTGATAATCAGCTGCGTGGTCGTAGTGGTAGACAGGGAGACCCTGGATGTTCTAAATTCTTCGTATCCTTGGAAGACGAATTAATGGTTCGTTTCGGCAGTGAAAGAATCAGTGGAATGTTTGATCAGCTGGGTGATATTCCAATTGAATCAAAGGTTGTCACTAAAGCAATAGAATCAGCTCAAAAGAGAGTTGAGGGTATGAACTTTGATATCCGTAAAACTTTACTTGAATACGATGATGTTTTAAGGCAGCAGAGAGAAACAATGTATGCTCAAAGAAATGAAATCCTGGAAAACGAGGATGTTCATTCAGTTATTGAGGCAATGTTTCAAAGATATGCAGATGATTTAACAGCGAAGTATACCGATTTCTCACAGCGAACACCAACAGTAAATAAAGAAGATTTAGCTTCAGCAATAGATAAGGTAAGCAGTACCAAAACTAATTTAGTCAGTATCTTAGCATCACTGAGCGATGTTGAAGATATCAGAAAAGCTTCATTTGATGCTATCTGGGAAAGCTATGAAAATAAAATTGAAGAAATCAGAGATGAAATGATTAAACTGGAAAAAGTAATCGTTTTGAAGATTATTGATGCTAAATGGATTGACCATATTGACCTGATGAGTAAGCTGAGGGATGGAATTCATCTGCGCTCCTATGCTCAGGATAATCCACTGAAAGCCTATACTCAGGAAGGATATGAAATGTTTGAAACAATGATGGACAACATTTCAAGAGAAGTGGTTAACTTCTGCTTAAGTTGTCGTATTGAGTATGGCAGGAGGCAGAGATAATGATGGAACTATATGAAATTAGACAAAAGTTAGCTGAAATTTCCAATAATATGGCAGCTTTAAAGGAGTCTCTTTGACACAGAAAGCAAACAGAAGAGAATTGATGAAATAGACAAGCTGATGCTTGATGAGAATTTCTGGTCCGATCGAAGAAAATCCCAGAGTTTGATTGATGAAGTTAATTCTTTAAAAGAGATGTTGAAGAATATGCAGATTTTGTCATCTTCAATTGAAGAAGTTGAGGATTTGTTAAATTCTTTGATAGGTGATGAAGATGAAGAAATTCAATTGCTGCTGCAACAGGAGTTTGAAGATATTCTGGATAAATATCAACAGTTTGAAATTACAGTATTGTTATCAGAACCATATGACAGGCATAATGCGATTATTGAATTGCATCCTGGTGCTGGTGGAACTGAATCACAGGACTGGGCAGAAATGCTCTATCGCATGTATACCAGATATTGCGGATTAAAAGGTTTTAAGCTAACGATCCTGGATTATCTTGATGGTGATGAGGCCGGTCTTAAATCATGCAGTATGCTGGTTGAAGGTCCTTTAGCCTATGGCTATTTAAAAGGTGAAAAGGGAGTCCACAGACTGGTTAGAATATCTCCGTTTGACTCTGGTGGCAGAAGACATACTTCTTTTGCCAGTGTTGATGTGATGCCGGAATTTGATGATGATATTGTCATTGATATTAAACCGGAAGATTTAGAAATAGAAACTCATCGCGCTTCTGGAGCAGGGGGACAGCATGTCAATAAGACTGACTCCGCAGTTAGAGTAATCCACAAGCCAACTGGTATTGTGACTACCTGTCAATCAGAAAGAAGTCAGCTTCAAAACAAGGAGAGAGCTATCAATATGCTGAAAAGTAAGCTTTATCAAAAGCATATTGAAGACCAGCAGGCTAAACTGGCAGCTATAAAAGGTGAACAAAAACTTATTGAATGGGGTTCACAGATCAGAAGCTATATCTTCTGTCCCTATACCCTGGTTAAAGATCATCGTACGGATTATGAAGAAACAAATGTTGAAAAAATAATGGATGGTCAAATTGATAATTTTATTTACTCTTATTTAAAGAGTCAAATTGATTAATTGGCTTAATTAATCTATAATTAAAACAGAAAATAGGAGAGTTGTAATATGAGTGAAAATAATAGAAACCCTCAAGATTTAGATGAAATCTTGGAGACAATCGAAACTATCGATGATGTAAAAGAAATCGAAGTGCCTTTATTTGAAAGTATTAAATTTGAAAGTCCTTTTAAAAACGATGATAAGAATGTTTCTAGTTTTGCAGCTCCAGTCAAGCTTGAAGAAAGTGATGGAGAATATACTGTAATCGGTTCTTCAACAGTAATCGATTCAAATGTTTCTTGTGGTGGAAATATCAAAGTTAAAGGACAGATCAGGGGTAATGTTTCAGTAAATGGCAGTGCGGATATTTATGGAGTAATTGAAGGCGATATTCAGGCTAACGATGTAACGCTGGAAAATGGGGCTAAAGTTTTAGGAAACATTATCTGTAAAGCTGATGTCAATGCAGTCAGTGATAGTAAAATTACTGGCAATATTGTTGCTAAAAATGCTTATATCAATTCATCTGTTGAAGGTGATTTACAGATTTTAAATGAATTAAAAGTTACTTCAACAGCTTCAATAACTGGAAAGATAGTTACTGGAAGTATTTCTGTTGCCAGCGGTGCTATACTGAATGCTACCATTTCAATCAAGCGTTAATTTGCAAGGAGATATGATTATGAAAGAAAAAGATTTATTCCAATCAGTAAACTTTGAATCACCATTTCAAAATGATAATAGAAAAAATACCAACAATAACGATGAACTGACTATTATCGGCTCTTCTACTGTTATCGAAGGAAAAGAGAACAGTAAAATTATCTGTGGTGGTAATATTGAAATTATGGGACATGTAAAGGGATTGGTTGATGTTGCTGGCAGTGCGGACATTTATGGTACTGTTGATGGTCTGGTTAATGCTGAACAATTAACCGCTGAAAAGGGTTCAAAAATTAAAGGTGATATTAACTGTCGAGCAAATTTATCAATTACCGGGTCTGAAGTTACAGGTAATATCAGGGCTAAAAATGCTTTTGTCAATGCCAATATAAAAGGTGACATTGAAGCAACTAACGATCTTAAGATTGCAGCTAACAGTGTAATTGAAGGAAATATTACAACTGGCTCAATCAGCATTGAATCTGGAGCAGTTATTGTTGGAAACTTAGCAGTTGTTAAAAAATAAGAATTATAAAAAAAGATAGAAAAACCCAGGGTTTAAACCTGGGTTTTTAATTTAGATTTTTGAAATGATTGTCAGATTATTTATTTTTATTTACATTTTCTTCGGACAGCTCTCTTTTTTTACGATACTTTGGATTTTCCAGCGTAACGCTATAAGGCTTTCTTTTGGTGAAATCATCATTTGGTCTTACCAGATGTCTTCTATTGCGGCCAAAAGGTTTACGCTTATGATATTTCTTATAGACATCTCCATCGTAAGTTTGATTAACACGATTGATAGATTTCATTTTCTTATATTTGACATATAGATAAACAGTAGCTACTGAGCCAAATGCAACAAAAACGGGAAACATTATTAGTTATCCTTTCTGATTTCTAATAACTTGTTCTTTAATTCGTTTTCTAACTTTCTTAGTTCAATTTCAGCAGCATTTCTTCTTGCTCTTCCATCCTGTTGGATTTTCAGCACTTCATCTAATGTTTCAATTAGAGATCTGTTGGTATATTGTAACGTTTCAATTTCAACAATACTTCTTTCACTTGCCTGTGCCGTTTCAATTGTACCCTGTTTTAATGATTCAGCATTCTTCTTCAACAGTTCATTAGTCATCTTGTCAACAGCTGCTTCAGCGTCAATAGCTTCTTTAGCATGTGACAAGCCAAGAGCGATAACCATCTGTGATCTCCATAAAGGAATAGTATTAACTAAGGTAGATTGAATCTTTTCTGCCATTAAAGTGTCATTGTTTTGAATCAATCTGATTTGAGGTGACATTTGAACAGCTATCATTCTTGTCATTTCCAAATCATGGATTTTCTTTTCAAAACGATTGATCAGCTGAGCATAATCATTAGCTTTCTGAGCATCTTCAACCAAACCAGTTTCTTCAGCAATAGCTTTCAGCTTAGGAAGTTCGACACTTACGGCATGTTCTAATTTCCTTTGACCAGCAATTATGTACATGGTCAGTTCTTTTTTGTTTAATTCGTTTTTATCGTATAGTTCATCTAAAATAGCAATGTCCTTTAATAGTGTAATCTGATGTTCTTCCAACAGTGTACAAATTTTATTGACGTTAACATCAACTTTGTCATAGTTAGCTTTTAAAGCTGCTATTTTATTTTTACCTTTGCGAAAAAGTCCTTTTAATCCCTTTGATTCTTCTTCAGCATCGAAATCTTTTAATTCGACAACTAAATCAGAAATCATACTGCCGATTTGACCTAAGTCTTTTGTTCTGACATTTTCTAAAGTAGTTGTTGAGAAGCTGGAAATTTTCTTTTGAGAATTTGCACCATAACTCATAATAACATCAGTATCAGTAATATCAATTTTTTCCGCAAATTCATCAACCATTTTAAGTTCTTCTTCAGTTAGTGTTGATGTGTCAAGTTTTGCGGGAACAACATCTGTTTTTTCAACTGTTTCTGTCACTGTCTGTTGAGCTGTTTCAGCTTTAGGGTCTAAAGTTAAGACAATTTTTTCTTGATCCATATTTTAATCCTCCGTTTTATAATTAATCATCTATCTAATTATATCATAACTGTAATAATAGTATAATGTTTTAGTTGGTTATCAAATGCCTCTTTAAGTAAAAATTATCTAAATTTTCAGTAAATAATAGTTAAAATTAGAAATAAAGTAAAAAAAGAAGATTAAACTTCTTTTTCTATAATAGGTTTGAAATCTTCTAAGATTAATAAATCGATCTGAGCTGTATTGTCATTAAGAATTCTGGTTGACTGATATCTGATTGCTTCTTCAATGACATTTCTAGATAGACGTCCATTACCACTTCTTACCGAATCGTTTTCTTGAACTCTGCTGAAGTAATCAGTCAATGGCTTGGTAACCTCATCAGCAACTTTATAACCCTTGCTTTTAGCATTAATCATAGCGATATCATAAAGTTCCTGTCCTGTATAGTCAGGGAATTCAATCTGGTTAGGGAATCTTGATTTTAATCCCGAGTTAGACTCTAAGAAATCCTGCATTTCTCTGGTGTATCCAGCCAGTATAACGATAAGATCTTCTCTATTGTCTTCCATGGCTTTGACCAGGGTATCAATACATTCCAGACCAAATGAATCATTGGTGCCACGATATAGTGAGTAAGCCTCATCAATAAACAGAATACCACCCATGGCTGATTTGATGACCTGCATGGTAAGTGGAGCGGTATGACCGACATACTTTCCAACCAGATCATTTCTACTTACTTCAATCAGCTGACCATTGCTTAAAACACCTATAGCTTTTAGATATTTGGCTAAAAGTCTGGCAATAGTTGTTTTACCGGTTCCTGGATTTCCTGTGAAAATCATATGTTTACTGACTTCGGTAGTTGACAGGCCTTCTTTTTGTCTAAGCTTTTGCGCAGCATAGAAGTCCTGCAAAGACAGGATATAGTTTTTTATGGTTGTCAGACCAACAATATTATCAAGTTCTTTCTGTACTTCTTCAATGGCGTTATCAACTACTGTTGGCAAATATTTCTGTAGTGGTTCTTCATTGATAAACAGTTGTTTTTCCTGGTAGTGTAAATTGATATCAAAAGTTTCAGTAATCTTTTGTGACAGTTTGTATTCTGATAAACCACCATAGATTTTATCAAACATATCTATTAAAAATTTGACATTTTCTGAGCGGTATTGATCTTTGATATAATCGATTAAACTCTCATCACAACTGATATTGGCATTCAAGTTAGTAAAACATTTCAATTTGAAACTATCCAGTTTAGTTGGGTAGATTTCAATGATGTCATCTTTGGATAATTTATTGGTATATAGAGAATCTGAGATGGTGTTGATAAATCTTGAACCAACAACATTTAAAAGTTTACTTGTTCTCAGTGTGGTGATAAAAATTAAATATTTACCTTTAAAGTTCAACTGTGAAACGGTATTTTTAACCAATGAAGTAGTAGCTTCGACTAATTGTTTATTATTTAAGATATAACGTTTGTTCAGGGATAGTTTTCCTTCAACTAGAATTTCTTCGATAAAGCCCAGATATGATGGACTGATAGAATCAATATTGTCAAAGACAATAATCTGACTGTTGTTTATTGCTCCATATAAGTCGATGATAAAATTGTTTTCATCCTCTTTACTGGCATATTTCAATAAATCGATGGTAAATATCTTGCTATTAGACAGGATTCCTGTTTCCAGCAGTGATTTACCCATCTGTTCTATGGAACTATGTCTACCAGTATAGTTTTCTCCGGTAACTAATATTCCCGCATTCAAGCCACTTAACTGCTGACCCATAATAAATGGTCTTTTAAAAGCACGGCAAAGTGAAGAAATATAATCTGACTGTTTTTTAACAGCACTGTTTAATTTATTTTCAATGTATTCAAATTTGGAATTCAATTCTGCCTGGTTTTCAACAATGTTGATAGTACTTACCTGTTCGATAGGAAATTCTGAACCAAAATCATCTTTGATAGATTTTTTCAAAGATTCCATATCCAGATCAAAATCAACACTATAGATCTGATCCATTAATGTTTCGGTCTGCTGTTTGATTTTATCACTGTTTTCTTTTAATCTCTGCAATTCTTCACTTATTGGCTCATTAGTGAAGGGATTGGTTTTTAATATAGCGATATCAGATTCAGTCAATGTTCTTTTGGGAGCATCTTTACCCAATACCTTTTCGTATAGTAATTCTCTTTCTGTTTTTTTCTTTGACATAGTTATTTACCAACCTTGTTTGCCAGCTCAGCCAGTTTGGCCAGTTTTGAATTGTTTAAAATCTTTTTCACCATTAACAGAGCATCATAATAGCCTCTCAGGTAGTCATCAGTGTTAGAAGTTCTGACTTTGTTTTTATAAGCGGCCATATCAATGCTGATCTGCTGGTCGAAAGCCTTTAAGGAAGCCTGATGTTTTTTAATTTCTTCCAGATAATAGTTTATCGCTTTCTGGTAGCCTTCCTTTTTACTTTCAGGATAGTTGTTGTAGACAATATTTTCTAGACAATTGACAATATGCAGATATCTTGAACTGTATTTGGCATTTTCAACAGCTCTGTCAATGTGTGGAATGACAGTTTTATAATTTGTTGTTGAATAGACATTTCCTTTTCTAGCAGTTTTATTCTGTGCTCCCAAGACACTATCATTGATAGTTTTTTCAAATTCATAAAGACTCTGATCAACAAAGTCACCGTTGTTTAATTTGGCCAACATTTCATCCAGTGATTCACTCCAAGGTTTTTCACTCATAGTTTATCCCTCCTGATTCTGTAGTTCATCAACCAGACCATCTTTTTTCAAGATAGATTCCAGTGTACGCATATCAACGTTTAATTCAGTATAGTAATCTTCAACTAAAGAGCCTGAAATAGTATTTAAGGCACCGTTGATTAAAACGGTAGTTTTAAGCAGGCGATCTTCACTGTTTTTAAAATCAGCATTATTGGTAACATTCAATGATAGGCGTTTATAGTTGTTTACTATATCTGTCAGCATTGGCAAATAATATTGATACAGTTTAACTGTTTTGTTTTTGCTGTCTGTAAATTCATCTTCAATCTTTTTGATTGACTGTAAATGATGAATAGTTTCTTCCAATCCCTTAGTAACCTGCTGGTTTTCTATGCCATCTTTAAGTTGTGATAATTCTCTGATGTAGTAGGCACAGTCCTTATCAAAGGTCTTGGCAACTTCTTTTTTGATTTCTTCCACAACCTGTGCTTCGTTTAGATTTTTGCTATTGAGATATTTGTCAATCAGATTTGACAAAGAATTAAATGAATTAGGATAGGCATTGAAATAATCCTTTAATGAACCTATATATTCTTCACGCATGTAAATGTCAATAGTATCTAAGGAAACATTATTCTTATCAGTTATGACCAGATATGTTTCATCATCAATATTAAGCTGCTGATTCTTTTCGAAGAATTTATCAATTTTCTTTAATAATCTTTTATGTGAAATAGTTGGATTAGCCTTACTGGTAACATTTGTTGTTGTTTTTGTTCCTTTTCTTTTATTGAAGGCATCGACAATTAATTTGATACCTATAGCGATAAAGATAAAAGGAGCCACTAGAAAGCCTAATATAATTAATAAAGGAAAGAGGAATTCAAAAAAGAAACCGAGCAAACCAAAAGCCCCTCCTACGACAAGTTCAGCAAGGCCTGATATCAAACTTATAAATATAATGAGATAGATCAGTGTTCCAGGACCACTATCACGTCTTCTATTTCTAGCCATGGTATACCTCCCATTTAGAATATTATAACATTTTTACTGTATACATTATATATTATTTTCCATTTATGATAAAATAGAAAGGTGTAAAAAGAGGTTGTTATGAAAAATAAGATTTCAATTGTTTCAGCTAAAGAAAACAATCTTAAAGGAGTAACCCTTGATATTCCCAGAGATAAGTTTATTGTCATGACAGGATTATCAGGTTCAGGGAAAACTTCTTTAGCTTTTGATACAATTTATGCCGAAGGGCAGAGAAGATATATTGAATCACTGTCTACCTATGCCAGACAGTTTTTAGGTGGAGTAGATAAGCCGAATGTTGAATCAATTGAAGGTTTATCACCAGCCATAGCCATTGATCAGAAATCTACCAGTAACAACCCTAGAAGTACTGTTGGCACGATTACTGAAATTTATGATTTCATGCGTCTGCTTTTTGCCCGCATCGGTGTTCCATATTGTCCGATTCACAATGAGCCTATTGCTTCTCAAACGATTAATGAGATGCTTGATTCGCTGATGGCTCTAAAGGAAGAAACTAGAATTACCATTATGGCTCCGGTTGTTAAACAGAAAAAAGGAACGCATAAGGATTTACTGGCTAAACTTTTAAAGGATGGATTCATCAGGGCAGAAGTTGATGGTGAAATTAAAATGCTGGAAGATGAAATCGTTTTGGATAAAAACTTTAAACATGACATCAATGTTGTAATCGATAGGATGGTTAAAAGAGAAGAAAACAGATCAAGAATCTTTGATTCAATTGAAACAGCTTTAACTATTTCTGATGGTTTGGTCCTGGTTAAAAGTGCTGATAAAGAATTCCTGTTTTCTAATCACTATGCCTGTAAGTATTGTGGATTCAGTGTTCCTAAACTGGAACCAAGGCTTTTTTCGTTTAACTCACCATTAGGTGCCTGTCCTGATTGTAATGGTTTGGGTTTCAAACAGAAAGTTGATATTGATATTCTGATTCCAGATAAGGAATTAAGTATCAATCAGGGAGGAATCAGATATTATCGTAAAATTGTCAATACTGAAAATTTAGAGTGGAAAAACTTTAAGGTTTTATTAGATCATTATCAGATTGACCAGGATAAACCACTGAAAGATTTTACTAAAAAAGAAATGGATATTATTTTATATGGTTCCAAAGAACCTATCAGCTATTCCATCACTTCAAGAGGAGGAGTGACTAAGGCATCTACCGATTATATTGAAGGTGTAATCAGTCTGATTGAAAGAAGATATGTAGAAACCTCAAGTGCCTGGGCTAAAGATATCTATGGTTCTTATATGGCGGAACTACAGTGTTCAACCTGCCTTGGTAAAAGATTAAATCAGATAGCTTTGTCAGTAAGAGTCGGAAATAGAAACATTATTCAGTGGACAGAGATGAGCATTAAGCAGCTGCTTGAGTTTATTAAAAATTTAAAATTGACAGAAAATGAAAATGTGATTGCTGAAAGTGTTTTAAAAGAGATTTGTAATCGACTTAGTTTTTTAAAGGATGTCGGTTTAGAGTATCTGACTCTGGATAGGATGGCAGGTACCCTGTCAGGTGGTGAAGCTCAAAGAATTCGTCTGGCTACTCAGATTGGTTCCAGATTGACAGGTGTATTATATGTTTTAGATGAACCATCAATCGGTTTACATCAGAAGGATAATGCCAAACTGATTCAAACACTTAAGAATATGCGTGATTTAGGAAACACTTTAATTGTGGTTGAGCATGATGAAGAAACCATGAGAGAGTGCGACTGGATTGTTGATGTTGGACCTTTGGCCGGTGTCCATGGTGGTGAAATTGTCTATAATGGTCCAGCTGCCGATATAGTAAACTGTAAGGAGAGTATTACCGGTCAATATCTGGCCAAGAAAAGAAAAATTGCAATTCCTGACAAAGTCAGAGAAGGAAATGGCTCTTTTTTGACGATTAAAAAGGCAGCGGAAAATAATTTGAAAGAAATTGATGTAAAGATTCCTTTAGGCACCTTTGTCTGTGTAACGGGGGTTTCAGGTTCAGGAAAAAGTACTCTGGTTAATGAAATAATCGGCAAAAGTGTCAGACAGTATTTAGGTAATGCCAGAGTTAAGCCAGGAAAAGTCGGAAAAGTACTTGGTCTGGAAAATATTGACAAGATTATTGAGATAGACCAGAATCCAATTGGCAGAACACCAAGAAGCAATCCAGCAACCTATACCAGTGTCTTTGATGATATCAGAGATCTTTTCGCTCTTACTTCGGAGGCAAAACTTAGAGGATATACTAAATCAAGATTTTCCTTCAATGTTCCTGGAGGAAGATGTGATTCCTGCTGGGGTGATGGGGTAAGAAGAATCAGTATGAATTTTCTGCCAGATGTGTATGTCGTCTGTGATGTCTGCGATGGCAAAAGATATAACGAAGAAACCTTACAGGTCTACTACAAGGGAAAAAATATTTATGATGTTTTAGAGATGACGGTTGAAGAAGCTTTAGAATTTTTTGGTGCTATTTATAAAATAAAGAACAAATTACAGGCTTTATATGATGTTGGTTTAGGATATATCAAACTTGGCCAGTCCGCTACGACTATTTCTGGTGGTGAAGCTCAAAGGGTCAAGCTGGCTAGTGAACTGCAAAAAAGGGCAACTGGTAAAACACTGTTTATCTTAGATGAGCCAACGACAGGGTTGCATAGTTATGATGTGGATAAATTATTGAAGGTTCTTCAAAGAATTGTTGATAATGGAGATACAGTTTTAGTAATTGAGCATAATTTAGATATAATAAAGAATGCTGATTATATTATTGATTTGGGTCCTGATGGGGGAGATCATGGAGGAAATGTGGTGGCTGCTGGAACGGTCAAAGAAGTTTCTGAAGTGAAGGAAAGCTATACCGGGCAGTATTTAAAAAGAATTTTGGAGGATAAAAGATGAGAAAAGTAACAGTTAGAGATTTGTGGAATTTTTTCGGATATCGACAGATTAATGGCGATGATTCTTCACTTGATAGAAGAATTTATGGGGCAAATGTCAACAGACCAGGTCTGGAGCTGGCTGGTTTTTTTCCAGAGCGTGAGCATTGTAGAATTATCATGCTTGGAGAAACCGAAATGTCATATATTGAGCAGATGAGTGAAGAAAACCAAAGGTTTGTTTTTGAGCATCTGACCAGCGAAGAAACACCGATGATCCTGATTTCCAGAGACTTGCCTTGTCCTGAAATATTGATGGAGATTGCGAAAGATAAAAATTTCCCAATATTTACTTCTTTTGCGCCGACTTCCTCGCTGATAATGGAAATTGTTGCCTTCTTGGAAGAATACTTTACTCAGATAGATTCAGTACATGGAGTACTCTTACAGGTTTATGGTCGAGGAGTATTGATTACTGGACAAAGTGGTATCGGTAAAAGTGAAATTGCCCTGGAATTGGTTAAAAAGGGCCATGTTCTGGTAGCTGATGATCGTGTCGATGTTTATAGAATTCATAACCATATTACCGGCGAAGCTCCATTTATTTTAAAGAACCTTTTAGAGTTAAGAGGAGTTGGTGTTATTAATATCGCTATGATGTTTGGAGCAGCTTCCACAACCGAGAAATCAAGAATAGATTTTGTCATTCATTTAGATAAATGGGATAAAGATAAAGAGTACGACCGTTTGAACTTGAAAGATGAAGTATTTACCGTTTTTGGGGTAAATATTCCTAAAATAACCATTCCAGTATCAGAAGGACGTTCGATTGCCGTAATCATTGAAGCAGCAGTCAATGACTTTATCTTAAAATCCAAAGGTTATGATTTTTCTAAAATTCTGGATGAAAGAGTTGTTGAGCTGATTAACAAAAATAAGGAGGACTGACTATGGAGTTTTTTCCTACAATGTCAATAATATTTAGAATAGGTGCCTTAGAAATCAGATGGTATGCTGTCTGTATTTTAACTGGAGCTCTTTTAGCTTATTATCTTGCAGTAAAAGAAGCGACAAAAGCAGGTTATTCAAGTGATTTTTTAGATGATATATTTATTGGGGTCATGTTTTTTGGCATCATCGGAGCTAGACTCTGGTATTGTGTTTTTTATGATTTGAATGGTTATTTTTCTGATCCGGTTTCAATTATTAGAATCTGGGATGGAGGTCTGGCGATTCAAGGCGGCTTATTTGGAGCCTTGATTTTTATCCTGTTTTATACAAAACGTAAAGGAGTTCAATTTCTGCATTTAGTTGATATTGTGATGCCTAAAGTTCTTATTGCTCAGGCAATAGGCAGATGGGGGAACTTCTTTAATCAGGAAGCTTACGGAAACATTGTCGATGAAAGCTATTTTAATGGTATTTTGTCTTTTCTAAAAAGCGGGATGTATATTGATGGTTATTATCGTCAACCGATGTTCTTTTATGAGTCAATGCTATGTTTGATTGGATTTATTCTTATTCACTTATATCGAAAATATTCAAAGACTCATCGTGGTGATGGAATGTTTGCTTATCTGGGCTGGTATGGTGTAATCAGATTCTGGATTGAAACCCAGAGATCAGACTCATTGATGATTGGAAATCTTAAAACAGCAATGCTTGTTTCTGTAGTTTTTATGATTATTGGTGTAGCTGGTCTTCTAGGACTATTTAGAAAGAAAATCTACAGTAAAAAGCCAGTTGTTATTTTTGATCTGGATGGTACAATTTTGGATACTGCTCCAGCAATTTTTGCTTCCTTCAAGCATACTTTTGAAATCTATAATCCAGAATTAAATCTGACTGATGAAGATTATGCCTCATTTTTAGGGCCTACTTTAAAACAGACCTTTGAAAAGTATTGCCCTGATGCTGATGAAAATAGAATTGAAGAAATGATTGAGACATATAAAAAGCATAATAAAGAAGTTCACAGGGATTTGGTAACCCCAATGCCCAATGTGATAAAGTTACTGAACTATCTTAAAGAGAACGACTATAATATAGCCATAGCCTCTAGCAAGATGACCGATACATGTCTTTTAGGATTAGAGGTCACAGGATTAAAGGATTATTTTGAAGTAGTAATAGGACTTGATCAGGTCACAAAACCAAAGCCTGATAAAGAAACCGTAATTAAAGCGATAAAGGCACTGAATGGCTATTTCACTAATGCTATTTATGTTGGTGATAGTGTAACAGATATTGAATGTGCTAAAAATGCTGGAGTATATTCGATAGGATTTACCTCTAATAAATTAATGCTTCAAAACCTGATTGATGCCAAACCAAATGCATTGATTGATGATATGATCGAAATAATAGATATATTAAAGGAGGAGCAATCATGGACACTCAATATGATGTAATTATTATCGGAGCAGGGCCTGCCGGCTTGACAGCAGCAATTTATGCTTCACGTGCAAATATGAAAGTTTTAGTTCTGGAAATGGAAAGTCCAGGCGGGAAACTGGTTAAAACCTATAAAATTGAAAACTATACCGGAGTTGAAAGCAGCTCAGGAGTAGATCTGGCCATGTCTTTTATGAATCATGGTTTAGCTTTTGGTGCTAAAATGGATTTTGGAGCAGTTACAAAAGTTGAAAATGAGGGCAAACTTAAAAAAGTCACTTTAGATAATGGCAAAGAGTTTACTGGCAAAGCAGTTATTGTTGCTACTGGTACTAAAGAAAGACCATTGGATGTTGAAATGGCGGAAAGATTTACTGGTAGAGGTATTTCTTACTGCGCGGTATGTGATGGTGCCTTCTATAGAAATAAGGTAGTCACTATTGTCGGTGGAGGAAACAGTGCTTTAGAAGAAGCCTTATTTATTACTTCATTAGTTGAAAAGGTTAATATCGTTATCAGAAGAGACGAATTCAGGGCTGAACCTAAAATAGTTGAAGAAGTGCTAAACAATGAAAAAATAAATGTTATATATAAACATCTTCCTGACAGTTTAATTATTGAAGATAATAATATTATCGGTTTAAACATCAGACATGTTGATACCGGTGAAATTACACCACTGATGTGTTCGGGGATTTTCCCTTATATCGGTGCTGATCCAGCTACTTCATTTTTAGATAAAGCTATCCTGAATGAAAGAGGATATATTATCGCTAAAGCAGATATGTCAACAGCGATTGAAGGAATCTTTGGAGCAGGAGATGTCATTGACAAAGATTTAAGACAGGTAGTAACAGCTACCAGTGATGGAGCAATCGCTGCCAACAGTGCTGTCAAGTATATTAAGAATAATTTTTAAAAAACCTCAAAAGTAAACCTGGAAGAAGTCCAGGTTTGTTTTTTGTTGCTAAAGGTGTATAATGTACATTGCGTCTTAAAAAAAGGAATGGTGATATCAATGGAAAAATTTAGAGATTTAAAGTACGTTAGACCTGACTTTAAGGAAGTGAAAAAGCAACTTAAAGATTATTTGAAAAAATTTAAAAAGGTTAAAACTTATTCAGAGTTTAAAGAACTATATGTTGAGTTTGAAAATGAAACTTCAAAATTAGCTTCTACTGTTTCTATCGCCTCAATTAGAAATACAATGGATAAAAATGATTCTTTTTATGAAGAAGAAATGAAATATATCAATGAAAAGGGTGCCATTATTCAATTGGCTAGTCTGTCTTTATCTAAGGCTTTATTAAAAAGCCCTTTCAGAAAACAGTTTGATGAAGAATATGGCAGTTTTTTAACTGAAAAAATTGAAAAATCTTTAAAACTTGTCAGTCCATTAACAATATTAGATTCAATTAAAGAATCAAAATTAACACAGCAGTATTCAAAAGATGTCGCCTTATGTGAAACTGAATTTAGAGCTGAAAAGAAAAACTTCTATGGCTTACTGAAGCATATGGAATCAACAGACCGTCAGGAAAGAAAAGAAGCCTTTATGGCTTGGGCTGACCTTTATGAATCAGTCTCTGATAAACTGGATGATACTTATGACAAGCTGGTTAAACTCAGAGTCAGGATGACTAAAAAGTTAGGTTTTAAAGACTATATTGATTATTCGTACCTGGCAAGAGGCCGATATGACTATACTGCCAAAGATATAGAAAGATTTAGAAATAATGTTAGAGATATTATCGTTCCTTTATGTGCTGAATTATACGAAAAACAGAGACAACGCTTAAAAGTTGAAACGCTTCATTTCTATGATGAAGGATTGGTTTTTCCAGAAGGAAATGCGATTCCAATCGGTAATAAAGATGAGTTGGTTGCCAAGGCTCAAAAGATGTATGATGAAATGAGCAGTGAAACCAGTGAATTTTTCAATTTTATGAATGATTATGAACTGTTTGACTTGGAAACCAGACCAGGCAAACATCTGGGTGGCTATTGTACCTTCCTTCCAGCTCAAAAGGCTCCATTTATTTTCTCCAATTTCAATGGTACCAGTGCTGATGTGGATGTTTTAACTCATGAAGCAGGACATGCTTTCCAGATTTATCTATCAAGCAGATATCAAGAAACGATGCTAAGCATGATGTCGTCAAGTGAGATAAATGAAATACATTCGATGGCGATGGAACATTTCACTTATGATTGGATGGATTTATTCTTTGGGGAAAAGGTCAATAAATACATTTATTCTCATTTAGTAAAATCTTTGACAGTTATTCCATATATGGTATCGGTTGATGAGTTCCAACATCGAGTTTTTGAAAATCCAAAAATGAATGCTAAGGAAAGAAGAAAAGTATGGCATGAAATTGAGAAAATCTATCTTCCTTGGCGCAGCTATGATGGTAATAAGTTTTTGGAAGAAGGCGGATTCTGGATGCAGAAACAACATATCTTTTTATATCCATTTTATTATGTCGATTATGCTTTAGCTCAGATGAGTTCTTTTGAACTGTATATCAGAAGTTTAGACAACAGGCAGACAGCCTGGGATGACTATGTAGCATTATGCCAAAAAGGTGGAAGTATGGGATACTTTGATCTTCTGAAGAGTGCCAATTTGAATAATCCATTTGATAAGGGAAAAATGCAGCAAACTATAGAAAAGATTAAAGAAATCATTCAGGAATTTGAAAACAAGCTATAAAAACAGCCGATTAAAAGAACAAAGATCTTATTTTAAAGAAACTTTGTTTTTTTATTGTCTTGTCAACAGTGCTATATTGAATAAATAGCATAATAATGATAAAATTACTTTAATCGTGCATATAAAAAGAGGTATGAATTATGATGAATTCAAGTTTTAAAAACAGTAAAATATTTATTAAAAGATTAGGTATTGTCCTGTTGACGATAATGATGGTTTTTACAGGTTTATTCATGACGGTAAAAGCTGCTGAACCATATGATACTGGTTTTGAATGGGATAAAGATGAAGAAGTCCAAAATGAATAGCCATTAGCTGCCGGTCTGGTCAAGTCTTATTCAGGAATTGGTACAGCAGGCTTTTCATATTGCAGATATTACTATAACGATCAAGGACAGATAGTAGTAGAGTTTGAGTTGTCAATTTTCCCAGATGACACAACAAACAATGATTTCGGTTCTAATTTCAGAACATTTAGAACCCAGTGGGATTATGCCAATATTTTCATTGATCCTGATTTAGCAGTTATGGTTGATGAACAGGCCAGTTTCTTTATGATGTCTTATCCTATGGAAACTTTTCCTGCTACTCCTAAATCTGTCTCACTTAGTGCAGCGACCAAACCAGAAGGAAACAACATTTACAAATTAAATGTAAATCAGGTATTTCCAAATATGCCTGAAACTTCAGATTATATGAAGTCTAAGTTATACCTCGTTTTAAAAAATGGTGTTACACGCGATATGCTAAGCCAGGATTATGCTGTGCAACTTCGTTATACCAACATAAATAATCAGGTATATGAACAAAGAGGAACAAAAGGTAATCAGGTTTTAGGAAGTTACTATGGTCATGTTTTCAGCCATAACACTTTTGATGTCAGTGTCAATAATGATGATGTTACCCTTAAAACGATGGCTCCTTTTCAAACAGCCTCAATGACAAATACAATACCAAATGCTGTTTTACCACCAGATTTGATGAGAACAGTAGCTCAATCAATTATTTATGATAATATCAATGGCACGATAAGCGTTTACTATAGAGTGGCTCCAAACCATTACTGGTATACCAGCAGATATGCTGACAATGGCTATTTCCTATCTTCATGGATCGGAATTCGCCAGGTTATGGACTCTAGAATATATGATGCCCTGAAACCAGATGAAAATGGTGTTGTTGGGTATATGAAGATGTTTGACCTTAACGGTACAGGCAGGGGTTGGAATGTAACAACCAATATAAATATTAATGAATTTTCTAAGACACAGATTACCAGCGAAAGCAGTACGTATTCCTATATGCTGGTTCCTAATGGTTTTAAAACAGATATAACGGATAAAGCTATTGTGCCTGCCAATCAGACGAATAATGTGCATAACGTTTATCTTCATGGTTATAAGAAAGAAGCGGATTTTGTACGTTTCATTTACTATGTTGATAAAAACAAGATGGATGCTTTGTTTGAAACTGCGAATAGTTCTTCACTGAGTATTTCTACTTCATATATTTCTGATAGACCAACGGAAACAAATCAAACAGAATATCGCCTTACAGCAGGTGGAAACATTGTAATTCCTAAAGGCGCTACCATTGTTTTTGATTTACCTAAAAAATCAAGAGCGATCTTTAAAGCCGGTTTAGAAAACAATTATGAACGTACCATTGGTGATTTAAGAACTAAAAGACCAGCTACTGAGATGAATAATAACGGTGTCGATCCAAGCGACTATGGCCAAAAGTACACAATCACCCCTTATGTTGCAACTGAAAATGGCTTTGTATTGACTGTTGAATCTGGGTTAACAATTTATGCAGGGGAGACCATCAGTTTAACGATGTTTGATGAAACTGTTCCAGATACTGTTACGATTACGGTTGTTTATGGCACAACAAGAACAGATTATACCTTGACCAAGTACTTAGCCAACGAAAACAGGCTGTATACAATTCCTAATGGTAATGTACGTACGGGAGTTATTGTAAATCGCAGTGCCAATACACCGCACGTAGATGAATTCTTTACTGATACTCTTACTATAACAGGGCATAGTAAATATCCACTCGCCTTGGTATCGATGAGAAAAGCAGCAGATGATAAAGTGTTCAAAGAAACTTATTCTTCTACGATAGTCGAACCGTTTTATGCTGAAGGAAGCTCAACACCATTAGATGGTTATGCTTTTGCTTTTGATGTTTTTGGTTCTGTCGAAATCAAAAAAGATATGGCAATACGTTTTTCCAATGCGGCTGCAGGATATTTTAGATCTATTCCATCTACCTACAGAGCTCAGGCCAAAGTTACCTTTGACAAAAATGATGGTATCGGTACCACAGAGGTAAGAATAGTTCCAATGAATGAAAAGGCCTATAATGACAATGGGTATGTTTGTAACGGTTTTGAAGGAGCCAATATTTTATGGTTGGATACAGACGGAAACGTTATTGATGCTTCAGCTGCAGAAAAATATTTCTCAGACTATGAAGGAAAGCCAATTAAAGCTCAAACAGAAATAGATAAGAGAAAATATTATGATGGAACTGACTTGACTCGTGAAGGCTATAATTTCTTAGGTTGGTCTACTAAACAATCTGACCCTATGAGTGCAGCAGATTTCAACAGTATGGAAGAGCTGACTGATTTAAATCAATGGGAAGAAAGTACAAATTACATATTTACTAAACAATCTCCAGTAGATGAAAGCAGAACGGTTTATGCGGTCTGGGAGAAAAAATTAGAAACATATCGATTTGTTTTTCACCACGATAACAATGGAGAAGATATTACCTATACCTTGGATGTACCAGTTGGAAACATTTCCAATGGCAGTACTGATGAACTGACAGCTTATCTTAAATTAGAAGGAAATGTTCTTTACGATTTAGGATTTGTAAAAACGGGCAGTTATTTTGTTGGCTGGGCAGAAACAGCAACAGTAAGTAATGAAACCGAAGTTCACCAACTTTATACTAATCACAGCAGCATACAGCTGGCAGGTAATAACTTGCAATTGCAGCTGAATGAAGAACCGCTTGCTGATGGAACTGTTAATCATATAAACCCATGGAAGAATGTTGTTAATCAACCAGTTAATAATAATGGAGTAGCGACTCTTCATTTATATGCTCAATATAAACATCTGTTAACAATGACAGCTGATGTACAGTGGTATGCTGAAGGTGAGTTGGACATATTCAAGGCAAATCCTGATCTATATTCAGGAACACCAGATCCTGTAGATTTACATTTCAGCAACTCATATGTGGCAATGGTTCTGTTAAGAACTACTGAAGGCAAGACCATGGACCCTACTAAATATGAAATTATTAAAGGTTTCTATGTAGCTGGTAAAAATGGCCAGATCTGGCAATGGCCAGCGCTGGAAGGTCACGACCCTAATGGTAGAAAATATTATTATTTGATTACTGAGTTCAACACGCAGATTTTAGAACATACTGAAGACGCAATTATTCAGCACTTTTATGAAAATAGAACCTGGGTATCTTTGTATATTACGATGGTTGGTCAAAGTGACAGCCTATCTAAATATACAGCGCTAAGCTTTGATGACAATGGTTCAACCAGAAATTATCTGGCAGTTGCAAGCAGTAACCAGCCTGGAGCGAAACAATATGTTAATGATACCGTAGCAGGATATAATTTCCTTTTGAAAAACTTTGAAGTAGGTATTTTACCTGCAATGATTCATAGAGTTCAGGAAAACCATGATAGAGTTGTCATCAGTACTCCTACTGATGGAGCTAAGTATCTTTATCTGGTAGTTGATGGTGAAAGTGTCAATAATCGTATTGAATTTAAAAAAGATGATAACGACAAATGGTATTGTCCATTAAATACAAATATAAATGTAAATGATACCGATGGAAAGCTGACAATTACAAATACAGCTGCACCATTTAACTTTGAAGGTAGAGATGGTGAAAGAGTATACGCCTTGTTTACCATCAGCAATGAAGATCTGGAGATCCTTGATATCAACAAGTATTCATCTAGAGAGATTCAACCTTATGATCCTCTTTTAGATCTTTTAGAAGTACAACAAAAACCTCATCTTAAAGATGAAAACGGAGTTATAACTCATAATGTGATTACTGCCAAAATTCCTGCAGGAAGCTATGCCGAAGCCAACTATACTTTAGGGTATATGAGTGGTGGAGTGTTTGTAGCAATTGTTGATGAAGACGGAAAAGAAATTACAGTAAAGCCTGATGCTACGGAAAGACTTGTCTTTAATGTGCCAAGCGGATTGCTGAATGAAACTACAGATTATGTTATCAGAGGTGTTGATCCTGCTGATACCTATAAGATGAATGATTTCCCTGGTCCAAAGATGGATTTTACAGCACCTGTTATTGATGCAGCAAGTTTTGAAATATTAACTGGCGATCTAATTGCTGATACTGATGGAAAGATATCAACAGATGATTCAACAGCAACCATCAGTTATAAGATTACCAGAAATGGAGAAGAAGTGAATCTGCCAGAGGGGTTAGGATTTGACCTTGTTACCAGTAAATTCTATGGTAAAACAGCAGATGTTCTTGATGCTGACTTATTAGGCGAGTATGTTATTGACATCACAGCACAAGATCTATTCGGAAATGTTTCGGCAACCAAAACTATTACATTAACAATCAACCAAAAACCAACTACTGAAGCAATTACAGGCATTACTCAGAATTATAATGTTGATGATGTAAATGCCAGTATTGTTGTAACCGGTAAAAAGGGTTCGACAATTAAGTTCTACAGTAAAAATGAAGATGGAACCTTTATAGAAATAGAAATTACTAATCTGACTGGAAGTCAAATTGTAAATGAAGATGGAACTTTAGCATTTGTTATGTCACAGGCTGATGTGAAACGTTTCAACAATGCAAAAGTCTATATAACACAGCTTGAAGCTGGAAAATTGGAGTCAGAAAAAGTTGACTATACCGATGAAAATATCGACATACCTAACAATTACAAGAGCGTAACAGGTGGGGCAATAGTTATTGATAATGTTGCTCCAACACCGCTGCATTTTGTTCAACCACTGGCAGGAACCAACGTTTTAAAGATTACTAATATTTCTGCGGATGAACACTTTGCTGATGTTAAGGATATTGATAAGATTGTTATCAAGATTGGTAACAATCCTCCGTGTACTTTAGAGCGCCAATACGATGCTAATGGTGTTTCAACTGGCAAATGGACCTGCAATCTGGGTTATGAATTTGAAGAAACTGAAGAAGAAATTACAGTTATTGTTAATCCAAATACAGGAGAAACCAAAACAGAAACTGTAGGAGTATTAAATTTTGTCCTTGCAGGAAATGATAAATTTGAAGAATTCCAGAATATTATTGCCAGGTATTATGATTATTTAGGTAACGTATCAGCTGAAGTAAGTGTGTCTGTTCCTAAACTTCCAGACCCTGTTGCTCCTTATGATATGACAGCTGTTAATGACAGCCAAAACCATCCAGACAAGACAATAATCGCTGGTAAGGCTGATCCAGGTGCTGTTGTTTCTGTAATAATTGCTGGTCAAACCTATTCAGCAGATGTTGATGATTTAGGTAATTTCACTTTAGAAATACCTAAGCAGGAGGCAGGAGAAATAATTACTGTGACATCAAAATTAAACAATTATACCAAAGATGGAACAGTCACGGTAGAAGATGCTGAAGCTGATATTTATGATGTTACAGTTAAAAATATAAACAAGAGATATGGTCAAGCGACAACTGCTCAGGAAGTGATTAATGCCGTTAAGGTTACTGGCTATCCAGAAGGTGAAGAACAGCCGGTATTGACAATTCAGCCAAAAGCAGCATTGCCAAATGGCAGAACATCAGGTGAATACTTGATTCCAGTTTTAATAACTTATCCAGATGGTTCAACAGAAACAGTTAAAGTAAAGGTAATCGTTGGTCCTCAACCACAAAATCAGAAATATCAACCTGAGGTGGAAAATGAAGTTGTGATGGTTGGAGATAAAGTTGATTTAACAGATAATGTCGTCAATATTAATAAACTGCCATCTGGTACGTCAGTAAAAGACACAACACCAGTAGACATTGATACAAGTGTTGCTGGAACCTATCATGGTCAGCTAACAGTTACCTACCCAGATGGAACAAAAGATGTTGTCAATGTGCTGGTAATTGTACAAGAAGAACCTTTGACTGATGCTGAAAAATATACCGCTATAGGTGGAATTGTAGATAAGGGTGAGGGAGACACTTTAACAGAAGAAGAAATTATAGCAGCAATTGAGATATCTCCTGAACTTGAAGCCGGTACAGTAGCAGATATTTCAATACTGTCACCACTTCCAACCACAGGAATGGATAATGAGATTAAGGTATTGGTTACTTACAGTGATAATACGACCGATATCGTAACAGTAAAAGTCAATTTCCATGCACCATCTATACCTCCAGCACAGGAAGGATCATGGTCATTGTTAAGTCTGATTGCAACATTGCTTTCAGTAGCAGCTATGGTTGTTCAATTGATTGCTAAATCGGTCAAGACATATGATGGAGTAGATTATGTTAGAAATAAAATCTATAGAATTAGCACATCATTACTTGCGATTATTGCTGGCATCTACTTTATTGCTAAAAATAATCTAAGCTTACCGATGGTAATTTTCAATGAAACAACATTAATATCTGTATTAATAACAATTGTTACTATGGCATCATTAGGCTTTGGCTTAAGATGGCTGGAAGATGAAGAAAAATAAGACTTTATTTAGCTAAAAAGTTTTAATATGAGCCCCAATTATTTGATTGGGGCTTTTAATTATTTTGACCGCGTAAATTATTTGACTGTTGAGAAATAATTCTGATTAAAGTATAATAGTAACAGTCGCCGTCTTAGCTCAGTCGGTAGAGCGCTTCAATGGTAATGAAGAGGTCAGCAGTTCGATTCTGCTATTCGGCACCAGTGACAAAAAAGTAGGGTTTTCCCTACTTTTATAATGCAATTTTCCCTTTGTTTATAAGGGTTTTTTCGATTTTGGCTATTTTTGATAAAATAGCATTTTTCATTTTAG
>JAPXMY010000011.1:0-64477 GCA_033808805.1 Erysipelotrichaceae bacterium
ATATTACCCATCGTTTCTTTCATTTTTTGTAAAGTTTTAGGGTCTTATTTCATTTTATTCCATATCCATCTCACCCTAAAAGTGACCCTAAAAGATTGGAACAAACCCTAAAATTTCTCGGTTACCCGAATAATCTCAGCCTTATTTTTTCCTATTATTCTCAGCTAATCTTTAAAGCATTTTTCAAAGATATTTCATTAACCTCTAATACAAAATCATTATTTATCTCTTTACTTTTTAGCTTTTAGATTTACTTCATATCCTTTAATGGTCATTTTTAAAACTCCAGTATCAGGATCATAGAAAACCGTATATGTTTCACCATATACATTTCCAGCAGAGTCCACAATATCAGGATAATCAACATTTATGTAATAATACATTTTCCCCATATAATCAGCCCTGACAATTGTTCCTGTATGTGAAAAATCATTATCGATAATACGTAGATCAAACTTGTCTCCATCATATATTTTGATGAAATAGTTTTCTTTTCCACCCATATCTTCTCCAACCCATAATTCATTTTTAGCAAGTTCTACAAGTAGCTGATCACCTTTTAAACCTTTGTCTGGAGCAAATTCAATCCATTCTCCACAATATTCAATAATTAAAACCTCTGTATGTGGATTAAAGAAGGTCAGATATTCAGCAGAAAACGATTCAGTAGGTTCACCATAATATCCGCTGTCCAATCCCGGATAATAAACAGACAATGTGTAATACATATTACCATTGTTTTCAGCATCAGTTAAAATTCCTGTAAAATCCCCTCCAGTATGATATTGAGTCAGTAGAAATTCTCCTTCATCATTTACTTTAAGGAAATGATTATCTTTACTAGGACTAACTTCAATCCAGATACCATATTTGGTAAGTGTCGCAAATAATTCATCTTTTTCCAGTATAATTTCTGGAACAAATTTTATTTCTTCACCATATGCTTTTATAAGCAAATAATCGGTTCTATGATTATAATATATTTCATAATCAATTGTATAAGGATCGTAAGGATCATTCATTTCATCTCCTTCATACCCCTCATAATCTCAGACATTGTATAGCGCATGTATCCATGATACTTAACGCTGGCAACATCTCCAATAGTACCAAAGCCACTGTTCATGATACCAAAGCCAAATTGACTGTTCTCCAGCACTTTAGCAAAAAAGTACCCAACCATTTCGTTATTGTCTTCTCTCCAGGTTTCATATCTTCCAATACTGGCAAGTAATTCTTTGGCAGTAAATCCGATATCAGCATAATAATCAACATATTCTAAGCCACCAACATTATATTCTCCAAAAGTAAATCTAGTATTATCTTTATAATTCAAATCAATATAAAAGATACTGCCATCAAACTCTTCTGGATAGAGATTCTCATATTCCAGTTTATAAATATTATTTCCTTCATAACTGAAACTGATCAATTCAGTAAAATCATAACTAAAACCATGATAATCAAAAGATAATACTCCTTCTTCTTCAAAAGCAATCGCTAAATCAGAGAATGCCCAATTGGTTAAATATCTTGGATAGTCATCCAGATAATCCCATAATTCTTCTTTGCTGAAGCCGGTATCATTAACGGTATCATCACCACATCCTGATATGCCGACTAATAGCAAAAAGACAACTAAAAATAATTTAATTATTTTATTCATATTATTCCTCCATTACTTTATATCTAATTATATCTAAACAAAATGATAAATTTCAATATAAATTGATCAAATAAAAAGTTATTTCAATTTGCTTGAAATCAAAACCAGGATTTTTAATCTTTTCAAAAACAAAACTACGATTTTTCGTAGCTTTTTTAATATCTTTTAAATTTTCTTTTATACTCAAAAAAAGAAATAAGGCATTAAAATAGTCATTGCCTTATTTCTTATTTTTACATTATTAAAATTATCTTTTTTTTATCCAGATTAATGTGGTACAAAACTACATAAAGTATCTTCATACCAAATTGCAAAATAATCATATTCAGGGTTGAAATACATCTTATAACTGCTGGTATAGGCATCATAAGGATCATTATCGTAATAAAATCCTGCTGGATAATAAACATCAAAAGTATATTCCTCAAACCCATGATATTTAAAATTAGATATCGTTCCAGTAGGAGAACCTTCACTGTATAAATAACCTATTGTGAACTTTTTATCACTAAATACTTTGACATAGAAAGTATCTTCCCTGGTTTTCCAAATCTTATATTTACTTGTATAATTTAAGAACTCTTCAAGGGTATATCCCCTATCTGGAGTAAAGGCTTTTGAGCCATTTTCAATATCAAGGATTAAAGTCTCATTATAAGGTGTAAATTTCGCTGACAGCTCAAGTGTATAAGGATCATTTGGCTTAGTAAACTGATCTCCGGCATAGCCAGGATTTTCAATTGTTATTGTGTAGCGATAATTGCCAAGATATTCAATTTTAAAAGTACCTTTATAAGTATCCCCTCCGTGATAATGATCTATCCAGATTTGATCTTCATCGTACACTTTAAAATAATGATCTGTATTTTTAACTCTCCAGAACGGATATTTGGAAAGCGCGGCATAAAACTCTTTCATTGTTAAACCTTTATCAGGAACAAATTCAAGTGCTATATTTTCAATAGTAAAAAACATAATTTCTGAATTCAAACTAAAATATAGCGGATATTGTATTGAATGAGCATCCTTGTTTGCATCTTTAGGATAATCAACTGTTAAAGTATAGGAATTATACCATTGTATTCTAACTTTGACATTTTTCCATCACACTTAAAATCCAGCATTCTGTGTCCCAGGTAAAATTGATTGTTATCATGAACATTAAAAAAGTAACCGCTGGTAACACGAGCCTCACACCAGTTAATATACTCAGCAATGAAATCATAAAATTCTTTAAGTGTTGCTCCCTTATCAGGAACAAGATTTACTTTTACTCCCGTAATATTAATTGTTAAATATTCTGTATAAGGATTAAAGAACATTTCATAATCAGTTGTATAAGCATCATAAGGATCAGTAATTTCATCACCTTCATATCCAGGATAATCCACTGATACAGTGTATGACATATATCCATTAAATTTAACATCAGAAATTGTTCCCGTTATTCCAAAGCCACTGCTCTTGATACCTAAACTTAGTTGATCCTTATCATAGGCTTCAAGGAAATAATAACCATCTAAATCATGCTTCTCTTCTACCCAAGCGTTATGATTACTCAGTTTTTCAAATAGTTCTTCTTTAGTTAAAGCTACATCAGCATATAGATCATAGTATTTTATTTCACCAGAGTTATAAGTTCCAAGCATTAAACGAGTACTATCTTCTGGATTTAATTGGATATAAAAAATAGATTCTTCCAAATTATCAGAATAAGGATTTTCATATTCAATCTTATAAAGATCATCCTCTTCATTACTAAAACTTATAATTTCAGTAAAATAAAGATTATTTTTCTCATCCATGATATGTGAAAAGTCAATAGTTATATCACCTTCATTTTCAAATTTGACCGCAAGCAAATCAGTACCCAAAACGATAAAATAACGTGGATATTGATTGAGATATTCCCACAACTGTTGTTGGTTCATCTTTTTTAGTTTACTGCCATTACCACAACCAGATAAGCCAACAAATAAAAAAAGAATAACCAAAGTTAACTTTAGTATTTTTCGCATATTATTACCTCTCCATTTATTATCTAAATTATATAAATTAAAAAAATGAATTGCAATAGCAATTCATCGAAAAATCTAAATCATCCGCCTAAATAAGCCTTCTTAACATCATCATCGTCAAGAAGTTCTTTTCCTTTGGCACTTTTAACAATTCTTCCGGTTTCCAGCACATAGCCTCTATCAGTAATTTTTAATGCTTTTTGAGCATTCTGTTCAACTAAAAGAATAGTTGTGCCAAGCTTATTCAATGTTTTGATAATATCAAATATTTCATCAACAAGGATAGGCGACAAGCCCATTGAAGGCTCATCTAAAAGCAATATCTTAGGATTGCTCATCATTGCCCTTCCCATAGCTAACATCTGTTGTTCACCACCAGAGAGAGTTCCTGCAATCTGTCTGCTTCTTTCTTTTAAGCGGGGAAATCTTTCAAAAACCATTTCCAGATTATCTTTAATAGTTGCATCCGGTTGAGAGTACGCTCCCATTTCCAGATTTTCTAAAACTGTCATCTGTTGAAATATTCTTCTGCCTTCACAACACTGAGCTAGTCCAAGATAGACAATTTTATGAGCTGGAACCTGAGAAATATCCTTTCCATCAAAAGTAATACTTCCTGTAGTGCTTCTTAACAGACCGGAAATAGTTTGCAGAATAGTAGTTTTACCAGCTCCGTTGGCTCCAATCAGGGAAATAATTTCGCCCTCATTTACTTCAAAGGAAACTGATTTAATTGCATGGATAGAACCATAATAAACGTTGATATCATTTACTTCTAATAATGCCATAACTACTCCTCCTGTTCAGGTTTGCCTAAATATGCTTCAATAACTACTGGATTATTCTGAATTTCTTTAGGTGTGCCTTTAGCAATAATTCTGCCATAATTAAGTACCGCAATACCTTCACAGATATTCATGACCAGAGACATGTCATGCTCAATTAAAATAATGGCAATATTGAACTTATCTCTAATACCACGGATTGTTTCCATTAAGTCTTTAGTTTCATTGGGGTTCATTCCTGCTGCAGGTTCATCCAATAGCAGAAGTGATGGTTTAGTAGCCAAAGCACGGATTATTTCCAGCCTTCTTTGTGCGCCATAAGGTAGAGAGCCAGCTTCTGCTTCAGCTAAATCTGACATGTTAAAGATATCTAACAATTCTAAAGCTTTCTGATGAATTCTTTTTTCCTCTTTATAGTATTTTGGAGTTCTAAAGATAGCGGTTAAAGGATTGTAATGCATTGAGTTGTTCATCGCAACTTTAACATTATCAATAACACTCATCTTGTCAAACAGTCTGATATTCTGAAAAGTTCTGGCTACACCCGCCTTGTTAACATCTACTGTCGACATTTTACTGGTATCGTGTCCATTGACCAATATTGTTCCCTTAGATGGCTGATATACTTTGGTAAGCAAGTTAAATACCGTTGTTTTCCCAGCTCCATTTGGACCAATTAAACCGGAAATCTCAGTAGGACCAACAATGATATTAAAATTGTTAACAGCACTTAATCCTCCAAAATCAATGCCTAAATGGTATGTTTCTAAAACTGGAGTGCTATAGGCATCTCTTTCCAAGACATAAGCACCACTTGGATATTGTACTAGTTTAGTCATGTGCAGCACTTCCCTTCTTTAAAAACCTGGATTTGATTTTTGCCATCAAAGCATCTGTTTTCTCTTTTAGATTCTGATTATTGGTAATCAGCATAATCAGAATTAATATAATTGAGTATATTAACATTCTATAATCTTGAAGTCCTCTCAGCAGTTCTGGCAAGACATATAAAATCATTGTCGCGATGATTGTTCCTGTCATGTTACCCAAACCACCTAAAACTACATAAACAAGTATTAATATAGAAAGATTAAAGTCAAATTTAGCTGGCTGCAAAGTTGAATAATTAAGACCAAACAGTGCCCCAGACATGCCTGCCAGAATAGCTGAAATAACAAAAGCCAGCATTTTGGTATTTCTGATATGAATTCCAACTGATTCAGCGGCAATTCTATTGTCTCTGGCAGCCATAATCGTTCTACCAAAGCGTGAATATGTGAGATTGTAAATAATCAGCAATGATAATAAGATTAATAAAAATCCGGCAGTAAATGAGGCCAGTCTTGTGGTTGCTGTTGCTCCCATAGGTCCAGACAAAAGCATCCTGCCACCCTGTGCTAAAGAAATTCTGTTTTCAATAAAACTGAACTGCAAACCATTAGCATCTACTCCTAAATAAACATTATTAAGTAGACTCTTGATAATCTGACAGAAGGCCAAGGTAACAATTGCCAGATAGTCACCTTGCAGTTTCAATACTGGTATCGATATAAGTAAACCGACAACACCAGCAACTATTCCACCAACTAACATGGCAAGCAATAATCTCAGCCCACTTATGGCAATAAAAGGTTCTAACAGTCCACTGATGATGATACCAGTAAAAGCTCCAACTGCCATGAAACCGGAATGACCTAGTGATAATTCCCCTGAAACACCAACCACCAGGTTCAGTGATAAAGCAGCTACGATATAGCAGCATGTCGGAACCAGTAATGATCTGAATAAACTTTTTATACCCACTGTATTCATCAGAAGCTGTATTGCGATAAAACCAGCGATGACCACCAGATATGAAACAGTACGAGAGATATGTTTTTTATCAAATATTTTTTTAATTGTTCTTTCCATAATATCCTCCTATACTTTTTCATGAATCTTTTTACCCAGTAATCCGGTTGGTCTGATCAGTAAAACGATTATCAAAACCATAAATACTATCGCATCAGATAATTGAGTTGATAGATAAGCTTTAGTCAGTGTTTCAATAATACCCAATAACAGTCCTCCAACAAAAGCCCCTGGAATTGAACCGATACCACCAAATACGGCAGCCGTAAAAGCTTTAATACCTGGCATTGAACCTAAGGTTGGAGTGAATGTCGAATAAGTCATACACAATAAAACTGCAGCAATAGCTGCCAATCCGGAACCTATAGCGAAAGTAACTGAAATAGTATTGTCAACATTGATTCCCATTAATTGAGCTGCTTCTTTATCCTGTGAACAGGCTCTCATTGCTTTACCTGCCTTGGTCTTATTAACAAAAATCGTTAAAAATATCATAATCAAAACACAGACTATGATAGTAAGTAAGGTCTTATATGAAAGTGTCAGCTGTCCGTCAAATAATGAAAATGTTGAATTCCGCATCAGTTCAGGAAAAACTTTAGGATCAGTACCAAACATAATCTGGGCTAAATTCTGCAGGAAGTAACTTACACCGATAGCAGTAATCAAAACCGATAAAGATGAAGCTTTCCTCAAAGGTTTATAAGCAAATCTTTCAATCAGAATACCTAAAGCTGTGCAGACCAAAACTGCAATCAGAATACTGGTGAAAGTTGAAAATTTAAACATTGTCAAACAATAAAATGCTGTATAGGCACCAATCATGATGACATCACCATGAGCAAAGTTAAGCATCTTTGCAATGCCATATACCATCGTGTAACCTAGTGCAATAATTGCATAAACACTTCCTAAACCCATTCCATTTATCAGATATGATAGAAATGCCATATTCTCAACTCCTTTTCCTGATTTTTTTAATACATTTAAAGGTTGCCATGTTTTTAGGCAACCTTTAAATTTCATTAAAGTAAATTTTTAATTATTCAGCATTAACGTAAACGCCTTCTTTGATGATAACAGCTTTAGGTTCTTTACTAACTTCACCATTAGCTGCCCATGTTACTGATGTTCCAGTTACACCATCAAATGTCATGGTTGTAAATTGAGCAATCATGATATCAGCAATTGTCTTTGCATCCATATCATAAGTTACACCACCAGCAACCATTGCCTGATATAAAGCGTAAACAACGTCATAGGCATCAGCTGCAAACTGGTTAGGGATTTCACCATAAGCTTTTTGATATTCTGTAACGAAATGTACAGTTGCATCATCTGTTGCATCTGCCGCAAATGGTGTCAGCAGGTATACACCTTCAGCCAATGAAGTATCAAAACCGTCCATAGTCAAGATTCCATCCATACCATCAACACCAAAGAAGATTGGAGCATAGCTCATATCAGCTGCCTGTTTCAAAATTGAAGAAGCTGGAGTGTAATAGATAGGTAAGAACATTACATCTGCGCCTGCAGCTTTAGCACCCTGTAACTGAGTAGTAAAATCTGTTGCACTTGAATCATCGAATGCACCCTGGAAGACGATTTCTAAACCGATTTCAGCAGCTCTATCAACAAATTTCTGAGTGATACCTGTTGAATAAACACAGTCACTCTTATAGATGATTGCTACTTTTGTGCCAAGATTGTGGTCTTTGATGTAGTCAGCAGAACCAACACCCTGGTTAGGATCTGAGAAACACATCTGGAATGTGGTTGCATAAACTTTTGTATCGCTATAAACAAGAGCTGGTGCACTTCCAGAAGGTGTCAGTGCGAAGATATGGTCTTCATCATATCTTGGAGCAACACCTGATCCTGCTCCTGAAGTAACAGTTAACATACTTACCTGCATACCCCAGTCCAATAAAACGTCATATGCTGTGTCAGCTTTTGTTGCATCAGCTTCATCATCCTGCATATTAAGTTCAAGCTGTAAGCCACCTTTTGCATTAATTTCAGCAATAGCCAACAATGCTCCGTTTTTAACTGCAACACCATAAATAGCCGCGCCACCTGTTAACGGTCCTGATAAACCGATTTTGATTGCTTTAGCTTCAGGTTTTTCAGGTTTGTTACAACCAGTCAAGCTTGAGATAGCCAATAATGAAACTAATAACAATGTAATAAATTTTTTCATAATCCTTTTCCCTCCTCCTATTAAAATTAGGATAACATATATAATAAGGCTTCGATGAAAAAAATTCAACATTTACTTCACATATATTTCACAATTTTTCATAACTTTTTCAATTTTATGTAAATATTTTCAATCATAAAATTATGTAAGCGGTTTACCTGACGCTTGATACATCTTATGTTTTCAGTTTTTTAAAAATAGTGTTATCATAAGGATGGAGGTATTTTATATGTGGTATTATTACGCTGCGTTAGCTTTGTTTATTGTGTCATTATTTGCTTCTTTTCTTGTCAAGTCAAGATTTAATAAGTATGTTACTTATTCAGTAGCCAGCAACTATAATGGTGCAATTACCGCTAATACTATTTTAAGAAGTAGGAATATTTCAGATGTAAAAGTTGTTTCAGTTCCAGGTAATTTAACCGATAACTATAATCCGACTAACAAAACTCTTTCACTTTCCGAAGAGGTTTACAATGTCAGTTCAATTGCTTCAGTTGCTGTTGCTGCCCATGAATGTGGACATGCGATTCAGCATGCTGAAGGATATATGCCGGTAGTCATTAGGACCAAGCTGGTTCCAGTCGCTAATTTTGTCAGTTATTTCTCTTATATTGCCATACTTTTGGGATTAACTTTTGAAGTCTTGAACCTGGCGGAATTTGGAATAATTTTATTTTCAGTAATTGTACTGTTCCATCTTATCACTTTGCCAATTGAAATAGACGCTTCAAGAAGAGCCTTAAAATTAGTTGATGAATTAGGAATCTATACCTACGAAGAAAAAAAGGCCGGCAAAAAGGTCTTAGATGCCGCAGCACTGACTTACTTCGTTTCACTTTTATCAGTATTATTGACCTTATTCAGGTACATTTCAATTGTCAACTCTAGAAGAAGCAACAGACGTTAAACAGATAATTTATCAATGAATTTTAAAAGACCGTAGCTACGACTATGGTCTTTGTTTTTTATTCAAACTCTTTTGCCACTTGTGCCAAAAGATTTCTAATCTCCAAATGCTGAGGACAAGCTTCTTCACAGGCTCCACAACTTATACATTCACTGGCTTTCGCTTTCTCTTTTGTCACCCATCTGTAATTTCTTTTGGCTCTTTTCAAATCATTTCTACCATAACGATAATAATTATTGTATACCTCAAAATAATCAGAAATAGCTAATCCCATTGGACAGTTATTTTCACAATAGCGACATTTAGTACAGGCAATAGCTGTATTATTTTTTATTGTTTCACCAACTTCTAAAATCAATTGCTTTTCTTCTTCAGTTAAGGTCTTAAAGTTTTTCATATAAGAAAGATTGTCTTCCATTTGCTGTTTTGTTGACATTCCCGACAAAACCATCCTTACATTTTCTAAGCTGGCAGCAAATCTTATTGCCCAACTGGCCATTGATGCTTTTTCATCTCTCTCTTTTAATATTTTTTCAACTTCTGCTGGCAGATTAGCCAATAAACCACCCTTGATTGGTTCCATAACAATAACTGGCTTTTTATGTTTTATAGCTGTTTCATAACATTTTCTTGACTGAATATCATCAGTTTCATAATCCAGATAATTGATTTGCAGCTGCACAAATTCCATTTCTGGATGTTTTGTTAAAAAATCATCCAATACTTCAGCAGTATCATGAAAAGAAAACCCGACCTTTTTTATATAACCCTGCTCTTTCTTTTTCAAAACAAAATCGACTGCACCTATTCTTTCGACAGTTTCAATAAATTTTTCATTTAACGAATGCAGCAGATAATAATCAAAATATTCCACTCCACATCTTTGCAGCTGTTCATTGAATATTTTTTCCAATTGACTTTCTTCCTTAATAATAAACATTGGCATTTTATCAGCAATAGTAAAACTATCTCGATCATATCTTTTTACTACTGCTTCCTTGAATACTGTTTCACTGTTTCCACCATGATAAATATAGGCTGTATCAAAATATGTGCCACCAGCAGCAATAAAATCATCTACCATATTACAGAATTGCTCCATATCTATCTGTTTATCATCATTATTGATGATTGGCAGTCTCATTAATCCAAATCCCAGTTTCATATTAAACTCTCCTCTTTTATTACAATCATTGTTCTTCTAGATATTTTTAACTTTATTACACTTGCAATTACCCGCAAAAACCCTTAAAAAGTTTTGATAATATATTTTGTCAATATCATCTTCAGTGAAACCATTCTCTTTTAAAGCCTGGGTTAATAAATGCATTTTTGAGCAATCAGACAAGCCAACAGGTGTTTTGATACCATCAAAATCAGAACCTAAAGCAACTGTTTCAATTCCAGCTATTTTAACTATATGTTTTATGTGTTCAACTATCATTGGAATCTGATCTATTTCAGTGTCTTCGCTTATAAAAGATGGACAATAATTAATCCCGACAACACCACCATTTTCCTTAAGTTTTACAAGCATATCATCACTCAGATTTCTAGGACAGTAGTGCACTTTCCTGCTATTGGAATGAGAAGCAACTATCGGTTTATCAGATATTTCAATTACATCATAAAATAGTCTGTCTGAACCATGGGATACGTCAACAATCATTCCCAGCCTGTTCATTTCATTAACCACCAGCTTACCAAATTCTGTCAAACCTTTATCAGTAACTTCATGCCAGTTTTCAGGATCAGACATATTGTTTGGATAACCTATTTTATTTTTAAAATTCCAGGTCAAAGTCATCATTCTTACTCCCAAGTCATAAAAATGTTTTAACTTTGCTAAATCATTTTCAATAGTTGCACCTTCTTCAATTGTCAGCATTGCACTCATGATATTTTTTTCAATATTGTTAAGCAAATCATCATAACAGTATACCTGTTTTATCAGACTTTTGTTTTTATCCATTTCCTTTTTAAAATAATCAATATATTTTAAGCAGGTATTATAAGGACTTTCCGTTTCCTTCAAGTAAACGAAAATCGCAAAACATTGCATCATATATCCAGCTTCACTCATCCTTTTAAGCGATAAATGACAATCGTTATCATACAAGTTTTGCTGGTTGTCATCTATTTTGGTAATAGTATCACAATGTAAATCAATAATTCTCATAAATTCTCCTTAAAAATAGCAGGGACTTCCCTACTATTTTAATCTTTTATCACTCTTTGTAGCAAGCAAACTTCCTATGCTTTGGAAAACCTGAACCAAAAGAACCAAGACAATAACAGCAAACAACATAATCAGATACTTATAACGATAATATCCATAATTGATCGCAATCTTGCCTAATCCTCCCCCACCAATAATTCCGCTCATTGCTGAGTAACCTAAAATTGTCGTAGTGGCAATAGTTAAATTTTGCAGCAGTGAAGGAAAAGCTTCTGGAAGCATTACCTTGCTGACTATTTGCAGTGGGGTTGCTCCAATTGATTGAGCCATTTCAATAACATTGGGATCTACTTCTTTTAGAGAGCTCTCAACAAGTCTGGCAATAAAAGGAAATGAAGCAATCACCAGTGGCACAATTGATGCCACCGTACCAACTGTGGTTCCAACAATTGTCCTTGTCAGTGGAAAAACTAAAATCATCAGAATCAGAAATGGGATTGACCTTAATATATTAATGAATAGATCAATAAAATTATTAAGCCAGTTAGGCAATGGTTTAATACCATCTTTTTTACCAATAACCAATAATACCCCTAGAGGAAGACCGATGATTGTCGCAAAAAGCGTTGCTATCAAGGTTACATATATTGTTTCCCATAAAGCTAAGGGAAACTGAGTCAATACAATATCCAGAGCTTCTTGAATCTTTTCAATACTAAACATTTAAGAAAACCTCCTTGGCACTTACTTCATTTCTGGTGAAATAATCTAAGGCTTTTCTGACAATTGCCTCATCATTTTTTACTGACAGCAATAATGAACCATAGGTAACTCCACCTATACTTTTGGTTGAAGCGTACACAATAGAGGCAACTACATCTACTTCTACCGCCATCGAAGCAACCAGTGGTTTATTTGTTGCAATATCGCCATCAAAGACAACACGAATAAATCTAACATCTTCATTAGAAGTAATTAATTTATCATCATAGCCTTCTGGAAATACTAAACGCTTAGCTGCTGCTGATTGTGGATTTGAGAAAACACTGCTTACTTCTCCTTTTTCCGCCACAATTCCATCATCTAAAATAGCTACATGTTTACAAATACTTTCTACCACACTCATCTGATGAGTAATGATTATGATAGTAATATTGAACTTCTGATTGATATCTTTAAGTAATTGTAAAATTGAAGCTGTAGTTGTCGGATCTAAGGCACTGGTAGCTTCATCACACAGCAATACCTTCGGATTGGTAGCTAAAGCTCTGGCAATAGCCACTCTTTGTTTTTGACCACCTGAAAGCTGACTTGGATAAGCATAAACCTTATCTTTTATCCCTACAATATCAAGCAGTTCTAAAGCTCTTTTTTCAGCTGATTTTTTATTGACTTTAGAAATAATCAATGGCAGACAAACATTATCCAGACAGTTTTTTTGATTCAGCAGATTAAAATTCTGAAAGATCATTGATATTTCTTTTCTTTTTTCTCTTAACTGTTTTTCATTTAATCTCGTTAAATCTACACCATCTATTTCTATTGTTCCTCCAGTTGGTTTTTCAAGCAAATTGATACATCGAACCAGAGTACTTTTACCAGCTCCAGATAAGCCTATGATGCCATAGATATCTCCCTCATCAATATTAAGGGAGATATCTTTAATGGCTTCTATTTCGTTGTTATAGATTTTCGATAAATTACTTATTTGAATCATAGATAGCATCCAAACTTGTCTGTTTGCCACCAAAGATACCAAGTGGTTCAACATGAACAGCTGCTACTGAAACAATGTGGGTACCATTCTGCTGGTTAAAATCATCCAGATAAGGTAAATGCTGGAAATAGTTTGCTAAAACTGTTCCATCTTCAACAACATTGTTTGGAACAACATAGTCAGTATATTCCTGAATGTCTAATACAATACCCACTTCTGCCAGGATTCCTTTAACAACGTTTAAGATTTCAGCGTGTGGAGTTGGTGAACAGGCAACAGAGATTGTTACTCCTTCTAAAGCTGCATAATCAACTGTTGGATCAAAACCATCGGTCAAATCTTCAACCGCACTGACAACTGAACCACCATAAGTTGCTAAAATGAAATCAGCCACTGCTTTAGAATGTAAAGCTGCAACCAATGCTTTTACTTCTGGAAGATCTTCATTTCCTTCTTTAACTGCTAATATATTAGCGTAGAAAGAAGAACCGCCTTCAATGCCCAGAGAATCTTCTACCGGATTAATACCAGCACTGATAGCGTAGTTAGAATTGATAACTGCGTAATCAACATCTTGCAGAATGTTTGGCAGTTGAGCTGCTTCAACTTCATTAAATTTGATACCATAAGGATTTTCAGCAATGTCATTGATTGTAGCTGTAATTGATGCACCTTCTTTTAAGGTAATTAAACCTAAGTCCTGAAGTAATAGTAAAGCTCTTGCTTCATTGGTTGTATCATTAGGAATTGCAATAGTGATTGATTCCTTTTTTTGTTCACAACCAGTAGATAATAGTAATAATGTAACTGTTAGTAAAGTAATAAATAATTTTTTCATGTTTTTTCTCCTTTTTCTATATATATGTAATAATTCAACTTTAATCTAATTTAATTTCCCCTTTCACATTCGTCTTAAATTAAAGTTGGATTTTATCAGTAGTTCAAGTATCCTGTTCATATCCTTTTCTCCTCTCAAATAAAAAAACGGGTTTGTCTAATAATCTACCCGTTTCTACTTTAAAAAAATACTAAGGATTATCAGACGTTAATCACACTTAAATACACGGGCATGCCCATGTCCATCATCATATCCATCATCATAGCTTTTGAATATAAGTGTTTCATAACATTCTCCTTGCTTGAAAATATTTTACAATACCTATGAAAAAATTACAAGCGTTATTTTTCATTATGCACAACAATTTGAGCAAATGGTATATACATACCTTTTTTATCCATTTCTTCTTTGAAAAGAAGCCTTAATTCTCTTTCCACCTGCCAATGTTTCATATTGACAACTTTGCCACGCATGTAAATATCCACAGCATTGGCGTTATAGTTTGTTGCCCCAAAAATTACTGGTTTTTCAATAAACAATTCTTTGTTTTCTTCATAATATTTGTCCAAAATATCCTTTAAAAAATCAATTGCTTCATTTAAATTCAGGTTATAAGAAACTGGAATGGTTAATTCAAAAATTGAATAATCATTAGAAAAGTTTACAACTTCAGTAATCTTGCCATTAGGAATAATAACTTTTTTACCCAGACAATCTAAATAGGTTACGCGCATAGAGATTGCGGTGACAATTCCAGTATGTTCACCAATCTTTACCATATCACCAACAGCATACTGTCTTTCAAAAATCAAAAACAAACCTGTGACTACATCCTGAATGACACTTTGGGCTCCAAAAGAAATTGCCAAAGATCCAATACCAGCAGTAACAAGTAGATTGCTGAGAACATTGCCAAAGCCCAATTTATATAAAATCACAGCAACAGCTACAAAATAAATGGCATATCTACCCACACTTCTGAGCAATGTCATTGAGGTAACAATACCCTTTGCCTGTTGTTGATCTTCTAAGCCTTTACTTTTTTCAATAGTTTTGTTAGTGAATCTGTTAAGCTGGCCAAGTATAATTCTGGCAATGACAAAAACAATAACAATTACTATTATATCACCTACAATTAAATGAATATCTTCTTTTAATTTTTCTATCAATTTAGTAAAATCCATAATCTATACCTACTTTTCTAAATATTTTTCTTTCAGCTTTTTTTGATCTTCAATTGTAAAATTACACCCCTCAATTAAGAAGTTTTGAAAACTTCCGTATTTATCATCTATTTCTTTAAAAGCAGTTTTTAAATAATCACTATGGGCATAATCATACCAGTCTCTGGCAGTATCCTGTGGAACATAACCTGGATTATAGCAGTGATTCGTGTAAAGATAATCTTTCATAATAGTTTCATCATCAACATCAAGAATTCTTAACAGGATTGCCGTGGCAACACCTACTCTATCTTTTCCAATTGCACAATGCCATAAAATACCAGCATCAGCATTTAAAACTTCTTTTAAAAATTTGCCAAATTGTCTGCTGCCATAATCTTCAAACATATCCATATAAAACATTTCCATTCCCTGCTTGGCATAATGAGTTATTGTACCAGCTCTTAAAGCCATTTCTTCTTTTCTTTTGGCAGCCTCTTCATCATGAGTGCCGCCAGCTGCTGATATTGATATAATGGTGTTTTTTATATATCGTTGATCATTGATAATAATATCTTTTCTTTCTTTCATTTCCAGTTCATTTCTAAAATCAACAATTGTTCTAAGATTGTAATTCTCATATAGAGTATTGGCATCCTCAGCACTGATTCTAGATAATTCACCACTTCGATAAAGCCTGTTTTTCTTTATTTTTAAGCCAGATTTATTTACGATACCACCTAAATCTCTGGTATTTCTCATTGTTTTTAAATCAATTTTTTTAGAATGCATTCATTATTTTCCTACCTTTCTTTTAAATGTATCAAATCCAATATTTCCCAGATGATTTCACGTCTTTTTTGATCAATCTGCAAAGTAGAATTAAAGCGATAGTTTTTATTTCCTATACGAATCTGATAATCAATTGTCGCCATATCATAAGCCAGATATTCTTCTTTTGGAGCATTCACCAAGTTTATCAGTTTATTTTCTTTAATCAAAGCAAAGATTTCATTATACACATCTATGGAAACCTTATATTGTCTTATTTTTTCTTCAGCCTTGAAGTCTTCCCTGCTTCTTTTTCTGACAAAAGCAGTGTTTTCATCCAGCTGATATATTCCGGTTGAATAAAACGAACCATACATATCACCCGAACTGCTTGTATAGAACGAATAATTATCTTCTGTTACCAATTCTTTCAATACTTCAAGATTATCTTCCATAGTGACACCCCCTTTAAACTTCCTATTATTTATCGTCATACTCTATCAACAATAATCAATGGCACATATATTTCCTCATCAGTATATCCTGCATGATGAGAAAACATCGGAAAATCTCCATCTGTCAATAAGCATTTGTTGCTGTTTTCAGCAATGGCGATAAAATCACCAATGGCAGAGTCAAAATTCTGATGAATAACTCCAGGACCAAAAATATTTGAATCTATAATTTCCTGTTTTGTATAGAGCGTGAAATATTCTGAAAAATGATGATTGAATCTTTCCATAAATAAATCATGCTGGCCTTCTATTATTTTAAATGACACTGCTCTTTGTTCAATAGAAGTTGTCCGCTCTAACAGACTGTAAACATCTGGATAATCCTTTAAATAGAGATTATCGACTTTGATATGGCCATGATCAGCTAATATTATCACTACTGTATCAGTCAGCTCTTCACACATTTTTTCAATTTTGTTATTTCTCAAAATAATCTCTCTTTTCGCGTATGAAGAATAGGGACCATGATCATGTATAATAGCATCAGGTTGCGGGTCATAGACGTACATATATTTTTTGCCACCATATTCACACTGCCCCTGAATTATTGAAATCATTTCATCAACACTGCTGTAGGCAATATCGCCGAAGTTGCTGATTTCAATTCCTTCATATTTTCCCGCTTGGCTTATTTGATTGGTGATAAAGTCAGGTTCATATTCATCAAATATTTCCATGAACCTGGAACTTTTTTCATTTTTTCCTTTTTCCGAGCTTAAAAACAAGGTAACTGTCTGGTCAATTTTTTCGATGTAGGTATTCCAACCCAGCCAGCAATGCTCACTGGGATTTAAACCTGTCTTTACCGAATTTGTGGCAGCTGTAGTAGTTGCAGGAAAAACGGATGTTATATCTTTAACTTTATTTTTTCTAAAAAAACTATTTTCATCCAGGGTTTTATCTAAAATCATTGAACCCATACCATCAAACAATATTAAAACAACATTTTTGGGTTGTTTACTTTCAAGCAGTTCATCAATCTCTCTGATTGTCTTATGATGATAATCAAGTTCAAAATATTTTCTGATTGAACAGGCAACATTAGTTAAACACTCATCATAATTGTTTCTAATTTCCATTTTTCAGTTCCCCTTTAACGCTTATTATAACACAAAATGTGGTTGGTATTTGCTATAATAATAAGCAGGTGATTATTATGAAAACAGAAACAAAAATAACCTTCTACAGCGGTTTAGATACAGTAGGTGGAGTGGTGATGGAAGTTATCTATCGCAGCTTTCGAGTCATTATGGAAATAGGGGCAACCTACAATCCAGGTTTCAATCTTTATGATGGCCATGTAAATCAAAGAAACAGTTTTATAAAGGATGGTTTATGGATTAATGATATTTCTAAAATTGATGGTTTGTATGCTCAAAAAGAAATACAGGGATTAGACATATTATCAGCTGAAGAATCTAAATATCAGACAGCAGTATTTATAACTCATTTACATTTAGACCATATGGGAAATATGGGAACAATCAGCGATGATGTTGATGTTTACCTGTCAAAAAATGCTCAAATAATCGAGCAGGCTTTAGAGGATGTTGGAGATGGAGTCTTTTCTAAAAGAAAAAGCTACCTGGATATACCTCAAGAGGTTATGGTTGGAGACATCTATGTTAAAGCTTTCTGTTTAAACTCTGACAGTTATCAGGACTATTCTTTCTATATTGAAACTCCTGATTTGAAACTCCATTATACTGGTGATGTCTTTATCTATGGTGTTTATGGAGACAATATTATTAAGGAAATCCAATTCTTAAAAGAAAAACAAATCGATATTTTAGTTTGTGAAGGAACCAGTTTTTTACCTGGCTGGCTGAAGAAAACAACTAAATACGAAAAAGAACTCTACCCTAGTTATGAGCCGATTAAAGGAGTCATTACTGAAGAAAGACTTTTAAAGAGAACTCAAAAGCTTATTGACAGTTACGATGGGTTGATTATATTTAACTACTATGAGCGTGAAATGTGTCATGCCGGTTACTGGTTTGACTTTTCTAAAGAAAGTGGAAGAATTTTGGTATTTGAACCAAAAAGCGCCTATATTCTAAACAGATTCTTTAATAAAAGTTATAACGTTATGATTCCAGATACTTATGATGAAGACAATTATCCTGCTTATTTAAAACAGGTAATCAAAGAAAACAATATTATTACTAAAGATGAAGTCTATAACAATCCAGGCAATTATATTGTTCAGAATACTTTTGAAAATATTCTGGAACTATTGGATTATAGAAATATTAACACTTTATATCTTCATCATTCCGGAACACCCTTGGGAGATTATGATCCTCAGTTTAGAAGTCTAGAAATGATCTTAAATAAAGCCAATATCACTTATAGGCATATCTACGAAGGTGAAGATGGAGAATTTTTCTCCCACGCTATTGCCAACCAGCTTTTATGGTATATCAAGGAGGTTGAGGCGAAACTTCTAATTCCTTCTCATTGCCCTCAAAGAAAACTATTAGGTGAAGCAAGTAAAACAAATTATTTCTTATGCAAGCAGGATGAAACATACGTATATAACCATCAAAATAAAAAACTGGAGGTAGCACAATGAAAACAAAAGTAAACTTTGTCAGAGGCTTACACGGAATGGGTGTAGTAATAATGATTACCTACAATAAATCCAGAGTCATCTTTGATTTTGGGGCTCCATTTGAACCATTGACCCAGATATATGATGGTACAGTTCTGCCAAGAAATAAGAATAGAATAAAAGATGCCTTACTTTTAAATAAAGCACCGATGATTGAATATATTTATAGTCAGGAAAGCTTAGGTGATATCAATCTTAAACCAGTTGAAGATAATATCTACCAGACAGCTATCTTCATTTCACATTGTCACAAAGATCATATGTCGGAAATTGATAAGGTCGATCCTTCAATTCCTGTCTATTTACACACCTCGGGTTTAAAACTGAAACAGTCTTTAGAAACCATCAGGGAAGAGCCATATTTCAGAGAATACAGTGGCTTTGAGTACAATCAGACAATATCAGTTGGTGATATTGAAGTAACTCCTTATTTTTCCGATCACACCTGTATCGGTTCAGCCAGCTTTTTAATTAAAACAAAAGACTCTACTATTGTCTATTCTGGGGATATCAGATTTCATGCTCTGGAGTCTGAAAGAGCCTGGCAGGCTGTACAAAAGATGAGTGAACATGAGATTGATTTGCTTATTGTCGACAGCACAACTACCTCAGCAAGTGAGTTTGTCTATTCAGAAAATGAAATAAGACAGTTAAACATACCTTCTAAAGAAGTATTAAAAGGAATGATTACTGAACAGAAGATTTTTGATGATATCAGCCAGCAGCTAAAAGATCATCAAGGTATTGCTGTTTTTAATCTTTATCACCGTGATATCAGGATGTTAGAGCATATCATCAGAATTGCTCAAAGATTTAATCGTCAGGCCGTCTTTGAACCACATACAGCTTATATAATCAATAAATTACTGAACATGTCAGTATATGTCATGTTTCCAGATAATAATTTAAATTTTCATTTTTATAATGATGTAAGAGAAAACAATACTGTTATCTGCAAAAATGAATTGCTGAAAAATCCAGATGGATATTTTATTCAGAATACTTATAAAAACATCTTGGAACTGACAGATTATGATGGAATAAACGGAATCTACTTCCATCTTTTTGGCGAACCACTGGTTAAAGGTCAAAAACATTATCAGATTATGAAAAACGTTATCGAGAAATTACAGTGGAAATTCTTCTCCTATATTAATCTATATTCATTTTCTCATGCTTATCCAAACCATTTGGCCTATTATATTCAAAAGCTTGACCCTAAAGCCGTTGTAGCTGTACATTCAAAAAATCCAGAAGCCTTAAATCCGGTCAATGCTAAACATTATCTTCCAAAGGAAAATGTTGATTACTATTTAATTGATGGTCAGCTGATAGAAAAAATCGAAGATTAGTTTTCTTCGATTTTCTTTTAATTTTGATAATCCATCTGATTAACCTTTTAATCCACCCTTGCTTACACCAGTAACAATATATTTTCTAGCAAACAAGAATAGAATCATCATCGGAAGAACTACAATTGTAGCAGCTGCCATCATGTATTCGTTTCTTGCTCCGCCTTCAGTCATAAAAGCATAAAGACCAAACGGCAATGTTCTTGCAGCAGTAGTATTTGTAACTAACATTGGCCAGAAGAAACTATTCCAGGCAGCAATACTGTTTAACAGAATAATTGTAACAAGTGATGGTCTGGCCATCGGAACCATGACTTTCCATAGATATTGCCAGTTACTGCATCCATCAATCTTGGCACTTCTATACAGGGATTCTGGAATAGAAACAAAGAAGTTACGCAAGATATAGGTATAGAAAATACTTGAAGTAAACGGAATAATTAATGCTAATCTGGTATTTAATAAACCCATATTGATAATTGTTCGATAATTTGTGATAACAATCATTTCAAAAGGTACCATCATTAAAGCTAACAGCAGGGTGAAGAGTGCATCCCTTCCCTTAAACTCCAATCTTGAAAAAGCAAAAGCTGCTAATATTGTTGTCAAGGTACTTAATGACACCGAACTGACAGTTACTACAACTGAGTTGACAAAGTATTTGGCAAATGGTGCTGTTTCAAGAGCAAATTTAAAGTTATCCAAATTAAAATGTGTCGGAAACAACAATGGTGGGAAAGCAGCAATTTCTTGAGCAGTTTTAAAACCACCAGTAATCATCCAGAAAAATGGGAAGATCATAAATACAGCGCCAATTCCTAATATTACATATAAAATTATATATTTAACAAAATTCTTAGTTCTCATTTTACGCCCTCCTAGTTATCAAATTTCTTTTGAATCCATATCTGAATTCTTGTAAAGATAAAGATAACAATAAATAAAATTACCGCAGATGCTGCTGCTCTGCCATATTTTGGAGGTGTCAAACCTCTAAACTGATAGAAGATATAGTAAACAACTGTAAACAGATTATAGGCTATACCTGGCTGACCAGACCATAATGGGAACAACTCATGGAATACCTTGAAGGCACTGATTGAGTTAACAATCATCGTTAAGAAAATCGTTGGTAAAAGTAGTGGAACAGTAATTCTAAAGAAAATCCTGAAAGTGCTGGCTCCATCAACTCTTGCAGCAGTATAGTAGAGCTTATCGATATTCTGTAACCCTGATAACAGCAAAACTATTGTAAAAGGCAGCATGTTCCAAACCCCATAAACACACAGGGCTGTAAAATTACTTGAAACATCTGTCAACCAGGCAATTGGATTGATTCCAACCAGTCCCAGCAAATAGTTAATAACACCATATTGATAGTGAAACATATATTTCCAGGCTAAACCTACAGCGGTAGCACTTGTTACCATTGGCAAAAAGTATGCTGTCTGGAAAAATGGCATAAACTTGATCTTATTATTTAAAAGTGTCGCTATAACAATTGAAATACAGGTAGAGATAGGTATTACTACCAAGACATATTTAAAGGTATTTTGCATTCCTTGAATAAAATATCTATCCTGCATTACATATTTAAAATTCTCTAACCCAAAACCACTGTACTTTCCTGTTAATAAGACGAAATTTTCTTTAAATGACATTAAAATTACATTAAATAAAGGATAAATTGTAAAGACAGTAACACCAATAGCAAAAGGAAGCAAGAAGACAAATGGTTCCCACTTTTTAGTAAATTCTACCTTTGGTTCTTTATCCTTCTTTTTAAAAACGTCTAACTTCATGCGTATCTTTCTCCTGTTTCTTCATCAAAGAAGAAGACACCTTTATTTTTTAAACGGATATTATATTCTTTTTCTACTTCTGTTCCATTTGGTAAATATCCCCTGATTTCAGTAGTGCCAACCTTCATATAACTTAATTCTTCTTTACCCATGGCATAGGTATGAACCAGATAAGCCTTGAAATTAGCTTCATCTTTAGCCAGTTCAATAGATTCTGGACGAATAGCCAGGTCAACTCTTCTGCCCTCAGGTACTTTTTTACATGCTTCATGTTCAATTACAGCACTATTATCATGAGTGTAGAATTTACCATCTTTAACATAGCCATAGATATTGTTTATAGCTGGAACTCCTAAGAAATTTGCTGTGAATGAATTGATGGGATTATCATATAAAGTCTGTGGAGCATCACTTTGTTGCTCTTCTCCATCTTTCATAAGTAAGATTACATCTGAAATTGACATTGCTTCTTCCTGATCATGAGTTACAAATATGGTAGTAACCTTTGTTTCCTGCTGGATTCTTCTGATTTCTTCTCTCATTACCAAACGCAATCTAGCATCTAAATTACTTAAAGGCTCATCAAGCAACAATAATCTTGGTCTTTTCACTAAAGCTCGAGCAATAGCAACACGTTGTTGTTGTCCCCCTGATAATTGAGATGGTTTACGATGTAAATAATCTTCAATTTGAACAAGTTTAGCTATTTCTTTGGCTCTTTCTATTCTTTCTGCCTTTGGAACATTTTGAATTTCTAATGGAAAACAGATATTCTGTAAAACTGTCATGTGTGGATATAAGGCATAGTTTTGAAACACTAGACCAACTCCTCTTTTTTCAGGAGCCATATAAGTTACATCTTCATCATCAAAATAAATCTTTCCACTTGTAGCAGCTTCCGTACCTGCCAGCATATAAAGCATTGTACTTTTACCACAACCAGATGGTCCTAAAAGACATACCAGCTGTCCTTTTTCAATAACAGCATCAAAGTCTTTTACGGCAGTTACTTCTCCAAACTTCTTTGTTAAACCTTCAATTGTAATTTTCATATAATTATTATCCTTTCCTATTTTATTTAAGTAGTCCAGCTTTACTTAAATAAAATACTGAAGGAAGGTTCTTCCTTCAGTATTAAATTATCTAGTTTTTAAAACAAACTATTCACTTAAAGCCGCTTCACAAGCTGCCTTACAGATTGCTAAACCTTCTTCAATTGATACTGTTCCAGCAGCTGTAGTTTTAACTAATTCTTCTAAAGCTGTTCTGATTGCAGCAGCACCACTTGTATTAGGTAATACGCCAGCGTAGTTGATTTGACCTGCCAGTGCTGTTAATGCAATATTTGCAGCTACTGTAGCCTGGTAATCAGCGTTTTGCTGAGTTGCAAAATATGGTGAGAAAGCACTCATTGTTTTTGCCCAAGCAGCATTGTTTTCTTCATTTAAGAAGTACTCTGCAAACTTGACAGCAGCAGCTTCTCTAGCTTCATTACTCTTAAAGACAATGACACCTCTGTTCCATGCAGGAACCCAATTAGTTTGCAGCATACCTTCATCCAATCCTTGTGGTAAAGATGTAGCAGCAATTCCTTCATATGATAAATAAGGTAAACCTGCACTTGAACCAACATAAGAAGCCAGGGTTAAAGCATTCATATCTGAACTGTTATAATCACCTGATTGAGGAGCCAATTGGAAGTATCCTTCCTGAACAGCGGTCTTGAATTGTTCTAAGACAAATGCCAACTCTTCACCATCACAGAACAAAACTGAAGTTTTATCTTCGTTATAGTAACCTAAATCATGCTGCATAATAATTGTAGTAAATAAGTCAGTTAATGAGTCCACTGCAAATCCTACAACGGTATGTCCAGATTTTTCCCAGATAGTTTTAGATAATTCAAAAACTTGTTTCCAGGTTTTTGGAGGTTCAACACCATACTGTTCAAATAACTTTGCATTGTAGATGTAGATAGGTCCTGTTGTTACCATTGGTAAAACGTGTAACTTGCCATCTTTAAAATCAGTCATTTCAGCATAAATACCAGGAGCAACCAATTTTGAGAAATCCTGGCTTAGGTACTTATCAAAGTCAACAACCATTGTTTCTTCTTCAGTATCTCCAACATATGTTGCAGCTGTCGAAGCATAATGGAAAATCATGTCTGGTCCAACACCATTTGCTACAGATTCATAAACCTTGTTTGTAAAGCCTGAATATTCCTGAGCCTGAACGATTACTTCAATTTCACCTTCATGTAAAGCGTTGAATTCAGAAGCAATTCTCTCTAATGTAGCTGTCTGGTCTTCAGTATAAGTGTGCCAGATTACAACTGTCTGCTTTTCAACAGTTGGCTCTTTAGGTTTACAACCAGCAAAGCCTAAAATCATTGCAAAAGCTAGTAAAAATACAAATAATTTTTTCATTTTCCCTTTCCTTTCATAAAAATTACTATCTTATGTGATTAATCTATAAAAATTACACATAAGCTCAATTTAATTATAACAAATTAATATATAAAATAAAACGACAATAAAAGCTCTTCAATATGTTATTTACATCCTTTTTACACAAACAATGCTTTTTATCTTCTAGCTGAACTAAAATAAAAACCCGGGCTATAACTCGGGTTTCTATTAAAACATGGTGCAGAAGGAGGGACTTGAACCCTCACGGTATTTCTACCAAGGGATTTTAAGTCCCTCGTGTCTACCTATTCCACCACTTCTGCTTATTAATGCTGGAGGTTCCCACCAGATTCGAACTGGTGATCACTAAGTTGCAGTCAGTTGCCTTACCACTTGGCTAGGGAACCACAAGATTACCAGCGAATATTATTGTATAACACTTGAAACCAAATTGCAACATCAATTCAGATAATTTTCAGCTATTTTCCTTTATCCCTATCAGACGATAAGACCCTATTACTGATTGTAAAAAAATAGTTTTGAGTTATAAAATATGATATTATTTAGGTATGGAAAAAGAAAAAAAAGAAGACCTGAAGAAGAAGGCTCAAAAGACAGCAATAGCTGCTACTACTGCTGCTTCTTTGTTTGTTCACAATGCCTATGATAAGCCTTTAGACATTATAGAGGAAGCTTATGAAGATGAGGATATAAATGATGAACATAGTCAGAAAAAGAAAAGTTCTTTCAAAACTAAAAGCAGACATTTATTAAACACTCTTCCTTTACCAATAAGAATAATTTTTATTTTGCCTTTATGGTCTTTGGGCTGGCTGTTAATGCTGTTTCTGAGGCCTGTTTGGGAAAATCTGTTATCTGGAATCTTATCACAAATCAGCTACTGGTTCATTCTGGCTGCCATAATATTTATCATAATAGTCATTTCAGCACTGATATATTTTCCAGGTTTACCTCTTTCTAAACTTTTCAATAAGAAAACAATTTCACTGATACTGGTTTTAATAATTGGTCTGTTTATTACTGATAAGATATTGTCATTAAGCTATCCAGCTTATAGAGATATCAAGCATCTTATAAAAGCCATCAGCAGTATAGCTATCGTAATAATAAGTTTGGTATATATTCATTTTAAAACTAGAAAACTAAAGTTTACAGTAACTAATGATAAATATACATTTTCAAATTAATTGCTAAAAAAGACACTTTTTAAAAGTCAAAAAAAGGAGATTTTCATCTCCTTTTTAGATTAATTCAGTTTAACTTTCACCCAATATTCAGATATTATCTTTCTGATAGTATCATCATTGACAAAAGTTTCATCTTCTTCAAATCCAACACGTGGAACATATGCATCAATGCCATAATACTCACCATCTTCTGAACTTAAAGCTATTAAAACTTCTTCATTTGGTGAAGTATAACCGACATATTCAGAATTGGCATAGGCAACATCATATGAAAGCATATAGTTGATAAAGAAATTGGCAAGTTCTGGACTTTTTGCGTTTTTTGGAATAAACATACAGTCCATCCAAACGTTAGTACCTTGATGTGGTACATAGAAACCTAAATCTTCATTTTCATACATCATATATGTCGCATCGCCTGAATAAACATAGCCTAAAGCTTTTTCACCATTAATGATGCCATCGATAACTTCATCAGTTACATAGGCTGGATCTACCGCATTATCCATTTCAATCAGCCAGTTATAGGCTTCTAGCAACTCCTGTTCATTTTTGGTATTCATCGAATATCCAAGCGCTTTTAAAGCAACCATGAAGGCATCTCTTTCTGAATCATAGAAATATACCATGCCGCGATATTTTTCCAGTAAGAAGACATCCCAGCCTAAAGACTCCACATCTTCCGCATCAATTAATGTACTGTCATAAATGATGCCAACATTTCCCCACAGATATGGAATCGCATAAATCATTTCTGGATCAAAATCCATATATTCTAAGGCATCAGGGTATAAATCTGTTAAGTTAGTAAGCTCATCTTTATCTAAAGGTTGCAGTAAACTATCCATTATTAACTTTTGAATCATGTAATCAGAAGCTATAATGACATCATAAGAGGCACCGCTCATTAATTTAGTGTACATTTCTTCATTTGAAGCAAATGTATCATAATTTACCTTAACATTATACGTATCTTCAAACTCGGCAATCACATCTTCACCAATATATTCTCCATAGTTAAATATATTGAGAGTGCTTGAACCAAATTCAGCAATCGGATCAAAATCACCAGTTGTCTTTGTACCAAATGATACTAAGAAAATAGTCAGTGCCAATGCACCTGCTAAATATGGAACAAAAGAATATTTGCTTTTCTTTTTAACAACTTCTGCTTGCGGACGTCTTGATTTAATAAACGGAATGACATTAGCAATAATCAGAACCGTTGTAACAACTGCTACAATAAGTGAACTTAAGGCATTGATAGTAGGATTGATACGTTTACTCATTGAATAAACATAAATTGAAATATTACTTACTCCTGTTCCAGTTGTAAAAAACGAAATAACAAAGTCATCAAAACTCATTGAAAAGGCAATCAGTGCTCCTGATAGGATAGCTGGTTTAATTTGTGGAATAATAACCTTTGTTAAAGCTTGAAATGGAGTTGCTCCCAAATCTAAAGCTGCTTCAGCTACATTATCATCCAATGTTCTTAGTTTTGGCATAATCGACAGGATAACAAATGGAATACAGAATGAAATATGGGCAATCAGCAAGGTAATTATGCTGGTTTCAATATTTAATGAAATGAAAAATAGCATTAAACCAATAGCTGTAACAATATCAGGATTCATAACCGGTAAATCATTTACCTGTAAAACAAGGTCTCTGACAATCTTTTTCTGTTTAGATAAACCAATTGAAGTAATTGTTCCAATAACAGTTGATACTATCGTCGCAATAACAGCTACTAGAACTGTGTAATAGATTGGTTCCAGCATTTTTCGATCATTGAACATCTTCTCATACCACATTAACGAGAACCCGGTAAAGTGGTTTAAACTTTTAGTTGAGTTAAAAGAAAATATAACTACATAAATAATAGGTAAATAGAAGAACAGGACAATTAATATCAGCCAGATATTAGGTGCTAATTTTGATAGAAAACTTTTATTATCTTTTTTCATTGCCTACTCCTCCCCAATCCTTTTATCGACTTTCTTTGTAAAATACATTGAAACAATAATAATGATGGCCATAATTAAAGAAATAGCACTGCCAAAGTTCCAGTCTCCTGTGGTTATAAAGTAGTTTTCAATTAAGTTACCAATTAAAACATAGTCTCCACCACCCAATAATTTAGGAATAAAGAATGAACTTACCGCAGGTAAAAATACTAAGGTGATACCTGAAATAACACCAGGAATTGAAAGTGGTAAAGTTACTCTCAAAAAAGTCTGCATCTTGTTTGCCCCTAAATCATGAGCAGCATCAAGCAGATTTTTATCCATCTTTGATAAAGATGTATAAATTTGAATAATCATATATGGCAAAAAGTTATAAACCATACCGACAAAAACTTTCAGCTCGCTTGTAATATCAAAGTTCATCAGGATACCTTTCCAGGCATAGGTTCTAACCAACATATTTATCCACATTGGTAAAGTTAATAACAGAATATAAATTGCCTGCTTATTTTCATCCTGTTTAGCAATTACATAAGCAGTAGGATAGCCAATCAAAACACAAATAACAGTAGTCAAAAAGGCGATTTTTAAAGAAGTATATAAAACTCTTAGAAAATCTGGATCTTTAAAAAATCTGGTAAAGTTCTCCAAAGTAAATTTAAATACCAACATATCGTTTCCAGTATTGGTAAATGCATAGAAAACAATCATCAGCATTGGAGTTACCACAAATAGAGCTAACCATACAATGTATGGATAGGTCATATTTCTAAAACTTTTCATTTCTATACCACCATCTTACTCATGACATGAATGTCATTACGGTCAATTTTTAAGCCGACCTTATCCCCTTCTTCGTGTACTGTTGTTGTTTCAATTTTGTATTCTCTACCTTGAGTAGCAAATGTTATCTCATAAGAACCTTCAGTTACATCTTCTGTATCGAAATCATATTTTACATCTGTAATTTCAATTTCAGAGTCATCCTGTAAGTTCCACGCTTCAGCAGAAGCCCAGGTTTTTAAGTCTGTTGAAATTGCCATTGACTCTTTTATTTCATCTGCTGTAACAAAGAAATCAAAAGCACTGATACCGATATTCTTTTTAGCATCTTCCACATATTCTGGGTCTACCACATGAACCTTGATAGTGATTTCAGTATTTTTGTTTGTCTTGAAAGTACAGTTATAAGAACCTACCTTACTTTCAATATTGTGAGTTATGCTGGCAATTGACAAATCGTTTTCTTCATCATCCCAGGCCTGGGCATTAGCTCTAGCTACTAAGTTGAAATCATCTAAATCATCGACATCTTCCAAATCGACAAAGAAATCGTTTGCCCCGATTTTTTCTTTTGCTTCAGCATTGTAAGTATCATGCTCTGATAAGATATGCATTGTAACTGTTTTAGAAGCTCCTGAAATCGTTTCTACGATTATTTCATAGTGGACTCCTTTAAACAGTACAGACTTGACTTCCCCCTTCATCATCCCTGATGATCTGCTGACTATTTTTATATCTTCCGGTCTGATTAAAACATCAACGACTTCATTTTCTTTAAAACCAAAATCATCACAATCGAAGATTTTTTCATCAAATTTAACCTTATAGTCTTCAACCATTACTCCATCAATGATATTGCTTTCACCAATAAATCTGGCTACATATTCATTGGCAGGTTCATTGTATATTTCTAAAGGAGTTCCAATCTGCTGAATTTCACCATCTCTCATAACAACAATTTTATCAGACATGGTTAAAGCTTCTTCCTGATCATGAGTTACATAAATAAAAGTAATTCCTACTTCCTGCTGAATTCTCTTCAGTTCACGTTGCATTTCCTGTCTTAATTTTAAATCCAGTGCTCCAAGTGGTTCATCCAGAAGTAAAACTTCCGGTTCATTTACCAAGGCTCTGGCAATAGCTACACGTTGCTGCTGGCCACCTGATAACAAGGTTACATTTCTGTGCTCATAGCCTTCCAGATTTACCAAAGAAAGCATACGGGTAACCTTCTGATCAATGACGTCTTCTGCCACCTTTTTGATTCTTAAACCAAAAGCAATGTTGTCAAAAACATCCAAGTGTGGAAATAATGCATATCTTTGAAAGACAGTATTGATTTCTCTTTTATATGCTGGAACCTTATCGATACACTCACCATCAAAAATGATAGTTCCTTCATCCTGTTCTAAGAAACCGCCTAAAATTCTCAATAATGTAGATTTCCCACATCCTGAAGGTCCAAGTAATGTAACAAACTCATTTTCATAGACATTCAAATTGATTCCCTTTAAGACAACCTGATTGTCAAATGATTTTACAATGTTTTTAAACTCAATTAATTTTCTCATATCTTTCTACCTCTAAAATAATGGCGGTGTACATATCCATAAGACTCTTGCGATTTTGTTAGCCTTATTTTCTAAATAATGCTCTTTTTTACACTTCAAGTAAAATGTACCGCCTTGTTTTACTTTGTAAGTGTTTTTTCCGTTTACTAAATTAATGCTGCCTTTAATAACGTAACCAAATGTTTCTCCATCCTCTTTAGGATAGATAATCTGGGATCGACTCTCTGGCTGAAGTTCAATAATTATCGGTTCCATCTGATTTTTCTGAGCATTTGGAACCACATAGGTAATTACTACATCTTCAGATTCATCAACAAAAAAATCTTCATCATCAAATGTCAGCTGCTCTTCTTTTTCTTCTGTAAAAAAGACAGCCATTGTTGTCCCTAGTGCTTCCACGATGTCCATCAAAGTAGGCAGTGATGGAGTAGCTAAATTATTTTCCAATTGTGATAAGAATCCCTTAGTCAATTCGCATCGAGAAGCTAATTCTTCCTGAGTCAGATCATTGGAGACTCTAAGTTGTCTTATTCGCTGACCTATATCCATCAAATCCCTCCCCTTGTTTAGAATTACTAAACTAATTTATTAATATTAGTAAACAAAAATAATTATATAGAGTTTTGTAAAATATGCAAGTTTTTTTTATAAAATTTAAATTAATTTTACAAAAAAAAGAACCGCAGTTCTTTTTAATACAAACCCCATTCAGCAAGTTTCTCAAATCCACCAAGAGTATCGATATATTCCTTGGCAATCCTGACAATATCACCATAAGGTCTGCCATCTACAGTTTCATCACCTATGGCACAACTGAATTGAACTGTCTGATTAATCTTCTGGGCTTTTAGAAAAGCATAGATATTTATTGAAACATCACCTTTGGACAAATCTTTTCCGTGCAATCCTCCTCCTGTGATACTGTCTGCCATATCACTGCCTAGTTTGCGATTTGTTGCTCCGGTATCTACATCTGTGCCTCCAGTCCATTCTCCAAGGGGATTGACTATTGCCTGTGGATATAGCTTTTCAATCTCTTTGCTGGCAGCCTTGCTTTGGCAGATTATCAGCTTGTTTTCATCAAGAATATACTTTCCATCACTTGGATATATTTGATAGATGTCACGAGCTATTTTTGATAATGCTTTCTGTTCCTCTGTTAAAGGGACACCTTTAAATATCCCATTATCACCACACCTTAATTTATCTTTCTGGTTTGCTGCTAAAAATGGATCCTGTTTTACCACAACAAGATTAATCTCTATTTCTCCAGCAATTCTTTTCACTATTCGCTTAATTTCCTCATTACTGAACACTTCACTTGTCTCAGCAATGATATGACATGCTCCATGTCCTATCAATACTTCAACGGCTATCCTGCAATTTTCATTTTTTCTGTACGCCAGATCCACCAAAGCCCCGGCAATACGATCAGCCATCTTATCTGGATGACCTGGATTTACTTTTTCAATCATGTTATCTTACCTCTTTCTTTTTTATTACATCTAATAAAAAACACCCAAGATAACTTTACTTGAGTGAAAAAGTTATCTTATCGACCTAGCTTTACCACCTAATTCAATAGGTTGGTGTGACTTCAATGGGCTAGTCCCTCCATCACTCTCTATAAGATGTGTCTATATTATACTACAATAATTCTTAATTGTAATTCATTTCATGTAATTTTTTAGCTTTTAATCAATGATTTCTTCATTGATATCAGTATGTTCATAGTCTTCATCATCATAAAAGCAACCATGGTTTTTCACTGTCTTTTTTTGATGATAGCCATAACTGTCTTCATCAACATAATCATAGAGCTCTTTTTCATCATTTTGCCAATCATCAACAGGATATTTATCATGACTGCGACAGCACTCTTCATCAATCAACTTTTCTTCATCTTTTTGCCAATAATCTTCAGGAATATTATTATAGATAAATAGATGACATTCATTATGAGATTTTTCTATTAACTCTACCAATTTAAAATAACCATCGCACTCTAACTCTTCATTGAATTCACCTAGAAAAGTGTTGATTTTTTCATCAACTGTTTCAATTGTTTTACTGTAATGAGCCAGGATATCCTGTAATTCTTTTTTCAGTTTTTCAAATTTCATTAACCTGCTCCTAAAATTCCATTGTTGCTTTAATAGCTTTTTTCCATCCTTGTATTAATTTTTGAACCTGCATTGAATTTAAATACGGTTCAAACTTCTGTTCAACTTTGTATTTGTCAATTAAATCATTTTTATCAGCGAAGATATCAGTTGCCAATCCTGCCAGCATTGCTGCACCCAAAGCTGTAGTTTCAAAATTGACTGGTCTGACTATTCTTGTCTGTAACAGGTCCGATTGAAACTGCATTAGGTAATTGTTCTTGCAAGCTCCACCATCAACCTGCAATGAGTTGATAGTAAGACCGGTATCCTGCTGCATTGCTTCAATTAAATCATAACTCTGGTAAGCCAGCGATTCTAAAGTAGCTCTAATTATATGATTTGTGGTTGTACCTCTGGTTAAACCAAACATTGCTCCTTTGGCATTCTGATCCCAGTATGGAGCTCCTAATCCCGTAAAAGCCGGAACTACATAAATCCCATCACTGCTTTCCAGTTCATAGGCTATCCTTTCTGTCTCTGAAGCTTTTTCAATTACTTTTAAGCCATCTCTGAGCCACTGAATAGCTGCTCCAGCTACAAATACTGAACCTTCTAAAGCGTAGACGACTTCATCTTTCATCTTCCAGCCAACTGTTGTTACCAGACCATTTTTGGATTCAACTCTTTTATCCCCGGTATTAAAAAGTAGAAAACAACCTGTTCCATAAGTGTTTTTACATTGTCCCCTTTCAAAGCACATCTGACCAAATAAAGCACTTTGCTGATCACCCACACAGGCTGCAATTGGAATTTCGGTGCCAAATAAGTGGGTATGGCCATAAACTTCACTGGAATCTCTTATTTCAGGCAACATACATTCAGGTACATTCCAGATTTCCAGCAGTTCTTTATCCCACTGTAAAGTATCCAGATTCATCAGCATCGTTCTAGAAGCATTGGTGACATCAGTAATATGAACGTTGCCACTAGTAAGTTTATAGACCAGCCAGCTGTCCACTGTACCAAATAATAACTCTCCATTTTCAGCTCTTTTCTGGCCATTTTCAATATTATCTAAAATCCATCTGATTTTACTGCTGGAAAAATATGGGTCAATTGGTAAACCCGTCAAACGTTTGATTTTATCAGCATAACCTGCTCGAACAACCTTCTCACAAAGTTCATTTGTCTGTCTTGATTGCCATACTAAAGCATCATGAACCGGAAGTCCAGTTTTTTTATCCCAGACAATGGTCGTTTCTCTTTGATTGGTAATACCGATAGCTTTAATATCTTTAACATCTATCTTAGCTTTTTCAACCGCATTCAGACATACATATTGGACCGAAGTCCATATTTCAGATGCTGACATCTGAACCCATCCAGGCTTAGGAAAATTATTAGCCACTTCCTGCTGACTGATAGAAATAATCTGTAAATTATCATCAATAATCATTGCTCTTGAAGAGGTCGTCCCCTGATCAATTGCTAGTATGTATCTGCTCATATTATCTGCTCCTTTATTAGTTTAATTTTATCACATTTAGACTATAAAATGTCTTTATTTAAAATACAGCGAAAGTAAAGTATAATATCCCTAAAGGAGCATGCTTATGTTTTTGCCGACAAACAGAAAAGAAATGTTAGAAAGAGGTTGGAAGCAGCCAGATTTTATCTATGTAATCGGTGATGCCTATGTTGATCATCCTTCTTTTGGCGCAGCCATTATTTCACGCACTTTGGAAGCTTTTGGCTATAAAATTGTTATCTTGTCCCAGCCTGACTGGAGAAATAATGAAGACTTCTTACAATTCGGCAAACCTAGACTTGGCTTTCTTGTAACAGCCGGCAATATTGATTCCATGGTCAATCACTATACTGTCAATAAAAAAAGAAGAAGAAAAGATAACTATACTGATCAGGGAATTATGGGAAAAAGACCAGACCGAGCAACGATTGTCTATTGTCAAAAAATTAAACAGTTATTCTCTGACAGTGCCATCATTATCGGAGGCATTGAAGCCTCTTTACGTCGATTGGCACATTATGATTATTGGGATGATAAAGTAAGAAATTCAATTCTCATCGATTCTCAAGCCGATTTACTTCTATATGGTATGGGAGAAAACAGTATCATCGAAGTAGCTGACAGCTTAAATGCCGGTATTGAAATACAACATTTGACTTATCTGAGAGGCACCTGTTATAAAACTAAATCATTGGATAATGTTTCCGACTACATACTTTTACCCACATATGAAGAAATCAGTACTGATAAAAGAAAATATGCAGAAAGTTTTAAAATTCAGGCAGCTAACACTGATGCTATAAGAGCTAAAAAATTAGTTGAAACCTATCAGGGCTGGTATATTGTTCAAAATGAGCCAGATTACCCTATCAGCACACAAAGGATGGATGATACCTATGCTTTACCATATATGCGCACTTTCCATCCAGCTTATAAACATGTACCAGCTATTGAGGAAGTTAAATTTTCGATTACTTCTTCTCGTGGCTGCTTTGGCTCATGTTCATTCTGTGCCTTGACAAATCATCAGGGAAGAACTATTTCTTCCAGAAGTAAGCAATCAATTGTTGAAGAAGCTGAATTACTGACTCAATACGAAGATTTCAAAGGTTATATCAATGATATAGGTGGACCAACGGCCAACTTCTATCAACCAAGCTGTAAACAAAGTCTTAATAATGGTGTCTGCCCTTACAAAAACTGCCTTTCACCTAAAGTATGTCGCAATTTAAATGTTGACCATAGTGAATACTTAGAAATTCTTAAAGCTGTCGCTGAAATACCGGAAGTTAAAAAAGTGTTTATCAGAAGTGGCATCAGGTATGATTATCTGATCTATGATAAGGATGATTCATTTTTCAGACAACTGGTCCAACATCATATTTCAGGACAACTGAGAGTTGCTCCTGAACATATTGATCCTAAAGTCTTAAATTTAATGGGCAAACCCACTAAGGAAGTATATTTGAAATTTGTAGAAAAATTTGAAGAATTAAACAGGCAATATAACAAGAACCAGTTCATTGTTCCGTATTTTATCTCTTCCCATCCAGGAAGCGATTTAGACAGTGCTATAGAGTTAGCCATTTATTTAAAAGAAATAAATCACATTCCTCTACAGGTACAGGATTTCTATCCGACCCCAGCAACTAAATCAACCTGTATGTATTACACGGGCTTAAATCCTGATACAATGGAAGAAGTTTTTGTAGAAAAGGACCCTGAAAAAAAGAAAATGCAAAGAGCTCTAATGCAATACAGCTTCCCTCAAAACTACCATCTGGTCTACAAAGCCTTGACTTTAGCCAACAGGAAAGATTTGATAGGTTATGGCCCAAAATGTTTAATCAGACCAAAAAAAAGCTGATGTTTACATCTTGACACAGATAAATTGCAAACATGATAAAAATGAAATACAATTAGATTGGATGATATAAGAGTTAGTTTTTATTCTAACATTTTTTATGATTTTTAAAATTATTTAAAATCAGGAGGTAAATAGATTGAAAAAGAAAAGAATATTTAGGATGTTTTTGATTATACTGAGTACGTTTGTCTTAGTTTTCCAAATTTATCCCCAACAAGGGTCAGCGGATTAGAGCCCTATGTTATCACAAATGATGCAGACCCTGACGATCGTTATGTTTTGACAACATATACCGAATTACAAGATAAGATTACGGAACTATCGGCAAACAGTAAAGCCTATACATTAACCCTCAATCAAGATTTAGTAGTAACTGGGGATAATGGTTTAACTTTCTTGGGCCCTAGCACATGGACAGTTAATGGAAATAATCATACTGTTGAAAAAGAGGCGGGTTTTCCACCAGTAGTAAAACGTGTCATTATTATTGGGGAAACAAATTATGAAACCACAGTTACCCTAAAAAACATTATAATTGATGGAAAAAGCAACTATATGGTTTGCTATGTAGGGAAAAAAAGCAAATTAATTATGGAGTCTGGATCTATTATTCAAAATGGTTTTTCTGTTGGCGCTAGTGGTTCAACAAGTGGGATTCATTTGATTGAGGATGCAACACTTATTATGAAACCTGGTTCTAAACTTTTGGGAAATCACACAGAAGCATCTAACAATTATGGTGGAGCTGTATCTGTAAGAAGGAACTGTATTGTAGATATTGATGGTGCAACAATTTCTGACAATCAGACGAGAACTTCAGGTGGTGCTATCTGGGCTGATCATACAGCTATATCTGTGACTATTAAAAATACCACTTTTTCTGGAAACAAGGCATATAATGACATGAATCAAGCACATGGTGGAGCAATCCATTCAGCGACGTATACAATAATTGATAATTGTATATTTGAAAATAATAGTGCCAAAAATGGTGGTGGAGCAATTTTTATGGCACGAGCTCAGGTTTCTGATAATGAAGAACTGATCGTTACTAACAGCACTTTTTCTGGAAACTCAGCGCAATATGGAGGGGCAATTTCTTCACACTTAAAAACAACTATCAATGGTGTTAAATTTGAAAACAATACTGCTTCAAGTCATGGTGGTGCCATTAATTTAACAAATAATACTAGCGCTTCTCTAATGATAGAAAAAAGTATTTTTACTAAAAACAAAGCAATTATGGGAGGGGCGCTGTTTACTCAAAATCCTACTGTAACTGTAATTAAAAACAATACTTCTTTTATTGAAAACGAAGCAGTAAGAGAAGGTGGAGCTATTTATACTTATAACTTTAGTTATGCAAATCCTGTTGCCAGCGGTAGATATACTAATCTTAATATCGATAATACTACCACTTTTAAAGACAATAAAGCGACTTATTATTATGATTCGCCAAGCAACTTTGCTGACTTTACAAATCTTTTATTCAATACGACAAGCTTTACAAATCAATCAAATCCTCATTCAGGAGCTGCTATTTTAACTAATGATTCTTTGCTGAACAACAACGATATAAATTACAAAAATACCACCAGCAACGCTTTATACCAAATAAGTTATAGTTTTGAAGATGCTGATGGCAATGCTTTACCTCAAGAAGTTAAAGACTTACTTCCAGCAGCTGGTCAGGCGGCGGAAGGTTCTATCTTTATACCACCGGTTCTTTCATCAAATTCAGTTACTCTTCCAAACCATGGAGGTACATGGACTTTTGTAGGCTGGGATAATAACCAGGTTAACATTCCGAAGGATGGCATTGAATTTGTTGGTACGTGGAGATATACAGCAGAAGCGACTTACACTATTACCTATGATGGTGGACCTGATGCAACAGGTGTACCAGTTGATAATAACCAATACTATAGCGGAGATACTGCTACAGTTTTAGAGGCACCAACAAGGGATGGATATAAATTTCTTGGATGGCGTATGAATCCATTATTACAGCCTGGAGAAATTATTACAGTGTCAAATGTAGATATCATTCTGACAGCTGAATGGGAAAAAATAACTGCTGTAATAACTCCTGAAACCGGTGATAACAAAGTTATAATTAACTTGTTTAAGGGTTTAAGCCTTATTTCCGCAGTTTCGTTGCTTATGGTTAGAAAGCGCTATAAAAAGGAAGAAGATAAATAATTTAAAAGTAAAGGTTTTTTAGCCAATTACCTAAAACAATAATTCTGCCATGGTCAATGCAAGTTTGCTGACTGTGGCAGATTTTTTGTATAAATTAAAAAAAGCGGATTAATATGTTCTATTTAGTGATGTAAAAGATTATCTTATAAGCAGTCTTAACTTGTCTGGATGATGAAAAATCCATGCACATATTCAAAAAAATGGCTTAAATTGATGAAAAACCAATAGTTAGATGATGTAAACTATAAGCATTGCTATCTGGCAAAGGCACAGAAAATTATAACACGATAAATAACGACATCTCAGAAAAAATGTCATTTCTTTTGACTGATGATTATGTGATTAAATGGGATTGGTTTCACTTAGAAAAGCTAATGATTGAACATTCAAATTATTAGTGATATTATAATAAATGGAGTGGTAAAATGAAAAAAATTGTATTAATTTTATTATCAATATTATGCTGCATCAGTTTATTAACTGTCAGTGCTGCAAATGACTCAGCTGTTATTACTATTAATGGATCAACCTATACCATCTGTGACGGTTTAGCTTTCGTTGAAGTAAACGCCAATACTCAAACTGGTGTTAAAAACATCAAAGGACAAATCAATTACGACAAATCGATATTGGCAGTTTTTGACGTCAAAGTTTCAGATAATCTGGATGGTTGGGATTTTAAAGTTGACTTTTCAAAAGCCGGTACAATAAGTTTTAACGGAACAGCTAAAGCTAATGATCCTATCGATTCTGACAGATTGTTATTTGAAATAACATTCATCGTTCATGGTTCTCTAGAAACAACTACCGTTGTTTCTTCCAGTTCGGTAACATCAGAAGTAACTGAAATCGAAAAAATTGAAAAACAGATTATTACCAACCAGGAAGAAATTGATGCAGCTAAAATTGCTCAGAACAATGGCGAAGATGTCACAATACCAGAACCTATTTACGAAACAGTTGAAGAAGAAGTCGAAAAGAAAAGAACTATCACTTTTGAAAATGCTTCTCATTCTATCAAAGTAGTCAAACAGCTTAGTAAGAACTGCTACTTGAAAAATATTGAAGTGGAAGATGGAACAGTATCACCTGTTTTCAATAAACTTACCAATGCTTACAAAGTAGTCATCAGTGATAAAACTGAATTAAAAATCAATTATACAAAAGAAGATGAAAAATCAACAGTCGTTATACAGGATGAAGTAAACAATCAGGTTGTTATTACAGTTACTGCTGAAGATGGAAGTAACAACAGTTATGTCTTAACAATTATCAGGCAGGCTAATTACGACAGTACAAATATCGATCCAAATATTAATGATCCAAATCTTCCAGTTGATCCAGGGTTTGATGGTACTTCTAATGGTGGTCCATTAGCAGGAATTGAAAATAGTCAAATGATTATTGTAATTGTTTTGATAGTTATTTCGCTTGTCGGAATAGGTGTCGGTGGAACATTAATCTACAAAGGAAGTCGTCAATAACAACTTCCTTTTTTAGTGGTTACTAATATAAAAAATAAGAAGGATAAGTTATTCCTTCTTTTTACAAGTGCTCCAATACTTCTGTTAAATAGTCTAAATCTTTAACTGCACAGTGCTCAATATTTCCAGTATCTACCGCTTTAGCTAATGCTGGATCTAATGGCAGTCTGGCCAGCATTGTTAAATTAAACTGTTTAGCTAACTCATCAGTGTTACTATCACCAAATAATGAAACATGTTTACCGCAATCATCACAGACAACATAACTCATGTTCTCTACTAAACCCAAAATTCTAACTTTCATCATTTGAGCCATTCTAACAGCTTTTTCAACAATCATACTTACCAGCTGCTGAGGAGTTGAAACAATAATAACACCATCCAGTGGCAGTGATTGCATAACTGTTAAAGGGACATCTCCAGTTCCTGGAGGTAAGTCTACAAACAGATAATCAATATCCCCCCAGATAACTTCAGTATAGAACTGTTTAACCAGTGAAGTAATCAAAGCTCCACGCCATAAAACTGGCTGGCCTTTTTCTTCCAATATCAAGTTGGTAGAAACAAGCTTTATTCCTTTTTCAGTCTGTAAAGGAAGAATGTTTTTACCATCGCTGTATAAAAAGCCATCAATACCAAAAGCCTGTGGAATTGAAGGACCTGTAACATCAGCATCTAAAATTCCAACTTTATATCCTTTCAGGTTCATGGCACTGGCTAAAAGCGAAGCTACTATCGATTTACCTACTCCACCCTTGCCTGAAATAACACCAATAACTTTTTTGATATTGCTGTATTGATTAGCTTTAACTCTTAAATCTCTCTGTGAACAGTCTAATGAACAAGATGAACAATCATTACTACATTCAGTCATTTATTTTTTCCTCCAATGATAAATACTTTATAAAAAAGGTTATTTCTAACCTTTCAATCCTTTAGCCTGTCTTTCCATATTTTCGATAATCACATCAAAAATTTCACCTAGTGTAGCACAATACTCTAATACCATCCATGGTTCATTTGTATGATAATGAATCTTGATTAACTCATCATCTCCGACGGCCAACAAGCTGTCACCACTAAAGTTTTCGATGAAGTAGTCACCAATTGCATCTTCATCCAGGTTTTCTCCTGAAATTAATAATTGAACATCATATTTGAATTCTAACATTCTCTTTTCCCCCTATTTTTTCTTATTTAACAATGCTATAAAGCAGCAGACAGCTATATACAAACTAAACAATCCTATCACCGTCGAACCAAGAACTAGTGAAGTCATATTGATATTCTCAAACGAGAAGTTTGCGAAGTTAGCTGTTTGCTCTAAAACATAATAAACCAAAAGCACTGGTAAAAGCAAAGATAATATTGCCATTAGTAATAATATCTTGCTATCTTTTTTACCTAATTGATTAATTCTTGTAACTTTTTCAGGAACGGGAAAATCTTTTGCTTCACGAAGATTAGGAATAAAGAACTTACGAAAATAAATTTCAAAAGCCAAAAATAGCAAAGCACTGACAATTAAAGATACTGGTAAATCCCAAACTGACATAGCAAGGACAAAGACCAGAATCACAATCAGTACTCTGGAATCTAAAAATCTATACATTTTTTGCTCAATATCTTCAATAAAATAGGCCTTTTTTGTTGCCTTATCCAGCAAAATTAAACGATTATATTTATCTTTAAATGTTGTATTGTTAATAACTGTTATTTCTCCATATTTACTTTTCATAACTTCTCCTAATCAACAAAATATTTTTCAACTCTTGAACTGATATTACATACAATTTCATCAACAATTGTTTCAGACAGGTCAGCAAGTTCATTGAAGCTGATTTCCAGACTACCACTTTTCCCAATTAAGACAACTTTATCCTCAGCTTTTACTTCTTTTATATCGGTTACATCAACCATCATCTGATCCATACATATCCTGCCCACTATATCAGCTTTTTGACCATTTATTAACACATATCCTTTATTAGAAAGTCTTCTTGGATAACCATCACCATAACCAACTGATAAACTGGCAATTTTTCTTTCTTTATCACTGACAAAAATATGCCCATAACTTATACCTTCATCAGCTTTAATTGTTTTTACCATTTCAACCTGACTGATCCATGACATAATTGGCTTTCTTTCATACTTGTTTTCCACCAAGCCAACATCAAAACCTAACAACATAAATCCAGGTCTGACATAATCATAAACAAATTCTGGATAATTCAAAATACCAGCACTGGCACACAAATGGGTTCTGCCAGTTTTTAATCCCAGGCTCTCTACTCTACTTAAAAAATCATCAAACAATTCCTTTTGTCTGTAGGTAAACTCTCTGTCGCTATCATCAAAACTATCTGATCTGCACAGATGAGAATAGGTTCCATTAACCAACAGATAAGGACTGTCATAGATAGTTTTCATTTGTTCTTTATTTAATTTGGCATTTACCCCTATTCTATTCATTCCAGTATCTACTTTTACTTCAACATTAAGCTGAATGTTATTTTCTTTACAGAATTCAATCATCTTAAGGGCATGAGTATAATCAACAATCGAAATAACACAATCATATTCCTTCGCCAGAAGCCATTGATTTTCTCCTACATAACCTAAAATAAGTATTGAATCTTTTAAACCTGAATTTCTAAGCTCAATCGCTTCTGAAAGTGATGCCACAGCAAAATCTTTTACCCCTTCTTCTTTCATAATCATCGCCAGATTATAGGCTCCATGACCATAATAGTCCGCCTTGATGATACCAATAATATTGGTTTGCTCAGGTAAAATGTTTTTTAATCCTTTTAAATTATCTCTAAAATTGCTTTTAGAGATCTCTCTGTAACATCTCTTATTGTTCATTATCAATCCTTCAATTTCAATTCAATCAATTTATTTATTAATTCCTTATAGCCAATGCCTGCTGCTTTAAACATTGCTGGATATAAAGAGTGCGAAGTAAAGCCAGGAATTGTATTAACCTCATTGAAAATCAATCCTTTAGATGAGTTGAAAAAATCAACTCTGGCTAAGACATCACATTCCAGTATATTAGCAATCTTAAGACCTAATCTATTTACTTCCTGTTGTACTTCTTTAGAAATACTTTTAGCTGGGACATAGATTTTTGTCTTATAGCCATCATATTTTTCTGCATATCCATACATCTCTGTTTCAACAACAACTTCATAGACTTCTCCCGTTGTATCTGTTCCTAAAACTCCACAGCCAACTTCTGTACCATCAATTAATTCTTCTAACAGGATTTTATCATCATAAGAAAAAGCATCGTCAACATATTTAACAAAATCATCATAATCTTTAATTTTATGAGCCCCAAAAGAAGATCCTTCTCTGGCTGGTTTTACATAACATGGCAAATGTAATTTTTCTTCAGCTTCTTTAAACATTTCTTCATAACAAGGACAGCTGTCTTTTTTATAGACAAGATATTCAGCCATTTTTATACCCGCATCTTCACAGATAATATGAGTGAATTCCTTATCCATGGCAATAGCGCAGCTTGTCATATTAGTAGAAATGCAAGGTATTCCACTTAAATAACATAAACCTTGAATTGAGCCATCTTCACCATATTTACCATGTAAAATGGGAAATATAGCATCCACTCTATCAATTTTTTGAGTTTTTAAATTATAAAAGCCATGATGAATATTGCTGGCAGATAAAATTACTTCCTGGTTATTTTCATCTTCCTGCCATTTTCCGCTTTCAATTTTATCAACACTTCCTGTGTAGTGATACCATTTGCCATCAGTGGTAATACCTACCATATATTTGGTATATTTTTCATCAAGATTATTTAAAACAGATGCTGCAGACATCAGTGAAACAGGATGTTCACTTGATTGTCCACCAAATAATACCGCAATTACACTCATAATTAATCCTCCAGTTTTTCTATCAGACCAGCAAACTTCATACCATTGCTGGCTTTAAAGAAAATCACATTTCCTTTTGTTAAATATTGTCTAATTTCATCAGCAGTTTCTAAGGCACTGTTGTAATGCTTGCAGTAAATATTGTCTTCTTTTAGCTTTTCATATAAAGCTTTCATCTGCTGACCAACAAGATATATCTTATCAAACATCCTGAAATCTATCAAATTAGCCATATTGGCATGTAAATATAAAGAATTTTCACCCAATTCCAGAATATCACCAATAACAACAATCTTCTTATATTTATCGCTATAGTCAATAACTGTTTCTAAAGAAGCAGCCAGTGATGATGGATTTGAATTGTAGGTATCATCAATAATAACCGCTTCATTAATCATCTTAACCTGCATTCTATGAGGCGTCAGTTCTATTTTATCAAATCCTTTTTGAATTTCTTCAATACTTAAACCTGATCTTTCCCCAATTCCTATAGCTGCAATTCCATTTAAAACCTGATGTCTTCCCAAAATTGGCAGATGAAAGGTTGTTTCTGGGTGGTGTTGGACAATAAAATTGGTATATTTATCTTCAATAGAATATTCTAAAGCCATAATATCACTTGCTTTTTCAAAACCATAGGAAATAATCTGATTGTCAGATAGCCCCATCTTTTTAAGCTGGTCTTTAACACCATAGGCATCATAAGCATAATAGCAGCAACCATCCTTTTTCAGACGAGAGTTAATCCAGCATTTTTGTTCAACAATATTATCAAGTGTCAAAAATTGCTGGACATGAGCTAAACCGATACTGGTAATCACTGTAATATCTGGCTCTACCATATTTACCAGCATTTCCATGATTCCAAAATCATCAATCCCCATTTCAATAACAGCACATTCAACATCATCATCCATATTAATTAAAGTTATCGGAACTCCAAGTTTGTTGTTGTAGTTACCTATTGTTTTAAAAGTGCGATACTTTGTAGACAGTACAGCAGCCACAATATCCTTGGTTGATGTTTTGCCTGAAGAACCAGTAATACCAATAAACTTACAATCTAAGGTTAAGCGATAATACCTTGCTAAAGTCTGCAAAGCAGCCAGAACATCATCAACAACAATCAGATTACCTTCAGGTTTTTTCAGCTGGCAATCCTTTTGCCAGAAACTGGCCTTTATACCTTGAGCAAATAAATCCTCAACAAAAAGATGACCATCAGTATTAGCACCCTTAAATGGCGCAAACATCTGATCTTCTTTCAATAGCCTGGAATCATAATGTACTCCTTTGATTATCTGCTGCCCATCACCAATTAATTCTCCATCAACAATTTGAGCTATCTTTTTTAAACTATAATTAATCATAAAAGATTCCTTTCAACAAGAAAAAGCACTAATAGTAGTGCTATTACATATTTTTACTCTTGATAAAATCAACCATTTCCGTCACATATTTATGACAGATTTCATCAGTTGTTGCTTCAACCATCACTCTTACAAGCGGTTCAGTTCCACTTGCTCTGACTAAAACTCTTCCTTCACCATGTAGAATTTCTTTTATTTCCTCACATTTAGCAATAACTTCCCTGTCTCTTACACAAGCTTCCTTATCTTTGACAGGAACATTGACTAAAAGTTGAGGATAGATGAATAAATCATCAGTCAACTCATTTAGAGTTTTATTTTCTTCTATCATAACATTGAGTATTTCCAATGTTGTCAGCAAGCCATCTCCAGTAGATGCATGTTCAGAAAAAATAATATGTCCAGACTGTTCCCCGCCCAGAATATAACCATTTTCAGACATACTTTGATAGACATATTTATCACCTACTTCAGTTTCTTCATAACCGATATTTAACTGATCCAGTTTTTTAAATAAGCCTAGATTGGCCATTTTGGTAGTAACAATCTTATTTCCTTTCAGTCTGCCATTTTTAGCTAAATACTTGCCACAGCAATATAAAATCTTATCGCCATCAACTACTGTGCCATCAGCTGCTACAGCGATTACTCTATCAGCATCACCATCATAACTGAAGCCACAGTCATAATTACCTTTTTTTATAGCTTCAACTAAAACCTCTATATGAGTTGAACCACAACCTCTATTGATATTAACTCCATTTGGTTGATTGTTAATTGCTTCAATCTGGCAGTTTAAATTCTTCAATACCTTTTCAGCAGTAAAGCTTGCTGAACCATTTGAACAGTCAATTAAAATTTTATATTTGGATAAATCAATTGGGTACTCTTTTTTTAAATAATCAAGATAAACTTCAATACCTTCCTGATAATCAAAAACCTGTCCAATTTCTTCTTCAACGGCGTATGGTAACTCTTTTTTACCATACATATACTTTTCAATACTTTTTTCTATATTGCTGTCTATTTTTGTACCCTGGCCAGAGATTATCTTGATACCATTATCATAATATGGATTATGAGAGGCTGAAATCATCAGCCCACAGTCAAATCCCTTGTTTCTTACTAAATATACCAAGCTTGGTGTTGAACATACCTTTAAAAGATAGACATCACAACCACCAGCTGTTAACCCTGCTGCCAAAGCACTTTCAAACATCGTCCCAGAAAGACGAGTATCTCTGCCAATTAAGGCTTTACCATTATTAAAACGATTACCTATATATCTACCGATGCGATAAGCCATATCGACGGTTAAATTTTCATTAGCTCTTCCTCTAATTCCATCTGTTCCAAAACGAATCTTCATCTTATCCCCTCTATTCAGATATTTCTACCTGAACATACTTTCTACCATCTTCAATTGCATAGGTTACAAAAATATTTTCACCATAAACAACAATTGGAACTTCTTGCACACCAACTACTACATTACTCAAATCAATCGTAACAAAGATATCCTCGGAAGTAATTGCTTCAATGTTTCGAAGTGTTCCTGTGACAATTACATTAACCAGCGCATCACTGTCATTAACTAATTTAGGCTTATACTTAGGATCAACATTTTCCCAAGCCACCTTGACTCCTGTTATGACTTTGCTGGTAACCTTATCGATGGTTATCTTCATATTTACTTTGGTGATATCCATCTTCATAACTCCACTTGGCATTGTCAAGGTAGTTGAAATGTCAGTATTTTTGGTTATTGATGAAACATCCAGATCGATATAGACAGCATCAATCATAGCCAATATATCAACAGGTGCTGAAATAGTTACAATTGAATTATCTAAAGCAATTTCATCGATAGCATAGCCTTCAATCAGCTTACCTATTGGTCTGACAACTATTGGCACCTGCTTGGTAGGTTGGGTTACAGTAACGTGAACCGTAACTACATTAGGGATGATATCACAATCTACAATTAAACCATTATTGTCATAAGCAACAATTTGTGCTTCTCGGGTAAAGTTGGCATCAACATCAGTAACATCGATCAGTGCTTTAACAAAAGCAATTGAGTTGATAGTATCCTGTGAAGCTCTGATCAAAACCTCTGTAGTATCAAAAGTCGCACTAGAGAGAATAAAGGCAGGATCCATCTTGTTTTTATTGATATATTCATATGAAATATTATATTTCGTGGTTATTTTCTTTTTAATAGTAACAGTTACTCTTGGTGTATCTAAAATATTAACTGACAAATCACTGCTGAAATTAGTTGGAGTCAGTTTAATCTGATATGTACCTTCTGTTAATCCTGATAAATCCGCAGTAACGGCAGTGTTTAATTTTCCTTTCTGCAAGGAAATATCACTGATTGCTCCTGAAATCATGACATTGACAGTATCAGGAATTCCACTGATTTCATATATTTCAGAATTATAGATTATCTTAACCGGTATATCAGTTAAGGTAGCTGATTGAGTTACACCAAAGGTATCATTAGCTGACATATTAACTGAAACATACATAATAATCGCCATGCCTAAAGCAATGATTTTTGAAAGCCTTTTACTGAAAAAAGCTTTAGTCAGCAAAGAAGATACCCATCTGAAAAAATAGATGAAGGCATTTTCTAAAGAAGCATATGTTCTAGCCACCTTTTTAGAGTTTGCAGCAATCTTTTGAGCTATCTCTAACTTATCTTTTGGATTTGGATTTGGGCTTAAATTATCTTTTTTAGACATTTTCATTACCTCCTTCTTCAGAAGTTTTTTCTATCTTATCTGTTCCAGTAGTAACACTGGTAGTTTTGATTACATTCATCGTTCCTGTATTTGAGCTGGTATCTTTTGGTACAGCCACTTTTCTGACAGTAACATTTTCATCAACAGTATTCTCTGCCAAGGTCGAAGAAATAACACTCTCTACCAGTTTCTTTGGAGGTTCAACTTCATTATAATCTTCTTCTTCAAAATCGATTGTTTTAAAACTGATGGTGTTGAAATTTTTCATTTCATGAGCATCCATCTTGTTCAATTGATTTTCAATTTCAATATCCTGATCCAACTTTTCAAACTCTCTTTCAAATTTATTTACCAGATCATCGATTGAAACCGAGACATTACTTGTTCTTGGTCTGCTTTCAGCAGATATATTTTCCTTATTTAAAACAATACGCTCTAAATAAGATCTTAATCTTTTTTCATTCATTTGAATCAATTTTCCCTGTTCAGCTACTGAGACTCTTCCTGTTTCTTCAGAAACAACAATCGTAACAGCATCACTTATTTCACTGATGCCAATAGCTGCCCTGTGTCTTGCCCCATATTTAGCTGGCAAGTCCATAGTTGTTGGTGGGAAATATGCTGATGCGCATGATAATTTATCACCCTGAATAATTACAGCCCCATCATGAAGCGGAGTTGTAGTCATAAAAATCGAACAGATTAACTCTGCACTGACTAATGAATTCATTCTGATTCCAGTATTGACATAATCTTCCAGTGAATGAGCCTGTTCCAAGGTAATCAAGGCACCAGTTTTACTGGCCGTCAGATTAGCTGTAGCGGCCATCAGTTCATCAATTAAAGATTCTTTTTCAGTTGATGTTAAAGTGGCAATTCTAGCCAGGGCATTGCTTTTTCCTAATCTTTCTAAAATTGATCTAATCTCAGGTTGGAAAATAACGATAATAGCTAAAAACCCCCAAGAAACAATATTATCTGCTAACCAGGCAATGGTAGTAAGTCCTAAAAGTTTGGAAACTGATTGGACAATGATAATTAATAAAATTCCTTGGAAAATCTGTATTGTTTTCTGATTTGTTCTGACAACCTTGATAAGATAGTTTAAAACAATCCATACTGCTAAAATATCTATTCCGACTTGTAGATAATGTATTATTGATTCATAGGTTAATGATATATGCATTTCTACACCTTCTCTCTTCTCTCTTATTATTTTCAATTAATTATATCATATTTGATTATCAGTTTATAGCACTACCAAAACAGTGTTAGCCACTGATACTCATATATATTATACTATTTTTTAGACAACTACAAATTGAAAATGATATAGTTTATAATATAAATAAAGGTGTGAAAATATGGAAAATAAAGTTGAACTTATAAAAATAGACTATCAGGGTAAAACAATAACTCTGATCCCCACCGCTCATGTATCAAAAGAAAGTGCTGATCTGACAAGAGAAACTATTGATGCTATTAAACCAGATAGTATCTGTATTGAATTAGATAATGATAGATATAATTCTTTAATTGACCCTGTCAATTACCGTAATACTGATATAAGTAAGATTATCAAGGAAAAAAAGGTCTTTATGATGCTGGTCAATGTCATCTTATCTAATTTTCAAAAAAAGATAGCTCAACAGCTGGGATCAAAAAGCGGCCAGGAGATGTTGGTAGGAATTGAAAAAGCTAAGGAGCTGAATGCTCATTTAGTTTTAGCTGATAGAAATGTCTCAATAACCTTTAAAAGGATTTGGGCCAATCTAAGTGTTGCTGATAAATTTAAACTTGTTACTTTATTATTGACTTCTGTTTTGGAAGATGAAGAAATAACTGAGGAGGATTTAAAGTCCCTTCAGCAGAAAGATATGCTTACTGCTGCACTGGATGAAGTAAGCAAAGAATTCCCTAACATCACTGAAGTTCTGGTTGATGAAAGAGATAAATACCTGGCTCATAAAATAAAAAATGCTCCAGGGAAAAATATAGTTGCTATTTTAGGTGCAGCTCATACGATAAATATTCCTAAATATATCCCTATGGACTATGATATTGCTCAATATGATGTTGTTCCTGAAAAGAAAAAGTCCAGTAAAATAGTTGGTTGGATTATTCCAGTAATTATTGTTTCCTTAATATTAACAAGTTTTAAACTCAATACATCAATCGGCTTTCAACAGCTTAAAAGTTGGATTTTAATTAACGGTTCTCTCAGTGCTTTAGGAGTCTTAATCTGTCGCGGAAACATTTTATCAATGATAACCGCCTTTCTGGCAGCCCCTATCACCTCACTGAATCCTCTTTTAGCGGCAGGCTGGTTTGCTGGACTGGTAGAAGCAAAAATCTTAAAACCCACAGTTGCTGATTTTGATAATCTGTCTAATGATTTAAATACCTTTAAGGGCTTTGTGACCAATAGGGTTACTCGAATCTTGCTAGTGGTAGTTTTTGCCAACTTAGGCAGTACCATTGGAACTTTTGTCAGTGGTTTAAATATTGTAAAAGCTATCTTTAATCTAATATAAAGGAGAAAAGCATGAAACAAAGAGTTAAGGATTACATAAAATCTAATAAAGAAGAAATTATCGCCTTAGGAGAAAAACTTTTCAATTGTCCTGAATTGGGATTTAAGGAGTTTAAAACCAAAGAAATCATCATTGAATATTTAAGTAAACACAACCTTAAGGTCGAAAAGGAGTTTTTTGAAACTGGTTTTTCCGTTTCTATTGGTAGTGGTAAGCCTCATATTGGCTTGATTGCGGAATTAGATGCTATCCCTACTGTCGGCCATCCAAATGCCAGTAAGACCGATAATGCCGCTCACTCTTGTGGACATAGTACCCAGATAGCAATCATGCTGGCGGCTTTAGATAGTTTAAATCAGCAGATTGATAAATTAAAAGGTAAAGTTACTTTATTTTTTACTCCGGCAGAAGAATTTACTGATGTCGAATATCGCAAAAAATTAATCAAGGAAGGTAAAATCAAATATTTGTCTGGCAAAAAGAATATGCTGGTAGATAAACTCTTTGATGATTGTGATCTGTTCATTCATCTGCATAGCTCAGGCAGCAGTAATTATCGTTTTTCTGTCAATTCAACCCTGGCTGGTTTCATCTATAAAAAAATCACCTTTGTTGGAAAGGGAGCCCATGCAGCTGTCTGCCCTGATGAAGGTATTAATGCCTTAAATATCTGTTCTCTATTTTTAAATGCCATCAACATGTTAAGAGAAACCTATAAAGAAGAAGATATGGTCAGAGTTCATGGTATCATTGCCAAAGGCGGAGATACAGTTAATTCCATACCAGAAGAAGTTGCCTATGAATGCTACATTAGAAGCATCAATCCGAATTACTTATTAGAATTAAATAAAAAAATCACCAATGCAGCCGTCCACTGCAGCCAAGCACTTGGTGGAACCTGTATCATTGAAGATATTCCAGGCTACCTACCATTTATTCCAAGCAAGCCACTTAGTGAAGTGATTTACAGAAATATGTTGGACTATACTGATAAAGACAATATCAGATGGAATGAAAAGAGTGTGGCTGCTGGTGATGTTGGTGATATGAGCGTGTTTAAACCAGTTACTCAATATGGCTATACCGGTTTTAAAGGAAGAGTACACGGTAATAACCTGCAGATTGCTGATCCAGATGAAGTTTATATTGTACAAGCTGAAATTGTGGCCAGCAGTGTTATTGATTTGCTGACTGAAAGTACATTGGTTGATACTATCGTTAACAGTTTTGAACCCAAAATGACTTATCAGCAATATTTAGATTACTTAAATAAATAACAATGGTTTTTTCTATTGTTATTTTTAATATTAGGAGGATATTTTATGAATGAAATTACTATGTTGGATTATATCAAAGAAACCCCTGAAACAGTAAACAGGATTATTGAAAACAGCTATAAATTTACTAAAGCATTGGTCGATAACTATATCGATAATGATTACCAGGGTGTAGCGCTGATTGCCTGTGGATCCAGTTACAATGGCTGTTTAATGGCTCGATATTTTATTAGAGAAGTATTAAACTGTGAATGCAAATTAATCACTCCGTTTACATTTTGTTATCACGAATACAAACTGCATGACAAAATGATGAAAATCGCTGTCTCTCAATCGGGATGTTCAACAAACATCTTAGATTGTTTAAAGAAACTGAAAAATGATGGTCAACAAACTATTTCTTTAACTGCCAGAGATGATTGCGATGCTAGAGAATTGAGTGATTTACTGGTTAACTGGCAAGCTGGAGAAGAAAAAATAGGCTTTGTGACTAAAGGAGTTATCTCTTTAGCCGCTTTTCTAATGTCGTTTGCTTTAGAAGCAGCTTTAAGAAAAGAAACTATAACTGAAGAAAAATATCATTACTACAAAAATCAGATGTTTTTGGCCATGGAAATTCATCCAGAAATGGTAAATAACAGTACCAGAATATTTGAAGAAAACATTGATGACTTTACCAACAATTCCAGAGTATATCTGATCAGCAGTGGACCAAATCTGGGCACAGCTACTGAAGGAGGATTAAAGATTTCTGAAACAAGCTGTATCAGTGCTCTAACATTTGAAGTTGAAGAATACCTGCACGGTCCAATATATGCTCTGGGACCTGATGCACTGTGTCTGTTTATTGACAATAACGATTCCTTCTCTTCAGAAAGAATCGTTGAAGTTGCTGTTGCCAACAATATTGTCAGTAAAAAGACTTATACTGTCTCTAACAGTAAGAAATTAGATGATAGCAAAGCTATCAGAACAGGCAGACAGACTGACCCACTGGTTTCACCTCTTTATAAACTTGCTGCTTTACAGGTATTTTCTTATCTGATGACTGAAAATACTAATAGGTATATTCCTCATCCAAATATTAAGGAATTTAGAAACTCCAATGTAGTAGTCAGTAAAAGTCGAAGTGATTTATACTTGGATTTACAAAGAAATAAATCATAAAAATAAAGGACCGCAGTCCTTTATTTTAGTATTTAAATCTTCTATGAGTTTCTAATTCTTTTTTATATTTCTGAAGATAATATTTAGCCATCGGCAGATCCTGTTCCAGATAGTTGCCACATTCTTTGGCGCTGGCTCCAGGAACCTGTCCTTCATATTCTAAAACGAATTCACACATATCAATAATAAAAGAATAAATATCTTCACTATCCAAATCACCAAACATTACCAGATAACAGCCAGTTCTGCAACCCATTGGTCCAAAATAGACAATATCATCTTTTCTTTCGCTGTTTCTTAAAAAAGTAGCTCCCAAATGTTCAATTGTATGCAAAGAACCATTGTCAATTACTGGTTCAACATTTGGACTGATAATTCTCAAGTCAAAGGTGGTAACTACTACATCATCTTTTACATCCTTTCTTGAAACGTATAGTCCTGGTTTTAATGTTAAATGATCAATTGTAAAACTTGCTATTTTTTCCATACTTAACTCCTTGCTATCAACTATTATACTAGTTTAAATGTGTTTTTTCTATAAACCACTTACCTTCTTCTAAAAATAAATAGCGATAATTATTTCCAATCTTGCAGGTAAATCTCAAACCCATTCCCCCGCTTCTCAATGAAGCAGCAGGAATAATCTGCGTTATTTTATCTATCGGATACTTTTCTCCGTTTTCCCACAATATATATAATGGTCTAATCTGACCCGTTTTCTGATTCAAACAGATCACATCAACAAACTGTTTCACCTGAATTCCTCCACATCTGTTAAATTATCATTTTCACCAACAGGGTTATAATCACTCAGATCCTGGTCAACCAGCATCGAAAGCTTTTTAATACTCTTATGTCCATATCTGCTTCTGATATCGTCGATAGCCGTTTCCAGTTTTTCTTGTTGTTTTATTTGTTCAACATCTTCAAAAAGAGAGAGTTGAACATGCTCCGATTGTTCTATAAATTTTCTTACTCTGATTCCTAATGTTCTTAACGGCTTTTGAAATCTATAATTTTTACGACAAATTTCTTTAGCTGTTTTAAGTATGATACTGGATAAATTTGTATAATCATCCAACTGCATCTGTCTGGTAAAACTTTTCAGCTGACTGTCTCGAAAATAAACAGAAACTTCCTTGGTCATTAAACCCCTTTGTCTTAATGTTGTCGCAACTGACTCTGCCAGAATATTTAAAATAATATCTACATCCTGCCAATTTTCCATATTTCTGAAAGTAGTAATATTATTGCCTATTGATTTAGCTTCCTGTAGATGATCAAATCTTGTCACCTCACTATCATCTAAACCATTGGCAAAGACCCAAATCATTTCACCCCATTTGCCAAACTTCTCTTTGAGAAAATTTACATCTTTATTGGCAACATCACCAATCGTATACAAACCATATATTTTTAGTTGTTCATAGCTTGATTTACCGATATAAATCATCTCATTGGCTTTCAAAGGCCAGACAAGTTCTTTATAGTTTTCTTTGGTAATGACTGTCGTATAATCTGGTTTTCTCAAGTCACTGCCCAATTTAGCAAATACCTTATTAAAACTGATGCCCACTGAAGCGGTAATTCCCAGCTGGCTTTTAATCTTTTCTCTTATTTCATCAGCAATTTCTTTACCGGTACCAAAGTATTTACTATTGGTGACATCAAGCCAGGCTTCATCAATACCAAAGGGTTCAACCAGATCAGTATATTGTAAAAAGATTTCTCTAACTTTCAAAGAAAACTCTTCATACCTCTTGTGGTTGGGTTTCAAGATAATTAGATCAGGACATTTCCTTTTAGCCTGCCAGATAGTTTCGGCCGTTACAATATTATACTTCTTGGCAATTTGATTTCTGGCTAAAACAATACCATGTCTTTCATCTTCACTTCCACCAACAACCACTGGTTTACCTTTAACTTCAGGGTGATAAAGTTCTTCAACTGAAGCATAAAATGAATTTAAGTCACAATGCAGTATTACTCTTTCCATGATTTTATCTTATCATACACTTGAATTTTATTCAAGGTGAATTACTTGATTTTATTTCAATTGTTTTTTATAATTATATCGAGGTATTAATATGAAATTTGCTGATAATCTAAGGTATTTAAGAAAACAGAAACACATCTCACAAAATGAATTGGCTGATTATCTAGGCTATAAAAGTTTTACAACTATTCAAAAGTGGGAAGATGGTTCTGCTACCCCACCATATAAGGTGATTGTTAGAATTGCTGCTTTTTTTGGTGTTGAAACAGAAGAACTGATGCATCAAGATCTACCTTTTGAGCAAAAAACTGAAGTGCCTGTTTTAGGTTTTGTCAGGGGTGGACAGCCAATTTTTGCACAGCAGCAATACATCGGTTTTGAACATGTTTTCCCTGATGATGCCAGACATTCTGATTGCTTCTACTTGGAAGTAGTTGGTGATTCAATGAAAGATGCCAGAATCCTGCCTAAAGATTTATTATATGTAAAAAAACAAAACTATTTAAACAATGGGGATATTGGAGTCTTCCTTTTAGATGATAGTGAAGCTACAGTTAAAAGGGTTATCTATAAGGATGACTTAATGATCCTGCAACCGGAAAATGAAGAATATCAACCGATAATACTTACTGCTGAAGACCAGAAAAGACGCAATGTTCAAATAATAGGGAAAGTATTGCATAATAGAATAAAATTTTAACTCAATTCATATTGAGTTTTTTATTGTCGATAACAAACAAATATGTTAAGATTAGTTCATCAGATTTGGTGTATTACTTAATAGGGAAATAAGTTTAATTCTTATGCTGTCCCAGCAACCGTGATACAGACGAAATTCAATTATGTCACTGCAATTATCTTTGTGGGAAGACTGAATAGTAGGATGAAGTTAAGCCGGTAGACCTGCCAAAGACTGATAGTTAAAGGTTTCTTCTGGGAGTGAGCAAACATAAATTTTTTGTTTATTTGGCCCATTTTCCAGGAAAAAGGGCTTTTTTGATGGATGGTTCAATGATGAAAGAAACAAAAAGAATGACAAGAGTTGCATTAATTGGTGCTGTGCTGTTCTGCACATTCTTTTCACTTTCTAATATTCTTTATCTAGAGGCTATCACCATCATGATAATAGCAGTAGCTATGGTTTTCGATCGAAGAGATAGTTTTCAAGCTTCACTTGTTTTTGGAGTATTGTTGATACTGTATTTAGGTTTAACACCTTGGAGCATTATGTATTTTATCATTTATCCCTGCTACTCACTATTGACAAACTTCTTAAAACCGATTTTAAAGGAAAAAGAATGGTTACTGATTGTTTATGGATTTATTTTATCCTGTAGCACAGGACTGATACTGGACTTGCCATTTATCCTGGTTTCAGAATTAGTTACCATCTACTACATTCTTACCGGCCTGAAAACAAGTCTGATTCAGGGAGCGCTGACCGCTATGGAAATTGCCTTGATTTATGAACCTTTAGAAAAAATATTGTTTAAGATAAAGGAGATGCACAAATGAAAAACAAGAAGAAATTTATTACATTGCTGGCTATCGTAGCAATCGTACTGGGAATTGTATTTGTGATTAAAAAATTTGCTCCACCAGTTGAAAAACAACAGGGAAGCAAACAGATCACTATTATCGTTCAAGATTCAGAAGGAAAGGAAGTCTTCAACAAAACCTTTGGCACTGATGCTGAATATTTAGATCAACTATTGGAAGAACATGCTGATGAACTACAATTAGATATCTCAGGTGTTGGCGAATACGGCAGAAGTGTTAATGGTTTATGCGGCATTGTTACCGAAGACTGGAATACTGGTCCTTGGTGGGTTTATGAATCAGAAAACTCTGAATGCTGTAAGGCCAATGGCTACTGCCCTTCAGTTGACACCTGTATTATTCTGGATGGAGAAATATATATCTTTAAATTCTTCAGCTATTAAAAATAACCTTTGCATATTCTGCAAAGGTTATTTTATTCTGCTTAAAATTCAATTTTAAAGTACTCTATCGCTTTGGCAACACCATCATCAGCAATATCAGCAGCAATATAATCTGCTTCAGCCTTCAAATTGTCTGAGCCATTGGCCATAGCAATTCCAATTCTGGCTTTTTGAATCATATCAATATCATTGTCGGCATCGCCAAAAACCATACAGTTATTCCAGGTTAAGCCTAATATCTTGAGCACCTCTTCAATAGCGGTAGACTTGTTATATTTAGCATTATACACCTCATAAGCCAGTGGATAAGCCTTAACGAACTTTACTTCACTGAATTTTTTAGAAATCTCTTCAATAACACTTTCATCACCAATTAAAAAGGCTGAAATAGGCAATCCATGAATCAGGTGATAATCTTTTGTCTTGGTATAATCTTTAACCAGATACTTTCTTTCTTCATTCTGCAAATAGATGGAACAATACTCATCATGCAGATTATAGCTGGCCAGCTCATCATCATATTTATAGGCTAAGGCGATACCATTTTGTACACACTCATTTGTTAATCTATCCATATCTTCCAAAGAAATCGTATGTTTGATAAAAGATTTTAAATCTTTGTCTAAAATAGATTGGCCATTAATCGTTACCAGGTAATCCGAATGCAAAGACTCAAAGATATCATCCTGAATAAAACATTTAGATCTTCCAGTAGCTATCATTACTTTTACACCCTTCTGCTGTTTTATTTTTTCAATGGCTTCTAAAGCACTTGGAGTAATCTTTACAGAACCAAAAGGAATCAAGGTACCATCAATATCGAAAATCATCATTTTTATTCTGTTATCTTTTTTCGGATTAAATAAAACATACTGGTCTGCTATTTCTATTTTTCCAAAATCTGTTTGATATTCAATTTTTTTAGCCATTTTAAAACCATTTTTTTCAATTACTCTTTTAGACCTTTTATTCCACTCAAAGTGACCACATATTATAAAATCCAACTTTTCAATGTCAAACAGATAACTGATAACTGCCTCAACTGCCTCTGGCATATAACCATTTCCCCAGTAATCTTTACCTAAAACATATCCCAGTTCGACTCCCTGTAACTTATTATATTCTGGAAATTCATTCGTTTTGTATTCATCCAAGCCAAAAGAGCCGATAACTTTATCCTTTAAAACAAGCGCAAAAGTTCTTCTGCCATTGATAAACATCTCTAAAATCTTTTTTGATTCTTTTTTATCCTTATGTGGTGACCAGCCTGCCATCTGTCCTACCCCATCAATTTTGGCATATTCATAAAAATCATCTAGGTCAGTCAGTCTAAATGGCCTTAAAAGTAGTCTTTCTGTTTTTATCATAATATTGCTGATATCTATTTTTTTATTCATAAGTTTCTCCGTTCACTTTAATTTCAGTAGTCTGTCTATCCTGATGATAAATCAGTTCTATTTTCTGTTCATCCTTAATAATAGACCATTTTAAACCATTTTCGTAGTCTTCTCTTTCGAATTCACCGAATTGAATTAACTGACGATGTTTTTTATAAAACTCTATTTGCTTTCTGACTTCTTCCAATTCATATTCATCTAATAAATTTAAGTTAAGTTCATAGCCCAGGTTTCCAAAACAGGCCACATCAAATCTTGTCTTTAAAGGCAATGTTCTTCTGGTTAAATGATTGGGGCATATTGAAACATGACAGGTATAGCTACTTAAAGGATAACCATAGCTATAGCCATTTTGTATTCTAAGTCTATCCAAAGCATCTGTTTTATCCGAAGCCCATATTTGAGGAAAATAACAGAGAATTGCTAAATCAAAACGATTTCCTCCACCAGCACAGCCTTCAAACAGGATATGTGGGAATTCTTTTACTAGAGTGTCCATGATCTTATACAAAGATATGTAATAACGATGCGCTGTTTCTTTCTGTCTATTTTGTAAATATGGTGAATACATATCAGAAAATATTCGGTTAAAATCCCATTTAACATAACTGATATTACAACTGCTAAGTACTCTTCTTAAGCTGCTTAGGATATAGTTGCTTACTTCTGGATTGATTATATCCAAAATTCTTTGATTTCTTCCTTCGCTGTGATGTTTCCCTCTGATTTCCATTGACCAATCAGGATGACAACGATACAAATCAGAATCAACACTGACCATTTCCGGCTCTACCCAGATACCAAACTGCAGAGACAAATCGTTTATCCGGCTACATAAACCTTCTAAACTATTAGGAAATTTATCCCAGTTTACATACCAGTCTCCCAATGAACTCTGATCGTTTTTTCTTCTGCCAAACCAGCCATCATCCATTACAAATAACTCAATACCAATTTTTTTACTTTTTTCAGCCAGTGAAACCAGTTTTTCTTCATTGATAAAGAAATAGTACGCTTCCCAACTGTTAAGTAAAACTGGTCTGATACTGTTTTTAAAATTTCCCCTGATGATATGATTATTTACAAAATGATGCATATTTTTACTGATACCATTAAACCCTGTATTACTGAAAGTAATAGCTGCTTCCGGTGTCTCAAAAGTTTCTTCAGGAGCTATTTCAAACTCAAAATTTTCACTATTTATCCCTTGTACTATTCTTGTTCTCTGAAGGTGGGTTGTTTCGATACTGTTATAGTGATTACCACTATATACCAGATTAAAACCATAACATTGACCGTTTGTTTCAGTGGTATCATCATCACTTAACATAAAAAATGGATTGTTACGATTACTGCTGGTTCCAGTATAGGAAGATATGACATATTTGCCAGCACTTAGTTTTATTTGATGTTTATTCATTTCATTGCCCCAATTACCAAAAAATGAAGTAATTGTAAATGTCTTATCATATATATCAATCAGTGAACTGTTAAATTTTTCTATTTTTACATCTTTATCAGAAGTATTAATAAATTTACAACTTCTGACTATTACATCACTTTCATAAAACACACTATAGAATAATTGCAGTTTTAGATTATAGTATCTATCAGTCAGATTTACTATCAGCTGGCCATCAGCATTGTAACTTGAAGGCAAAGTCTCAAGTTTTTCTTTTTCATCAGCGATCTGATAACTGTCAAAGACAAAATCAGAGGTATTACTTCCATCATGATTTCTAATCACAATCAAAGGCTCCCTGATATCGCCCTTACCATAACTAGAACATTCTAAAGGAATATTTTCTAAAGAATATGGGAACTCCTGACTATATTCAACCGTATTTCCAGTTCTTCTTATATTTAAATTACACTTTTGCTTATAATTTTCATCATATTTGTTACCATAATAGAGATGCGCCAAATAGCCATTTGGCAAAAGTTTAAAAATATAATAATTATTTTTTGTTTCTAAAAAGAAATTGCTTCCAACTTTTCTAATCATAATATCCCCTTTGTCCTGCCGTAATTATAGCATAAAGAAAAGGTCTATTTTCTACAACCTGGAATATTATAATATTTAATCATTCAATAATAAGAAAAAATATATTGCTGCTGCACATAAAATTTATATCTTGTTATTAAATGAAAATTAGATGTTTTAATAATAACTAATTTGAATATTTAGAATTTAATAATTGAAATTTTGTTTTACTTCTTTTTAATATAGTAAACTATCATACCAATAAAATTTCCGATAAGAGCAATTACCCCATAGACAACAACATAAAACAAGGCACTCTCATTAAGATAAATAAATACTGCTGGCACAAAAAGCAAGCCCACAAATGCCGGATATAGCATATTTAGCGAGTTTTTTATTCCATAAAATATCGCAGTTGCTAAGCAGACTGCTGGCAAAAGCATTAGTAAAACAAACAATATGCCTTCATTACTTTTGAATACCAATGGTAACAGATAAAAAGATATTACATTTACCATTAGATATGGTACCATTTTTTTAACATTTTCCATTTTAAAATCCTTTCAGGTTTTTTGCGGTGACATAGATTTTCAGTCACTAAACTCACTATATAATATCATTATTCTTACTAATTATTTTGGATAACCTTTTTAACTATTAATTTATTTTAAAAAGTTATTCTTTATATTAATCTCTATCTGCTTAATCACTTTTAAAAATTCCTCATCACTTTTTCCGGTTGGATCTTCCAATCCCCAGTCTTCTATAAACTTGTAAGGAATTACGGGACAGTTAACATTGCAACCCATCGTGATAATAATATCTACTTCAGGTATGTCATCTAACAGTTTTGAATACTGGGTTTTCTCCATATCTATTTCATATAACTTCTTTATTAGACGTACAGCATCTTGATTAATTTGTGGTTTTGTTTCTGTCCCTGCTGAATAAAATTCATATACATCTGATCCAAACTTTTTTCCTAAAGCTTCAGCAATCTGACTGCGACAGGAATTATGAACACAGATAAATGCAACTTTAATTTTTTCACCCATATTATTTCTTTCCTTTTATAATAGTATCATTATATATTTTGAGGCCACAAATCTGTGACCTCAAAATTAAATATTAAATTTAATCTTCTTGATTTATCTTTTTGATAAATCTTTTTTATTTACATTCGTTAAGTATTCTTTCAACTATCTTCTCAGCACTTAAGCCATACTTTTCAAGTAACTGATCTGGTTTTCCAGATTCACCAAAGGTATCCTGAGTGCCGATAAAGACCTGCTTTTTAGGACAGTGTTTAGCCAGACATTCAGCAACCGCACTTCCTAATCCACCATAGATATTATGTTCTTCCAATGAAACAACATATTTTGCATCTTTAGCATATTTGATAATCAGTTCTTCATCTAATGGTTTGATTGTATGGATGTTGATTAAGGTTGGATTAATTCCTTTTTCCTTTAATATTTCAATAGCCTTTAATGATTCCTGAACCATCATTCCAGAAGCGACCATGATAATATCCTTGTCACCCTTGTGCAGAACTACACCTTTACCAATTTCAAATTTATAGTCTGGATCAGTATTAACTACTTCAACAGCACTTCTACCTAATCTTACATAAACTGGACCATAATACTCAGATATTGCTTTGATACATTGTTCTGTTTCAACACCATCACATGGTTGGATAACTGTCATATTAGGAATAGCTCTCATTAAAGCAATATCTTCTAAAGCCTGATGCGTTGCACCATCTTCTCCAACTGTTAAACCAGCATGAGTGGCACAGATTTTAACATTTAGTTTTCCATAGGCTACGGTGTTTCTAACCTGGTCATATGCTCTGCCACTGGCAAAAATAGCAAAAGTTGAACAATAAGGAATCTTACCATTACAAGCTAAACCAGCTGATACACCAATTAAGTTACTTTCAGCAATACCGACATTGAAGTGTCTTTCAGGCGCAACCTTCTTAAGTTCAGCAGTTTTAGTTGAACCAGACAAATCAGCATCTACTGCTACAACATTCTTGTTTTCTAAAGCCAAAGCTGCAAGAGCTTTTCCATAGGCATCTCTTGTTGCAATTCTACTCATTATTTGTTACCTCCCAGCTCTTCTAAAGCTATCGCTAATTCCTCATCAGAAGGAGCCTTTCCATGCCAGCCAGCTTTGTCTTCCATATAGCTGACACCTTTACCCTTTACTGTTTCAGCAATAATTACTGTTGGCTTTCCTTTAATAGTTTTAGCATGATTGCAGCCAGCAATTATTGATTCAATATCATGACCATCAACAGCGATAGTATGCCAGCCAAAGGCTTTAAATTTTTCACCAATTGGTCTAACATTCATGACTTCTTTGTTAGTGCCATCAATCTGTAATCCGTTATAGTCAATTATCAGTAACAGATTATCTAAATTGAAGTGCGCTGCTGACATTGCTGCTTCCCAGATTTGACCTTCCTGTAATTCGCCATCACCACAAAGAACATAAGTTCTAAAATCATTGCCATCAAGTTTATTAGACAATGACATTCCAACACCAACAGATAAACCTTGTCCTAAAGAACCTGTAGAAATGTCTACTCCTGGACAATCAAGCATATTAGGATGTCCCTGCAATCTTGAGTTAATAGCTCTAAATGTTGGCAATTCTTCATAAGGAATAAATCCTTTTTCCGCTAAAACGGCATAAATTCCAGCAGATCCATGGCCTTTAGACAGGACAAATTTGTCTCTTGCTTTGTCATTCAAATTGTCTTTATTGATATTCATAACATCAAAATACAAAGCCGTTAAGATATCTGCACAACTTAAAGCGCCACCTGGATGACCGCTTTTATTAGCATGAACCATTTTAACGATGTTGATTCGCATATTATTTGCGATTTTTTGTAAATTTTCCATAAATTTGTACCTCTTCTATAATTCATTTTAACATAATATTATGTTAAATTGCTTCTTTGCCAAATAAATCGTGAATATTAACACTGTCAATTCTGACATTCACAATTTCACCTGTTTCAATATCTCTTAAAGCTCTAAATCGAACATGACCATCAATTCCATCAGGGGCATTATTGTAGCTTCTACCCTGATATAGATTTTTATCAAGGCTATCTCTTCCTTCTACTAAAACTTCTATTGTTTGGCCAATCAATTTTTCATTATTCTTCTGAGCTATCTTTTCTTGAAGGAGCATCAGTTTTTCCAGTCTTTCACTGGCAACTTTCTCATCTACTTCAGGTTTTATATCATAGCTTGGTGTGTCTTCTTCAAGTGAATATTTGAAGGCTCCCAGTTTATCCCATTTTATCTCTTCTACAAACTCCAGCAGTTCTTCAAAATCCTCATCAGTTTCTGTTGGAAAACCAACAATAATAGTTGTTCTTAAAACAGGATTCTTAAATTTACTTCTTATTTTAGCTATTATTGCCTTTATTTGTTTTTTACTACCTCTTCTGTTCATCAGTTTTAATAGTCTGTCACTGGCATGTTGAACAGGTATATCAAAGTAAGGAACAACTTTATCACAGACTGCCATAGCTTCTAAAAGCTCATCATTTATCTCATCTGGATACATATAAAGGATTCTAATCCAATGAAAATCCAGTTTATTTAATTCATATAACAAATCCGCCAAGCGATATCGACCATACAAATCGATTCCATATCTTGAAGTATCCTGAGCAATAAGATTTAACTCTTTAACTCCAATAGCTTCTAACTCTTTAGCCTGGTGCAGTATTTCTTCAAATCTTACTGATCTATACTCTTTTCTAATTAAAGGAATAGCACAGTAGGCACATTTATTGGAGCAGCCATCAGCAATCTTTAAATAAGCACTATGCTCACTGCCCGCCAATACAGCCTTTTTTTCTTTAATGGTTTTACTATTTAAAAAATCATTGAGGATTCTTTCTAAATCTTCGTATTCATCTATTGTGATAAAAAGGTCTACTTCCGGCAGTTCCCTTTGCAGCTGCTCTTTATATCTTTGAACCAGACAACCCATTACTATCAGGTATTTTAAATTGTTTTCCTTATAATCTGCCATCTGCAGAATAGTATCAATTGATTCCTGTTTGGCATCATTGATAAAACCACAGGTATTAATTACTATAACTTCAGCTTTTCTTGGATTATCAACAAAACTATGTCCACCGGCTTTTAAAAAAGACATAGCTTTCTGGGTATCTACCAAATTTTTACAGCATCCCAAGGATACTATTCCTATTTTCATAAAACATCACCTGACTATTATTTTAACATAATAAGCAACTCATTTTTACATTCTATTTGAAAAGTTGATATCGATAGTAGATTAATTTTTTTACAGTTTCTCTTATATATGTTAATATAATAACAGACCTTAAAAAATAATTTAATCTGATAAATTAAATTACAAAACCCTAGATTATAAAGATTAAAAACCGTTTTCAGTTGTAATCTTTTTTCTTAAAATCCTGTTGCATAACCAAAATTAATGTGCTAATATAATTAAGCGTGGCCGTACCACATATCGGGATGTAGCACAGCTTGGTAGTGCACCTGGTTTGGGACCAGGGGGTCGCAGGTTCGAATCCTGTCATCCCGACCATGTGGCGGGATAGCTTAGTTGGTTAGA
>JAPXMY010000012.1:0-52756 GCA_033808805.1 Erysipelotrichaceae bacterium
GATCCGGTGACGATAGCGAAGTGGACACACCTGTACCCATCCCGAACACAGAAGTTAAGCACTTCAGCGGCGACGATAGTTGGGCTTGCCCCTGTGAAAATAGCACGTTGCTGGTTCTTTTTTTATTAATTGATTACATTGAATCTTTATATTAGAATAAAGGAGTATATAGGAAAGGTAGATAATATGAATATTGCGATTATTCTCTCTGGCGGAACAGGCCAGCGAATGGGAGCGGAAATCCCTAAGCAATTTATTGTTGTTGATGGAAAAGCTATTATGACCTATTGCATGATAACTTTTGAAAATCACAAAGATATTGACAAGATAATAATTGTCTGTGATCCGATGTGGAGAGATTTTGTAGATAGAGAAATTAAAAGAGAGAAAATTTCCAAATTTGCTGGTTATGCAGATCCAGGCAAGACAAGACAGCATTCAATAATGAGTGGTTTGGAAAAATGTCTTGATCTGGTCAGTGAAGATTCAATAATTTCAGTCCATGATTCAGTAAGACCACTGGTTCCTGCTGAAGTTATTTCAAAGACAATAAAAGCCGCTAAACGTACGGGTTCATCGTTTCCGACGGTAGGAATTAAAGACACTATTTTCTATAGTGAAGATGGAAAAACGGTTTCCTCTTTAATTGACAGATCCAAGATCATGTCAGGTCAAAATCCTGAATCTTTCCAGTTTTGGCCTTGCTATAACGTCTTAAAAGATTTATCAGATGAAGAACACAGTTCAGTAACGGGTCTTATTCAATTATTGTTTATTCACAATATTCCTATTGAACCAGTAGCAGGTTCAATGTTAAACTTCAAGATTACAGATCCAGAAGATCTGCAACGATTCATCCTGATTGTTGAAGAAGAAAAATAAAAAAAGTTGTTTTGTGACAACTTTTTTATCTATTTGACAGCTTTTTATAATAGGGATACATCGCAATGTACAATGTTGGGGCTAGTTTTAAGAAGAATAATATCAGCTTTCTAGTTTTTGAAATTTCACCATAAAGAATAAAATTCATAAATTCCCTAAAAGAAAACTGCTTAAATAAAGTTTTAATAGCATCTCGATGCTTTCTGACCAATTGCTTATCATCGTCAGCAGTCATCTTTCTAATTACTTCAGTTGACGATTTAATAGTTCTATCAATAGATAGAGAAATAAGGTTGCGCTTTCTTAAATAATCTATAGACATTAAATTTATTTCTAAAAATTGTAAAGAACGCTTGTCTATTTTGCTTGAAAGTAAATTTCCTTCTCTGGTCACATAATAGTAATACAAAGGTTTATCTAAAATGCTGGCTGACTTGGCCTTTCCTAAAACTTCCAGTAAAAACAATAAGTCTTCACCATAAAGAATATGTTCATGAAACTTTGAATCCCCAATAACCTCTCTTTTCATCAGGGTATTCCATATTACTCCGCTACTGGAATAGATGTAATTTAATATATCATCACCAGATAACTCAATTCCTATTTTATTGGGATTAAAATTTGTTCTAAGAAACTTGCTGTCTTCGGTTAGTGTATAGGCGTTACAAACAACGATATCATTATTTAAACGGATCAGCTGCTCAATTAATAATTGATACATACTTAAATCAGCATAGTCGTCGCTATCAACAAAACCAATCAACTCGCCGGTAGCCTTTTCTAAACCAAGATTTCTAGCATTGGCGGCACCTTGCAGCGGTTGGTGATAAATTTTAATTCTTTCATCTTTTTCAGCGTATTTCTGACAAATTTTTAAAGAATTATCAGTTGAATTATTATCAATAAGATTAATTTCAATATTTTTATAAGTTTGGTTTATGAGACTGTCCAAACATTTTGGAAGCTGTTTTTCGACATTATAAACAGGTACGATAATACTTATTTTCATATCAAATTTCCTTTCTAGCTATTATTTTTTAAAAGTTTTATATAGCGGATCTAAAATTAAATATAGTTTTGGAGAAATCTTTAAAACAGAATAAATCAACTTCTTGTTAAAGTTATAATTGCTGTCTTTAAAGAAAGCAGTAGAATGAGCTAAAGAAAAATTCTTGAATAAAATTTTAATCTTTTCTAAATGAGCTGAATAAAGTGGATTGTCATCATTGATAGTAAATTTCTGCAAGGTTTCTGTAGCTGTATTTACCGCTCTGGAAATAGCCATAGATGGATATTCTTTTTTTAATAAGAAATCAATAACTTCATTAGAAACATCTAAGAATTTTAAAGAGCGCTGATCCGGTTTGCTGGAAACAACATTTCCTTCTCTAGAGGCATAATAATAGTATAATGGTACATCTAAAATGCTGGCGCTATTTGCTCTGTTTAGGCATTCCAACAAAAATAATTGGTCCTCGCCATAGGCAACGTCCGCTCTAAAAACCAAATCTTTTATAACTTCTTTTTTCATTAATGTATTCCATAAGACCCCACTGCTAGAAAAAATATAATCGAAAATATCCCTGTCAGTTAAGACTTTATTGATTTTGGATTGATTAAATGAAATTCTTATATATTTCAAATCTCCTTTGAGTACATAAGCATTACAAACTACTACATCGGTATTAAGCTTAAAAAGTTGCTCAGTCATCAATTTATACATATTAACATCAGTAAAATCATCTCCGTCAACAAAACCAATTAAATCTCCAGTAGCTTTTTGCAAACCGAGATTTCTGGCATGAGAGACTCCCTGCATAGGTTGATGATAGATTTTTATTCTTTCGTCTTTTTTGGCATATTCCTGACAAACTTCTATAGAGTTATCGCTAGAATTGTTATCAATAATAATAATCTCAATATTTTGATAAGTTTGGTTTGTCAGACTGTCTAAACATTTAGAAATGTGACCACCAATATTATAAACAGGTACAATTATACTAATCTTCATTTTCTTTTTCCTTTCATTAATTAAAGCTGATGTAGAAACATTTTTTCAAATTTTACACTCTCTTCTATTAATTAGCATATCATTTTTTGATTGAAATTTAAACCGAATATCAGTGTGCTTACAACTAATATTATACCCATATTTTTAAGACTTATTTCCAATCGCGAAAAAACGAAATTAACTATTTTGTTTTGCGAACCGAATATCAGCTGATGATATAAATGAAAAAATATGTAATAATAAATATAAAGAAGGTGAATAATAATGCCACTAGAGATTGTAACAGGAAATATTGTTGATCAGAAAACAGATGTTATTGTCAGCTCAAATAATAACAGGATGATTGCCAGTGGTGGCAATAGTTTAGCTGTTTTTGAAAAAATAGGGAAACGAATACTTAAAAATGCTCTGCAAAAGTTTAGCTATGTTGATACAACAGAGGTAGCAGTTACTTCTGGTTTTGATTTGAGTAAATATATTATTCATGCAGTTGGACCTGTTTATGATGAAGCTTTTAATAATAATGAAACTCTGTTGGCCGATACTTATATCAACGCTTTAAACAAAGCTGTTGAACTGGAAGCTGAAAGCATTTCTTTTCCTCTGATATCAGCTGGAGCTAATGGTTTTCCACAGCATGTGGCTTTAGAGGTAGCAATAAAGACCATTGGAAGTTTTATTGAAGAGCATGATTTAGATGTGAAGTTAGTTTTATTACCAGAAGAAAAAAGTAAAAAGATAAAATATCCTCGACTGCATCGTATGATAGGAAGAACAGTTTTAGAAGAAAGACGTCAAAGACAGCATCCAAAAATCTTTTCCATGATTACAAAAAGGTCTCTAGAGAATGCTTTGGAAAAAGAAGTTTTAATCAGAGAGGCTCCAGAAGAAAAAATCTTGTATCAAAAAGCCAGTTATGCTATTGATTCCTGCAGCGGATATGATTTAGATGATATTTTGGATAATATGGATATTTCTTTTTCCAAGACAGTATTAAATCTTATTGATGAAAAGGGCTATAAAGATTCGGATGTATATAAAAGAGCGAATCTGGACAGAAGACTGTTTTCTAAACTTAGATCTTCGGATGATTATCAGCCATCAAAATCTACTGCTATTGCTCTGGCTTTTGCTTTGCGATTAAGTGTGCCACAGACTGACGATCTGCTGCTTAAGGCTGGATATTCCTTATCTAAATCGAATACAACCGATATAATTGTCGAATATTGCCTGAATAATGAAATTTATAATATTTATGAGGTAAATGAACTGCTGTTTCAATATGATCAGAAACAATTAGGTTCAATTTAAAAAATGTCCCTTTTGAAGAGACCATCTAGAAATATATAAATGTTATCCTTCTATTGTAAAAGATAGGAGGATTTTTACATGAAAGAAAAATTAACAGAAATTGTCTTTATAATAGACAGAAGTGGTTCAATGTCTGGCCTTGAATCAGACACTATTGGCGGTTTTAATGGAATGCTGAAAAAACAAAAAGCTGAAAAAGGTGAAGCCTATGTAACGACAGTTCTATTTGATGACAGATATGAGTTGTTGCACGATCATTTAAGTATCGATAAAGTTGGCGTTATGGATGAAACACAGTATTTTACCAGGGGCTGCACAGCTTTATTGGATGCAGTAGGCTTGACTATTAAGAAAATGGAAAACATCGTTAAACACCAGAAAGATTGTAATGTCATTATAATAATTATCACTGATGGTTATGAAAATGCTTCTAAGGAATATTCCAGCAAAAAAGTAAAACAAATGGTAAATGACAAAAAAGAAGCAGGATGGGAGTTTGTTTTCCTAGGTGCCAACATTGATGCAGTAGAAACAGCTGAAACAATTGGAGTAAATAGAGACAGTGCTGCTGACTATCATAGCGATAGTGAAGGAATCAAAATAGCATATTGTTCTTTAAGTGAAGCTATTTCTGATGTAAGAAGTGCCGGCAGGGTTAAAGCAAAAAGCTTAAAGTCAGTCAGAGAAGATTACGAAAAAAGAAAACAATAATAATTATCAGTGCTGTTAGAATTTAGAAAAAGCAATCCTTATGAGGGGATTGCTTTTCTAATCTAATTTACGACTTCTGATAAAATCTTCATTGTACAGTATTTTATTATCTTTGATATCATATATTTTATTTCCCTGGCAATAGGTTGCAATAACCTGATAATCATCATCAATAACCACAAAGTCACTATCCTTGCCTATTTTTATACTGCCTTTTTCTTTTTCAAAGCCATATTTTCTGGCAGGATTCAAACTGGACATTTTTATAACCGTTTCTAAAGGTATGTTAAGTTTTTCAACCAGGTTTTTAATACCATAGATTACTGGTTTTGAACTACCTGACAATCTTCCGCTATCAGATAAAACAAAACCTTCATCGTTGATATAAATGAATTGTCTATCACTTTTTGGATCATCACTCATGCCCTTATATTTTCCTTCAGGCAGTCCAGCGAAACTGACATTATCAGAAATCATTATAAAGCGTGAATAATCTTTAACCTTGAAATACAGCTCAATCATTTCCAGACATACATGCAAACCATCACAGATTATTTCACAATCTACCTCATCTCGCATTAAGCAGGCTCCAAGAGTTCCGATGTCACGATGATGCAGACCAGTCATTACATTACCTAAGTGAGTAGCTACAGTAATACCGGCATCTATTCCGGCACTGGCCTGGGCATAATTGGCATTGGTATGATAGGCTCCTACTGTAACACCATTTTTCACAAAAAAATCAATAGCCTCAATAGCGCCTTCTACTTCGGGAGCGATATCAATTAATTTTAGTTTGCTACTGGCAGCTTTTAAAAACTCTTCAGCCAGCTTCATATCAACTTTTGGATAGCCAGTGTTAACTCCTTTTTCTCCAACTCTGGCACCCCAAGGTCCCTCTAGATGAATTCCCAGGATAATTGGTGTTTTCTTTTCAGGATCAGAGTAGTTAGCTACTTTTTCAATTGTTTCAATATCAGTATCACAAGTTGGAAAAACACCAGTTACTCCACAGGAAGCCAAAGCTTTTAAGTATCCGGTCAGATTAAAAGCTTCGCTTTTTCCTCTTAATAAATCATAGCCGAAATAACCGTGATTGTGAGTGTCGATGATGCCAGGAATAATTCTGTAGCCTGAAAAGTCCCTGTCAGCTTTCAGATTGTTTTCTTTAGGCTGAAAGCTTGAGAACTTTTCATCTTCTACTATCAGATAGCCATCTTTAAGACCATCTTCCATATAAATTCTGTCACAATAAATTATCATATGCTTCTCCTTATTATAATTTAAATATAACATATTTTTTAGGTGGCATTGTGTTTTTATTGTGATAAAATAAAGTGGTTGAATTATGTTATAATGTTTTTGTAATGTGCCCGTAGTTTAATGAATAGAACCCTCGATTCCGATTCGAGAAAATACAGGTTTAAGTCCTGTCGGGCACACCATTAAAAGGAATGATTATGAACGGGAATATTAAATTAGTAGTAGCGGATATCGATGGAACATTGACAAACAGCCAAAGAGTGTTGACTGATTTTACCAAGAAAACGATAAATCAGTTAAAAGAAAAAGGAATCTTGTTCGGATTGGCTTCTGGAAGATGTGTGGATAATCAGTTATTGCACTATTACAAAGAATGGGGCTTTGACTGGCAGTTTGATATTCTTATTGGAATGAATGGAGCCCAGTTATATGATGGAGTAAACAACAAAAGATATGATTATCACAGTCTGTCCAAAGAAGATGTCAAAGAAATCTGTGACCTGGTTAAACCTCTTGATGTAAATCCCTTTGTCTATGATGATGGAGTAATGGTTTGTCTTAAAGAAGATGAAGCAACCATATCCAGCAGTATTAGAAATGAGATGCCTTATGTCATCAGTCCTGATGGTTCTTTGATGTTTAATAAAGATCGCCCTAAACTGATGATCAGAGTAGATGAAGACAAAATGGAAGCTTTAGAAAAATATGTTGAAGAAAACAGAAAAGAAGGTGTCACTTATCGCAGCGTAAAAACGCAGACAACAATGTTGGAGTTTATCGACTATCGAACTAATAAGGGTGATGCTTTAATAAATTTCTGCCAGTTAAACAATATCGATTTAAAAGATGTTATGACTTTTGGTGATATCAGCAATGACAATGAACTTCTAGAAGTTGCTGGAATTGGCGTCTGTATGATTAATGGTTCTGATGAAACTAAAGAATATGCTGATGATATTACCGAAAAAACAAATGATGAAGACGGTTTTGCTCACTATTTGCAAGAAAAAGTGTTAAAATATCGTTAGACTATAACTGCACCGGTGGCGGAATGGTAGACGCGTACGCCTCAGAAGCGTATGATTAATATCGTGTGAGTTCAACTCTCATTCGGTGCACCACTTTAGCAATTAAACCTTGCCCAGGCAAGGTTTTTTGCTGGAAAAGAGCAAAAAGGGATATAAGTAAAAATAGATAAATTTTTTATAAATTTTAAATTATTTTTTTAAAAAAGTATTGACAACAGGTAAGGGATTGTTATAATTAAATTATAAAAAAATTTCAGTAACTGAAATGATAATTATAAAAATAAAATTTCGAAAGGAGAGAAATATGGAAAAAAACAATAACGTTCATAACTGTTATGAGCACCTGGATTCAAAATGTCGTTGTACTGTTTGTGGTAGAACTCATCATGTCATTGCTTCTGACAGCAATTACTCAGGCTTGGGAAGAGTGAACGCGGTCTGCTTGAGGTGTGGAGCTTCTGAAGCCTTTGAAGACAGTACAGGAGCAACTTTCTATAGTGATTTTGATGGTAAGAATTATGATGATTATTATGGTGATCGTGTTGATAAGGAAGAAATTGCTGAAGGGTTGCGTTTGGCTGGCCACAATTGTGAAAGATACCTTGATGTAATAACTGGAAAATGTCTGGTATGTGGCAAAAAACTTAAAGAACCACTAAAATGATTGAAAAAGAAAAGCTGAAGATAGTTAAAAGTTTTTTTGAAGATGAAAATTATCGTGATTTTGTAGAAAAGATGTATGATCCGGAAATGAAAAAAGCCATAGAATCATACTTAATTGAAAATCATGATTTTAAAAATGCGAAACTTCATCATCTTGTAGCCTGTCGTGATCTTGACAAATCTCAGCAGCTCAAAGATGTGCTGTTTAAAGCGTTGGACCTATGGGCAGAAAATCATTTTGAACAGTCAGCAGCCATCAGCCAAAAAATGGAAGCTTATATATTGAGAGTATCTCAGACACTGGAAGACCATTTTTTCCCGGGAAAATATACTAATCCTGTCGGACTTAAACATATCGATGTTTTAAAGCAATATTTAAATAAGACTCTTAAAGATGAAAACAAGGCAGCTTTGTGGAAAAACCATTTCCCTGTCTACTTTCAAAACAATAATCGTTATTCTTATTTTGCTTTGGTGTTCCTTATATTGATGTTAGATGAAAATAAGAATACATATTCAAAAATAATACTTGATGAAGAAACGCTGGCAATGCTGGTTAACTGTGGATATCACTATATTGCTTTTTCTGGAGCCAATCCCCATAGAGCCTTTGAAAAGGGAGAATTTAAAGAAGCGGAAAATATCGAAACAATCTTTGCGCTAATAATGGAGCTGGCGGTTAAAAACAGATTTTATCAGTATGAAAGCCATTATACCTTCGAGTATGCACTGGCTCACTATATAAACTATTGTATTCCTAAACAGTTTGTAAATTTGCTATTGCATTATGATGAAGAGTTCAATAAACTGGCATGTTTGAGAATTTTAAAAAATCTGAAGGTTAATAATTCTTCTTATCAAAAAGAGCATCGCTCTGAAATATTGACTTTGGTAAAATTAATACCTGAAAGTACGATGTGCAGCTGTAAAGATGAGTGGAAACAGGTTTTAGAAGAAACAAAAAAATAAAAGTTCATCAGATAGATTAATCTGGAAAGGAGATAAGATGAGCAAAACTATATTTTATAAAGATGAAAAAGGAAATGAAATTGCTACAGGTTTGAAAGAAATCCCTGTCAAATGTGCTGACTGCAATTTTGTTTATGTAACAGAAGAATTTAGAGAATATGATGATTTAGAAGGTACTGATGTATTTGATAAAACAATCATCTGTAAAGCCAACAGGATGGTTTTATGCAGTTGTAGAAGTGAGGGTCTGTATCGTTTTGATTATGGTTTTGAAGAACATACTCTAGCTAAAAGAGATGAAAGATGTCCTCTTTATAAAAAAGGTTAAGACAACAGGCAAACGCAAGGGGGGAAGATGTTAAAATGAGTAAAATAAAGATAGTCGGAGTTGGTGGAGCTGGTTCTAACATTGTAGGTTACATGTTTTTAAAAGGAATAGAAGAAGTACAGTTTATCGTTATGAATACTGATGAAGCATCTTTAAAAGCCAATGTCTGTCCTGATAAGGTATTATTAGAAACTGATAAACCGCTGAAAGACCCATTGTCAGGTAGAGAAAGTGTTATCTACAGCCAGCAAAAAGTCATAGAAGTCCTGCAGGGTGGGAAAGTATTAATTCTTGTAGCGGGACTGGGAGGAAATACAGCAACAAGTGCTTTAGCTCCAATAGTTGAAATTGCTAAAGATTTAGGTATGTATGTTGTTTGTATGGTAACAACTCCTTTTGAAATAGAAGGAAAAGAACGTCTTTTACATGCACATAGAACTGTTATAGATTTAAAAGTAATTGCTGATAATGTGGTTGTTTTCCATAACGAAATGTTTAAAAAGATGCTATCTGATGAAGCAACTTTCAAAGATGTTTTTGAAGCTTTAAATTGCAGATTTCTAGATGGAAACCGTTATATTGTCAGCCTTTTTGATTTTAACTCAGATTATAATGATGTAACTGACATCAGACAGCTCGCTGAAGATATCAAAAATCATGATTTTTACTAATAGATTCAACTTAAGTTGATAAAAAGGAGGCATTATGCACAAAACTTCAGAAATAGAAATTATAAAACTTCCTGATTATAAATACCTGACTCGCAATATCAAGGATGTAAATAGTCAATATAATTATAATAAGGAAAAATTGATGCCCAATATTCTATTTGGCCGCATATTAGTTGAAAACAGGCAGGGCCTACAAGGCTTGCTTGATTTAGATGGTCAGCTGGCTATTGATTGTAAATATAATCGAATTGACAGTTATTCAGACCGTTTTATTAAAATTAGCAGATTGGATGAAAAAGATGTTCGCTACTATGGTGTATTGGATTATTCAGGAAAAGTGATTTTACCTTGTGAGTGCAGTGAGATTATCATCCATTCTGGTTATAAAGATTCAAATATGGATCGTCTGATTTATCATTTAAATGATTGCTGGGGAGTTTGTAATCTGGCTGGTCAGGATATACTGCCTTTAGAGTTTGACGAACTTAAAATCCGATTTCTGACAGCTGAAGAAAATGAAGTTATGGTTTTTATTGTTTCAAAAGAAAATCTTTGGGGTGCATATGATATTTATGGTGATGAACTGATAGCTTGTGACAAGGAAAGTGTAACTTCTTTTCCAGAACAGCAGTATCAGGATCCTGAATATCTAGTTTTTAAAAAGAATGGTAAAACAAATACCACGGATTATCGAGGCAATTGGCTGAAAGATAGATGGTATCAAAAAGAAATTGAGAGTTTTATTCCTTCAGAAAAACCTGTCTTTTTAAACAAAGAGGATTACGTTCATGAAGGTAGATTTGATGTTGGTAAATATGACAAGGAGACAGAAAGCCTTCTTGAAGGAAAAATAATATCCAGCGAGTTTGATGAAAATGGAGTGGCTGTAAAAGAACTAGTGGGATATCAGGATAAAAAAGGAAATATCATCCTTAAGGTGGAATATGCAAAGATAAAGCCGATAGGAAAGTATCTACTGGCAGCCAAACACCACGAAGATTATCTTATAGATCGTTGGCAACTATATGATAAAAATGGTAAATCTCTTTTTAAAGAGGATTTAAGAGAGATAGTTATGACAAATACTGGCAAAATTGCCTGTGTCTGTTATGACTGGGAAAATGTCGACTACCTGGACTATATGTATTTTTATGATGAAGATAAAAACTCCTATTATAAAATAACAGACTATAACAGTGTTCACAAGTCACCACCTGTAGCGCCATATTATGTAGCCGGGAAAATTGATTTAGATGCTGAGATTACTTTTGGACTTGTTGATGGAGATGGCAATATTGTTGTAAAGCCAGAATATGAATTCTATTACAAGGCAAACGATTATCGTGCAGATAATAGCATTCTGGCCTGTAAGAACAGACAATGGTATCTGATTCGTGTGAATCAGAAAATATTGACAGATAAGGAGTGATTGAAAATGAGTGAGGAAAATATGATTGTTATACCGGAAGAAAACCTGAATAAAGTTTCTTTTCCAATAACTTTTGAACGAGTTATTGTTGCTCGAACAAAGGAAAATGAAGCCAGGTATCGTCATCTGACAGTTTTAATTCTTGGGGTGTATGTTAATGAAGACGATAAAGTAATGGTAATAAACAAATATCCTAAAAACATATTTAAATCACCGGAAACTTTTTTTCCTGAAATTTGCCGTGATGTACCTGGAGGACATTGCGTATATGAAGCAATACCAGAAAGCGAAATGATAAGTGGTGAAATAAGTGAAGATACTGTAAGAAATCAGGCTTTTAGAGAATGGTCAGAAGAAGTCAGTTTTGTTGGAAAGAAAATCAATCCCTTCTGTCAGAATGATTTAAAGTTTGCTGGCTTTTACCCTTATGAAAGTAAAGATAACAGGGAACTGTCGGCTCTTTTTGTTGTTGCTATTCCTTTTGCTTCTGGTAATTTAAAAACGCAGGATAATGTAAAAGAAACTATAATTTCACTGCCCAATGAAGCTATCAGCTATCAAAAACTATTAGAACAATGGCAGAATCGCTTTGAAACGGTAGAACATTTACGTTTTGAGGATGGGTTAGGTCGTCTTATGATGAAGGGTGATTTATTAAAGCAGATAGAAAAAATAAAATAAATTTTAAAGAAAGGGCTATTACAATGAATATATATGATATTAAAACTCGCAGTTATAATGAATTAAGTCAGGGTTATTATGCTCAAAAGGAGTATATCTGTCCTCTTTGTGACAGTTTTAAATGTAATGAAGCTTATCAGCTGAAACAGCATTTAAAAGAAGAGCACAACAATAGAAGTGTCAGAACTTTCCGTTATGGTAAAAGTTCATCTTCTGGTTATGTTTGTCCACTTTGCGATTTTGTTTCAGATGAAAAACAGGATATGGATAATCATTTTATTGCAGAGCATTTTGATGAAATTGAAAATCGCTTTTATTTTTATCGACTGACTGGCAGTTATATCTGTCTTCATTGTGATTATATCTGTAGTGATGAAAAAGAAATGCAACTACATCAAAGAGAAGTACATTTTCCAGCTGAAGAAGCGCAATTTATACAGCTGCTTACAGCGGATTCAGCTTTTGTAAATGTCTTATCGTATACCGAAAAGATGACCCTGCTTTATGCTTATTATGGAATGACTAATGTAGAGATTTCCAGAACTCTGAATATAAGTGCCAATACTGTAGGCACAATTCTTTTCAGGTTTTTGAAAAGAGCTACAGAATGCAAGGTTGTCTTAAGACTTTATGAAATGCTGAGAGTTGAAAATTCATCTAATCCAGAGCAAGAGATGCCACAGGATGAAATTCCAGGTCTGGACAGGGAAGGAAATGTTATCGGATTTTATAATAAGGACAGGTTGCATAATCCTGCTGATCCAATTGCTCATGCTTCGGTTATACTGCTGATAGCAAAGAAAGATTTAGAAAGTTCAAGTAAAAAAATAGAAGAACAGCTGCGTTTTCTAGTCTGTACCAAATCAAGTCAATTTTTGACACTGGCAGCAAAAACAGAAAATATTGATGATCTGTTACTTTCAGAAGATGAGAAAACAACTGAATCAAAACGAGTCAGAAAAAGATGGCTTGATTTTCAGGGTGGTCAGTGTGAAAAACAGGACAGTCCCAATATTGAAATTGGTAAACCTCTTCCAAGTGATATCTTTCTGGCAGCTGCTGAAAGAGAATATAAAGAAGAAATCAGAATCAAGGCTTCTGGTCTTAAATCAAGTGCTGCAAAAACAGCTATCAGATTAAAAGAGAAAAGTGAGGATATGTCTAAATTTCGCTATCTTTATACCGATAAGGTATATAGATCACCTCTTGACCCGGTAGGATTAAATACCGAAATCAGTCAGGTTTTTGTTTATCGTTTGCCTGATGAATTGGCAGAAAACAGTGTTCTGGTGCGCGATAAATGGACCGATAGTGTGGGAGGAATCAAAGAAAAAGAATATCCATCACAGTTTCTTTTATGGAGTGAAATTGAACAATTATCAGCTTCACAGGAAACAGTGCTGATGGAAGGGGCAAAAAGAGTAGTCGAAAGATTAAAACAGGATTCTAATCTAAAAAAGAAAATGTTTGATTTATTAGAGGAAATTGGAGATTAGTGTTTAAAATATGTAAAGAAAAACTGAGTTGCGAAACTCAGTTTTATTGTTCAAATTGAGCATTGTAAAGCTTATGATAGAAACCTTTTTGGCTTAATAGCTGCTGATGTTTTCCTCTTTCAATAATTTTGCCATCTTTCATAACCAGGATAATGTCAGCATTTTGGATTGTTGATAAGCGATGGGCTACAATTATAGAAGTTTTATTTTGCATCAAATCATCAAAAGCCTGTTGGATTCTGATTTCAGTTCTGGTGTCAATGTTGCTGGTTGCTTCATCCAGTATTAATATTTCAGGATCCTTCAACATGATTCTGGCAATACATAATAGCTGTTTCTGTCCTGTTGATATAGTACTATCATTTTGCTTTATTATCGTGTCATAACCATCAGGAAGTCTTTGGATGAAGTTATGAACATGGCATTTTTTACAGACACTGATTATTTCTTCATCGGTAGCATCTTCTTTCGCCATCAAAAGATTTTCTTTGATGGAAACATTTTTAAGCCAGCTGTCCTGTAAAACCATACCAAAGTTTTCCCTTAAGGAGTCTTTAGAAATAGTGGAATAGTCAACACCTTCAATTTTAATTGAGCCGGAGTCAATTGGATAAAAATTCATTATCAAATTTATTAAGGTTGTTTTTCCGCATCCAGTTGGACCGACAATCGCCACCTTTTCACCTTTTTTGATATTGACAGTCAAATCTTCAATAAAAGGTCGATCTTTGATGTAAGAGAAATAAACACCATCTAAAGAAATATTTCCTTCAACTTCTTGATCTAAGATTGAAACTGCATCATATTCATCCTGCTGATTGATTAAGTCAAACACTCTATTACCACAGACAATGGCGTTTTGCAGTTCAACAATAACACCGCTTATTTCATTAAATGGCTTTGTATATTGTGAGGCATAGGATAAAAATGAAGATAAGGCCCCAATAGTAATAGTATTATTAATGACAATCAATCCGCCAAAAGTGGCAATGGCTCCATAAACAGTCGCATTTACTACTCTGGTAGCCGGATTGGTTAAAGAGGAAAAGAAAATAGCTTTGATGGAAGTACTTTTATAGGAATCGTTAATTTCTGCCAGATTTTTTTGGCTGTTATTTTGCTGATTGAAAGCATCAACAACCTTCTGATTAGAGACCATTTCATCAATATAGCTATTGATATCAGATCGAAGAGTTGACTGCTGTATAAACAGAGAATGTGTTCTGCTGCTGATATAGCGAGAAACCAGAAGCGACAGTGGGGTTAGAAAACAGACAATCAAGGTAATTGAAACATTGATATTCAACATATATATAATAGTTCCAATAATTGTCAGTAAACTGATAAACAGGGTATTAAATCCCATCAGAAGTCCATCATTAAAACTGTCAACATCATTGATGATGAGATTGGTTATTTCACCAACAGTATGATTATCCAAGTAAGATAAAGAAAGCTGGTGAATTTTTGCAAAAGCCTCGTTTCTTATATCACGACATATCTGATAGCTGGTGTGATTGTTAATCAGACTTTGCAGCCACTGACTGCTAACGGTTATGCAGACAGTAATAGCTAAAGTTGTCAGAAGATTTTTCAACTTGACAAAATCTACTGCCTGATAAGCCAGGATATCAATGCATTTGCCAATAATTACTGGAACATAAAGAGTTGTAACAACTACTATAAGAGACAGAAACAGTGATATAAGTACTAAGAACCAGTAAGGTCTGATGTATTTAAATAACCTATTCATAGTTTGCCTCCTTAATTTGAGATTTGTAAATCTCCTGATAAAGAGCATTGTTTTTCAGCAGGTTTTCATGACTGTCATTACCGACCAGTTTTCCATCATCCAGTAAAAGAATCTGGTCACAATGAGCAATAGAAGAGACTCTTTGAGAAATAATGATAACTGTTGGATCATAGTCTAAAGAATTGATGGTTTGTCTCAGCTTCTTTTCGGTGCCATAATCTAAAGCACTGAAGCTGTCATCCAAAATAAGAATTTCACTTTTGGAAATTAAAGCTCTGGCAATAGTCAGTCTTTGCTTTTGACCGCCAGAGAAGTTTGAACCGTTTGGTAAAACAACAGTATCCAGGCCATCCTTCTGATAAAGGAAATCACACTGAGCCAGTTTTAAAACAAGATGCATGTCATCTTTACTGGCTTCATCATCACCCCATAAGAGATTGCTTTTAACGGTTCCCTTAAAAAGAGTAGCTTTTTGTGGAACCAGTGCGATAAGTCTGCTGAGAGTTTTCTTGATATAATCAGTTATGTTATTGTTGCCTATTTTGATTACTCCCTTTGTTGGCTGATAAAAATTACAAAGCAGATTAATCAAGGTACTTTTCCCTGAACCGGTAGGACCGATTATGCCGACCTTGTTTCCTTTTCTTATGTTAAAAGATAAATCAGACAAAGACTCATGAGCACTGCCATAAAATCTAAATGAAACATCTTCAAAGGAAATGATAATATCACTATCCGTAATCTGTTCAATAGTTCCAGTATCTTTTTGAGTTTCAATAGCTAAGATGTTTTCAATTCTTTTTAAAGAAGCTAAAGCCTTGGTAATCTGAATGGTCAGGTTAGCCATCTTGATGAGTTCGATTAGAATTTGAGACATATAGTTATATAAGGCTAAAACCTGTCCTGAAGACAAGGTGCCAATATTTACCTTTATTGCTCCTTGCTGGATTACCAATATAATGCCGAAGTTAATAATCAGATAGGTAAAAGGATTTAATAAAGCGGTAATTTTTCCAACCAGAAGCTGAGCAGCAGTCAGTTCACTATTGGTTTTCCTAAAGCCTTCTTTTTCTTTGTTTTGCTGGTTAAAAGCACGAAGAACTCTGACCCCAGTCAAGTTTTCTCTGGTCAAATTCAGTACATTATCAAGTTTATCCTGTACCTTCTGATATAAGGGTATTGAAAAAAGCATAATTGAAAAGACAATTAAGAGTAAAATGATAATAATATATAAGAAAGTCAAAGAAATCTGTCTATCGATACTGATAGCCATTATAAAAGCACCAAAAACAATAATCGGTGATCTTAAAAGTAGTCTTAAAGCTAAATTCAAACCGTTTTGAATTTGGGTGATATCGTGAGTTAAATTTGTGATCAAGGTTGAAGAGGACTGTTTTTCAAACTGTTCAAAAGATAATGACTGTATGTGTCTGAAACTATGCTCTCTTAAATCACCAGAATAATTAACAGCAACTTTAGCTGAGAAATACTGAGCGACAAAAGTACAGCTAAAGCCTGCTATCGCAAAAAGAAACAATAATCCAGCACGGCTGAAAATAAAACTGCTATCCTGATTGACAATTCCAATATCCACAATTTGAGCCACGACCAAAGGAACTAAAAGTTCAAACATGGCTTCCAACATTTTAAATAAAGGAGCTATTAATGATTGAAGGGTATACTTTTTGTAAAATTGCAATGTCTTCATAAATTAGCCTCCCATTTACTTATAACATAAAAAGATATATATTAAATATATAAGAATTATTTTAGATATACAATAAAAATATAGGAATCTATCAATGAATTACAGGGAGAGACTATGTTTTATTGGTATTATCTTAAAATCTTGTTTGTTATATAATGAAGGTAAAGAAGGGAAGTTATAATTAATGAAAAAAATCTTAGTAATAGTATTAAGCCTTTTATTAACTATAAGTTTTTTGGGCTGTACCAGCAATGACAATGAGGTCATTGATAAACCAGAAATAACAGAACTGACAGACGATAAGGCATTAGAGTATGTTAAATCTATTTATGAAAATCCAGCTATAAATGATTGGATGGGGCCGGTAAAAGATTTGAAAAATCTGCTTGCAATGTTTAAATATGATGTCAAGATATTTAAGACCTTTATGGAAAAAGATGAGTTTGAAAAAAATGAAAATGGTAAATCTGGCTTTGCAGTGGAATCTCTACAGAAAAGAGTTGATGAGGTTTTTGGAAAAGGCAGGTTTGATGTGGCACAACTATTTGTCCAATATATAGAAGATGGCTATGTAATGTTTGAACCTAATCCACAAGCAATTGATTTACCTGAAATCAAGGCTTCCAAATATTCAATCTACGAATCGACTGATAAATATATCGTTATAGAAAGATCATCATCTTATGATACTGTTTATGAAGGTGAAGTATATACCACAGAACTAAAGGATTTAATTGTTGTATATCCAACCGATGAGGGATTAAAACTGTGGGACTGTAAAAGAGGCTTGGCCAGTGCTAATCTACCTTTAGATTATTTGCCTGCTGGTGATAACTTTATCGATAATAATGAAACTGATGATGGCAGTTATTTCAGTACCGATTGGAAAGAGTTCGCTTTCATGCTGGATGGTGTGTTATATACTTTTCCATGGTCATTTGCCCAACTGGAGTCCCAGGGATGGGTTGCTGATATTGACCCAAATAGAGTTATCAGAGCACAGGATGTCAATACTTCCTACTATATTGAGATGACCAATGCTAAGTATGATGATTATTCATATGTAGATAAAGATTTCCTTTTGATAAATGTCCAGAATCGTTCTGGAGAAGATAAAACCATCAGAACCAGTCAGATTATTTTTATAAACTTCCACATTATGTCTGATTGGGAAAATAATAAGGTTATGTATAATCCTTACCAGCTGGTATTAGCCAATGGAATTACCTGGTTTGCGACAGAAGAAGAAATTGTTGCTGCCTATGGTCCAGTTGCTGAAGGATTCAGAAGAGTAAAAAGTGAAGAATTTGGTTCAGAATTTGATCCTGAAAATGATTTTGAAGCTATAACTCTCTCATATCCTTTCAAAAATGAAACAGAAGATGGTTGGCTGATGCTTACTCTTAGAGAAGATATAGGTTTGTGCTCAATATCTTTTCATAGAAGTCCAATAAATTTTGAGAATATAGATTAACAGATAATTAAAGATAGAAAGAATTGATATAAATAAACTTGATAATTTTAAATATAATTATTTATATAGAAAGGAATTTGAAAGATGAAAAAATTATTGGTAGTTTTGTTGGCTGTATTGTTAATGACAGCTTTAGTGGGCTGTGATAAAGAAGACATCAGCGATAATTGGGTAGATATGGAATTCAAATTGGGAAATAAAAAATATAGTCTACCATGTTCTTTCCAAGACTTCAGTAAAAATGGCTGGTTGTTAGAAGAAAGTTATGAATTACAGCCTGCTGATTATACAATAGACATGTACGAAGTTTGGAACAAGGATTTTTATGATCAGGGAAGAGATTTATATGCCTTTATTTTAATGGATTTTGAAAATTATGGCGATAAAGCTCAGGATATCAAAGATTGTCATGTCTATTGGGTAGCTTTTTCTACAATCTATGATGATGAAAAAATTAGTAATGGCTATGAGATTGAACTGGCCAAAAAAATCAAGTGGGGTAGTACAGAAGAGGAAATTGTTGCTGCCTATGGTCCTGTAGAAGAAGGAAATAGAGAAGCTTATGAAGGTGGATATATTATACTGGTATACGAAAATACTACTAAAAACATGTATTCAAGAATGGTTCTTTATCTTTTAGATGATGGAGGACTGTATAGTGTCATACTTTCAAAATATCCAGAATAGACAAATTAAAGAAAGGTGATGGTAATGAAAAAGATAATAGTTTTTATAATTAGTTTATTATTGGTGTTAACTTTGACAGGATGTAAGGAAAAAATAACAGATAATGGAGACAATAATAAAACAAACGGAAATAACATCACCAAAGAATTCAGTATCAGTGATAATTGGACAGATCTGGAGTTTGTTTTAGGAAATGAAAAATACAGTTTTCCGCTTTTTTATAAAGATCTTAGCAGTAAAGGCTGGCAGTTAAAAGAAAATGAAGATTTACCTGCTAAAGAAAGTACGTTTAAAAATTACGAAATGTGGAATAGTGGTTTTTATGATGAAACATTGGATTTATATGCCTACATTTATGTAGACTTTCACAATTATGAAGATGAAACAAAGAAAATCAGAGATTGCCCTGTCTGGTCAATTGCCTGTTATAGAATCGTTGAAGAAATCAGTGCTATGGGTTATGAAATCAGGCTGGCCAAAGGCATCAGATGGGGCAGCACTGAGGAAGAAATTTTAGCTGCCTATGGTCCGGTGGAAGAAGGTTATAGAATTGAAAGTGGAGAAATTGGCTGCATCTTGGTTTACTATACTCCAATTGAAAATATGATGATCCAGATGAACCTGCATATTGATTATGAGATTGGATTATTTATGGCTGAGCTAATGCAATATCCACTGGAATAAAGGAGAAAAAAATATGAAAAAGATATTACTGACAATATTGAGCTTTTTGCTTTTGTTGAGTCTATCAGGCTGCAATAAAAAAACAACAACTGGTATGACCAGCAAAGACTGGAAAGATTTTGAGTTTGAATTGGATGGAGTGGTTTATAAAAATCCTTGGTCATTTGATGATTTCGCAGCTAATGGCTGGAGAATCATGGATGATGCAAATGATAATATAGATCCTGATAGTAATGGTGCTCAATTATATATTATGATCAATGATAATCATTATGATAAAAAACATGATTATTATCCTTTTATCACAATTCAGTTCGATAACAGAACCGATGAAATTAAAAAGATGAAAGACTGTGACATCATGAGACTGAGTTTTCAAAATCTTCCGCCTGAGTTAAATTTCGGCGTTGATATGACTGCTGTCAACTATGAACTGGTATTAGCCAAGGGTATCAGCTGGGGAGCAACTGAAGCAGAAGTAATTGCTGCCTATGGTGATGTGGAAGCTGATTTCAAAGTCCAGCGAGAGGATATAAAAGTAATACAATACTATACTTTAAGTGAAGAAAGTCTTTTATCTGTTATGCATCTGGTTTTTTATAAAGATGCGTTATATTCTGTGAATCTTCACAGATATTATGTCTATGATGGTTATGAGCATCAAGGTGTTCAGCGCTAAGGTAAAACGATATGGATGTTAAACAGTTAAATTATTTTTTAACGATAGCTCAGGAAGGTTCAATTTCCGCAGCTGCTAGAAAATTATATATGTCTCAGCCACCACTTAGTGCCCAGATGAAACTATTGGAAGAGGAATTGGGTTGCAGTTTATTTGTGCGTGGTTCTAAAAATATCACCCTGACTGAGGAAGGCAAGATTTTATATCAAAGAGCTGAGAGTATTTTAAACCAGATAAAATCAACAACCTTTGAAATCAAAGAAGCCAGTCGTTTTGAAGTGATAAGAATAGGGGTAATATCTTCCATAGTTGAAGAAGTTTCCAAACTATTATCATCTTTTCATCTGGAAAACGATAAGGTGATTTATGAAATAACTGAAGCCAACACTTATCGTCTTTTGGAACTTTTGAAAGATGGAACAATCAGTGTGGCTTTTGTCAGGGAACCATATCCAAATGGAGGTTTTAAACAGATTAAGCTGTTTGAAGATAAACTGGTAGCTGTAGGAAAAAATCTGCCTGAAACTTTAGATTTGACTTATCTGTCCGAAAAACCATTAGTTTTATATCGTCGCTGGATTGAAGTTATCAGAGGACAGTTTGACAGTATTGACATACCGTTTGATTATATCTGTTTAAATGATGATGCCAGAACAACGATCTCGCTGGTCAAAAATGGTTTAGGTATTGGCCTTGTTCCACTTAGCAGTGTCAGCAACAATACCGAACTACAGGTTAGAAATGTAATTGACAGCACTGTAGCCACTTCAGTCAATATGGTCTATCTGCCTAACAGCTACAAAACCGCCAGCTGCATTAAATTGATTAAATATATTGAAGAAAAAGTTAAAAAGTAGGATAATGATTTTGTGAAACATTGCATCTTTTAAAGAGTGATAGGAGTATACGAAATGGAAAACAGAAATAAAACATACAAAATGGCAATATTAGCCTTGTTTATTGCCATTGAAATTGTACTGGTATCAACCCCTTTGGGTATCATCCCAATTGGACCGATACAAATCACAACAATGCATATCCCAGTAATTTTAGCTGCTATTTTATTAGGAACAAAACAGGGAGCTATTCTGGGTTTGGTCTTTGGATTGGCAAGTACTATTTACGCTGTAGCAGTTCCTTCGCCAGCATCATTATTTTTTACTCCCTTTTATTCAATTGGAGAATTCAGTGGTAATTTCTTCAGTTTGGTAATTGCGATAGTACCAAGAGTGCTTTTAGGGATAATTGCTGGTGTTCTATATGACTTATTTATTAAGGTTAAACTTTCAAAAGGATTATCGATTATCATTTCTTCTGTAGCAGCTACAGTTATGCACACAGTTATGGTAATGTCAATGATTTATATCTTTTTTGGAAAACAATATAGTGAACTTTTTAATGTGCAGCTAAGCGGGTTAATGGTATTTGTGTGGTTAACTTTAGCCACAAATGGTTTTTATGAAGCCCTGTTTGCTGGTTTTTTAAATTGGCCAATAGTAAGAACGCTTCAAAAAGTAATAAGGGAGGAAAAGTAAGAATGCTGCTTACAATTGATGTTGGAAATACCAATATTTCCTGTGGAATATTTGATAGGGAAAAGTTAATTACAACTTTTCGTTTTATCACCAAACAGGTAAGAACAAGTGATGAACTGGCTTTGCAGATTCATTCAATTTTAGAAGTAAGAGGAATTTATGAAAGTCAGATAACAGATGTAGTGTTAGCTTCGGTAGTTCCTAATATCAATAACGATATGATAAGTGCCATCAAACAGCTGTTTGATGTTGAACCGCTGATGGTTGCAGCAGGAATTAAAACAGGATTACAGATCTGCATTGATGATCCAAAAAGCTGTGGGGCTGATTTAATTGCCGTAGCAGTGGCTGGATATAATCGATATGATGGTGAATGTATGATTGTTGATTTTGGCACAGCAACCAAATTCTTATATGTTGATAATAAGGGAAGATTTCAATATGGTATTATTTCACCAGGTTTAGAAATCTATGCCAACAGTTTATGGCAAATGACAGCTCAACTTCCACAGGTTCAGCTCAAAAAGCCGGAAACAATCCTGGCTAAGAATACTGTTCACAGTATGCAGGCGGGTATTGTGTATGGCTATATTGGATTAACAGAAGGTATTATCATGCAGATTAAAAAAGAAATAGGTCATGATTTTCCTATTATAGCTACTGGTGGTCTGGGAAGATACATCTATCCTGAAACAGATGTATTTGATGAATATGATCCAGATTTAGCTTACTATGGCTTGAAATTAATTTATGAAAAAAACAGGTAGGAAAAAATGAAAAAGATTAAAGATTTTTTTACTCAACTAATAAACAGATTTTTAGAAAGTATTAAAAGATTTCTATTATCTAATATCTTTCTGGCAGTTATTGCTTCAGCGACAATATTTTGTATCATCACTGAAAGCTTTGATGATCCATATGCTTATTTAGTAATGGCCAGTACTTTAGGAGGGTTAACTTCCCTGGCATTAACTTTGGCCACTGAAAAGTATAATTTTAATAAAGGGAACATTCTTAATGTTGCTATTTCACTGGCGGTTGCCGTTATCAGCTATACAATATTATATTTTTATAGCGATAATAATTATGTGGTTTTAGCTTACTCTGGTCTAATAGTAGTTGCGTTATGTGTCAGCTTCTATCTGCTATATTTTATTGAAGATAACAAGAAATTATTTGCGGTGATGGTAAGCAGTTTGCTTTACTGCTATGTGATGGTTACGACTATTGTAGCTGGTCTATCAGTCTGTTTGCTGGCTTTTGAGTATCTGATTTATAGATTCGAAAATTTTGAAAAATTGTATCTGATTATTGCAGCAATTTTCGAAATATTTGTGGTTAACTCGTTGTTTCTATCATATATTCCAACCAGGGAAGAAAAACTATCAATCACGAAAACTTATGAAAACATTCTGCACAAGGCATCATTAATAGTTTATTATCTGCTGATTGTAATTTTATATGTCTATTTAGTTAAAGTACTGATTACCTTTGAAATGCCAATAAATAAAATTAACTGGTTTGCCTCATTTGCCATGTTGTTTTATTGTCTTTTCTATTTGAGTTGTCAGGATAATGAAAAAGGTTTAGCTCTTTTCCATGTTAAATATGGTGGAATGGTGATGATACCAATTTTTCTGATGCAGGGATATGCTTTATTTTTAAGAATCAGTGCTTATGGTCTGACGACTCCAAGATATTTGTCAATTATGTTTAATCTTATCGGCTTGGCTTTTGTGGTTTCTTCCTTTTTCAAAAAGGGACCAAGACATGTGTTTCTGTTTATGGCAGCAATTGTAACCATACTAAGTATTGGACCATTAAATATGCTTGATGTACCATTTTATTCTCAGACTAGCAGAATGGAAAAGATACTTCTTAAAAATAACATGCTGGAAGATAAAACAATTATCGCCAATCCAGATATTTCGGAGGAAGATAAACAGGAAATCAGAGCAATATATTATTATCTAAAATATCCTGCCAGTAACAAAGAAAACTATATAACCGAAATTACTGATGATGAATTTGAGAAAGTGTTTGGTTTCAGCCAATATGATTCCAATAATGTCAATAAAGATAACAAATATTGTAGTTATAGTAATCCTAATACTATTATTGATGTTGAAGGATACAAATCAATAGAATATTTGGGGTATTTTGACAGTGTTGAAGTTGATGGATATAATATTGAAGATTATTTATGGAGTCTATACAATGAATATGGTGCCTCATACAGAACGGAGTTAATCTATCAGGCAATAGATGGAACCCAAATAATCTTTAATAATATTGATTTTACAATAAAGGATGAAACAAAGATAACAGATGTATATTTCAGCTGTTTTATATTAAGAAAGTAGGGAAGAAAATGAAAATAGGAATTAGTAATGATCATACTGCGGTAGATGTAAAGTATGAAATAATCAAGCATTTAGAAGCTAAAGGATATGAAGTAGTGAATTATGGAACAGACACTACTGAAAGCTATGACTATCCAATTGCTGGCAAGGCTATCGGTGAAGCTGTAAGAGATAAAGAAGTGGATTGCGGTATTGCCATATGTGGTACTGGCATTGGAATTTCTTTAGCGGCAACCAAGGTTAAAGGTGTCAGAGCAGCCTGCGTATCAGAACCGGTAAGTGCAAAACTGACAAAGTCGCATAATGATGCCAATGTCATTTGTTTTGGCGCTAGAATTGTCGGTTTGGAGGTTGCCAAGGCTATTGTTGATGCCTGGCTGGAAACCCCATTTGATGGTGGTGAAAGACATAAAAGAAGAGTAAAAATGATTATGGACATTGAAAAATAAGCTTTTTGTCAGATTTCTGCTAAAGATTGTCAATAAAAGAATAAAAAAAGCTGAAAATCAGTGTTAAAATTAGTTTAATGAAGTGTTGGAACTCGTTTCAGCACTTTTTTAAAGGTAAAAAGCTGCGAATTTTTAAAAAATAGTTGACTATCATCACTTTTCTTGATATTATTAACAAGCATTGAAGAAATGGTCCGTTGGAGAAGCGGTTTAACTCACATGCCTTTCACGCATGCATACACGGGTTCGAATCCCGTACGGGCTACCATAAACAGACAAACTTCCTTAAGGGAAGTTTTTTTTGTATAATAAAGACGATAAAATAGGAATATATTAAACATAATTGCTGCAGTTTAATATGGAGGTCTTTATATGTACGATGAAATTGCCATCAAAGAGATAGTTGAAAAACAAAGAAGATATTTCAGAAGTGGGGTTACTTTAGATATCGAGTTTAGAAAGAAACAATTGAGAAAACTTAAAAAAGCCATGGTTGATTATGAAGAAGAAATTATGGAAGCGTTAAGATTGGATTTAGGTAGAAGTTATGTTGAAGCTTTTTTCTGTGATATCGGAACGGTAATTTTAGAAATAAATGAAACTCTAAGGGGATTAAAGAAATGGGCAAAACCTGAAGTTCTCTATTCAGGATTAGTATGCTTTCCCAGTCTGATCACCAGAGTATATAAAATGCCTTATGGTGTATCGTTGATTATTTCTCCTTACAACTTTCCTTTTCTGTTATCTTTTGGAGTGTTGATTGCTGCTATAGCTGGAGGAAATACAGCAGTAATCAAAACAAGCAGTAAAAGTGTCAATTGTACCAGAGTCATCAAAAAAATAGTGACAGACATTTATGAACCGGAATATGTAACAGTTATTGATGGCTCTCATGAAGTGGCAGATATGTGTCTGGCTCAAAGATTTGATAAGATTTTCTATACCGGTTCAGCTAAGGTAGGAAAACATGTAATGAGATGTGCGTCTGAGAATTTAACTCCGGTGGCTTTAGAGCTGGGAGGGGAAAATGGCAACTGGTGTATTATCCGAAAAGATGCTGATATTAAAGATGCAGCTAGAAAAATAGCTTTCTTCAAGTTGTTAAACAGCGGTCAGGTTTGTATCAATATTAATCAGGTAGCAGTAGCTGCTGAAGTGGCTGACGATTTTGTGGAAGCTTTAAAAAAGGAGTTCGACAGACAGATAGGCAATGCCGTTGACAATGATGATTATCCAAGACTGATAAATAAGGCGGCCTACAATTTATGTGCTAAGGAAGTTTTAGATTATCAAAGCAGGATAGTTTATGGTGGCTTTGGAAATGAAAACACCCTTAAGTATTCACCAACCATTATCTATCCGGTAGATATCAATGAGAATATTGTCAGGCATGAACTTTTCAATCCCTTGCTTCCAATAGTAGTTTATGAAGAAAAACAAATAGATTTATTGCTGGATACGATTGCTGAAAGAGAACATGGCTTGGCTTTATATATCTTCACCAAGGATATCGACTGGGCTAACAAGGTTATGTCGACGCAGCAGTTTGGTGGTGGGTGTATTAATGAAGTATGTCTTCAACTGATGGTTAAAGGAGCGCCATTTAATGGAACGGGTCATTCTGGAATGGGAGCTTATCATGGCAAATGGGGTTTTGATGAATTCACTCATCCTCAAACAGTACTGCAAGGTTACAGCAGGTTCAATCTTCCTTTAAGAGAACATCCTTATTCTGGAAAAATTGGTAAAATTAAAATGAAATTTTTAAGATTATTTGAAAGATAGAATGAATATTGATAAGAAAAATGCGCATCTTAGAGATACGCATTTATTTTTTCTTCATCAATATCAATATAAATTGTTTTATATTCCTTCAGTATCAATTTTCCAATTTTACTGTTAGGTATTTTCTTTAAATTTCTAATAAGGGTGTAATTGACAGGGATGCTGCTGGAATACCTGCTTTTAGAAAAATAAGCGGCTAACATGGCGCAGAATCTGATTTCATCTTCATTTGGCTGATCGGTATTAATAGTCACATGGGCTCCAGAGCCATCCCTGACATGAAACCAGCTGTCAAAACGATTAGATTTTTTAAAAGTGATAAATTCATTTTGAATATTGTTCTTTCCTATCAGGATAGTCTTATCCTGAAAATGTATTCTGGTGTAATTTGGTTCAGTTGGTTTTTTAGATCTTTGTCTTCTGATTCTGGCTTTTAAGTAGCCCTGATTTTCCAGTTCCTGACGAATTTCCCCAGCAGTATCAAAATCAGCATGCTCCAGCTGCTGTTGGATAAGTTGGAAATATTCCAGATTTTCTTTAGCGATATCAATCTGTTGGTTGATATGTTTTTGTCCAGTGGAAAGTTTGCGATATTTAATAAAGTGTTTTTTTCCGTTTCCTTTACCATCTAACTTTTCATCAAGAGGAATAGTCACAAGATTTCCTTCAAAATCATCCAGCGTAACTTCCTTCATTCCCTTGCTGATCTTATCTAAATTGGCGAAGATTAAATCTCCATAATGACGATATTTATCACAGTCCAAAGCTTCTTCTAAAGAATGCAGCAGATTATCGATTTTTTTGGTCAGTTTATTAATTTCTTTTCTGGTGAATTTAAACAGATCACCTGTTATCTGTCTTATTCTTTCCCTTTCTTCTTTTGTAAAATACAGGTAGTCTAAACCTTCACATATTTCAAAACGTTGATACTCATCTGAAAGATGAGTCAAAGCCAGACAATGAAAGTGTTCTTCCTGATTAATATTTGTCAGATATAAACTTGTTGATGTTCTGATTTCCTGCATAATCTGTTTATAACTTTGAGTTTGCATTCGATAGCTGACTTCCTGAGATAGAAGTGGAGAAAAACCAATCAGCTTTTTAGAAAGATTATCTTCCATATCTACATCATCTATTTCAAAAGGATGCAGTTTATTCTTTTGTGGTGCTGTGACTGTAAATTGAGCCCCTGGATGAATGGTTCTGATGGTGTTTTCAAAGGGAGGAATATGCTTTAAAGCATCGATGATTCGATTATCTTTCACCAAGATGACATTGGCATATTTACCCATTAATTCCACATATATTTGAACGGTTATTTTGTCTCCGATATCATCTCTGCTGTCAACTTCAATTGTCAGATAGCGATCTAATCCTGCCTGAGTGATACTTTTTATTATTCCACCTTCAGTATATTTTCTTAAAAGAATAATGAAATTACTTGGTGATAAGCGTGTAGGATAGCTTCTATCAGTCAAATGAATGCGGTTATAGGAAGAGTGGGCACTGACAATCAGCTGATATGATTGATAACCTTTGATGATGAAAAGAATTTCTGTATCAGAAATCAGATAAATTTTGTTAATTCTTTTATTTACAAGTGGTTGTAATTGTTTGATTACCTGGTGTAAAAAAACTCCATCAAAAGCCATGTCTATCTCCTTTTAATCATCATTAAATATTATATCACATTGAAAAAGAAGGCCATACTTTGTATAATGAAATTAAATAAAAGGGAGGTAAGTAATAATGAAAAAAAGAGGCTTACTAATCATTTTGTCAGGACCTTCAGGAGTAGGAAAAGGTACTGTCAGAGCTAAATTTTCTCAAGATGAAAAGCTTAATTTAGCTTATTCAGTTTCTATGACCAGTAGAGAAAAAAGAGGTGGTGAAACTGAAGGGGTAGATTATTTCTTTGTCAGTCAACAGGAGTTTAAAGAGGCTATTGAAAATGGTGAACTCTTAGAATGGACAGAATTTGTTGGCAATTATTACGGCACGCCTTTAAAAAATGTTGAAAAGTTAAGAAATGAAGGTAAAAATGTTTTACTGGAAATTGAAGTAGAGGGAGCAAAGGAAGTTCAGAAAAAATGTCCTGATGCTCTGTCAATATTTCTGATTCCGCCTTCAATGGCTGAACTGGAAAGAAGAATCAGAGGAAGAAAAACAGAACCTGAAGAAATCGTCCAGCAACGTTTGGCTAAAGCAGAAAGGGAAATGAACATGTTATCGCAGTATAAGTATGTTATCTGCAATGATGAGGTTGATTTGGCTGCTGAGCTGATTTCGGTAATCATTAAATGGCATATGAAATAGATGTTGCTACATCTATTTTTTATTTGAGGAGGTAAAATGAAAAAGATTTTAAGAATATTGATAATATTCTTTTTTTGTGTGGTCTTAATCTTTCTTTTAAAGGAGATAAAAAGAGGCCATCTGGAAAGGAAAAAAGACAGGTTTTTATCGGATGAGAAAAAAAGGAAAGAATATGATAAACCAATTATGGAACTGCAAATTCCAGAGAATAAGAAAAAAGCAGATAGTAAAAAAGATAAAGAATCTTTGGCTACAGAAAAGATAGTAGTCAGGGAAGATGGCTGTACCTATATTTGGGTAATTGATGTACCGTATCAGCCAGCAATAGAGGAAAAGGGACATTATGAGATTGTTCATCATGAAGCCATCACTCATTTAAAGGATATCTATCAGGAGTTTAAAACTTATTACTTCATCAGAGAGGATGAAACTTATATAACCGTAGATGATTATGAGGGCTTTTCACCAGAGGAATATTTTAACAGTTTACCAGAGGATTTTTATCGTTACTATTACAAGATTACAAAAGAGGTGATTGCTCAGGAAATAGTAGTCGACAGAGAAGCTTATGATGAAAAGATTTGGGTGGTAGATGTACCATATCAACCAGCAATAGAAGAAAAGGGGCATTATGAGAAACTAGGATGCTGAAAGAGGTATTTTAAATGAAAAAAATAATATTTATATTGATAACATTGGTGATGATATTATCGGACTCATCACTTTTTTTATGGCCAAAAGCAGATGTAATGACAGGTAATTATATTACTTTAAAAAAACAGATAAAAGAGTATGAAGATTTAATAAGTTTAAATCCAGATGAATATAGTTTACAGGGGTCAGAGTATGAAATAAGAAACAGTAAGGATGAAGTTATAGCTGTCTTTGAAATAGATAAAAATGGTATCGGCTATAACAAAACCACAGGGAAACCTTTTGTTGACCAGTTAGATGATGGTTTATATAAGATCAGGGAAATAAAGCCATCAAAGGGCTTTATTCTAGATCAGGAAGTTTATGAAGTGTCTTTATATGCCAATACTCATCTGCCTGAACAGATAACAGTCAATACAATTGCCAATCTTTATGGCAAAAACAGCCAGGGGCAGTATTTTGCCAATAATCAATACAAATTATGGACTACTGATTATGGTATTGGAGTATTTGAATGCGGGATATGTCAAACGGATGCTCCTTTTGCGATTAGAAATTTTGGCAGTCATGTTATTTCCACGTCTACCAGCAAGATATTAGATCGGAATACTGAAGCTCATCGTCTGGTCTATAAGGTTTTATACTATGGCAGAAGTGGTCCAGATATGTGGCAGGGGTTTTCCAGTAGAAGATACTACATTCCTTTTTCTACAAGAGATGGTTTTAATTATTACAGGACAAATGATACAGAGGCTCTTTCAGCCTTTATTACTCATGTTGTTTTGGGTAGAGTCTATGGCAAAAATAATAAATGGTTACAGAAATGGGATCAGCATGGTGTAAGCGACTATTATAATTGGGTAATCAGACAGCCTGATGCTCCAGATAATTTTGTCGTCTACATCTGGGAAAACTATCAGATAAATGGAACACAGGATATGTTTTATGGTTTTTTAATGCAGCCGACAGATTTTGCTCATAAAGATCTGATTGTTGAAGCTAAGACTGAATTTGACCCGATAAGAGTAGTTTTAACTAAAAGTGATAAAAATGATGTCAAGATACAGGGAGCACAGTTTACTGTTGAATACTACAGTCAGCAATTAGAATCTGTTGAAGAGTCAAATGGTTTATCACCACTTAGAAGCTGGGTATTTGAAACCGATGAGAAAGGGATATTCAGATTTACCAGTGACTATTTAGTCAGTGGTGATGAACTGTTTATTGTTGAAGGTATTTCCGTGCTTTTAGCTGGAACCTACATTGTTTCAGAGACCAAAATACCTTCAGGTTACATAAAAGCTGCTGATTTTATGATCAAAGTATCATCTGATGTAACTAAACCGATTGAATTTACCGACAGCAGTGGTAAAGGAAGGCTTGAAACCACACCTGAAGAAGGTTACAGATTGCTAGAGCTGCTGGAAGGATATTTAACAATAGAAAAAGAAAGTGAAATAGCCTGTCATTATCCTTTGTCTGGAGCTGTTTATCAGGTGTTTCTGGATGAAGACTGCAGTAAGCCAGCCTATATAAACAATAGTGAAGAAAAGGCAATTTTAATAACCGATGAAAATGGTAAAACAGCAACTATCGGTTTAGTTCCCGGGAAATATTATGTCAAGGAAATATTGGCCCCTGAAAATTATTATTTGGATTTAAATGTTTATAAAATCGAAGTAGGACAGCAGGAAACAGTGATAGTTAAAAGTATCGAATGTCCTAAGATGGTCAGTTTAAAAGTGACTAAAAAAGATGAATTTTCCAATCCTCTTCAGGGAGCAGTCTTTGGTTTGTATGATCAAAATGACGAGCTTTTATTAGAAAAGACAACTGATGAAAATGGGGTAGCGGTATTTGAAAATTCTTTGTTTGTTTTACAGAATTATTATTTAAAAGAGATAAAAGCTCCCAAAGGGTATATTTTGGACACTAAAAAATATCAGATATCTGCTGGTGAATTCATAGAAACGATAGAAAAAGAAGTAATTAATCATCTTGTGCCAGAAACAGGCGATTTTTTAATATATCCGTTTATCATAGTAATGGTTATTTCCGTTATCAGTATTTTCTTATTAAATGAAAGTATGAAAAAATATCTTTAATATTTATTGGAGTAGAGAGTTTCTCTACTCTTTTTTTGTGCAGTAAAAAAGGAAATATACCTATAAGTATGATAAAATGATAAAGATGAATAAAACTTTAATTGTTGAAATCTATATCGAACATCCCATTATGCAGCTTAACAATACCTTTTCATATTTTCATCAGAAAAGAGATAAAATTGAAAGGGGAATGAGGGTTAAAGTTGACTTCAATGGACAAAAAATAGTCGGATTTGTTGATTCGACTTTTGAAGTTGCAGATTTGGAAATATATGAAACTGAACTTGGATATCAATTAAAACCGATTGAAGAAGTAATTGATAAAGAACCGATTATCAATGATGAACTTTACAATTTGGGTTTATGGATGAGCAGACAAACAATTTCTCCGGTTATTTCCTGTTTTCAATCAATGTTACCTTCAACTTTAAAACCAGTAAGTCGTGCTAAAAAAGCGGTGATGGAAAACTGGGTCAGAATAAACAATTATAAGGTTAAAGAAACCTATGGTTTTAAAGAAGACGAAATCTTAATGAAGGATTTTAAAGAAAAAGTTACCGATTATCGTTATCGAAAATTAAAAGATATAGGTGATATTGAAGTTGTAAAAAAAGAAAAAAGAGCAGAAGTTGGAAAGTTCAGAGTATATGATGCTCCTTATAGTTTAACCAAAGATCAGAAAAAAGCTATTGATACAATTAATACCAGTGAAAATAATACCATCCTCTTACATGGTTTGACTGGAAGTGGAAAAACGGAAATATATCTGCAACTGGCTAAACAGGCTATCCTTAATAATAAACAGGTTCTGATTCTGGTTCCTGAAATATCACTTACTTCTCAGATGGTTGATAGATTCAAATCACGTTTTAACAGTATCGCTATTTATCACTCTGGAATCTCAGCCCAGGAAAAATACCAGCAATATAAGCTGGTAAAAGAGAAAGAAGTTAAAATTGTTGTGGGTACCAGAAGTGCTATTTTTATGCCATTTAAGGATATCGGTCTGATTGTTTTGGATGAAGAACATGATGGCTCATATAAACAGGATTCAACTCCCAAATACAATACCAGAGATATCGCCATCAAAAGAAGTGAAATCCATAACTGTAAATTAATACTGGGAAGCGCGACCCCAACACTGGAATCTTATGCCAGAGCTATCAAGGGTGTGTATAAACTGGTAACTTTAGACAAAAGAATAAATCAGGATTTACCAAAATCTTATTTAGTTGACATGAGTAAAGAAATAAGAAAAGGAAATTATATTATTTCTGCTCCTCTTTTAAAGGCAATTGAAGAAAGATTAGAAAAGAAGCAGCAGGTGATCTTACTTCTAAACAGAAGAGGTTATACTCCGATTGTCAAATGTTCAAGCTGTTCTTATGTTGTAATGTGTCCACATTGTGATGTGACTCTCAGCTATCATAAGGATGATGATCGACTGATCTGTCATGTCTGTGGTCACAGTCAAAGCAATGATGTTACCTGTCCAAAATGTGCCAATAAGATGTGGCGAAACTATGGTGTAGGAACTCAAAGGCTGATGGAAGAAATTCAAAAGCATTTCCCACAAGCCCGACTGGTGAGAATGGATGCCGATTCAACTAGAAAAAAAGATGCTCATGGTAAAATATTAACCAGTTTTGCAAAACAGAAGTATGATATTTTAGTTGGCACCCAGATGATTTCAAAGGGCTTGGATTTTCCTGATGTAACCCTGGTAGGTATTTTTAATGCTGATGGACCATTACATCGAACTGATTATCGTAGTGTTGAAACAACCTTTGACTTAATTGTTCAAGCCAGTGGCAGAAGTGGTAGAAGCAAAAATCCTGGAGAAGTGTATGTCCAGGCTTATGACATCAATCATTATGGAATCAGACTGGCAGTCAGACAGGATTATATAACTTTTTTCAATAACGAAATGAGTTATCGCCATGCTGGCAAATATCCACCATATACCTTTATGGCAGCAGTCCTTTTTACCGGCAAAGATGATGAAAATGTCAAGGATAAGGCTTTTGAAGCCAGCGATTACTTTAGAGCTGATTCAGCTATCAGAGTGCTAGGTCCTTCAAGACTTTTGAAACTAAAGGGAGAATATCGCTATCGCATTATTATTAAATCCAGAAATAAAGAAGAGCTGATTGACAAACTGTGGTTATGGTATGAAGCTCAATCAATTAATAAACGTCAGGTTTCAGTACAAATTGATGTTGATCCATATATTTTAGATTAGGGAGACAAGTAGAAAGATGAGTGAAAGAGAAGTAGCTTTTAACTGTTTATGCAAAATAACAATTGACAGGCAGTTTTCTAATATTGTACTTAAAAACTGTCAGGATAATTCACCACTTGTTACTCAGCTGGTTTATGGTACCTTAAGAAATTATCGTCTTCTGCGAGCTGTCTGGAGCAAATATGCCAGAAAGATGCCGCCAGTTAAGATTTGTCAACTGCTGGATATGGCAACTTATGAAATTCTTTTATTGGATAAACCAGAATATGCCACGGTTAATGAAATAGTTAATATCGCCAAAAAAATCAAGGCAGGAAGCCAGGTAAATTTTGTCAATGCTATTTTAAGAAAGGTTTCTAAAGATGATATTGAAAACCTTCCTTTAGCTGTTAGAACTTCTCATCCTGACTGGCTGGTAAGTTTATGGACAGCTCATTATGGGCAGGAAATTTGTGAAAAGATCTGTTTTGATAATTTAAATGATGGCAAGGTCGCGCTAAGAGCTAACAGTCTATTAACTGATGAGAAAAAACTTTTAGAAGATGACAGGTTTTATAGAGGCTTTGTTGATGGGTGTTTATATTTTAAGGGTAATATTATTGAAACCGATTATTTTAAAAACAATCAGGTCATAATTCAATCTGAATCAAGTCAGTTGGCAGTTAAAGAAATTGGAGTAAGAGAAAATCAGACAATTCTGGATTTGTGTGCTGCCCCAGGGTCTAAAACAATTCAACTGGCCATGGAGTTAAAGAATACCGGTCTGGTAATAAGTAATGATATCTATGATTTTAGAGTTGATTTAATAAAGCAAAATGTGGAAAGATATGGACTCTACAATGTTGTGACCTCCATTTATGATGGTACAAAGATTGATGAGAAGTATCAAAAAAACAGTTTTGATGTGGTTTTACTGGATGCTCCCTGCAGCGGTCTGGGAACATTAAAACATAAACCGGAAATCAAGATAAATACTACCCCACAGGATTTAGATGATTTAGCTGATTTACAGAAACAGCTTTTGAAAGCAGCAGCTTTAATGGTCAAAAAAGATGGTGTACTATTGTATTCTACCTGTACCTTGAACAAAAAAGAAAACGAAAAACAGGTTCAGTGGTTCTTAAAAGAGTATCCAAACTTTACCTTAGAAAGTGAAAAAACCATTTTTCCATTTGATTATGATTCTGATGGGTTCTATATTGCCAAATTAATAAAATCAGCCAACTAATCGTTGGCTGTTATTTTTGTTTTGAAGAAATCTATCTGATCATTGTTGGCTTTTTGTCCTATGGCTGTTTTTATATCGACATGGAAAACATGCCCTACCATTTCTTTTTGATGTAGTCCATAAACTGAAAAATAGTGTTCAGTACCATTTTCTTTCAGTTTATTCAAGAGAGGCTTTTGATAATACCTGAAGAAATCGTTTTTGCTGGTGAAGACAAAACAAGCAGGAAAGTCTTTATTCTGATAGTGCAGGGGATATATCTGTCGTCCATATTTTTTAGTATCCCAGCCCAGATAAGGAGATAGCATTGCCTTGATAAAAGGATTTTTGTTAACCATTTCTAAACTATAAATTCCACAGTTTAAGCCCAAAGCTTTAAATTTCAGCTTGCTGCAGCCGATGTTCATGATATCTCGATATTCTTTACTGGTGTGGATGACAGTCAACTGATGAGCCATTTGAGCTCCAGCGCTATCGCCAATTAAAAACAGATTGTCCAGATCAATAAAATACTTCTGATGATTTTCTTCTACAAATTTAAACAGTTCAAGACAATCAACAAGCTGGGTTGGATAGACATATTCTGGTGCCAGATGATAATCAAAGTTAATGACTGTAAAACCTTTGGCAGCTAAATACATACAGAAAAATTGGTAATCATCTTTACTGCCATATACCCATCCTCCTCCATGAATCGATATTATGGCAGGAATTGGTTTTGCAGTGTCTTTTGGAAAGTAGATATCCAATAGTTGAGTTTTATTATATCTTATGTTATCGATACGTGTTATGTGTTCGGGGGTTGATAAACCACTGGCCCTGATAGCATCGCCCTTAGTACAGGCATCGATATATATTTTTGTAAATAATTTTATGATAGACATTTTATTTCCTCCAAAGGGTTGTATAACCATACTTTTATTTTAAAGCATTTATACTTCTTTGTGTTGAAAACTGGTTGAAAACAGGCAGGTTTAGTGCTATTATAATTAAGCGTTTGGTCCGATAGCTCAGGTGGCAGAGCAACTGACTCTTAATCAGTGGGTCTAGGGTTCGAATCCCTATCGGACCACCACTTTTAATACTAAAAGACGCTGTCAATAGTTTATAAGAAAGGATTTAAACGCAATATGAAATACATAAAGAATATTCCTTATGTGATATGCATTTTAACATTTATCTGGCCACTTCAATTATTGATATTTTATTCAATTATTGGATTGTTGCTGTTTAAAGATATAAAAAAACACCTTCTAATTTATTACTCGGACAAAGAGAAGGTTAAAGACAGTTTTATTTTTCCATATTCCTGGATTCTTATGACGGCAGTTTTTTATTTAATGGGAGGCATTTCAAATAATTATTTATTTCAGGCTTTAAATATAGGGTATGCCAATGCTTTTTACAATTATTTGGATGTTAAAACAAGCAAAAACATCTGATTTGTATTCAAAAAATAAATGAAGAAGAATTTAAATAAACAGAGGTTAAATTATTACTTAACTAGCAATAGGAATTAAATCGCATATCAAATGATTCATCATAGGACCAGCACTTTTAATACTAAAATGTGCTTTTTTTTTTGAATATTGTATAATATAAGTGAGGTACTGTGTTATGAAGGAAATAAAAGAAGAAAACAATTCAGATGGTATCCAATTTTCAGTTGATGAAGCGAGAGAAAACGATTTATCAGAGCAGAAAATTGAAATTTTGAACTCAAATAATGATAAAAATATAAAGACAGAATCAGAAAAGAATCAAGAAAAGATGAAAAGAAAAAAGATTGTCAAATGGGTAATCTATATTATTTCTATGGTTGTTATGATAGGAGTAATGTTCCATTCTAAAAGGCTTTATGATCTGCTTAGTTCCTATACTTTTTTGCCGACAAAATATATTGATTATCTTCGTTATGGATTAATTGGTGTCAATGTGTTTTTCTCTATTTTTGCTTTTTTACCTAATGTAAATAATTTAAATAAGATCCTTCAATCTATTCTATGTGTCGCGTTAGCGTATGCTTTAGCTATGGCTAATATAATAGTTCCTGATTATAAAGGTCAGCTGGAAAGAATGTGGATTGAAGTGCCTACTGAAGGAGATCTGATGATAAATGTGTATGTCCTAAATGAAAGTGAAGTTATGGAAATTTATGACTTGCAGGGAAAAATCATCGGTATTCAATCACAACTAGATGCTGAATATCAGGATTATGCTTTAAAGGTTATCAACAGAGAGTTTGAAGGAGAACCAGTAGAAAGTAAAGCTTATGAAGATATTTATTCAATCGTAGAAGCACTTTATGCTGGTGAAGTCGATGCTATTATGCTTAATGAATCTTATGTAGAAATTGTTTCTGAAAATGAGGACTTCCTTACTTTTAAGGAGGATACAAGGGTTGTTTACACCTGTACTCAAAAAATCAGTTTAGATTATGATAGCGCCAGTATTGGAAATATTACAACAGAGCCATTTATCATCCTGATTGGTGGTTCTGACAGTAGAAATTATAACACTCTTTTCACTAGCAGAGGTGCAGGAAGAACGGATGTTAATATGCTGGCAGTATTTAATCCAGTCACAAAACAGGTGTTGATTATAACTATTCCTCGTGATTCCTATGTCGCTTTATGGGGTGATAGCGGATGTATGGATAAATTAACTCATGCGACTGTCTACAGTATCAGTACCTGGCAACAGACAATCAATGCCCTGTTTGGCATCAAGGTTAACTATTTCTTTAGAGTAAATTTCTTATCGATTGTTAAAATAATTGATGCTATGGGTGGTCTTGAAATTAATAATCCTTATTATTTTACAACTAATGCCTGCTTTGATGTAGAAACAATGTCAGAAGTCGGTTATGCGGAGTTTCCAGAAGGGATAATAACTTTAACAGGGTCACAGGTTCTAGGATATACCAGAGAAAGAAAAGGCTACAAGCCAGATGGAACCCAGATTGGAGACTATGGTAGAAATGAGCATCAGGGAATTGTACTGGAAGCTTTGATTAAACAGGCAACTTCTGTTTCAACTATTACAAATATTTCTGAAATATTGAAGGCGGTTGAAGGAACATTCTTTACCGACATTACAGTAGACTCAATTTATGCCTTGGCTCAGATGCAGCTAAATGATATGGCTACCTGGAGCGTTATTAAACATAACCTGACCGGATCTGGGGCATCTAGAACAAGTTATGCCTTAGGACAAAACAGTGGTTTAACTTACAGTGTGGTTATCTTGCATGAAGGACCGTTAAAACAGGCAAAAGCCATGATTCAACAGATATTGAATAATGAAATAATTCAAAAAGATTAATAATTAACCCATCATTAAATGGTGGGTTTTTGTTAGTGTAAGTATATTTTTGAAATGATGTAATTGTGTTATAATTTAAGAGGTGAATTAAAATGAAAAAAGTATTATGTATCGGAGGAGGAACTGGTCAGTCAGCTCTTTTGAAGGGTTTAAAACAAATAAATGAAATTGAACTATCGACAGTTGTTGCGACAGCTGATGATGGTGGTTCAACAGGCCAACTTAGAAACTTTTTTAATTTACCCGCTATGGGAGATGTCAGAAACGTCATGGTTGCCTTGGCTGATAGTGAAGATTTGATGACCAAGATGATGAACTATCGTTTTGATTCTCATGCCGGGCAATTAGCAGGACACAACTTAGGAAATATAATAATTTCAGCTTTAGCTATTGATGGGAATGATTTTTATCGTGCGGTAGTTGAATTGTGCAAAATCTTAAAAGTTAAAGGGAGAGTGTATCCCAGCACCATTCAATCAGTAACCTTAAAAGCTCATATGATGGATGGAAGTGTCGTTTCAGGTGAAACTCAAATTAGAGAAAGCAATAGACAGGTAAAAAAGGTTTTTTATGATGAGCAGGTTAATACGTACCCACAACTATTAAAGGCTATTGAAGAAGCAGATTATATTATTGTAGGTATTGGCTCACTTTTTACATCAATACTACCAAATCTGATTATTGATGATATCAGAAAAGCACTATGTAATTGTAAGGGAAAAGTCATATATTATTGCAATATTATGACCGAAAAGGGAGAAACAGATAACTATACAGTAGAGCAGCACGTTCAGGCTATCCATAACCATATTGGAGCTGAAATTGTGGATGCTGTAGTTTTAAGTTCAGATGTTTTCCCAGAAGCGGTTATCAAAAGCTATTCTTTAGAAGAAGCGGAAATTGTTAAACTGGCTGATCAACAGCATAAGTATAAAGTCTATTATCACAGTCTGCTGAATTTTGAAAAAAATCTGGTAAGACATGACCCAATAAAAGTGAGAGATAGTTTTTTAGAAATTATGAGGGATATGTAAATGTCATTTGCATCAAGAGTGAAGGATGAAATAACCAGATTGCAATTAGATGAGGACCATAAAAGAGGTCTTCTTTCTGGTTTGCTTCAATCTTTAGCCAGCATAGGGATTTCTAACAAAGGTATATCATTAACTTTAAAAACTTCCAACAGCAATATAGCTAAAAGAGCAGCTGTAGATTTAAGAGATCTTTATGATGTTACAAGCCAACTTTCGGTTATCAAACAGCAGAAACTGCATAAAAGAAATATCTATCGTATTACAGTAAATGAAAAAGTTAAAGAGATATTGTATGATTTGGACCTTTGGACAGATAGAGGTTTACAGGATCATCCTCGCATGATGTTTTTGGTTACAGATGAAATGATAAGAGCATATGTTGCTGGGACTTTTTTAGCTACCGGTTCTATTAACAGGCCTTCCAGTGTCAACTATCATCTGGAAATTACAGCCAACAGTGAAGAGCATGCAGATTTTCTGATTAAGTTATTAGCCAAATTCAGAATAGCTGCCAAAAAAATGGAAAGAAGAAACAAAAAAATCGTTTATATTAAAGTTGGACAAGATATTGCTGATTTTTTGAAGCTGGTTGGCGCTAATGATGCTATGATGGAGTTTGAAGATATAAGGATAAACCGCGATATGTTCAACAGCATTCAAAGACTGGAGAATGTGGAGATTGCCAATGCTCAAAGAACTTTAGCAGTAGCTAAAAAACAAATTGAGGCAATACAATATTTGCTGGATAAAAAACTTGAGCACCTGTTAAAAGAAGAAGATCTGGAAGTAGCCATGCTGAGAATGGAACTGCAGGATGCTTCTTTAAATGAATTGGCTCAGGAGTATAAAAATAGAACAGGTGTTTCGCTGAGCAAATCAGGAATTAGACATCGCTTTAATAAAATTTTAGCTTTAAAAGAAAAATACGTAGAACGAGAAAAAGAATTGGAGGAAATAAATGAGTAAAGATACATTATTTTCAGTAATTTATACCTTGGCTGTTATAGCTGTTACGGTTTTATTGTGGCCAATTATCAAATGGTTTGTCCTGATTATTTTAATTGGGGCGGTTTTACTATTTATAAGAGTGGCAATTGAATCAAAAAAAGTTAAAGAAGAAATACAAAAAGATCCACAGAGACATTATAATAAAGTAAGCAGTGATGTTATCAATGCTGAGTACACAGAAAAAGAAATTGAAGAATAATTTGTAGGATAGTTATGATCAGAAGAGGAAAAGAAGAAGATAAAAGAGCGATTTTCGACTTATATACCAAAAGTGGAGTCCTTAATTTTGAAAGTCAGGATGAATATTTTATTAATGATTTTATCCCGGAAAATGTTTTAGTCAATGATGTCAATGGTTCGGTGGTGGCTTCAATGCAGACAAACTATCATCCAATGATATTACATGACAAAAGACTGTCAGCATCTGTTGTTTTTGGTCATTTTTATGATCGAAGCAAGGGAATCAGATATTATGATGCATTAAAAGATGAAGCCTTTGAACATCAGAAATATAGAACTCTCGTTACAATTGTGCCAACAAAAAATCCAGCGGAATACGAAAGATATGGTTTTGAACCGATATATAATCAGAGACTATATACAATATCTCGTTCGCATTTAAAAAACAGTTCTTATTCTGGTGTCAGCAGAAGTTTTAAAATTAAAGACCTAGTTGCCGTTTATGAGGCGTTTATTGTAAACTTTAACGGTTACTTATTAAGGGATTATAACTATTACATGAATTTAATTGACTTACTGCAAATCAAAAGATATAATCTTGTAGCCTTTTATGATGAGCAGTCTGTATGTAAAGGATATATGATTTATTATATTGAAAGCAGTAAGATTGTAGTTGAAGAGATTATTTACTTGGATGGTTTGGCTTTAACCAGACTGTTATGTTACGTATTGAGAAGGAAAAAGAGTATCCAGGTTTATGTTTCAGAACATGAGGATTTAACTAAAGCTTATCCTTCTGTCAGCTATAAGTCGGTCAATAGATATGTGGCTAGAATTAATGATTTTGAATTATTCAACAAGCTTTATGAAAGCAATATTACAACTACCGCTGAAGGGTTTAATTTGCTTAATAAAGCATTATATATTAACGATTTGAACTATTAATAAGGAGGTTATTATGAAATTAAAAGGATCAAAAACAGAAAAAAACTTATGGGAAGCATTTTCAGGTGAGTCACAGGCAAGAAACAAATATACTTATTATGCTTCAAAGGCAAAAAAGGAAGGCTATGAACAGATTTCCGCTATCTTTTTAGAAACTGCTGCAAATGAAAAAGAGCATGCTGAATTATGGTATAAACACTTAGAGGGTATTGGTTCAACCTTAGAAAACCTGCTGGATGCTGCTGAAGGTGAAAATTACGAGTGGACTACCATGTATAAGGAAATGGCTGCTACAGCTAGAGAAGAAGGTTTTATCAGGATTGCTGAACAGATGGAAGGTGTAGCAGAGATTGAAAAACACCATGAAGAAAGATATCGTAAACTGGCTGAAAATATTAAAAAGGGTGAAGTGTTCCAGAAAGTTGATGAAAATACCTGGATCTGTAGAAACTGTGGGCATTTATATTTTGGAAAAGTAGCTCCAGAAGTATGTCCAGTATGTGATCATTCTCAGGCATACTTTATGCTTCATGTAGAAAACTACTAAAATAAAACTTTAAGAATCATTCAAAAACAGACCCTGGGGTCTGTTTTTGTGTATAACATTTAGACAACGCAAGCTGTTAGTTGTATAATGAAAATATAAACAAAAAGAGAGGAAAAAAATGAAAAAACCATTATTTAAACCAATAGAAGAGTATGATTATGTAGGAGCAACTTACCTGCTGGTTGTGGCAATAGTAGTTGCAATTATTGCGAATATAATTTTTGCTATTAACCCTGAAATAAATAGAAGCATTGTAATTTCTCTAACAATTTTTCCTGTTGCCATATTGATAGCAATAATAATTAGAAAAATAGGTGACAAAAATAAAAATAAAGAATAAAAAATTTCAGTAAAAAAATAATAATTGGGGAATAAATAAAGATTATGAAAAAAATATTAGTTACAGGTGGTGCCGGATTTATTGGCTCACATTTGTGCAAAAGACTTTTACAGCAGGGTGAGAAGGTAATATGCCTTGATAATTTATTTACGGGAACTTATGACAACATCAAAAGTTTTCTTGATAATGAAAATTTTGAATTTATCAATGCTGATATCATAAATCCCATTGATTTAGATGTTGATGAAATATACAATCTTGCCTGTCCAGCCAGTCCGGTTCATTATCAGTATGACCCGATAAAGACATCTAAAACCAGCTTTTCAGGGGCTTTAAATGTTTTGGAATTGGCAAAAAATGCCGGTGCCAGAGTTTTGCAGGCCAGCACAAGTGAAATATATGGAGATCCATTAATTCATCCACAAACAGAAGATTATAGAGGAAATGTCAATACTATCGGGCCAAGAGCCTGTTATGATGAAGGTAAAAGAATTGCTGAAACGCTGTTTTTTGATTATCAGAGACAATATGGTGTAGATATTAGAGTAGTTCGTATTTTCAACACCTACGGACCCAATATGCTGGAAAATGATGGCAGAGTTGTTTCTAATTTTATAATTCAGGCTCTAAAAAATGTTGATATTACTGTTTATGGTGATGGATCTCAAACTAGAAGTTTCTGTTATGTTGATGATCTGGTTGATGGACTGATAAAAATGATGGAACAGGATAATTTTAATGGGCCTGTCAATTTAGGAAATCCTGTTGAAATGACAATAAATGAACTTGCAGAGATGGTTATAGAAAAAACAGGTTCTGAATCTAAAATTGTATATAGAGATTTGCCAGCTGATGATCCTGTAAAAAGAAAACCAGCAATACAACTGGCAAAGAAACAGTTAAACTGGCAACCAAAAGTATCGTTAAATGAGGGTCTGGATAAAACTATTGAATATTTTAAAACGAAAATTTGATATTAAGGTGAGGATAAAAAGAAATGATTCAGGATAATGAAAATACTATAGTAATTGTGGGTGCAGGATATGTTGGATTAAGTCTGGCTACATTACTTGCGACAGCTAATAAAGTCATAGCTGTTGATATCAGCAAGGAAAAAGTAGACAATATCAACTTAAGAATTTCTCCTATCAGGGATGAATATATAGAGAAATATTTTAAAGAAAAAATATTAAATTTAACAGCGGTCCTGGATGGTAAGGAAGCGTTTAAACTTGCTGATTTTGTCATTGTAGCAACTCCTACCAACTATGATGAGGAAAAAGAATATTTTGATACTTCGGCTGTTGAAAATGCTATTGAACAGGTTATGCAGGTTAATCCAGAAGTGCCGATTGTAATAAAATCAACAGTTCCAATCGGCTATACTAAAAAGATAATTGAAAGATATGGGAAAAGTAACATCATATTCAGCCCGGAATTTTTAAGAGAATCAAAAGCTCTATATGATAATCTGTATCCAAGTAGAATAATTGTTGGGTCCAATAAAGAAAATAAAGATGCGGCCTGTGCTTTTGCCCAGCTGTTAAAAAAAGCTGCCATTAAGGATGATGTTGAAGTTTTATTTATGGGCTCAACAGAGGCAGAAGCAGTCAAACTGTTTTCCAACACCTATCTGGCTTTACGAGTTTCTTTTTTTAATGAGCTGGATAGCTATGCTGAATCAAAGGGGCTAAATACCAATCAGATTATTAAAGGAGTTTCTTTAGATCCGAGAATTGGTGATCACTATAATAATCCATCTTTTGGTTATGGAGGTTATTGCCTGCCTAAAGATACCAGGCAGTTATTGGCTGATTATAAGAACATTCCCGAAAATATGATCACTGCCATAGTTGAAAGTAATGAAACAAGAAAAGATTTTATCACTCAAAGAGTTCTTGAAAAAGCAGGTTTCTATAATGCGGAAAAAAATAAGGAATATGTTGTTGGAATATATCGACTTACGATGAAAAGTAACTCAGATAACTTCAGATACAGTGCAATTCAGGGAGTGATGAACAGATTAAAAGAAAAAGGTGTCACACTGGTTATATATGAACCTGCACTTGATGATGATACATTTTATGATATCAGGACAATAGATGATATTGTTGAATTTAAAAATATATGTGATGTTATAATTGCCAACAGATTTGAAAAGCAGTTATCAGATGTGGTAGAAAAGGTCTATACAAGGGATATTTTCGGTAGAGATTAATTTTATTTTTGTTAAAAAAAGTCAAGAAGCAGGTATTTTTAATTAGTCAGATGTTATCAGGTTTTTGAAATACCAGCTGATTTAAAGCGATTAAAAATCATTGAGATGAAAGCAATAATCTGAAATAGCAATTGTGAAAAATATATTAAATATACTCTGTTAAAATTGACTTTTAAATAGTAAAACCATATAATTTATATGTAACAAAATAGACTATAGGAGGATTAAAAATGGTTAAAGTTGCTATTAATGGTTTCGGACGTATCGGTCGTTTAGCATTCAGACAAATGTTCGGAGCAGAAGGGTATGATATCGTAGCTATCAACGACTTAACAAGTCCAGCTATGTTAGCTCATTTATTAAAGTATGACACCGCTCAGGGTGGTTATTGTGGAGTTTTCGGAGAAAATAAACACACTGTAACTTCTAAAGAGCCTGTATACGAAGAAGATGGAAAAACAATTAAAGTTCCTGGTTCAATCACTGTAGATGGTGAAGAAATTACTATCTACTCAATGCCAAATGCAAAAGATTTACCTTGGAAAGAATTAGATGTTGATGTAGTTTTAGAATGTACAGGATTCTATACATCAAAAGCAAAAGCACAGGCACATATTGATGCTGGTGCTAAAAAAGTTGTTATCTCAGCTCCTGCAGGAAATGATTTACCAACAATTGTCTACAATGTAAACCATAAAATCTTAAAAGCTGAAGATACAATCATTTCAGCAGCAAGCTGTACTACAAACTGCTTAGCTCCAATGGTTAAAGCATTAAACGATTATGCTCCAATTCAATCAGGTATCATGACAACTGTTCATGCTTACACTGGTGACCAGATGATTTTAGATGGACCACATAGAAAAGGTGATTTGCAAAGAGCAAGAGCTGGCGCTGCTAATATTGTTCCAAATACTACAGGTGCTGCTAAAGCTATCGCTAATGTTATTCCAGAATTAGCTGGAAAATTAATCGGTGCTGCTCAACGTGTTCCTACAGTTACTGGTTCTATCACAATTTTACATGCTGTTGTAAAAGGAAAAGACATTACTGTTGAAGCTGTAAATGCTGCTAACAAGGCTGCAGCTGATGATTCTTATGGCTATACTGAAGAAAAATTAGTATCTTCAGATACTATCGGTATGACATACGGTTCATTATTTGATGCTAACCAGACAATGGTAGCTAAAGTAGATGATGACACTTATCATGTACAGGTTGCTGCTTGGTATGACAATGAAATGAGTTATACCTGCCAGATGGTTAAAACAATCAAATACTTGGCTTCTATCTAATATTCGATATTTAGAAACAATGAAACTCCAGTTTAATCTGGAGTTTTCTTTTGGTTTAAAAAATATCATTGTATGGTACAATATTTAAGAGGATAGTTTATGAAATCGATTTATGACTTTAGTTATGACCAGCTGGTAGAGATGTGTTTAGCCAATGGTTTTAAAAAATATAATGCGAATCAGATTTTTTCGTGGTTATATCGTAAAAGAGTCATTAGCTTTGAACAGATGACAGATATCAGCAAAAACCTGAGACAGTTTTTGAAGGAAAACTATTCGATTGGAGTACTTGAAACTTTACAGCTGCAGGTAAGTAAAGATTCAACCAGAAAATATTTATTCAAACTGGCTGATGGCAGCAGTATAGAAGCAGTCTTGATGCAATATGATTATGGCAACACCATCTGCATCAGCAGTCAGGTAGGATGTAATATGGGCTGTACTTTCTGTGCCAGTGGCTTACTGAAAAAACAAAGAGATTTAACCAGTGGAGAAATGGTTCTGCAGGTCTTAACTGTTCAAAAAGATATCGATGAACTTAAAAAGAGAATTTCTCATATTGTCGTCATGGGGACTGGCGAACCATTTGATAACTATGACAATGTTTTAAATTTTTTAGATACTGTCAATCATGATTTAGGGCTGGGAATTGGTGCCAGACATATAACAATTTCTACCTGTGGCTTAGTTGAGGGAATAAAAAAATTTGCTGATGCAAAAACGCAATATAATCTGGCAATTTCCCTGCATGCACCAAATGATGAAATAAGAAATCAGATTATGCCGGTCAATAAAGCCTATCCGCTTGCTGAACTGATGAAAGCACTGAAATATTATACCAGTAAAAACAACAGAAGACTGTCTTTTGAATACATACTGTTAAAAGGAATTAATGATACTGACAAGTGTGTCGAAGAACTTGCCCAGTTGACTGAACAATTTGATGTCTATGTCAATTTAATTCCCTATAATAATGTTGATGAAAGCGGTTATGTTTCAACTGATTATAAAAGTGCCATGATATTTTATGATAAATTAATGCGCAAAAATGTAAGATGTACACTCCGCCAGAAAATGGGCGATGATATTGATGCTGCCTGTGGACAGCTGAGAAGTAAATACGAAAGGAAAAAGAATAAATGAGTAGTTATGGTTTAACCGATACTGGAAAGCTAAGAAAAGTAAACCAAGACAGTTTCGTTATTGTGGATAATGAAAAGCTTTTTCTTGGAGTTGTCTGTGATGGAATTGGCGGAAATAACGCTGGAGAAGTTGCTGCTGATTTAGCAGCCAAGGTGATGGCATCATATTTCAATGGTGGTTATAAGGCGGAAAACCAGGTTAAAAAAATGCACAATGCAATTGATGTCACCAATCTGGCAGTTTTTAAAAAAGGTCTTGAGGATGATAACTGCAAAGGCATGGGAACCACCTTGATAGCAGCCTATGTTGATGATGACTGTACTTTAATTGCCAATGTTGGTGATTCAAGAGGTTATATTATTACCAGGGACAGTGAATTAGTTCAAATCACTGAAGATCATACCTTGATTAACGATTTAGTCAAAAAGCATAACCTGACAGAAGATCTGGCTAAACAGATGGTAGGTAAAAATGTTATTTCCAAGGCAATAGGAGTTTTTCCGAAAGTTGAAGCTGATGTTTTTGAAGTCAGTCAGGAATATAAAGCTATCCTGTTGTGTTCTGATGGATTGCATGGTTTTGTTGATGATGAAGATATTAAGGAAATTATGCTGTCTAGAAGTTCTATAGAGAATAAAGTCAAAAAGCTGATCAAAAAGGCTAATGATGCAGGTGGTTTAGATAATATTACTGCCTTGATTTATCAGAGGTAATAGTTATGGCTGAAATGATTGGAAATAGATATATCGTAGTAAAGAAAATTGGTGAAGGAGGCATGGCTGATGTATATTTAGCTATTGACTCTATTTTGAAGCGCGAAGTTGCAGTCAAGGTTTTAAGAGGAGACTTAGCAAGTGATCCGGTAAATCTGACCAGATTTAAAAGAGAGGCTCTGGCTATAACTTCTACCTCACATCCTAATATTGTTGAAGTTTTTGATGTTGGACAGCATGATGGCAAGCACTATATTGTTATGGAATATGTCCACAGTAAAACTCTAAAGCAGCTGATTCGTGCCAGAGGAAATATTCCTATTGATGAAGCAGTAAATATTATGAAGCAACTGGTTTCAGCAGTTGAACATGCTCATAAGATGGGCATTATTCATCGTGATATAAAATCGCAAAATGTGTTAGTCAAGGATGATGGAACAGTAAAATTATCCGATTTTGGCATCGCTTCAATAGTTGGTGTTTCTGATATAACTAAAACTGATACAGTCATTGGTTCAGTCCATTATATGGCTCCTGAACTTGCTCAAGGTAAACCGGTCCAGGTTCAAGCGGATATTTATTCATTGGGAATTGTATTTTATGAGTTGCTTACTGGAGATGTTCCTTATCACAGTGAAACGGCAGTAGAGGTTGCTCTTAAACATATGCATAATGATGTGCCTGGTGTCAGAGAATTCAACTTGCAGATTCCACAGTCAGTAGAAAATATCGTTACTAAATCAACAGCCAGAAAAATTGATTTGAGATATAAAACCGCTATGGAAATGTATAATGATCTGGTTACCTGTTTGGACTTGGCTCGCTATTATGAACCAAAGCTGGATTTAAAAGAGGTTGAAGAAAAGAAGAAGTTAGAAGAGGCTAAAAAACAAAGAAGACCACAGCTGATAAAGAAGAAAAAGAAGAAGAATGTAGATTACATGAATGCTTTTGCCATAGGTGGAGCCAGCATTTTAGCTGTAGTAATCTTATTTTTGCTGGTCAGCCTAACTAATGGATTGGGGATTAATAACGAGAAGATAAGGATTCCTAATGTTATCTTGCATGATGTTGAAGATGCGGTGATATTGCTTGAATCACAAGGTCTTAAAGTTGACTCAATCAATTATGAAGCTACTTTCGATTATGAAAAAGGTATTGTCTTCTCTATATCACCAGCTGTTGGAACAGAAGTTACAAAACAAAGTGGTGTTGTACTGACGGTTTCATTAGGCAAGAAATTCAAGGTTGAAAATTATGTTGGTATGGATATCAATACGGTTAAACCAATGTTAGAATCAGCTGGCTTTGAAGTGGTAGTTTCTTTAGTAGAAAGCAAGGAACATAAAAAGGATGAAATAATTTATCAGAGTTTATATGAAGGAATGATTTTAGATCCAACAGATAAGAAAATTATCAATTTTGATGTTGCGACAGATATTTCATTTATGATTCCTTTAAGCATTGAAGGAATGAATGTGAATGATGCTAAGACAATGTTGGAAGAAATGGGAGCGAAAGTTATGCTGAATCAACTTAATATCGAAGATAACCTGGATGAAAATGGTGACTATATTATTCCACCAGGTACAGTTGTAAGCTGCAGTCCAAGCTGGGGAACATATTATGTTCAAACAGATGGAGTGGTTATAACTTTGAGTTATTACTGATATGATTGGTAAAATTATAAAAATTGTCTCTAATCAATATACGGTTTACAGTGAAGGCAAAGAATATGATTCACTGGCAATGGGAAAGGTTCGCCTGCAGGATAGGCCTTTTGTTGGAGATCAGGTAGAATTTGAACTTATTGATGAAAAATATTGTATTCAGCGGATTTTAGAAAGAAGAAATCAGATGTATCGACCAGCCATCACCAATGTCGATCAGGCGATGATTGTGATGAGTGCTGTGGAACCTGACTTTTCCAATATCCTGGTAGATAGACTGATATTTTTAATAAGTTATAATGATATTGAACCAGTTATTGTAATTACAAAGATGGATTTGATTGAACAGTCCGCTGAAATCTATAAATATATTGAAGATTATAAAAAGTCAGGCTATAAAGTAATCTGTACCGGTTTTGGTGGTGATTTGGCCAAATTAAAAGAAGCCTTAAAAGACAAGGTAACTGTTTTGGCAGGTCAATCAGGAGTAGGTAAAAGCAGCCTGTTGAACAGATTGGATAAAAGTTTCGCTTTGCATACTCAGGAAATATCCAAAGCTTTAGGGCGAGGGAAACATACGACCAGACATACTGAGTTGTTTCAGGTTGCTGGTGGCTGGCTGGCAGATACTCCAGGCTTTTCATCACTGGACTTTTCCAGAATTGATTCTAAAGTTCTGATTGAAAAGATTAAAGACTTTAAAGTGGAAGGACATTGCCGCTTTAACGATTGTCAGCATATTAATGAGCCTGATTGTGCCATTAAAAAAGGTGTTGAAGATGGAATCGTTTCATCTTTAAGATATAAAAACTATTTAGATGTTGTACCTTTGTGCAACCAAAGAAAGGAATGGGAATTATGATTATTGTATCGCCTTCATTGTTGTCGGCTAATTTTTTAAATCTTGAAAAAGATATTGAAATGTTTAATAAATCAAATGCGCAGTGGCTGCATTATGATGTCATGGATGGCAACTTTGTTCCAAATTTATCTTTTGGTCCACAAATTTTAGAACAGGTATGTACGATTACCGATAAGTTTATTGATGTACATATCATGGTAGCCAATCCATTAAAAACGGTTGATTACTTTGATAAAGCTCGAATTGATATGCTGACATTCCACTATGAAGCAGTTGAGAATCTGGATGAGTGCAATGCGGTTATTGATAAGATTCATGCCAAAGGAATGAAGGCAGGTGTTTCAGTTAAACCTGCCACTCCAGTAGAAGTATTAGAACCCGTTTTACATAAGATAGATATGGTTTTAGTTATGTCTGTTGAACCTGGTTTTGGTGGGCAGAAATTTAGGCCTGAAATGTTGAGTAAATGTGACTGGCTGCATAGTTATCGTATAGAAAATGATTTGAATTATTTAATACAGATAGATGGTGGCATCAATTATGAAAATGGTAAAAAGGCCATCGAGCATCATTGTGATTGCTTGGTAGCTGGTTCTTATTGTTTTAATAATCCGATAAGTTTTGATCATGCTGTTGACAGTCTTTTGAGTTTAAAGAAGGAAAACAAATGAGAAAGTTAAAGACTGTTCTGCTATTGTTTTTTATATTGCTTTCTTTAATCGGTTGTAAGACTGATGATATCAAAACTGATAATATCAGATTTAAAGAAGAATATGAAAGTATCAATGGCCAGTTAAATGAAAGTGGTAAAACAATAACGACCATAGAAATTGACGAAAACAATTCAATAAAATATATTGAACAACAGGAAGTTATAGACTCTTTGATTAATGGCACTCATGTTGTCTATTTTGGCTGGCCAGAATGTAGTTGGTGCCGAAGAGCATTGCCGGTTTTAATTGATACTGTCAACCAGTATCCCGGAATGAGAATCTACTATTTCAGTATCAGACAGGCTAGAGAAGATTATGAAAATGGAGTTGACAGCCAACTTGCTGCTTTGTATAAAGAGGTTTCAAAAGTGCTACTGATGAGCGAGATAGACTTTTCTGAAATCAGCGAAGTTGATGACAATGGAGTTTTAAAAATCGTTGCTTCAATGTTGATATTTGTAAAAGATGGAGAAGTTATTGGAGCTCACAGAAGAACAGTTGAATCACATTTTGACAGTTATGAGGAACTGACAAAAGCGCAGATAGCAGAATTGAAAGACATATATGATTGTTATCTGCAGGAAATGGTTAGTGATAATCCAGCTGGATGCTCAGGCTGTTAGATAAAAGCAAGATATTAAGGGAAGATAATGGAGGCTGTAATGAATAAACAGTCAACTGAATAAAAAATGTATCTTGTTTGGTTTCAAAGTATATAGATTATATTTTAGTAGATATTTTAAATTCATATGTAGTAGGTGCTGATGAATCAGGTTGGAAAGTAATTGGAAAGCCAAATGGTTACATATCATATCAACTGAAGATGCATCATATTATTTAGGTACACATAAAAGATTAAATAAACAAGAAGAGACAATAAAGTTATTAGAATGATTTAATAATTACCTAGTTCATAATTATTTCAAACCATATTATAGTATCGATAATCATATACATATAGAATATAATGACCATATCTTAAGATATTTAATAACTGGTATTGAACATTATTGTGACAAGCACTACCAGAGTATGAAGCCATTATTACAGCAGATACTACATGAAAGAAAGAAGTATATAAAAGATGGTATAGATTCATTTTAAAAAGAAAAAATTGACAAATATGAAAAAATGTACATCGATACTACAAAAAGCTTTATCTGAATATGATAAAGAAAATCCAAATATAGCAAAGAAGTATGAACCAGCATATAAAAAACTATTTATAAGGATTTCAAAGTAAAAGCAAGAACATTTATTATTCATGTATGATTTTAATGTACCTTTTTATAAGGCTTATTTCCGGACGATTTAAAAATCGGAAATAAGTTTTTTAATTCAAGTATTTTACTTTTTTCTACGCTTAATTAACGAATAATATACCTAGGTGTTTTATACGCTACAGAATAATTGATAACACCTGGTATACTCATAGGTAACTCTAAATTTAAACCACTTTGATAAACCAATCATAGCCGGTATCTTTTCGTTGTCATCGGTATCGGCAAATCTTCTTAAAAAAACTACTAACGAAAGATATCTGTTTATATACTTGGTAGCGACACTCTTAATGTAAACAAACATTCTCTTTATTAAGCTATGAATATAACTGGCAGTATTTAAATGTTCTACCTTGTTGTAAGAAGTATGTGTCTTTAA
>JAPXMY010000013.1:0-35163 GCA_033808805.1 Erysipelotrichaceae bacterium
AGAACTGTCTAAACAACTTAAAACTAAAATGAGTGAAGAAGAGTTGAGTAAAATGGAAAATGAAAAAATGTTAAATGAAATGAAAGAAAAATTAGAAAATCTTGAAAAAGAAAAAACAATTTCAACTCATCAAGCAAGATTTTTAGGATTAGGCTATGATGACAAGACTGCTTTAGAAAGTGCAACAGCATTAGAGGCTGGCGATATGGAAAAGGTGTTTGAAATTCAAAAATCATTTTTAGAAAATGAAAAGAAAAACTGGGAAAAAGAGCAAGTAGGTAAGCAACCTGGTTTATCTAAAGGAAAAGAAGTTGGTGGAACAGATGTTGATAAACAAGTTGAAAACCAATTAAGAAAAAGTATGGGCTTACCTATGAAGTAAGAAAAGGAGTTTGATTAAAATATGGCAAATAATATTTCATTAGCTGAAAAGTATGTACCTTTACTTGATGAAGTTTATAAATATAATTCAAAATCAAGTATTTTAGATACACCTGATGATAAGGTCAAATTTAGCGGAGCAAATAAAATCAAATATTTCAAAATGGAGCTAGATGGGTTAGGTGATTATAGTAAATCAAATGGCTTTGTTGATGGTGATGTAACAGGTACGTGGGAAGATTTAACTTTAACTAAAGACAGAGGTAGAAGTTTCAGTGTAGATAACATGGATAATGAAGAAAGTGCAGGTCTTGCATTTGGAGCATTAGCTGGTGAATACATTAGAACAAAAGTTACCCCTGAGTTAGATGCTTATCGTTTTGCCTCTTATTGTGCAAAAGCTGGTACTGTAGAAAATGGAGATATTGTTAAAGGTACTACAAATGTAGCTGACTTAATTGATGATGGTATTGCAGTATTAGGTGATAAGGAAGTTCCAGTAGAAGGTAGAATTTTATTTATTAGTGAAAATGCTTATGCTGGTATTAAGAAAGATGTGGAAAGAGTTACTATCAATGGTGATGGTAATGTCGATAGAAATGTATATGTCTATGATGGAATGATCGTAATTAGAGTTCCAAAGATTAGATTTAATACAGCTATTACATTGTTGGATGGTGAAACAAGTGGGCAAACAGCTGGTGGCTATGTGGTTCCTGCAATGACAAGTTATCCAATTAACTTTATGATTGTTCATCCAAGTGCTGTTATTCAAATTGCAAAACATAAAAAACCAAGAGTATTTGATCCTGATACTAATCAAAAGAAAGATGCTTGGAAGTTTGATTATCGTATTTATCATGATGCTTTAGTTTATGAAAACAAAGTTGATGGTATTTATGTTCATAGAGCTGCTACTGCTAACCAGTAATGGCTGAAAAAGTAACAAAACAAGGGTTATTTGTTGGACTGATAGTTGAAAAAGATGTAGTAGATGAGGTGAAAGAAACTACTGAAAAAGTAGTTAAAAAGCCAACATCTACTACACCTAAAAAGCCAACTAAAACTAAATAATTAGAAAGGTGGTATCTTATGACTGTATTAGAAAAGTTAAAATCTTTATTAAATATTACTGATACTGGTGAAGATACTATACTGAAAGAGTTATTAGATATTGCTCAAAGTACAATTTTAAATCGTAGGTATCCGTTTGGTATTCCAAGTGATGTAGTAAAGGTTCCTGATAGATATATATCTAACCAGTTGGAAATTGCTAAATATCTTTATCTGAAACAGGGAGCAGAAGGTCAGATAGTTCATGATGAAAGTGGTATCAGAAGGACATATTCCAATACCCATATTCCAGAAGAGCTGTTGATAGATATTACACCTTTAGCAAGATTATTATGAGATGTTTAGAAAGAAATAAAACGAAGGTATATTATGCCAATGTTATAGGTAGAGTTCCTATTATGGAAGATGGCTATAATACAGGTCAATACGAGCTGGCTTATAGTGAACCTGAAGAAATAAAAGCATATGTTACCAGTGGTACAGGAAATACCAATACTGAATTATTTGGATTAAATATTACTTACGATAAGGTTATGATCACTGAAAATATTAATCTGGATATTAAGGAAAGCAGCATATTCTGGATTGATAATACTGATGTTACTGAAAGTCATGATTATATTGTTAGTTCTATTAGAAAGAGTTTAAACAGTATGTCTGTAGCTTTAAGGAAGGTCAAAGTAGATTGAGTTTTACAATAAAAACTAAAGGTATTCAAAGAACAATTGATTCCTTAAAGAAATTCACATCAGATAAGCCAAGTACAGTAGTTCATACCTTAGGGCAATTAGGACAACAGATAGCACAAGATTACGTACCTGTTGAAACAGGGGATTTAAGAGCAAACATAAAATATAACTATTTGGATGACACCAGATGTGAAGTGGTAGCAGATACCCCATATGCCAAGTTTGTGGAATATGGAACAGGGGTTAGAGGCAAGAATAGTCCACATCCAGAAACACAATGGGAATATGATATAAACCAACATGGTGATAAAGGCTGGTGGTATTATGACACCAATCAAGGTAGGTTCAGATGGACTAAAGGTCAGACAAGTAAACATTTTATGTATGATACTAGAAAAAAATTAGAATCAATGTTCTCTAAAATAGCAAACGAGGTGTATAGGAAATGATAGATGTTGAAAACAAAGTATTTGATAGAGTTTACAACAAAGTAGTTTCACAATATCCCAAGATTTTTGCTACAAGTGAATATGTTAGAGAAGTTGCAAATTTCCCTGCCTATTCTCTTATTGAAATGGATAATCGAGTAAATATGCCAAGTCGTAGCTTATCGAAAATAGAAAATATGGCTGATTTGATGTATGAGCTTAATGTTTATTCCAATAAGAAAAGTGGTAAGAAACAGGAGTGTAAAAAGATTTGGAAGTTGATTGACAGTGAAATGTCTGATATGGGTTTTACCAGAACATATGGTCGACCTATTGATAATTTAGAAGATGCAACAATTTATCGTATTGTTGCTATATATGAAAAAATTGAGAATGGAGAGTTATAAAAATGGCAAGTTCAAGTTATAAAACATATTTGATGCACAAGGCATCTGGTGGAACTGATTATGCAAAGTTAGTAGATATCAAAGATTTTCCAGATTTGGGTGGAGAACCTGAAATGTTGGAAACAACCACATTAAGTGATGCTATTCATACTTATGTTATGGGTATTCAGTCACTGGATGCTTTAACATTTACCTGTAATTATGACAAAACCAAGTTTACTGAATTAAAAGCTTTAGAAGGAGTTGCTGAAAATTATGCAGTTTACTTTGATGAAGATGGTTCAGATGGTATGTTTACGTTTACAGGTCAGTTAAGTGTATATGCAGCAGGCAAAGGAGTAAATGAAGTTAGAGAAATGATAGTTTCTATTGCTCCAAACACACCTATTACATTTGCATAATAGAGAAAAGAGGTAAAGGCAATGGAAATGGCAAAACAGATTAAATTTGAATATAAAGGACAGGATTATACCTTAGAGTTTACTAGAAACACTGCCAGACAGTTAGAAAACACAGGTTTTAAGTTGGAAGATATAGGCAATAAGCCTAATATTGCAATTCCCTTACTTTTTCAAGCATCATTTTTAGTACATCATAAAAGGATTAAACAGCCTTTGGTTAATGAAATCTATAACAGATTACCTAACAAGGATGAGTTGATTGCAAAATTAGCTGAAATGTATGGAGATACTGTTAATACATTATTAGCTGATCCAGAAGATGATGAGGGAAACATAGACTGGGAAGGGAATTGGTAGAAACTGATTCTACTTCCCATTTAACTTATACAGATGTTTTTAACCAAAGTTTTCCTTATTACCTGTCTATAGGGATGAGTTATGAGGAGTTTTGGAACAAGGATGTTTATTTAGTAAAAGCATACAAAAAAGCAGAAGAATATCGTTTTAACAGGATGAATAGAGATGCCTGGGTACAGGGTATGTATATATATGAGGCTCTGGCAGATGTCAGTCCTGTGTTAAATGCTTTTGCTAAAAAAGGTACAAAGATAAGACCATATTCAAAAGAACCATATGCCTTTACTTTTGGTGAAAAAGATAAGGAAGAACAAAGTGTCAAAAAGCAAAACGAAATGTTTGCGAAGATGAAAAAATATGCTGATAGAGTAAATAAATACTTTAAGGGGAAATCTAATGAGTGATGTTTCAAACAGAATAGGTATAGAAATAAGTTATGTAGATAAAGATAACAGTGTTGAGAAATTATCACAAGTTGCCAGTGCTTTGGAAAAGGTAGCTGAAGTAAGTGAACGATTACAGAAAATCGCATCAAAAGCTTTAGATAAGGTAAGTGAAAGCACTAAAAAGACAAAAGAGCAGACTGATAAATTAAAAGACAGTTCAAGTGATACAATCAGCTCTTTTAATCGTATTAAATCAGCTGTAACCAATGCAGGAGATGCCTTTGGGTATCTAAGGAAAATGACATCCCTGGCTATTGCTGGGTTAATTGGAATAGTAACGTATGTAATGAATAAATTTATTCATAGTTCCAGTAATTATATTGAGGCGATTAACCTGTTTGGGCAAAGTATGAAAGAGTACAGTAAAGATGCCTATGATTTTGCTACAACAGTCAGTGAACTAATGGGTATTGATATAAGCAACTGGATTGAAAACCAAGGTATATTTATGACACTTGCTACAGGATTTGGTGTAGCCAGTGATAGAGCAGCCATAATGAGTAAAAACCTAACTCAGCTGGGTTATGATATTTCATCATTTTTCAATATTTCTGTTGAAGATTCTATGGCGAAGTTGCAATCAGGGCTAGCTGGTGAATTAGAGCCTTTAAGAAGAATTGGTTATGATCTGTCTAAAGCAACATTACAAGTTATAGCATTGGAATTAGGTATTAGAAAAACATTTAATGAAATGACACAGGCTGAAAAAGCACAATTAAGATACCATGCTATCATGACACAGGTTGTTACTGTTCAAGGTGATATGGCAAGAACATTAAATGCTCCAGCCAACCAGTTAAGAGTGCTAAGAGAACAATTTCATATGCTAACCAGAAGTATAGGGAATATATTTATTCCTATGTTAAATGCAGTCTTGCCTTATATTATAGCTATTGTTAAAGGGTTAAGAATGGTTGCTGATGCTGTAGCCTCTATGGTTGGTTATAAATTACCAGCATTAGAGTGGGATGGTAGTTTTAATGATATGGCAAGTGGTGCTGCTCAACTGGAAGATAATCTGAATGGAGCAGGTCGAAGAGCTAAGGAATTAAAGAAACAGTTAGCTGGGTTTGATGAAATTAATAACCTTACTACTAATGATTCTAGTCCTGGTGGAAGTGGAATTGATATAGGTAGTGATGGCTGGATAGATTTCCCATTAGTCCAATATGATTTCCTGAAAGGTTTAGTTACCAATAGAATAGATGAGGCTTATAACAAGCTGAAACCTTTCTTTGAGTTTGTGAAAAATAATATTATTACTATTGTGGGTTTAACAGGTAGCATTTGGGCGGGAAGTAAATTGTTAAAATTTGTTGGAACAGGCACTAAATTATTTAGAGAGTTAAAAAAAGAAATCGTAGAAAATTTAAGTGATATAGGCTGGGATAAATATTTAAAAAATTTACCTAAGTCGTTGCTTGGAGTAGGTAGTTTAACGGTTGGTATAGGACTATCTTTTGGTTCTAGTTTTGATATAGGTCAAAACAATATTAATTTAAAAAACTCTATTACAGAGATACTGGGATTAGCAGCAAGTGCGATAGGTGGATCATTACTTTTTTCAGCACCTTATGGATGGATAATTGGTTTAGGAATTGGATTAGCAGTTAGCATTATAGGATATGCCAGCGGACAGAATAAGGCAATAAGTGATATGGTTAAAGACACTTTCTATGCTGATAATGGTGGTGTTCCTATTGGTATGCTTGTTGATGAGTTTAGTTCTTTTATGTCAGTTTTAACTAATGGTACTGAGGCTATTACTTCAACCAGCCAGCATATGAACGAGTTGAAAACAAGTATTGAGAATACAGTTGTCGAAATAAATACTATAGAAACTGCCTGGAACAGAGGTCTTATTAGTACAGAAGAAGCAACAAGTCAATTAAAGATTAAGTTCCAAAGTTTATATGACACCAGTTATGAATATATGAATGGTGTTTATGACAATATTAAAAAAGGTGTTGCGTTAGGTTTCTTTGATAGTTTAGCTGAGGCGGGCATCAGTGTAAATGCTATTACAGAGCTACTTAACGAATTAAGAGGTACCAGTAATGAGGCAATGGAAATAGTCAAACAAGATTTTTCTGAGTTAGATAATCAGTTAAAACAAGGTTTAATTACACCTGAACAATATTTAAGTAGATATAGTGAATTATCATCTAAGATGTTTGAAGTAAGTGGTGTAGCCAGTGAACTGAGAATGAATGTAGGAGCCTTATCTGCTCAAATGAGTATGGTTGACTGGGGTGATGAACAAGAGGCGGGTAGAGCAATGGAAAAATTAAAAACCAGTGCTTTGGATGCTCAAAATCAAGTTAATTTAACCTTTGATGCTTTACAGAATGATTTAGCAAAATTAAGAGATATGGCTATTGCTCAAGGAGCAGATGAAAATAAGATTAATTTAATCGATAATATGATTCAAATTAATGAGCAGACAAGATTAGCTAAATTAAACGAAATCGAGATACAATTTAAAACCTTATTTGGCGAAATTCAAACATCATTAGTACAGGGTGCTGAAGAGGTACAAAAAGCAGCCAGTGAAAAATGGAATAATATGACCTGGTTAGATCAGTTGTTTGCTGGTGGTAGTGAAGCCAGATATGTAGCCAAGGCTGTTAGTAATTATACAAGTAATATAGCAACACCAATAAGAAATTCATTATTAAAAGAGATGAAAGAACTGGGTGTTGATATAGAAATGGGATTTTTTACAGGTGCCGAAGAAGAATCTAAAAGATTAAATCAACAATGGATGGATTTATTAATGTTACCTTATGAAATCACGAAAGAAGTAATGGAAATAAATTCAGCTAGTAAAAAAATGAAAACCCTAGGTGGTTTCATGTCTGAAGGAGTACTTATAGGGTATGTGGATGGCTTAAAAAATATAGTAAATGAGGTTAAAACACCTATCAACAATATCATAGGTAGTTGGGAAAAAATGGTAAGTTCTATTATCAGGGGTAATAATGCAATTATTAGTAGTTTGAGAAGTATCAGAGTAGATATTCCTGACTGGGTTCCTAACTATGGTGGCAAGAGATGGAGTTTAAATAATCTATATACCAGTGGTACCAGTGTCAGTTTACCTAAACTGGCAAAAGGTGGAGTAATTACCAGACCTACATTGGCAATGGTTGGTGAGGCAGGTAGTGAAGTTGTGATGCCTTTAGAAAATAATACTGGCTGGATTAGTGCATTAGCTACTCAGATAGATAGTCATATTGATAGCAGTAAGACTGAATCATATTTACAAAGAGTGGTTAGTCTATTAGAAAATATGGATTTGACTATTGAGTTAGATGGTGATGAAGTTGCTAACAAAACGATTCATAAGATAAACGAAAAGTCACGTATTCAGGGAAGGAGTGTTATTAAATGATTTGGCAACTAAAATATGATGCTAATTATATAGATATGCCTTCCCCATCTTCCTTCAAAATAGATGGTGAGGATTTGGATTTAAACTCATATAGAAGTGTCGTTAATGGAAATCTGATAAGAAATATTTTAGGTTTTAAATGGCACAAACTATATTTTGAATTTTCCTTTATGTATAGAGAAGAGGCGGTCGATTTATTAAATAAAGTCAGTTATACATATCCTTTAGAAATAAGAGTAAAAAGTCCATTTGTGTCAACTGAATGGAAAGATTTAAAGGGTTATGTATCTAAAGCACCTATTGAGTTTAAAGGTTGCTTTCTCCCTGATGGAACATGGGGAAGAGGTTATGTAGTAGGATTTAATTTTATAGAGGCGGTTAGATGATTAGTATAAAGTTTGATGGAACAAATGTTAATCCTGATAGTGTAATGGCTATAAACAGAAGTCATAATTTGTTTATGGATAGTTTTCATCTGGGAAGTACAGCTAGTGCTATTTACAATATTGAATTGAGTAAACAATTTAACCCACCTTTAAATGTAAGTAAATGTACTCTTTATGAAAATGGAGTTTTGTTTGCTACTTTAGTTATAGATAGTATTAATACAGAAGATGAAACCAAAGTTAAATATAAATTTACGGATGGGATGGTTAATTTCAATTTCGAATATAGTGCTGAGGCATTAATTAATCAAATGGGTGGAACTTGTACGTTGTTAGATATAATGGTTGAAATATGCGATATAGCCAATATTTCATTAGCCACTACCACCTTTGATTATCACGATATGGAGATTAACTGGTATGATGACAGGTTTACTGGAAGAGATTATGTAGGTTTTGTTGCCGAATTAAATGGTGGTTATAGTTATATTAATAAAAATGGTGAATTGGAAATCAAAAGTTTCAGTAGCATATCTAAAGTAGCTATTCCTGTGGAAAATTGTAGTAGCTTCAAAGTAGGAGAAGAACACAATATTACTAGAATGGTTTATGACAATGGTATTGGAACGATGCTAGAGGTAGGTGTTGAAGGTGAAACAGTTTATATAGATTCTAATAATCCATTTATAAATGGCACGGATGATGAGATTCTTGATATTTTAACTACAATCCTAACAAAACTTAATAATTTTAAATTTTATGGAATAGAAGTAAAAGATATGCCTATTCCAGATGTTAAAGTTGGTGAAATTATTACTTTTAATTTAGGTGATGAGGCTTATCCTGTTATTTGGGGTTATAAACAAATATATAACACTATGTGGTTAGGTGGTTATAGTTTTAAAGCAAATAGTATTATGCAAGAAGAAACTAAAGTTATAGATGAAACCACAAGAAGTATAAATAGTATTAGAACCGAAATAAATAGGCAAAGTGGCACAGTTTCTATTATTGCAGAACAGCAAAATGAAATGGAAGATAAGTTAGTACATTTACAGGTTAGAGCAATAGAAAGTGATGTTATAATTACTAACCAAAAAACAGAAAATCCTAGTGGATATGCTTCTTTTAAAGAAGATGGTATGAGAATATATGTTCAAAATACAAATATAGCCGAAGCTACAGCTGATAGATTTAACTGTAATAAAGGTTTAGGAATTCAAGATTGGGCTATAGTTCAAGGACAAAGTCCAAGTGTATTAAATGTTTTTAGGAAAGAATAATATATGGCAGAAATTATTGTAGGTCAAACAATTACAACACAACAATATGCAAATGCTGATAATACCAGTTTATCGTATTATCTAAATGCTTATCTTTTCTATGTGGATGTTACTTTAATTTCTCAAGATATTGTTAAAGCTTTATCAAAAGTAAGAATAAAACATAGAATGAAATGTGTTAGATCTTATTATTCTAAATATAATTCTTTACATAGTGATATCAGTATAGGAGATGAAGTAAAAAATACTAAATATCTACCTACCACCGGAAAAGGGCAAACCTATGATTTAGCAGAGTGGACTGGAGATGTTCCTCATGATTCTCAAGGTAATTTAAGTATTGTAGTTAAAGGTATATGGCATGGTTACGATAACAACAACAATTATGGTCCAGTTAGTAATACTTTACTCAACGAAATACAATTTCCTCAAATATTGAGAGCATCTACAATAAATGTATCTCCTACTTTTTTAACCAGTGGTAATGCAACAATTATGGTAACAAAACATGACCCAGCTTATACTACTACTTTGAAATACAGAGTTAATAATGTGGATTATGTTATAGCCACTAAAAGTTCAAATACTACTTTCTATTTAGCATATAACACGATTAAAAATATTATAGGAAGTTATACCAGTGCTGTAGTTAAAATTACTGCCATTACTTATAGTGGAAACACTATATTAGGTGAAGACAGCAAGGAAATAATTATACAAACTGGCTCTATACCACTTTCATTGTATGATGATATGTTAGGAAATGTAGGTGCTACATTTGGCGAAAAAGCCACTGGAAAGGATATTCATTTTAAACTGCCAGTACATTTCTACAATGAAGTATATGGGTTACCATCAACTACATATAAGCCAAATGACATATTAAGGCTTGATTTTTATGGAATTTATGCAGGTGTATTGACATCAGGGCAAAGAGAGATAGGTTTTACTTTATTTCTTGATAAACCCATAGATGAAAGTGTAACTGGGGTGAACATAGGCTCAATAAAATGTAATATAAGCGCTTATGGGAATGTCTATCTTGGAAGAGGTTCAAGCTGGTATAACGGTGGATACGAATATGTTGGTCAAAGTGGCTATACGGTTGAAGTTAACTGGAAAGCCGGATTAAGTGCAATAACTATCTGGATAAAGAAGTCAACAGCATTTACCAGTACAACTGCATTGAATAACTCGGCTGTTATTGTAAGAGCTCAAGATTTGATTATTAATTTCAGCTAAGGGGGTACATGGTATGGGTAAAACAATTGAGCAGATGACTTTAGGTGAACTATATATCTATCTTTCTGAAACAAATTATGTGAGTGAAGAACTGATAGATGAATATATCGATGGAAAAACCAAAACCCAATTAAAAGAGGTTTATGGTTCAATAATAAAAAATAGAAAATTGGCAAGGCAGAGAATAACTATGCTGGAAAGTGAGGAATGATAGATGTTTGGCGATTTGACAGTTACAGAATTGAATGAAGGATTAATACTAATAGTTAGTATGATTGGTGGTGCTACTGCTATAGGTAAATTTTATTCCAATTCAATGAAAAAAGTAATTAAAGAGCAATCTTTAGAAGATGAAAAGAAAATCAATGATAAGTTTGATGAAATTAACTTAAATATCAGTGGAATCAAGCAGGATGTTGAAAACTTATCTAAGCAATTAAAAAAAGTAGATAGTGATACCAACACTTTGAAAAAGTCTACAAAAGCCATGCTGAAGCATATGGTTTACAATAATCACGTTGCTGAAATGCAGGATGAATTAGACAATTTTGAAAATAAGATGATGGGTATCAAAGAGTAAATAATCAAGGAGGTATTTTAAGATGATTTTAAAAAATGGATGGTATGATGTACTTAAATGGTGTGGTTTAATCGCACTTCCAGCTCTGGCAGTTTTCTACAATGTATTAGGTGAGGCATGGGGTTTACCTTATGTTGATGAAATTGTAACAACGTTAAATGCTGTTGGAGCGCTTACCGGTACATTAATCGGTGTATCTAATGCTAACTATTACAAAAACAAAGAAGCTGATGTAAATGAGTAAGGTTGTAGATGCTAAAAGAAAACACTTAGCAGTTTTACCTATTCAAGATGGGGGCATAACAGCCGAGTTTTATGTGGATGCAAATGGAGATATTATTCACAATGGATCTGACTGGGGTTGGAAATATAAACCAAACGATTCTATATTTGCAATTCAATCAGGATTTGTAATCAGTAAATTTTATAACGCCATTGATATTGGTCATGCTGTGGTGATTAGAACAACATATAGCGATGGAACTCACAGAGATCATGGCTATATACATCTGAAAGAAGCAGCTGTTGTTAATAAAGGCGATTATGTTGAAGCAGGACAAAAAATAGGTGTAAGAGGTGGTTCGCCATATATAAACGGAAAACCTAAATATGGAGAACATTTACACTTATACACAACACGACCACATAAAAGACCTTATTCCTGGAGTAACATGAAAAAAGAAGTAATTGATCCATTTACAGAATTGATTTTTCATAAAATGCCAGGAAGAACTTATCATTTACAAACAAAAGATGGTCACAATTTTGGAAAAACAGCACCTATTTGGAAGGAGGAAAAAAAGTCAGTGATACCAGAACCAGTAAAAAGAGATGAAAGTAGAAATCAGATAGAAATTAAATCTGATACAAGAAATTTAAGAGAAGGACCTGGACTATCAGCAAAAAAATATAGTCAGTATTGTAAAAGAGGAATTTATAATGTCAATAAAACGGCAGTAGCTGATAATTATATTTGGGCAAATATAGCCGATGGGTATTGGGTAGCAGTTATGGAAACAGATGGTAATTATCCAGCTGTGGATTACAAAATTTTATATCAAAATTTAAAGGATGACTTAACAATTTATTTAACACAAAAAGATCAACTAATAAAACAAAGGGATAAAGCTTATGAAGAAATAGAAGATTTAAAATCAACAATTAAAATTTACACAACTCAAAAAGAAGTATTAATTGATAGATTAGAAAAAGCACTGAGTGAAATAAAGGGAGTTTAAGGCTACTTTTAAATCAAATCCAAGGTGTTTAGGTAAGATTTAGGTAAGAATAATTTCAAAACGATAGTAAAGCTATCTAAAATAGTGTGTATAAACTAATTGAAATGAAAGTAAATACACGGAAAAGCACTGAAATCAATTGAAATTAACGAAACTTCACTTTCTGCTATTCGGCACCAGTGACAAAAAAAGTAGGGGTTTCTCTACTTTTTTAATGCAATTTTCTCTTTATTTATAAGGTTTTTTTGATTTTAGCACTTTTTAACTGCTTCAATTTGTAGCACTCTACATACGAATTACATACGAATTATGTGAGTTTATTTATCTTATCTATCAATGAATCCATCTCACTGGCATATAAATGAGAGTATATATATAGTGTTTGCTTGGTGCTTGAGTGTCCTAAAAACTTATTTAACAGCATTATGTTGCCACCATTATTGGCAATAAAAGAAGCATAGCTGTCCCTAAAGTCTTGTATGAAGTATATTCTCACCATTGACAATTCCGTACATTTCTCTAATGGCTACTATCTCATTTTTACCATTTCTACGTGGTACTGAATAGCCGAACTTGGTATGAACAAACAGACCATCATCATTCAGTGCCAGCAAATCGTACAAAATTAAAGACTGCCACTCCTGAGCAGTCTTGTTTGTCTTATGGTATAAATCTATAGCTACCTGGCCATCAGTTCTATCGTAGGGAAGTATCAGACTCCTGGTGGGTGTTTGCCTTCCTTTTTTAGACATAATGCACCACCTTTATATAAAATTTGCTATTAAATCAGTTGCCATGTTTCCTTTTATGTATTCAAGCACTTTCCCCATATACTCATCACCTTTTAGGTAATGAATGCCCTTAGGTGTTATCTGGCAGGTTGATAGCTGGTTTTTGATGTAATAGCCATTGCCGACCTTAATGTCTGTGATTCCTTTTATGTATTCTGCACTGACCAGATTCTCAATGATATACAGCCAGTAATCGTGATGGATGTTAAATAAAGCACCATCACATAATAGATACTCTTTTTCTGGGTTTTCACCTTTTTTAAGGCAACTATACAAGTATGCCAGTATCTTATATACGATTACATGATAATCATCTTTTGCCATAATATCATCCTTTCCAAATAAAAACCACTTTATTGCGGTTGTGTGTTTTTAATTTCGAATATTCCTCTTGGGTTTCTTTCTTCAGCTTTTTGAAGTTTTTCTTTAAAGATAAAATAAAACTCATCCCATTCATTTTTAGATAACTTTTTAGCTAATTCTGGAGCCACAGTAAAGTAAGCGATTTTTATAGCATAATCACTCATATCATCTTTAAAAATTTCTTCACATAACTTTTTAATCATAAAGATTTCCACCCTGAACCTCCCACTCAAAATGTTTAGTCATTCTATAAAACATTTCTTTTTCGGCTATATACAATCTTTCTTGAGGTGTGTATTCTAAATAAGAATGTGCAAATTCCATAAATACATCATCTCTAATTTTAGAGTATATATCTAAAATTTCATTTCCAGTTGCTTTTATACCATTCCCGACAGATACTATATAAACATCACCAACATCATTAATGTTGCCTACTGAAGATACTCTATCTATAGACAAACGAGTTAAATCTTGAAGAGAACACAAAGAACAATTGGTATGACTATGTAATAATTGTATATCATTTCCCTTTATGTTTTCAAGTGTAAAATATACTCTCTCATATATACCCGATGTATAAGGCCCTTTAACAATTTTCCCATCAGCAAAAATAACCATATGCTCAAATCCAGTTTTTTTAGTATTTTCAAAAATTTCAATAAGTGCATTTCTTTGCAATTCGCTTAAATCCAGTGGCAAATAATCCGCAAACTCATCTTTTAAATCCTTTGGCTTGGCAATATCCAAATCTTTAATTCTCAATTCAAGCAGTTTTTCTCTTGTTTTACCACTTAAACTAATTTTGCTTTGACTGCCGAATTCTAACCTTCTTTTTAATTCTTCATTATCAACCGGCTTTCTAGTTTTGACATCAACCGCCTTACCTTTTCTGGGAGCGTAAACAATAAGACATTTACAGTTTTTATGCCTTCGCCAAACATCATTTCCGCTGTCGCTGACATCTTCATACCTATAAGCACCTTCTAAACTCTGACACCATTTACAACAATCATATTTAGCCAATCTTGTCACTTTTGGCTCAAGTCCAGACTTCCATTGAAAATCAGCATTTGCTCTTACTGTTTCATCAACAATACTTTGATAGAAGTTATCAGTGTATGCTGGGTATGCCTGTTTAAATGAGTTTAAATCTCTTTGCGCCATATCCCATACAATACTATGCGCTCTGTCATCATCATATTTAGGAGCTATTGCCTTTAAACCAATATTTGCTTCTTTATTCATTTCTGTTTGAGCAATAACACAGGCATCAGCTATCAGCTTATAGTCATTTTCTAAAATTTCACTTAATACTTCATTTAAAATATCATAGTTCAGTGTCCCAAATTCATTAATCAGTGAATCATCAAAATTGCTTATAACAGCTTTGGAACTCTTGTCAGCAATCTCAACAGCATAACTTTGTACCTGCTTGTAATCGCTGAAGTTTTCCTTTTCCTTAAACCTTTTTCTAAACTCTTCTTTGATTTTTTCCAGTAATTCTTTAGCATCCATTAACTGCCACCTTCAATGCCGGTTAAATCACGTAGGTTTTCTTCATTGAAATATCCTGGTACTGCTTGATTAATCTTGATAGCAGCATCACCGATTAAAGAGAGAGTTGAATTGCTTGGTTCAAATACTGGCTCATATTTTGGTTTAGTCAGGAACATCATTTCTCTTGTATAGTTGTAGTTGTCACGTAAACATGCTGCTAAAAAGCCAACGTTCAGGAAACAGCTGCCAAACACTTTCTGGGCTTTTCTTGCCTCCAACCTTAAATTTTCATGTGCTGCAGCAATAGCTTCAGCACTTGATGGATTATCGGTTACAAATCCCAGGTCATCTAAGGTTAAGCCAGTTTCACCGGCAAATAACGATGCAAACATTTTCAGCTGCTCATTATGAGGTTGCATTGACTGTTGAGTGAACTGGCCCAGTCTTGGCTCATTTCCTTCATCAGAAGCACTGATTTCAATTAAGGTAGAAATAGACGCTTTCCACTTTTCCATCCTTTCAGCACTTGGATCCGTGCCAACTACTCGCTTTTTTAATTGTCATGCTATAACAAATATTCCTAATATAAGAGATGAGAAAAAGCAAGGCAAAGTACAAGTTTTTGTGTATGCTTATCCATTTAGGCAAGCATTAGTGATTGTACTTGATTATTGCAAATCAAATAGTAAATCCTATGTAAGTTCCGTTATCAAAGTAAGTAGTGTGTGTTGTTATCACATCATTAGGTTTTTTTAAAACAAACAGCAAAAACGATTGTTATAGATAATAGTGCAGGTCATAAATAAATTGTATTTATTAATAATTATAGTCTTTCGGTCATAGAAAATGATGGTTCAGAAGCCTTTTTATTTAACTGATTATATTCACTATATGATAAAATATATTCAACAGGAGGATACCGGCAATGTTTAGAGTTGATGATAAGGTAATAGTTATAGACACCAATAAAAAAGGAAAAGTTGTTTCCTACGACGAAATTGAAGAAGGCGTTTATGAAGTAGATGTTGAAATTAATGGTAAAGTTGAACGATTCTTATCTTATGATTTAAGAAGAGATGGACCTATTATTTTTTCTGCTGAGGATCTTAAAAATATTTTCCGTTATAGTATTGATTATTCTGATCTGATTTTTACTGGTCATGATTATGAGGATGATGAAGTAGAAAAAATGTTACACAATTATAAATGTCTAGAGTCATACAATCCTGACTTAGATGATATGATTGCTTTATTAATGAATCTCAAAGTAAAAAAGGCGACAGTTGAAGATTATTATCGCTGGAAAGTTGCTGTTAATGCCATATTAGAGAAATATTACAAAAACAATTTAACTGTATCTGACAATTTTATTGATCTTGTATTGTTGAAAAATGCTTATGATGTGGTTGCTTTAGTTTTCCATTATTTAGATGATATTGAAATAGATGAAGATGATTTTAATGATGAACTTATAGATGATTTATTAGATCTGGATGGTTTAATCAGAGAAATACAGTTAGTCAAAGAAAATTCAGGCAAAGAGTTAATCGATAGAGAATACAGTGATCAGACAATGAGGAATTTCCTATTGCATATTTCAAAAGAAAATCTTATTTCTGATTTAGTCTATCCGTACGATGAGCTATTTAAAAAGTTTATTGACAATCTGGTAGAAAAAGATGACAATGTCGGACTTGATGTTTTAGGATATTCTGTTTACGGAGGAAACAAAATGTTTGAGTGTGACTGGGAAAAGGCACAAGAAATCTTTGAAAAATTATATTCAAAAACTGGAGATCCAAGTTATGCCAATACTTTAGGTTATATTTATTATTATGGCAGAGCCAATAATGGTGTTGCTCAGGATGATTTAGCTTTTAAGTATTTTTCCATTGGTGCTGCTGCCGGGAATTATGAATCTCTTTATAAGCTAGCCGATATGTTTGTGGCTGGTAGAGGTGTAGTTAGAAATAAAGAAATAGGAGAAGGTATTTACTACGATTTATTTAAAGAAAATAAGGAAATCTTTGAAGCAGGCTTTTATGACTGCAAGTTTGCTGATATTGCCTATCGAGTAGGTTCAACATATTTGGATGGGGAAAACAGTCATTATATTCCAGCTTACTATTATTTTTTGATGGCTAAGTTTGCGATTGATAAGCGAATGTTACATCATAATTATTTTGGTGATGATACAGTAAAGAAAAATATTGAAGAAGCGATTGAAAAATGTAAAGAACAGTTAGAGATACCTTTAAGAAAGAGTGTCTTTGTTCCAGAACCTTTTGTGGTAAGAGATTTACTGTCTAGTGACTATCATGTTGATGCTAAATTTAAAAGGCTAAAAAATAGAAAGGTTAAAATGACCTTTAAACGCGTCATCAAAGGTGGAAGAGAAGAAACAGAAAAGATACTGGTGCCGTTTTTTGATTTTTATGGCTGTGTTTTAATTGATGAAATTACTTTCTATGCTGAAAATGTAGTTGAAGTATCAGATAAAGAAAAATTCAGAATTACGCATTATGAAATGAATGGTGATGGCGATATTGCTTTCTTCTATTTTGACAAATGCGTAGGCTATATTATTTGTGATGGATTTACATTAAATAATCCTGTTAAGAATTAACTGTAGAAATATTGTATAAAAAAACTCTCCGGATTTATAATCGGGAGAGTTTTTATGAGGATTAAAAAATTACATATAATATTTCTTCAATTCATCAATATAGGCCTGTTTATTTTCCTGTGGCATAAATGAAGCTTCAATGGCGTTGATATTACAGGTAATAAGATCATTGTAGGTAAAACCAGCCTTATCTAAAGCTCTATCATATTCATCGATAATAGTAAGATTGCCTAAAATCATATTGTCAGTATTTAAAGTGACCTTAGCTCCAGCATCCAATAGTTTTTTGGCTGGATGCTCCTGATAAGAAGGTTGTGTTTTACACTGAATATTGCTACTCAGACAGATTTCTAAAGCGATGTTGTTATCAATTACTTTCTGCAGGACATCTTTATCGTTGAAACATTTATGTCCATGTCCAATTCTTGAAGCTCCAAAGTCAATAACCATTGAGCAGTTTTCAGGGCCGCCATTATCTCCGGCATGAATTGTCATTGGTAAACCCTTTTCTTTTGAAGAGACAAATAGCGGAGCGTAGTGAGCCATTGGTACAAAGTCTTCAAAGCCAGCTAAATCTAAAGCGACAATATTTGTTTGGTCACAGTATTCTTCAAATAATCTAACTGTTTCAAAGTTTTCCTCAGTGTTATCATAATCAGCAATCATACAGCATAGAATGATACCTATTTTGATTGAAGGGAAGTCTTTTTCAGCTTTCTGCTTACCCCTGATAATAGCTTCGATAACTTCTCTTTGAGTTAAGCCTTTTTTGGTATGCAGCTGAGGGGCAAATCTTATTTCCGCATAACACAGATAATCTTTAACATTTTCAATTGTAGTATAGATAGTTTCTTCAAGTGCCGCTTCATCCTGCAGGATAGCAGTTGGAAGATCAAATCTAGCTAGATATTCTCCCACATCTCCACAGTCAGCAGTATCGGCTAGAAACTGTTTAAATTGTTCTAGGGTTTCAGTTGGTAGTTTTACATTTCTTTCTTTTGCCAGTTTCCAGGTTACTTCTGGAACCATTGAGCCGTCTAAATGAAAATGTAAATCAACTTTTGGAAATGGATATTTAATCATACGTGTTCTCCTTTATTCATATAAATATTATACATAATTTGTCATAATTGTGCTTGTTATTAAAAATAATTGCTGGGAGTTTGTTATAATATGGATGTTAGGAAGGTTTAAAGATGGAAGTTAAGTTTATTGATTTACTTGCTTATACAGTAGCTTTAATTGGTCTTTGCCCATATGTAGTGGTAATGTTTTTACCTGCTGATACGATAACTGCCAGCTTATTTATCCTGATGTATTTTATTAATCCGATTTACTGTATTATGGTTGGTGTAGTTTCCAGCAGGGATATTAAAAAGAATCTTGTTTTTATCTTTCTGCCAGCGATTGTCTTCATTGTAGCCTACTCAGTTATTTTTAAATCATTAGAGGCAGGATTTATCTTTTATGGATTTGTCTATCTGATTATCAGCTTAATAAGTATGCTGATTGGTTTATATCTTAAAAAAAGAAAAGAAAAATTATATAGTTAAAAAAACAATACCCTCCAGGTTTTTATTGGAGGGTATATTTTATTTACATAATTCTACAACTTTTTCAATTGCCTGCTGGGTTGTTAATATTTCTTTTTCTTTTTCGGTTCTCAAGATAAATTCCACATGGTCATTAATAGCATCTCTTCCGACAGTTATGCGCATTGGAATACCAATTAATTCCATATCTTTGAATTTAACACCAGCTCTTTCATCTCTATCGTCCATTATTGGCTCAATACCTAAGTCCATTAACCTATCATAGATTGCATTAGCCATGTTAAGCTGTGTTTCATCTTTGATGTTAATAACAACAATACCAACTTTATATGGAGCAATATTAACTGGCCAGATTAAACCGTTTTCATCATGATTCTGTTCAACGATGGCAGCCATAGTTCTACCAACACCGATACCATAACTACCCATCACAACAGGTTTTAATGACATATCTTTATCCTGATAGTATAAATTCATCGCCTCTGAATATTTTACGCCCAACTTGAAGGTATTTCCTACCTCAATACCTTTTTTAAAGAAGATGTTTCCACCACAGACTGGACATTTATCACCCTGTTGAACATTGACGATATCGCCAACTATATCATAATTGAAGTCCTTAACATTGGTATTGATGTAGTGATAACCTTCTTTATTGGCTCCCGTGACAAAGTTTTTCATTGTCAGAACTTCTGAATCAACAACAATTTTAGCTTTTAAACCAACTGGACCAGTGTATCCTGGCACCGCGTTGCTGGTGGCAATCAGTTCATCATTGGCAAAGTTTAACTCCTGGCCCTTCAACAGTTTTAAGATTTTAGGTTCATTAAGTTCTCTATTGCCTCTGACTAGACAGATAACCAGATTACCATCAACATTCATCAGTAAAGCCTTAACGGTTTTTTCAATTGGCAGATTTAAGAATCTGGCAACTTCTTCAATACTTTCCTGGTTAGGAGTTTCAACCATCTGAAGTGGTTTTTCTTCTTCTGTTTCCATAGCTGGGTCAATTTTTTTGCTTACTTCCAGATTGCTGGCATAATCACAGCTGTCACATAAAACAACAGTATCTTCACCAATCTCACTGATAGCCTGGAATTCTTCGGACAGTAACCCACCCATTACACCAGTATCAGCTACAACAACCTTATAGTCCAAACCTAAACGGGTAAAGACATTATGATAGGCATTAAATATCTTGTCATAGGCCACATCTAAACCTTCATAATCACGATCAAAAGTGTAAGCATCCTTCATCAAGAATTCTTTTACTCTGATCAAACCATATCTTGGTCTGGCCTCATCTCTGAATTTTGTCTGTATCTGATATAAAGAAACTGGCAGGTCTTTATAAGAATTGACTTTCATGGCAGCTGCAACAGCAAACAGTTCCTCATGAGTTGGCCCTAGAACCATCTTTTTTCCAGCTCTATCTTCTAAAGAGAACATTGAATTGCCAAAGTTTTCTCTTCTACCACTGGCAATATATACTTCTTCTGGCATCATGCAGGGCATGATCAATTCCTGAGATTCAATTTTATTCATTTCTTCTCTGATGATGTTTTCGATGTTTCTTTTAACCTTTAAACCCAAAGGCAGATACATATAAATACCAGCTGATGTCTTTTTGATATAACCAGCTCTATTTAATAAAATACCACTGATAGATTCTTCATCTTTTGGTGCCTCTCTCAGGGAATAAAAGTAACTATTTTTAAGTTTCATACCCGATACCTCCAACCTTGTAAAATTATAACATAATTAGATAGTTCTTACATAAAAAAAAGCCCCATTTCAGGGCTTATTGTTTAGTTAAATAATAAATTGTACTCTTCAAGGGTCCAATTATATGTTGACATGATAGTTGCTGGCTTTATTCCGACATATCTATAGTGATAACTTATGTAATAATAACCGGTAATGAAAGCTTTTGCTGGTGGATATCTTAAGATGAAGCCATATTCATGGGCGTGCTTATCCATCCAGTCAGAGGATTTACATTCTCCAAACTCCTGATAGCTGTAACCCTTCTGTAGAACATCGATTGCTAAACCAGTTTGATGTTCGCTGGCTCCAGCTTTAGAAGCGAAACTGTCAATGATGACTTTATCCTCATCTTGCTGGTCTTCTTCAGATTCATCAACAGTATTAGACAGCACGATGGTTTGATATAAAGAGTCTTCAGTATCATAAGAACGATAGCCGCTGTATATCTGCATTCTTCTATCAACCTCAGCAAAGCAGGCATCACTCATCAAGACAAAGGCTTCAGCCGCTTCCTTATGCAGAGGCTGGCTATGCTGACGATATTCAGCATCTACTTCAATTAAATCCTCTGGCACAAAATCTGATTTCAGCTGATGATTCTTATTGACAAGCATAGTAAGCGAAAATTCATTAACTATGGTAATTTCACCTTTATAGAAGCTTTCAAAATCTGGATTTTCAATAAAGTCAAGGTTTCTGTTGACATCATAGATGGCTTCATCAGCATCACAGCCATATTGTTGTAGATACCAGATATATCTGGCTAAATTATTAATTTTAAAATTTGAATTAGAAATTAAAGCATCTAATTGCTCAAAATAATTGATTCCTGCCAGGTTATTAAAAACATCCACCGATAAGGTATGCAGTTTATTGATTGTTTCAGAAGCATAGCCTTTTTGAAGGTAACTGATATAATTGTCAGCCTTTTGCTGATTAAGCTCAGTGGTAAACAAAGAAATTGTCTTATCATCAACTGAATTAATCAGGGTTGCTGATGAAAACAGTGAATAACCCTGAACAATCATTGTTTTAAAAGCATTAAGATTTTTGATTTTATCATGGTCATCCAGCTCTATGACATCATGGATATCTAAAAACTGAAGCAGAGTCTGACAATCTTCTAAACTGTATTTCAAAGCTAACTGGTTGATAATAGCGGTGTAGTCCATCTCACTTTCAAACAGCAGATAGTAATCAATATTCTTTTCATCAAAATCCTTAGAAGTTAAAGCATATAATAAGCTTTGATGATAGTGGTCAACTTTATCCGATAAATCATATTGATGTAACAGCTTTATTTCATCATAAGAATAGCCCATATCTTTAAGAGCTTTATCTTTGAAAAAATTTAAATAAATTAAACCGACCAGTGAAACGGTTAATATAGCAGCTATAATTGATAAAGTAGTGATTTTGGTTTTGTTTTTCATTTTTTCACCCTTTCTAGTCGAAATATGACCATATCTTAGCACTTGTTGGATAACAAGTGAAGGAAACTGTTTCTTTACTTATGGGATGGGGGAAAGATAACTTCTTGGCATAGAGGGCAATCTGCTGCCCTTTTTTGCTGTTGGGGTTATATCTTTGGTCTCCCCATAAAGGAAGGTTGGCATTAGACATTTGAACTCTAATCTGATGACTTCTTCCTGTTTGTAAATCTATTTCTACCAAAGATAAACCATCCTTGGTTTTAATCAGAGTATAATCCAGAATGGCCAGTTTTCCATTTTCTTTACTGGTAACTTTTACCATATTGGTTTTAAAATCTTTTATCAGATAGTCCTGAAGATGATCTTTGTTTTTAGCCTGTCCACAGACTATTGCCAGATAGGTCTTCTTAAAAAGATCTCTTCTTAAACTGTCGGATAATCTGGAAGCCGCTTTACTGGTTTTAGCAAACACCATAACTCCTCCAACTGGCCGATCTAAACGATGAACTAAACCGAGATAGACATTTTTTGGTTTGTCATATTTTTCTTTCAGATAGTCTTTTAAAGCGGTCAATAAATCCAAATCTTTGGAAGAATCCTGACAGACAGGCATGTTGATGGGCTTTTCTACTACTAAAAGGTGATTGTCTTCAAAAATTATTTTCATTTCAACTCAAACCTTCCTGAAATACCACATGGCAAAATCATATCAGAATTTAAAATCGGTAAGCCCAATTGTATCGTATTGACTTTTCCTTCAGGGAAAGCCTTTAGCAGGTATTTCTTGATAATATTATCTAAGGCCAGGATGCTGAATCCGGTTGTATAGGCATTTACCAAAAAAGCAACAGGTTCTTCTTCCAATAGAAGAGAGGTTTCTTTAATCAGCTCTTCAATCTTATCTTCCAGCTTCCAGACTTCATTATTTGGTCCACGTCCATATGATGGAGGATCCATGATAATAATATGATATTTACGTCCTCTTTTCTGTTCTCTTTTCACAAATTTCAGGGCATCATCAACTATAAAGCGGATGGTGCTATTTTCCAGTTTATTTAATACCATATTTTCTTTCGCCCAACTGACCATGCCTTTAGCAGCATCAACATGTACTACTTCCTTGGCTCCAGCCTTAGAGCAGGCAACAGTTGCTCCTCCTGTATAGGCAAAAAGATTTAAAACCCTTATCTGCTGATCTGATTTTTCGATCAGGTTTCTTAACCAATCCCAGTTGGCAGCCTGTTCCGGAAATAAACCGGTATGTTTAAAGTTTGTTGGAGAAACCTTGAACACTAAATCCTTATAGTTGACAGTCCAGTACTCTGGCAGTTTCTTGTTGAAGCTCCAGCTGCCTCCACCTTTATCAGAGCGATAATATCTGGCATCGGGTCTATTCCATCTATAATCGTTTCCCTTTTGCCAGATAGCCTGTGGATCAGGACGCACTAAAACGACATCTTTCCAGATTTCTAATTTGTCCTTATCTCCGGCATCGATTAATTGATAATCCTGCCAATCTTCAGCTATTGCGATCATACATCAGTTCCTTTTTAATTAACTGGTTCATCGAAAAATAAACCATTTTAATTATACCATAGAATAAAAAAAGAGTATGTCAGTACTCTAAAAGTTATTTACTTTTTCTTTGATTAATCTGATGATTCTTTTGATAATATCGACAGTTTTATTATCGACATCTTTTAAAGGATTATATTCTACCAAATCCATTGAAATAACAGTAAAATTATCAAACAGATAATTCAGCATTACTTTTACTTCGTCAATTGACAAACCATTTTCTACCGGAGTATTGACTCCAGGGCAATGCTGGGGATCAAAAACATCTAAGTCCAGTGAAATGTGGATGGGTTTTTTAATTATTCCTTTAACTTCTTCTAAAACTTTCTGAATTGAATGTTTTTTAATATAAATATCATCATATGCATGCATATCATTGATACTGAGATATTCTTTTTCATAGGGATCCATACTACGCGGACCTAAAAATACGATATCTTCGTTTCTTATTGCCTTATCTTCTGTTAGAGCTGAAAGTTCTGGATAGCCATTTTTCATCAAAGTCGCCAGTGGCATACCATGTATTCTTTTGGTAATAGAAGCTTCAGGAGTGTTGATGTCAGTATGAGCATCAATCCAGACAATAGAAACATCATGTTTTTGAATAATGGCTGAAACAGAGCCAATAGATACGGCATGATCACCACCAATTATTAAAGGAAATTGTTTCTTTTCTAAACAATCCAAGACGGCTTGCTTAGTTTTTCGACAACAGTTATAAACTGTTTTTCTAGCGGTTTCTGCTTTCGCAAAAAAGACATCGGTATCATAAGTGATGTCGTTTTGTTTTAAATATTCAGATAGTTTTGCTGATCCTTCAATCTGACTTCCATCTTCTAAGGGGACCGCAATTATTGTAGTTTTCATTTTCTCACCTTTTCAATCATACCTTAATAATTACCTTTATTCAATTTAAAGCGCATCAAATGATGCGCAGATATTAAAGTGATTTTAAAAACCTTTCCAGTCTTTCGATAGCCTGTTTAATTTCTTCCAGTGAATAGGCATAGGAAATTCTAACATAACCTTCACCATCTTTGCCAAAGGCACTGCCTGGAACAAGGGCCAGATTTTCCTTGTCCAAAAGGGCTTCACAGAATTCATTGGAAGTCATGTTGGTAGACTTGATAGAAGGGAAAACATAGAATGCTCCTTCAGGCAGATGAGTCTTAAGTCCAATGCGATTTAATTCTTTGACAATATAGTTTCTTCGCTGTTTAAAAGAAGTATACATTTCTTCAATGTCCTTATCGCCATTTTTAGCAGCTGAAATAGCTGCAAACTGACTGGAAGTACAGGCACACATGATAGTGTATTGATGGATTTTGTTAAACATCGAAATTAACGGTTTTTCAGCCAGGATATAGCCAATTCGATAGCCAGTCATGGAATAAGCTTTAGAGAACCCATTGATGATAATGGTGTTTTCTTTTAATTCTGGAATGTTGGCAATACTGACATGTTTTTTATCATAGGTCAGTTCAGCATAGATTTCATCAGTAATAACCAGGATATTGTTATCTTTGATAAGATCGACCAAGGCCAAATAATCATCATATTCCATAATTCCACCAGTAGGATTTGATGGGAAATTGATGACAAGAGCTTTAGTTTTTTCAGTTATAGCCTTTTGAAGTTCTTCCCTTTTCAGTTTAAAGCCAGATTCTTCCTTCATGGTCAGTTCAACTACCTTGCCCTTGGCCATTTCAATAATTGGAGCATAGGCAACATAACTTGGGGTAGGCAGGATAACTTCATCGCCTTCATTTAAAAGAGCTCTTAAAACAATATCAATGGCTTCAGAGCCACCGACAGTCACCAGACATTCATTTTCTGGACTATAGCTTAAGTTGAATCGGCGTAAATAATAATTACAGATTTCCTGTCGCAACTCTAAAAGACCTTTATTGGCAGTATAGAAAGTTTTACCATTTTTGATGGCATGCATCGCAGCTTCTCTAATATGATAAGGGGTAATGAAATCAGGTTCACCCACACCTAAAGAGATGACGCCTTTTTTAGTGCTGGCGATATCGAAAAACTTTCTAATGCCACTTGGGGCCATTTCTTTTACCTGTCTGTTAATTAATTCGTCAAATATCATCATAATGTCATCAACAATCTTTCTGGTTTACCATTATCTTTATTTAAAACTGCTCCCATAATTTTATACTGTTTTAAGATAAACATAGTTTCGGTATTGTTTACTCCCTCAATTGGAGCCAGTTTATGAGCTACGAAATCTGCTATTTCACGCATTGTTGAACCGTTGATAATTAAAATAAATTCAGTTTTACCACTTACCAGATACAATGAATCAACTTCCGGATAGCTGGCAATAATCTCAGCAATATGATCATAACCGGTATCTCTTTCAGGAGTTCCTGAGACAGCTATCATTGCTTTTACAACTTCAGTGTTGGTATTGTCCCAGTTAATGATTGTATGATAGCCGGCAATTACATTATTGTCCTCACATTTTTTAATCTGATCATTTACAGTCTTTTCATCAGTATTCAGCAAGGCGGCTAAGTCAGTTACCTCAATTCTGGCATTTTTTTCCAAAAGACTTAACATTTCTTTTAACATAATTACATTCTCCTTTTCGTTGTGAATATTATAGCATAGATATACAAATATGGATATTTTTTATGCTGTCCAAATATTTTTCCTGACCATTTATTTTTGCTGACACAACAAGAAGCTGTGAGTTGTTTATGGTATAATTAAGATGGTGATATTTTATGCAGGATTATTTAAAAGGGTTAAATAAGCAACAGTTAAAAGCTACCACTACTACCAGTAAATATGTTCGCGTAGTAGCAGGAGCGGGTAGTGGGAAAACAAGAGTTCTAACCAGTAGAATTGTTTTTCTGATTAAAGAGTTTGGCATTGACCCTAAAAAGATACTGGCGATAACTTTTACCAATAAAGCTGCCAATGAAATGAAACAGCGTATTGAAAGGCAGTTGGATGGGACTTCTTTAGGGGCCCATATTTCTACCATTCATTCCTTTGCGGTCAAATTTTTAAGAAGTGAAATAAAAAGGGTTAACTATCCTTCCAATTTCCAGATTCTGGATGGTGATGATCAGAAATCAATTTTAAACGAAGCTTATAAACTCTTTGAAATTGATAAGAAAGATTTTAATGTCAATGCCACACTGGACTATATCTCCAACAATAAAGTAGCTGGAATTACTTATGAAGCAGCTATGCAGAGAGCCTATAGTTACTATTATGAAATGCTGGCAAAAATATATAGATATTATTTAGAAAGATGTCATCAGATGTATGGTTTGGATTTTGATGATTTACTTTTGTTTACCAATAGAATTCTAAAAGCCAATCCTGATGTCAGAAGCAGGTGGCAGAAAAGATTTGAATATATCCTGGTTGATGAGTTTCAGGACATTGATAATGTTCAGTATGAGATGATTGAACTTTTATGTAATGAATCTACCAGTGTCTTTGTGGTCGGTGATCCTGATCAGACAATTTATACCTGGCGAGGTGCCAATATCAATATCATCATGGATTTTGAGAAAAATTTTGAAGGAACAGAAACAATTTATTTAAATCAGAACTACCGTTCAACACAGAATATTTTAAATGGAGCCAACAGTCTGATAGCCTACAATAAAAATCGTTTGAAAAAAGATTTGTTTACCGAAAACAGCCAGGGACAGAAAATTGTTCATTTTACGGCTGCCAGCGATGATTTAGAAGCTGAGTATGTGGTCAGTAAAATTTTCGCCCTGGAAAAGGAAGGGGTAGAATATAATGACATCGCTATTTTATATCGCAGTTCCTATCTTTCAAGAGCGATTGAAAAACAGCTGATGAATGTCAAGATTCCTTATATTCTGTATGGTGGAGTCAGATTCTATGATCGTGCAGAAATCAAGGATATGCTGTCATATTTAAGAATGTTGACAACTCAGGATGACTTATCGTTTAAAAGAATTGTCAATACCCCAAAAAGAGGCATTGGTAAAAAAACAGTCGATGATTTATTTGATGTTGCCAGAAGTAACAGAGTAAAGATGATTGATGCCATTGATTTGTTTGATGGTCCAGCTAGAAAAAAATTGACTGCCTTTAAAGAGATGGTTGAAGACTGGAATAAACGAGCGGAAAAAATGAATGTTGAAGAGATGTTTCAGATGTTATTTGAAGAAAGTGATTATCGTTATACTTTAGAGAGCAGTAAAGATCCCTTTGATGCGGAAAGACTGGAAAACGTTAAGGAATTGATGAATGATATCGTTACCTACAAAAATGAAAATCCTGAAGCAACCTTAGATGATTATCTGAACAATGTCAGCCTGTATACTGATATTCAGGCCGATCGAAGCGGAAGATTTGTTTCTTTGATGACTATTCATGGAGCCAAGGGTCTAGAGTTTGACAATGTCTTTATTATTGGGATGTCAGAATATGTTTTCCCTTCGGCTAAAACTCTGGATGAGGGTATAACAGGTCTGGAAGAGGAAAGAAGACTGGCTTATGTTGCCTATACCAGAGCGAAAAAACGTCTATATCTGACTGATAATATGGGTTACTCTTTTACTACCGCCATGTCCAAGGAAACAAGTAGATTTGTCAGGGAGATTGATGATCAGTATATCCAAAAATCAGGGTATGCTTCCTATAATCCTATAAGAGAAACCGAAAAGATATTTAATCCTGATGTGTCATTTACAGTCACTAAAAAATCTAAAATAAAAACCAAATATAAACCAGGGGATATCGTAATACATGAGTACTTTGGTGAAGGAGAGGTTATTTCAGTGGAAAATAATTTGTTTGCCAAGATTGCCTTTGAATATCCACATATGGTTAAAACAATAGTTATAAATACCCCAAAACTGTACAAAAAAGGAGATTGAAGATGTCAGAAACAAAAAACCGTATTAAAGAGTTGAGAACTCTGCTGAATAAATATAACTATCAATATTATGTTCTGGCTGCTCCAAGTGTTTCGGATTATGAATTTGATATGCTGCTTAAAGAACTTAAAGAACTGGAAGAAGCTCATCCAGAGTTTTATGATGTCAATTCACCAACCAATAGAGTTGGGGGCTATGTTTCCAGTGGCTTTGAAAAGGTCGTCCATCAGGTCAGTATGCTTTCTTTAGGCAACAGCTACAACAGGGAAGATATTTTAGCTTTCCATAATCGTATTGTCAATGAAATAAAAGAAGTTGAATATGTAGTGGAATTAAAGGTTGATGGTCTGGCCATGTCGCTGATTTATGAAAATGGCAGATTTATCAAGGCTGTTACCAGAGGTGATGGAACTGTTGGTGAAGATGTCACAAGCAACGTCAGAACTGTTCGTTCAATTCCAATGGAAATAGAATATCAGGGTCGCCTAGATGTTCGCGGGGAAATCTATATGCCTAAAGATGTCTTTGAAAGAATAAATAAGGAAAAAGAGAAAAATGGTGAAGCTCTTTTTGCCAATCCAAGAAATGGAGCAGCAGGTTCAATCAGACAACTGGATTCAGCTATAGCCGCCAAAAGAGGTCTGCAGGGTTATTGGTATCACTTACCTGAAGCTTTAGAGATGGGAATAGATACTCATGAAAATGCCTTGTTATTTTTGGAAAAGCAAGGATTTAAAGTCAACCCTTTAAGGCTGGTCAGCAAAGATATCAATGAAGTATGGAATTTCATCAATGATATTGGAGAAAAGAGAAATGATTTACCATATGAAATTGATGGTATGGTAATCAAGGTAAATAATTTAAAAACACAGGTAGATCTGGGTTATACAGCTAAATATCCTAAATGGGCAATTGCTTATAAATTCCCGGCTCAGCAGGTGGTTACTGAGGTGCTGGATATTTTCTGTACTGTGGGAAGAACTGGCAAGGTAACTCCTAATGCCCGTTTTAGACCAGTCAGTGTAGCTCAGACTACAGTTGAGTATGCGACACTGCACAATGATGATTTTATTAAACAAAAAGATATCAGAGTCGGTGATGCGGTAGTAATTCATAAAGCTGGCGATATTATCCCGGAAGTTGTTAAGGTTCTTTTAGATAAAAGACCTGAAGGACTTAAAGCTTTCCAGTTTCCTGAAAACTGTCCAGTCTGTGGGGAAAAACTGCATCGTTATTTAGATGGTGCTGATTATTATTGTCAGAATATTGATTGTCCAGCGGTAATAGTTACCAGTATCACTCATTTTGGCAGCCGTGATGCCATGAACATTGAAGGTTTAGGAGAAAAAACGGTTGAAACATTCCACAAAGAGGGTCTGTTAAATAATGTAGAAGATATCTATCTTTTAAAAAATCATCAGGATACTATTGTCAATATCGAAAAAATGGGAGAAAAGTCTTTTGCCAACTTAGTAAAAGCAATTGAAAACAGCAAGAAAAATAATCTGGATAAACTAATCTTTGGTTTAGGAATCAAACATATCGGAGCCAAGGCCGCTCTTACATTGGCTAAACATTTCAAAAATATGGATTGTTTAATGCAAGCTACCATGGAAGAGTTAACTTCAATAAATGAGGTTGGTGAAGTGATGGCTGACAGTGTTATTTCCTTTTTCCAGGACGACAACAATGTAGAGCTGATTAACAATTTAAAACAACATGGCGTAAATATGAACTACATGTCATCAGAAACATATACCAGTATTTTCACCGACAAAACAGTTGTCCTGACTGGAACGCTGAGCAGCTTAACCAGAAATCAGGCAACCGAATATTTAAACAGGTTGCAGGCCAAGGTAACTGGCTCAGTTTCTAAAAGTACAGACTACCTTATTTATGGAACAGATGCCGGCAGTAAGTACAACAGGGCAGTTGAACTAAATGTCCAATTGCTGACTGAACAGGACCTGGTGGATGAATTAATTAAGGTAGGATTGTTGCAACAATAGGAATTTGTAGTAAAATAGATATGTTAGTAGGTGATTATTATGGCAAGAAAAAAAGTAATGTTTGAAATAAATGATGAAGAGAAAACTCTGGAGCAGCCAGCTATAGAAGATGAAGAAAGAATTTTTGAAGAAGTTATTTCAGATGAGGTATCTTCAACAGATAAAGATGATACAAAGTTTTTTGAAGTTGAAAGTGAAGACTCTTTAGAAGAATCATTTTTGGAAAACGAAGAACCTGCTTCAGAAGAAGCAATTTCAGCAGATGAAGGTGACACAAAAATCTTTGAAGTTGAAAGTGATATAGATTTAGAACAACCAGAAGAAGTTTTAGAAACAGCATCTTCAATGGAAGAAGAAACGTTAGAGCAACCAACTTTAAGTGATGATGAACTATTTTTGGGCTTATCGTCAGCAGCTGAAGAAGATACTAAAATCTTTGAAGTTGAAAGTGATATAGATTCAGAACAGCCAGAAGAAGTTTTAGAAACAATATCTTCAATGGAAGAAGAAATATTAGAACAACCAACTATAAATGATGATGAACTATTTTTGGGCTTAACATCAGCAGCTGAAGAAGGAGATACTAAAATATTTGAAAAAGTTGAAGATGATCAAGAATTAGAACAATCAGAAGCAATAGTAGAAGCAAATACGGAAGAGACAAAAGAAAATAAAATGAAAAAGAAACCAGCGGGGCAACCAAGAAAAATAAGAAGGAAAAAGAAAGAGAAACTAGGATTTAACTGGTTTTTCTGGATTAGCCTGATTGTGATCTCTATTCCTGTTGTCTACTTTATTTCGTTACTGGTTGAAGCAAGTAAAGTAAGTCATCTTCCTATTTTAGGTGATAGAATTAAAAATACTGTTGTTTATACAATTAACGAAAGTGATATTAATTACATTTCTACAACTGTCAAGCAATTGGAAGGTGTTGAAGATGCAGAAGTTAATCTGATTGTTGAAACACTAAGAATTACGGTTGATGTAAATAATGATTATACTGAAGAACAGATACAGGAACTTATCTTGAGTATTTATACTATTGTTGATGAAAAGATTCCTATTGCCACTTATTTCACTAGAGATGGTGACTATAAGCAGTATGATTTAGATATTATGGCTTTCACTGATATTAACAGTGAAGAAATAATTATCATTAATCTTATAAAAAATGGAAGTATGGAAGAGTATTCAGTTCAAGTCTTATCACGTCCGATTAATCCAGAACTGGTTGATAGACTGAAAGAGGAACAGAATCCAGAAAAAGAGGAAGTACAGCCTGAACAAGAAGGCGAGTTTGATGCTGAAGCAGAATAATAAAATACTATGCTAGTAAAAAATCAGATAATTGAAGGGAAATGTACAGATTATACTTATAATGGATTAGGTGTCGTTAAATATGACACCTTTTGTATATTTGTCAAGGATATGGCAATAGATGAAGTGGGAGAGATTATTATTACAGCTGTCAGAAAAGATTTCTGTTATGGTCGTCTATTAAAGATAATTGAAACTTCAAAAAAGCGAGTGGAACCGGTCTGTCTAATTTCTAAACCTTGCGGAGGATGTCAGATTCAACATCTCTGTTATTTAGAGCAATTATCCTTTAAACAGAATCATGTCCAGAATGTAATTAGGAAAATTGCTAAAATTGACAATATAGTTAAGGATATTATTGGAAGTAAAAATCCCTATGGTTATCGAAACAAGGTAATACTTCCGGTTTCTACCGATAAAAATGGTAATATTATCGTTGGTTTTTATCGTTATAACTCCAATGACATTATTCCTTTGGGAAACTGCTATTTACAGTCAGAAAAAGCTAATAGAGTAGTCAATAGATTAAAAAAACTATTTGAAAAAAATCAGCTTCATAAAAATATCCGATATATTATGCTGAGAGATATGGATAAAACTGATGAGTTGATGCTGGTTTTAGTGACATATCAAAAAGAAGTGGATTTAAAAGATGTGGTAAAAGAAATCGTCAGATTTGAACCAACTATAAAATCGGTCATTCAAAATATCAATGGTGAAAAAACAAATGTAATCCTGTCAGATGAAAGTGAATTGTTATATGGCAGCGAATATATTCAAGATGAATTATGTGGTTTGACATTTAATATTTCTGCTCATTCTTTCTATCAGGTGAACAATTTTCAAACCGAAGTACTATATAACAAGGTCGTTTCGCTGGCAAAACTGTCTAAAGAAGATACCGTATTAGATATGTATTGTGGAGTGGGTACAATAGGTTTAGTTTTAAGCAAATATTGTAAAGAAGTCATCGGTATTGAAATTGTAGAACAGGCTGTTATTGATGCCAGAGAAAACGCGAAAATCAACGACATTGAAAATGCCACCTTTATTTGTGGAGATGCGGAAAAGGTTTCTAAGAAATTATTAAAAGAAGGAAAACATTTTGACTGTATTATTGTCGATCCCCCAAGAAAAGGATGCTCCAAACAAACAATTCAAACTTTAATAGATTTAAACAGTGAAAAGATTATCTATGTGTCTTGTGATCCATCGACTTTAGCAAGAGATTTAGCCTTACTTAAAGACCATTACAGTATTGAAGTAATTCAACCTGTAGATATGTTTCCACAGACTTATCATGTGGAGACGGTTGCTTTATTGTCCAAACTAAACACAGAGAATCATTTAGATATAGAAATAGGTGAAGATGAATTATCAAAAATTGACTTTTCAAAAGATGCAACTTATGGAGAAATTAAAAAGTATGTGTTATAGAAAATCCAAGCTAGATATAAGTTTATATAACTTAAAAAAGGCATACGAATTGGGAGTAAAATTAAGCAAATAAAGTTAAGTTGAAATTAATATATTTTTTATAGCAGCTTCCCATATAATTGGAAAGCTGCTATAAGTTTATTATACAGTTATTTTTAAAAAAACTTTTTATGGACGTTGGCCAGATCCTCCTTGAAGGGTCAATGTCTCTCCAGACATATATTTAAAATCTGGTGTTGCTAATTGTACGCAAACTCTACCGATATCATTTTCTGGATGACCAAAACGACCCATTGGAATATTTTTAACATTTTTTTCGTAGGCTTCTGGTTGGTAATTCTTCCACTGTTCTAATGCTTTTGTAAAAGCTAGTGGACATACAATGTTTACATTTATATCGTCTTGAGCCCATTCTGTAGCTGCTACTCGAGATAATCCTCGAATCCCCTCTTTAGCTGCTGCATAGGAAGATTGACCAAAGTTTCCTGATAAGCCTGCTCCTGATGCAAAATTTATTACTGAACCACGAGTTTCTTTTAAATAAGGATAACATTCACGCATATACAAAAATGTAGCGACCAAGCCCGAATAAATGGCAAGATTAAACTGTTCTAGTGTATGATCTCCTAAGGTTACTCCTGATGCAGATCCTTGTGCGTTATTGACAAGTACGTCAATTTTTCCAAAGGTTGAAATCGCTTCTTCCACAACTCTTTTAACTGTTGTTTCGTTGTCTCCATCTGCGTTAACATCTCCTTGAATAGGTAGTACTTTGATACCATAAAGGCCTTCAAGCTCTTCCTTGGCCTCTTCAAGTTTTTCCATATTTCTTCCAGTAAGAACTAAGTTGGCACCCTCTTTTGCATAAGCTGTAGCAATTCCATAACCTATTGAACCTATATCTCCAGCTTCTGTAACTGCCTTGCCGCCACCTGTAATAATGGCTACTTTTCCTTCTAACAATTTCGTCATATTCCTCTCCTTTTATGATTATTATTTTATTATATATATAATCTTATTGTTTAAATATACCCAGTGACTATTTAGTTTTCTTACTTGACATTCCTATATACTTGAACACTTAATTTAATATTGTCTTTTACTTGCTCAGTAAGTTCACAATACTTTTTAAATGATTCAAAATAGATATTAAATTGGTAAATCTCTATAATTGAATCTGCAATTGATTTTAAATTCTCAGATAAAGATAAAGCTGTTGATAAAAACAAAGAGAAACCTAAATTCCACGTGTGTTTTTTATTAGCTTCAAAAATCACTATTTCACGAAGAATTTAGACTGCTTCTCACACATTGTAACATTATTTACAACCACCTTTCAATCATTTTTGATAAATCATTGATTTCATCTTTGCTGCAATGATACTTAATAAACTCTGCAAGTTATCCACAGAGCAACACTCAATTTTATTGATGATATTCTTATTATACCAGACATTTTTCATACTTTCAATCATTTTTGATAAATCATTGATTTCATCTTTGCTGCAATGATACTTAATAAACTCTGCAAGTTATCCACAGAGCAACACTCAATTTTATTGATGATATTCTTATTATACCAGACATTTTT